>CAZBRD010000042.1:0-2694 GCA_964494205.1 uncultured Phycisphaeraceae bacterium | reverse complement strand
CATGTTCAATCGATCCGCCGCGTGAAAAGCAGGGTTTTTCAACGGACTGCTAAGTTGAGTTTGCTGATATGAACCATAAATTGCATTACAAAGAGCACTTGGCCGTAGTATTAATGGGCATTATTGCTTGCCGAGGCGACTATAGCTCTATGGACAAGCGCGCGCAGATGGATGTAACCCCGGACCTCCAACGTGGAACTCTACTTCGTGTAAACTGCGATATGCCAGTCTGTACTGAAATAACGCCGTTTACCGTGAAAGCAAAGATAGTTTGGAGAGAAGGCTCGTCGGAGCTCGATTTACAAATCGATTCAAAGGGCTCTGAGAACTATCTGGAGAAGCTAATTCCACCGGGAGAGCGGGTGTGGGTGACTTTCTGGGTTGATGAGAGTCAAGGTCCGAACAACTACTTCCGAAGCGGGGAATGGCAACTCGTTGAAAAAAAGAACGCAAAGGCAGCGGCCAACACAGGTAGCATTGTCGCATTGTCGCTTTCCGAATTTCGGCGTGAAAACGCGGAGCGAGCGCAGAAGTCGATGAGATCGCCGCCATGATTCTCTAGCCCTGCCCTTACTGATACGAATGCCGGGCACATTTGACAGCAATGCAGTCTGACTATTAGAACTGTGTCTGCTTGCGAAAAGCCAGTGTTGGCTCCGGTTCGACTGTCGGACGGTGTACAAGAATTAGTCGTCCCTGAAAAAGTCTCTTTTTCGTCGGCGTTTAGGCTGCGAGCGTTTTGGGTTGGAGATTCAGGAACCACTCCAGCCGGGCGACGCGCAGCGAGAAGTGTTGGTGCAGCCCCTCCCGCTGGCGCATCAGCGCAGCGGCGAGCCGCCGCAGGAGTTTTCGGAGGTTCGACCCCGCGCGGCCGCGAGTACCGCGTTGATCGCATCGCCGGCGTCCTTACGCACGATCGACTTCATCGCTGCGTCCGCCTCGATGAACGTCGAATCCACCGCCACCGTCTTGCCCTTGAGCAGCTCCTTCTCCGGGGCGAACTGCAGCACGCGGGAGAACACCTACTCATGAGCCTCCGTCGGCAGACGATCGCAAATGACGGTCAGCGAGGTGTGATCCGGCGTCGGCGCCGTGATCGCATACCCCAGAAACTCCTGCAGCGACCGGCTGTCGTGACAACGCCACGCGATCGCCCGCTGCGACTCCAGACCCTCGAAGTACCCGATGAACAACATCCAGAAGTACACACCGGGCGGAATGCCCGGACGACCCACGCCTTTTGCGTAATAAGGTTCGCAGAGGCCCTCGACGTACGCGTCGAACTTGCATTCCGCCAGCAACTGATTGAGCCTGCGATAAAACGGATGACCTGGCGACGACGGCAAATCCGAAGTGGCAACCCACAGCTCCTGAGACTCCCGCTTCCGCCGACCCAGAGCCATCATTCATCCTCCGTGACCACACACAACATTCCAACTCCCGCGAATCTCATTATGCCACAGGCGTCAAAGACTTTTTCAACGGGCTGTTAACGTCCCCAGTTTTTCGGATGAGAGCGAATCGAACGCAATTAAGCAGGTATAATGTCAAGAGGCCTGCGAACGCCATGACGAGTACGATAGCCCATACTCCGACTTGCAAGCTTATCATTCGATAAGAAAATGAACGCTTCAAGATCGCAGATTGAAGATCGCCGTAGGTCAACAAATCAACGTCAAATGACGTCTGCTTATGAATGGGAAACTCCAGCCAATACTGCTTAACGCCGGCTAGGTAAATACTGATCTCTCTTTGAAAGGAACTACCTTGCGACTGCGTGCTTACGATTCTCGCGAATGAATCATACTCTTCTGCAATTCCATCATTGTCAAAGCGTATGATTGTCAGGCCAGCCTTCCCGGATGTAAAGTGGCCCGTAACGACGAACTTAGCAATGGGCCGGCCGCGAAAACTAGCCCACCAGCCAAAACTCATTATATTAGCGCCCAGTAATAAGACGGCACATGTTAGGAAGCCAGTTATCACACATTGCAATATTCGAATGCGTTTCATCAGTTCGAGCTATCACAAATCAAGTTTTTATGGTCCAGTGGACCCTGCAGGCACTTGGGGAGGAGCTCCGGTCCCAATGCTTCGACAACCTCCTCCGCCTGATCTTGTGCATTTCCACTGTCCGCTGCACGACCAACCCGTTCCCGTTGCACTTATTTGTGTGTTACCTGTACAACCACACACGGTTATGCTCTTCGAGTCACAAGCTTTAGAACAACCTAATTGCTGAAGATTACCAGACTCTCCAGCATCTGCCGCGCCTTGGCAGCCGAGCATATTGAACGTACCCCCTTGATTAATCTTCGGACAGATATCCTCAGCGCGAATTTGGCGAGGGCCGCAGTTCAAGGCTCCTCCACATGAGTTGCCGTGGCCGCCGTGATCTAGTCTGTTCAAACCACCTTGTACGTCATTAATTGGACAGCAACCATCAGTGTATCCGTTGTGCCTGTCGTAATTATTTGCATTTTCAGCCAGGTGTCGCCATCCCGACTGATCTCGATCGTATATTATGCCTGACAGCAATCCTGATGGGTCAGACAAATTTGATGGTGACATCCGAACGTACGCGTATAGATTCAGTCCATCCAAGTATGCGTTCGGACCGTCAGCAAACCAACCAATATGATCCCTCTGGTTAAACCTCCTTGCCTGAGGATCGTACTGTCTGGCCCTGTTCTG
>CAZBRD010000041.1:0-2978 GCA_964494205.1 uncultured Phycisphaeraceae bacterium | reverse complement strand
GCGCGTCGTTGAACTTGCGCCGCGCGTGCGCCGAGATGGTCGACCCGGTGGTCACGAGTGAGATTCTTGCGAAATCGAAACCCAAGCCCCTTACGGTTCAGTGAATGTCGTCTGAAGAATCACAAAATCGCGCATGTCCACATCGTCATCGCCGTCAAGATCGGAAGGAGCACACTCCGTGTCTACGATTGCAGACGGTCCGTCCATGCATACGTAAACCGCGGCGTAGTCGATCAAGTCCACATCGCCATCGGCATCAATATCGGCAGGAACGACGCCGACGGCCGCGAGTCCGATGCGATACGTATCGAAGGGCGCAGTCGTTGTGAATCGAGCGGAGGCCACGAGTGTGACACCATTCGGCTTGCACGACAGCGCGGTGCCCGTGTTTCCCGGCGCGGTGTTGGTGATAGGAAATGCGACGGAGTCGATCAACGTGCCGACTTCAGACACGCGGACGCCATAAATGTCGGTTCTCGCATCGAAAAAGGACGCCTGATTGCGCTGGTCCTCCCAGGCAACAATGAAAGATTCGCCGTCCCAATCGACGGTCGGGCGAAGTTGCCGCCCCGGAGCTTCGGCGATCGTGAAGTATCCGGGCGGGAACGATCCGTCGGCATTCATGATTCGACCGGCGATGTAGTTGTTGGCGTTGGCCAGCGAGTTCATGCGCCACACGAGAAGATACTTTTTGCCGGAGAAAGCGATGTCGAGATCTCCGGAGCCACCCGAAAACGGGGTCGGGTTCACAGCCTGGATCGGCGGTCCCACCGGCGGAACGCGGGCCATGATGGCGTCGCCCTGGCTCGAATCGTGAGTCCACATGGAGTGCGCGACCGCGAACCACTCGTTGCCATCGGTTCGCACGCGCGGCCAGCCGCTCACGTACCCTCCGCCCAGGAAGATTCCCGCTGTTCCATCGAGTCGCGCCCCCGTGGATCCGTCGATGCGCATGCCCCACATGCTGATGACCTGCGGATTGGTTCCATAGCGCGTGCCCGCGATCAGGAAGTTCTGCCCCAGTGCCTCCACATCGGGCGAAGACCCGGACATCACCACGAAAGGTTCAACATCGATAAACGCGCCTTCGACGTTTATCCGTCGCGCCAGAATCTGCGTGGGCAATTGCCCGCTTGTGCCGACATCAAACGTGATCAGAAACATTGAGCCGTTAAAGGCGATGCCCGTTTTGCCGACCGTTGGGCCGCGGTACACCTCAATTGGTTCCGCCGAAATGGGAAGGCCCGCGCCGTCGAGAAGATGAACGAGGACGCGATCATCGTTGGCCAATTCGCTGACAAAAGCGATGGCCGAGGTGTTGTCCGGACCGATCGACAGATCGGGGTCGCGCTGGTTGGTCGATCCGGTCGACACGCATCGTTCGGTGCCGGGGACGTTGTCGGCGCTGATTGGTAGCATGAACACGTTGGTGTCGTAACCGAGCGCCACCCGCAAGTCGTACCAGAACAAATGCACGCCTCCGCCATCTCGCGGCAGCAGTATCGGGTTGTAGGCCGTGTTAACGTTGCCGCCGATGAAAATGGGCAACGGCACGCCGCCGTTGGGGTCCATCACCGTACCATCGGCATCGATTCGCACCGTGCGGAGAATGTCAGACACACCCCATTCGTACCACCAGTTCACGCCGTCATGCGCCAGCGTCGAGTGATTGTACTGAGAAAAATCCGACACGATGATCGTGCCGTTCGGCGTCAGCAGCGTGCCATCGAGCGTCATCCGCGAACCGACCAGATTTACAAAATCCGCAACCCACGTGAGGTAATACTCGCTACCATTGGTGGCGATGTTCAGGCTGGGCACGTTAAACGCGTCGCCGATCGGCTGGAGGTTCAACCCGATGCGCCGCGCCTTGACGGTGAAGCTGTTATTCCAATCCGGACCAGCCACGAGGTACTCGCCGGAGGCGGACAAGGCACGCGTTCCGCCGTATACCCAATCCATGAGCATGACGGGCGAAGTGTCGAGCAGCGTTCCATTATTGTCGATGCGCTGACCGGCGAGGAACGTACCGTAACCATCGTCGTGATAGATACAACGGGTGATGATCCACTGTCCGTTCTGGCCGACCACCTGAAGACCGATGTCGTTTGGAGTGAACTCGGTGGGCGGAAACAGTATGGGGGTTTGATCGAGAATCTGCCCGCCTGTGGAGACACGAACCGCCCGCAACTGGTAATCAAAATACCCGCCGACTGGATCCTGCGACGAGAAAGCCACCAACCATGACGCACCATTCCATGCGACCAACGGGCGCTGTTGTAAGCCCATTCCACCAGCAATCAGAAACGGCACCGCATCGATTGGCTGGCCCTGCGCGTCGATGCGTGTACCGAAAACGTCGCCGTCGCTTTGAATGCTCTGGCTTCCGGCACTGCGCGCGCGAAAGTCGCTCCAGACTACGAGGTACTGGTCGCCGCCTCTTGCGACTGCGTGATCCAGCTGGCTGTTGGTGGCCGGTGCCACAAGGAGGTCACCGGGAAGCAGACCAAGCTCCGTTATTGTGGGCGACTGAGCGCGCACGCTTAATACTGAACAAGCAAGAAATAGACAAAAATACCCAATACGCTTGATCTTCATCGATAGTCCCCTTTTGAAGCACAGGAGGTCTCTTGGTTAGAATGCTGCCAGCGATTCTTGAGAACGCCGTCGCGCCAACCCTTTGTTCGAGGAGAAAATCCCACGCGCCCAAGCCGGTCGATTGCAACGATCGCAGCCCAACGAATCTTCCCACACCACGGCGGATTACTTCCTGCCAGCCAACACAGCAAACGATGTGCCAGAAATTGGGGCCTCGTGGCAACGCTCGCGCGCGACAGAATCGGTGATTTGCCCCAATGGATGCGAACCTACTCGCAAGAGCGGGTCTTCTCGCGGGTTCCTGTGGGGCATCGCTTTGGGTGGCTGAAGAACCAGACAAGTATTGAAAAGCACGGGCCCGCGAGACGCGACCTTAATTC
>CAZBRD010000040.1:0-4516 GCA_964494205.1 uncultured Phycisphaeraceae bacterium | reverse complement strand
AACCGTCTGCGCCGCACCCTATATCGAAAGCGCTAGTAAATAATGGGATGCGTATCAAAAGGCAGTAAAGCCTTTCCATTTTCGTGGCGTAGTTCGAATCAAGGAGTTGATGACGACATTGGAAACGGCAACGCAAGGCGCGTTGTTCAGGCGCCCCCCGGTGCTTTGATGATACACACCAACGGAAATCGCGTTGACGTCGCGTTGCGGGCGTTTGTCTGCGAATGAAACGCCCGCGCCGCGCAGAGTGCCACATCGTGACACTCAACGCGATACTTCGTGTTCTGCGCGTTTCTTTAGGAGCGAGCAACATCACTCGCCCTACAAGGCCGTTCTGCGCAGCGCAGAACGCGAAAAAGTGAAATTCGTTTATATCTCGTTGACGCGACGCGACTTACAACAAAACTGATTCTGCAGAAAAGGGCGTTTCCTTTGGGAGCAGGAAGTCGCAGGTTCGAATCCTGTCGCCCCGATTTTGTAAACTATTATTACGTCAATAGTTATGGCGCTGTCGCAGATCTTCTCACATTCTGAAACTCTTGCGAGTGTCAGAAAAGTGTCAACCATTTCGAATTCGTTGCTGTGAATTGTTTGTATATATCCCTTCGCGTTGATGGCGCGAGGCGGTTCTAGGCGAACAAATCGCATCACGTACAATCACGTGAAAGTGCGAGACGCTTGTTTCGCCCAAATCTCGGCGGGTTGGTGCCATAACGTGACACTCCTTCGCACGCCAACTTGATCTGATCCCCCTTTCGATCCATCGTCGTCGCCGGATAGGCCGTGCATGAGCCGAGGGGGCGATTAGCACGGCGATGGAGGTTGCGATGAACACCATAGTCAAAAACACGTTGGTCACTCTGCATCACGAGCCGGGGCGGTCCAGTCCGTGGGTCGTGCGGTGGTTCGAAACAATCGATGGGGCCAACAAACCCAAACGCATGGGACGGTTGTTTCGTTACCAGCGCGAAGCCAAGGCGTTTCAGACGGTAAAACAGGCCGAACTGAGTGGGGCGGTTACGTTTGATAGTCCGCAGTCAGCGGCAGAACCAACGTCGGTTGTGACGCTACGGCAACTGGTGGACGAAGTAACCGCTGCGCGCATCAATACTCGCAGCTACGCGACGCGTGAGAGTTACCGAAACACCATCTCACAACTGCATGCGTTCTTCGGCGAGGATCGCGACATCAATGACGTCGATCAACGGCAAGCTGAATCCTTTTTGGCCAGCCGCAAGCGTGTACGTGGAAAAGGCGGAGACTTGTCCAGCTGGTCGATCTACCACCATCGTAAGCACTGCCGCGTGATCTTCGGTGCGGCCGTCGAGTGGGGGTATCGCACCGACAACCCGTTTGTTGCCTCGCCTTACTCGTCGGCACCGGTCCTGCGCATACGCGGTCGATCACGTGGTTGGCATCATCTCACGCCAGAAGAATTTCAGCGCATGTTGGCACAGGTTCGGCGACCACAGCGTCGTGCGGCCTACTGGCTGATGTATGGTTGCGGCCTACGACCAGGGGAAGTTTACAATCTGACCGTTGATCGCATCGACTTAGTGCGCAAGCGCGTGCTTATTGCTAATCGAGCGGCGACGAACGACCTGCCACCCTTCACCGTGAAAGCCGATGGCCAGACGGTGAATGGCAAGGATCGCATGATTCCAATTCCCGACGCCGCATTGGTGGATCTCAGAAACGCGATGGAATTAGCCCAAAAATCAGGCGGGTTCATCGCGTTGACTCCGGAACGCTTCACGACCATTCAGGGCTACTGGCAACTCTGTCGCGCGGGCGAACCGTGGGGTCGGGAGCCGAAGCATCGACCCTGGCTGAACCGCGACATGCTCAATAATCTTCTGCGCGACACCAAAGGATATTTACGCGGCGCCGGCGTGGAGCTGAGTGCAGCCTTTACGTTACATACGTTTCGCAAGAGCTACGCCCAGAACCACGCCGACGCCGGTACGCCCCCTCGGACGCTGGCCAAACTGCTCGGTCACTCCGATGTGTCGGTCACCCTGCAATTCTACAACCGAGTGACCGACGCCAACGAGCTGGCTGCCGCAGAGACGATGAACCGCCTGTTGGCCAATGGTTTATCACCCGCGAAGGACAAACGACCCTCGCACAAGGTGTCCTGACTGCGTCAGTTCCACTTACCGTCTTGGTTATTGTCCATCTTGTTCAATTCTGCGCCCCAGCTGACCCAGCCGTCGCGCGGTTGGCGAGCGAAGAGTTCGAGGTAGGGACCGGGCGAGCAAGATTCAACTAATTCGTAGAACTCCACCGGTTTGCTGCTGTGGCCAAGGGGACCGCGCGGCGCCGCGAACCATGTACCCACGTCACGGCGCTTGAGCGGCTGGCTGCCTTTGACGGCAAACAAAACATGTTCGGTCTGCCCCCGAAAGTAACTCCCCAAACCAAAGGACGGTTTGCACCAGGTCAAACAAGTCACGTGGCGAAATCCCCATGCGTCGAGCAGAACCTGACCCTTGAACAAGCTTCGATTCGTGGCCCAAAGGTATAAATGGCAATCGCGATCGGCGTAGCGACCAATTGGTAGTGCGGTCAATTGCTCCAGCCGCATCGTGGCGTACGGCGGTGCCGACCAGCCCGGCTGGTCATGCTCACCGTCACCTTCTTCATCCAACCGCCAGGGTGGATCGATCACGATGGTGGAGAACTTGGCCGACTGTAGTGCCTCATCCACCGAAGGTGCCTGCTCGATCAGTTCACGGTTCCTCTCGCGCAGTTGTTCGCGTTGTCGTTCCTTGCTCGCGCGTCGCGCTTGTGGCAATGTGATCGTTCCCGACACGACCTGTGACTTTTCTTCATCGGGTAGTGCCTCAAGCGCCCTCGCCTGCGACAAACGGTATTCGGCGGTGCGTGGGCAAACGCCCAGTTCCGCAGCCACTTCCGCAATGGTTGCGGAAGTCTGATCATTGCGCGCTCCGCGTCCGGTCTTTATCCCCATCGCTTCAAGCAACCTCTTAAACGCCGATCCCCATTGCGCGGGGTCGAGTTGCCGACGGCATAGGTTTACCTTGAGTACGTGTTCGGTCTTCTCTTGCGCAGATTCGAACCGTCGCACGACAGTCTCATACGAAATACCCAGCCGGTTGGCGATCTCGGCGCGGTGATGGCCGTCAAGGATGTTGCCTTCCTCGTCCACTTCCACCGGAATCAACACGCCGCGCGCTTTGATGTCGGCCTCGAGACTGCCATACTCGTCGGGCCTTAAAGGGTGAAGTAACTGATAGGCGCTAACTGTACCTTCCATGGATCTCTTCTCCTGCGCCGTTGTTGCGAACTTGCCCCAAGTCCGACACCGAATCCATTCGATGTGTCTACGGACTCCTACAGCGGTGTAGGGTGGGCTCAGTTCGCAACGATCCCAGCGCACGCGGAAGAATCTATGGAGAAATTTGGCCGTTAACTGACCGAGAAACTCAGTTTCTCGGGGGACACAATTGGACTCGTTGGTAATTGCTGAAAATTCAAGTAGTTGCCTATTGTTCAGCGACCGATTTTTCTTTGGAGAAACTCGAACGTGGAAACCAGACGATTTCCCGGTTGCTGCCTGCGTTGTTCGCGCCGTGCTTCGTACATGTCGGCGAATTGCTTGGCGTGACGATGGGTCACGTATCGGTTGCGACCGCTGGTTCGCGTCGGGAGGTGGCCAAACTCGCCGACGGGGAGTTTCGCGGCCTTGGTCCATGCCGACTTAGGGATATCGTATGAGACCGCCGCTTGCGCTAATGTCATTTCGTCTGCTCTAGCTTCGGTGGTGTTTTCGCGACCGTGCTTACGCAAGCGCCATTCGGATAGTTCAACTTGCCCCTGGGATGAGAGTTGAATCTGAAGGTGCTTCTCTACCTCAGTGATCTGCCGGTCCTCTTCCATGTATTCATCCAACGTCATTCCTTTCGGGTCGGTTACGCTGAATTCGTTGGTCTGCCACCATCCACGACGGTGATCTTCATAGTGTATCGTACTGCCGTCTATACCATGGTGACTCGGACGACCGCTCCAGCACTCAAGATATTCGCGACGAACAAAGGTCACGAGTTGATAACGATCACAGGTCAGGAGGACGTCCTTCGATTGCAGCTTCGCCGGAAGATCGAGTACACGTGAGGTGCCATGCTGCTCCAGCCATTGCAAGAGCAGATAACACGCCTCAGGGGGAGATTTACGGTTGCTGGTGAGAGCGCCGAGAATTCGCTTGCCGAAGTTTCGCATCCTTGCTCTCCTTCGAAAGTTAGTAAGGAAATCAATTTCGTCCTGAACCGTACAACTACCGTACGTCTAATGTGTCCGTCAAGGTATGGTGCACTTCGATTGTGAATTTGTTCGAGCGTTTGCGCAAAAGTAGGTGTTGATCTGCGAGAATTAAGTGTCGAAGGGCATTCGAAACCGCTTCGAACGCCCTTCGAAAGGTCGGATCAATTCAGTTTAACGTCACCCCGTCACCGCGAGTACGTTGTTCCAGGCGTTAGTGACGTTGTTTGCTGCG
>CAZBRD010000039.1:0-8396 GCA_964494205.1 uncultured Phycisphaeraceae bacterium | reverse complement strand
CTTCCGCGAACCTCATGATACCGTGGGCGTCAAGGACTTTTTCAACGGGCTGCTACGGCTCTTATTCGTGGACAGAGTACGAGACCTCTCGCGACATCTATGGCGTTCGAATCGATGCATCGGGCAATGTGCTTGATGATGTTCCGCTCGCGATTGTAGACAATCGGTCCATTCAGAGTTACCCGAAAGTCGCGTGGAATGGGTCCAACTGGTTGGTGGTTTACGAAAGCGTTGATGTGAGTGGTACGGGATACTACTACCAGGATTCGCTTGAGGCCGTGCGCGTATCTCCCACCGGTCAAGTGTTGGACGCTCAACCGATCAAACTATACGGCCTCACGCCTTCGGGCAGCGGCTACTGGACGATTGCGTCGGACGGCAACAACTGGGTAGTCGTTAATCAGGGTACTTCGACTGGTGGCGACATCGTTGGGGTGCGAATCTCCCCAACAGGGGCTGTGCTTGATCCACCGAATCGCACTCTCGTGGCAGCTACGTATTACATGCGCTCGAACCTGAAACTCGCTTTTGCCAATGGCGTGTTCCTACTAACGTTCAATGAATCCTATGAAACCAAGGGGGTTCGCTTTGACAGCAATCTCACCAAGCTTGATTCCGCTCCGCTATCGTTGCTCGTCGCCACGCTCAGCGGTTTGGCGGGAAACGATGACGGGTTCTACATAGTTTGGAACCGTCAGGAGCCGGATTTCTCTGTTCATGTCGTTGGGTCGCGCGTGAGCACGGCGGGAGTGAGGCTTGACGGTAACGGCGTCAATCTTTCTGGAACGAAGCAGCCGTATTCGGATGCAGCGAGCGCCGTCGCGTGGGACGGGATACATTGGCGTGTGACGTGGGGTGAATTCGCCGCTACGTATGTGACACGCGTTGACACTGCCGGAATCGCAATGGATCCGGGCAGTGTGCAGATACCCGGTGTACAAACCGGACCGACTGCGGGCGCAGGGAATGGCACTATGCATCTAGTCTGGGCTGAGGCGACAGATGGCGGATATGGAGAACACGACATTGTCGCTACGAGAATTTCATCGAGTAACGTGGCCGGCCCAAATCTGACGCTTTCCACGGGCGCGGCCCAGCAGTTGCGGCCTGACGTCGCAACGAGCGGTGATGGATATATGTTCGTATATCGCAGCAATGCGGATACGCTTACTCGCGTGCTTGCGCAGCCGCTTGATGTTGCGGGCAATCCGCTAACTGTTGAGCCGGTGGAACTCGCGGTGGGTGCGTTGCTAAATGGACCTGGTTCCCCGAGCGTCGCCTGGAATGGTTCAGTGTACTTGGTGTCGTGGGCAACTGCACCGGGCGTCGTAGCACAGCGGCTTGCGCCTAATGGCGCCAAAGTGGACGCATCGCCGTTCATGGTGATGAGCGGGTGCCTGGGAGCGCCGGATGTGGCCGCCTTAGGCAGCGATTTTCTTGTCACCGGTCGTAAAGTCGGAACCAATGTGCAATACATTTTTCCGGCCTTTGCGCGGGTGAGCGGTGCAGGAGTCGTACTTGACGCTAGCCCGCTGGTGCTGGGAAATTCATATGTGCGAAACGCCCCGGTTGCCGTAGTGCTGGGTGATCGATGGTTTGTTGCATGGCATAGCAATGTCTCTCATGACAGCCCGTACAGCGGCAGCATGGGGGCGTTTGTTCCATCGAGTGGCGCGCCGACGGCAGAGTTCTTAATTCACGGTCCATTCTCGACTGCTGGTGGAAATGGCATCTTTGAAGTCGGGCTCGCATCGAGCGGCACGCAGGCGCTGTTCGTCCAATCGCAAGAGCTAACCAGCGGTGTGGAGAATGACTTGCTCTGCCACGTGATTGATGCGACCGGCGCGGTGGGGCCGCAGGTGAACCTCACGCCGTGGTCGGGAAACCAGTATCGTCCGCGGGTCGCTTGGGACGGCACAAACTTCATCGTTGTGTATCAGGACCAAAAGAACCGGCTGGCCCTTTGGACGCTGGATCAACTCGACGCACGTAGTGATTTGTTCGCTATGCGCGTCAGCCCGAACGGATCAAAAATCGATCCACAGGGATTCGTCTTCTCGGCCTCTCCGATCGCGGAGACTGACCCCACTGTTTGTGCGTCCAACGGTATGGCAATGCTTGCCGGTGCGATGATGATTAACGACGACACATTTGCCAACTACCGGATCACGTACGAGTTCTTGCCGGCAAACGGCGCAGTTGCGGTGATCAATGCTGATGTGACGGAGGGCGATGTTCCACTGGTTGTCAATTTTACATCCACAGGTTCCACCGGAAACTTCTACGACTGGGATTTCGGAGACGGGCTTACGGCAAATTCCGCAAACCCAACACACACGTTTACTATCCCCGGCGAGTATCTCGTTATGTTAGAGGTTACCGATGGTAACGGATTGCAGTCGATGCAAGCGCAGAGGATCAACGCCACCAAGCCTAACCAGATTCCCGTCGCTATCGCCACCGCAGACACCTATGCCGGGAGTGTGCCGTTTGATGTCGTGTTTTTTGCGGCCGGTTCATACGATCCGGACGGCGCGATTGGCAATATTGAGTGGCTGTTCAGCGACGGAGGCTCATACTGGGGCGCGACGGCCTATCACACTTTTGAGACACCCGGTCCGCAGACAGTCACGTTGAATTGCTACGATGCGCGCGGCGGTGTGGGTACCACCCAGCTGATTATCAACGCTCCGGGCGTCAACCTGCCGCCTATCCCGCGGGCGGACGCTACTCCAACGACAGGGTACTCGCCCTTACTCGTGCAATTCAGCTCAGCTGGTTCCATGGACCCTGACGGCGCGATCGTGGCGTATGAATGGTCGTTTGGTGACGCGGCGGGAACCACCTCCAATGAGCCAAACCCATCATTTACTTACACATCTTCAGGTAGTTTTGTGGCCACCCTCACCGTTTGGGATGACGACAACTCGAGCCGAAACGAAACTATTTCAATCGGTGTATTGGTTCAGCATTCGGTGGAGTACGGCGTGAACCTGTCGCTGGGGCCGGTTTACATTGAACAATATGAGCAAGGTGAAGTGGCGGTCGGAGCGATCGACCGTGAGCAAGTGATCCCGAACTATGGGCGCATTGCTGGCCTTGCTAATGTCGGATTCGGCGTAAACAAAGCCCGCGTGGATTTAGCAGGTACGAACCCGAGCAATCCGCTGTTCTTCGAATATGGCTTCGCCACATCGCGCTACTGGGACGTTTTCCAATTTGATGATCCCGATCTAAACGGCACCCATGGCTTCTTTGATGTGAATCTCTACGTGGCCGGTTCAGGCTATGTAGATTTGAGCGAAGAATACACTCAATCTCCAGATACGGAGTTCGATGCATTCTGGCACGCGGTCATCAATATCTCAGTCGATGGAGTGACTGATCCAAATGGGAGCACAATTCAGTCAGGTTACTATGCTGGGGAGTGGTACAAGAGTATTGGTGAGACGACTCTCGATTACTTTGGTGACCCACTCAATACATACCAGCAGATGGTGACGATCGAGTTCATCTATGGCGAGCCGATCTTTATGGACTCGTTCCTCCAAGTAGACGTGCAATTCGACAATCAGGCCGCGTCAGTTGGCGGTACATTGGATGCTGTGATTGACCTGGGCAACTCAAGTTACTGGGGTGGCATTCAAAATCTTCGCGATGCGCAGGGTCATCCCGTGGATACGGCTGTCTTTTCGTCCAGCTCGGGGTTTGACTATCGAGATAGTGCGGCACCGGCTGCGACGGGTGATATCAACAGCGACAGCTCAATCGATATCGACGACATTCTTTGTATGTTGGATGCTTTCAGCGGTAACTATACGTGCGCAGGCGGATTGGAGAACGCAGACATTGCCCCATGCGGAGGCGATGGAATCATCAACCTGGATGATATCTTATCCGTGTTAGGAGCGTTTTCGGGACAGACTATTTGCCCTTGACGGACGGAACGAGAGTTGACTTTTGAAGACGCCGCCGTAGTCGACCATTCCGAATGCGGCGGCCCCACAAAATTACAAGACGACTTGTCGACGAAACGATTGTGCGTACGTAGTCAGAATGGACTGTGAAAGACATATCGGAGGGTCTTTGGCACTATGATAGGTACCGAAAGGCAACTATCGTAATGGGCTTCGGATTCGAGAGAAGTTTCGCATTCGGTTACACTCGGGGAGGAAACGTCACCGTCGAAAAAATTCGGCGGCTTTCTTGTTTACAGACGGCTCGAAATTCACATTTTAAGTTCGCTGTCGCACCTCTCAAAACGACGCCTGGTTGCGACGCATCATACGACAGGCCGCGCTCTCAGCTCGCAGGATCTTTGTTGTCACCCCAAGCGCAAGACGCGCCCGATGGGCCCCATTTCATCTCTTTGTGCGCTACCAGCCGCCTAGGGTGGGCGTCAGGCGACGGACTCGCCGATCACTCGTGCGCCGTGATATTTGGTTCCGCGCCACGTCGTAGACGACAGGCCAATCGTCTTAAGAACGGCGTTGCCGAGCATTCCCAACGCCACAAGCGCACCACCTGCGTACGTGAGTGACCACAACCGCGGTATCTGAAGGAAACCATACACGCGCCACAATGTCATTTGCTGAAGCACAACTACTATCAACCAAGACCAGGCTGCGGTTCGACAGGCGTCGGCAGCCGGGCCACTACTCAAAAAAGTCGAAATCACGGCTCCAGCCAGGCTCGCCCATGGCAGAAGGCTCAGGATGAAAAGTACCGCCATTGCCAAAGCCACACGATGTACTGTCCCCAGTGAACCGGCGTAAATTCTCGACCAGCCGCGCCATGCCTCTCCCAGCGTCCGGTACATGCGCGTTCGATACAGATCAGCGTTTTCCACGACGCGAAGTTGCCAACCCTCAGCCTTTGCATGCCGGGCCAACAGAATGTCCTCGTTCAGTTGCGTCCGCACGCGCTCGTGTCCACCGATCGCCTTATAAGATTGGCGGCTAATCAGCATAAATTGTCCATTGGCATACGCCGTCTTCGTTTGCGGGTTGTTTACGCGTGATGGAAGGAACCAGAGGATCAGAATGAGAGCGCACACCGGCTGAATGATCCGCTCCCACACTTCGTGGGTATCCAATACCGGAATGATGCTTAAGAAATCGGTCTTTCGGGCGACGACGTCATGGATGGCCACCGAAATGGTGCGAGGCGACGTCTGCCGACAGTCGGCATCGGAGAAGAGCAGCCACTCGCCACTGGCCAAGGTTACTCCTTCGCGCATCGCGTTGTTTTTGCCAAACCACCCGTCGCGCAATTGGGTCACCGTTTGCACTATCAGATGTTCGGGAAACTCAGTCTTGAGTTGGGAAAGGATCTGCGGTGTCCTGTCTTGGCTTCGGTCGTCGATCACTATCAATTCGTAATTCGGGTAATCCTGATTCATCCAGGTACGAACGCAGGTCTCGATGTTGTCTTCCTCATCCTTGGCGGCCACAACAACCGAAACCCGCGGCGGCGCAGCCACCGGACCCTCGTACGACCGCGACGATAGAATCGGTCGTCGATTTTTGGCAACGCTGATCACTACGAGTCGGATGAGCCAGACCGCGCCGACCATGCCTGCCAGTGCGATCCAGATTGATAAGAACATCTGCATCCATAATCCTCACAGCAACCGAGCTGCCGTTCTCAACCGAAAAAGGTCCAAATTGGAAGCGAGGGTCGATTATGCTCCTTGGCCGCATAACAGGCAATCGACTCCAGACCTCCGAATTGCGTTTTCGCACCGCGAGCTTTGCGCATCTTTTGAGCCAGGTTAGGAACAGGTCATTACGAGTGCGCTTGGTGTGATCCTCATAAAGCTGTTATCCTGTCCATCCGCTGAAACCACGGCTTGAAGTCCGTTCGATTCGACAGAGTGGGGTTTGAACATCGAATTCAGCATCTGAGGGTCGGAATCGTCCACAACCGCTGGCCTCATTGAGCTATGTGGCTGATTGACTCCTACCAGGAAGGATATGGAGATGGAACTGCCAAAACGTCAACCGGAGGACGTTTATCTGCCTGAGGGTGCTGTCACGCGGGTGATGGAAGATCTTCGCGCCCTGTCCCACGCTCACGAGCTGCGCATTGGCATCGTGTACGCGTTTGACTTTCGGACGCGCATGTTGCCCTACTGGTACGCCGACAAGCGAATGGCGCCGTGTTCGGTACGCACGCTTGCCGATGGGCTTCACGAGAGCGGCTTCAAGCACATTCGCATCGTCTTGCAACAATGGACGCCTCATTTCTCGCCGAGCCTCGCCCAACTCAACGGTAAGCCGCTGGACATTTTGCTTGTCTCGGCCATGCAGGTTCATGGCGATGCCGCCTTTGACTTGATTCGCGATGCCCATGCGCTTGGCGATCGTCGACCGCTCATTTTCGCGGGCGGACCGAAGGCGATCTATGAGCCGACCGATTTCTTTGACCTCGGCCCGCAACCAAACATAGGCGCTGATTGTGCTTCGACTGGTGAATTGTATGTGTTGCTCGATCTGCTGCGTGCAACGCTTGCGGAACGCGCGCGTGACGAACACCCGCGATTGGCTTTTGATAGACTGCGAAGGAACGGCTCACTGAACTCCATTCCAGGGTTGGTGTATCTGCCGGGAGATTGGAATCCAGAAAAACCCAGGGCGATTAATACGGGTATCCAGCGATTGCTTCGCGACCTCGATGAATTGCCTATGCCCGATGCGGGGTTCAGGAAGATTGAACCGCCGCACCGTCGACGCACTCTCTCGGCTGCACCCTATCCGCCGAAAAAGGTCGGCAAGCTTTCGGAAATCGGTTCGATTATTGCCACGCACGGTTGCAAGTTCAACTGTTCGTTCTGCCCGATTCCGGCGGTGAACCAGCGAACATGGCGAAACAAGAGTCCCAAGCGCATGGCTGCGGAAATCAAGCACATTCATGAGAACTTTGGGATCGAGACGATTTTCGGTACCGATGACAACTTCTTCAATTCGCGCGAGACCGTCATCGAGCTGATGACCGAGTTGGCCAAGACAACAGTCAACGGGCAACCCCTCGGCGAGCGCATTCGTTTCTGCACCGAGGCCACCGAGTTTGACGTGTTCAAGAACCGCGACTTGCTGCCGCTTTGCCGCAAAGGTGGATTGCAGGCCATCTGGTTCGGCATCGAGGACATTACCGCTGAACTCGTGAATAAGGGCCAGAACGAAAGCAAGACAGCCTCGCTCTTCGCCGAGTTGCTTTCACACGGCATTGAACCGATGGCCATGATGATCCACAACGACCAACAGCCATTGCGATCGAAGGACGGCGGCCTGACTGGTTTGATCGATCAGGCGAAGTTCCTCTTCGACGCTGGCGCGATTTCGTACCAATGCACTTACCTCGGACCGGCCATCGGGACGCGGGACATCGAAGACGCGGTAAACGCCCGCGTTATGTATCAGCGGGTCGGCGGCGAATCGATCCCTCAGGCGTTCATGGATGGCAATCATGTTCTCGCATCCAAGCACAGCACGCCGTGGGAACGACAGATCAACGTGTTGAAAGCGTATGCGACGTTTTACAACCCGCGAAACTTGTGGCGATCGCTGCGAACGGTGCGTAAGTGGCCCCTGGGGCCTCGACGGCTGATGTTTCAGGTCATTGGCCAAATCGGCATCCTGATGACCGCTCCCAAGCTTTGGCGATGGGCGAAGAGACTCAAGAAGGGACCGATCGAATACTACGAAGGGCTTCAACGAGCGCGCATCCCCATGGTGGACGCCGCAACAGGTTTCGAAATCAACTGGGCCGTCGAACAAATTCCGACGCCGTACTTACCGAAACCACCGCGCGCCGCGTCGGTCGATGTACCGCTACGTACTCTACCAAGACCATTTGTGCCCGTGATGGCCTAGGTTTGTACTGCATATCAGTTCAAGCGTGAGGAAGGCCAATCCACGAACCAAGTAGAAATAATGCCACGGGTCCAATTTGACAGTTCCACAAACTCTACACGTTTCAGGCTCGACAGGGGGCGGTTCTCCAAGCTGGACGTTGTATTTCTGTTTTGCGCCGCGCACTTCTTTCTTACGCTCGCGCGGTTAACACACTGACAGCTGAAGGCCTGCTATTGGTGGGGGTAGCCAACGTTTGTAAACTGTTACACTCGGGGAGGTAACGTAACCGTCGAAGAGATTCGACGGCTTTTTTGTTTACTGACCGCTCAAAATTCACATCTCGCGATGACCGCCGTAACTCCGCCAATGACGCGACGTTGCGCACCATTCAAGAAGTTGTCGCGCTCTCTGTTTGCAACTGGTTTCTCGGCACCTCGAGCGCAATGAACTGCCCCCACGGATGATACCACCTCAAATGTTAGTCCGCGCGTCGTTGAACTTGCGCCGCGCGTGCGCCGAGATGGTCGACCCGGTGGTCAC
>CAZBRD010000038.1:0-8655 GCA_964494205.1 uncultured Phycisphaeraceae bacterium | reverse complement strand
GTTCCCATGTTCAATCGATCCGCCGCGTGAAAAGCAGGGTTTTTCAACGGACTGTCAGGGCTGGCACTTACGTTGGCGTGGGAAACAAGGAACTGCGATTTGGAAATCGGAATATTGTGGTGCGGGCAGCGGACGATAACGCTAGTACTGTCATAGATTGTGAGCTTCTGGGTAGGGTCATTGCGGTCGAAGAGAACAAGAACGCAATATTTACGTTGGAAGGGTTTACAGTTCGAGGTGGTACAGCAGATTGTTGCGGGGGCATACGGTTGGAAGAATCGCGTATTGGACTGGCTGATTGTTTCTTGGAGCAAGCTGCTGGTGAATCGCAAGCAACCCGGATGTCTACGTATTACACGTCCCTTCGATTGAACAGTGTAACGATCACTCAGCAAAACGGTATTGCAGGTCCGTTTGGAGCTACCATCTCACATACTTTGGTTGAGAATGTCGGTGATTTGATCATTAGGGACACCATCCTTTCGCTTCAATCGAGCAAGATTGAAGGACCTGGCGATATTCGCTTGCAAACAACTGCTCAACTGTGGGTAGAAATCGACTACTGGGAGGCAGGGGACTGGGGATTTGCACCTCCATCGACGCTGGCTTGTGATGTCAATGGAGGTGGCTCGATATGGATTTTCCCCGGCGCAATCTTAAAAGTGCGTAACGCGACCATCGATCTAAGCGATACGGTTGGCGAGTGTACTGATCCACTTAGTGGTGATGAATGGGGATCCATTACTGTGGAGGGCGGCTTACTCGTGCACGACGCTACAATTCAGAATGCTAACGTCCTGGTGAGGTCGACGGCGATTCAGGGCTTCTCCGGAATTATCAACAACGACATTAGTCTTGTGGAAAGCAGCCCCGGCTTCGGAGGCGAGTTTTTCGTGTCAGGCAACGCGCATATAAAGTGTAATCGAATCAAGTCGCAGGGTGATCGCTTCCTCGATCTTGACCCTGATCCATCGGTCGATTTGCGACCCACAATCGAGGGCAATCATATTGAAGTAGACATCACTCAAGGAGTATCAAGTACTCAGGGTGAGCTTCTTGAGTTGCGCACGTGCGACATTGACAATTCGATTGGCAATGGTGCTTCAGGTGCGTACCAGCTTGCAGAGAGCAACGGTTATGATGATACCTGGGTCTTGCAAAAGCTTGAGGTCAAAACGGGGGCGAAGGTCAGCTTAACTAACCGCCAGGGCTTCGATTTCACGCCACTCACTGATCGTGAACATCCTGAATGCGACTTACCTGAGGCGATGTACGTTAAGGAGTTGATATTACGTCCGGGGGCAACCTTGAATACTGCGTTACAACGGCTCTATTACCAAGAACTTGTTGATGAAGGCGGGGAGATCGTTGATATTCCATTGCTCGGTTTCTCGCTCATAGAAATTGCGATGGAAAATGATACGGAATTTGTGGTACGAATCCGCAAGCGTCTTAGAGACCCAAGTGACGAGCAGCCAGATTCAGAAAATCCGCTTGAAGGGCGTATCGAAAGGCGCGACGACGTACAGCCCAACAACGGAGTGATGGACATGCGAACGCTGAATGCCAGTTCCGTCGCCGCCAAGGGTGCATTCGCTCGCGCAGGTGAAGACGAAATTACAATTGAGTTTGAGTACCTTTTTGGCAGTAACGCCGACACCGGACTTGCTGAGTTGATCGTCTATCTTAGTGATGATCCTGATGCAAGTGAACATCTCGTCGAAGTCGCACGCGTCTATCCACCGCGAGAGGGCAGGAGCGGTTCGATCGGCAGCGATCAGATGGCCACGTTTCACGGTGTATTTCCCCGCGGCGATCTCAACTTCCACCGTGGCACTTATGTCGAACTCGAACTTCGCGGGGCGAACGCCCAGATTTGGATTGATAAGTGGGATCCACAGATCGAATGCATATCGCAATGCGGGAACCTGACTCCTGAGGATAGCGTGGGATCAGAGGACTACCTGCTCGTACTAGGGTCGTATGGGTCTAGCGCAGGATCGAACAATGTCGACGGTGACTTCGGATGCATCGATAGCGTATTCGGATCGGACGGATACGTGGATATCGGCGACCTCCTAAATTGGGACGCTTTGCTGGATAATCAAATGTTGTTTTCGCATGCCTGCAATATTGCACTGCCCTCGATGGGGCCTTCAGAACCACCGGCCATTGCTTTGCCGCGTGATACATTAGTCGTTGCCGGCAAGACTAACGAACCGGGGAATAGCGCCGCAGATGCACTCTATCTGATAAGCGACGATGGCACGATCCTTGCTCCTGCCCAATGCCCATCAAGCGGACGTTCGAAGGGTAATGGCCGACTCGTGCAAAACGCGATGGGCGAGGTTTACCAAATTCACTCATCGGAGGGGATAATCCGATTGCGTGACGGCGTTCGTGTCGCCCCATCGGGGCATCAAGTTTTTGGTAACAATGTCGTTCATGTCGGCACCGACGCGGGCCGGAGCTGCAACAGCTCGCAACCCGTGTTCGCGCCAATCACTGACGCCGCATTTCATCCGACGGATCCCCAGATTGTTTACGTGGCCCCCGTGCTGGTGGCAACGTGGATAGACGAGATAGAGGGCGTCGCCCAGAAGGCGGCAGCAAAGTTGAGACTTTTGAACCCGAACTGCGATAGCGACTGCCAGTACGTAGTTGAAACGCTCTATCAACTTGTCTCGACTCCCGCAGCCTGTGGAATGACGCCCGAAACTGATCGCAGACGGATTCGTGAGATTGAAGTAAGCGGCGATGGATCGCGCGTAATCGTCACAAGCGCCCAGGAATACAATGACAATGATTGGTTGATCGTATTTGATGAATCAACAGGGTTGCTCGCCAACGATAAGACATTCGAGGAAATCGACGATCTCAAAGCAATACTTCCCGAAGATTTACCGCACGAAGCGCCCGTCGCACTGACAGCTTCGCGCTCGAGCGCAGAATCATACGTCTATCTCGCATCCGGCTCCGGCCAGACGGCCGATGCCCCGACGCGCATCTTCCGATTCGATGTTTCGGGCACGCCGGTGTTTAAGGGAGTTGTCGACATTGCCCCTCCGCCTTGCGAGAATTCATATGCTCCGACGGAGGGTTGTAGCTCCGCGATCACTTCAATCAGCGAGAATCCGAACAATGGTGATTTGTTCGTCGCCGGATTCTCCGTTCCCCGATTGCTTGATAACCATGAGTTCAATGTGGCGCCATTTGGTGAGAATAGACCGCTTTTCTCAGTCGCGACACTAGCCCGCATTCCGGCGAATGTCACGTGGTCGATGTCGCCGCCGATCCAGCCGGCCGCAACGGCAACGCTGATCAACAACGGGAATCTGGCCCTTCCGATTTCAATACTTCGGACGACCTCTGGACAGTGTTCGATGATGAGCGACCTCACCGATTTTGCAGCTTACCAGGCATGTCTCGAATCGAACCTATGGCCAAATTGCGCAGCCTTCGATTTAGCGTGCAACAATATGATTGACCTTGCAGATTTCGCACTCTTCCTGAATTGTTTCGTTGGACCTGAGTAAAACCAATCTTCTGTTTCAAGATTCGCGATCACGGCTGGGTCTGGTAGAGCCCAGCCGTGATCAGTTCCTTTTCACGCCGCCGACGATGGTCCCGACGCCTCGAATCAACCACCCTTGACGACGACCGTTCCCGCCAGCTTGTCATGCCAGGCCTGCGCGTTCTTGTCAAAGATGGCCCAGAAGTAGCCGAGGCCCAAGAACAAACCGCTTACAAAGCGGCCTACCACTTCCCGAAGAAACATCTTGCCAAACCCGGGTATTTGTCCAGTCTGCTGGTTGACAACGCGCAGTCCGAGCAACCTCTTTCCTGGCGTTTGGCCGCTTCGCAACAGGCTCAAGAACCATACAACGTACGCCAAAGTGAAGACGATTACAGCTACCACCATGAGCGACTCTGATACGCCAACAAGCGCCGCACCGACTATTCCCCAGCCAAGAAACACACTCGCAATGGCAACGAAAGGATCGATCGCCAGCGCCACCCATCTCCTAAACAGATTCGCCTTCGTGCCCGAAGCGGGCTTGGCGAGGAACTCGTTGCACCATTGGCAAAAGTAGGAATCGGGGACGATTTCACCTTGGCAGTTCGGACAGTTCATGGTTGTTCTCCTTTAGTTACGTTGCCGGTCAGTCGCAGACTGGTGCTCATGACCAACCAATTCCAGTTGCCCGCCACACGCGTTACGGGCCATGTCGAGATGTAAAGCCACAAAAAACGCTCTTCATCACGCGTTGTCGCGAGAAGTAGCTCGGAGTCCTGACTCTTTCGCGGGCTGAGTCACATTCTTGGTTGAATTCGTGACATGGGGCTGCGTCTTGAGCTTTACGAGCAGAGGCAAGTGTCCAGATGTCGCCGGCGGAGTTGAAGGTAAGACGGGCTGGAACAGTCTAGGTTCAAGAATCGAAAGGACTTTCGGTATGTCAGCACACGAGAAGAATTCAATAATTACGATCTTGGCAATGGTTTGTGTCGGCGGATGCGGCTCAGTTCAGGGGCCGGGCGATCCGGTAGCCAACTCACCCTTGAGATCCGGTGTTTATTCCGGACAAAACACATGCACTTCGACGACGTCGTACGGTGGTTCCGTCCAAAACCAAACGAACAACGCGCAAATCGCTTCAACGATTACGGAGAATGGACTACCTACGTGGGGAGAAGAGGAAGTTCGTGAGGGCCTGCTGCTTACCTTCAACACCGCCATCGCCGGAAGCGTAGAGATTCGTGTCTCCGAAGTTACTGCCAACGCTGAAGGAGTTTTTGTTACTGGCGAAGCGGAATCCTATATCTGCTCGGACAGTTGTTACTTTGCCGACGATGGTGAGTGCGATGAGCCTTCGCTCTGTGCCGTAGGAACCGATTGCAGCGATTGCGGTGCAACCGAGTTCAGGATTGAACTGAGGGAAACGCATCGCATTAGCGGAGCGGGCTTGGAACGCACTTACCAAGGCCTGCTGAGCGACAACCGCGGTACCATCTCAATGGACATGTCATGTCACGCCATGCTGTCGCCGTGATCCGGCCTGTGGCTGAATTCCTGCGTGAATCCTTGTTCGTTTTTCGGCTCTCGTTGTGGGCAGATAAGTGCCGTGGCTGTTTTCTAGTGCGCGTAGTGATCAGTATTGCCCCTCTGCTCGGCCAATGACACGACCAAATCGGTGACTAAGGAGAGAAATATGTATCGAATGCTTATAGTCGTTTCAATGTCAGCCCTCATGACCTCTTCGGTGAATGCAGGAGGACGAACTCCGGTTTCCGGTCCTCTCATGCAGAAATCGGCAACTCCAGTTCAGTTGCGGGGCAATGCCTTGCCACGCCCGCAAATGGACGGAAACCTGTCAGACTTCTCTGACCTGCTGGAATTGATCGACGCTACCTCACCGGGGGCCGCATCAGTAAATCAGGTTGACAATTGGGCAGATGGTCCCGCGCCAGGAGAAGATGGGTTTCAAGATGAACCGTTAGATAACGAAGCTACTCCCAACCTGCGGTTCATGCATTCCCCCATCAACGTCGGCGATATCTCAGTGGTTTATGTGCCCGACTCGGACGGCGTGATAGACCCGCCTTCCGAAGATGATAGTTGGCTCGCCGTGGGCATCAACATCGCCAATGGAGATGGGGACGTGTTCAGCGATGAAGTAAAGCTATTGACAGCGCCCGATCTACCGCAGCATATCATGGTTCCATTTGACGCGGACGGTGATGGAGATCCGTGCTCGATCGGCTTGGGCGCCAGCAGCCGATGGCACCCCGCCCAGCCAGTCCCGCTGTTCAGTGAAGGACTCGACTCAATCATGCTACATCTCTTCACCTGCGCTGAGAGCATCGGCGACGCGGCCATGCCCGCTGATTTCACTATCACGCTGTATCAGCACCACCAATCCCCGGTAGAAATTGATTCTGATAGCCTGGCCCTCGATACCATTGAGACGTTTCCGCGCATTGGAGCAACCTGCGCTGAAATCGCGGCCCGTGGTCGTGATGACGTTTTGTTCGCCGATGGGTTAGGCAACGACGATATAGAGATCCTCATAAATCGGATTGACAGTCAGGTGGCGATTCGTTTTCTGGATGCTGATGCGAAAACTATTCGCCACCGCCTTGGGAACATGGTTGTGGCTACGACAAGTTCGGCCATGGGTGATCAGTCGCACGATGATCGCGTGTTTGCATTACTTAACCGTATTGAACCTCATATCGAGACTCGCACCTTGATTCGCGAAGCGGGTACGCCCTTCCAAGACTGGAATCCGATGATTGATGTTACAGATGGCACGTACGTCGAAGTGCAGGTGGAAATTGAGAACACGGGCGATGTGGCACTTGATGTCACGCTCACTGACTGGTTGAACTTTGGTGATGGGCTATCGGCCGAGTTTGTTCCCGGAACATTTCACGCCACAATGTATCCTCAGGGGGCCGAGCAGGGCATTGCTGTCACTCCGCCAGTGGCGGCGGGCCTTGGACTCAACCCGATTTTCTTTACTCTCTCCGCATCTGGTTTCATCAACGGTGCGTTCGGCGGTCAGCCTCGACGGTTGGGAGTGCTACGGCCGATCGAGACCTGTGAGCCTGACGCCCAATCGGGAGATCGGCTAACGATTCAGTTCATTGTGTACCTCGAATTTACATCCGAACATTGTGGTGATCCGGAAAATCGATCCCGAATGACTAACCGTGTTTCGGTCAATGGGGCCGTACCTAATGACGTCGAGGCCTTAGGCGCTCACGATCGCTTTGGTCGGATTGACTCGGAACGTGAACTAAGTTCGCAAACAGAAGACAACATTGCTCGCGCGATGGTTTCATGCGACCAATAGGCCTTCGCGTCGATTAGAGTGGGGCATCGACGGCTCGTATTTGAAACAGCGGGCGGTGCGATGATTACGACCAGTAGGATGGTCGTGCCGCATCAACGAGCCCTTAGAGTCTCCAATCGCTCAAGAAACGCCGCAAACTGACGCAATGCCTTTTGCGCATCGTCGGCTACTCCATCCGGGTCAAAGTGCATTACGTCATTCCGAATCTCGCGCACATCGTTTAGCGCCTTCGTGAACACGACACGGTCGAGAGACAACTTGAGCTTCGTCCAATTATCGGTGTTCTCGAGTAGCCGGACATACTCGCCGAAGGTCAAATCGGCGGCCGATTCTACTTTCCTCGACTCATCTGCCGAATCTCGGGCCTTCTTGATCTCCTCAAGAGAGAACGATCTCTCAACTAGACGACGAAGGTCATTCTCAATATCGCCAAGCAAAATGAATGGCTCAGAAATCAACTGGAACTGCTCACTAATATCCGCCGCCGTTACGATTCCCGTGATGATACCAGATGAATCACGTACCAAAACGCACTCGTATTTCCCCAACTGCCGGATTACGTCGAACATCGACGCAGTGTCGCGAACCTCGTGGTGAGGCTCCATGCATTCGCGAACGACCTCGCATTTTTGGTTCAACACTAATCGGTTGCCGATCGATCTCCAACTGATGATTCCCTTTACTTCCCGCTCAGTGGTCATTACTGGCAACTGCGAAAAGTCGTGTGACATCATCAGCGTAACTGCCGTTTCCAGCTTGTCGGTTGGTTTCACAGTGACTGGTTTCGTATTGGCCGCCTTCAGCCGGCTAATTCGGTGAGATGGTGATACATCCGGAAGTTCTGCTTTTCCAATGACCGTTTCTTCCTGTAGGGCTTTTGGTTTGGACTGCTTGGCAGGTTGCTCACTCTTAAGTGGAACCAATCTCATCGAGCCGTCAATCCAGACGTACTCAAAATCCGGGTCGGTTTGGACGCCGAGTTTCTTGAGGTCCCTACGGATACCCGACACGACATATTTCCCGCGCCGCGAGTTTCCATAGTAAGCCAGAAGCTGCCTAGGCGAGAGACGTACTGGCCCTTTTTCCTTGGCAGCCGTCGCCACCTGGATCAGTTGTTCAGGAGCACTCATTTCTGGTCCTTTTTCGGATTGGTTACAAACGCCCCCGGCCAGCCGCCGTGCGAGTCGATCACCTTGTCGATTTCGGCCATGAGGCGGATGGTTTCGTTGAGGGCAACGACGATCTTTTGGTAGTGTGTGATGTCGTCGGCGCTGAGGCAGCGACCCTTGCGGTCTTTAAGCCACTTCTCGCAGACTTGGTAACCGCCAATGTGGAAATTCCAGACAGCTTCAGGCACACCGGCGAAGCCGCACGTCTGATTCTTATCCAGCCAGACAACGCCATTGACGTAGGTGATTGTCTCTACCTGCGGATCGTAACGCCCCTTGTATGAACTATTGAGCTGTTCTAAATCGGGAGATTCCATAAGATGAAGACGTACGAGCTCACAACCTATGCGCACCAATGCATGGAAGATCTCGGCGGTTGTAGGCAACGGAATGCGCGGAAAATCGAGCCTAAGAGACTCCATGTATCGCCTGCGATACGCTGGGCTATGAAGGACGGCATAGATGTAGTGGAATGCCTCTTCCGGCGTGTGGGTATTTGGCAGTCCATTGATGAAAACTCGGCTGATGTTGATTTGATCACCCGTATGTAGGTGTCCTTCCGTGTGGCGCAAATTTAGCAGTCCGTTGAAAAACCCTGCTTTTCACGCGGCGGATCGATTGAACATGGG
>CAZBRD010000037.1:0-10348 GCA_964494205.1 uncultured Phycisphaeraceae bacterium | reverse complement strand
CCGCGAACCTCATGATACCGTGGGCGTCAAGGACTTTTTCAACGGGCTGTTAGCGGGAATGCGAATGCATTGTTAGAAGTTTTCGACGATAGCAAGATGACTTCTGAGAGACCCTTACTTACAAACACATGTTGGAAGTCCTCACCCTTTGTCATTCGAGAAGTTATCAGGGCCAGATTTGTTCCACCAAGCATATGTTGCATCACTGGCCATGCCATGCCCCAAATCAGCGATTCATGATAAAAGACTGGCCGGACATCAAACGGGCGGTATAACAGTGGCTGAATAAAGGCAGACAGTTCACCTACTTGCCGAATCCGCTGCCGAGCGCGGGTGACATTCCATCCCTTCTTTAGAGGGATTCCTAAGGCCTTGCACGTTTCCTCATCATCAAGCGTTGAGTCGCGAAATGCCGTAGCTCGCTCTAAAACAGGACTAGACGCGTAATCAATTACGTATGAGTCACGAGCAGTGATAATTCCAATGCTGTGTAGCGGAAAAACATCTGTAACCTTCATCCAATTGGAGTATTCCGCCGTATCATTTCCGCCGACGCTTCGAAACAAAAAGAAGTCTGGACGGCTTGAAATTGTTTCCCAAGAATGATTCGCCACAGTCTCATTCAGGAGAAAAGGATACTTCACTTGTCGCTCCCCCCATAAGTCTGCTTTTCGCACTTCGAATACTGATTTGGTGCGGTGGCTTCGTAACCCGAGGAAGATTGCAACTCCTGCATCCTTGATGTCAAAAACGTTTTGGTCTTCAGAGCCATCAGGCGTTACTTCACGTCGGTTCACATTTCCATGGAGGTCTAGAACCCAGATGCTTCGAAAGTCACTTAGCAACGACCAGCGCAGGCCGCGCAAAGTCGGGTTATCAACGAATCCATGATTGCAAATCATCCCGCAGATACCGGTTGTCGTTTCGGTGAGCCGATCGTCTGCGAAAGCAAGAAACTTCACGTAATCGTCCTGTAGATTCTTTTCTAACTGTAGTGCACCTCGCTCCCGCAGCTTGATCCCGTCGATGAACTTAAATCGTGCAACAAGCCGACGTGCGTGCTCGGTCAGATTCGCGGAGAGTGCTGAATATGGCGGATTTCCAATTATTACCGTGAACCTTTGATTTTGCTTCACTTCATTGACGGACTTCGCCTCGTGCGCGAGTGCCGGCGTCATCTGCTCGAAAGTTTCGGAGAAGTCCTGCGGCGGTTCGAGGGCGTTGGTAAGATAGATGCGGGCGCGCTCGCCGGAGCCAAACTTGTAACCGGTTTCGAAGAGTTTGAGGCCAATCTTCATGTGGGCGATGGCGTACGGAGCCATCATCAGTTCGTAGCCGTGCAGTCGCGGGAGCAGGTGTTTCGGAACGTACTCATTCCAAAGCTTCGGAATGTCATATAGTTCCGTGTATCCGGCCTTAACCCACTTGGTTTTCACCGTTTGGTAAATGACCTCAATGACTTCAACCAAGAACGTAGCCGTGCCGGTGGCCGGGTCGAGAATTTGGACAAACGGCGTATTCGGGTCGATGGGCTTGTCAACTATGTCGGGAGAATCGGGCACTTTGTACTTGATGGTAGGGAGCTTGAGATTCTCATGCTTCTTCAGTATTTCACCCCAAGTAGTGGTGTCGGCCAAGCCGTCGGCAAGTCCGAATTCGGTCTGAAGTAATTCGTGGACCGAGCGCACGATGTAGGAGACGACAGGGCGTGGAGTGTAAAACACGCCGCGCTGCATGCGCTTCTTGCGATCATATTGCTTGAGGAAAAGCTCGTAGAAGTGGATAACAGGGTCTTCTTGTGGGTTTCTGTTGCCAAAATCACGCAAGACAGCATCCATGTTGGCATTGCGAAGCAGGTCAACGACTTCGCTGATGCCAAGCTCGTCAAAGTCAATGTGGCCGTTTTTGCCTTTTCCGTTTCGTCGGCCTCCGACATGCAGGAAAGTTTGAAAGAGTTCCCGCAGAAACGGGTTGGTAATGGGAACCATGTCGGTCAGATTGTCGGCGGTGAGTACGCTGGGTTCATCACGGCCGCCATGGCGCGAGATTCGTGCGGCTAGCAGACCGTAGGAAATAGTCTGGGCGTACATGTCGGCGAAGTCATCCGGCTTGAGGTCGTGGATCAACGCCTGTTGAAATGCAGCGTGCAGCCTGCGCAGTGCCCCCTTTTCCGTCTCAATGGACACTGCGGTATTGACTTTTTTTCGGATGCGCTGGGCAAGGTGAGCTAAGGCGATCGCCAAATCCTTGCTGGTTCGGATTACTTCGCCGACTTTGAGTTCAAACGCAGATGACCAGCGCCTTCGCCAGTTTTCCAGATCTTCTTGATCAGAACCTCTAAGGCGGAGCTTGGTAGTTAGTTCATGGTGGACATGCTCAAGCTTAACGTTCGTATCGTCGCCGTCCCAGCCGAGAACACGGAGTGTGGGTAGGTTATCGTCCTCGTCAGCGAAATGTGCGAATGTTATCTGGCGACCATCCGCCTCCCCATATTGCGAGATGAAAAGCAAATCGTGGAGTTGCCAAGCGGCGCGGTCGGCCCTTTGTGCTGAAGCACGCTTCTTGACCACAAGGTTGGCCAGCAAGCGGCGCAGAGCCACAACAGGTAGGGACTTAGGCTCAAACTTAACGAAGAAAATTCCCCAGGGCTGATTCGTTGTGAATGGACGCAGCTGCTTGACTTCCTGTACCTTGGCCGCCGACTTGGCATCAAGGCCGAGTTCCGTCATTGGATCGTATTCAAAGGTGACTTCATCAAAGTTGTCGGCATCAATAGGCCAGTCGAGGTCATCGCGCAGGTACTTAACGAGTTGGGTAAAGGTCTTGATCAAACGCAATCGGTTAACGTCGGCGGCTGTCATAGCTAATCGTTAGCTTAGTTCCATCCAGGCTTTCAGTACCGGCTTGACACCAACCGGAGCTTGAACCTGTTTCAAGTAAGTGTTCTTGATGTGCTTTTCGATTTCGGCGCGAATTGAAGAAAGAGTCTTGCGTTCAATGGTGCAATGCCGAGGCGTTTCAGGGGTGCTTCGGATTACGCCGACGATGTCGCCAGGCTCACAAGTGATTTCCCCGGTTTCCAAGGAGTACAAGTACCAATTCACGTGGCCTTGATCTATAGACCATTGTTCGGCGGTACCGTCTTGGCTGGCACTATCTCCCACGGGTCGCGCCGGGAGTGCGTAGCAGAAAAACACAGCTTTGGCGTCTATGCTCGGATGCTTTTTTCCGCTGAACACTTTCAACGGAAGCAATCGCAGGCGGTCTTCAAGGCCTGGGTTGTCCCGCAGTAATTGCTGAAATTCCAAGTGCATCTGTTCTAACTGCGTGGGCGAGCCTTCGTAGTCGGCGTTAAACTCGCGGAGCGCCTCGTAGTCGTCCTCTGGTTTTAATAGCTTACGGCCTTCGATTCCGAAAGTCTTCGATATGCGTAGCGTCTTCTTCGACACTCTGCTGTAGAGTCGGAGCAATTCGTCGAGTTCCTCCGGGGGAAGAAAATTCCAATAGACGACCTTGCCGCGAAGTACAGCCTGGTCAGGATGGTCTGAGATGAGCTTGGCTTCGATTTCCGGGCTCATCCGGCGATCAACGCGGCCTATGCGCTGCATAAGTCGGACCGGGTTCCAATGAATGTCGTAATTGATGAGACGGGTGGCGTCCTGAAGGTTGAGGCCCTCGGACAAAACATCAGTGGAAATCAGAACGCGAGTTTCGGCGAGCCCATCGTTCGCGAGGCCGGCTGATGTAGCGCCGTTGTAGTAGGGTGCGAACTGTCGGATGATGTCCCCCCGGTCGCGCTTCGTGCTGCTATCTACTTCGTCCACACCGGCGATGCCGTTCTCGCGAAGCTCATCGCGGAGGTAATGCGCTGTATCGGCGAATTCAGTAAAGATCAGAACTTTATGTGCACTAAGGACTGGATCGGTTTGGAGTAGCTTAACCAAAGCCTTGAGTTTGTCGTCGTTTCGGACCTTGAATTTCTTCAACTCTTCGAAGAAATCGACAAGCTGATCGATGTCGAGGAATGTCTCGGCGATGATCTCATCGACGGCATATTCATCCCGGGATAGTTCGTCGATTGATTCCAACATCTCATCCGAGACAACGTCTTCATCCGGATCCTCACCTTCTTCGATTCGCCAACGTGTTTGGTGGCCCTTGATGTAATCGAGGATTTCCTGGTTTTGGTCGCGCCACCTTTCCAGACGGCGCTTCTCTGTGGGAGATTCGCTGTGTCTCTGTACAAATGCGAGAAGATGGAGAAACAATCGGACACATGAGCATTGAAACGCATGAGCCGAACTCTCAAATCGCTTTAGGAATTGAGTGCGAATCAAGCTGACGACCTGTTTCTGTCGGTTTTCGATAAAGGGATCAATATCCGTCCGCTTAGTACTCGGATAGGCGAGGGGGTAATAGATCGCCAGGTTGAATAGCGGCTTATCCTTGCTAAAGGCCTTTTCGAGGAGATCAAGGAGCCTTCCGTAAACAACTTTCAACCGGTATTCGCCAACTCGAGGCGGCTCCCGAACCGGGAACATCGCGAGCGAAGCGCCTTGTTGGAGTTGACTTTCACGAACATAAGCTCGGCTTCGCTGAACAACAAGCGCCCTAAAAATCGCATCATGGCTCAAAACCCTCTCCGCTTCTACCAGATTGGTTTCGGGAAGCGAGTCACCAATGCCTTCAACAGCCGACCGTCCGATTGACATTTTCTCTAGTTCCTTTTTGAGTTTCCGAAAATGTCCGTCCAGCGAATGAATGCCAACTGGCGCATCCTTGAAGTAGTCTGGGCGACGCCTGGAAAAAAGCTCAACCATATGCTTAAAATCCAGGAGCGAGTTGTTGATCGGAGTCGCAGTCAACATGTAGAGCTGTTTGCCTTCTACGAGATCGAAGAGCCGCCAATACCGCGACGGCCTGGATTCTTCTGAACCCATAATCTGGCCACGCCGGTTGCTACCGCCTCGAACTACGGCTAGTGCGCTTTCGAGATTGCCTGTTTGACCGGGATTTCGGAAATGGTGAGCTTCGTCGATGACGACAACATCGGCCATCTCTTTGATGCGAGCAATCCGTTCGGGGAAGTCGCCTTCGCGTTGTAGGTCGCTATGGTTAAGTATCGCGAGACTACTGTAATCACCGCTCCCGATGTGGCGCAGATACTTCCTTATGGCTCGTTCCCAAACCGGCCCACGAGCGGCTTTTGGCACCACTAGGAGCACTCGTTTTCGATCATGCAATATGAGCCGCTCAATGAGCATCATTCCGATGAAAGTCTTGCCTAAGCCGACGCCATCGCAAAGGAACGCTCCACTAAAATGGTTGCCGACTTTGATGAGCGATTGATAACCTTCTCGCTGATAGGTATCGAGAATAGAATAGATTCTCGATTCCTTTTGTTCCCATTCGCCCACGGTCATTTCGTGGCCACTGAAGAATTCCTGGAGCGACTTTGCGTACACTACGAACGGCGAGTGCTCTCGAATATGGCGCTCGATGACGCGAAGGATCTCCGGCGTTACGTCTTCTGCATTTCGCCAATGTTCCTCGTACCACTCTTGAAGCACTGAAACTGGCCGCCCAGTGATCTGAACGTTAAGCTCGATGTTCTCGGTGATTCCCGGCAATGTGAAGTTTGAAGAACCGACAAGGGCCGAGGCGCCGACCACGTCTAAACGGGCATGGGTAATGTATGCCTTGGCGTGGAATTTTTCTTTGCGGTAAACTCGGCATGTGATCTTGCCAGACCGAATTGCTTCCACAATCGCAGGCACGCCTTGAAGAAAGTCGTTGTTCCGCTTCTCTTCCTCCAAGCTGTTGTCGAGTTGTGCCTCGATATCCGCCAAACCGCGCACAAAAGCATTGCGAGTTCGCATGGAAGCCTCATCGCCCTTAAGAATCCGGATGTGGTCGACCTTTTGCCATTCGTCTTTCAAGGCAAGTAGCGAGCCTATCTCGAAATAGCCGGTGGCGATGTCGATGGATTTGGAAAGCTGGCACCAGTCGTGAAGGTAGCGCAATACTTTCCAGTCGACATCGCTGTTATCGACAATGAAAAGCTCGCTGCCTGTCGGACTTACGCGATTCGGCATCTCAAAACCTCGGCCGCAATTATCCTGATCTGGAAAGACAATCTATAGGATGGTAGTTTAGGGTGCAACGGCGAGGTTATGAATAGTGAATACTTTCGGTCTAGCTCGTTCGAAAATGATGAGTGCGTTGCGCCCGCTTTATTCCACTTCAGAATGACAAACTCTCCGCCAGTTGTTAGAAGCCCTCGAGTGGTCAACACTTTTTGGCGTCCTGCCGCACTCTTCAGCTCGTAATCAATGAATCTCCAAATCTTGTGGACGGAAATACCTTGCGTATGCCTTCACCGCCGTCGCTTAATGAGGCAATAAGTACCACCGACGATCAGAAGAAGGGCCGTTGCCGGTTCGGGGACGACCACATAATCTTCTATTATTGTCCCCTCAAAATGGCCCGTCACTACAAACTCGGTGTCAGACACAAACTCGAGCTCGATCGAACTCGCGTCTAGGTTAAGCGCGACTCCCGAGATGACTTCCAGCTTGTTCCTGACAAGCGAATTGGCGCCAAGGAAGATGTGACTGTAACTTTGCAGTAAAACTACTGGTTCAGAGAATACGAGTAATTCTCCTGTCTTTAGAGGCAAATCAGTGATTGTAATCAACCCATTTCCACCGGTCCCGCTGCCAGGAATGAAACCGACTATCCCTTCGTCCACAAATGTGAAATGAAAAGGAAGACCGTCACTTGATAGATCGGAAGTGTCTACAGACCAATTTGAATCATGGCTCTGGTGGTCATACGGCCCACTTGTCCCGGCGAGAAGGGATTCTTCATCTCCTTCTATCCAAGTGAATATTGTCCCTGCCAAAACATGATGTGGCAGTAACAGCATCATAGCAATCGGCAGATACTTCATAAGGACGACCTTTTCGTATGCATTACCCCCTCGCCCCAAAAATCCAAGCGTGAGCTATCGGAACTCAGTCCTACCGCGTTCGTATCAAACATGACCGAATGCTATTCCTACACCTTCGTTGGACCGATCCGGTGCAATGAAAACGTACCGATCGTACCCTGCCTTTCTCAGTTCTGCCATCCACAACTTTGGGTTATGTCTCCGAGGTGCGCACAGACCAAACAAAGACAATAACCGTCAAAATGTAATCGATAGCCTTGTTCTGCTGTTCAGGCTAACAAATGTGCAAACGATTATGCCGACCAACCATGTTCCAGCGCAACCACGGTCTTTCGGACATAGCCTGCTACTTTGGGAGAGGGAAGCACAGTCCTCGCACGGACTTGAAACAATGCCGTTTCGCTCCGAGAATCGGAGAGATGGGGAGAAAGAGTTCTCGATTATGGCAATTTCGGACATATCGAACGAATACCTATGCTGTGAAGGCTCGCAACGATTAGTCGTCTGGTTGGCGAACCGAGTAGACCCACAAGGGCCCTTCACCACTTCGAAGTCAAACGATCCACGTTCACCTGTCCAAACAATTCCTGAAGCCGTAATAGTCGAGCTACTCAATCGACTGAAAAAACCGCCGCCGCGTGAATTCCGAACTGACGGTACAAAGGAAGCATACATTGAGCGCCTAGCATACGACATAATTCCTCTCGAACTTCGGTGTGGGTGGTCAAATCCAATTGAGATCACTCCTGAGAAAGTTAATAAACTGATCGAGGCGACTACAAGGCGCAATTGGATCGAATGGATTCAAAAACCGCGCGGGTGGTGTCTCCGCCGAACTCCACTAGGTGAGGAGGCTTGGGAGGCCAAACCTCCTCAACCGACGATTGACGATTGGAGATTAGTCGTTCCGATTCTGTTAAAAGTTTTGTACCGTGCGAAAAATGACCCCAGTGTGGCAGGCGATCCGCGTTTAATGGGGAAGGGGATCAAAGAACATTTTCTGAGCGTTTGGCTTTCACACCTAGGCGTTGCGAAATCATCGTTTGATGATGCTCTTGAAACAATTGAAGCAAACGGATTAGTTTCTCGATCAAAGTGGCCATTTCTGGATCGCCTCACTGGAAGAATGGGCGTACCACCTATCTTCCTGAATCTAAGGGGTGAGACGGCGGCACTCGCGGGGGCTCGATGGGAGTTTGTTGCCCGTGGCGTAACTGAGGCCAAATTCCAAGCTCAATATGTGTTTCGGCGAAGCGGTGAAATCTGGGAGGTTTGCTTTGAGAGCGAGCGTGTTCAACTCAAACACGTAAAGGGGCTTGAGTTAATCCAATTCTTGTTGCGGTATCCAAACTCACAAGCTCCGTTTCCAGCCATTTTTCTGATGAAGGGTAACCTCTCCCAGACGAATCTCGTCAACTCATTTCAAGAGGTCATGGATAACGACACTAAACGCAACATCGAAGAGCGTTTCAATGAGATTGAGGAGCAAATAGCCGAAGCAACCCAACTAGGGGACTTAGGTCGAGTTGAAAGTCTTCAAAATGAACAACGATTTCTTGCGGCTGAGTTAGGCAAAGCCTTTGGCCTTGGCGGAGAGGCATGCAATTTGGCGGGGCAGTCGTCAGGGCAATTAGCACGTGCCGCCGTAGCCCGTCGTCGCGACATCGCGTTCAGGAAGATTAAGCAGTTTTGTCCGCGACTTTTTGAGCATCTTAAGAGCAGCATTTGTACGGAGGGGGTATCTTTTGCCTACCGCCCCGTGTTGGACCTGCCATGGCAGTTTGACTAAGCGCACCTGGGCCACTTCAACTTCAAAAAAAGGCTTTATGTTACGTCGTAACACTCTTTGTTCTGCCTACTTCTGCGTAACGGCCGCCTGGTAACGGGCACGTGGCACGTACCAAAGGCCTACATGCAGGAGAATTACCGTGAATACATGCACTGAACGGGCGCCAACCACCGGCACGATTGCCGAGCGCCTCCAGGTTCCGCTTTCCAAAGTTGAGTACGTCATCCGAAGCCGGAGCATCCAGCCAAGAACACGAGCTGGGGCGATCCGCGTGTTCAGCGAAGAAGCCATCGCTGTGATTGCAGAGGAGCTCAAGCGTATCCAGGAACGCAGGGAGGTGCGTCATGAGCGCTGATACTCCGGCGCCCTACCAACTTCTGCCACCTTTACGCGCCGAGGAGTTGGCCGCGCTGGAAGCCGACATCCGCAAGCGTGGCGTGCTGGTTCCCGTCGAGGTTGATGAGAACGGTGTGATCCTTGACGGCCACAACCGCGTGGAGATCGCCCAACGATTCGGCCTGCCTTACCAGACAATCGTCCGCGAATTCACAACGGAGCAGGAGAGACGCGAACACGTCCTCAAAGTCAATCTCTGCCGCCGCCACCTTGGCCCCATCCAATGGGGCATCGCTTTTCAGCGCCTGTTGGAGGCGAAGGGGGTTCGTACCGGCCGCGGCGCGCGCAACGATGCCACTTCCGCAACAATTGCGGACGTCGCTGAAGAGTTAGGTGTGCCTACGCGTACTGCCGAACACCGGCTGGCGCAAGCGAGAGTCTTTGAGGAGTTGCCAGCCGATGATCGCGCGCGCGTCGAAGCTGGCGAAGTGACCCTGCAGCAGGTGAAGCGCGAACAGAAGGAGCAGGCCCGTCAAGCTCATCGCGATGTCAATCGCAAACTGGTGGAAGAAGCCCCCTCAGTTGAGGCGGCGTTGGGGGCGGCGAAGTTCTCCACCATCTTAATCGACCCGCCGTGGGATCCCGGTGATGAAGGAGAAGACGATGGCGAAGGCCTCTACGGGCGCGGCCGTCCGACGTACGCGACGTTGCGATTGGAGTCACTAACCGCTCTACCCGTCGGTCACTACGCCGATGCCGATGCTCATCTCTACTTGTGGATTACCAACCGCAGCTTATTCAAGGGCGAGATCCTTCTCGATTCGTGGGGCTTTCGTTATGTCACCTGTATCACGTGGTGCAAACCATATTTTGGCTTGGGTTCGTACTTCCGAGGGCAGACCGAGCACATTCTCTTTGGAGTCAAAGGCAGTCAACCGCTGAAGCGCCGTGATGTCGGGACATGGTTTCTAGCCGACCGCGGTCCCCAGGGTCACAGCAGCAAACCGATTGAGATGTATGACCTGATAGAGTCATGCTCCCCGGGTCCCTACCTCGAATTATTTGCCCGACACCAGCGGCCCGGTTGGGTTTGCTGGGGCGCGGAAGTAACGACGGACGCAACGATGACGGAGGGCACGGCGCTATGAGCGTTGACCGTTTCAAGCTCATCCGGCAGAGTGTGGAGCGGCTGCGTGTTGTACCAGATCAGCTAATTGACTCAAACTGAGCAGTTTTAGGCTGCTCTTAGGTACTCTTTGATTCTCTGGTAG
>CAZBRD010000036.1:0-17023 GCA_964494205.1 uncultured Phycisphaeraceae bacterium | reverse complement strand
CGTTCCCATGTTCAATCGATCCGCCGCGTGAAAAGCAGGGTTTTTCAACGGACTGGTAGGGAACAGCGCGGTTGTCAGCCCAGACAGCCAGCGCCACATCACCGCCGAGTGCGATCGCCGGCGCAGTTTGATCGCCAACCGCCGGTGCGATCGCTGAATCGCCGGGCAAAAGGTTTGATTGACCCTTTACTAACGAAACGCAGGTCAGAAAAATCATCGAAAGAGTCCCTAGTTTCATGACTGTTTCTCCTATCCGTCGCTTCATGATGTAACCTCAGATCCAAGAAAGGACTTGCTAGACTTCTGGATGGACGATCGACTTTGTCGCATTCCGGGAGTTTCTCGAACATCGCATTTGCTCAAGTGCGCCGTGTGCCGTCAGGCGCTCCCAATGTGCCCTCAACGGGTGCCCCAAGCCCGAAGAGCAATTTCACTCACCCGTCACGTTTGTTCACCCAGCGTGGCAAACTGATTGCGAAACACCATGGCAAGCACCTGCCAATTGGTCAGAATCGCCTGCAAGTTTGAGTCCAATATGTGATGCAATGAAAATGAAGCAAAATCGGTGCGCCCTCAGCCACAGTATCCGCCCCAGCTGCGAACCTGTACCCGCATTGCGCGAAAAATCACGTGAATTGCGAGCTCGTGATTTGTTTGGCGTCGGATGGAGAGGGCGCTTCTGGACGTGCTCCAGATTCGGACAAATTGCAGCGTCAAGCCGATCCTCAACTAATTGACGTGATACTCGTAGTGGTGAGTCAGGTCACACAGAAAAATGCGGCCAGCTTTGAGAAAAGGCGTCAGTTTTCCGCTTTGGCCTCAGTCTTGCCAGTACCCTCATGGAATTGGACGGTTTGCTCAGTACACAATAACAAAAGGGGAAGCCGTCAACGACGGTAGATGTTTGGAGGCTTCGTACCTGACCTTGTTCAGGCCATGGGGTCCTCGTTCTTCTCACCGTAAGCAAAGGTGTAGATTGGCAGAGCTCAGTGTAGAAGCGTACCGATCGAGAATCGTCGAATTTCGAACTGCGATGAAAGAGTTCCGCTCAGCGTGTTCTCGACTATGCCGTGTTTTGCTGGTCTCTGCTTTGGCAACCTCAACTATTGCAGCAAGCACAGCGGGAGAGGCACTTGTAGTACATCGGCACGGACATCAACGAGTTCACTGGCATGTTCTGGCGTCGGCCGAAGTCCGTTCAAATGCGGCTTGGTCGTCACGTCTTGGGCATATTCCAAATTCAGATCCCATTGTCCAGTTGACATCGGAACAAGTCCGGATCATTGCGTTTGTCGCCACCGGTTCTGTTTTCGTGTCCAAGCGCCAGGGCGCTGCGGTTGCCGAAGAGGGTCGACTCGCTCCACTTGATTTCACGCCTTTCTTGGTTAGTGAACTTCAGAAGCTGACAGCAATCATCAACTGGCATTTCACTTTTCCAATGCGGATCGGTCGAACCACGACCGCGACCATTCTGCTACGAAACCACGCCATTCTGATCTAGCCGCCTGTCATCGCCGGGACCGGTTAGCTTACTCGATTTAGGTTCTCTAGGTTTGTTTCTTCATCGAGACGGACTCGATCTTCTGATCGCCGAGAGGAGTAGCAAATGAGCGCGCATATCCAAAGAGTATGCAACACCGTTTTCGTCGCAGTCGGGACTGTGATTGCACTCGCTGCAAACCCATCCGAGTGCGTCGCACAGCCTGAATTCGCGACGCTGCACAGTTTTAACGGCACCGATGGGTTTGGCCCCATGGCTGGCATCATCGAGGGTCCCGACGGCGCATTATACGGCACAACCAGCCGCGGAGGTAGCGCGAGTTTGGGTACCGTGTTTCGCTTTGATCGCTCAACACAGGAATTGACGACCCTTCATGGCTTTGTCGGATCGGATGGTTCCGTGCTTTACTCCGGTTTGACTTTCGGCAGGGACGGGTTTCTGTACGGCACCACATACGCGGGCGGCACTGCCGATTTGGGAACGCTTTTTCGAGTTGGGTCTGATGGTGACAACTTCGTGCCACTGTACAGTTTCGACGGAGCCGACGGCGCACACCCTGAGGACTTGAAAATCACCCAGGGTAGAAATGGCGCGTTCTACGGTGCGACATCTGAAGGTGGCATCAGTGGCGGCGGAACGCTTTTTCAATTTGATGCCAATACGCGATTGTTGACGACACGCCATTCGTTCGAATCGGCAGGCACCGGTGGCGTAGGCGCCGGCCTCATCGCTGGACGGGATGGCTACTGGTACGGCACTACTTACTCAAGTGGCGCGAATGGCCTGGGCAGCGTCTTTCGTGTTGATCCTAGCACATTCGAATTGACAACGCTGTATGAATTTGCAGGAGCAGACGGCGCGAATCCCGTTCCTGGCGCATTAATTCAAGGCAGAGACGGAATCCTTTACGGCACCACCCAACTTGGTGCCAATGGAAAGGTGTACGCGCTAAATCCTGACACGTTGGCGTTCACGACGTTGCACACGTTGACCGGAACTTACGACGGAAAAATGCCGCTTGGCGGCGTGGCAGAAGGCATCGACGGCTACCTATACGGTACAACGGTTCTCGGAGGCCAGGGCTATGGCACCGTGTTCCGTGTTCATCCGATCACCCACGACTACAATATTGTTTTCCCATTCAGCGGAGGCAACGGCCGAAGTCCGTCCGGCAACCTACTCCGGGCGAGTGACGGATCGCTGTATGGGGTCACGCGCCTCGGCGGTAGCTTTAACGGCGGTACGATCTACAAGATTGGCTTTGCCGACACCACGCCGCCTTTGATCGTCGATATTACGGCCCGCCCCAACGTTTTGTGGCCTCACTTGGGCAAAATCGTTCCCGTGAACTTGACGGTAGCCGCACACGACGTGGGCGATCCCGCACCTTTCAGCAGGATTATCGGCGTTACATGTAACCAACGCGCATCCGGCGATTGGGTGATCACCGGCGACTTAACTCTAACTCTCCGAGCTAGAAATACTGGAAAGACCGCGCGCGTTTACACCATCACGGTGCAATGTACAGATGCCTCCGGCAATTCTGCCAACGGTACGGTGGATGTGACCGTGCCACATTGAATAGACCGCGGATTGTGGCTGGGAACGACGAGGCCATTCCCAGCTCGCCGCGAGCATTAAAGCCAATATGAAAGTTACATTCAAAAACCAGATTCAGGAAACTGCGACGGAGAACGGTTGGGCACTGGCCTTCGTGCAATCGAAAAGCAAATGGTGCCCCAGGAGGATTCTATTATGAAACCGCAATTGTCGAGCGTCAGAACACTGCTTGTGGTGATTGTGTCACCATTCATGGTACTTGCACTATCCCCAACAGCGGATGCCAGTACAGCCTACGGCAGTCTCAACAACTTCGATTGTGTCAACGACACAGGAGTCGAGGCGCACGGTTTTGAGATCGAGCTAGATGATATTCACTGCACGGACATTACCTACACCTACGACTACAACCACTACGGAATTCCAAAAATTACGGAGGACAACACCGACTCAGCGCATCCGAAAGTTTTCATTCGCTACGCCGCCAAAAGGAATTCTGACGGCACTTGGACTGCATACACCGCTGTTCCTTCAGGCCCCATTTCGCCGACCGATGGACACCAATTCACCAATCCATCCGTCAACTTTGGCGGTGAACATTTTGGAGTTGGTTATTACGGTGCACCAACAGCTGTGAAGTACAATTGGTTGATCGACGACGGCTCGGGCAACCTGGTCCATGGCCCACCCGTCTATGTCTCGACACCTACGTTTACGTACTATCCGCCGGCGGGGATGCAACCCGCTCAAGTCCAGGCCGTGATCGTTCCTCCTCCGCCACCGGCTCCTCCCGTACTGCAATTCGGTGAGGCAACGTGGGTGAAGGATATCAAAACGACGACACACAATTCCAACAAGGTGGAACTCGTCGATCTCGTCGATCCCGACCCTGATGATCCGGATGCTCAGAACTGGGCAAACGGTGAGCCTGCCGAGGTTGAAACGGAGTGGAGGATTCTTCAGACCGAGTTTGCCGATGCCGGGAATCCCAAGGGCGTGTTAGAGGGCATGCCCGAAGACCTGCCGGGCGGCGATGAAGTGATCACCCGCCGATACGAGTTCTACAAGTACATCGGACCAATCGACGCTGAATCGGGCGAGGCCATGGCCGACGAAGTGTCACCTGATGGAATACACGGAGTTGGAAGCGTAACGTATAACGATCACTTCGATCCTATGACGGGAGAATGGGTTGAGGTTACGGTTGACCTCTCGACCGTCGAAGTAGTCGGCGATTTCTTTGGCGCACAGATGGCCGGCTTTGATATCGCACCGGCTCTCGGATTGATCGACCACATCCCGGACGGCGAGCTCGGTGTCGCTTACGCCGCTCGCACCGTGGTCGTTGCCGGCGGCGCCGCGTTTCTCGCCATGGTTTCCGGCTCACTTCCAGATGGTACGATGTTTGACGAGATTACGGGCGTATTCTCAGGGACTCCGTCCACCGCGGGAGTTTTCACGTTCACGGTCGAAGCCTCAGATACAAGTGGGGCTTTTGTGTCGAAGACGTACACCGTGACGATTCCAGCGGGCGATGTTGCCACTAGCACGGTTGTCACGAGTGCTTCACCTCTAGACGGCGGTAGCACAACAGGAGATGGCGTTTACGACAACGGCACACCGGTGACCGTCGTGGCGGCCCATAATGCGGGCTATGCGTTCGTCAATTGGACGGAGGACGGCGTTGAAGTAAGTGCATCCGCCGTCTATCCGTTCACAGTGAATGAGGACCGCTCCTTGGTCGCAAACTTCGTCCTGACGGGTGAACTGCCTCCGACCTTATCCTGCCCGGCCGACGTCATCTTGTTGGCTGACGCGGGATTGTGTTCTGCAGTAGTGAGCTACTCCGAACCAGTTGTTACTCCGCCGGAGACCCCAGTGAGTTGTGATCCGCCGTCGGGCTCGACGTTCGCTTTAGGCAATACGACCGTGAATTGCCTGGCCTCGAATGAGTTGGGAACAGCGGAATGCAACTTCATGGTCACGGTCACGACAGGAAATGTATGCCCCAACAAGGTGAGCTATTGGGTGAAACATCCAAACGATTGGCCCGTCACGACTTTGATGCTTGGTGTGCAGAGTTATTCACAGGCAGAATTGATGAGCATCTTGGTCAATTCGCCAAGGGCTGACTCCAGCCTTCACCTTGCACAGCAATTGATCGCCGCGATGTTGAGCACAGCCAACGGATCAGATCCCACGCCAATCTGTGGGACTTTGGCAAGTGCCAACGAACTGCTTGGCGCATTCGATGGAGTGCTGCCGTATCATGTCAAGGCGAACACCTTCATCGGCCAAGCGATGCTTGGCGAGGCGGCGACGCTGAAAGAGTACAATACCAGACTGTTGACTCCAGATTGCCAGCCGTGAGTTTGTTAGTTTAAGCGAAACTATGGGGAGGGATCTTATTCCCTCCCTTGTCTTTCAATATGTTGCGGAGATTCACCAATCGATGAGCTAACACTCGCGAAAGCCCGAAGCGTTGACTTTGAGGTTCTCCATGTATTGCCCGGATGTCTACGATTCGTCACCTACAATCCCTGCCGAGCGTATACGAAATCGGCGTTGATTGTCAGATTGTTCAGTGGCGCGGCTTATGAAAATGTCAGATGGAAACACGTTGGGAACGCAGATGCCTGATATACCGTTGTCGAAGATGGTGGGGTTCTTGGTCAGAGCTAGGATGATGATCATCGCCGGCGTTGCGCTGGCCGCGATCGCGCTGCATCTAATCCTGCGCTACGGCACACTCAGCGAGGCCCCGGCCTATCAAATCCCGTTGTGGGTCGTACTGGCATTGGGTGGCATTCCACTCGTTTACGAATTACTGATGAAGGTCGTGAATCTGGAATTTGGCTCCGACCTCCTCGCCGGCATCTCGATCGTGACAGCCGTGCTCCTCGGTGAGTACCTGGCGGGCACGATCGTTGTGCTCATGCTTTCGGGTGGAGAAGCGCTGGAAAGCTACGCAGTCCGCAGCGCATCGTCGGTACTCCGCGCGCTTGCCAAGCGAATGCCGTCGATCGCTCACCGGCGCCACAACGGACAGGTCGTGGACATTCCTCTACGCGATGTGGTGGTCGGCGATGCGCTCGTCGTCTTCCCTCACGATATCTGCCCAGTAGATGGCACAGTCATTGACGGCCGTGGTGTTATGGACGAGTCATTCCTCACCGGCGAACCGTTCCAGATGTCCAAGACGCCCGGCTCGACGGTGATCTCAGGCGCGATCAATGGCGAATCCGCGCTGACCATTCGAGCGACGCGGCCGGCGGCCGACTCGCGCTATGCAAAGATCATGGAGGTCATGCGCTCCGCTGAGCAGAACCGCCCGAGGATGCGGCGGATGGGTGACACGCTCGGTGCGTATTACACTCCGCTGGCGGTTCTGATTGCGCTTGTCGCTTGGGCCATCAGCGGGCAATCGCACCGCTTCCTGGCCGTGCTGGTGGTCGCAACGCCTTGTCCTCTTTTGATAGGGATTCCCGTCTCCATTATCGGCGCGATCTCGCTGTGCGCCCGGCGCGGCATCATCGTAAAGAGCCCCATCGTGCTGGAGACGATTGCGACCTGCCGCACGGCCATCTTCGACAAAACCGGGACGCTAACCTATGGTCGGCCACACCTCACCGATCAGATCGTCGTGCCGAATTTCGACGCGGCTCACGTCCTTGGCTTGGTTGCCAGTCTGGAACGATATTCGAAGCACCCGCTGGCACGTGCGGTTCTCGAATCGGCAGCGACCGCGGGCATGTCGCTTCAAGAGGTGACTGAAATCAGCGAGCCACCTGGCCAAGGAATGCGCGGTACCGTGGGAGGTCATTCGGTTCGGATTATGAGTCGCGGAGCGCTCACCAATACTTCGATTCAGGGCACAGATTTGATGCCCGCGCATGCCGGCGGGCTAGAGTGCTTCGTTGTGATCGACGACCGCTATGCAGCGGCGTATCGATTCCGTGACGAACCGCGCATCGAAGGAGTTTCCTTCATCAGGCACCTCAATCCCAGGCACGGCTTCAATCGACTCATGATCGTTTCGGGGGACCGCGAATCTGAAGTGCGACATCTTGCAAATCAACTTGGTATTAATGAGGTGTATGCTCAGAAGACGCCGGAGGAGAAAGTCACAATCGTGAGCGCGGAGACTCTCAAAGCGAGGACCTTGTATGTCGGCGACGGCATTAACGACGCACCGGCGCTGATGTCCGCGACCGTCGGCGTCGCGATCGGCCAGAACAGTGACATCACAACCGAGTCAGCCGGTGTCGTGATCATGGACAGTTCGCTTGAAAAAGTGGACGAGTTCATGCACATCAGCAGGCGTATGCGAAGGATTGTTCTCCAAACTGCAATGGGCGGCATGGCCCTGAGCGTAGTTGGGATGGCGTTCGCCAGCGGTGGCCTTCTGTCACCCGTGGCAGGCGCGATCTGCCAGGAAATAATCGATGTCCTGGCAGTCTGTAACGCCTTGCGGGCGTCAGTACGCCCGAAAGACCTCACTGATTTCGATCCCCTTTCGTTTCCGGTGACGACGCGAGAACAAGGCGAAGTAACTACTTCACCCTCGCATTTCACTCCTTCGAGCGCGCAGTAGAGGGAACCAGACGGTCCTCGAAAAAACTCAGGCGCGCAACAGAGACTTTTGGAATCAACCCACCTACCGCAACCGTGCGATCGATCTGCAGTACGAGTTCATCGAGCTGATCCGGTCCGTAGACGTACTCGCGCTCGCACCACGTCTCGTACGTCGGACCCGACTGGCTGTGCGCGGGCGCCAGACCGTCGCATGGATCAACCGGCTCGATCGGCGTACCCGCGGCATTGAGCCATTGCAGCTCCGGGTCCTCCGCCGCCAGCACCAGCTGGCCCTTGACGCTGAACTCAAAAAATTCGCACGGCTCAAACGGCTCGTACGGCCGCTTCTCCACATCTTGCACGCGCCGCAGACCGTCGTAGTAGTAATCCTCAATGCGTAGCTCGGTGAACCCCGGCCCGAGCATCTCTTTGCGGATAATTCTGCCCAGACCGTCGTAGACGTGACGGAAGACCAGCGTGCCCAGCGCGCCACTGCTAATGGGATATGGATCAAAGGTACCTAAGAACGTGAGTAATAAGACGACGATGAACATCGAGCCTCAATCGGCCTTGCGAATTTAGTGCATCACTTCGACGCGCGCTAATCAATCGCCCGATTCATCGAGTGCGCGGATACGATTCAACCAGTGCTGTGCGATGCTGCGAAGTTCGTCGGTCCAGAAAGCGTCATCGGGCTGATCATCGCGTTCACGGTCGCCGATCCACCAGCGGATATCCTCTTCTAATCCGGCGATGATGTCGCGGACTTTTTGTTCACGCGGCGTAAGTGAGTCCTTGTATTCAGAGGGATCGATTCCCAGTCGAGCCAACTCCGATGGAAGCGGCGACGGGCGACGGTCCTCCACTTCCTGTTCAGCTTCGGCGAGTTCGTTCCACAAATCGATTACGGCAAGACTGAAGTCAACGTTCGATGAACGGCCGGACAGGTATTGTTCGAGTGGGCGGCGAACGGTGTCGGCCGAATAACGCCCACCTTCGTTTTCCTGAGAGTCGCGTTCTAACATGCGCGATACTACTTCAAGTCGTCCCACGAAAAATCACTGAAGGGGTGGCCCATAACCAGTCTTCCGTCCGGATATTGGTATACCAACTGATTGAGCGGTTTGTAGTACCTGAGCACGCGACCATCGCGAAGAGTTTTTTTCCATAGTTTCTCCGACACCGGCATGTTCATGATCTCTTGTATTCGCTTCACGTTATTCCATACATAGCCGTCGTCTCCTCCCTCTTCAGAATCTGCTGGAATGAATACGAGGCCGCGCATGCCCGCCTCTACCCAGAGATTCTTGAATCGCTCCGTGACCAGCATGGGACTGAAGCCACGTGGTTCAAAAATGTCCCTCCCGCTCCACGTGCCCTCCTCAAGGATGATCCGACGATAACTTATGAATCGTACTCTTACTATCCTGCATTCAGGGCAAACAGGACCACCATCGTGCTCACATTCCGATCGGACCTCGTCCATCACGGCGGTATCGCGCTCAACAGTAACGTGGTAATACGGCGGCGGATCGCCACGAAAGCGCGCGTGTCTGCGCACGCGCGTGATTTCCACGGATTCAAAGCCGGCGAACCCGGTAATCCGATGTTTATCGATCAACTTCTTGAAACGTTCGGAAACAAGATAACTACAACCGGGACCCTTGGCAAAGTCACCGAATCCCGGCCCCCACGTTTCGATTTCGGCGCGGTAGGGCGGCAGCCAGACCATCATACCTATGTGCCTGCCACATGTTCCGCAATTCGGGGGATCGCCCTGATTGGCCGGTTCGGCTTCCGAAAACTCCGTTTCAAACGGTATTTCCAAGCGGCTGAAATTGCTGTTTAAGCGGTAGAACTTCACTCGACAGATTCCTCAGCAAACTCTTTAACCCCGTTCTTGCTGAAAAGTTCCTGGGGCAACAATCCCAAAAGGAAACCTCTTTTGTAGTTCGGGTTCTTGGTAAAGGTTGTGCAAATACTTCTCAAAGTCTTCCTTGGTCCAATGCTGGTTTTTCTCTATCTGCTCCGCCACTTCTTTGTCTATATCACGATGCCATCCCTGATATCCTCTGTGCGATGCCCCGTCAACCGCTCTCGAAGTCAATCGCGGATCCTGGTATTTGTAGAGGTCCTTAAGAAAACTATGTTTCTGTAACGCATCGTGAACTTTCTTGCTGATCGCATGATGCAACTGACCGCGCAGCAGCTTCTTTGAAATCTCATTAACGCCAAGACGAGCGGCATTGTTAAGTGCCTTCAGTCCATGCAGCGCCGCATCAAAGGCCTTACCACCCAGTTTATCTGTCGCGGCCTCAGCGAGCGACATCAGCATGACCTGCTGCCAGCTTATCCCCGCCGCTAGCATGCGCGCGGCGCTAAGCACTTTATCCGCTGCCTCATAAACATTGTAGGCTTTGGCCCCGTGACTCGCGGTGGTGCTGAGCATTTCCGAAAATGAAAGCGTTCCAAGTGGATCGCTGCGATTGATCGGGTTACTCATCACGAACTGAAATAGATTCAACCCGTCGCCGTAGTGGTTCATCATGTTGAGCGCGGCTTCACCGACGGAGAACGGACCAGCGTTGAACTCCATTGTGGCAAGAAGTTGCCCTCCTGCCGCATTCGGGTCCCTCTGCAGGAACCTTCCCAGCGTGGGGCTGTAGGTTCGGTTGCGGTAGCGGTATAGCGATTTCGCGCCGGGGGAAAGTTGCGCGTCCTGATACGGATCGGTCGTCAGCCGATCCACGAACATGCCGTGATGGCCCACTCGGTTGTCGAAGGCGCTGTAGAAGTAATCGGTGGCGGCCACGTCGCCATAAGGCGCATACACGTCTTGCCGCTGCATCTGCGGCGGCGCGGGTGGATTGCTGTTTGGGCTGCCGTAAATGCCGACTACGTTCAGGCTTGCATCCTGCAGGACGTAATACGGCATGTCGGTGCGGTCGATCTGGAGTACAAGCTCATCGAGTTGATCCGGACCGTAGACGTACTCGCGCTCGCACCACGTCTCGTGGGATGGACCCGACTGGCTGTGCGCAGGCTCGAATCCGTCGCAGGGTTCGACCGGCCCGATCGGCCCCCCGGAGGCGTTGAGCCACAGCAACTCCGGATCTTCCGGCGCCAGCAGCAGCTGGCCCTTGGCGCTCATCGGGAAAAACTCGCACGGCTCGAAGGGTTCGTACGGACGCTTCTCAACGTCTTGAACACGCCGCAAACCGTCGTAGTAGTAATCCTCCGTGCGCAGCTCGCTGAACCCCGGCTCCGGCATTTGCTTCTGGATGATTCTTCCGAGGCCGTCGTAAACATGTCGGAAGGCCAGTGTGCCCAAGGTACCGCTCGCGATGCGCCCGGTGTAGACGCCGGGCGCACTCACTTCAAATTGTGCGGAGCCCTTCTCGTTGACTTGCACGAGGCGATTTAGGCCATCGTACTGATAGACGAAGTCGCCGTCGAAGATCAAATTGCCCGAAGGATCCATGACCAACGTCGGCGCGTTAAAGGCGCCGTTCTCGTGCACGCGCTCCAGCACGTTGGCCGCGTCCACGCCATGATGCAGCTTTGTCGTGTCCGGCGGCGTCGACTCCAGCACCCCGTCGTTGTCGAAGTCGCCGGTGCGAATCACGCTCTGATAGCCCTGCGGCGCGCCCGACCAGTTGCCGAGGTTGTCGAGACTCCACGTGACCGTATAAGGGATGGGATCGTCGGGATGCTGAGTCGTCGGGCCGGGGCGGATCGACTGATTGTCCAATTCCAGCGCGCCCATCTGGGCCGAGGTCAGACGGTGCAGATCGTCGTATCCGTACAGGAACGAGCGATCATTGTCGTGGCTAAACGCATTCCACTGTTCCTGATCGACGCGACAATGCGTCCGATTGCCGGCTGCGTTGTAGCCATACTCATACCGCTGAACCGTTAAGTTGTTGCTGACCCGCTTGTAATCCAGATCAATTAGCCGACCGAATCCGTCGAGGCCGGTGTAGCCGTTCGTCCCCACCAGCGATTGATAGAGCCCGCAACCAAGACCGACCGTCACACGCCTTGATGCACCATTGTAGGTGTATGAAGCAACCAACGGTTGTGACAACCCCAGGACCGAGATGCCCGTGATGCGGTTGAGTGCGTGATCCGGTGTTCCGGAAGAAACGCCGTAGTCGAAAGTCACGTGTCGACGGAGGAAGGTGCCAGGCCGCACGGGATAGATGATGCGCTCGAGTCGATTGTAATGCTCAACACCGAAACCTGCACTGGTATCCCAGAGGTATTCAACATTGGGCGTAGTAGAAATGACGGAACCGAAGTGGGCTTGCTTCTCCTGCTTCAGATTTCGGAAGTCGTCATAAACAAACTGATTATGCGCTACCAACAGCGACAAATTCCCGGAATACGCTTTGACGTTCATCGGCTCGCCGGCGGATGTGAAGCCATATTCAATTCGGTTAATGCGGTAAGGCGGTGCAGTTGAACTTAGAGGGCTCGTATACCACGCGCTATCATCGATTTGAGTCTCGATTCGGCGCCCAAGGTCGTCATACTTGTACGAAATAATGACGCCGCGCTGATCGGTGCGCTCAGCCACCCGTCCGTCCGACAGATATCGGAAGGTCAGCACATCGGTGTCAGACGGCAGACCCGTTTCCGAATCCGGATAGCGAACCGTGTGTACCCAATCGTTGCGGAGGCTGATCACGGTTGGGACTTCAGCGGTATCGATAACCTCGCCGAATTTGTAGCTCAATTGCGTTACCTGCATCGATCCGTCGCCGACAGACCAGTTTGAGATATCATCGTATTCAGTCACACCGTTGGGTAAGTTGAGATAGCTGGGAAGAATCGCGGCAATTCTGCGAAGACGGCCCGATTCGTCGTATTCGTAGCCCGTCACGCGTCGGTCGTTCTTGTTCGGAGCACCCGCATTCTCAACGGTCAGCAGTAATCTTCCGAGACCGTCAAACTCCTGTCGCCGAATCGTCTGGTCCGGACTGTTGACGGTGTCTCCGCTCGGACTGATGACCTCATTCTGTCGCCCGCCCTCGTCGTATTTGTAGAACGTGCAAAGCGCATCGTCGGGACAGTTGGAGCGGACCAGATCCGCCTCGGTCTGAAAGAGCGTCTCCGTGTAATCTGGCGGCGAATAGCTCGTGGTCGTGAAAGTTGAATTTCTCGTTCCATAATCCGCCATCGCGATGAGTCGCCCGGCCTTGTCATACCATGAGTGCGTGTACGATATGACGGCGTTGGTCTCATCCAAAGCAGCTGTATTCGTCGTATCATGTCGCACATACCGTGTCGTCTGAGTCTCGCGATCGTCAAGGTCAATCGTGGAGTCTGTTCGGCTCTGTTCGATGACCGAGCCGGTCGAGTCGGGCGTGACGATGCGGCTCTTAATGCGGCGTCCCTTGGCGTCGTAGACGTACTGCATGCGCCCGCTGTTCGGTTCGACGACTTCCACAGGTTGATCGCGATGATTTAGGAACGTGAACGAAGAGAGATACTGCGAGCCACTCGAGACGTTGACGACGTAGCGTTTTGTTTCCTCCACTTGGCCGCGATCATTGTAGCGGTGTTCGGTCAACGATACCGGTTTCCAGTCCGCACCCAGGATGGTCGCCGCTGTGACTACTGATTGGCTGGCCGACAGATAGGCGGGGTTGATGTTCGACTCAGTGGGCGCGTCCGGTCCGTATTCCGCCGTGAAACGCACTCGATTCAAATTGTCGAACCACGTCAGCGTGTGCCGCAATACATATTCGTTCTCATCCTGGAACTCGACCCACACGTCGCGCATACGCCAGTCGTAATGGTGAACCTCCAGTCTTCCGATGTCGTCTTCATCGTTCTCCGGCACTTCCTGCAATGGCTCTTGGCCTTGATCAACACAACTACCCGCCTGACCATTGGGTATCGTGCAGCACTCGGGAACCGGCGGCTCGAAATACTGGTTGGCCGGTCTATCATCGTAACGACGTATGGCGACAAGCCTGTCGGCGTCATTCATGCCTTCGCCGTAAGCCCTCTTTTCGAGTAGAATGAGATTGTCCCCGTCTAGTAGCACGCAATCGTATGGTGCTGGTTCGGGTGCTGTTCCCCAGAAAGGATGCTCATCCGTCGTGCCGCGATATGTCTTGTGCAACCGGCCGCGCTGATCGTAGACCATTCGGGAAATCGTGCCCGATGGATCCTGTTGACGATCGATGCCGCCGAAAGCACTGTAGCTGACCTTTGCTTTGGGCTCCGCGTTGGGATCGACATTGGCCCCACCCTGGCTCACACCGACGATTTTTCCGTGTTCGTCGTAGTTGAGTTTGGCATCGGTAACGACGTCGCTTTCGCTGTATGCTTCATTACCATCGGGTTCGTTGTCTGTAAGCGGAAGATTGACGAGCTTGGTCCACTCAAGTTCGGAACCCTTAATGTAACTGATCTGAACCGGTGACAGCGTCTTGAAGTTACTCCCTTCCCAAACCAGATCTTTGTAAACCCACTGGTAGAGCGCGTCGTTTTCTTCGTCTTTGATGTAGACATAATGATCTTCGCGTTCATTCGGGTAAGTAACACTCGTGAGCCCGTAAACGTCGTCATAAGTCCGCGAGGTTATTAAATTCAGAGCGGTCGCCTTGGCCCGCCGTGCAAAGCCCGTGGGAGGCGTGATCGTTTCTGATGCGAAGTCAATAATCTCTTCGGTCGGTCGCCCTTGAGCGTCGAAATCATATCGATCCACAAACAGCTCGTCTTCCGCATGCGGACTCGATGAATTAGGATCGACAAGACTCCCGGTGGCGCGCCAAAGCATGTTGCCGCTTTCACCGTAGAACTGCTTATCGACCGCGAATCGTTGCGATCCTCCCAGCGTACCGGGCGCAGCAGGTCGGATCACGTGTCGCTCAACGATTCTTGGCTCTGAGCCCGATGGCGGGCTATCAAAGACATACCGATATTCGGTCACATCACCGTCATCGTGGATCGGATTAGTTTTGGCGATCGGATAGTCAATTCGTTTACTGATTAGAGCCGGGCGTTCTTCGTTGCGAACATATTCCTGAACCAGATACACACTGCCGGCGGTTCCCTGCTTTATTCCGATCGCCTTCGCTTCGCCGAGAACGACATTGTTAGGCACTGCAACTAGCGAGCAATCGCATCGATCGAGGCTCGTGCTCCATTGGCAAAAATCGATGGGCTCTTCTTCTTCGTTCACGCCGTCATCATATTGATAGACCTCGATCAATCCCTGCGAAGCCGGATCAAAACCAGCACCGAGATTGTGTCCGGCGCTCCAACCAATACTTCGCTTTTCCACAACTCGGCCAACGCAGTCGAACCGCTGGTCGACACCATAACCGGCATGCGCAATCAACTCACCGTTAGGATCTTTCTCGTAGGACCACGTACGATCGCGGAGTACAAAGCCAGCAGCGTTCATCTCCACCATGCGGCGTGTACGCACGCCCTTCGGATACGGATCATGGTTTGGTGGATCTCCTGGTGCAATCGTTGTCAAGTGATCGTAATCGGTTGAATCATCAGCGTCCTCCTCATCAATAATCATGATGTGAAAGCGTCGCCCTCCACCATGATCCGCCATTAATCGACGAAATGGTTCGGTGGAGCAAGCATGACCCGGCTGGATCCTGTACCTATATGGATACTTGATTTCTTCGGCGGCGCTATGGTTATGAATGCGCATCGGTCCGATCGGCCAACCGTCCGTATCGATCAGTGATGGTGGACAGTCGGTCGGGTATTGCTGCAAGTGGTAGTAATGCAGCATGGTGCCCTGGTCGCTATTCTCACGCCTATCGAGCAGGGTACGCGAGCGGGAAACGGCAAAAGTATGTTCTAACTCGTCTTCAGTTCCGTGGTACCAATTGACGAAGCTTGCGACGTCGGAGTTCTCATCATTTGCGGGCCCAAACCCACCTGCCCCAAAGCGAATACGGAACAAGGTCGAAAGAGCCACTGCCTTCGGATTCAGCGTTTCTGGGTCAATGACGTGAACAACGCCACCATCCCAGCCATCCTTGAGACTTAATAACCAGTTTGCATTACGTGGAACGGTTGGATCATGAGCCTTTTCGCCGTCCATGATTGCACGGATGGCCGTGTCATCAAGAATTGCCAAGCCGACATGGTCTGGCAATACGAATCCAAGCTCTGCGTCGTAATTCGCGTAGTAGCGATAAATAGTGTTGCGCGCGTCGATGCCCCCTCCGGTCAAACGCCGAGAGATGGTCGACTTGAGTAGGTCGCCGCCAGAAACATCCGGATCTCCGGAATAAGAGTTGTTGGCAGCACTGTATCCAACGGCATCTGATGCAGAATAGAGACATACAGAGGGACAAGTAAATTGACTGTGACGATCGTTGAATTCGTCATAAAAGTATCGTGCCTCGTATGACCACGGCTGTTGTGCAATAATCTGATCGACACTTGAGTGGTTAATCGTGTCAGCATAATCAAGTGATTCTGCCTCGCAAAATCCTTCATAAGAGATAGTTAGACAGCCCGTAGGTATCGTAATGTCTCCTGCGAATACATGAATTGAGTGCAGCATGTGCGGCCGACTTCTCGTCGTACCGAAGTCGAAATCGGAAGCGCCGAGTTCGCATTCTTCAGGAGCAGCACACGGGTCGCTCGGGTCGATTCCAAACGGGTTAGTGATCGGATCTGGAGGATTGAAACAGTAATACCCAAACGCCCGATGCGTATACAGGAGAGTCCATACCGTATCCAACCCTGATCCCCCATCAATTCTTCGCCGCAGCTTGATGGCCTTCAGTTGCCCTGCCTCGTTACAGCTGTCGCATTGCGTATCGCATGACTCTTCGCCGCAGTGATAAGTGCACGAATTTGTTTGCCCGCTGACTCCACGATCGCCTCCGCCGTTGCAATAGGTATATTCGACCACGTTGCCGTAACGGTCTTCGATCTTCGTTACACGCCCCATTGTGGGCACACCGCGCTCACCCCCGAATTCATCCCAGTTCGCAGACCCCGGTGCGTCTTTGAAGCAATCAGGCATCATTCCAGAGAAAAGCTCGATCGTGTAGACGATGCTCCCTCGTTGCAGATAAATTTTGAACTCGGTTGGAGACGTTGACCATTCCCCGTCAACCAAAACCCCGTTCGTATATTCGAGCCGCGCATCAATCCAAGGGGGCGCGATATAACGCGAAGAACCTGAATCCCACACAAACGGAATGGCTCGGTGAGCATCGGGTATGAAATAGCAAACTCGTGGCAGCCCGTGGTTGTAGACCGGATCCGCGTCGAACAAGAACAGGGGATTCTCACTCATCATCCACCAGTTCCCGTTCCAGTCCGCGAGATACTTACTCAAACTGAGCAGTTTTAGGCTGCTCTTAGGTACTCTTTGATTCTCTGGTA
>CAZBRD010000035.1:0-20782 GCA_964494205.1 uncultured Phycisphaeraceae bacterium | reverse complement strand
CCTTTTCTATTGGATAAACAACAACCATCAACAAAAGTGCTCAGTTTGAGTAATTGAACTCCGCGCGCTTAACGTCTCAAGCCGATACGGGCGGCCATATACCGCCGCCGGATGGTTTGATGACATCGACAAGCTTGCGCACGCCGCAGTTGATCTTGAAGACCGCGGGGCTGCAGGCGTCTACCTGACGCTAAACGTCGTGAACCCCGAACTCGCGGCGCGGGCCTACAACCGCACCATCAACCATCCAGCCGCCACGACCTCGGACAATGACATCGAGCGCCGTGTGTGGCTACCGTTTGATTTCGATCCAGTCAGACCCAGCGGAATCAGTTCTACCGACGGAGAACTCAAGTACGCCAAAGAGCGTGCGTTGCAAGCCGCGGATTGGTTGACCCAGGAGTTGGATGAACCACCTTCCATCTGGGGCTTCAGCGGCAACGGCTACCACTTGCTGTTTCGGATCGATATGCCGAACGACGAGACGACCACTCAGCAAGTGAAACAGATCATCGAGGCCACCTCCGCCAAGTTCACCGATTCCAAAGTTAGCGTCGATCGCACGGTGTTCAATGCAGGCCGCGTCTGGCGACTGTTCGGAACACTGAATCGAAAAGGAGAAGACGTGCCGCATCTGGGACGCGTGCACCGCAGATCATCTATCCTGAGAGCTCAATTCGTCGATGATTACGCCGGACAGGTTTAGCTCGTTCACGCAACGGCATGCGCCCTTGCCGAAAAATTCACTTCCAATTTCGTCGTCGTGTAATGAGTCGTTTCCCCGCGGAATCTGTGCAACTACTGAGACATTGGTCGCTTATTTGGAAAGCCGCGGCGTTGCTGTCAAATCAAATCGGCCCCTACCCGATGGCTCGACCCTACTCATCCTGGATCGTTGCCCGTTCAATCCCGACCACGGCCAGCACACGGACACGGCTGTCATCCTGCGCTCAGATGGCAAACCTGGGTTCGAATGCAAACACAACGGCTGCGCTAATTTTCGGTGGCGTGATTTTCGGGAGAAGATTGATCCTGATTACATAAACCGTGCACCCAAGCGTCGTGGTCATCCCAAAGAGCATGCACTTCTGGACGGACCGTCGTACGCAAACACTCCAGAAGGGCTCTTCTGGCATAAGCCAAGCGGCGACGGGATTGTGCCCGTGCAATTGACCAACTTCGGGGCGCAGATTGTGGGCGACGTGGTGCGCGACGACGGAGTTGAGACTTCGCACCTGCTTCAAATCGAAACAACCCTTCACGGGAGGCAGCAACTGATCCAAGTTCCCTCCGGCCGCTTCAGCGGCATGAACTGGGTGCTCGAGCACCTTGGTCCTACCGCGATCCTTTATCCCGGCCAAGCCATCAGGGACCACGCTCGCGCCGCCATCCAATTGACCAGCGGCGCAATCACCACCCGGCGCGTATTTGCGCACACCGGCTGGCGCCAGATCGAAGGCGAATGGGTGTACCTGCATGCCGGAGGTTCAATAGGCGCCACCGGTCCCATCTCCACTACCGAGGTAGACACGCATCCGAAACTGGCGGATTTTTCGCAAACGGCAAATTGTTCCCTCATCGAGGCGGTGCGCGCCAGTTTGCAAATGCTGAACGTGGCGCCAGACCGAGTCAGTGTTCCGCTATGGGCTGCGGTGTATCGCGCGCCCTTGGGGCCTTGCGATCTGTCCGTTCATCTCTCAGGTCGCTCCGGCGCCGGCAAGAGCGAACTGGCTGCTTTGACGCAGCAGCACTACGGTGCGCACTTCGATCGCACGCACCTTCCGTGTTCGTGGTCGAGCACGGCCAACGCGCTCGAGTCAGTTTCGTTCACGGGCAAGGACATGATTTTGGTTGTCGACGACTTCGCGCCCATCGGCGGGACACACGATATCGCACGGACGCATCGCGAAGCCGACCGGCTGTTTCGCGCGCAAGGCAATCACGCCGGACGCCAACGGATGAGTTCGGATTCGTCGCTGCGCGCCCATCGGTACCCGCGGGGACTGATCCTCTCGACCGGGGAAGACGTTCCACGCGGTGAATCGCTGCGCGCCCGGTTGGTGGTTTTGGAAGTGTCCCCTGGCGATGTGTGCTGGACGAAGCTGACGGAGTGTCAACGCCATGCCAGTGACGGAGTCTATGCGCTCTCGATGAGGGGTTATCTCCAATGGTTGGCAAGACGGTATGCACAGATCATTAAGGGCCTTCCCGCCTCGGTGGCTGATTTTCGCCAGCTGTTGCAAAACGAGATGCATCACAAGCGAACGCCGACATCCGTCGCACAGTTAGCGGTCGGGATCCATTGCTTTCTGCGTTTTGCACAAGAGTCCGGGGCCATCACACCAGACGAACGTGATGAGTATTGGAATCGGTGCTGGTGCGCTTTACTTGATACCTGTGCCAGCCAGGCACAACACGTCGGTTCGGCAGACCCGGTCAAGCGATTCTTGGACTTGTTGTCAGCAGCAGTCGCCAGTGGGCACGCGCACTTCGCCGCCCCATCCGGTGCTGCGCCGCCCGATGGCACAGCTTTGGCTTCGGGATGGCGCAAGGTCAGCAGCGGATCGGGCACCGAGTTACGACCGCTCGGCGACCGTATCGGTTGGATCGACGGCGATGATCTCTACCTGGAACCAGAAGCCAGCTATCGCATTGCGCAGCAGATGGCGGGAACGGGCGAGTCGATCCCCATCAGCAGCCGAACGCTACATCGACGACTTCTTGAGGCCGGCATGCTGGTAACCATCGAACGCGAGCGCGGCAAACTCACGAAACGCCGTTCGCTGGAAGGCACGCGCCGCAATGTGCTGCACGTACGGAGAGAGTTACTGATTCCGCTTGAGGGCCAAACACAATCCGAGGTGATGGAGATGACGGACCATGTTTGTTAGTCGTTGCGAACACAATTGAGGAGACAAAGGACCATGAGTATTGAACTACTTCGAGGCGAAGAGGGGCACCTTCGATTTGGGGGGATTGAAACAACCATCTATCGAGAGCTACTGCTGCTCGCACACAAACACGGATGGAATCCAGCAGGAACCGAACCGCCCCTTTTTGCGGGGGCCGATTCCATTCAACGCCCCGATCCCGACTGGGATGGAAACTATGTCACTAATGATTTCCAAAGCGTAAACCTGGAAGACGCGATCGGTCTTGCGGCAGGATTAGAGCGCGCTGGCACTCAAGAGGATGGCCATACCGAGTGCTTGAGAATGGAGTTGATAGCGTTCAGCCGGCAAGGGGGGTTTTGTATTGGCTGATGATCATTGGTTCGCGACCACGCAGAAGGCGAAGTCATGACGCCCGCGCCGATCAGACCATTGCCCTTGGTGATGACCACCGAAGAAGTGGCCGAGTTGCTGCGATGTTCCGTGGATACGGTACAACGCTACGTCCACGCGCACCAGCTGGCGGCCATCCAGATCGGCAAGGAACGACGCTTCAGGGCTGACGACGTGCTCGACTTCATTGAGTCAAGACCGACCACCGCCCGAGTGGTGAGGCCGAATGGACGTCAAGCTGGGTAAAGCTTCTTGATTGAACCGCCACAAAAGTGCCACATTATGACACTTGAAGGCGAAAAGACTTGAACTGCTAAGGCTTTCGAGCCATCGTCCACGTAGCGTTGGGTACCACGCACTTTGTACGGAGTCGGAGATGAACACGCAGGTGACACTATTACATGAACCTTGGCGCGCCAGCCCGTGGGTGGTTCGCTGGTACACGGATCCGGATTCACAAACGGGCAAGCAAAAGCGCCAAGGCAAACTGTTCAAGCACAGCCGCGACGCCAAGGTCTTCCAAGTCGCCAAACAGGCTGAATTAGACCGCGGTGAACGGCCACAACAAGTTGAGGAAGTAACGCTGCAGCGGCTCATCGATGAGGTGTTCAGTGCGCGCCTCGCGGCCCATCGCCACGCTTCCCTTGAGTCGTACAAAAACACGACAGATCAACTCATCGAATATTTCGGCGCCGATCGCTCCATCCGCGACGTGCATCAGCGCCATGCCGAGGCATTCCTGGCCAGCCGCAAGCGCCGTCGTGGCAAGGGGCGTGCCCTGGCTAGTTGGACGTTGTATCACCATCGCAAACACTGCCGGGTCATATTCGGCGCGGCGGTTGAGTGGGGTTACCTGACATCAAATCCGTTTGTGGCCAGTCGATCGTCCTCGGCCACCATGCTGCGCATACGCGGTCGCTCACGATCGTGGCATTACCTGACGCCCGATCAATTTGAGAGCATGCTGGCGCAGGTGTCGCTGCCCCACCGCCGTGCGGCTTACTGGCTCATGTACGCCTGCGGACTGCGGCCGGGCGAGGTGTATAACCTGACCAGCGATCGCATTGATCTGGTGCGCCGTCGCGTGACCATCGCGAATCGCGCGGCCACCGACGACATCCCGCCCTTTACCGTCAAAGCCGACGAACAAGCGGCTGACGGCAAGGAACGCAGCGTGCCTATCCCCGATGCGGCGATGCCAGATATCACCGCGGCCGTTCGGCTATCGTTCAAATCGGGTGGCTTTGTGGCGCTGAGCTCGGAACGCTTTGCGACGATCCAAGGCTATTGGCGCCAGTGTCGACAGGGCCAGCCTTGGGGCGTTCATCCCAAGCACCGGCCATGGCTCAATCGCGACATGGTCAACAACCTGCTGCGCGACACCAAAGGTTACTTACGCAAGGCTAGCGTTGAATTAAGCGCGCCCTTTGCACTGCACACGTTCCGCAAGTCCTTCGCCCAGAATCACGCCAACGCGGGCACACCACCGCGCACACTGGCTAAGCTGATGGGGCATTCCGACGTAGCCATCACCATGCAATTCTACAACTGCGTCACCGACGCCAACGAACGGCAGGCTGCCGAGACCATGAACCGGCTGTTCACCTCCGTCCCCGCCAAACAAGCACAGTAGCCAACGACCGGCGCCAATTCAGAGAAGTTCGCCGGTTCTGGGCCGGTTGGGCCGAATGGGCCGCTGGCGACACACTACCCCCTGGGGCTGATGTTTTTTCGCGAAAAGAGTTTGGCAATCAGTGTGATTTAGGTAGAGAAAGTAAGCGTCACTCGCAGGAATCGAGTGACGACGCTTCGAAAGCACATTCGCTGGGCCGATTGGGCCCTTCCGCAAATCACCGGTTTCAACGAACGGCCCACTCCGTAGGGGAATCGGCTCACGAAAAATGAGCGGGAAGCATCGGCACCTGAATTGCGGAAATACCGGAAACTGTGTCGAAGTGCCATCAAATGACACCAATCAACTTTCAACCTGTGAGTTCTTTGAAAGAGACACTCCGGTGACACTCTGAGGTGATTTCAAGGGTGTGAGTTGAGCTCTAGAATTGACGTAAGTCGTTATTTGACAGCTATTCGGGGCGACAGGATTCGAACCTGCGACTTCCTGCTCCCAAAGGAAACGGGCTTTCGCGCAGAATCGAATTCGTCGTAACTCGCGTAACGTCAACGAGAAACAAACGAATTTCATTATTTTCGATTCTGCGCGGCGCAGAACGACCCTGTCGGGCGGGTGATGCTCGTCGCCCGTGAAAAAACGCGCGTTACGCGATGTGGCGCGTTCAGTGTCATGTCGTGGCACTCTGCGCGGTGCTGGCGTTTCATTCGCAGACAAACGCCCGCAACGCGACGTCAACGCGATTTCCGTTGGTGTGTATCATCAAAGCACCGGGGGGCGCCCGAACGACGCGCCTTGCGTTGCCGTCTCCAATGTCGTCATCAACACCTTGATTCGAACCAACGCCACCAAATTAGTGAGCCTTTGCTGCTTTCTACCCTTGTGCTGCAGATCCACTTTCGAGGGTTATTCATTCAGCTTTGTCCACGAGTGCTCCAGTGTCGCTGCACAGATAACCCTCAATCGGCGGGTCTATGACACTCTCTTGACACTCTGCGCCACATTGGAAGGCGCGCGATCTAATGGCTCATTGGTGCGACTTGCAGGTGATCCCTCAAACAGCGTCGCGTGCAACTGTTCAGATACGCTTGATTCGGAAATCGCGGCAGACTTCCGCAATCATTGCGGAAGTTACTGATGAATCACGCATCGTCACGCCCTGTGCGGGGAACGAAAACCAAGTACGCAATCCCCAGCTCCGCATCGTACGCAGCCGTGTTGGGCCGAGCGGTGAGACCGACGGTGGACAAACTCAGGGTAGCGTCCTCCGCCTCCAGGCGATGTACGAACCCGGCCAATTGTTTCAATTCGATGGATTCTAGATAGATGCGCGTGACGTGACGAATATAGGGACTTCCAGTTTCGCGCACCGGCGGCTGAGGAATGCTGTCCTGCCAGCGATTGCGATCGATACCCGCCGAGGCAAGTGACCGTTCGATCTGGGCGAGAAGTTCCTCGTTGGTACGAGCACGGCTCACAGCGGCTTGGGGCGCTTCACGCAGTTTTTGGATTTGTGCGGAATCAGCGCGCATTTGTTCCAGCTGTTGATTAGCAAAGGAGAGAGTATCGCGAGTGGACGCGACAGCCCCCCACTGCCACCAACTCAAAATCAATAAGATGACCAATACACCAACGCCGAGCGCGGTGTGTTGTTGGTTCTTCCGGTGAGTATTTTTCTGGTTCAGCATCGCTCGTTCACTGTTGCCGGTTAGCTGTCGAAGTCGCCGCAATCGAGAACTCTACCCCGCCGGTATCCAGTCTCCTCGTTCGTGGAGGACGCACATCAACGCCTGGCAGTTTGTGCAGGGATTCGGCGATACGCTCGGCGTCACGGTGCTCTGCCGTCAGTCCCCGCAGCGCCATTTGTTTGTCGTCGATCCGTGCTTCCTGGAGCGTGATTCGAACATCGTTGGGTAGTTGAACCACAAACTCGCGCAAGACATCGAGTGGTGCCCCCTGGGTGTCTGTCTTGATTGATTGTTTGCGAGTTAACGCTTCCATCCGGATTCGCTCTGACGCCAATCGCATGGCGGCGCCGGGTGGCGCCGACTGCTGAGCAAAGATTTGACCGTAAACCTCTGACTGCTCCGCCAGCACTTGCTGGAGTTGTACATCGGTAGCGCGAAGTCGGGTGTGTAATCCCACCACTGCAATCGCCAGACACGCGGCGAACAGCAGGGTACAGTGTCGCGCCAAACGAATGACGGCGTTCCAGCGACCCGGAGAAGCAAGTGCGCCTGTGCGAAGATCCCCGGCGTTGGAAGAAAGGCATGCACACTGAGCGATGATTTCGACCGCCCCCTCGCCAGAGACGAAACTCGCCTGCTCTTTGGGGGATAACGATTGTCTCCCTTTAGCGTTTGTCGCCTCGTCGAGGTTCAAGATCCTCCATGGATCAAGTGACTCGATCCCGCGCTGCCCGAGTTGGTGGTCAAGTGTCGCCTCCGCGCCCGATTCACCGGTAAGACTGATGAATCCGATGGGAGGAAAGAAGTCTTTGGTTCCGAATGCACCGAATCGGACCGATGAGCCATCAATGACGATGGTCCTTCGGTCAAGTTCTTGATTGGCGGAGGAAGCGACCAGCGACACGACATCCACGACCAAATGGGCGATTTCCACACCGCGTTGCTCGACGGCTGCGATCAATCGTTGGGTCTGTGCGGTCGGAACGCCCAGCGCGAGTACCCTATTAGCCCCAATGGGAACGAAGGTGCAGGTCAATTCCTCTAGGGAAACCGGCAAGTAATTCTCGAAGGCGAAACTCAGCGCTTGATCGGCGTTTCGTTGGGCCGGTCGTTCGAGCACGTGAAAAAAACACCACGAAAGCGGAATAACCAGGGTGATCGAAGGAGAGAGAGGCTCAACTTCATGTAGGCAAGTGACTATCGATTCCGCCAGCGCGTCTGCGTTGTAGTCGGCGTAGAGACTACGAGGCATCGCGCATGCGGCCGAATAATGTTTCGTAATGGATGCCCTGCGACCCTCGCACCCGAAGGCATGTGCTCCACGATCCGTTAGTACAACGATTGTTTGGTTTTGACTCATATCGTTACCAAGATGCTGTCCTAATCTCTGCGTTTCGGCACTTCGATCCACACCGTCCGCGTTCCCGCTGCCAGTTCCACGCGTCCGGGTTCAATAGATGCCACGCGATATCCGGCCACTTCGTCATTGATTTCTTTGAAGAGCAGCTTCCCGTCGCGGTCCATCAGGTGTGCAAAGCGTTTCTGCTCATCGACAAATGTAGCTACCAAGCGCGGGGCCTCGCTGGGAATTATGACCGGGGTTGGCTCGGGGACGGGCGCGGGTGGGATCGGCGGCTGCCTCAGATCACGCTCCCACAGCGGCGCATACCACGCCAGCTCTCGACCTGTTTCAGTGGGGATCGTGATAGGAGTCGAGTTAGTCCCGGCTGAAAGTTGTGTTTCAGTTTGAGGCGCGCTCACGACAAACGTAATTGCAACTGCCGGTAGCGCCAGGACCAAACCGATTCGGATGGCCTTTAGCAGCATCGTGACCGTTCTGGCGGAAAGTCGCGTTACCACAGTATCTGACTCCGGTGATGCAGGACCGTCTGCTTATCGTTGATCGTGACTACGACGTACCACCGTCGACGATCGGCACCGACCCTCGTCTCAACCGAAACGGCGTAGCGGCGTGCATCGTAAGTCAAGCGTGAAGCGACCTCCTGGCGAATCTCCGCGTCAACGTCAACGAGCGCCTGCTCCAGAACGTTGATGGCGGGTGGCTGCTTCCGCTTGGCGATAATCGATTTCGCGAGACCCGGTCGAATGTCCTCCAGCGCCGCCTCCAACACGTCGGGCGATGCGCGACGCAAATCGACGCGCCCATCGCCCCAGAACGTCACCGCGTCCGACCAGGCAGCCGACTGGGAGAACTCATCCTCGTTGATTCGAAACAGCTCACCCGGCTCGACTTCACCAAACAGTTGATCAAACCAGCGATAAAGGCTGGTTGATTTGTCTGCTTTGGTCTCGCTCAGGATCGGTTGCAGTTCAACCTTGACATCGGGTAGGTGAGCGCGTGTCGCAAGTAGCTCGAGCTTGCGCTCCAACCGGCTGCGATCGGACGGCGCTGAGAAGCGCAACGGATTGAATTTCACTCCGTCGTCGCGGATGACACACTTCACCAGTATGCTGCCTGCGCTGTATTCAAATTGAGCTCGACCCGTGCGATCCAGCTCGGCGATGAGTTGATTGTTCTTTGTTTCACCCAACCGGTCCGCAAGAACGAGCAGGCTGCCTTCCACCGCCAGTTCGTGCGCGACGTCGTTCGCCCGTCTTCCGGCGACGACCGCTTCAATCGACACCGTGGTCGTCAGCTGGGTGCTGATTGCGATGAGCATGGTCAGAAGCAGCAGCGTGGAAACGAGCGCAAAGCTCGATCGTGGCTTGTGGCCACCCCACCGCTTCAAACCAAGCGTGCGGTAATTCATGGAATCGGACCCATTTCGAACATGCGTCGAAGCGGCTTCGAATGGCCTTCGAGGCGTAGGCTGACACGAAGCATGCGCGGCGGAGTCTGCCGAAGCTTCGCCATCGGAAAACTTTTCACCCACTGGCCGTCAACCAAGACTTCAGCGCTAAACTCAACTACATCCTTCGCGATACGCTCGCGACGCACTGGATGACCCGGCAACGTGACCTGGGTAACTTCACGGACAAGCAAGTTTGTATTTTCTTCTCGAGTCGTGCGGTAGCGCACCGTGCCAGGCAGAAGCGCGACGTGAAGCGCATCGCTGTCGGTCGGCGCGAGGCACGTGAATTCGAGCGTGGAGTTGGCTGACTCAATGAGCCGTAAATTGGACTCCTCGCCGGGTAAGGCAGCCGATCGTCTCGACCAATCCTTCGCCAGAGTGTCGAGCACTTGCTCACCGCGATCACGTTCCCGAATCTTCTCTTCGACGACTCTTTGGGTCTCTAGAGCACTGATGGTCACCCGGCCTGTGCTGACTACCAGCAACGCGGCCAAGGCCAGCGCGACGAGCAGCTCAACGAGCGTGAACGCGCCTCGGTCCGCAGCCCTTTGCCTCGCAGAGTTATCGCCGTGTCTTAGGCTCTTCATCTTTCTTTTCCAGCCACTGATAACGGGCAATCATGTGCTCCGTGCTGTCATTCCTTCGATGCGTGATCTGGAGCGTCACCTCACGGACCAATGGATCGCGGACGAGCATGGTCGTCGTTTCTTCTCGCGCCCAACTCCACCACCGATGTTCTTCAAACTCTCCCTGCGACGCCGTGGGAGGTTCCAGCTTCCATTGGGCGATTAGTTCACGGGCGAGGTCGGAGGCCAGTTCCTGCTCTTCGATGCCGCGCAGCTGGCCGAGCAACCGTCCCTGGGCAAGAAGCAGCGCGGAAACAACTCCGGCCATCAGCACCAGCGAGGCGACCACCTCGATCAGCGTAATCCCCTTAGCGCGCATCAATGGCTCTCCGCCAACTCACGGCGCAGGTCGGCGAGATTTCGCGCCTGCGGCTCAACCCCGACAAGCCGATGCGTGCAACCCTCGACTGTATCGTTCGTGATTACCATGTGGCGACCGTGCAGCTCCAGAATGATCCCATGCGCTGAATAACGACCATCCCCGTCCACCCGGATCGACGCCGTGCGACTTTCACCTTGTGTGTCGTCTTCGAACACCAGTCGCTCAAAGTGAACGTCGGTGGCGGTTTGGAAACTCCGTCCTTCGTTCCAACGCCAGCGCTCACCTTCCTTCACGGGCGCCCGTTGGCGAATCTGATCGCTACCCGCCTGAAACTCGATGAGTCGCGGCTCGCCGGTCGCTCGCGCCTGCGTCTGCGCGAGGTGGAGTATCCCCTCTACCTGCCGCGCGGCTGCGGAGAGTCGACCGCTTTCTGACAGGCCATCGAGACGAACTACGGTCATTCCCACCGCGAGAGCCATCAGGGTGATCACCACCAGCAGCTCTATCAGCGTAAAGGCACAAGGCGACTGGTTATGGAGTCTTCTGAGTGTCATAGTTACAGATATCCGTATCGCCTCGCGTGCCTCCCGGCTGCTTGTTGGCCCCGTAACTGCACACCTCGAAAGCAGCATGTGCTCCCGGATGGACGTAGAGGTAGGCGTTGTTCCACGGATCCAGTACGTCACCTTTGAGAATGCCCTGCGGATGCTGTGGGCTTGGCTTGGTCAACAGTCCCAGTCCTTCGTCGTTGTCCGGGTAGCGATCGTGCTCCGTGAAAAAGAGTTCCAGCGCATTGGAGATCTGCGCGATCTCGGCCTTTGCTGCACTTTGTTTCCCCTTTATGAGGTAGTCATTGACGGATACGGTAACGATTGTTGCTAGCACCCCGAGAATGACGACCACCACCATGAGTTCCACCAGAGTAAAAGCAAACGGCTGGGGTGATCGTATTTTGCAAAAACCATCATCGACAGCTGCAAATGCTGAATGTCGAATAGCGAATGTCGAATGCCGGTATGGAAAATAGCCGATGGACACTCGCGTAATACCATTCGTCATTCTTGATTCGTCATTCGTCATTGGAAGCTCACTTCAGACTTCGCTATTCGTCATTCCCCATTCAGGCTGTCATTCCTCTCGTCGCTTCCAAGATGGGCATCAGGCAGGCAAACACCACAAACCCAACCAAGCCCGCGAGTACGACGATGAGTAGCGGCTCCAGCACGGTGGTGAAGCGCTCCACCGCCAGCTTCACTTCCGATTCGTAACGCTGCTTGAGTTCGGCGAGCAGCGCGGTCAGCTCGCCGCTGTCCTGCCCCACCGCCATCACGTGTACCACCAGCGGCGGAAAGATGCGCGAATGCGCCAGGGTGGGCGCGATGTCACTGCCTGATTCCACCGACCTGGCAACCTCCTGCAGTTCGTCGCGTAAGATGCGATTGCGGGTCAGCGTCTGCATGGTGCGTACCGCTTCCACGAAGGGAATTCCGGTCTTAAGCAGAAGGGTCATCACTTGCGCAAATTCGGCGACGATGGCCTTGCGCACGAGAGGCGCCGCCAGCGGAACCTTGAGCAGGGCCCGTTGCCAGAGACGCGCTCCCGTGTCGCGGCGCAGAAAGAATGAAAGTGCGATGGTGGTCACCACCACGCCAAGCAGGATGAACGGCCAGTATCCCAGCAGCACGTCGGAGAAGCGCTTAAGCACCATCGTCGACATCGGCAGCGGTCGACCCGACGCGTTGAGCACGGTGAGGAGTTGCGGAATCACGTAGGTCATCAGGAAGATAACGACACCGAGACCGACACAGCACAGGATGCACGGATAGGCCAAGGCGCCGGTGATCTGTTGCCGCAATGACTCGCGGGCGCGCAGATGCTCCGCCAGATCGGTGAGCGCTTCTTCCAGGTTGCCGGAGAGTTCTCCGACGCGCACGGCGCTTCGCACCACCACCGGAAACCACTCCTCGTGCGCGTTTAGGGCTTCAGCCAGCGAGGCGCCTCCTCCCAATCGCTCGGCGAGATCCTTGAGGACAATGGCCAGTCGATCGGTGCGTCCGCGTGCCAGTACGTTCAGCGCTTCGGAAATCGGAACACTGGCCCGGAGCAACAAGGCGAGGTAGCGGCACACTTCCGCCACCTGCTCCTGGCGACGTCGCCGTGGCAAACGCCACGAGAATGAAACTCGCGATATCGTTCGCGCGGGCGCGAACTCCAGAATGGCAAGTCCGCGCTCGCGCAGGCGCTGGCGCCCCTCGGCCGGAGATTCGGCGGTCATCGTGCCCGACAGCAATCGCTGGGCGGCGTCATGCGCGGTGTAGCTGTAGACGGCCACGAGTCAGACTCCCTCCTGTACATCCGTTGACGCGGCATGTGTGACACGCAGCACTTCATCGACCGTGGTTGATCCTTCGCGGAGTTTTCGAACGGCGTCCTCGCGCAGCGTGGTCATACCTTCGCGCCGCGCGGCTTTCACGATCTCCCGCCCCTTGGGATTGAGGGTGATTAGATCGTGGATGGCTTCGGTTACCGGCAGGAGTTCGAAGATGCCCACGCGGTCGACGTAGCCGGTCTGGTGGCATTTGCCGCACCCGTGCGCGACGTAGGTGGTCATTCGTAGGGGTGAGTTGGTCAGTCCCCAGGGTGCGCGATCTTTTTCCGGGAGAGTCACTTCTTTTCGGCAATCCTCGCACACGCGGCGGATGAGGCGCTGGGCGACGACGCCCAGCAAACTTCCCGCAACGAGGTACGGCTCGAGTCCCAGATCTAACAGGCGGGTCACTGCCCCTGCCGCATCGTTGGTGTGCAAGGTGCTGAACACCAGGTGGCCGGTAAGGGAACTCTGAATGGCCATCCGCGCCGTCTCCTGGTCGCGGATCTCGCCGACCATGATGACGTCCGGGTCCTGGCGCAGAACGGTGCGCAGTCCCGTCGCAAACGTCATGCCCTTCTTGTCCGACACCTGCGTCTGGCTGATGCCGGGCAGCTGGTATTCGATGGGATCTTCCAGCGTCACGATGTTGAGCTCACGGCAGTTGAGTTCCTGCAGCGCTGCGTACAGGGTGGTGCTCTTGCCCGAGCCGGTGGGGCCGGTGACCAAGATGATTCCGTGCGCCTGACGGATGAGGCGGCGGAATACGATGAGGTCGTTGTCGCTCATGCCCAGATCGGTGAGACGGTAGAGCCGGGCTGATTTATCGAGCAGGCGGATGACCACGCGCTCGCCGTAACAGGTGGGCAGCGAACTGATGCGCAGATCGACGGTCTTGTCGCCGACCATCACCGTTGTGCGCCCGTCCTGCGCAAGGCGCTTCTCGGCGATGTTCATCCGGGCCATGACCTTGATGCGGCTGACGATCTCATCGAGCAGATGCCTGGGAGGTTGCACGTAATCGTAGAGCACGCCGTCGATGCGCAGCCGAATCTGCAGGTAATCCTCAAACGGCTGCACGTGTACGTCGCTCGCACGGCGCTTCACAGCGTCAAAGAGTACGGCGTTCACCAGCTTGGTAACCGGCGCCGCCGACTGACCGTCGAGCAGGTCGTTGGCGCGCCCGGCGTCGTCAATGAGAGTCACTGCGCCGTCTCGTCCCAGGTCTTCGATGACGTGGTCCACACCGCTCCCCTGCTGGCCGTAGGCGCGATTGATCGCGTCGCGAAGTTCATGCTCGCCAACGAGAACGGGATGAGTTGGTAATCCCAACAGGACGGAGATTTTTTCGAGAACGTGAAGCGATTCCTGCGAGTGAATCGCCACCGGCATCGAGCCGTCGCCTGGCTTGAGACCGAGTACCCCAAAGCGACGAGCAAATGCAATAGATAGACGCTCCACAAAGGCCGCCCCAGCGTCGATTAAGGAGTCTGAAGTCGCACTAGGTCGATTCAAATCCGACTCAGCTTTCGGCTGTCGCCTCGATTAGGATCCACTTTGATTATATAATCGCGATCCTGAATTACGGCTTGGCCCACCACAACATACCTATCATAATCGAACGCAATTGACCGATTTCAGTCGACAAGTCCGCCCCCAGTCAACCATCCTCCGAATAGAAAATAAGTTATCCAACAAACTGTTGTCATGTCATCAACAATAACTCTTACCGTATCCGCTTCGTCCGTACTCATTTGCACCTTAGTTGCGCCTATTGCCGGAAACGACCTTTTCCATTCAACAATTGGACACTCTATGCTCTTGTCGATAATCGAGCATCTATTCTCAAACTCCGCAAACTCCAAGTTTGATCGATGATCACTCTTAAGCGGGCTTACCAGAACTCTTAAGTCCTCAAAGAAGGCGGCATTCAATGAATCGCCCACTGCGCCGGTTGTCGGACGGTTGTTCTCACCTACCAATATTCGCGGCATGGATAAGCTTACAACGTCCAGAACGGACTTTGCACTTGCTGGCAACGGCTCACGATCATCGATTGAACGACGAAGCCAAGTTGATAGTCTCGACGAGGACCAATAACGACTATCATCGAAATTCGACTCCTTTCTAGTTCTCGCTAGTTTGAACGGCGAAATTACCTCATATTCGACATGTTTCTCAATTACCGACGTGGCGATCCAAACATTATTCGTTTGGCAGAACCTTAAGTATGCCTTGCCAAGTATTGTACCGTCGAGGTCGTTTAAGATCGTTACTTTCTCAACTACCTTATTGTTCGGAGTACGCGAAACCATCTCCGTCAGCGACCCATTCGTCACCCTTCTATGCCCATTCGGAATATCAGTAATGGCCTCCCAAGAATCGCCAATGGTGATAGTATTATAAGCGTCCAGAAGGTGCGCCTTCCCGTCACGGGTAGCCGAACAGCCCACTAGAGTGCAACAAACAATGGACGTTAGAATCATTCGTGGTCTTGTGGCACATGAGATATGTACGGTATTACGCTTTAACATGGTTTCTCGTCGGCAAATGTAATGCGTCTTCATGAGTGTAACTCCACCAAGTGTGTGCTCTCTCATCATATTCAATTAGGTTAAACCGGATCAGTAATTGGACATCCAGGAACACCAGGGAATAAGTCGTGAAAATTATGCAAGAGTACGAGACAGGGATTAAAATAGAGACAACCGCCAAATGGGCCTCTACCGCTTGCCGGACCTACGCAGTCTCTATGCGACTCTCCTGCATCATAACACCCGCAATCTCGGCGAAAGCATAGGTGATTTGCCGATCCACCTGGGTTTATTTCTCTATAGCAATTATGGTTGGGGTGCAATAAGTTGCCTCGATCTTTGCAGTAGTTGCGATTACTTCTTACTTCACTTTCAGTTTGGGGAAACGCCCCGGATGGGTCACGATCGTTTATTGGATTGCTCAAAACATACTCGTAGGCATTTTTTGAAGGTTGCTCGATCGGATCCCGCTGCAAGAATCTCCCTGAATTTGAATCAAATTGGCGCCGCGCAAACGCTGATTCAGTGAAGAGAGTCGTCGTCGTGACGAGACTAACCAGCACTGGAACACACATTCTCATTTTCTAGCTCCTTTCGGTTCAATTACCAACCAATTTAGTTTTTCCATTAGCGCTGTCGATATGAATGCGACTCGGATTACCGTCTTCGCCAAAAATCAGCTTCTCGATCGACCTCCCTGACTCGGCAACCAGTCGTTCATCGATCTTCCTTGTTGCCTCGGCCAAGTGGTCAAGCGCGTGGCTCGAGTAGTCATCCTTCGTCGCGCGGGCATTCCACGCGGCCACGAGATCGGTAATGGCGAGGGGATACGCCGGATAGAGAATGTTGGCCCGTAGCGCATCCTCAAGATATTTTTCTGCATTCCCGACTGCCTTCCAGTAGCTCGCCCGGGCCAGCAGCACGATGGCCAGCGTCTGCCGCGGGGTCAGCGAGGCCATCTCAGCACCACGCTCCTTGCAACGCTGCGAAATGAAATACCTCTCCTCATAGAAGGCGTCCGGTTTCTGATCGCCGTAGCCGGTGGCCTCGATGTTAATGCGATCCTTCCCATCGTCGTAACGCGCGAAGACGTGGGTGGGTACGGTCACCGGATTGATGGGCATGCCCAAGCGCCAACCGATAGCAACGTGCAGCATAGGCAACGATACGCAGGTGCCCAGCCTGCGATCGACGATGCCGTTCAGAAAGAGATTGGAAGCATCGGAGAAATCGAAGTCGAGTATGTCGTAATCGATCTTGAACACGGTGTAGATGTCCGAGATCAGCCATTCGATCTTGTACTGGGGTTCGCTGTGATTGAACTGCGCGGGATCCTGCTCGAATCGATAGCGATGCCGGTCGATGTCGAATTGGATCTCCTTCGCCCAGCCGTCGACGACTTCAACATATCGCTTGACATCGAGTTTTTCAAACTCTGGTATTCCACGAGCGACGGTGAGGTTGACGATGAGCGGATCGACCTTTTCAAGTTCGGCGTCAGTGAGCGCCATCAACTGATCGACGGTATATTCCAGGGGTTTGGTTGTGACTACTGCGCTCGGCAATAGGGCTTGCCGTGTTCGCCATCCGAGCGAAAGCCCTGCGACAAACATGGTAACCGCCACGAGGACAGTTCGAAGTTTGAGAGGTCTCGCCGAGTCGTTCACGTGTAAAGAACGCTTGGGGGTGATTAGGTTGTCACTACCCTTTCTTGACATCGATATTTGCCTACATCATCACGTTTGCCAATGATCGGACGTCATGGGCGAACGGCTATGAACTCGATTGGAATGTCTGATTCCAGCCAAGTTTGGAGAAACGCACCGCTTTCCATATCGAACTCAGAAACGGTGCCTTCGGCAGCGCTGGCCACTAACAAATTTCCGTTTAACGCGAGCGCAAGCCCCGAAGACTGTGTAAAGGAGGCTCCCGCGGAAATGAGGACTCGCAGGAATGCAAGGTTCTCACCGTCGAATTCAAGGACGCCGACGTCTGGATTGGAACTTACGAGCAGATTGCCAGCTGGAGAGAAGACCAGATCGTCATACCGTTCGGCACCTTGGATGCCCGTGCCGATCGCTAGACCGAGGTTTTCGCCAGAGATACTGTCGAAAACAAACAGCTTGGAACTTCCTGCGAACAGTTTTCCGTCGAGCGTTACGATAATCGTGCGCGGTTCGGTTTCGCCGAGACCTTCGCAACATTCGAAATCTGTAACTACCGTTCCGGTTTCTAGGTCTACTTTTGCAATCCGATGCTCGTTCGGGCAAGTCACAAATGCAAAATTGCCGGAAACCGCGACATCGCGCATAGAGGCACACCGGTCAACAACAATAGTTCGGCCTAGGCTGTCATAAACTGTTCCCGAATAGTCAAGCAAACCGACGTCCGAGGCGACAAGGAGCCGAAGTCCGTTGGTCGTTTCAGTAAATGCGATACTTTGAATTTGTGCATCAAAGTTCGGAACGAAAACTTCCCAATCGTCGAGAGTCAATTCACCGATTCCGACGCCGGGGTGGCTCGTCATTATTCGCCCAGTTGCCCCACACACGCCGGGCCTTAAGCAGTCGGGAGGACCCACGAAGATGAATCCGCAGCTTGAAAGTGAGAGCATGGCTGAGAAAGCAACAAACGACCGGAGCCACAGGGTTCCGCCGTAAACGGGCGATTCATTCACCATCATTTTCTTACCTCGCTTTAAGGCACCACCGTAGCTAGACGGCTGGCGGGCAAATTCGACAACCATATTCCCCAAGCGTGCCTGGACTCGGTGCCTGGAAACTCCCGCCACTAGTTCCAAGGAAGCGGTAGCATCGGAAAAGTATGTAGACAAGTCCGCGATACGCCTGAGCTTCTCGATTCACGGCTCCACAATAATACATTCCCACACAGATTTTTTCATCGCATTCTTTTATATCGCCTCGGTATAGCGCTCTTAGAAAGCCAAAGACGTCGTACGAACCGGCTTTGCCGTAACATCGATCATGAACACAACACCAGTAATCCATGCAATCCTGTGCACACATTAATGAATCGCGACAGCTTCCACAGTGTTGGCCCCAAGATGCAGTACAAGCCTCGCCACTCGGATCGACAAAGTTCGTCGGAGATGACCGCACATACTCATGGAGATTCAAGCCATCTCCGTATCCAGCCGAATCACGTTGTACAAATCTCCGATGATTCGGCTCGTATTGCCTCATCGCATTGGCTGTTGAAGCGATGGTAAATGGGAGAACGGCTGCAAAACAAAGTGCTATCTGGTCAAGTCTCATGCTCATTTCAGTATACCTCCTAACGCATCCATAACGGCCCACTAAGCACCTTCTCCGAAGGAAGTTCCGCCGCCTGAGAATCCTTTAGCGTGATTGATTTCAAGTCCTCGAACTGGTCATCACGGAGGATCACCGGACGGATGAAAGCAAAGATCTTGGTCTTGGTTTTTTGCTTCGATGAATTTTGAAACAGGAAGCCCAGCACAGGAATTCTCCCCAATAACGGTACTTCATTTACCGTGTCGCTGAAGTTGTCGACGATCAAGCCGCCTGTGACCACCGTGTGACCGTCGGGTACTTCCACGGTGCTGTGAAAGGAGTTAGTAGTTCGCGGTGGAGGAATGGCCGCCGTGCTCGACGTCCCCGTGAAATTGCTGAAGGAGAGTTCATAGTCTAGGGTCAAATGATCTCCTTCGCCGATATGGGGAGTTACCGCCAGCGTGGTTCCGGCGGATTCAAAACCAGCAAAAGACGTGGTGGCCACGGTGTCTGAGGCGTTCACACTGGTAAACGGTGCCTCGTCAACGTTGCGCAGCATGCCCCTGGCATTATCACTGACCAGGAGCCTCGGAGTGCTGAGCACTTTGGCGAGGCCCTTGACCGCCAGCGCGCGAAAAAGAATAGGCACCTCATCCGGACCGAGAAGGACACCGTTGGCCCCCACGCCCGGTGTGAGAATCCGTTGGCCAGTGGCGACATCGATTTCCGACAACCCGAAATTGCTGAACAGCAAGTAATCCCACACGTCTCCTAAATCCAACGCCTCCAGTTCGACTCCCAGATCAAACGAGTCACGCCATGTCACCGCCACCAGCGTCATCTCGATGAGCACCTGGGGACGTCTTCGATCGAGATCATCGATGAGCGAGGCTAATTGTGCGTGGAACTCGCGCGTGCCGATCGCCAGAATCGCGTTGGTCTGTGCGTCTTCGGTGAGCACATAGTCCGGTCCCTCCACGCGCACGAGGGAACGAACCGCCGGTGTTTCCGTCGTCTCCTTCTTTTGCGCTGAGGGAGTCGGCGGGACTTGTACAACGGAGGGTGTCGATGGCGGCTGATTGGGTCCGGGTGGTACAATCGCCGGACTTTCCGAGGATGGAGTGGGTGTCGCCCCAACCTCGATCATCTTGGCACCCTCACCCAGCAGTTGCGTGATCGTCGCGAGCAGTTCACCAGCCTTGCGGTTCTTGATGGAATAGACTCGAAGCGGACGTTGTGTGGCGGGAAGCGGTTTGTCTTCATCCGCGAGCAACGCCGCGATCGCATGATGCGTTTGAGGACTCGCGGTGATGAACAACCGCTGGCTCTGCGGGTCGCGGTAAGCGGCAACGGGTGCGGTTAAATTATTCCCCGGCGCCAGTAACACATGTTCGATTAGCGCCTGCAGACGCTCCGCGCTCAGGTAGATTGGAGCATAGCCTTTGGTATTCAACTCCGTCGCTGGGGGTTGGAGTTTCTTGAGGAGTGCCTCGGCCTCCTCGACCTGCGACTTGGTTCCGATGAGCACCACGCATTGGGGCACCACGTCGCCGCGTACAGCGGGCGCGGGATCTTTGCTCTGTCGCACGCGCTGAGTGTCGATGAGAATGGCGTTCACTTGTTGTGCGAGCGTAGTAGGATCGCCCCCGGCCACTGACACGGTGCGTGTCTCCACCTGGCGCTCGCCGGTGTCCAACGCACTGAGTAACTCCTGCAACACAGCGATGCGGGACTCATAGTCAGTAACGATCAACAACCCGCGCTCCGGGATGGAGAGCAAAGCACCTTTAGGCGAGGAGACGAACTGCGCCAGCTTGTCTCCTAAGCCTTCCAACTTTGCGCCGGGTAGGGACAACACCTGAGTCACAAGGCGCAAGGAATCCTTGTTAGGCACCATGCCGGTCGTAAGAACCGTGGTGGCGTTACGGGCGCCGTGCTCGCTTTTGAGAATGCGATAAAAACCGGGTGATTCTTCTGTCATCACGAGGTCGCGCACACGCAGCAAACTGGCCAGCAGATTCAGTAGTTCTGATCTGGGAATCACCACGGGAGACGGACGAAGATCGACCTTTTGATTGCCGAGCTCTTCACCGTACAGAAAACGCAGATTGAGCGCACGACCGACGTAATCGACCACTACCTGCAGGTCTATTTCGTCGGGGCAATGAATGATCGCTGAGTCGGCCTCGACGCGGAGGAGTTCTTCGGCTCTTAGCAGTCCGTTGAAAAACCCTGCTTTTCACGCGGCGGATCGATTGAACAT
>CAZBRD010000034.1:0-21457 GCA_964494205.1 uncultured Phycisphaeraceae bacterium | reverse complement strand
CCGCGAACCTCATGATACCGTGGGCGTCAAGGACTTTTTCAACGGGCTGTTAGCGAATTCATGGTGCGAAAGCGTTTTGAAAATCGGCGAAGTTACGGATGTCGATGTCTCCGTCGTTACCGAAGTCAAAGATGGCTGTGCACGCTTGTGCCGTCACCTCTCCCCCCATTGGGTCGGGAGGAAGTCCAGGCATTCCAAAGCAAGCGACGAATGCGGCGTAGTCGGATTCGCCCACGATTCCATCGGCATTGAAATCGCCTGCGTGTTCGCTGACCGTCAAAGTAGCAGCGGCGCTCGTTGTTATTCCAAACGCGTTGGAAATCGAGACCGTGTACGAGCCCCCCTGTCCGACAGCAACGGGATTGACCGTGAGTACAGGGTTCCTTGTTCCGCCAAAAGATCCGCCGTCGGCAAGGGCGAATCCGCCGCGCATCCATTGATAAACCAATTGCGGAGTGCCAGTGGCAGCTACTGAAAACGTCGCCGTTTGACCAACCAAGTTCGTTCGGTTTACCGGTTGTTGGCTAATGGCGATGGGCATCGAAGCAGCGAGAACGACGGTGTTCGCGCCTCCGGCGGCCACGGACGTAGCGCCGGTAATCGAGGTGACTTGGATCGGTGTGATGACAAACCAGGGCCATTGCGTTCCCCCCAATCCATAGGCCCCGTTGCTGCCGGTGACCCATACGGTTCCGTCAGCGCGGCGGAACGCACTTGTGTAAAGGGTCGTGCCGGCATGCGTAATGTTCTCCAGACCGATCACCCGCATTGGAGTATTCACATAAATTGCGGTCGAGCCGACGCCTAACTCTCCGCCTTGATTTCCACCCCAACCCCAAGCCGTACCGTCGCTTTTGACGGCGATGCTGTGGGGGGCTTTTCCGTCGGCGACGAATCGAACGTTCTCGATGCCGATTGTGGGCACGGGGCTTAGGCGAATCTGATTAGTACCATCGCCAATCGCCCCATTGAGGTTGTTGCCCCACCCCATCACGGTTCCGTTACTGCGAACAATGAGCATATGTGTCTGTCCGACCGTCCCATTCACTGCGTCAGTGATTCCGGGTACCTGGGTCGGAGTCTGTAGGCCCGGATAGCTTGCGTATCCCATACCGAGGATGCCGTGCTCGTTGGATCCCCACCCCCATACGGTACCATCGGATTTAATGGCCATGATGCTGTAGGGGCCTGCGTTGATTTCCACGACACATTCCAGGTCAGGAATCGGTGTAGGTACTGCATCGATAAGAGTCTGGCTGGTGCGCCCCAACTCGCGCGCCCAGTTGCTGCCCCATGAGTAGACTCGTCCATCGGCACTTAGTGCGAAGCTGGACGCGTCAACCGCCACGATGTCTGTCAATCCCGAAACCATCAGCGGTGCCGGGCTATGGATGATTGCTGTCGTCCCGAGTTGGTAATAGCTGTTGTTCCCCCACCCCCAAACGGTTCCATCAGACTTCAAGCCGAGGGTATGACCGTAGGATCCGGGCGCTACCTGAGTAAAGTCGTTCACTGCGACAATCGAAGACGGCGGGCCGAGACCTCCTGAAACGAAGTTCCCCTGGCCGAGCTCACCGTCAAACTCTCTGCCCCACATGATTCCGGGCGATCCACCGCCATGCGCCGGAAATGCGGTTACGCGAATCGGCGGGCTGATACTGGAAAGTGTTCCGTCGCAAGTGCTGACCATTACACTGTATATTCCTTCATCGCCGGCGAGCAGTGGATTGAACAGAAGGGTTCGCGACTCAGTACCGGTGATACGTGGAGTATCCGTGAGGTTTACACCGTCGCGCCGCCATTGATAGCGAAGTAACGAACCGTTGCCCGTAACTTCGATAGACAATAATTCGCCGACCCTCGCGCTCGCGCACGATTGTGATGGCGACGTTATTGCAGGTACAGGTTGCGGCAGGAAACCGAAGACTCCCGGCGAAATATTGCGGGTGGTGAGCCAGAAGTCCATGTCATGTTCTGGGTATCGAAACCGCCACGAGTTGATGAAATCCAAGACGTTGTGCGGTTGATCCTCGCGTACGATCTTGAAAATCTCATCGACCCCGAGTGCCATCGCATCCACATCGCAGTCGCAGTCGGGCAGGCCGTCGCCGTTGCAATCCAAATGGGGTAGTCCATCATCGGACATGCCGTCGCGATCCGAGTCGCCGCAGTCGGCGGTGCCGTCGCCGTCACAGTCGTTGAGCGGTGAAGCGTCATGATCGTCCCACGTCGGGTTGGAGTCTTCGATGTCTCTTAGCAGCGCCGTGGCAAACCCTTCCGTAATGTCAGCCGCACCGAACGATCCGTCCTGACAACATGTGCCGAGGCCCTCCGAGTTACAACGAGCATCTCCAAGATTCAGCGGTGCATAGCCATAGTCCTCTTGGTAAGACCGCATCACGACACCACCAAGCCAGTTCGGCCAACCCTCGTTCCACGCGTCGTGATTGTTTTCGGGGCACCACTGGCAGTGACCGCCGTTATCCAGCAAACCACATGTGCCAGATGCACAATTGGGGCCGCCGTCGCAATAACGCTCTGAGCAGTTCGATTCAGCGATTTCACAAGGCGACTCCTTTGATTATTACGCTCATAGGGATTTCGAGCACGATCGAGTATTTCGCGCTCCGGTTCGTTCATGAACCAGAGAAAACGACCTGAGCATTCGCAAAATCGTGTAGGTCGACAGCGCCGTTGCGGCTGGTGTCGTAACAGGCACATCCCGCAACAACTCCACCGCTTGGGCCATGCAGACACATTGTTAGGGCAGCGTGATCAATCAGGTTGACCGAACCATCCTCATTGCAATCAGTTGGTGCGAGCGCGAACCAGAATCCGCCAGTTAATTCAAAAGCGCCGCCGGCCATCGCTCCTGCATCTGGTTGGCCGATCGTGCCGGAGAGTTCAAAGTTGCCGCCTGTGCTGTGTATGGTCCCGCCACCGTCCGCGGTCGAGCGCATGATCTCCATCTGCCCAACCACCGAACCCGCCGCGATGATGAGCGCGAAAGTCGCGAGAATCGATAGGTTACAATGTTTGGAAGTTTGCATTGTTCACTCCTTCACGAGATCAGTTTGCGTTGTCTGCGCGGTCGCTCGATAGTGGATGGCGAGCTCCGCCGGTTTGCCATACAGCTCGGGATGCTGATACTTACCGCGTTCGTGTTCGGGTTTGTTCACCTCAACTTTTGCGCCGTAACGGCGCACAAACAAGTCGTTGCGCATGCCTTTCACTTCCCAACAGACTTTGCCACCGGATAGTCCACCGGAGATTTGGAACTGATTGTCCGTGACCTCTTCCGCCACATGCAGGTTAGGCATGGCGGCCCCGACAGCGGTAAGCACATAAGTGAAATCCTTATTGATATCCTCGAAGTAATCTGGGAGGGTCACCCACGCCTCGCCGCTGGAGTCCAGCTGAACGGTTCCGCGATAAATGTTGAGCGGCTCGGGGCCCTCGGCACAATGGTGGTGTAAGTATTTATTCTCTGGGTCTCGTGGGTGATCAATGCGAAAGTCCTTATTTCCGGAAGCCCCCACGCTTCCAATTGCATAGACGGCGTAATAGTTGTCCGGATCGATCGTGTGGCCAACAACACCGGCAGCCGAACCGACGCCCCAAACTCCGTAGCCGACGCCCCCCACCGCACGCCCCAGCACGCCAAACCCCTCGTTGGGTGCATCGCCGATAACGCCGGAGCCCTCGTACGCAAAGTTGCGCCCGACAACCCCCGCGATGTTCTCGCTTTGACCAACGTTGGTTGAGCCGTAGACACCAATTCCTTCAGTTGATCGCCCCCAAACACCGTAGGCCGAACTGCCGAAGTGGGCTTCGCCTATCAGTCCGTTTCCATGTGCCGCCGTGGATGCGCCGTACACGCCTGCATTGGCAGTCCCCGAGTTGACCGTACCGTAAATGGCGGAGACGTTGTTTTCGACACTCACGGCATGAACCGGGCATACCGGCGCCTGCGTTCCGACGCCCATTTTGCCGGCTGTGCTGATGGTGACGCGCGGACTGGAATCCGAGGTGAAGAAATGCAGGGGATGATTGGAACGGGTCCCCAGCCATCCGCCCGAATCACTGACATACGAACCGAGTTCGCGCACGCCGTCGGTATGGACCCAGCCGTATCCGGAGGCAAAGGGGCTAGTGGATGTCTTGATTGTCAGTGGATACGAAGGCGCGCTGGTTCCTATTCCGACGCTTCCACCGGTGTCCTGGAGGACCACCTTTCCAGCGGCGTTGGCGGAGCGGACATACCAGTCACCATTAAGCCCGTAGTGAATGTGGCTGGCGTTCGGGCCGAGGCCGGGGGCCTCGAACACCGCCGTGTTGTTGCCGTCGCTGGCCATCCAACTCTCCACATGCAGTGCTGCCAATGGATTCAATTCCCCAATGCCGACGAGACCAGTCCACAATGAGACTCTGTTTGCCTGAATATTCAGCTTGTCATCCACGTCCTCTTCGATGAAGGCGTAGTCGCTATCGCCGAAATTGAGACGCGCTCCCTCCCCCCACCCCGTCGTCGAGCGCAGCAAGCGCATCGTCTCCTGATCGGGCGAACTGACGGTGAGGCGGTGAGTCACGTTCTCAGTGCCGATGCCGACGTTTCCTGTGTTGAGGTTGTAAATGTTTGAGCCGAGGGGTTGCCAACTGCTTGATCCGCCCGGGCTGTTCAGTGCGTAGAGGGCGTACGGCGTCGCCGTCAGCGTCTGACGGGGATTGAGTACGACGCCGTTGGCCGTGATCTCCAACCAACGAGGTTGACCCGTAAACGCGGCAGCGCCGAAGTCCAATCCCTCATTGAATAAGCCGTTGTTCAGCACGACGTCGTTTCGGGTGATCGTCGAACCGATCTGCGTTCCGCCGCTGGCTGAGTTGAACAGCTTGAACACCAGGTTGTAGCTGCCATTTGCAGGGATGCCGCCGTCCTTGAGTTGTCCTTGATACGTGAATGTCGTGGCCTGTCCGTAGGCGGCAGAGGTGACCAACGCCAACAATATTCCCAAAGTGAACTTCTGCATAACAAGTCTCCATTTTTTGTTGCGAGTGCGGTTCAATTTCACCTAACGCGGCAACGCAATCTGGCCCTCGAGTGGAATCAGCGGAAAGGCGCGTTTTTATTGAATCACTATTTACTTGGTTTGATTACATAATGAGCTCAGATTTTGCGACGCCATGCGCTTAGCCCTAAGACGGCAGCAAGCAGGGCGCATGACGATGGTTCAGGAACCAGCGCCGCAACCTCGGCGCCATTGAGCGCGTGGTTGTAAAAACGGATGTCGTCCAACATTCCGTCGAGCGTTGCGCCCTGCACGTTTTCGCGACCGATGAAGAATTGCGCAGCGGGATCTGTGACCATGTTCGTCCCAGCAACATCGCTGCGCGACGCAATAAGTTCGCCGTTTTTATAGAGGGCCATGGTGTGCGTGGCTGCGTCAAACGTTGCGGCGATATGAGACAATTCGCCGAAGTTCCAGAACGTGGGAGGTGAAGTCACTGAGGTGTTCACACTTGCCCAGTTGTTCGGCATGCCACTCGTGTTGACTAGGAACCAGACCGTGTTGGAGCCTGATAAGCCAAGATTGAAACCGCTGGTGTTGGCGCTCGTCCCATAGGAGACGATTGCACCCGGGCCGCCAGCAGGCGGAGGATCCGCACCATCAAAGCGAACCCAGGCGGCCAATGAAAAGCCGGAAGGTGAAACCAGTCCACCGGCTGCGGGATTCGGTATTTCGAGGTAGCCGCTATCGGGAAACAAGAACCCTTGGCCTATGACGCCAGGTATGTAGTTAATCGTTGGAAACACGGTCGCATGGTTTGAGCCCACGCTGTCATTCGCGTTGCCTTCCCCTTGCCAACGCGAAACGATTGATGCCCGCAGCTCTGCAGCCCAACCCACCGAAACGACGATACAGATCATCCATACAAGTCGAACCATGAACTTCTCTCCAAGTAGCGTCCCAAAAACGGTGCATCCGCGCGGGTGAACACGTCGTCCCCTTACGGCCTCAGCGTCGCCGAACATGAATGTGTCACGCGAAAAGACGATTTTTTCTCTATGTGCTAGAATGCTGATTGGGCTTGGGGACGTGATTCTTGGAAGACAGAACAGGCGAACTTGTTAGAAGTGCCGTCCGGGGTGACGAAACCGCGTTGGTCACTCTGTTGGAAGACATTTGCGTCTCGCTTCACGTCGAATTGGAAGCATCGATCGGCTCACAGTACCGCGGCCTTGTGAGCGCAGACGACGTCTTACAAGTAACCTGCCTGGAAGCATTTCTGCGTATTCGTTCGTTTGAACCCAGAAATAACTCGTCGTTTGCGGCCTGGATCAGGCGAATCAGTGAGAACAACTTGAAGGACGCGATTCGAGAGCTGGAGCGTGAAAAGCGGCCTTCCCCTGGTCGACGAGTCACAACGCCGGCAGGCGACGAGTCTTATGTGCTACTCATCGAGCAACTTGAAGGTAAAGCGACGACGGTCGGCCGAGCGGTGGCCCGCGGGGAGCTGAGGCAGGTCGTTGACGATGCGCTTCGTAAACTGCCGTCAGATTATGAAAGAGTCCTGAGACTATACGAATTGGAAGGCCTCTCCGCACCGGAGGTGGCTGAACGAATGAATCGCTCCCACGGTGCTACCCGTATGATGCTGAGTCGAGCGCGCGAATGTCTAGGCGAATTGCTCGGTAACGAATCGAATTATCTCTGATAAGCGTGACAGTCGCCGGTTTCATGACGCTGTTAACCGCGACACGAGTTGCACAAAATGGACCATGACAAGCAGTTCGACGATACCACCCGCCGAACGCATGTACGTTCGCTTATCGATTCGGCACGGCAGCAGGTGGGCAAAAGTTCGTCGATTCTCCGCAATCCGCTACCGTTTATAGGCGCACCAGACTTTGGACCGGACTACGAGGTGATCGGCGAAATTCACCGCGGCGGACAGGGAATTGTCTTTCGAGCACGACAGCGATCGACGGGTCGAATCGTGGCCATCAAGCTGATGCGCGAGGGGCCGTTCAGCAGTACCAGCGATCACGTACGATTCGATCGCGAAGTACACATTCTCGGTCAACTCAACCACGCGAACATTGTCGGAATTCTGAACAGCGGCACGGCGAGCGGAAGCGCTTTCTTCGTGATGGACTTTGTCGAAGGTCGACCGCTGAATGAACGGACCGCTGAAATCCTCAACCAATCTCCGAATTGGAACATCGGATCTTTGCGAATACTGCAACTGTTCATTTGCATCTGCGACGCGGTACACGCGGCCCATCTGCACGGCGTTATCCATCGCGATCTTAAGCCCAGCAATATTCTGGTAGACGATTCGGATGTCCCGCACATACTTGATTTCGGCGTCGCGAAAATCGAAAACGATGACCGTGTTGACGTGACCATGACCTCACCCGGGCATTTCATCGGTTCGCTGCCGTGGGCAAGTCCAGAGCAGGCCGGCGGCTTGTCGCATGAGATTGATATTCGTTCCGACGTGTACTCGCTCGGAGCCATCCTGTATCAGATTTTGACTGGTCAGCTTCCGCATTCGATCACGGCGCATGTGCAGGATACGCTTAAGCGAATCACGTCCGATGAACCACCGCGCCCAAGTGCTCTTTGGAATAAGATCGATCACGAACTTGAAACGATCATCATGAAATGCCTGGCGAAAGTGCCGGAACGTCGCTACCAAAGCGCCGGTGAACTCGCTCGCGATCTTCGCCACTATCTGGCAGATGAACCTATCGAAGCCAAGCGCGACAGCACTTGGTATGTGCTGGGAAAAACGCTCCGCCGCCACAGGGGGCGAGTCGCGGCGGCGATCGTCTTTCTCCTACTGGTGACGTCTGCTTCCGTATTGGTTTCCATTCTGTATGCACGGCAGGGATTGCTTCTGACGGAAGTCAGAAAGCAACGCGATCGATCCGCTACGGCTGAAAAACTGGCCGATGATCGTTTTCAACAAGCCGAATATGAATCCTATGTGGCCAATATTGCTGCGGCCGCGGCAGCCATCGCCGCAAATGACGGCGGCACCGCTTTAAAGCGATTGCAATCAGCACCAACCAAGCTGAGAAACTGGGAATGGCAATACCTGCGCAATCAGTCGGATCAAAGCGTGAAAACACTACAGGGGCCCGCCGGGTACATCACTGGCCGCGTCCGTCTCAGCGCCGGCACCAAATACGTCGGCGCATCATTCTGGAAGGAGGGGCAAGACGGAATCTTACGCGTCTGGCGCGATGACGCGTTCTCTGAGCTAACAGCTTCAGAAAGACACATAGCCTTCGAGTTTCTTTCAAATGGAGAGGAGTTGCTTTTCGCTTCTCAACCCGGGGTCATCTCCTATCGCGAATCAATGGGACTCAATGAAAAGCAACGACATGAATTTGGGGATGCATTTCAATCCTTTGCCGTGGATTTGTCGCCGGATGGCCGAGTGATCCTGTTTTCAGATGAGCAACGATACAGAATCTGGGATATCGCATTGAACAAGTTGCGCTGCAGTTTCAATGTTGCCAAATGTGTTTGTGTCGCGTTTGACGAGAGCAGTAGTCACGTTGTGATCGGACAATCAGATGGAACGCTCTCCGTTAGGCAGGTTGAAGGCGGCCACGAACTGGCCCGCACGAAGGCACACGATGGAGTCGTCTATGGCGTTGCCATAACTCCTAATAGTCATTGGATCGCTACGTCAGGAAACGAAGACGGTGAACTGAAACTCTGGGAGTTGGCAAAAAGCGACGTGGCTTTTGAGACTTCACAGGGTGGAAAGGCTCAATTTGACCTTCGATTAGTTCGTGAGTTTCGTGACAGTGTACAACGTATTGGGCTTATTGCATTCAGTAAGGACGGGCAATTGTTAGCCGCACCGTCTGAAGACAAGGCAGTTCGCATCTGGAGCGTGCATGATGACAGACCAGTTCGCAAATTGCTAGGACATACGACCGGAGTTGTGAGCGTCGATTTCAGTGATGATGCAAAGTGGCTTGTAAGCGGTGCCCGTGAAGGTGTGGTTAAGTTATGGGATTTGCAGAGGACTTCAGCTGCGAGCGTTATACGTGATCTTCCTGCTCCGGTTAACTCAATTGCGTTTTATCACGATGGTAAACGAGTCCTAATCAACTCTGAGGGAACGACAAGTCTGATTGACATTGCGAGTCGACAGGTTTTGTTCGGGCGCCCCGACTCGGCAGCGGGCACACAAGGGCTGCTTGCGGGTCCTGGTGATTCAAAAATCACATCCGCGATAGACAATGGCCACATTCGTATTTGGGAAATTGGCACGGACCACGACAAGCTGCTCTCAAGTTCGCACAAGTCAGCCCCGCATCTCGCAACCAACTCGGTGGGTAACGTCCTCGTATCCGCTGATGCAGGTGCCGTCATTCTTTGGGACTGGAAGTCGCTGAGCGAGTTGCGTCGCTTTCCCGGGCCGCAAAGGCCATTGAATTATCTTGCGATCAACCAAGATGCCTCGCGACTCGCGCTCGCATTGCAGGACGGCGAACTCCTCATGCTGGAAACCGAAAACGGAAATACTCGTTCCTTCCAGACCTCTGATGAAAGATCAATCGCAAGCACTGCGTTCAGTCCCGATGGTCGCTATCTAGCGACTGCGTCCTCTGACCAGTCAGTCAAGCTTTGGGAAGTGGATAGTGGTCAGCTCGTCTGGTCCGCCTCGCTAGACTTTGGCGACGTCTGGTGCGTAGCATTCAGTCCGGACGGTGCAAGATTGGCCGCCGGCGGTCGCGACCGATCGGTTCGCCTCTTCGATTCTCGCAACGGACAGGAACTACTGGCACTGCGCGGTCCGACGGGAACTGTGATGTCCCTGAGTTTCAGTCCGAATGGTCAAATGATCGCGGCGGGTTCGTGGTCGCGCGAAGTTGCGACTTGGGACGCGTCGGCAAAAGAAGACGGCTTCTAATTTGTACTTAGTCATGCATAACGCCATGGGCGCAATTACTAGTGCGGAAAAGCATCGGCCATTGCGCGCTGATTGCCCCGCTCTAGGGATCTGGCCTGCCCATCAATGAGGCGCTGTCGTTCCGCCCGATAGAAATGGGATTGGAGAAGGACGGTGTTCGCGTGCTGAAAAGTAACGGTGGACGTTTACCTATGATCACCGCACTATTAGGAAAGAAGCCGCTTTCGCGGCCTCTTTGAACCAGCCAGCTTATGACCAATGAATTTAGCCACCAAATCCACCGCGACCGCCGCCATATCCGCTACGGCTGCCACCACGGTCTTCGCGCGGCTTTGCCTCGTTGACCTTGAGAGTGCGGCCGCCGTGTTCTTTGCCATCGAGAGCCGTGATGGCAGCGGCGGCTTCCGCATTCGAACTCATTTCGACGAACCCGAATCCTTTGCTTTGACCGGTATCACGGTCAGTGATTACCTGCGACGACTCGACAATGCCGTTCGCCCCGAACAATTGCTCGAGATCTGCCGCGGTCGTTCCGTAACCCAAGTTTCCAACGTACAACTTCTTAGCCATATAGATTTCTCCTCTACAAAGGCGATTCGACCCGTCGTTTACTTTCAGGGCCAATATGAAAGAGGCTAAAACATTCAGCCTGAGCAGAAAAAGGAGAGGGGCAGAAAGGTGCGGGAGTTTATTGATGCCGCGGCCGAAGAGCCGATCTTCAGATCCAACCAACCGGTATCCTAACGAAATCCCATGGGAATGCAACTATTGTATTGAGTTTTGAGAGTGGCCGTTCTCTCGTCAAGCATTCATGCAAAGCGAATCTAATTGGAATACTCAACAAGTTCTATGTCCAAAAATCAGGGGAGGGTGCACGTTGCATTCCAAACTATCGGAGTTGCAGCTTGGTACCTGCGAGTGAGTCCTTGGTGTCCAACGTTCGATCCACAAGCAGTTTCGCTGCTTCAGCATCTAACACCAGCACTGTTCGGCCTTCATGCGCGAACAAGACGTCGCCGACGGCGGGTTTGTCCAAGCTAAGCTTCCAGCTTCGTGATTTTCGTGTGAATCTCATGGTGCCATCGTCGCTTGCCTGCTTCTTGTCGAGTGTCTTCGCCAGGCGCGCGCCTGCTGTTTCGGTAAGAGTGAACATGTGGATTTCTCCTTCTCTGTGTCAAGTCTTGTTAAAGATAGGCGACAGTCGCAGAACCGAGGCAATAGCCACCGCTGCCGGGTGAGTTCCTGATGGAGTGACTTGCGAACTCCTCATGTATATTGTACCAGATTATCTCATGCGTTTCCATCCCGAGGCACGGGACACTCTCGCAAATAACCTAGCAAATCGGAAAGCTGGGCAGTTGCCAAGGCCACGCACGTGTCGGCACAGCCGTAATAAAGTCGAATGACACCACTCCTTTTGTCAAGAATCCACCCGCACGGAAAAACTACGTCGTCCACATCTCCTTGGCGCTCATAGGGCGTTTCCGGTGCGAAGATCCACTCGTCACTGCGCCGCAGGACTCGGCACGGGTCCTCCAGATCCAACAACGCCAGTCCCAAACGATAAAGGCATCCGCCAGCGGTGTGCCGCACGCCATGGTAGAGTATTAGCCAACCCTCCGCTGTTTCCATTGGAGGGGGACTCAAGCCGATCTTGTTTGCGTCCCACCATGCGCCACGTCGTGCGTGCAGGAGAATATGATGGTCACCCCAGTGAATCAGGTCCGCCGAGAAAGAGAGCCACATATGTGCGCCAGAGCTGCCCGCAGACACCGGTCGATGAATCATGGCGTACCGATCGCCAAAGCGGCGGGGGAATATGGCGGCGTCCTTGTCCTCCGGCGGCATGACTGGGCCGAGCCGGGAAAAGGAAGTGAAGTCTTTTGTGCCAGCTAATGACACCAGCGGCCCGCTCGGCGAATAGGCCGTGTAGGCGATAATCCACTCCTTGCGATCCTCGACCCACGTCAATCGCGGGTCTTCCACTCCCCAGGCTTCTTCTGAAAAGTTTGTCGGATCTGGAGGAAAACTTGGTTTGGAATCGATTTGCCAGTTCGATACGCCATCATTGCTTCGGGCGATTGTAAGGTGCGAATGGCCTCGGCGGTCCTCGACGCGGACGAGCAACACGGTCTCATCGCCAACCTGGCAGGCTCCAGCGTTGAACACGGTATGGGCTGGATATGGCCAGTCGCGAGCAGTGAGGATTGGATTGGCGGCGTGGCGATGAAACAGCTCGGTATAAAGATTGGGCGTTCTTGATTCTCGATGCATTACATTTTCCTTGAATTAGAAATCACTGCGCAAACGGCCAGTGATCATGTTCTTGTAACGGTGGCTATTAGGTTGTCGTCCCTTGCTTGGTGGACTTCAAAGTTGTGGACTTCGGTCCACAAATAGGCGAGGGTCGATTCCGCTCCCTGGTTCCGATTCACGGCGAACTGTTGGATACCGTCACAGCATGAACCTGTTAGGGCATCGGCCAGTGATTGCCCAAGGCTATTTGCGCCATGAAACCAATCTCGCGCGCGATGGAAAGTAGCCAAGTACGCATCGTCGTCTAACAAGTTGAACGCGGCGAGCGCGGCGTCGGCCATCGTGTCAGCCTCTATGGGTTGTTGATCATACGACGCCTTTACTTCTCCATGTGAATACCAACCGCTGTTCCCAACCGGCCAGAAGATATTCTTGACGGTCGTTTCCTGTTCGAGGAAGGCGAACGAAGTTCTTGCAACTTCAAGGAACAATTCTTTTTGCCAGCATTGCGCTGCGACGAACAGGGCATGCGGCAACACCGCATTGGCATAGGTCATTCGCGACTCGAACCACGGCCAGTCTGGTCGCTGTGAACGGTGATAGCACTCGACAAGTCGCTGTGCCGCAGACCAGGCCACGCTTTCGAGCCGTTGCAAGTTCTTTACGCCTGCTGTGTATAGATGACCCCAAGCAAGTATCACATAGGCCTGCGCGCGAATGCTTCGCAGGTCGGAAATTGTCGGTAGAACGGCCTCAATTAATTCTCGTGCGAGCATGCGGTAGTCGCTCGGCAGGCTGCCGCCGAGCACCTCAGCCAGTGCGCGGATTGCCTGACCCTGGCAATCGCCGTCACTATTTGTGCCCAGCCAGTGCCGCTGATAGCTCAGGAGATTATGGAATCCACCGCCGGGCCGTCGCGCGTATTCCAGCAGGCTCAGGTATCCAGAGACCCGACTCAACATCCGATCTTCCGCGCGAAAACCCCACAAGCGGGTACAGAGTCGCAAGGCGCGGGCATTATCGTCGGTGGTATAACCACTCTCGCGTCGAGGTACGCTGTATATGGCATGTTGTATTAGTCCCGTCGAATCCGTCATGCGGTCCAGGTGATCGAGCGAGATTCGATCGGAATAGTCCATTACACGCCTCCTTGTAGAAGCGCGTCGGGCAACACTTTGGTCTTCGTGGTTTTCGAAACTGAATGGGGTCGTCTAGCCAATCTGCTCTTTCTCGAAAACGCAACCTCATTGAAGAACTCCAAATACTCTCGGCCCACATTGGACCATCGCATCGGTTTGGCGTACTCATAAGCTCGGCGACAGGTCTCCGCCCGCAACGTGTCATCCCCCAAGAATCGCAGCGTCGCCTCTGCGAGGGCGCTGCTTTGTGCAAAGGGTACGAGCAGACCACGGCCGTCAGCCAACACTTCTTCGGCGTAAAGGTAAGGTGTACTCACCACGGGAAGGCCTGCTGCCATTGCGTAGGCGAGTGTACCGCTGGCAATCTGGTCTTTTCCTGCATAAGGGGTGACGTACACGTCACAGGCCTGCAGATAGTCAAGGAGGTTAGGTAGACTCAGAAAGCTGTTTACAAATCGAATGTTTGAACGAACACCTAGCGAATCAGCCAATTGCGCGAGGGATTCTCGATAGACTTCTCCCTCCTGTCGTTTGACCTGCGGATGGGTAACCCCGACGATGAGGTAAAGGGCTTCAGGACACGCAGACACGATCCGCGGCATCGCCTCAATCATGTGCTCCAACCCCTTGCCGCGATTGATGAGTCCAAAAGTGCAGATGACTCGTCGACTACCCAAATCGAGCCGAGCCCTACAGTCATCCTTGACGTGTCGAACAACCTCCGGCACGCCATGGGGAATGACTCGTACAACTGTCCCCGAAATCCCATAGGCACTGGACAGTAATTGCGCGGCAATTCGCGTCATGACCACAGTGCCGCCGCTCAGTGCGGCGAGGTTACAAATGATGCGCCTGGGAAGGGGGTCCGGCTGCGTCATTAACGTGTGGAAGGTGGTGACGATTGGCTTGCGACAGGCGAGCACAAAGTCCAACACGTCGGCGCCCCACTCACCGGAAAAGAGACCAAATTCATGTTGCAAGCTGACCACGTCATACGGGCCGTCGTTCACCATCTCTGCCGCCGTCCGATACGCATTAGGGCAAGTGTTGTCGATGGTGTGTACCACGCGCGGGTCGTCGTAATCGCGAGCACACGTTTTTCGAATCGCGGCTACAGAAGACATCGGCGCCCGCGCTGCCATGTCAAGTGCATTGGCGGAATCTCTGGTGAACGTGGCCAAGCCGCATTCCTCTGGAGGGTATGTCGATAAAAAAAGTGGACGGACGTTATTCACTCGTGAACTCCAAGACGTTTTAGAACCGTTCATCGCTGCGAGATTGATTGATCATCCTGATGCGCCATCATCCTGCAGTTCCTTCTTCTTGCACAAAGGAGTGCTGAAGAAGTTCCATTTCTTGCTGACGGTGTATTTCGAGACCTTCAAAGTAGTCCCGAAGCTGGACACACAGCCGATCAAATACGATCGCATCGTCCGGAGAGACATGATCTAGATCTACTATGATACGTTCGAGATCAGTCTGCAGTCTGTTCCGCAGTTCCATTAGCGCCTTGACATGGCCCGCCAAGTGTGGCTTTGTGTCAGAGACCAAATGCATGTAGCCGCCATATTCCGCGAGGACTCGCATTCGGGTGAGATGCCGTTCAAAAGTCCACGCCACGAAACGTAGCGTTGATAGCTTGCGTTTGTTCCCGTGTTGCTCTGTCGCCCAATCGAGCGCAACACGGAGCGCGTGCTCAAGGTTTACGAGCAAAGCTAGTTCGACCTCGATCTGCTTCGCGATTTCACGTGACTCAGCAAAGTTGTATGTTGTTGGCTCACGATACTTCATGGAGGTTCCTTTCGGCGGGATAAGCCCAGCGCGGCGTTCGGTTATCGTGTAAGTCCAATTCACTCTCGTTCTGAAGGGGCTTGGGAGGCTCCGGACTTAGGTGGTATGCGAGCCGGCACTCGCTCTGGCCGGCCAAGGCCAATGAACTTCCGAACGCGTGTCACGAGGCGGCCTACATCCGCTCGAAGCGGAGCTCCAAACTCGCAAAACCTGTGCCAATAGGAACGAATGGTGTTCAACTTATTCATATACAAGACTCCTCGATCCTAAGTTGTTTGTTCTTGTTGCGCCGCACTGCCTATTTCGTTTCCAACTTCGCAATACTTGTCAGATCATCGATGACGATTTCCGAAATTTCCCCGTCGACTTTTTTCAAGAGTAATCGACAAAGCTGCAGCTTGCCGTCTCGATTCGGCACCCTCGAATTACCATTTGTGGCATACCATGATCCGGTAGGATGGGATCGCCATTCAAGAACAGTTCCGACAACTTCTGATATCATGAATGTTCCCGTCCCTGTCTTTGATTCTTCCTTGACAATGACTGGTGTTCCGGCTGGTAACGACTGTCTTAGTCTTCCAATCATTGAATAGCTTTCGTTGAGTCGCATCGGGAATACCAATTTCACAAAAGCCGGATTGATCCACCAACATCATTCGCCCAGCGGCGCAGTTCCAAAGAGAGGCGCTGCAACAACCTTTGTCGTTCGTTTGGATTTGACTTCATGGCCGATTCGTTCCCATACTTCCCAGCGATGAATGGGGACGCGCTCGTTTGCCTCAAATCCCAATTTTACTTGCCCACTCTTAATTTCGAGCACCGTTACTTTGACGATATGCTTAAACTCGCGGGAACCGCCAATCATGACAGATTGATCGCTTCTCCTTGACAACACTAGCACGGTAGAACCTCTGTATTCGTCGCTGTCTGATCTTCTTGCCCGCTGCCGCTCCAAGACTCCGTTGGCAAGGGATGGGCGAGCGTGTACACCTGTACCGTAGTGCCGGTCGTGAAGACTCCTACGACGGTACCAGTTGCCGGCTCAACTTCTGCCGTCGCCTCTCTCACTTCGACACCGGTGATTCTCTTGATTTCTTGGCGCAGTGAGTCGGATGCATTGGCGAATAACTGTCGGTGAAACTCCTGTACTTTGGCTGCGCCTTCCGGACTCTTGGCCAAAGCCTGTTCGGCTTGTGACAACGCGCCGTGCAGGGTGATCACAAGGGTGTTTTCGCTAAGAACCACGGTCACCGATTTGGGCACGTTCCCAGTTCTTTGCTTTTCAAAAGCGCAAGCCGCATGCGCGATCTGTTGTGCCATGTTCGAATCGGACGTTCCCATTTTTCGTACTTCCTTAGTCAGAGCCAAAACAACCCTGACGCGAGCGCCCCTGATAAAGATGCTGGACTACGTATACTCATTCATTGGCGAACTTCGGGCCGTGATTAAGTGGACCTTCATCAAGTTTCCGACGACTTCGAATCTTGAATCGGTAGGATCCGCAAACATTCTGGCAGAGTGCAATCAGTTCTTATTCCATCACGGAACAAAGTGGAAGGCTTTCGAATCGGCGTCACAGTACTCGGCGCCCTTTTATGACGCGAAGCACCACCACGACCAACGCAACTACCAATAATAGGTGAATTACTCCACCCATTGTGTAGGAGGACACCATTCCCAGAAGCCACATTAGAATCAGTATCACCACAATTGTTTCGAGCATAAAAAATCCTTTCAAGCAACGTGAGTATGTGTGCTTATCGATATATCCATTTAGTTGTTCCATCATGCAATGTGTTCGCTGCTTCTACGTTTTCCAGGCCATGTTCCCTTTTCGTCCTTGCCGCCAGCGAAAAGACGGGAGGTGGAGCGCGGGGAGGAAATCAACCTTTTCGCTCCCCGCGCCTTTGAAGTTTAGGAAGAGAAAGACCATTAGTAATTCGTGAATGAGAACCAATATGATCCAGACCATCCATCACGTGATCTTCCTAACAGTCCGTTGAAAAACAAAATTGACCTATGTGGGGCCGAGTTTCAACTGGGCTGAAGACGGGTCGAAAACCAGTCGCACACTTTTTCAATGGACTCCTAAATACCATGTGCAACCAGTCAGGCGGAACTACAAGGACCGCCGCGAGACGCTTTTTCCGTGCGCTGCCAGGCGTCGAGCGTGGCCTTTTTTGCATTGTTCCAGCTCAACATCGACTTGCCTCGCATAAGTTCCCAGTCGCGGCCCAGCTGTGGTTCGATATCTTCGAAAGTCTTGCCTTTGTGATTTGCGTAGCTTTCCCATCCCAACTGAAAGGCAGGACCGTAATGATCGTAGGAAGTGCCGTGCGTGAAGTAGGGTCGCCTCACTAGCTCCTTGCGCCAAAACTCATGCTCAGACACGGGATTAACCGCTGTGGCTGCATTCTTACTGGAGACACACGTTTCAGCAGCCATGGCGCCTTTGGCCTCTCCAACGGAAATGTCCGCGCCAACTCCGAAGGCAAATCCAACGGGGCCTCCGATCGCTTCGCTTTGGGAACCACCAGCCGATGACATACTTTCGCCGGCGAGCGGCGCGGCGCTCGGTTTGACTTTGGTCGAATCTCGATGATTGTCATCTCTTGCGAGGGACGATGATTCAATTGCAGTTGTTTTAGTTTCCATTCTTCAAATTCCTTTTTAGTTTGCTAACCCGCATTTTGGATCGCTCGCACGATGTCAGCCCTGAACTCCAAACCCTCTTCCTCCACTTGTTCCCCAAGGCCCGACACCCACTGTTCGGAATGCTGTACGTGGACAAGCTCCCCATGAATGAGTCGTTCGGCCAGCTCGGTCAGGCATTCATCCGTCGAGCGTTCCTCGTCGAGTGTTTGCTGGAGCATTTCGACGGCACCCGCCAGGCCCAGCGTTTCGGCATATGTGCGTGCGCAGCCGTAACGAGCCATTTCGTAATGCTCCATTCGTTGCGCTGTCGAAATCAACCCGGCGTCCTTGATCGCAGGGGCACCGTCCGCGTGCATCATCTCCTCACCTTCTTCGATAAGGCCCTTCATGCCCTTGCACGTGATTCGCTTGGGCTTCTCCTCGATCATGGAAAAAGCGCGTTCGAGTCGCCGTACGTGCTCCCGCGTCTGACCGAGATGCCTTTCAAAATCCATGCGCAGGTCCAGGAACGACGCCGCCTTGGCCATCCTTGGCAGCGCGTTGAGTAACTGGTGCTCTGCGTCGTAGAGATCATTCAATTCATGGACAAACAGCATTCTTAACGAATCAAGATTCATTGAACTGACTCCTTTCACTCTCAAGCAATCGCCGACTTTGTGATGGTCTGCCTGCGGAGATGAATTCCTTGTCAGCTATTTTCCGCCGCGCGCATCTTCTATCCAGTACGGCCGCTGGCCATAAAACTCATAGGTTTTTGTGGCGATCGTCGGATCCGCCAGATTCGGCCAATTGCCTTTATCGAAACCTGTCGCAGTCTTCAGATGGTCCTTGTCAACGGTCAGCACGGCGTAGCCGCCTGTGCCGGGCATTTGCAACACGCCGGCTGGAATGGCAAACAGTTTGTCGCCCATACCGAGAAACCCTCCGAACGTCAGTACTACATAGGCAATGCGGTTGCGATCCGGGTCGATCACCAAATCCTTGATCTCACCAAGCTTCTCGCCACGATCGTTTTGCACCGTGCGGCCGATGATTTCGCTGGCCTTCTGAATGACCAGATTCGTGGGCGTGGAGCCCTCGCCCTCACTCATCCAGTAGGGTTTCTGCCCGTAAAACTCATGGATACCCATGCCCCAAGTTGTGTCTTCCATCTTGGGCCAATGGTCCTTTTCAAAGCCTGTCGCGTTTTTCAAACGGTCTTTTTCCACAGCGAGAACGAAATGCTTGCACTCCTCTGGAAGCGTCATCGCTCCTGTCGGAACGGCGAACCACTTTTCTCCCATACCCAGGAACCCGCCGAAGGAAAGCACGGCGTAAGCAATTCGCCCGCGTTCGCCGTCAATTGCCAGGTCCTGCACTTCTCCCAATCGTTCGGCGTTTGGATTTACCACCGGCTTGCCGATCAGGTCCGATGCCTTTTGAATTCGAAACGGCGGTCGCGCCGGGGACTTGTCTTCGGCGGAAGTGACTTGCACGGCAAATCCCATCATTCCAATGAATGCAAACATGAACAGTGCGTTGATGCATCTAACCTTTAACATTGATTCATCTCCCAAAAGTGGTTACTCGAACCCGGCCTACTAAGTTGTAGATGGGTATTTCTTGGCCGGAAAAACTCCTCCGCGTTTATCAACGTGAAGGAGATGTCCCGACAGTAATTACTTGCGACGTCAGGATGGTCGACAGTGAGAAGTTAGTTCGCACTGGTGCAGAGCATCTCGATTTGCGTGCCGCATTAACCGTGTCGTCCTTTGATTCGTCATAGCGCCAATTGACTCGTCTGAATGACTGGCCCGTTAGTGGTTGCAACTGCCGAACACTTCAAAGTGCAAAAAAAAGCCGACGTGGATGAACACCAAGGAGTGTCCATCCACGTCGGCTTACTCTGCAACAAGCCCCCCGATTAGTTCGGGTTGCTATTCGTTAAGTCATCCGATGAATCTGATTTCCTCATTATCGAAATCGCAACTTTGCTGGCGAAGCTCGATAACTCTCTACTCTATTGTACAGCGCAAACCGGGGTCGGGCGCAAAATTAATCATTTTGTTACTGCCCAGGCACTCAACTCTCTTTTCAGCGACCCATTTCATGATCTTATCTCCCAGAACCATTCTTGCGGCGGCCGTATTAGACTCAGTAAGCACGGGAATGAGCTGAGAATTCTGACCTGTCGCAGAAAGCATGTTGATCATCGAGAAAACTCGTTCGATCTGGGATACCAATTCGTTCATGCGGCCCAAACTTTGTTCAAACTCTTGCGACAAGTTTGCATGACGGGCCTGTTCTGCCATCTTCGGCAGCTCCTTTTGCAAACGGTCCACTGCGTCGTAGAACGCGTCAAGTTCCTGAATGTACGTGCCTTTCGATTCAACATTCATGGTTCGATAACCCCTTCTCTTTTTGTCAACGCTACTGCGTTGTTACCCCAGCAACTCCATCATGAATGGATTTCTATCAACGCACTTGGCGTTGCCGTCGTCAAGGACGAGGATTCCGTCATGAGCGCTTTCAATGAGTCGACGATAGCGCCTCTCCTAGACTTCAGTCTGTCGAGTTAGAGTTCGTGCAGATGTAGCCATGATCTTGCCGTTCTCACTGATTTCCGGGTCGTCCCCAAGCAAAGGGGAAAAGGGAGGGAAACCGCCCTCCCGCAGTTCCCCTCCGCGCCCCCGGAGCCAAAAGGATTCAAATTTCGCAACAAGGATGCCACTGCAAATATTTGAGCGAATCTCTTGGCGAAAATAGTCATCACTCGTCGACCCCATGCAGACGACTCGAAAGCGGGCGTGCGAAAAAAAGCCGACGCGATGGAACACCCTTCGGTATTCGATCGCGTCGGCTTACCCACAATGAGCCTACCGACAAAGTCGGGCTGCCCCTAAGTTAGTCTTCCAACGATTCACTTACGAAAGCCGGCGAACTCACTTTATGCCAGCTTTGTTAGCTGTTCATGACTATAACGAGACCCGGAGGAATAGCAATAGACTTGCTCTGTTATCTCGGATATCCTATTTGACGGCGAATGAAATCCAATTGCCCTCTCTTGAGTCGTTCGTCGCGTTGTGATGCACCGGCGTCCAGTCGAGAGTCGAAGCCACTCGGACCATCCATGAAAACACAAGGTGAAATCGAAGCCGCTGTTTGCGAAGCAATGACCCGCTTCGAGCAGGAGTACATGGGTCGCGGCCCGAAAGACATACGTGCTTACCTGATAAATGATCTGTTGGTCGTCCGACTTCAAGGTGTTCTGACTGCGGCTGAGCAGCATTTGGTTCAATCACTTTCTTCCGACAAAGGGCGAGACCTGCTCAAACAAGTGAGGACACAGTTGATTGAGACGGCGAAGCCTCTCATGGTAGCGATGGTTCAGAAAGTCACTGACGTGAAAGTTGTGAGTCTGCACCACGACATCAGCACCGTCACAGGCGAGGAGCTAATCATTTTCACGCTCGCCGATTCACCGATCTTCCGCGACACGAAGAAAAAATGATTTCGTTTCAGCTTCGAGGCGAAGACGTTTCACGAACGCAAAATCCAATTGCTGAGCGGTCGAACACAGTCCGACGCCTCACCTCCCGAAGCCACCAAGACATCGGTTTCGGGGCGAAACCTGAGATCAATTGAATTAAGGTCGCGTCTCGCGGGCCCGTGCTTTTCAATACTTGTCTGGTTCTTCA
>CAZBRD010000033.1:0-22749 GCA_964494205.1 uncultured Phycisphaeraceae bacterium | reverse complement strand
GGGCCTTTTCTATTGGATAAACAACAACCATCAACAAAAGTGCTCAGTTTGAGTACTTAGCTTTCTTCGACCATCCTCCACCCGTGCTAGAACCCTGATTCATGAGAATGCTGTCTGAGTTGGTTCGAACATGACGGAAAACAGCGCTACCAAAGGGAAGCTCGAAGTCCACCTCTCGAAGTAGTCGTGAACCTGTCACTAAATCGATGACGCCTCTATCCGTGGATCGCGTGGCATAGGGCATTGGACCTTGGAAATGGCGTGTTTCGCCAGAGACTAACGGCGCAGTGCTTTCATAGGCATCTAGCGTCACAGGAGGAAAGTCGGGTGGCAACCAAGCCCACATTGGGTCGGCATGAGTGCTGAAATACCGGCCAAGAGAAGCGCTGTCCGAGCAGGGACCATTTTGCTGATTAAAGCAACCGTACCTGCAAATCGTTGGCTCTTGTCCTCCTGGTCCATCGAGATCGCATTTTTGCGACACTGCCATCGAACAGATATTCAGAGTGCCAACAGTATCCGCGAGGCAATAGCAAGCTAGACCAATGACAGCGCAAGTTGCGACAATAGCGGTACGCACGTGATACATGTGCACATCCTTCCTTTCCAACGTGTTCAGCACTTCGTCCTCACCATATAGGCAAACAGACGGTCGCGAAGCATTCCTAGACCTTTGGCATTCGAATTAGGTTTTTTCAATTACGGGCATGTGCTTTAGACAACGCGCAAACACATGCGAAAAGACAGCTACTTACTTCTTAATTTGATATTGGCGACGCATTATATACATTCGTCAAATGGAAGGTAAGAGCGCGCCGAAAAAAAGTCGTGTCATGGTTTGCGTTGCGCCTCCAAATGAAAACGAGATTGCTTATTATTCGTTGAAACTAAATCCGCCCCTTTGCATTTCAATTCTGATAAGAGATTGATTTGATTCAATACGACCGAGCGCACCAAATTGTTCAAGAATTGCGTTTTGAATTTGACTCGATGACAGTATCAGATGCAATGCAGATGATGAGTCATGCAATTGCACCACAGCGTTACCTTCGAAAAATCAATAGCTTACAAACAGCAGAGGAGAAGGCAGCGGACCACCGCTTACTTTTGTTGCAATACTATGTTGACCTACTTAGCGCCTCTGCGCCGCAAACAGTGGTCAACAGCGATGGATCAGCGACGACTCTTACGCGCTAAACCAGTATCGATTCCTCATCGTATCAATCACCGCCGTCGGCGCTATGTGATCAAGATACCGTGCCGTCGTTGTGATATTCGTATGCCCGAGTTGTCGTGAGATAATCGCAATGTCGACGCCTTCGGCCCGCAATTGCGCTGCGTGGGTATGTCGGAAACCATGGGCATGAACACGCTTTTCGACTCCGGCTTTGAATGCTACGCGTTTGAGCATGACGCGGACGTAGGATGCGGACATTGTTTCGCCGGTCAGCGTGCAGAAGACGGGTTGTCGACCATTGATGCCGAGCGTCGGTCGCATATCTAGCCATCGCTGAACGACGCTCGCAGCGCCGTGATCGATACCGATTGTTCGCGACCGTCCGCCCTTTCCATTCAGCACGCGGACGGTGCCCTTTTCCAATTCGAGGTCTTTTGGAAACAGCGACAGCGCTTCGTTGATACGCAGACCCGAACGATAGAGCAATGCGATCAATGCTCGGTTGCGGATTCCCGTAGGTGCTCGATGACTGCACGCGCGCATGAGCTTGCTAACTTCTTCGTCGGTCAGCACTTCCGGTGGCAGATGCTTATGCCGTCGCGGCTTTCCTCTACCACCCACATAGATTGAACCATTGAACATCCCGGTCCTCCTTCATTCGTCTCGGTTGGTCCGCGCAGGCTGAAGTCCTCGGCTTTTCAGCCAATTTCTGAGTGTCACATCGTGACACCCAGTTACGCTTTTCCTGCAAAGCGTAACTCAGTGCTACCTCGGGGTGGCCATACGGGGAAGAACGTAACTCTATGGAAAGAACGGATTTGCGAGCATATCGATAGGTATGACCTGAATCATTCCGGTGTGGGTGGAACGATTACCAATGGCGAAACTGCGCTGAGATGCGTTCACCGCCGTGGGTGATCAAAGTTGGACCGCAGTATTTGCTATCGGCGGCTTCCAGAGCCAGCGCCAGGGCCGTCCAGCGATCGGCGTGGCTGCCAGACTCGCGTGGCGCTGCGTAGCGAACGTTACCCGCCGTCGTCACAGTGCGGGCGACAGAGTGTAGGTCGTCGATCAAAGGTCGGTGGTTAGGAATCAGCAGATCCCCGCGTTGAAAATACGCCAGAATCCTCGAGGCCAGCGATTCCTTCACCGGAGCGGTCATCGTCACCGGCTCGACCTTGCTACCGAACTTCTTGACCAATTCCTCGCACAGTTGCATGCCCAGGCCGCTCTGGTCAATCGAGAGCCGTCGCAGGCAGCCGAGTTTCAAGATGCTTGTCAGCAAGGCGGACTGTTCGTTGAACGGCGTCTGGCGCAATTCGACGGCTCCGCGCCAGCGAACGGTCTTGTTGTCCTTCTCCATCACGACCAGCACCGACATGTCGTGTTTGCGGCCCACGTCGTAGCCCGCGAAGAGATTCTTGGCCTCGGCCAAACCGGTCATGCTCAGATGGTAATTCAGCGACTCGTCTACCCGCGCCAACAGCAGGTCATACGGGAGCAGTGCATGCGCTTCGTCCACGAACTCGCATTCATAGGCCGATCGCCACGTCACTTCGTCGGCTACTGCGGCGCGTAAAGCGGCGATGTCATGCGGCGCACCGCCGCTCTTGGCGTCGTAGACGCTCACCTTATGTCGTGACCAAGCGGGATCGCCGTTATGCCAGAGCTTGTGGAACATGCCGGTCTTGGGGCCCGGCGTGGAAATAACGCTGAGTCGAAACTGCTTGTTGGTGGAGATGGTCGGCACGATGGCTAACCAGAGGGCATCGACGTCGGGTATCCACGCAGCTTCATCGATGACCACATGACCCGAATAGCCTTGGACCGTGGCCGCAGTCGAAGGAAGCGAGACCACCCTACCGCCGGTCGATAGCTCGATGGCTTCCGCGCTTTGCTTCTCGACTTGAACCACACCATCGCCCGCAGCCGTCACCAGCGGCAGCAATTGACCAGCCTTGCGAAGTAGTTCAGATGCTTGCCGTTGACTGGCGCTGACCACCACGGTCGTTTCGCCGTAAATGGCTGCGTGCAATGCCTCCGTCGCAACCGCCGTCGACATACCAATTTGCCGCGCTTTGCAGCAAACTCGCAGCCGTGAATGGTCTTCGAGCCAGCGTCGCTGATGTGCCCACCATTGCAACGTCGAAGACTCATTTTCTTGGTGGCAAGCCTGAGGATCGACGCCCGAATCGCCACATATGACATCTGGAGCGTCAGCAATCATGTGTCGATTAACTCGTCGCTGTTCGATTGGAGGGGCGCTGGGATAGGAGCCGACACCTTGAAGCCAAGAACAGTAGAGACACTCGCCAACGCCGCTTGCACGTCTCCATGCCCATTGAACGTAATGCGTTTCTCGTCACCGTCCAGGGCCTTGTGCAGCAGTTGCAACAGGCCGACGAGTTTGTCGCCAGCGGTAGTGCTGCCTTTGACGGTGCGAATCAGCAACTGGGTGATGCCGTCGTACATCAGCCCCGCGATGACATCGATGTTCTGAGTTTCCTCTGCGTCCATCCCGAGTTGCTGAGCAATCTTGACCAACTCAGCACGCGTCTTAGCGGGCTTTACGCCTACACGGCGCAGGGCCGCAGACAATGAACCGGACTCCCGCGGTCGACCCGTCGGATTGCCGCTTGTTCCCGGCTGCCAGCGATGCGGAGCGAGCCACGGCGCGCTCACTGGGCGTTTGTGTCTCCACAACGGAAGATGGCTCGGCTCCCATACATTCGTTCGCCAACACTGAATCAATGTTGTTCATGGCCGTCGGATCGTTTCGAGGCAAATCGGCGATGCTTCCACCGGCTGGAAGTTCATTCCAGCACGATGCGGAAGCGGTATCCGCAGGCGCATTGCGCCCATGACAGCGCACTGCCGTCGCCCTGGTCAGCGACCGAACGGTATTTGCGATGTTTCACGCCGTGGCATGACGGACATCGCGGACGTTCGACGGTGACGGTGGTGAGCCGTTGCCGATCATGCTTGGACTTATCTGGTACTTTCATGGTCGTCGCTCAATCGTTGCGCTGCTCTTCGTCCCCAGCACCATTGCCTTCGCTGTAAACGGCACCCTGTTCAATCTGATTGCCCCACACCGTCCAGCCGTCGACCGGTTGACGTGCAAAGAGTTCGAGGCGTGGCGCGGGACTGGCGCGTTCGATCATCTCACGGACGGCCTCGGGCTTAGCGCTGTGCTCGGTGCGTTCAATCTCCGCCCAACTCTTCAGCGACTTGTCCATGAAGGTGCACGAACCCCTGACACCCAGGAGAAGATACTCGTGCGCCACCCGCCAGTAGTTCCCGATGCCCATCTGAGGTTTGACCCAGACGAACGTGCTCTTGTACTCAAAGCCCCACGCTTCCATCACCTGCTTGGCCTCGAACTGAAACGCGTTCGTCGTCCAGAGATGCAAGTGCCCGTTTGGCGCTGCCAGCTTCTCGATGGGCAACTCACACAGGTCGTCGACGGTCATCGTCGGGTAGTGATTGTCCGTCGCTGCGCGGGTGGCCTGGTTGTCGTACTTCCACGGCGGATCGGCGTAGATGGTGGCGAAGGTGGTTCCGGAGGCAATGAGATCCTGCAGCGATTCGGTACAAGTGAGGGTCAGAGGCTGCATTCCGTGATTGCGTTCTGCGTTGGCAAGATCGCGTTCCCTGGAAAGTAGACCGGCTGTCGTAATCTCACGCCCAGCATCCCTGGTATCGCGGAGATGCTCTTCGAACGCATCATCAGGCAACGAAGCCAGCCGCTGCCAGCGATGGGAATCCTGCTTGGTGATCCCCATGTCGGCGAGTTTCGGAAATGGTTCCACGCTGGAACCATTATCCACAGGCCTGCCCGCACCTTGACGTTGCATGCATGCGAGCAACTCGCCCGCCTTGCGCTGCGCACGAACGTGAATCTCCGCCGCCTTGTTCTGCGCTTCCAAGCCCAGCTTGGCCGCCTTGGCATAGACACGCGCCGCTTCCGCGACGTCGCCGATGTGTAGAACCTCGTCCAGCGTCGACGCTCTTGCCAATGCCCTTACCGCGCCATTCAGCTTGGCCAAGGCCGTGTTATTTGAATCTTTGTTTTCATATGGTTGGTTCATGACTTTCACCTCCTGGGTTAATGGGGGAATTGGTTTGTGCTGGGATTCGTTCCGCCTTCCTGCCAGTGAACTTCTCCCAGCGCTCAACGATCACGTCGCAATACAACTCGTCGAGCTCCATGAGATACGCTCGCCGTCCAGTCTGCTCGGCGGCGATCAAAGTCGAGCCACTGCCGCCAAACAGGTCGAGCACGTTTTCACCCACGCGTGACGAGTATTGCATCGCGCGAACGGCTAACTCGACCGGCTTTTCGGTCAGGTGGACCATCGCGTTGGGCGTGATCTTCCTGATGTGCCAGAGGTCCGTGGCGTTGTTCGGCCCGAAGAACGAATGCGCCGCGCCTTCACGCCAGCCGTAGAAGCAGATCTCGAACGCGCCCATGTAGTCCTTCCTGGTCAGCACGGGCCACTCCTTGTCCCAGATGATGCCCTGGCTGAAGTACAGTCCACACCCTTTCAATACCGGCGGATAGTTGCCAAGATTCGCGTAGCCGCCCCAGATGTAAAAGGTGCGACCGGGCGCGAGCACACGCGTGATGTTGCCGAACCACGCGCCCAGCATCTCGTCGAATTGTTCATCGCTGACAAAGTCGTTGGCCAGCGGTCTGTCCTTCGGTCGGAGTTTCCTGTGTGTGGGTTTGCCTGATTGTGCTCCGGTCGCAACGTCCATCTCATGATAGCGCGAGGCAGTCCGTTTCTGTGCGCGGTGCAGGTCGAACGATTGATGGTGTGTCAAACCGTGTTCGCCGAATGATGAAAGGCCGGCGGCGATCGCGTTGTTAGAACGAGGTTCAACCTTGACGTTGTACGGCGGGTCGCTGTTCACCAGGTGAATCGGTTGGCCATCAAGCAGGCGATCGAGATCAGATGCCGAAGAACTGTCACCGCAGAGCAACCGATGCGCGCCGAGAATCCACAAGTCGCCCGGCTGCGTAACGGCCGCATCCGGCGGTTCGGGCACGTCATCCGGATCGCATAAGCCGTCTTTCACACCAGGATCGAGCAACTTCGCGAGTTGATCCTCGTCGAAGCCCAACAACGACAGGTCGACATCCAATGCGCGGAGTTCCTCAAGTTGACCAGGGAGTTTTTCGAGATCCCATGTTGCGAGCGTCGCCGTCTGGTTGTCGGCGATGCGATAGGCCTTGACCTCGGCCTCGGTGAGGTTGTCAGCCACATGCACCGGGACGTGCTCGAGCCCGAGTTTGATTGCCGCTTTCAAACGGGTGTGGCCAACGATGATCACGCCGTTGGTATCAACGACGATGGGTTGCTTGAAGCCATAAGCGTCAATCGACCGCGCGACAGCGTCGACCGCGTTGTCATTCAAGCGCGGGTTCTGTTCGTACGGCTTGATTTCATCCAGGCGTCTTAATTCAATCTTCAAGCGTCACCTCCTTTTGTTCGGCTTGTACTCGATTCGCGCGCCTTCGCTTCCAGCCTTTGGAAGTTGTTTCCGATTCCACGATTCGCACGCCACGTCGCCGCGCCAGTTGGCCACCCAACGCGCAGACACGCCGCACGTGGCGTCGAGTCGTGGAAGTTGCGGAACGGGGCCATTCCATTCCTTCTGCGCGCCCTCTGCGAACGGTGCAGAACCAAGAACTCCGAAAGACTCGCTTGATCACGACGCCTCCAACCTTGCCTCGATGTCACTCGCCCACCGTCGGTAGTGGGCCGCCATCTCCGGTTGGCACGACTCGCAACGATCCGCCTTTCTTCGTAACTCACAGGCCCAGCCTTCGGGAGTCCAACCGGCGCAGATGTCTCCGAACTCCATCGCGCTCGTCGCAAATCGAAATCTTGGATGATCGGAGAGTGATGGATTGCTGTCCCCGGTGTCCCCGGCAGTTCTTATTGTTTCCTCTCCACATCCTTTTTCATGAGCTTTCCCCCCATCGAATTCGACAATAAACAAAGGGTTTTTGCTGGGGTCACTGGGGACACCGGGGACAGATGCACCGTCTAGTTTCTCCTGATTCACAAGTTGTATTTCCCCAACTTCCACAAGTGGGCGAATGCCGCCAAACCGAGTCAAATCGAAATACACGGGGTCAAACTTCATGCTTCGTCCCCCGCACGCACGTAGGGAGACAACAAACGTCGTCCCTCTGTGGCATGTTCATTCCCGGCAGGAGTGAGGCGCACAGTCTTGTAGCGATACTGTCGAGCGCCACCTTCATGGCGCAGGCGGGTTCGTTCAATGGAGGCGTTCACACTCCGAAGACGTTCTCCCAACCGTGCGTCACTGCCGGGCGCGTGCCCGTGTGTTTTGCACCATCCCACCCATGCGGCGAACACTTCTGCCGTGGCTTCACTGAATGTCGGGTGTAGTTCGAGGCAGTCGTCGACGAAGGCGGCCGTTGGACTGGACAGGCGTTTGAAATTGTCGTGGATCGATTGGGAACGACTCGGGATATTGAGCCGTCCCACTGCGCGAAGCCGAGCCAGACCAACAATCGCCCAATTCACTATGCCAGGTAGTTCAGCGCGCAATCTGCGCTCCAGGCTCCGGTCTTCGCGGCCCAAGTAACTGTTGAAGAATGGGATAATCGATTGGCGAGCAGCCAAGGCGCCGCTCGGATCGGTGAAGTGGGCCAATTCATTACAACTAACCACGAAACGGGTAGGCAGACGTACCGAAGTTAGCGGATCACGGTACTTGCGGTCGATATCCTGCGGGTCTTCTCCCACCACTGACTTCAAGACCTCGGCCACACGAACCGAATCGACATGCTTTCCAATATGTGCGTCAGGCATGACGGCCACGGACTTCGTGAGCAAGGTGGCCAAACCGAATCGTGTCGCGAGACTCGTCAGGGTCGGAGAGCCGCAATTCGCGCGACCAATCAAGCCGCCGATGACACGAACCACCGTTCCTTTCCCGGCGCGCGGCGGCCCGATCAACAATAAGAGTTTTTGAAACGATGTGTCCGACGTGAGGAGTAAACCAAACCAGCGTTGAAGTAGATCGATGCGTTCGGGATCACCATCGAGCACGTCGGCAAGGAACGTAAGCCAGGCGGGACAATCGGCCTTGGGGTTGAACGCGTAGCCCAAAGCCCAGGGCGAAAAGTAGCGGGCCGTATGCTTCATCGACTGGATATTGGTGGGGTCGCCGATGCGAAATAAACCGTTCGCAAATGAGACCCACCCTTCGCCATGGTCCTCACCATCCAGCCAACATGGCATGTCTTTCACAAATGGGACGAGGCACAACGCAGCGAGGCATTTGACCACGTCGGCCGCGACTCGCGGGCGGGCATCAAACCCCCGCTTGTCGAGCCAACGAAGGATATGAGCCGCCAACTCAGACTCCGTAACTGGCTCAAAACATCGCTTCTTGAAAAACCAGAAGTCATCACGCCAGTAGCGCAGCGTTAGACCGGTAGTGCCGGTGAACGCTTCGTCGACAAGAATCTTGGCAATGTCCATCGGCCCGGAGACCTTGGGCATTTGCGGCTCTTCCGCATTGTTGATGAGCTCCTGAAGTACAGTTGGGCCCGCATCGCGATGGTGCACAAGGAAATCATCGAGGCCAGTCTTGCCCTGTCCGACCTGTGCCAATCGAACGACGAGAACGGTCGCGCCCTTAGCGATGAGTAATTCGGCGAGGCGATATTCTGCCAGTTGGAGATCGGGACGTTCGCCAACGTCTGAGTCAAAAACAATGACGACGGTCTTTCCGCGCCAATCCAGGCCCGCCAAGTCGGGGATTAGTTGCCTGTGTCCGAATGCTCTCCCGCGATCGTCACGCAGACGCTTGTTCTGAAATCCCCAAACTCCGACCAATCCAATACAACAGAAGCCAGCCTGCCATGCCGCGAGCGTTTTCTTCTCGCCTTCGGTGACAAGCACCACATGCGACTGAGCGAACATCTCGGCAAATTGAGGCGGGAAGTAGGCACGATTTTGCTGCTTGCGGGGCGATTCGTACTTGATGGGTTTTCCGTCGCTAGCCAGCCGCGGGTGGTCAAGTTTGACACGGGCGTAGCCGGAGTCAGCACCATCAACATTCTTAAACGGAAAGACGAGTCCAGCATCCCAACTGTGCGCCGTCGGTCGCCAGCCGAGGATATCTGTGATGGCCTTATCGCGATCGCTGCGCAGTCCGGCGGCAAGCATGGTTTGATCGGTCAGGCCGCTCTTACGCAGTTCGGCAATGTGTCGTTCGTCGAGACAGAAACTTTGTGACGGTACGCCGACGATGTCTTCACGGACATCGGGTGGCTCGGACAAGATGAGTTTGTTCTGGGACATGTTGCTTCCTGATGCTTAACTATTCTGCTGACCGTCGTGGAGATGTTGCCAGAGCCGCCGCTGTTTCTTCCAATCTGCGACGATGCAGATGGGCCGCAAATGGCGTTCGCCGATGGCATCGCAGCCCCGTGTAGTTCGCGGCAGAAAGAGAATCGCCTCCTGAATGTCCGACGCAAGATTCAGCAAGTTCATGATCTGCGTCATTCGCGCGCGAGTGACATGACCGAGCCGCGCGAGATCGGCATAGTCAGTGACTTCGCCGCGACGAACGAGCTCCTCGCAACGAATGGCCAACGCCATCAGCCGCGCCACGCGTGGGATAGAACCCTCAGGGAGATCGGGCTTAGGCGGCGCCTCACCCACGCGAACTTCGCGACGACCGGCGGCACCGCGTGCGAAGTGAACGTCGAATTCAACGGTTAAACAGTCAGACATTGGTGCGACTCCAATGAAGTACCGAATCCATTCTGACCCAGCGTGCGGATTCCATTGGCGTGAAACGTGACTGAGACTTTCCCCTTCGCGCCGTCGTAATCGACGCGCTGAATCAGCAGGTGCACCACCCGCGCCTGCTCACGCGGACTCAGGGAATCCCACAGCGGCGTAAACGTTGCGAGCGCGGAATCAACTTCAGACTTGGTGACCAAGTCGTTCCGCACCCTGGCTTCGTCGGCGCATGATGCGGCAATCTCTTCGAGCGCCTCTGCGCGGGCCTGCTCGAGGACCATCGACCGAATAGCCGGATCCTGCACGAGAGTTCGAATCTGTTCGATGACGAAGCGCTCTATCTGCTCCGCAGGGACTGATTTGGACGAACATGCATCCCAGCCCTGCTTCTGGGCTGTCGTACACGTGTAATAGCGGTAGCGGCGATTTCCCTTGGTCGTGAAGGTGTACACCATCGATTTGTCGCACGGGGCGCAGCGCAGTAAGCCTTTGAGGAGCGCACCAGACTTGTTGCGAACATGCATACCACCCGTGCGCCCATGAGAGCGCAGCATCACCTGGACGCGCTGAAAGGTGTCGTCGTCGATGATTGCCTCATGCTCGCCCGGATGAACCTCGTCCTTGTAGCGAACCATGCCGCGGTAGACGACGTTGGTAAGCAATCGAAGCAGGTTGTGCTTATCGAACGATTGTCCCCCCAATTCCTTTCCCTTGCGCGTCGTCCAACGCTTCGTCGTCCAACCGCGTCGATTCAATTCGGTGACCGTCTGGATCAGAGATTCTTTTTCGACATAGAGGTCAAAGACAGCGCGGACGCGCGCGGCCTCGTCGGAATTGATGATGAGCTTCGAGCCATTCGGAGTGACGTCGTAACCCAGGAGCGGATGGCCGCCTGACCATTTACCCCTGCGTCGCGTGGCGGCAATCTTGTCACGCGTTCGCTCCGAGATGATCTCACGCTCAAACTGGGCGAAGGAGAGCAAAATGTTGAGCGTCAGTCGCCCCATGGAGTGGGTCGTATTGAAGTGCTGAGTGACCGAGACGAACGAGACGCCATACTTCTCGAATGCCTCCATCATCTTAGCGAAGTCGAGCAAAGACCTGCTGAGTCGATCAACCTTGTACACGACGACGCCATCGATTTTCCCGGCTTCGATGTCGGCGAGTAGGCGCTTAAGTGCCGGGCGCTCCGTGTTCGCACCGGTGAAGCCGCCGTCGTCATAACGATCCGGCAGGCAAACCCACCCCTCAGCTTTCTGGCTGGCGATATACGCCTCGGCTGCCTCGCGTTGTGCATCAAGCGAGTTGAACGCTTGATTCAGTCCTTCCTCCGTGCTCTTGCGCGTGTAGACGGCGTAGTGGACATGAGGAGTCACTCGTCCTTTCTCATTGCTATGCCCGTTGCGACTCATTCAGCCTCCTTGCGCGGTCTGGGCAGTTGAAAGAAGTGATAACCGTTCCAATGCGCGCCAGTGACCTTACGAGCCACGGCGGACAGCGATCGATAGACTTCGCCGTCGAAGTCGAATCCGTTCGTGAGAACGCGCACCTGGACGGTCTTTCCCTTGTATTCACGCTTAAGAATGGTGCCCGGCATCGGCAATCGATCATTCGCGCTGACGTGGAACGGCGACGTGGTTGTACCGCCATTCAACCCTGTTTCTTTCGGCGTCACAAGCGGTCTGATTCGCAAGTCGGCATCGTTGGCCAACTCGCGTGCACGACGACGTGCCCGTTCGGACAAGTCGCCTTCCTGCATAGCCTGGAGCCGCCATGCGATGCGTTTCACCAGGTGTTGCTTGTTGAACGACCTCGCCGCCTCCGCGAAGACTTCGCCATAACGCTCTCGCAACTGCGTGACCGTCATGCGGTTCAATGCTCTCACCGCGTTGTCGACATCAATGGACGTCATCGATTTCCTCGCTCTCTGGTTGTAAACCAGGCCCCATCAGGGCAAGTTGTCGCCCCTGTTCAAGGCCGACTGGCGAGGAATCCGCTGGCGATTGAGCCCATTCCGGTAAAGCCGAATGAATTGCGCGAAGGTGGTGAATTCCCGTCGCGAGGATGTCGGTAAGTTCGTTGAGCCGGTCGTGCGGCACCAACGAAGTGCCATCATCAAAATTAGACAGACCTTGCCGAAGGCTTACCCGATTCCGTCGATCTGATTGTTGCTCTCTGCTGTCGCGCGCAATTGCCATCATCGCGAAGGCACCGCCTTCCTTTTGATGGCGGAATCACGGCGCACTCGCACGTCGAATCCGTACTGATGAAGTACCGCCTGCTGTTTCTGTTGACAGGTCCGGTTCCCGTCAGCCACGGCACGAACCAGCGCGCAGAATGCAATGACGGTGTCTTGAATTGGGCTTGCTATCTTATTCGCCACAGTACACCTCCTACCCAAGGGGGCGGGTGTCGGCGAAGTGTCGGCTGCAGGTGCAACTTTGGAGCGTAGAAATGGCTATTCTAATAGCATGCGCTAATCAAGATTGTCGGCCTCACTGTCGGGTAAAGTGTCGGCCATGGGTTTGCCAGTGCGTCCCCTTCGACGACCGGTTCGCTGGCGCTTCTCTTTCAACAATGCACGAAACTTCTTGTAGGTGGGATAATCATAGAGAGTTGTTCGGTTGAGTCCCGCCGCTTTGGCAATCCGTTCGTCTGTCCATTCCGGATGATCCGTCAAGATAGCAAGTGCTCGGGACTCCCCGCTCAAGACGATGCTCTGCTCCTTCCGTTCGCCTTCGCCTGCGCTGATACGATCGTCCAACTCGGAATCAACCGACTGGGAGCCGCTCGTGCGCTTTTGCTGTGTAGCATCTCGGCTGCAATCTTGCTTCAGAGTACAATCATCAATGAAATCAGACATCGGCAGGTCGGCGACGCCCCAACCTTCCTCAGAGAGCAAGTAATGGTGATGGGCGTTAACGTCCAGCCGCATTCCAGCGGGCGAGTACAAGTTAACAGCGCCTAATGGCTCCCGCTCCAACTCTCGAAATGCGTCTGCCCCAGATGATTGCAAGTAGCAGTAAAGCTTGGGAACTGGTCTCAATCCAACGCAAATCTCACCCGCATGAATCGGGATCTCTTCATGTCGTTGCTCAACAACCCACTCTTGTCTTTGGGAGTCTGTGTAGATTCCATTTGGAACAAACAAGATCGTCGATCTGACATCGACAAGTTTTCGACGCTCCAGAGATTCTAACACTCGATCCCAAACAAATGTTCCTCCCTTTTCTCCGTCCATGACCAACCGCCAGAACTCTATGCACAAGAATGCTAACGGCACTCCACGGTGGAATGCGGCTGGAACACGAGATTCTCCGGAGGTAATCCAGGTGCCGTAAGTAAGTCGTCCAATCACCCGCAATATGGCTTTGTCGATTTGTCCGACCATGGGGGGATGAGTATCAGGCATCAGAACTTTATCCATTCGCTTATTTACTTAAGGCCGCTGTTTAAGCCAGAGTTTGACCTACGGCTGTTGCCCATGCAAGCGAGTTAAACACCCCAGTGAATCGCTTCGAACTACTACAGGTTCGCGTCTCACTCGGGTTGCGAGCGCAACCCCTCTGTTAACCAATTCGAGGTGTAAACACTGAGAGTGAGAGAGTTCGAGAGTTTCCGTTGCAAAAACGAGCGCAACCCCCGGGGTTGCGCTCGGGGTGACGAGAAACCTGCTGCAAACAGAGAGCGCGACAACTTTCTCGATGGTGCGCAACGTCGCGTCGCTGGCGGAGTTACGGCGGACATGGCGAGACGTGAATTTTGAGCCGTCCGTAAACAAAAAAACCGCCGAATTTCTTCGACGGTGACGTTACCTCCCCGAGTGTAACCGTTTACGAACGTTGGCTAATTGAGGAAAGGGTCACCGTTCTTTACTGGGCTGTTAACCTTGCGAGAGCAGGGCGCTACTTCCATAGGTGATTGGAAAAGTGGGCGCAATGACTCCGCGAGATGGACAAGCCCTCGCCGAATTAGGATCGTCAGTAATTTCTTACGGCATCAGCTTGGACGAATCGCGATCCCGCACATCCGGATTCGCAGGCAATTCGGACGTCCTAGGAACGACCCTTTGCGCCGCTATGCACTTGGCCAATCCGTTTTCCGCAAGGACAATGTCAACATGCTGCACGGGCAAAAGCGCGCGACGCATGTCGAGACAAGCGCGCCACCAGTGTTCTGCTTCGGAGAACCGATGTTTTGAATCCTGAATCTGCGCGAGCTGTTGCTTACAATCGGCAATATCCGTATGCGCCGGACCGCGCTTCTTCTCGTAGATTTCCAAAGCTCTTCGGCATGTCGACTCGGCCTCATCGAAATCGCCAGCTTCCCAACGTATTCTTGCCAAGCAAAGAAGGTTCCACGCCAACGAAGGATGGTCCGGCGTGAGCCGACGCGAGCGAATCTCGATCGCCTCGCGCACGGCCACCTCCTCTTCGTGTAGCTTTCCTCTGGCACGAAGCACTACCGAAAGAAACGTCAGGCGTGCGGCCAAATCAAGCTCATTATCGCCGGGCAGTCGCCTCACTATGTCCACGGCGTCGCGCACGGCGCTTTCCGCCTCATCAAAACGACCCTGCCGTTGGAGGCACCAACCAAGCAGCCCCATACACCGGGCCACACCCGCGTTTTGCCCACCTGATAACTTGTGACGAATGTCCAGCGAAGTACGAATAAGCGGTTCTGCCTCATCAACGCGACGCAACTCGACGAGAACCGAGGCGAGATCAAAGAGACTCTCTGCGACTTCGGGACTTTTTTCGCCGAAAAGTCGACGGCGCAATTCAAGCGCCTCACGAGAAAAGGCCTCTGCCTCGGCGACGTCCCGTTTTTCCTGAAGATTCGAGGACAAATCGATCAACGCGTCGGCGAGTTCGGCTTCACCGCCCGCCGACATACTCCTTCGTAATTCCACGGCCCGGCGAAAGTGATGATCGGCGTCGTTGTAATAGCCAAGCGTGCTGTAATGATTTCCCAATGTCCGATGAAGCGACGCGGACACGTCGGGCTCATCTTTGAGCTCGCGTTCCAACCGCGCGGTTGCGTGGTCCAACACTTCTCGAACGGTCAGCGCGTTTCTGCCAATGTCCTCCGGATCTACGCCCGCCAACATGTTCTGAAGGAATTTGCTGACCGCGTTGGCCTTGGTCGCGGATCGAATCGCGTCGCGCTCGGCACGGGTCGCGCGCACCAGCGCAAGACTGATCCCGACTACACCCAGAATCAACACCGCGAACGCTGCCGCAACCGCTCCCACCAACCCCTTATTTCGTTTGGCGAATTTTTGTAATTGATAAGCGGGACTCGCCGGTCGTGCTCGAATCGGCTCATCATTCAGGAATCGGCGAATGTCGTCGCCGAACTCGGCTGCCGAAGCGTAGCGCCGCTCTTTTTCCTTAGAGAGTGCTTTGGCGACGATGGTTTCAATGTCTCCCCGGAGTGATGTGTCGATTGAACTAAGCCGAGATGCCTCTTGTTCGCAGATTATTTGGCTCACTTCGGGAACCGAACAATCACGAAGATTGTACGGCAGGCGCTTCGCCAGTATTTCGTACAGAATTAATCCCAAAGTGTAGACATCGGAACGCGAGTCCAACTCATCAGATCGCCCTGAAACTTGTTCAGGACTCATATAGGTCAAAGTGCCCAGAAGTTGTCCGACCTCCGTATGCATCGTAGCGCTTTCAACATCTTCGCGGATCGCGCGTGCAACGCCGAAATCGAGAACCTTGGGACGATGATCGCCGTCTTCAGAATGCTCGACCAAGACGTTGGCTGGTTTCAGGTCGCGGTGAATGACGCCGTTCTCATGCGCATGATGCACTGCATCGCAGATGGCTAACATAAGACGGAGGCGCTGTCGCACGCTGAGTGCGTGGTGCTCGACGAACTCCAAAAGCGGCTGGCCGTCCACATATTCCATTGCAAAATAGGGAACCGTACCCGTACCGTCATCATGAGTTCCCGCCTCGTAGACTTGAGCGATGCCCGGATGCCTGAGCTGACCGAGAATCTCAACTTCATGCTCGAAGCGGCGGCGAAACGAATCTGACGCCATCGCTTTGCGTATGACCTTTAACGCCACGCGACGGCGCGGCTGAGCCTGCTCAGCCTCGAACACCGTCCCCATTCCACCCTCAGCAATCTTTCGCACGATGCGAAATCGACCGACAAGTGAAGGCAATACCGCCGCTGATTCATGCGATGATGAGTTCCTGGGTAATGGTTCTTGAAGGAATTGCCCCTGTGCCGAATCGAAGTGTCGCAACAATGCCTCGACTTCGGTGCGATAGCCGGGATCGAAACAGGCAACGTCCAGAAACGCGGCGCGCCCTTCGACGGGAAGGTCCAGCGCCGATTGAAACAATTCCTCGATCGTTCGCGTTCGGTCGTCGGACATATCGCGTCGAATCCCGGTACTACTCATTTACAAAAAGTTCCTTGTGCAGGCGTGCGATAATGTAACGCCAGTCCCGATCCAGAGTCCGAGTAGTGATTCCTAACGCCGCCGCTGCCTCTTCACGACTCAATCCTGCGAAATACCGAAGCTCAACGATTTTCGCCTTTCGTTGATCATCCCTCTCAAGCCGTGCCAAGGCCTCATCGAGTTCCACCAGGTCGAAGTCAGCTGCACTGATCGTTGCTTCAATCCAATCGGAGTCGACGCGTTGACGATCCCCGCCGCGTTTGAGGCTGGCTTTGCGACGAGCATGATCAACCAGAATCTCGCGCATCGCGTGTGCAGCCGCAGCGAAGAAGTGGCCGCGGTTTTCCCAACCCGGATCGGAATCGCCGACCAACTTGAGATACGCCTCATGGACCAGCGCCGTTGCCTGGAGCGTGTGTCCCGGTGGCGTACGACCTAACCGTGCTTTGGCCAGCTCGCGCAGCTCATTGTAGACAAGGGGAAGCAACTCCCCGGCCGCTTTGCGGTCGCCCATTGCTGCGGTGCGCAGCAAGCCTATCACCTTGTCAGCCGCGTTGGACTGCATGAAAAATCTTTTTCAATGTCTCAGTCTATGCCCCGATTACGGATTAATCAGGGGCGGGTTAACTGAGAGGTACACTTTGCGACTTAACCTCCGAACCTCATCCTCGATTATACCGACCCGCGGGCTGGCAATGGACCTCTACATCCGGAAGTACGAAATGCGGAAGCAAGCCTGAATTTGCAGGATCAATTAGGGCGACTGAGATTCAAGGGTCTCACCTTCGGGTCTCGATCGAATCGCCCTATGCATGGAGATCGAAAGATGGCAATAGAGATCAGAAATGGGCTGTTACCGCAGTTTCCGAGGCATATTCGCCATATTAGCTTTGGTATTGTGGCCATGTTCTGGCTCGTCGCTCAAGCCCGCGCAGACGTGGGTCCATCGTTCAAAATCACTATGCCTCCCAATACCACCGTGGCGGCGGTCTCAGGTGAGGAGTATGACGGAAGCGTGGAGTTCAACGTCCATGCAGCCGGTCGACTCGACGGATTCAATATTAGTGGAACGGGTTGGGAGATTCTCGAGGTTTCGGGAAACGAAGCGGTTGACGCTGTCGCGGGACAGATCGTGACACTTCGTTTTCGCGCACTTCCTCAGGATGAAAGCAAGCCGCTGCTCGTTAGGGCATCCCTCGATGGGCGAGTACTTCGGCGGTCCTTTCGGTTGAGTCGCGCGGAGTTTGCCAAGATGGGTAAGCCGCGGCGCGTATCGAGCATCGATGCCAACGGCAACATCGGCGCAATCCAGCCGCAACTCAAAACAACCTCATCAAATACCGCCGGCGGGCAAACCATCCGCTTTCACGGACGCATTGCTTACATGCGCCCCACCATGCCTGACGGTCCGCAGGACATGTTGGTCGGCGCGGACACGATCTATTTCGAAATCATGGATGACGACTCGCCTGACCCGTTTGATGAGGCCATTTACACCGGCGTCACGGACCCGTACGGATATTTCGATGTGACCGTGAACTGGGACGATTGCGACATTTCCGGCTGCGATGATCCTGATATCTATCTCTATTTCGAAACCGACAACAGCGTAGTTAATGTTCAGGACACAGACATCGCAGAGACTGATTACAACTGGGATTCAGAAGACAGTGTCATCGACGACTTCACCGGCAATGACGTAGACTTTGGCACTTTATTGCCCGAAGACCGTGCTGAAGACCCAGCCATCCACATCCACAACAGCATCATGCGGGCGTATCGGTTCGTGCTCTTGCGCGAAGAAGTCAGCATTGAGGAACTAGACGTGCTTTGGCCGGAGGACGAGCAAGGCCCCGGAGCGTGGTACAATCCCAACGACAAGGAAATTCATCTTTCTCCTTCGCGTTCCTGGAACGAAGACAGCCACACGCATGAATATGGCCACCACTTCATTTACACACAATCTATTGGCACTGGTACGGATTACTGCAACATGAACTGCGACTGCGAGCCCGAAGAATGCGACGATATCGAAGACTGCGGACATTGTGAGTGGTGCCCAGAGAACGAGCACGACGCCTGGAACGAAGGCTGGCCCAATTGGTTTGCTGACGTGATCACTAGGTCAATTCCCGGAGACTACGGCGGATACCAAACTCTTTACACCCGACCACAGGAGTACATCGACAACAACTGCACGAACCTTACTGGCGTGACTATTCCCAACGCACACCCGCTCTTCACGGAAGGGTTTGCCGGGGCTTTGCTACGTGACATTGAGGATTCGACTGACGAAAACCACGATGATCTCGACTTTAATGGCGACGGCATCGCCGACGATGCCGACGGAGACGGCGTGGGCGATTGCGGCAGAGACGCGATGAGCCTGGGTACCCACGAAATCTTCACCATCGTAAGAGAGGATCGGCCGTTGTCGATCCTGGAGTTTATTGCGGCGTTTCGTGAACGATACGACATCCAGGACCAGGATCTGTGGAGCACTGTGCGAAATGTACACCCGACGTTCGGTTTTCCGGCAGTGCCACCGAGAGTCACTTCCCAAACGGAAGGCTGCCGAAGCTACATTGCTGGCGAGAACCTAGGGCTGGGCGTTCAAGGCAATGGACGACTGTTGAGGTATCAGTGGTTCCGTGATGGTGCGATTCTTTTGGACATTGAACGCATCTATGGATCAACCACACCTACGTTGCACATAGATAATCTTATTGCCGAAGATAGCGGCCGGTACAACTGCAGAGTCTCAACGTGCGATCAGACCTTGTCTGTGTTCAGTATCCCGGTTGACATTAGCGTGTTTGCGGCGCGCGGCAGCGGAACGAACGGCGGCTCGTGGGGACTAAATGACCACGGAGCCTTGGGGCGAGGCGTATATAATCCGACCGGAGCTCAGTTCCCATCACTGTTTCCTGCGCCGATTGTAACTTTGACAGACGCTGTCAAGATCGTAGCCGGTAATTGGTCCGGCTACGCACTTCGCGGTGATGGTTCGGTCTGGGCTTGGGGCGGGAATGATTATGGCGCGCTCGGTCGAACCGATGTACTCTCCACGCCATTTCCCGCTCCCGTTCCCGATATCGAAGATGCCGTGAGTGTTTCAGGGGGAACCGACTTTGCAGCCGCGCTGCGAAAAGATGGGAAGGTTCTCATTTGGGGCGCCAACTATTACGGCCAACATGGAAATGGGCAAAGCTACGGCTGGTCGTTACCGGCTGAGGAAGTCCCAGACATGGACTGCGTAGTCTCGTTAGCAACCGGCGCTCACCACGTAGCCGTCGTCAAGTCGGACGGTTCGGTCTGGACTTGGGGAAATAACGTGGAAGCCGCGCTAGGTAACGGAACGTTTGGGAGCTGGCATCCGACGCCCATGGAAGTGCCCGGTATTTCTAATGCTCGCGCCGTGTCGGCGGGCTATTACCATACGTTGGTTCTTCTCGAAGACGGTACCGTTAGGGCGTTTGGGCGAAATCTTGAGGGCCAGCTCGGTGATGGTACGCAAGGTAATTATCGACCGTCACCAATCACAATACCTGGCTTGACCGGAGTTCGCGCGCTCCGGGGTGGTGCATTCCATAGTATCGCGATTTTGAACGACGGAACTGTTCGTGCTTGGGGTAACAACGCAGGCGCGCTCGGCGATGGCACGCTTGATCGGCGAACGGTGCCGATCCAACCACTCGATGTAGGTGCGGTACTTGATGTTGCTGCCGGCTATTTTCACACCGTCTTCCTCAGGGCAGACAGGACCGTGTGGGTCACGGGAGGAAATGCTTATGGTGAGCTGGGCCCGCGTCCGTCTCCCGAACCACTTCGACCATTGCCGGTTCGCGGTATTGCCGGCGCATTTTCTATTGGCGCAGGTTTCGGAACCACGTATGTAGCTTGCCCGGGTGTCGGACCATACATCTACCAGCAACCGCAGGCACGCTCCGCCGCTGTTGGCCAGGCAACGAGTTTCTCCATGGCTGCATTCGGGACACCGGACATTACCTACCAATGGAGCAAGGGCGAAAACGATTTGCACATGGAGGGAGGCGTGACAGGTGTCAACACGCCGACACTTTCCCTGAATCCAGTAACTATGAATATGGCTGGCGATTACGCAGTTCGGATTCAAAACCTCTTCGGGTTTGAGAATAGCCTAACGGCACACTTGACCGTTTTCTGTGCAACGGGTGATGCTGATTGCAATGGATTGATCGACGGAAATGATGCTGGCGGCCTGGCAAATTGCTTAGGCGGGCCGGGACTCCCAGCTCCGGCCGGTTGCGCGCCAAATGCGTTCGGCGGCTTCGATGCCAACAACGACAACGATGTTGACCTTGGCGACGCAGCCGCATTCCAGAACTGTTTCGCCGGTAACAACCCCATCGACCCCGCTTGCGCAGTACCCTGAGTTATGCACCATGGAAACGATACATACCCCCTCGTCCTTGTACGTCGGGTTCAAGAATTGCATTGGACTATGTGCAAGCTCGATGACATGCGCTGTAGATATCAACCCACGTGTGGCTTGGCATTCGCAGACGTCGAAGGTGAATTGGATTTGAACCTCGCAATAAGTCCTACCTTTGTCTCGATCATGCTCAACGACGGAAGCGGTACCCTCTCGAATCCCTTGCTGTACGGCGTTTCACGTTTTCCAGGCGATATCAAATTTGGAGATTTGGACGCAGACGGCGACTTGGACCCTGCAGTTACGAACAGGACTCAAGAAAGCGTTTCAGTCCTATTGAATCAATGTACGCCCAAAGACTGAACGCGGTGGCCTCATGGCGAGAATTACGCCTTTAGACGACAAAATGAATATCTGGCGTACCTGGGGGCATTTTGCAATTGGTCTTCACATTCGCGTCGCGGAGAAAAGGGCTCGATTGTGACAGTATCGATGCAAGATCCATTTTGAATCGTGTCCAGTCGCCTTCTCCGAACCCAACAGGGGTCATAGCTCGAAGGCTAGACTCGGGCTCGGACACCGAGACTTTGCACGCCGGAAATGCCAAGTACCAATAGATAGTGCCCCTTCGAACTCGCGCCTCAAAATCTCACAGAGACTCGAAACCAATCTGAAACTCGTAACCCCTTGCCACCAATAGTGTAAAAACAAATGAACCCGAACGTCCCCGTTCGGGCGCCATTCGTTAACCTGTCGGTCGGCTTGTTTTCGCTACGCAACGTGAACTAGAGGGAACCAGACGGTCGTCGAAATTGTTGAGGCGCGCAACAGAGACAATTGCGATCGGCTGAACAATCGAGTTGGATCAATTCAAACGCCCAACTCACTTGTCCGCTGTCATTTGACATCGCCCTATTTCCAGATAGTGAAATCGCCCAGCTCACTGAGCTGCCCATCGTCGGGTGAGCCCCTCGTCGATCTGCCCGTTTTCATCAACCTTACGGTGAACAGGGAGGCAGCGGTCGATACCATCGCGCTAGCGATGCTGAGGGTTGTCCTCCAACATGCGAGAAATTGCCCCCCAAAAAGAGGGTTTTACCTAAGCCCTGTCCATCCTCGAAACCTTTAAGTACCATCACCGATCCATCTACGGCCGGCAGGCTTGACCAAGTCTGACCATCCCATTTCAAAAACTCATTGAGGCCCGACCCGCTCGCGTAAACTGTTCTAAAGGGGCCCTCCTGTATCGCTTCTATACTTCGCACAGAACCTACAGGCGGCAAGCCCAAAGTGTTCCAAGTACTTCCATTCCATCGTGCAATGTTGCTGGCGACGCCATCGCTGGCCGAAATCTCGAAGTTGCCTCCGATGTACAAGGCGGGCTCAATTTCGTCATAAGATGACGTAAGGCACCAAACGGAGTCCTGACTTTGAAAGTTAGCGCTCGTTCCTGTCCACTGATTGCCGTTCCAACATGCAAGTCTCGATATCGATTGACCAGCAATCGAAGTAAATGTACCGCCAACGCAGAGTTTTTCACCCGACCCGTCATCGAATGTTTCGAGAGTAAAAATCTGGCCATTTGACATTGCAAAGTTCGTATAGTTGATGCCGTCGAATTTAGAAATCCAGCCACTTGCGCTGTTGCCTAAGAAGAGTTCTCCGTTGAACACCTCAACATCACTGAACTCGCCGCCTTGGGTGGGAGCTATAGGCGCCCAGGTCACACCATTCCATCTTGCGAGGCCATATCCGCTGAAGGGCGAACTATTTGGTGCAAAGAAACCACGGCCTGCTGCATATAATGCGTTGCCGGAACCATCATCGAAAGATGCAAAGGCGCTCACTTGCGATTCTCGACCACTTATCCCGTTCCCTAAAGGACTCAAACTGAGCAGTTTTAGGCTGCTCTTAGGTACTCTTTGATTCTCTGGTA
>CAZBRD010000032.1:0-24053 GCA_964494205.1 uncultured Phycisphaeraceae bacterium | reverse complement strand
TTCCGCGAACCTCATGATACCGTGGGCGTCAAGGACTTTTTCAACGGGCTGTTAGGTGAAGTCAAACGGCAACAGGAAGAACTCGTTGATTAGTTCGTCAATTGATCAATGCGTGCTCGCAGCCGGTTCTTCTTTGAATAGGTCTTCCGCAGACTTGGCGGTGGCTGCGCGGACAAAGGCGGATTTCAGTTTTTCGAGTTCTTTGATTTCCTTGATCTTCGCCTGTGTTTCCGCGTTCAGCTCGACGCCGCGGGATTTCATGAGCGTGGTGATGCCGTCGATGAAGCCTTGGCGCTCGGCGGCTTCTTTCGCGTTTTTCTTGGCTTCTTCCGCTTTCTCCCGTTCTGACTTTTGCATGGTCAGATTGGTGCCGTTGGCGGCTGCAACTTTTTCGTACCACGTTTTCGGATAGCCAGGATGCTTCACTTTGCCGAGTTCGTCCTTCACGTTGCCGTCGAGGTATTTGTAGAGCAGGAACTCACCGAGTTTTCGCCAGCGCTGCACGGTCTGATCGGCTGAGCGCGAGCTGTACTCGGTCAGGTAATCGATCGCCATTCGCGGCGACTGTTTGTGCAACGCCAGCGCGGCCTCTTCGATGCCGGCCTGCTCGGCGAGGAACTTGCCCTCGATCTCGCGCTGGACTTTCTGCACGTCGACGATCATGTCGTTGTAGCGGAGGTACGCGAAGTTGGAGACGTAGTTGAAGACCCAGAAGGCCGCGTCCCACGAGAACTGGTTAAATGAACCGGTGCCGACGGCGAAGGAGTGCGGAGCCTTCGTGATGCCGCAGTACATCGGCACGTAGACGGTGCTGTACGTGTCGTCGACGCCGAACCAGAGCACGCCGCCGATCGGGTCGGGCAGCCACGCGCGCGACTGCGCGACGAACGAGAAGCCGGTCTGCTGCGTCGAGGTCGCACGCTCGTTGAAGAATTCCTTCTCGCCAGTTTTCCACGTGAGCGGTCGCCAGCGGTACGGAAGTTCATACGGCCCGGCACCAATATCCTTGGTCATGTCGAGCGCGGTGCCTTCGAAGTGGTCGCGCATCAGCTCCATCACGTCGTGTGCGCTGATTTTCTTGTCGGGCTTAATGAAGAGGGGAAGCGGCTCGGCGCCGGGCGCGCCCGTCACCCAATCCGCGTTCAATTTCTGGGAAGCGGCTGCCCGCTGGAACATGCACCAGACGCGGGCGTCACAAAAACGAAGCGCGCCGTAGTCGCCGGAGCCATACACATCGGCGAAGCTAAAGTCGGCGTCTTTGCCGTCGAAGAGGCCCTTGTTTCGCGCGAACGAGATGAGGTCCGGCGCGAACATTACGTTTTCCGGATCGTTCTGCGGAAATTGGCGGATGCGGGCGGCGTTCGCGTGACCCGAGATGTAACCGTCGGGGATTTTTCGCGCGACCCACAGGCTGCCCTTTACGTCCGGGCCGCGACCGACGAACTCGAAAATCCACGCCTCGTTCGGATCGGCGATCGAAAACGATTCGCCGCTGCTGTAGTAGCCATATTCGTCGAGCAGGCCGGTCATGACTTTGATGGCTTCGCGAGCGGTCTTCGCGCGTTGCAGCGTGATGTAGATGAGGCTGCCGTAATCGATGATGCCCTTGGGGTTGATCAGCTCGGTGCGGCCCTCGAACGTGGTCTCGGTGATGGCGAGCTGATGCTCGTTCATGTTGCCGACGACGGCGTACGTTTCGGGCACCTGCTTGATGCGGCCAAGGAATTTGCCGGTGTCCCACTCGATGACATCGAGCATCTCGCCCGGTGCGTGCTTGCGGGCGGGCGTGTGATACAGCTCGCCGTAGAGCACGTGCGAGTCGGCCGAGTACGTGACGATCGTCGAGCCGTCGACCGACGCGCCCTTGGTGATGATGAAGCACGTGCAGGCTGAGGCTGGGGCGACCATGGCGAGTGCGGCGAGAGCGATGGATAGCGAGTGATTACGTTGGTTCATGGTTTAGATTCTCTGGTTCGAGTTATTCAGTAATGCCCGGAGATTTGCAGAGACTCTAGGGGGAAATCGAAAAGCGGAGAAGTCGGGGCTTTGGACCACTGCGGACTCGACCAAAGCGTAACTCTGCTAGCTAGCACCGATCGAACTTTTCTCGAATTTCAATAACACTGCCACTTTACATCGTGACGAGGAACACACTGTTTTTGGTTACTAAAGGCAATAAATTTTTATTCCGTCGCCCCCATTGATTACTTCGAAATATGTGGGTTTAATTATTTTCCGGAAACGGATAATTGCCCCCTTTCATATGCGGCGTTTGACAGCTCATTTTTTCACCTGACAAACGTGCAGAACGACTACGTCTTAGGAGAACTCAAATGATCAATTCCCGTACGGCATTCGGCGTGGTGGGCGCGGTTTGGTGCCTTGGAGTTTGTGGACAAGCAAGTGCTTCGGCCAGGTTGTTCCTCGTGCTTCACGACGTGCACCATCAAGGAGTCGCAGGAAGTAATCTCTCTGTGCACGCACCTGCCGGAGTGACACTTGCGATCGATGTGTTGCTAGAAAACAGCCCGGTCAACGTGAAGGGGTTTAACGTCGTACTTAGTTGCACCGCACCGTTCTCCGGCGGCGGATCAGCGGATCCGGTCGGCAGCCCTGAGATCGAGCAAAGCCACAACAACCCCACGTATGTTTTCAATGGCATCACAAACTTCCCTGCCGTGGACGAAGACTGCAGCGAGGAAGGTGGGCCACGCATCGCGGCGGGACTCCCTGTTAATTCAACCGGTGTACCCGTGACGGATGCCGAGTATTTAGGAACCTTTTACTACGAGATTTCCGGTCAAGCGTCCGGCTCGGCAAAGATTGACTTCCTTCCGGTGACCTTTCTTCGCGACAGCAATCTAGACCTGATTCCCGTCAGCATGGATGGTCTGCAAGTGACCATCGGGCCCGCTGACCTGGACAGTGATGGCGCCGATGACTTCGGAGAGGACAACTGCCCCAACCTATACAACCCCGATCAGTCAGACGGTGATGGCGATGGAGTGGGTGATGACTGTGATAATTGTTTGATTGATTACAACAGCATGCAATCTGACGCCGACCAGGACTCTATCGGCGACGTTTGTGATGACTGTCCGAACCTCGTTGGACCGACTGGGTGCGAAATGGGCGGTTCTGCTGGAGTTGAAGTCGATGCCGCTGTAGGCGGCGTGGTTGCGACTGAAAGCGGAGCGGTAGAGCTCAACATCGAACCGGGTGACCTGATGTCGGATGAGACCATTACGATCATGACCACGGTGCCCTCCGATCCTAGCGCATCCATTCTCGCTGGGGCCGAATCCGACGCGGGGACGGTTCCATGCGGCGTTTATTTCTTTGGCCCTAACGGGCTGTTGTTCGAAAGTCCCGTGACGCTCACGATCTCGTGCGACGTCTCGGCGCTTACTCCTGAGCAGCGAGAACTAATGCAGATTTATTTGTACTCGGACTTCGACTTGGCGTACGTGCCGCTGGCATCCGATTGTACGACGGCCGAAACGCCGCGGGGCTCCGGCGTGTTCATCGCTACTTGCACGGCAGAAGTCGCGCATTTTTCCGAATATGCCCCGGTAGCGCCGGCCGATGCGGACAATGATGGCGTCATTGATGACTTCGGCGGCTTTTTTGACAATTGCCCGGAGGTGGCGAATCCCGGACAAGAGGATTCAAACGCGAACGGCATCGGCGACGCGTGTGCTTGTGTCGGCGACGCGGCTTGTTCTCATCTTCACATCAGTGCGTGCGGATGCGCGCAATGTTCCAACGACGTGTGCAGCACGGTGCCGATTGCATACGGCAATGTGAACTGTGCAGGGCCTGCGAACCAAGTGAACCTTGACGATATCCTGTGCACTATTCAGGGCTTCGCCAATTTTGGAAACTGCCCGAATTCAGACATCTCGCCATGCTCCGGAAACCAGGTGATCAACCTGGATGACCTACTGGCCGTGTTGTCCGCTTTTGGCGGATCGAATCCTTGTGGCTGTACGCCTTAGGCTGGACGGATCGGGTGCTGGGTGTGCGGTCTGGCGTCGGGTCTGTGACCCGACCTACGTGCTCACTCAGTGCAGCCGCAGGGATCGGCACCGGAGAACGCAGCGAGAACCGCGAGGATGTCGTCGAGATTGATGCGATCGTTTCCGACACATGCCGGTGCGATGTCGGCGTTGGGGCAAGCGACAAAGTTGCTGAAACCACTCAATGTGCAGAGGATGTCGTCCAAATCGACTGTAGACGGAATCTCGCCACATTTCGTGTCGCCGTACCGTGTGAAGAAGTAGTCACACTCGCCGCTGAGGCACCGATCGCAGCTGCACACATCGTCGTCGTCGCACATCGTTGCTGTGCATAATCGAACGGTGAATGCGCGAGAAATTGCTTCACGGTAAATCAAAGGCGTGGTCGTGTGGTTAATGACTGTGAACGGACGCGAAATGGCCTCCCGAAAGGCTATGGTCAATTTCGGAGTATTAACGACCGTGAACGCACGGGAGATAGCCTCACGATAGATCAGCGGCGTTTGAGTGTGGTTCACCACAGTGAAGGGCCGCGAGATGGCTTCGCGGTAGACGAGCGGCGCTTGGGTGTGATTAACAACCGTGAAGGAGCGAGAGATAGCTTCGACGGCTTGCGCGTGCGGCACAAGCGTGCAAATTCCCATTGACAAGAAACTGCATTCGACAAGGAAGCAAATTAACCGTCTAAAAGTACCCATGTCTTTGGTTATTGCCAGTATGCTCGACACTGTACTTCTGATGCTCCCTGCGGAAAAGTAACCACCAGGTCTGCAGTCGAGATTCCGTTTCCTTGTGCAATCAGTGGTCCATTCACTCCTATTGTCTCTCCTTGTGCAGGAACAATTCGACAGGACACATGCGCTTGAGGCGGCACTCCAGTAGCTTCGATATGCAAAGTTACGGGACCTTCATCATCTATTTCAACATCCGGTGTAACAATTCCACTAAGCGGATCACTCGGAACTTGAGTCGCTGCAACTGTCGTCACGGTTAGTGTCGGAGCGTTTATTGGTAGGAAAATTGGTCCCGGAGGACCAAAAGTGTATGAGGGTATCGTAGACCCCACATAGGACAGTAAATCCGCCTCAATTCGAATCCTACCTTGTATAGTTTGATCACACGGCCAGCTGTATCCGCCCTGAGAAGCGCTCATACCGCCTAAGCCTTCGACTGTATCGCCGATCAAACGAATCGCTCCGCCACTTCCCTTTGAGTTCGGATGATCTGAACTTCCGCCGTCGGCGGAAATCGCTTGAAACCCCCCAATTATTATTCGTGTGCTACTACCAATAAGAATTGCACCGCCACCAGCCCCGCCTCCCGAAGTTGGATTTTGCGTACTTCGGCTGCCACCCGACCCTCCAATAAGCGGTAGGATTTCGTCGTTGCCATATCGACCGACATAGTTGCCGCAAAAGCCATCGAATAGGGATGTCTCGCCACCAGCGGGTCCAAATCCACCAGAATTAGAAATTCTTGCACCACCAAAGGCTCCAGGACCGCCTTCAGAAAAATAGGGCGATTCATTTGAATGATGTCCTCGTTCTCCACTCAAATTCACTGCGCCCAAGATGATAACATCACCCTGGGCCAGCCACACAACCGGCGCGCCGCTTCGATGATTCTTGAAAGTCACCGTGATGCCAGCAGGGATGTCAATCGTCGTGTACTTGAACACGACAGCCCATTGCTGCGGATCATAGACACCTTGGCCGGCTACAGGGCTTGGCATGTCCCACGTACCTGTTGCGGCGAGGTCGAGATCGATTTCGATGCTGGGCGCCGGATTGAACGCTCCGTCGGAGCCGTCTGATCCGCTGTTGAAATCGGCGCGGAGAATAGAACTGCTCATTAAGAATCCAATGACCAATATCAGGAACCTTGGTTTCATCTATTTGCTCCTAGATGTACTTTCCACCTATCGTAAATGGGAAATTTTCCACCAACATACATCCGTGAATTGATTCGAAACGCTCCGTCCGATGGCAGGATTTTACCGTGATTTGTGTAAATGCGGTAGCGCGAAGGCCGCTTCCTTGCGGGCGCGGTTCTGATCACTTCGTGACCGGTGCGCGGACCCGATCTACGATTGCGAACTATTGTTCCTTCGGATTGATTGCCAAAATCACTGTACCGCACTCGGGGCATCTCCCGCCACGTGCAAGCTGGAACAAATCATAACCGCAAACATCGCAGAGTACGTGACTTTCAATCGTGGAACCAAACAAATCCGCTGGGACGCGATAATCAGCCGAATTGGAATCGCTTAGGCTTCCCCATCCCCTGCAACGACGACAAGGTGCTCGAAATGACTGTAGGAAGGCCACGTTTACGATCAACATCATGAAAAACGCACCGATGTGCCTTGTGCTAGGCCACTTGCCTGATTGGATTATGGTAACAGCTCGCCAAGTGATGAAACTCAATAGGCCTAAGCAAATTGCGCAGAATATGACAAAGCCCAAACCAGGATATACATGGCCCCTACCGCGACAGCGCGGGCACGCACTATCGTTTAGTCCGGTCGCAGATTTGTCGTGCTGAATGTCGTCCGGCGGTAGTGCCATAATCAAGAGTATACCAACCTATGTTTAGCTAGAGGTACATTGATGCTACGCTGCTACCTTGCGCGTTTTGAGCGATCAGCGGTGTTGTTATTGAGAGGAGAGGGAGAAACACCATGAACCTGCCATGGCGTATTTTCGATCATGTCCGCCCAAGTGCCTGCAGCATCCGCAAGATCACTTCTGCGCGAAATATTTTTTTCACGTCGAAAAACCGCGTTTCCAGAAGGCCAGTCGAGGAATTTGCCTGCGCCGCGCAAAAGCGCCGAAGAAAAACCGCTCTGGCGAGCGGGTATCGGGGGTCGCGCAAAGAAACGCAACCGGGCCGCTTCCTTGCGGGCGCGGTTCTGATTCATTTCCTTTGCTTGCGCAAAGGGGCGCAGAAGACGAATTGCAGAAGGAGACCCTCACCCCAGCCCCGTCGTGCTTCCGCCTTGGGCGCACTCCGTCTCAGAGGGAGAGGGAGAATTTAATACCGTCCACTTCATCGAGACTCTGTTAGACCGTTCCCTTCATCGCAATCGGAATTCTCCGTCCTGTGCCGAAGGCGCGGCTGGTGACGCGTAAACCTACAGCCGCTTGTTTGCGTTTGTATTCGCTGCGGTCGACGAGGCGGAAGACGCGCTCGACCGTTGGGCGATCGAAGTCGAGCGCGACCATGTCGTCGATTGATTTTTCGTGCTCGATGTATTGCTCGAGGATCGCGTCGAGCAGGTCGTAGGGCGGGAGCGAGTCGCTGTCGAGCTGGTTCTCGCGCAGCTCGGCGGACGGTGGTTTGTCGATGGTGCGCTGCGGAATCCACGGGCGGCTCATCGAGGCGTTGATGCGCCGCGAGAGTTCGTAGACCACGGTTTTGGGCACGTCGCTGATGACCGCGAGGCCGCCGCACATGTCGCCGTAGAGCGTGCAATAACCCACCGCGAGTTCGCTTTTGTTGCCGGTGGTGAGCAGCAGCCAGTTGAACTTGTTGGAGAGCGCCATCAGCAGGTTGCCGCGGATGCGGGCTTGCAGGTTTTCCTCGGCGACGCCGCGCGGCAGGCCGCGGAAGTGTGGCTCCATGGCTGTTTCCATCGTGCGGTGCGTGTCTTCGATGGGGATGACGCGGTAATCGATGCCGAGATTTCGCGCGAGGGCTTCGGCGTCCTGCACGCTGTGGTCGCTGCTGTATCGCGAGGGCATGGCCACGCCGTGAACGTGGTTCGCACCGAGGGCTTCGACGGCGAGAGCGGCGGTGAGTGCGGAATCGATGCCGCCGGAGAGGCCGAGCACGACGCTGTCGAAGCCGCATTTTTTCACGTAGTCGCGCAGGCCGAGCACGAGCGCGTGGCGGATGCTGTCGAGGCGATCGGGGTAGGGTTCGATGCGGTTCGGGCCGCTCCCTTGCGGTCGCGGTTCTGATTGTTGCTTGCTTGCATAAGGGGCGTCGAAACCCGTCGCTCGCGCTCCGGGCTCTGATTTAGTCGCCGCTTTGAGCGATGATTTTTCCTTTGCTTGCGCAAAGGGCTCGGCTGGATGGGGCGATGGGGATTCTGCTCCAGCACGGAAGTGTGTTTGGTCGTTCAATTCGACGATCAGGAGTTCTTCGACGAACGCTTTCGCGCGGGCGATGACCTGGCCGTTGGCGTCCATCACGATGGTGCCGCCGTCGAAGACGAGGTCGTCGTTGCCGCCGACCTGGTTCACGTAGAGCAATGGCACGCGGAACTCGCGCATCTGCTCGCCGAAGATTTGCTCGCGGATTTGCTGCTTGCCGGCCTGGAACGGTGAGGCGGAGAGATTGACGAGCAGCTTCGCGCCGCCGGTCACTGTCTCCTGCACCGGGTCGTAGCCGTACACTTGACGGCCATCGAACTGCTGATCGTTCCAGAGGTCTTCGCAGATGGTGACACCGTATGTCACTGGCGCCGCGGCGTTTTCGAGCTTGACCGTCACGACCGAGCGGCCCACGTCGAAGTAGCGCGATTCGTCGAACACGTCGTAGGTGGGCAGCAGGGCTTTCACGTAAGTTGCGACAACTTTGCCGTCGCGGCAGACGGCGGCTGCGTTCTGCACGCCCTTGCCGCGATTCGAGGTGGTGGGTTTCACGAAGCCGACGATGGCGTCGATGCCGTGACACTTGGCCGCGATTGCCTGCACGGCTGCCACGTTTCGCTGCACGAGGTCTTTGCGATGCACGAGGTCTTTCGGCGGATAGCCGAACACGGCTAACTCGGGGAAAACGATTATCGCCGCGCCCGCCTGCTTGGCTTCGTCTACACGCTGCAGGATTAGCTCGATGTTTCCGGAGATGTCTCCGATCGTGGGGTTAATCTGGGCTAACGCAACTTTCACCAAGAACTCCTATATTCAGGAAAGGCAGCAGGCATTAGGCACTGGGCAATAGAACCCAGAGTACTCGATTATCACCCACATGTGGTTGACCATGTACCACTTTTGTCAGCTTTCGGCTTCGGCCACGGCCAAGCTGCGGCTTGACCGTGCCACCCTCTTAATGCCTGTTGCGTTGTGTGCGATGCCTCATTTTTGTGCTGAGCGGGGATAAGGCATTAGGCAACAGGCAATAGAACCAATGCCGGATTATATTTTCAGAAAAACAAAATGCACTTGGGAAGAAATGTCGGGGTTGGCCGTACAACCGTGTGGTGGACCGGTTTGGGAGGGGAGAGAAGATTCGGATTCGAATGTTAGAAGCATGTCGAAGAGGGATCGAACGAAGCTGTAGGTGAATTGGGCTCAGCAGGAATCCACCTCCGCGTAAAAACGGAGGTAGCGAGACCTGCGGAGTTCCACCCAGTTCGGGCCGGAGAGAGAGGAAGCTGGGTTGAAACTTTGTTCCGCAGGTCTCGCTGCCAAGTTCAGGCGGGTAAGACCAGCGACGGCCTCTCCATGTTCGGGCCGGAGAGAGGAAGGATGGAAAGGCGCGTCATCGCGCCGGTCTTACCCGTTCCCGTGTTGTTAGGCGCTCGTCGGTGAAGCATTCCGATCGAGCGCTTTCTTATTCGAGAGCGAGCTTTTCGTTTGCCCTCAGGTCGCACCCCGCTAACTTCATTACCCGATTTAGTCGACCCGAGGCGTCGGGGCTTTTCTGCGTCCGACAATAAATAGTAGGCATGGTCCATGCCGAATTCACTGGGGTTACAAATTTACAACAAAGTGTGCTTGATTCATTGCAAATGGCGGCCGATGTTCGCGGTGTCATCCGTATTTCTCGTCCGCACGGATCATCAGTTAACAAAACTGCGAGCCTGCTCGCGAAAAAGGCTGCGAGTAAATGCGCACTGCGCACACGGCAGCATTTTTCCATTGATTATCAACTATCTGCATTGTGGATAGAATCCATTGTGCGAACTGTAGCGTTCAGCCTGTGAATTCTTTTCAGTGCAACAAATGGCGGACCCCCAAGCTTCTGAACCCATTCGTCTTCGCGTCGAGGGCATGACCTGCGGCGGCTGCGTCGCGCGAGTGGAATCGGCATTAAAGCAGGTTTCCGGCGTTGCGGCGGCTAGCGTCAATCTCACCACGCAAATCGCGACTGTTACGCCGACCGGCGAAACCCCAAAACGGAAATCGTTGATTGAGGCTGTGCGGGCGGCTGGATATGACGCGGATTTTGATCGGCGCGATGCGGCCTTTGGCGATTGGGATTACGCACATCACGCGCGGCTCGACCAGCAACGACAGGCGCTGACGCACGCGATTGGGCTGGCGTTGCCGATTATGGGGCTGCATTGGCTCGCACCGTTGCTGCAATCAGGTCACGCAGCCAGTCATACTTGGCCTCACGCACTTCAGGCGATTTTGTGCACCGTTTTGCTCGCATCGGCCGGAGGGTCGCCGATTCTTGCGGGCGGGTTGCAGGCGATCATTCATCGCACGCCGAACATGGATTTGTTGGTGACGCTCGGTGTCACTGTGGCGTATGTGGCCGGAATCGCGAGTCTGGTCAGCTCGCACGCGGGGCACGACTATTTCGATGCGGCTGCGATGATTCTGGCGTTTATCAATGTCGGTCGATTTTTGGAGATGAAGGCGCGGCGTGATGCGGCAGGGGCGATTGCGGCGCTTTCGCAAAGGATGCCGGGAACGGCCACGGTGATGGTTGATGGTGCGGCGCGAGAGGTCCCGATCCATCAAATCAATATTGGCGACGAAATACGCCTGGCGCAGGACCTGATCGTGCCAGTCGATGGCACTATCGTTGACGGCGAGGTGGCGGTCGATGAAAGCGCGATGACGGGCGAGTCGGTGCCGCGACATCGGCGGCTCGACGAACGCTTAATTTCCGGCACGCTGGTTCGCGAGGGCATGGCGATCATCCGTGCGACGCACGTCGGGCGCGACTCGGCCATGGGCCGCATGATCCGCGCGGTCGAAGAGGCGCAGTCGGGAAAAACGCGATTGCAACGAATTGCGGACCGAGTGGCTGGTGTCTTCGTGCCGATCGTGATCGCGCTGGCCATTGCGGCGTTGGTTGGTAATTTGATGCTCGCCGATGTCGGAGGATGGGTTGCGGTCGCTCGCGCGGTGGCTGTGCTGGTTATCGCATGTCCGTGCGCGATGGGTTTGGCCACGCCGACGGCTGTTCTGGTTGCAACGGGAACTGCGGCCAAGCTTGGCATTCTGGTTCGCGACGCGGCTGCGCTTGAGAATGCGGCCCGCATCGACGCGATTCATCTCGACAAAACGGGAACGCTGACGACCGGTCAACCAAGAGTTACTGAAATCGTTTTGGGGAAAGATCTACAAACAGTGCTCCGTGCGCAAGCGACGGGCTCCGATGTATTCGCGAAGGCCGAAGACCATTTGCTCCGCCTTGCCGCATCGGCGGAATCACTGTCACAGCATCCATTGGCCCGCGCGATCGTCAGCGCTGCACGAGAGCGAAATCTCGAAATCACGCAACCGAATGATTTCCAAAGTCGGATCGGCCAAGGCGTGATCGCGAAAGTCGACGGTCGAGTCATCCGCGCGGGGGGGCCGAAGCTGTTTCAAGAAGCAGGAATAGATACCGCTGCGTTTGAATCAGCGGTCGCGAGCCTTCGCGCGGCCGGTCAGATCGTCGCGCTGATAGGCGTTGATGAACATGTCGCGGGACTCATTGCGATGGCAGACACGGTTCGCCCCGAAGCAAAAAATGCGATCGCAGAACTTCGATGGCTGGGCCTAACCACAACCATGTTAACGGGCGATCACTCTGAAACCGCGCGAGCGGTTGCGGATGAAGTCGGCATCACAGAATTTCATGCTGAAATGTCGCCGGATCAGAAGCTGGCGGAAGTGAATCGACGACGCGGCGGGAAACCGCATGGCATCAAGGTGGCGGGCTCAGCCGAGGGCCTGACCGTCGCGAATCGCAACTGCGTTGCCTTTGTTGGCGACGGTATTAATGACGCGCCGGCGCTCGCGGCAGCCGATGTGGGCATTACGTTCGCGTCAGCCACCGACGTCGCGATCGGTGCGGCGGATATCACCATCGTCCACAACGATCTAATGCGATTGCCGACGATTGTTCGACTCGCGCGACGCAGTACGCGGATCATCAAGCAGAATCTCTTCTGGGCGTTCTTCTACAACCTCGCAGCGATTCCGCTGGCAGCCACAGGCCATATTCCGCCCGGGCTGTCTGCAGCGGCGATGATGTTCTCATCGATCAGCGTGGTGTTGAATTCGTTGAGGTTGCGAAAAACTGATTAGCAGAGCCCCCTGCGCGAGCACGAGACCGTTTGGAATCAGGTAGCGTTTTCGCTACCCACCTTTGCTTGCGCAAAGAGCCCTGCTAGTTGACTTCTCTGTGATCTTATATCTTCAATCCCCGCCCCATTGCCAGCACCAAAGTCGCGATGCTCGGTCTTCGGGGCCGATCGAGTAATCGTCTCGCCCGCGCGACACGTCGGCTACCAATTGTTCGAACTCCTGCAACATGGCTGGACCCAGAGTCAGGCTGAGATTCATACCGCGAAAACCCAACTCCCATTTGTTTGGTGGATCGGCTGCGGGAGAGAAGGTCAGTTCGATGGCGTTGGGTGAACGGGCTGTTGCGTTGCCTCCCCGCACGCCGGGAATTTTAAGAATATCTTTTGTCGCCGGCGAAATGTGGACCTCGACTTTCGCGTTCCACTTCGCCTGTTTGAAAAGCTGAATCAGATCAAGAAGGCTATCGCACCCTGCGCGATTGGCAGAAAAGTGCCAGCCATAATAATTGGGGCTGACGTCGACGTATTGCCAGACGCAGACGCTCCCTTTCAGTTTCCATTTGTTGACGATGGGGTCCGACATAAGTTCGTCTGCGTTATGCTTCGAAAGCGCGCTCAAGAGTCAAATGCATCGCAAGATCCCCCTCAGTCCCCCCTTAGTAAGGGGGGAAGGATCTTGCGCGCGATGCGGTTGATCTTTGAGTGCTCTGGACACCGCGTTACCTGTGAAAACCGCGTTACTTGTTTTGATTTTCGGTTGATCCGGCCTGTTTTGTGAACGAAAACACGTCGCCGTTCACGTCGATGGCGACGCGATCGCCGACAGCGAACTCGCCCGCCAGGATTTTTCGGGCTAGCGGGTTTTCGATTTCCTGTTGAATCAATCGCTTCAGCGGACGGGCGCCGTAGACCGGATCGTAGCCATCCCGCGCGAGTTTGGATTTGGCGGTATCGCTAAGCGAGAGCGACATTCCGCGAGAGGCCAACCGATCGCGCAGGTACTGCAACTGGATTTCCGCGATGTGCACGAGGTCGTCGCGCGTCAATTGATGGAAGATGATTGTCTCGTCGATGCGGTTGAGAAACTCCGGACGGAAACGCTGCTTGAGCGCTTCGCGGACTTTCAATTCGATTTCGATGTCGAGAGGGCCGGGGGAGGCCGCTCCCTCGCGGTCGCGGTTCTGATCCGCACGGTCGCGTTTAGACATACCCTTTGCTTGCGCAAAGGGCTCTGAAGAGATTTGGTTCCGATCGCGGTTGTGATCGTGTCCTTCCGTCAATCGCTGGATGTACTCGCTGCCGATGTTGCTGGTCATGGCGATGATCGTGTTCTTGAAGTCGATCGTTCGGCCGTGGCCATCTGTCAGGCGGCCGTCATCGAGCACTTGGAGCAGGACGTTGAATACGTCCGGGTGGGCCTTTTCGATTTCGTCGAGCAGGATCACGCTGTAGGGTTTGCGATGGACGGCTTCGGTCAGTCGGCCGCCTTCTTCGTAGCCCACATAACCCGGCGGAGCGCCGATCAAGCGCGCGACGCTGTGCTGCTCCATGAACTCGCTCATATCGACGCGGATGAAGGCGGACTCGTCGTCGAACAGGAACGTCGCGAGGGCTTTGCAAAGTTCCGTCTTGCCGACGCCGGTGGGACCGAGGAACAGGAACGAACCGATCGGCCGGTTAGGATCGCCGAGGCCCGCACGCGAGCGACGCACCGCGTCTGACACGGCGCGGACGGCCTCCCCCTGCCCCACCACGCGCTCGTGGAGTCGCTCTTCCATGTGGATGAGTTTTTCGCGCTCGCCCTCCAACATGCGAGTCACCGGAACGCCGGTCCACTTGCTGACGACCTGGGCTACTTCCTCGGCTGTCACCTCTTCGCGCAGGAGGCCGCCGCCTGATTTGTGCATGTCAGTGACCACTTGTTCGCGGCGCTGCAACTCGCCTTCCAATTCGCGAAGCTCGCCGTAGCGAATGCGGGCGGCGCGCTCGAGATCGCCGCGGCGCTGAGCTTCTTCCAATTCCGTCTGCTTGGTTGCGAGGTTGAGCTTGATCTGCTTGATGGCTTCGAGTGCCTTCTTTTCGTTCTGCCACTGGGCGGAGAGGGCGGTGTTCCGCTCCTGCAATTCGGCCAGCACTCGCTGATTGGACTCAAGCTGCTTCTTGCTGGCTGCGTCCTTTTCTTTTTTCAGGGCTTCGCGCTCGATCTCCAGCTGCATGATGCGACGACGAAGTTCGTCGAGCTCGGTGGGCATCGAGTCGTTCTCGATGCGCACACGCGAGGCGGCTTCGTCCACGAGGTCGATGGCTTTGTCCGGCAGTTTGCGATCGGAGATGTAGCGATGAGAAAGCGTTGCAGCGGCGACGAGGGCTGCGTCCTGAATGCGCACGCCGTGGTGTGCGTCGTAACGCGGTTTCAATCCGCGAAGTATCGCGATCGTATCCTCGACGCTCGGCTCGCCGACGTAGACCGTCTGGAAACGGCGTTCGAGGGCTTTGTCTTTCTCGATGTGCTTGCGGTATTCGTCGAGCGTGGTTGCGCCGATGCAGCGGAGTTCGCCGCGTGCGAGTGCGGGTTTGAGCAGATTGCCTGCGTCGACCGCTCCTTCAGCGCGGCCCGCGCCGACAACTGTGTGCAGTTCGTCGATGAAGAGAATGACTTTTCCCTGCGAATCGATGACTTCGCGCATGACGGCTTTCAAGCGCTCTTCGAACTCGCCGCGGAACTTGGCGCCAGCGATCAGCGCGCCCATATCCAGCGCGACGACGCGTTTGTCCTTCAACACTTCGGGCACGTCGCCGGCGAGGATTCGCTGCGCCAACCCTTCGACGATGGCGGTCTTGCCGACGCCGGGGTCGCCGATGAGCACGGGATTGTTTTTCGTCCGCCGCGCGAGCACCTGCATGCAGCGGCGAATCTCGTCGTCGCGGCCAATGACCGGATCGAGCTTGCCTTGGCGAGCGATGGCGACCAGGTCGCGCCCGAAGCGCTCCAGGGCCTGATAGGTTCCTTCGGCATCCTGCGACGTGACGCTGGCACCGCCGCGAATCTCCTTGAGCGCGTCGAGCAAGGCATCGGATGCGAGACCAGCTTGCTTCAACAGATCCTTGGTTTCGCCGCGCACGTCAGAAAGCGCGAGTACGAGATGCTCGCTCGAAACATACTGATCCTTCATCCGGGTGGCGTGACGCTCGGCCGTGGTGAGCACTTCCTGTAGCGCGCGACTGAGCGACGGCGACGCACCGCTCACTTTCGGCCAGCGAGCGAGTTCGACATCGAGCGAAGATCGAAGCTGAGGCATGCGAACGCCGGCTTTGGCCAGCAGCGGCGCGACGATTCCGTCGCCGTCGCGCTCACCCGCGCCGCCGTCGAGAAGCGACTTTAGCAGGTGTAGCGGCGAAACTTCCGCATGGGCCAAGGTCACAGCCAGTTGCTGTGCGCCTTGCAATGCCTCCGCTGCTTTCACCGTGAAACGATCAATGTCCAAAACGCCGCTCCTTTCGCGAGTGCGATCATCAGGCCATTATTATTGTGACGCCAAATAGGTTGCACACGACATGCCGCGCATGAAGAATTGAAAGCCATAGCGTTCGTCTGGCGATAAACTCGGTTCTTGAAACGATTTACGCAATCAGTGGCGAGAGGCGAAAATGTGAATTGCTTTGATTTCTGCCAGTTTGACACTGTCCAACTGACGTGAATTGGTGAGTCAATGGGCGCTGGCGTTGAGGACGTCGCTTCGCGCTTTTTCGTAGGTCAAACCAAGGGCGTTCAGCGCTTTGTAGGCCACACTGCCTTTTTCCTTGAGCAGCGCGAGAAGGAGATGTTCCGTGCAGACTTCCTTGGATTCCAACTGCTGACATTGATCGATGGCGGTGGCCATGACGTTCTTGAAGTGCGGCGTGCCGGGCAATCGACCGAAGACCCAGGTTTCTTCCAGCCGCTTCTTCATGAGCTGGTCGACTTCGGCGCGGAGCTTGGTCTTCGTCAGACCGTGGGCGTTGAGGATGCGCGAGCCGAGTCCGTTTCCATGGGCCGCGATAGCGAGCAGCACGTGTTCCGTACCGACGTATTCCTGTTCATATTCATGGGCGATGTCGTTCGCCAACTTCATCACATCGGTCACGAGCTGACTTGATTTGGGAAGCATGCTGTTTCTGTGCCCCGTCGAAAAACTAGAAAGCTTGTTTCCGGTTTATCTTAGCCGGCGAATGCAGGCCGAGTCTCGCGAGTCTCTTGCATTCGATGGTCGCGGCCCCCTGTACTACGAAAAGTATATCGATCAACGTCTCGTCGTACAACGCAAGGCGATTTAGACGGCAGCAACTCACCTAATACGCACTCCACTAAATAACAGCGCTTTTTGAAATCGATCAGTCGTGCCTATGGCACTTTGGCTCGCATAGCAACCCATAACCCAGCCTTGAAAGGCTGGGCTATTTTCGCGCTGTCACTACGTGACAAAACTTGGCAACCCGCCAATTAATTCTGGGATTCGCATTATTGCAAACTTGCCTGACGCTAAGAAAACGACGATCGCAACTCTTCGCTACGATCGTCGTTTGCCAATCAAATACGATTCTGAGTTACGCGCCGATTCATCATGAACGGCGGCGCATCAAACCGAGACCAAGCGTGAGCCCAAGGAATGGTATGAGCCCAAGAGCTCCACACCCTGATGAGCTGGACCCGTCGCCATTGGCACACGTACCCGGCAACTGACACTCGGTAGGCTGGCCGGGATCAACCGTGTCACCAGAACGCACTGTCACTAGGCGCGTCGCCAGCGATGAGAGAGTGGTTGAACCGGAAGTTGTCGTCACGGTGGCCGTGACGGGGAATACCTGTGTCTGACCGCTCGTGTTCTCATAGGTGTGCGGCACGACGATGCTGTTGGCGGTGTTGCCATCGCCAAGGTCCCATACGACGGAGAGAAGCGTTCCCACCAAGGTTGAAGCGTCAACCTTCAGTTCGACGTTGAACGGTGAAGTTCCCGTGTCCACGTCGGAATCAACGGTGCCGGGAACGCCCACGATAATTCGCACGTCGCTGTTGCCGATCGGACCATCATCGCCCGTTTGCGCCGCGGTCACGCGAATCATGACCTGCGCGATGCCGGTCAGACCGTTCACGTCCTTCATGGTGAGCCGTGCGGTAAAGGTCTGTTCGCCGGTTTCGACGAGATAGGTGTGTGTGGCGTTGCGACTGGTCGCGGGCGGATCATCGAGGCTGCTGATATCGAAATCCCACAGGGTCTCTGATTCATCAATCGCGGCTTCGCTGATCGCGTTGCCCATGAACTGCACGGTAAGAGGAGACGTGCCTGAGAGCGGTGACACGTTGATCGTCACGCGCGGGCCTTCCGGCTGTCCGCCTTCGCCATCGCCACCATCGCCACCGTCTCCGCCATCGCCGCCGCCACCGTCAAGAATCGGACCGCTGTCCACGACGTTTCCGTCCGAATCGACCGAGACGCCGAATGAATAGCGTCCGATGCTGTTGCGTGCATAAAGCCCGAAGTACTTGCGGCCAGAGGGCAGCAGGAAATCGATGCTTCGCTCGGCGCCGATCATGCAAGTGCCATTGCATGGCACTGGGGCGAGCGGTGAGACACCGGCCGGCAAGGGTGTGGGCGTTATCGACTCGCAACCTAACTGATCTTCGTGGTAACAAGTACCATCCACTGGAACGAAACCAAACGGAGAGGCTGATTCGACCACGAGGAACTCCTGGGTTCCGGCTCCTGAGCGCCATCGCAAGGTTGTACCGTCGTTGACTTCCACATCGCCCGGACGGTCCGGCCAAGTGCGATTGCCGTTGGTCAGAGACTGGCTCGCCGCATCGACCGCGCGCTTCGCGTTAATGCGACCGTAACCATAGGTACGGCTGCGGCTGGTAATGCCGTTGTATTGGGCAGCTCCGGTGTTGATCTTGTCGCAGGTGTGCTCAAGAATGATCTTGACATCGGTCGCCGTCAGCAATGGATTGGCAGAAAGCACAAGGGCTGCAACACCGGCTGCGACCGGGCATGCTGCTGAAGTTCCGCCGAACGTCTGCGTGTAAAGGCCGGTCACATCGAGATCGGGATCACCGAACTCGGTATCGAAACCCCCGACGTTGTATCCGTCGTCAACGTAACCGGCAGAGTCATCGTTGTCCGTGGTCGTCATGCCCTGAAACCCGCCGTTGCTGGGGGCGAGAATGTTGACGTTTGGACCAGTGTTGCTGTAACTCGAAAGGATATCGTGGTCATCGCTGGCGCCGACGCCGATGACTTCGGGCATGGTCGCGTAGGAAAACCCTTCCGAAATTTCATCGCTGTCATTGCCGGACGAGAAGCAAACAACCATACCAAGGTTCGTTTGGCCGCCGCCGGTGTTGACCGGTCGACCATCGGTGAAGGCAAGGCGGATGGCATCTTCGATCGCAGCTTCGTTCACACCGTCACGACCCCAGCTGTTGATGTGTACGTCAACGTCCTCCTGACGTGCAAAGGTGAAGCCCGTAGCAACTTGATCAGCCGTGAGCAAGCCGGTGACACCGCGCGACGCCGTAAAGCGGGCATTAAAGGCAACGCCCCGGACGCCGACGCTGTTTGCCTTTGCAACCGCAAGGCCCGCGACTGCTGTACCATGGCGATCATCAAACACTTTCGGACGCGGGTTGTCATAATCGTCATCATTGAATTGCAACGCCACGTCCTGGCCGTTACCGATGTAGTTGTCCCGCAGGTCTTCATGGTCCACGTCGCATGAGTCATCGAACACGCCGATCAGAATGTCCTGACCTTGCGCGATCGCCCAGGCCTCCGGCGCGTCGATGTCGGCATCGTTCGTTCCCAGGAATTGACCGGTGTTGTCCAAATGCCATTGGAAGTCGTAGAAAGTGTCGGAGGGATTAATCTGGTGCAAACGCGACGAACGACGGAAATTCGGCTGGGCCCAGATGACGCGGGTGTCCGCGTTCATCGCTTCAGCGATCATTACTTCGTCGCCGTCCTCTTCGACCGGTTCGAGACGATAGACGTTCTTCAAACCCTCGACTTGCTTGGTTGCGCGCAGGTGATAATTCGCCCAGAGCGTCCGAATCTCTGAATCGGTCATTTCCGGATGAACTTTGACCAGCAATGAGCCGGACGAAAGCATGGGACTATCGATACCGTCGAAGCGGTAAACGGGGCGGACTTCGAGAATGCTTGGATCCTGCTGCACGAGTTGACGACGCTCTTTCGTCGCCTCAGCCACCTGAAGGATTCGATAAGGTGAACGTTCCGCACCCTTTACGGTTCGCATGACGCCGTGTCCCGTCGAGGAGAGTCTCGCAGCGCTGGCTTCGCCTTCCTGGGGCGTCTTGAGCGTGACTGCGAACTCAGTGGTCGACTTGGTCAGCGGGACGCGACGGCCATCGGAAAGCACGTATCCGGGAGCGCCATCGGAGGAAAAGGCCAAGCTGGGAAGCGCCAACGCTCCCACAACCACGGCCGTTAGAACTCTGCTGAAGTACCTTGTTACAAGGGGTGCAACCATCCGAAAGCTCACATCGTAAGAGGATTCTGATCAAGGCGAACCGACCTGAAGTCGGTACCGGTGGCGCGACGCCCCCCGTGCACAAAGTATCCGGGTGAAATAGGCTTTCGACGCCCAGCGCTTGAGTACGGCACTTGCGGGCACTCCCCCCATTACGCGTTATTCCTGCCTGGGGTCCGCCACCGTACAGAGCATTCTTGAAACCACTAGGTGAACTGTCAAGGCTAAGTAACGATACCAGCGGAAGTAAATACAGATTGCCACACGGCGAGTGAAGCAGCGTCGAACAGCACCCACCGGACCAATTCGACCGAAGGGGAGTGGGGTTCAGCCGCTTGAACCGCTGTCAGTGAGACCCTTGCCGCCATTTCATAGGGATAGCCGTAGACGCCGCAACTGATGGCTGGGAACGCAACCGATCGGCACTTCAACCGCTGGGCGGCCTTGAGCGACTCGATATAACAGGACGCAAGTAGTTCTTCCTCGCCCGACTTTCCACCGCGCCAGACCGGACCGACCGTGTGAATGACATGCTTGGCGGGGAGAGCATAACCCTTGGTCACCCTCGCCTGCCCTGTCGGACATCCCCCCAGTTGCCGACACTCGGCCAGCAAAGCGGGGCCCGCCGCCCGGTGAATGGCCCCATCGACTCCCCCTCCGCCGAGGAGGGATTCATTGGCTGCGTTGACGATGGCGTCGACAAGTTGGGTGGTGATGTCGCCGCGGATGAGTTCGAGTTTCATGGTTGACCGTTCGTCATTCACTGAACTTTGTCTAATTCGCGGGGAGTAAGAATCAATTCGAGACTGGAAGACGAACCTTGGCGCTTCAACGCTGCCAGCCAGAGAGGCGCGGGCAAATCGCGGTGCCGCCGACGGTGGTATGCCTCAAACTCGTGAAAGACATCATTCTCAGACCGGTAGTAGCGAGACTGGTTGTTTTGAGCCCATTGGCTTCTGGAGCTAACGGCCAAACGCTCAGCGGCCAGTGATTCCTTAAGTTCACTCCTTACCATCGCAGCCTTGATTTGCTCAGCATTTTGAATCGTCGTTCGGAGAATTGGCATCCATTGCTCGAGGCGGCGATCTACAACATCTGGTTCGGGAAAAACTTGCCGTCGCGCCAGTTTTAACACAACGATCGCGGTCCAATTTTCGTCGAGGTCGACACGCGCAAAATACTTGCCATCCCCGCGCAAGCGCCGATCCCGGCGGCGCACGAGAGCGTCCGTGTGTTTTTGTTTTGCAATTACGAATTGCGGTAAGAAAGACCGTATTTGTCCACGCAGGTTTTCGGTTTGGGCGGTTGGCTCGCCCCGCTCCGCGAGATAGAAGTGCAGGAATCGCAGTCTCATCGTCCGAGTCGCCTCGCGAGCGAAAAATTGATCGAGCTGGGCAAGGGACGTCGCGCGATCGGTTTCTGAGGCTGGACTTTTTCGAAGCTTACCCCCCAGAACGTCGACAAGGCGACACTCTAAAATGTCATCCCGTCCCAGCCGTACCAGGATATTGGCGGGATGATTGTCTCGCGGCATGACGCCGCGTTCATGGGCATGAGCCAACAGTTGGGCCACGCTCCGAATCAATGAGTTTTCAGTCTCCCGACCTCGTTTGCGACATGTTCGATTCCAGAATGAACTGAGCGTCTCCGCACCTGCGAATTCTTCCGAGAGAAACACGCTCGTTTGCTTCGAGCCGCTTGAAATCCCGAACCCGACCGGCTGTACAACCGGTATTCCGCGTCGCTGCATCTCGATGGTCGTGCGCCATTCGCGCTCGCTGGCGCGTTTTGCGAATATCCGTTTCAACAGGGAATTGGCTGAGTCGTCGTACACCTTGGCGAACAACACACGATCGCCCAGTTTGACGCGAACGACCGATCGATGATGACCGGTTTTCACGCGCTCCGCGCGAGGGTCCGATTCCAACGCGAACCAATCTGGGGCACTGGGGCCGATGACATGATCGCGCCAGGATGCGAACAATTCCCAAGTGCCGGAAGTCGTACTCTCGCGAGCGATTAGGTCGCGCTCGAGGTTGGCGGAAGAATTGGTGTCTAACTGCTTTTGCGAAGACGTGCCCATCTTGAGACAGGATAACACGGCCAAGCTGGTGCGAGAACCCATTCCCGCACGACATTTCCCACAGAGTTGCTCATTCCCTTTGGAATTGCAGATGTCAGCGCGGTTCCCCACGGCCAAGCTGAGGCTTGACCGTGCCACCAAGAACCGCGAACTCAATTGGAATAAAGTACATGTGCCGAGTATCCCTTCTCGGCACAGCTTGAGGAAAGGTCTCTCAGCAAAGCGCGATGATGGGATTTGGGACACGGCGAATTGCTCGTGACACAATCGCTGCTTGACAGTTCGAGCCCCTTGGGACGACTATTCCGACCATGCGTAAATCGCTCGTTACCTTTGCAAGCATCGCCCTGATATTCGCGACGTCGTGCACGCCGCTGATCATCGATCACGCCGACAAGCAGGTTTATTCGCTCATTGAGTCGCGGCAGAAAGCAGCCCTCGGGCAGACGAGTGATGCACGCATCGGTAAGGACTACGGCGATTTCCAGCAGTCCGATTCGATGTACGACTTCGCGCCGCATCCGATCGACACGAAAGTGACGGTTGTCGACAAGGCAGAGGAAATGCACTCACCACAGGCGGAAGAAACTGAAAAGACCGCTCCGGATCCACTGAAAAATCCGCCTGACGTTGAAACCGTCGAGAAGCCTACCGATCCGACTTCCGAGGCGGCTCAGCCATCGCCGCCTACTACGATTGCGGCTGCTGCGGAGATTCCGGCGATGGGTTTACGGGATAGCCTCTCCTACGCCATGAAGCACTCGCGCGAGTATCAGGATGCGAAGGAAGATCTATATCTCGCCGCTCTCGATTTGACGCTCGAACGTCATCTGTGGACGCCACAGTTCGTGGCATCGGTTTCGTCCGAATTCGCGGATTACGGACAGGTTCGTGACTTCGACCGTGCGATGAGCGCCGTCAGTAACGTCGGCGTGAGTCAGCGCTTGCCGTACGGCGGTCAGGTGACAGCTCAGCTCGTCAACGTGCTTATGCGCGATCTCGGCGTGCACACCACGTCCGGCGAAAGCGGTAATTTCATTCTGGGTGCGGACATTCCGCTGTTCCGTGGCGCGGGCAAGGTGGCGTATGAATCACGCTATCAGGCGGAACGAGATTTGATTTACGCCGTCCGCACGTTCGAGGATTTCCGCCGGGAGTTTCTGGTTCGCGTTGCAGGCCAGTATTTCGACTTACAAGGTCTGAAGGCCGCCATTCGCAACGCCGAGCTCAGTTACACGTCACGAAAAACAGATTGGGAAAAAGCGGAGACCATTAACGCACTTGGGCAGAGCCAGTCGATCTTTGACGCGCCGCGCGCTCGATCCAGCTTTCGTGACGCGGAAGCGGCTGTGGTGAGCGCGAAGGAGCAATTCGCTTCCACCGCAGATCGATTCAAGATTTTCATCGGAATGCCGGTCGACACACCGTTCGACGTGGTCTCGCAGGACGATGATACTGAAAGCAACGAACTCGAATTGCTCATTCCGAACATGGCCGAAACGACCGCCGTCGAACTGGGTTTGAAATATCGCCTTGATTTACTTAACACGCGCGACGCCGTCGACGATACCAAGCGCGGCGTCATCGTCGCAAAGAATAACATACTGCCCGATCTCAATCTCAGCGGGACGGCCAATCTTGACACGGACCCTGAACACCTCAATTCGGTCAGCTACAACACGGAGCGCACCACGTGGCGCGGAATGATCACGCTGGAGACCAATGATCGTAAGGCGGAGCGGAACGCCTATCGTGCGTCGATCATCGGGTTGCGTCGGGCCGAACGATTGTTTGACCAGGCATCCGACAATGTTCGCGCGGATGTCCGAAGAGCGATGCGACAGATCAGGCAGCAGGATAATCTTCGCCGCATTCAGGAAATGAACGTGGACGAAAACGAACTGCGAGCCAACGCAGCCAAGGCTCAATATGACCGAGGCCTCACGACCAACCAAGACAAAGTCGACGCCGAGAATGACCTGCTGGCGGCCCGCAACGACCTTGCGGCGGCGGTTGCTCGATACCGCAACGCTATCCTCGAATTCCGCCGTGACTCTGGCACGTTACGCGTCGACGATAACGGATACTGGAGCATCCCCGAGACGGTCAGTAATTAACTCAAACTGAGCAGTTTTAGGCTGCTCTTAGGTACTCTTTGATTCTCTGGTAG
>CAZBRD010000031.1:0-26582 GCA_964494205.1 uncultured Phycisphaeraceae bacterium | reverse complement strand
CCCATGTTCAATCGATCCGCCGCGTGAAAAGCAGGGTTTTTCAACGGACTGCTAGATCACACCAGTATAGTTTTCCAGCAATTGGATCCACAGCAATACTTGTAGGGCGTGTAATTTCCTCGTTGAGAAATATCTCGGACTGCGACCCGTCGAGATTTGAACGCCAAATCTTGCCAGAACCCGCCCAATAAAGTTGATCACTTTGAGTGTCGACGGCTACACCATCCGTGGTCGATCCAGAACCCTGAAAGAGAATTTCCATACTGCTTCCATCAAGATTGGATCGATAGATGCTTCCGCTGTTGGTCCAGTACAGTTTCTCCGCTACCGGATCCACCGTGATGCCATGGCCGCCTGTGGACGAGAGCAATTCGACTTCCGTACCGTCAAGGTTTGCTCGACGGATGCGGTGCGGGTGGAGTACGACGGGCGGTTCGCCTTCTGCCCAATAGATCTTTCCGTGGATCACATCAACAGTAATTCCGACAGGAGTCCACAATTCGGTGATCGGCAACGTAATAATATTCTCTCCATCAATGTCTGAGCGACGGATCCGGCTCGCTTCGGTCCAATAGACATGTCCGTTCATCGAGTCTACGGCGATACCTGTTGGGTTCCAGGTATCGTTCTCAAGAACGACTTGTAGCTCATTTCCCTCCAAGTCCAGCCGAGTGATTCTTGGGTCGGAATTGTTGTATGGATATGGAAACGTTGAATGGGCGAGGAGTATTGAACCTTCAGAACGGTCGACGGCAAGGCCAAACAGCGCGGGTATGTTAGACGGATCATAATAATAAAAATCACTTCCACCGAGACCAAATGTTCCCCATCGGTTAGATGTGCGGTAGACTATTTTTCCCAACTCTGGTGCCCACGTGATCTCGGTTGCTCTGAAACTGAAGCCGTCCACGATGAAAGCCTCGCTTTGGCCAGTTGGTGCATATAACTTCTTGATATCCCCGTAATGATAAGTGAGAAATAATTGTTGGTTGTTCACGTTGATGGCCATCGCTTCCGACAATTGACTCTCCGCAATTGCAACGACTTCAGAGCCATCGTAAGCGATTCGAGAAACATTTTCCGGATAATCGAAATTGGCGTAGACGAAATGACGTTGGGGATCGATTGCCAGGATTGGACCGCCTGAGCTGTTTCCAAATTCATTGAAGTAAATCATTTGCGCGTCATCTCCCAGAAGACTCGATTGCCAAATCTGGTTGCGTGCTGGTCCGGTTCCTCGAATCGACCAAAAGAGTAATTGATTGGTTGAATCAACTTGTAGGTCTCTGAGTTGAACTAAACCAGTTTGAATTGTCTCGATTTCGGTTCCATCGAGGTTCGCTCGATGTATCATGTCCGAACAATCAGCCCAATAGACCTTCAAATTCGTCGAATCTGCCGCGACTTGGGCCCCGCAGTTCCCACCCAGATTGATGATCGTCTGATAGGAAGACCCATTGGTAGCAACTCGTGCGATGTATGAACCTTGGCTAAAAAAAAGAAGGCCCTCGCTTGGAATAAGCGCGAGATCACGCAAGTTGCTTGTACCCTCGTATACGACGCGAATGTCGGTACCGTATTGGTTCGATGACCGAAGGAATTTCTTGTCGGTCCAGTACACCCTTCCATCGGTTGGATCGACAACGATCCCCAGCGGATCGTCTAGCGCGTTTGTGACGATGGCCTCCAATTCCGACCCATCTAAGTTTGCACGTGCTACGGGATGCGTCCCGTTTTGACTCCAATAGATCTTTTGTGCTTGGACTGTTGGAACCCAAATGGTTGTACAGAACAAAGAAGCTACGATGACCGTTCGATAGCTCATATTCATGATTTCGTTCCCTGTTCTGGAAAGAACCCGACTCACTCGCTAAATGATGATCGATTAGACGCTTATGTTCAACCAACCGGCCCGGTACGGGGAAATCAATATGACTATTGAGACGACTTCAACTCTAGATGATTACCCGAGTACCTGGGCATAGTACGTTCGCCAGCACCAAGTGGATGAAAAGTCTTGATAATCTCAAACTCTGCTGGTCAGGTGTTAGCACGGGCAGGTAAGCCAACCCCGTAAGTCGGGCCCGCATCCCCAACTCCCTCTTCGTAGACGGGTGCGAGCCGTGTAGAGCCGTGTAGGTCGGGTCCGCAGACCCGACGCCCCTCTTCAAAACGCCTGCGAGCGCCAGTGTTGTTATTAGTTTGCCCCGGAGTATCGCCATGCTCGTCCCAACGCACACGTTTCGTCAACTTACCACACGTCATACCAATGCCCTCCGAGACCATTTTGCGCGAAAAATAAAAAGTACACCGAAAAACCCCGTTCCCGCACGCTCCAGCCGCGAATTTCGCCTGCGCCGCGCAAAACCGCAAAGGCTTGCGCTCTACTTATACTTAGACTGTCCGTTGTTACGAGAATTCTTCCTCCGCTGGTGCTAGAATCCCTTCTCGCACCCACTCCCGTGGGAATCCCTTCCCGCCACACCCGATTCTGCGCATTTTTCAATAGAAAATAGCGAGGACGCCAATTTTCCGCCTTCCAAATTGCGTCAGCGCAGCCAAGTAGGTCGGGTCCGCAGACCCGACACTCTATCTTGGTGTCTTCGTGCCTTGGTGGTTTATAACCTCAGGATTTCCACTTTGTTTCGTAATTCGTCATTTGTAATTCGTAATTCGCAGTGGAGTGCCACGCCATGGCACACTCAGAAATTTTTCACCGTAGCCATTTAGCCATTTTGAACACAGGTTGTAATGAGTTAATCCGGAACTGAATCCACGGCCTGGTTTTCCACCGGCGACTGGCCAGGGTATCCTAGCTTCACTATGACCGACCGAATCGACAGTTCAAAAGCCCCGGAACCCGTTGGTGCCTACCCGCATGCACGGCGGGTCGGGAACCTGCTCTTTCTTTCCGGCGTCGGGCCACGCCAGCGTGGCACGAAAGTGATTCCCGGCGTGACGATGGACCCAGCCGGCAAAGTCGTCTCCTACGACATCGAAGCCCAATGCCGCTCCGTCTTTCAAAATGTCCGCTCAGTGCTCGAGGACGCGGGGTCAAAGTGGGAGAACATTGTCGATGTTACCGTCTTTTTGACCAATATGGCTGCCGATTTTCCCACGTTTAACAAGATTTATTCGGAATACTTCCGAGAAAATCAGCCCTCGCGTACTACAATTGAGGTGAACCGGTTGCCGACGCCCATCAACATCGAGTTGAAGGTGATCGCGACGGTTTGAGCGTTGTAACGAATTACTAGTCACAAAAGACAAAAAGGGCCGGGGGTAGGCTTCGCGCGGCGGAGCAAAGGAGAAACCGATCGGTGAAACACTCAGGAAATGGTTCGCAGGATGGCCCGCACGGGGCTTGCGTCAAACCCGACCAGCGGCAGCGGCAGGGCGATGAGTTCGTAAAACCCCTCGGGCACGTCGCTAAGGACGACGCCTTCCAGGATAGCCATGTCATGACCAAGGATGGCCTTGTGCGCGGGAAGGTCTTTGGAATCGAATAAGTCCACGCTCGGCGTGTCGATGCCCACCAGCCGCACACCCCGCTCAGCCAGATAATCGATCAAATCGACGGACAACGCAGCGAAGTCCTCGTGGAAGGCGTACGGGTCAGGATACGTACCCGTTGCGAGGAGGACGCGCTCAGCGCCGATATTTTGTGCCACTTGCTTGGCACTGATCCGCGAATGTCGCGCCACATCGACACGAATCACCTGACATTTGCCGAGATATAAATCAAGCGACCGCTGCTCTATGCTCGGAGCGTCGACACCGTAATGATTTGGGCCATCGACGTGTGCACCGAGATGAACCGTAGCGTGCAAAGTCGAAAGCGTGATGTTCGCGCCTTTCTTCATGTCGCAAAGAACTTCGCGCGACGGCGGCGTATCGCCCGGCCAGACTTTGAGTGACTCAGTGATACGCGGTGTGATGTCGTAGATCATGTGAATGATTCCGAATGAAGAAGACCCTCACCCTAACCCTCTCCCTAAGAGGGAGAGGGAACTAACTCTGACGCGATTCTGCGGTGATCCATCACAACAACGTCGACGCTTGCGATTTCGGGTCAAACGCGTCACGCAATCCATCTCCCAGAAAGTTCAACGCCAGCAGGGTAATTACAAGGATTCCACAGGGGAATGCAATGAGCCACCAGAAACCGACAAACGTGTTGACGGCCTGAACGCCGTCAGCCGCGAGGCGGCCGAGCGACGGCACGGGTTGTTGAATTCCTATGCCGAGAAAACTCAGAAAAGCTTCCTGCAAAATCGCCTGCGGAACGACGAGCGTCGCGTAGACGGTCATCGGTCCGACGAGATTGGGGAGAATATGGCGGCGAATGATGTAGAACGTTGAAGCGCCGGAGACGCGGGCAGCTTCGACGAATAGCTGCGATTTGAGAGACAGAACTTGGCCGCGAACGACACGGGCCATCGTCAGCCAGCTGACGCTGCCGATCGCGAGCAGAAGGATGACGATGTTGGCGTAGCGTGATTGTTGGCCGAAGAGTTTGGTGAGCGGCGGGGCGAGCGCGACGCGCATCAGGATAACCATCAGGATGTACGGCAATCCGTACAGTACGTCGACGATTCGCATCAATGCCCAGTCGACGCGGCCACCGACCAGGCCGGAAATCGACCCCCACAACCCGCCTACCACTACGGCCATGAGCGCTGCGGCGAGTCCGATGAGTCCGCTGATGATGAAGCCAAGTGCAGCGCGAAAGAAAAGACTGCGACCAAGATTGTCGTGGCCGAAGAGCGACGACGTGCGATGGGCCGCGCGAGTAATGGCGGTGGTTGCTTCTGGATCGCTTGACGACGACGTTTGCATGTAGCGATCGATTGAAACGACTGGTGTTCGACTCGGCGCGTGACGGACTGCCTTGTCCAGCGATTGAACGTCGAACCAGCGCAGTGAAAGCGGAAGTGCCAACACGCTGACAATGACAAGCGCGCCGAGTACGACCGCACCGACTTTGGCTGTCGGGTTCTTACGGAATCGAATCCACGCGGTGGCGGGGACGAGAATTGTGGGTGCGTTGGATCCCATCAAACAGCTCCCGCGACGCGCGGATCGACCCATGCATAGAGAACGTCGGTGAGGAGATTCATCACGACGAGGATGGTCGAGAAGACGAGCACAGTGCCAAGGATAAGCCCCGGGTCAACATTGAGCGCGGCGTTGACGAAATGTTGGCCGAGGCCGGGGACGCCGAAAACTCTCTCAACTACGAAAGAGCCGGTGATGGCTTGTGCGGTTGCGGGGCCCAAGTAGCTGATTACTGGGAGAATCGCGACGCGGAGTGCTTGGTTCCAGATCACGTGGTGTCGCGGCAGGCCCATCGCCAGGCCAGTGCGGATAAAGTCGGCGCTCATGACGTCGAGCATGCTGACCCGCGTCAGTCGTGCGATGTAGGCCGTGAATGGCAAAGAAAGTGTGATGACGGGAAGCGGCAAATGTGCGAGCGTTCCCCAACCGCCGATTGGGGCCAGCGGCAGGAGTACTGCAAAGACAATCAACATGAACGTGCCGGTGACAAAGGTTGGCACTGAGATGCCGAGCAGGATGACGCCGAGTGTGCCGACGTCGAAAAGACTGTGTCGTCGCACCGCTCCCAGAACGCCGACAGGCACTCCGATGCAAAGGGCGAGCGCGATCGCGAGCAGGCCAATGGTCATCGAGATGGGCAGGGCGTCCGCAATAATCTGATTGCACGTCCAGTCGACGTAGCTGAAGCTCGGGCCGAAGTCGAGACGAAGCGCGCGAGTAAGGTATTGCCAGAAATAGTCCCAGTGGTTGTCGAGGTTGTAGCGGATGCGGAGGGCCGATTCGATTTCGGGTGCGAGGTTGCGCTGTCCGCTGCTGAATCGCTGACCCGGGACGGTCACCACCATGAGAAAAGTCAGGGCGTAGACGAAAAAGACGGTGAGCATTCCGCCGATCAGTCGTCGAGCGATGACGCGGATCATCGAGTCACCGTGACGTATTTGAACGGAAACCAAAGTCGCGGATTGGGATGCAGGCCGTGAATCTTTGGGTTGATCGCGATGGCGGTGGAGTAGTGGAGAATTGGAATGATCGGAAATTCCTGTTGAACAACAATCGATTCGGCCTCGCGGAGGAGAGCCGAGCGTCGAACAACGTCGGTCTCGCCGCGTGCTTGGATGAGGAGTCGATCAAATTGGCCGTTTGAGAATCCGCTGTCGTTGTTGCCATTGCCGGTGGCCAGCGTGTCGAGGAATGTGGTGGGGTCGTTGTAGTCGGCGTACCAGTTGCCCTTGGCGATCATGTAGCGGCGGTTTTGCTTGTCGTCGGCGAATGTCTTGCTTTCTTTGGAGATCAGCTCAATTCTCGCACCAAGCGTTTCCTGCCACATGCGTGCCAGCGCCTGGCACAGTTTCTCGTCGGTCATCGTATATAGGAACTGGATGGGAGGGAGACCGACGCCATTTGGGAATCCAGCTTCTGACAATAGCGACCGTGCGAGATCCTCGTTCGGATTCGGACCGATGGGTGGCATGTATCCGGGTATCGAATTGGCAGGAATGAAAGACGTTGCGACGCGATCGCCGCGCCCCAGCACATTTTCAACGACGAGCTTCTTGTCCACCGCGAGGGCGAACGCTTTTCGAACACGAGAGTCGACGAACGGATTTCGTTGACCGTTCACGATTTCGCTTTTGCAGTTGAGGTTCATGAACATGGTGGCCAGAACCGGGCAGAGGTGAAAGTCGGGTCGAACTCCGGTTGAGGCCAATCTGGCGATTTCATGGTCGTAGCTGACATCGATGCCGGGCAGGAAGTCGAGATCGCCCGCTTCGTAGGCCATGAGCGCCGCGTCGACGTTGTCGTAAACCAGCATGTCGATTGTCCTGCAGGTGATGGTCGCGGCCTCACGGTGGTATGGATTGACTTCGAGTCGCGCGCGACGCTTCAGCACCCAATCGGCTAGGCGATAAGGGCCGTTAGTGATGAGGCCGGGATAACCATTTTTCTGCGGTTCGGGTTTGGTCCACTGCGGGTCGTAGACGACGAGGGCTTCTGCTGTGATGGGGAGATCATCAATCCCTTCGCGCATTCGTTCGATGCTGGAGTGAATAGGGGAGAAGACAGGGCTGGCCACAAGGTCGGGAAAATATGCACACGGTTGAATGAGAGCGACTTCGAGTGTGTGCTCATCAATGGCACGGAGGCCGACTTGCTCGAAGGCGCGGTCGAGTTGGTGAGCATGGTTTGCGATTTCGAGGTTAGTGAAACGATGCGACGTATCTGCAACATCCGAAGAGGCCGCTCCCTTGCGGTCGCGGTTCTGATTGGTCCCTTGCTTGCGCAAGGGGGTCTGGTTTGCGGCGCCAACCTGTTTTCCTAGGGCGACGAGTTTATTGACTTCGTCGTGTCGCCAATCGACGTATTGCTTTGCTCCGACGATGTGGTCGGTGAAAAAGACGGAGTAGTCGGCGGCTGTGCCCGGCTCCATCGCGCGTCGCCATCCGCGAAAGAAGTCCTGTGCGGTGACGTACTCGCCATTTGACCAGCGAGCGTCATCACGGATGGTGAAGCGGTACGTCTTGCCGTCGTCCGAAACTTCGGGAGGGAACAAAGCAGCACCTGCAACCGGCTGCATGGACTTGGGATCAATCGCGGTCAGGCCTTCCCAGATGTTGATGGCTACGCGGAAGTCCTGCGTCCAGCTCATGCGGGCGGGATCGAGCGTGTGGATGTCGGATGGATTGAGGTACCGAAGATCGGCTGGTGTGTCGACCGCGCGGAAGCCAAAGGTAAGGATGATGAGTATCGAACTAACGAAGCATGCGATGAGCAGGTTTCGAAACACGGTTATTAATCAGCGGTTTCGGTCGGTCATTCACAATGCCTTGAGTTATTCATTGGTTGATGAACCAACATGAGACGACTTTTTCCACGGCCAAGCTGCTGCTTGACCGTGCCACCCGGAGAAGGTTGATGATCTCGAGGAGCATGGTGACGCTTCGCCAAGTCAAGTTCACGGCGCGCCGACGGGGACACTCCAAGGCGCGGCGTTGACGACTCCCTGTGTATTGCTGGCGGCATCGCCCACCCATTTATGGACTTCTGTGACAACGGCCTGTCGATTCGTCCAGCCGCCTTGTTCAAGCGCTGCCCTTACCTTTCCGGATTGCGGGTTTGCGCCGACACACGCATCGAGGAGTTCCTCTTCAATTGACAGCAGGCGTTCAATGACATCCTGTTGCGGGAAGTTCAGATTGGGAGCGTTGTATCGTTCGGCGTCGAGGCGGAAGAAAACGGCTAACCTTGCAACCAGCGCGGTCTTTTGGGCTGGAGTCATCAACTTAATTACTTCAGGATCAGCCAGGAATTCGAATGCAGCGGTCTCTGCCCCGTCGGGCGTGGTTGGATTGGCTTTGCGAGTCGCAATGCGGGCATCGAAGATGGCGAGATACGCGGTGAAGGCCGGTCCGAAGGCGGCTTGCGCGTTGTAGCCCAACGCGGGATAGATTCGAGAGAGCACTGGGCCTGAAGTTTCTGCGATACCGGCGGCCTGAAGTTCCTGAATGACCTTTGGAAGAAGTACCTGATCGCCAGCGATGGCCGTTTTCAGATCATCAAGCCCCCGCGCGGCGACGGCACGCACCACCGACGAGGGCGACTTAAGGGCCGCGAGGAGCGCTGTGGCTGCCTCCTTCTGCTTCACGTTAGCCAGTTCAAGCACGAGTGCGTGTGCAACATGCCAATCGAAGTTCTTATTGGATAGTTTCGGAACCACCGTGGCGGCCGTCTGCGCGACTAATTGTGAGGTAAAGGCGGGCGAGTTACCGGAATTCTTTAGCTGCGCCTGAAAGTGTTCGCGCAACTGCTGCACTGCCGCCGGATTGGCTGCCACAGCATTCTCAGCTGCGGTGATTTCGTGATTGATCCAGCGCTCGATCTTCGCCTGGTCGACCGTACTGATCGTTCCCATATTGCGAATGCCGTTGATGTTGGCATCTTCAGGGTTGGTCGACGTTGCAGGGGCGGCTGCTTGGCCGTGCACCAGCCCGGGAATGAGGATCAGCAAAGGTATGATCCACGCGGCCGGTGACGAGGAAGTAACTTTCATTCGGGGTCTCCACTTCAGGACCGGTCGACGCTCGACCGAAGCCCAGAAACTTAGAAAGCTACCGGAATTACGTCAAGCAGGCGAATGATTCGAGTTACCGCCCGGCGCGATCAGCGGGGGCATGCGGAATTGCATGAAGTTTCGATTAGGGGTACGAAACCGAGGATTGGAGGGCGATTCCGATACGCATGGCCAGAAACGATCAAATTCCGATTCCTGTGGTTCGACGATTGAGCCTTTATCTTCGCGAACTAGAGCTATTTCAGGCGAACGATCGGCACACAGTTTCGAGCAAGGACTTGGGTGAGTCACTAGGCCTGTCGGATGCACAGGTTCGAAAAGACCTTGCGTGGTTCGGACAATTCGGTCAGCCGGGTGTGGGCTATCGAGTGGCTGAGTTGGCTGGGCGCATGCGGCGGATTCTTGGCACGGACAAGAAGCTGAACGTGATGCTGGTTGGCGTCGGAAACGTCGGACGGGCGTTGATTGCGTTTCGCGGGTTTGGAGGTCGTGGGTTCGACGTGATGGCCGTTTTCGACAAAGACCCCACAAAGATCGGGACAACCGTGCAGGGCTCGATCCCGTTGCGCGTGCAGGACCCCGCCGAGATGCGGGAAACGGCTGAGCGACATTCGATCAAGTTGGGCATTCTTGCTGTTCCGACACCGGCCGCCCAAACGGCATTTGAGGAAATGGTGGCAGCGGGCATTCGCGGGGTGCTAAATTTCGCGCCGGTTGCGCTGCAGCATGATTCGCGGGTAGCGGTTGCCTCGGTCGACCTGGCTGTGCACTTGGAGCAGCTTTCATTCCAGATTTTGACCCCGTCAACATAGGAGAAGCGGAGCGATTCCTTGTTCCGCGTCCCCAATCGATGTAAACTATTGAGAACGAATGAGTAGAATGACCGCGCGTCGGTCGCCGGGTCGCGCGATTTTCCTGCTCTTCGACCGATGGAACCAATCTGATGGCGCGTGGTCGTACCGCAACCAAGAAGCCTGAAACGCTAACCGATCGCGTCGAGGCCGTGCTTCATACTCTTAAGCCGCTGGTCCGGCGGGATGGGGGCGACATCGAACTTGTCGAGGTCGATGATGACGGTGTGGTGCGAGTCAGACTGCTCGGAGCCTGTATCGGTTGCCCCTCAAGCTCGTTGACCCTCGCTCTGGGCATCGAAAAGAACCTCAAGGATCAGATTCCAGAAGTATCCCGCGTGGTTTGTGCGTAAGGGCTAGATCGCTGCACATTCTCATCATCGCTTTGGCGGCAAGTTAATTCTTTATGAAGTTGCAGCGGAGACTTACCAAACCACGGCCAAGCTGCGGCTTGACCGTGCCACCCCACGGATTAAAGGTCACCAACTCATTTTTTGCCGGTTATTTTTGCTTTCATTGCAACCAGTCTTAACTGTGTCGACACCGCTGACGTTTATCATCGGCTGCACGTGCTCCGGCAAATCTCGGCTTGGTTTTGAGATCGCGCGACGAATCGGCGCAGAGATCATCAGCATCGATTCGATGAAGGTGTATCGCCGGATGGATATTGGCACGGCAAAGCCATCAGCCGATGCGCGTCGCGAAGTGCCGCATCACCTGATTGACATTGTCGAACCGTCGGAGGAATTCTCCGTCGCGGAATACGTCAAAGCCGCCGAGCGGGCGATCGCCGATATACAGGCGAGAGGCCGGCCCGTTCTCATTGTGGGTGGAACCCCGCTGTATTTGAAAGCGATGACCGCCGGAATGTTCGATGGGCCGGGGGCGGACGCGGAGCTTCGTGAGCGACTTAGTCGGGAGGCTGACAGTAGCGGGTTGGATTCGCTGCACCGTCGCTTGTCGGGTGTTGATCCCTTGGCTGCCAGTCGCATTCACCCTAATGATCGCCGGCGGATTATTCGAGCATTGGAGGTTTACGATCTGACCGGCACGCCGATCAGCACGTTGCAGACGCAATGGGAGGCAGAGCATCCGCGTCGCGACTACAAACTGATCGGGCTTCGACGCACGCTGGAAGATCAAAACTCGCGAACCAATGAGCGCGTCATGCGTATGGTGAACGAGGGGCTTGTCGAAGAAGTTCGGTTATTGCTTGCGGAAGGGCGGTCGTTGAGCACGGCCGCAAAGCAGGCGCTGGGCTATGCTGAGATGATTCGACACCTCAATGGCGAGCTATCGCTTGCGGAGGCGGTCGAATTGACAAAAATCAACACGCGACAATTTGCCAAAGCGCAGAGAACATGGTTCAAGCGTTTTCTGGAAACCGAGTGGATTGATCTGGCGCCGAATTCAACGGCGCTCGAAATAGCTGATCAACTATTGGCGCGGCGGGACCTTGCATGGCCAACCTAGGTCTAACGGAAATGACCAACTGGGCGGTCGACCTGATCGACGTGCGCAAGACGTACGGAAAGAACATCCACGCGCTGCGCGGCGTAAACATTCAGGTAGGGCGGGGGGAGATCTTCGGATTACTTGGTCCGAATGGGGCGGGTAAGAGCACGCTGGTCAAAATCATGATGACGGTCATTCGCCCGTCGCAGGCGATCGGGACGATTCTGGGCCGACCGATCGGCCATCGTGGGAAACTCGCCAAGATCGGGTATCTGCCGGAGAGCCACCGGTTTCCCGGTTATTTGAACGGTGTGCAGTTATTGGATTACTACGCATCGTTGGCCAAGGTGCCGAGAGCGCGACGGAAGGCGAATTCTGAGCGATTGCTGGAACGCGTCGGCATGAAGGAATGGGCCCAGACGCGGATCGATAAATATTCGAAGGGCATGATGCAGCGGTTGGGAATCGCGCAGGCACTAATGAACGATCCGGAATTGGTGGTGCTTGATGAGCCGACGGACGGGCTTGATCCAGTTGGTCGGCGTGAAACGCGCGAGTTGCTGCTAGAGTTAAAGAAGCAGGGGACGACCGTTTTTCTCAACTCGCACCTGCTGACCGAAATGGAAATGGTTTGCGATCGGGTGGCCATCTTGGTGGAAGGCCTTGTCGCGAGGCAGGGCACGCTTCGCGAACTGACTGAACACACGACGGAGTACGTCATCACGATCAGCGGCGATGCGAAACCAGTTCAGGCGAAGATCGAATTGCTGGGCGCGAAGGTAACCGGAAACAAGATCACGCTGGGTGGCCACGACAATCTGAAAGTTAATGAAGCGATCGATCTGCTGCGGTCACAGAAAGTGTTGATCGAGTCGGTTCAGCCGCATCGGTTCAATCTCGAAGACGTTTTTGTGGAAGCTATGGGGCGAAATTCTAAGAAAACAGTTGGCGGCCACGCGGTGGCGCGTCCTGCGGCGTTGAACTAGTCAATCATTGGGCACCGAATCATGCAGTTCTGGGCAATCATCGCAGACAGTTTTCGCGAATCGCGCGATCGCAAGATCTTCTGGGTGATGATTGGATTGTCGTGCCTTGTGGCCGCGGCGATGGCCTGCGTTGCGTTTCGACCGGGCGAAATTGAACTCTTCTTCGGTGTTTGGACGTTCGAGACTCAGCATTTCACGAGCGGCACTGGTCTGCGCAATGACATGATCGCGACGTTGATCGTGGATGGTGTCATGGATACGACCCTGGGTTGGATAGGGATGGTGTTCGCGATCATCGCGACGGCGGGATTCATCCCGTCTCTGCTGGAGCGTGGTGTCATCGACGTAGTTCTCGCCAAGCCCATTTCGCGATGGAACCTCTTCCTCACCAAATATCTCGGCACGATGGTGTTTGTGTTCATTCAGGCATCGGTTTTCGTGGGCCTTACGCTGTTGGTCGCGGGGGTGCGATGGGGCGTGTGGTTGCCCACTTATCTTTGGACAATTCCGCTTGTCGTCGTGCTGTTCAGTTACTTTTACTGCATATCCGCGCTGGTTGCGGTCTACTATCGAAGTCCACTTGTTGCCGTGCTGATTTCACTCGGAGCATGGGTAGTCTTTGCGGGCATTCAGTCAGCGGATGATTTCTATGAGATGGGGGGATTGGCGGCGTTTGATCCAACCTATCAGCATAAGTCGGCGTCTGCTGGTGACGAGCAACAGAATGTAAACAAATCAAACTCTTTGAGGCAGGTTTTCCGTGTGGCGCGCTGGGTCGTGCCGAAGACGCAGGACATTACTTACCTTGCGAGAAAAATGGCTCGCGGCGCACAGGCGACCGATCTGATGCCGTCGTCCGATCCGAGTGGTCAAGAAATGATGGATCGAGGCAAACGTATCGAGGCCCAGAGAATGAGCCTTCCCGCGTGGCAAACGATGGGTTCATCGCTGCTGTTTGAGGCGGTGATCGTTGCCGTGGCGATGTGGAAGTTCTCGCGAACAGATTATTAATTTGACCACGCTAGAGTTCGGGTCATACGGCGGATGATACAGTGTTGATGGGGCGGGGCGCATTGCGCCGCAGCCTGAAAGGCTGCTCGTGAATAGCCGTGGGTTGAGTTCGTGCAAGCGAACGAAACCCACGGGAAGAAAGCTAGCAATCTGGACCCTGAAGGGGTCCTCTTAGGAGTGGTTTGGTCGACCCTTACAGGGTCGCTAAGGTTCGGGATATTCAACCGGGGGACTCGCTGCGCTCGACCCCCGGCTATGAACGGTGAGCCTTTCAGGCTCAAATCGTTTCGGACTCAAAGTGATCGGCGCTCAGGTTTGCAAGCACAACGGACTCAGTGCTTCACGCTGACGGATTCAAAGGGTTCGGCGCTTCGGTCTGAAATGGTCTAGCGCTGTGCATGTTAAGCAGTCATGGCCGAAAGCGATCTTCATCGACAGCTCAAGCGGGCGGCTTGTTCTTGGTTATGGACGGCCGGGTACGCGGCGATTGCCGAAGAAGTCGAGGTGCCCGGCGTCGGCATCGTGGATGTGGCTGCGGCGGGCAAGTGGAAGAAGTACAACCCGCGTCGGCCGGTCTTTGATCTTCAGCCAGTGGTCGATCGCAAGCACGCGGTGTTCATTGAGTGCAAAGCCTTTCGTGCGGATTTTGTTCGCGATCAGGGTCGGCAAGGGCAGTTCGCGTTTGCGGTTGAGGAGCGGGCGAATCGTTTTCGGATGAAGCGGAGGCGCAAGCCGCGACACGCGAGTCCGGCGCTCGGAAAGTTCGATACCTGTCTCGTTCGGCCTCACGCGAATCTGCATTACCTACTGACGCCGCCCAAGCTCCTTTGTGTTGACGAAGTGCCGCGACGATGGGGGTGGATGGTGTTTGATTCGGGCACGATTCGCGTGTTGCGAAAGCCGTCGTGGCAGGAAGTGGCTGACACGGTGCTGCTGGAGGGGTCGATCGCGCGGTCGCTCACTTCGCGGCGAATGACACAATGGTTGGGGGCGGTTCGGCCGGTCCTGGCGCGAAACAACGCCATTCCGATGCAAGCGAGTTCAGTTTGAGCAAGTCGGGCACTCGCATACTTTACGTTATCACGGATCTGGAAGTCGGCGGCGTGCCGCTGCACATCTTTCGATTGGCGCTCCACGTTCGCGATGCGGGATATCAGCCGACGGTCATATCGCTGAAAGATGGCGGGCCGGTGGCATCGAGTTTGTGCGAAGCAGGTATTCCGGTCGAGTCGTGTCACGCGCGCGGCGGGTGGGATGTCCGCGTATTCAAAAGACTCGCGTCGCTGATAGCTGGGCAACAGCCCGACATAGTTCACTCGTTCTTGTTTCACGCAAATCTGGCATCGCGGTGGGCAGCTAAAAGTGCGGGCATTCCGGTGGACCATGTGGTGTGCGAAATCCAGACCGTAGAGGTCGAACGAAAGTGGCATCTGTGGGTCGATCGTTGGACGTATGACGGGTGTCGGTTCACGATTGGCAATTCGCCGTCTGTGATCGAGCATTTGGCAAGGTTCGCGCACATCCCGCGCGATCGGTTGCGATTGGTGCGCGGCGGGATTGATGTCGCGCGGATCGATGCGGCTAAGCAGGCCAATAAGGAAGAGCTTGGATTACCTCATGATGTGCCAATCATCCTGTGGGTCGGTCGCTTAGACCCATCCAAAGGACTGTTCCAACTCGTTGCGAGCTTTGATGCTGTTCAGAAGAAGTCGAAGGCTCATTTGGTATTGGTGGGAGACGGTCAGCTTCGGGAGCAACTTCGCCATGAAATAGCGAAACGCAATTTGCAATCCAGCGTTCATCTGCTCGGTTCGCGTAATGACGTGCCCTCGTTGCTCAAGATTGCGGATCTGTTCGTTTTTCCGTCGATGACCGAGGGATTGCCAAACGCCTTGCTGGAAGCCATGGCTGCCGGTTGTGCGATTGTTACGACCGACGTTCCGGGATGTCGCGACTTGATCGAGAACGAGCGAACGGGTTTGGTAGTGCCATATGGTGACACTCAACGATTGGCTGACGCAATGCTCAGGTTGTTGAATGACGCAAGACTTGCGAGGCAATTTGGGTCAAACGCGATGCAATCGGTTGAAGCGAATTGGCGAATCGACCGTATGTTTGCAGAGTATCTCTCTGTCTATGCAGAGTTTACGTCGCCGCGAGGTGTTTGCTGCTAACGCGCGCCGCTTTCAATCGGAAATTCGGCGGTGGTTAAGAGTGGGCGAAGTTCAACGCCGAAGCGTGCGGCGCAAAAATTGCTTCACATCCCAAGTTGATGCGCGCGAATCGAATTGTTGTGTCCGATGTGCCTCTCTGCCACAAGATTTGGACGCCATCTGCTTGTGAAATGATTAGTGCCGTTGCGTCCGCAAATAGCTTGGATTTTTCGTTTGCATGTGGTGGCATGAAATGGTAGGTTTTCCCGATAAGTGGTGAGCAGCGGTGGACGAAATGAAAATGCTATGCAGTTCTTCACGGGACAGTATGAGAAAACGATTGACTCCAAGAACCGCATCCAGCTTCCATCGCAACACCGATCACTTATCGACCCAACTGAAGACGGAAAAGGAGTTTATGTCACGTTGGGCGAATATCCGCGAACACTCTCCATATTTACACCCAGGGATTTCGAACAGCGAGCGAGCGGCATCGAGACCGAGTACATGGACGACGCCGCAGCCAAGGCATTCGAAATTCAATTCTACGCGACAGCTTCCTTCGTTGAGATGGACAAGCAAGGCCGAATGGTCCTGCCTGACCGTCTGCGGAAGAAGTCGCGACTTGGTGAAGAGATTTACGTGGTGGGACAGAAGCATCGAATCGACTTGTGGAACAAGGCCGACTTCGATCAGACCATGGGAATCAACTGGGAAGACGAAAGCTGGCCGAGCTGGGGCGGGTTCTTACGGATGAAGCCTCGTTCGGAGCAGAAATGACCGGGCGCTGAAGGTTAGGGCCTGATCGACTTTGGTCGCAGCGAGCGGAAAAGCGCGGGTTTTTTGGCGCAGGGTTTTCAGGGCCAATATGGGTGACTCGAACGCGGGCGCGGCGAGACCATCCTCGTAGAGTGTTGAGAATAGCCTGAGTTTGAGTTCTTGCGGATGCAAATGGATGTGCATTCGTCGCGGTTGCGGTACGTCCACGGATGGACACTTTTTCTGCGGACGATCTCGTCGAAGTCGAAGTGGAAGGAAACACCGCTTTGCGAGGTCCAGTCATGACGGAAGGAATGATCATGGAAGCCAAGGATGTTCGTATGATCGGTTCGATCCAGCGACGACTTGCTTCCACAACGGCAAACGGCGAGATTGATTCGCAACTGAACTCTTACGAACGTCGTGAGCTTCAGTTGCGAGTCGAGAAGCTTCGCGCGATGGGCGATCGCTTTGCCTCGGTCAGACTTTCGAGGTTTGTGGTGCCGGAAGGCGCCATGGCCTGTTGTGGCTGAGTTAGGGGGTGTGTGTGGTCGCCAAGGATGCGTGACGGCCCCCCTGATGTTTTTCTAGTCGTAGACAATTCACCTAGGATCGGGTGTGTTTTGTGGAGACTCCGGTCGGTCATACACCCGTACTGGTCGAGGAAGTTCTTGAATACCTGACCATTCGGCCTGAAGAGACGGTTGTAGACGCGACAGTCGGGCTTGCCGGGCACGCAAGGCTCTTCGCGGATCAGCTGGGACCACAGGGCACGCTGATCTGCCTGGATGTTGACCCGTCGAACCTCGAGACAGCCAAGGCGCGGTTGGCGGATGCTCCGTGCCAGGTTCACCTCTTCCATGCGAACTTTGCTGAACTGCCCGAGGTGCTTGGCAGTCTGAACTTAACGCATGTTGACGTGGTTTTCGCGGATCTTGGTATCAGCTCGACACAGTTGGATGATCCCAATCGCGGTTTGTCCTTTCAATCGGATGGTCCTCTCGACATGCGACTCGACCCCCGACTGACCCTGGCCGCCTCCGACATTGTGAACAGGCTTTCTGAACGCGAGCTCGGCGACATTCTCTTTTTCAATGCTCAGGAAACCGGCGGACGAAAGATCGCGCGGGCATTGTGTGAGGCGCGACGAGAAAAGCGCATCTCAACCACGCGACAACTGGCAAACATCGTGACCCGTACGCTCGGCGTGACGGATGAATTCTCACGGCGATCCAAAATTCACCCGGCGACACGCACCTTTCAGGCGCTGCGGATGGCTGTGAATCACGAGATGGAAAATCTTGAATCGTTGTTGAAGATTGTTCCGTCGGTTCTCCGATCAGGTGGACGGTGCGGAATCATTGCGTTCCACAGCGTCGAGGACAAAGTGGTCAAGTTGGATTTTCGTGGAAGAAAAACGGAAAAAGTGTACAACATAGCCACCCCCAAGCCGATCGTGGCTAATGCGGATGAGCGTGAACGGAATCCACGCTCACGCAGTGCCAAGTTGCGCGTGGCGGTGCGAACGTCTCAGTCGTAAGATGACGTGCAGGACGTATTGATTGCCGAAGCAGCAGGGAGGGCTTCAAACCATGGCCAAGGAAACCAAAGTCGGTGTGCTCACCGGTTTGGCATTTATCATTTGTTTCGCGGTCGTGCTTGCGAATCGCGGGACAAATCTGACGGTCCCGACGGTCAATCACTACAACTCACGATTGGGCGGCGACACCTCTGCGACTCAACCGGGCCATACGAACTCGATCCCTGAGGTCGTGCCGGTTCATTATGTCCAACAGAACGGGACGGATCGCGGTTCGAACCCCGGTCGAAACGTGCCAACCCCGAGCGGCGATCGCATGGCGGCTGTTCCGCCTTCGAATGACCAGACGCTGGGTTTGAACCAGATTCAGACGGCGATCAAGCAGGGGCATCTGATTCAACAGCCGATCCAGAATGCCGTACAACCGAGTGCGGAACCTTCGCGGCCGGTGCAAGAGGCGACGCTGACGGCCCAATACCCGTCGACCGCGCCAGTATTCAATCAACCGCAGCAACTTCCGCAATCGGGCAACGGTGGAGTTCAACCAGATGTCGTAAAGCACGTGGTCGCGCCTGGCGAGACATTGTGGAGCGTTGCATCCCGCGTGTATGGCCGCAAGTCGGCTTCGCTGGTGAAAGCGATTTACGAAGCCAACCGCTCGGTCATGACTTCGCCGGATTCAGTGAAGGCAGGCATGGAACTGGTGGTGCCGAGAGTCGTGGGTGCTGAAATGCAGTCGGCCGCGCCCCAAACGTTAGCCGCTGCCCCGACGACGAGCACGAAAAAGACACCGACTAAGTCGGAGAAACCGGACAACGGAAACGAGAAGAGCAAATCAACTAAGCCCGCGCGCGATACGCGGGTCGCGGATGCTTCGACCAGCAAGACCAGCGACAAGTCATCGGGCGACGACACTCGCTGGTATCAGGTTCGCAAGAATGATGGACTGATGGACATTGCGCGGGAGCAATTAGGCGACGCCGGTCGGTGGGAAGAAATCTACAAAATGAACAAAGACAAGTTCGCCGACCCAGCGAAGATTCGCGAAGGCGTGCGGATCAAGCTTCCGGCGGCGAAAGGCAAGTCGCGGGGCGGTGCGTAATGACAACGATTCGCGTCGGCTTTCTGGTGATGACGTTCTGCTTACTTGCGGTGATGCTGGTGCACATCCGCTCGGAGCAGGTTCGAAGCGCATCGCGGTCGCTGCGGCTGGAGAATGAGTGGATCGACCTGCGCCGTGAAACGTGGAAGGTGCAGTCCGAGATCGCACGGCTTCGTGCGCCAGGCTCGATTCACGATCGAACCAAATGGTTTGAGACCGACCTCGTTGCACCTGCTTCGCCGACCGGCATGGGCCGGGGCGAGCGGTTGGCTGCGAGTCATTAGACGCTGACAAGAGACCCTCACCCTGCCCGTCGTGCTCCCTCATTGGTCGCCCTCCGTCTAAGAGGGAGAGGGAAAAGAAGCACGACCCAAAAGGGAGGGGGATGTGCGGCCACAATGTTAAGTTAGGACTGTGCGACTTGGTAGTCGCGCTCAATTCACACATAGGGAATGGAAGCGATGAATCCCGGTTTGGCGCTCTATCAACGACGCATGGCGGCTGTGGTGCTGTCGGCGGTGATCGTTCTGTTCGGCGTTCTGCTGGGCCGTCTTGTCTATATCAATACTGCTTTGAGTGAGAAGCTCACGGCTCGCGCGGAACGGCAATACGCGGGTAACGCGGTCATACCTGCCCGGCGCGGCTCAATTCTTGACGCCAACCATCGAGTGGTGGCCGCGAGTCGTCAGATGCCCGACGTTTTCGTCGATGCTGCGCGAGTGGAAGATATTCCTTCGCTCGCGAGCGAGCTCGCTGTTCGGCTAAATGTGTCGCCGGCTGAGCTGGCCAAAAAGCTGGCGTCTCGCCCTGATTCTCGCTACGTGGTCGTTGCCCAGGGAGTCGACGAAGTCACGGCGGAAGCAATTACGTCGATGAAGCATCCGGCGGTGGGGCTGACCGATCGTCAGTTTCGAACTTACCCGCTCGGGTCGTCGATGGCCCATGTGCTGGGCATTGTGGGCAAAGACGGGCGCGGTCTCGAGGGAATCGAGCTTGCGTTCAACGAGCAACTTTCCGGCAAGAACGGCAGGAGTTCCACGATTCGTGATGCAAGGCGACGGCCGCTGTTTCGAGTCGACGACGAGCCGAGCCTCGATCCGCAGGATGGTGCAAGTGTTGTACTGACGATTGATGCTGAGGTGCAGCGAATCACTGAGCGTGCGGTCGAGCGTGCGGTGACGGAATTCGGTGCCGAGAGCGGAATTGGCATTGTGTTATCGCCGCAAACGGGCGATGTGCTGGCGATGGCCTGCTATCCGGCGTTCAACCCGCAGGAAGGCAACACCACTCCGCCCGCGCTTCGACGCAACCGCGTGTTGACCGATCCCATTGAACCGGGAAGCACTTTCAAGCCGTTCGTTGCGTCGGGTGCTCTGGCACGCGGTATCATAAGGCCCAACGAGCAGATCGACTGCAAAATGGGTTCGCACTTCTTCGGTTCGCGACACGTCAAAGACGAGCATGCTTACGGAATGCTCGATATTCGCGGCATCATCTCGCACAGCAGCAACATCGGCATGACGATGATCTGCGAGCGCATGGGGCCCCAGCGATTGCGGGATTCGATGCGGGCGTTCGGATTTGGTGAGCGAACGGGTATCGAACTGCCGGGCGAGGCTTCGGGTGTCGTGTATCCTCTCCGCATGTGGACTCGGGCGTCGATACCGTCCGTCGCGATGGGATATGAAGTCCAGGTGACGCCGTTGCAACTGGCGATGGCATTTGCAGCGCTCGTCAATGACGGTCAGCGCATCAAGCCGAGAATCGTCAAAGAGCTCATTAGCCCCAACGGCGATGTGATCAAGTCGTTTGATGAGCCAAGAACTATCGGGCCAGCTGTCACTGCGGATGTAGCGCATTTCATGGCGCAGGACTTGATGGCCTCGGTCGTGGAAGAGGGCACGGGCAAACGCGCGAAGCTGGAGAACTATGGTGTCGTCGGCAAGACGGGCACAGCCAAGCTGATTCGACGCGACGGCAAGCGCGGGTATGAACCGGGTCAGTATCTGTCGCTGTTCATGGGAGCATCGCCGGTTCAAGAGCCGGAGGTGCTGGCCCTCGTGATTGTACGTCGACCAATTGCAAGTCAGGGGTATTTCGGCGGCATCGTTTCTGCACCGGCGGTGCGGGAGATACTGCAAGGCACGCTTCCGTACCTGGATGTGACGCCTGATGTCGTCAACATGCTGGCGGACGCCGCGTTGAAGGAGAAGCGAAAAAGGGATTAGATTGCACTGAGGAGGAGGGCGACGAACGGAATTGCGGGGGTCTGTTCGATTGGTTCGCCGAGGGAATGAAGATGACAACAGCCAGCCTAGCTGAAGCCACTGCGGGCGCGGACTGGAAACTGTCGGACCTGTGGCGTCGCGCGGGTCTGCCCGCACACGCCAGTGCGTCCGCCTGTACGTTACGATTCGAAACCATCGCCGATGATTCGCGACTTGTTCGACCGGGTGCGTTGTTTGTGGCGGTTCGTGGCGCGAAATCCGATGGTCACCAATTCGTTTCTGCAGCTGCCCGCTCTGGTGCAGCGGCCATTATCGTGGATCAGGATGTTCAACCGCCGCCGGGTGTGCTTGTCATTCGAGTGTCCGATTCACGCGAGGTTCTGGCGAAATTGGCGGGCGTTTTCTGGAATGTCGGTGCAGGAGCAGTGAATCCGCTGCCTACGATCGCGGTGACCGGCACGAACGGAAAGACCTCGTTCACATGGATGTTTCGATCAATCCTGCAACACGCGGGGTACAACGCGGCGTTGCTGGGGACGATTGAATACGATTTGATCAACGAGCGCCGGTCTGCGGCTTTGACGACGCCGGGTTCGATCGAACTCAGTCAGATGTTGGCATCCAGCCGTGGTGCGGGAGCTGACTACGCGGTGATTGAGGCATCGTCGCATGCGCTGGATCAGCGTCGATGCGACGGTTTGAATCTCGTCGCGGGTGTGTTCACCAATTTGACGGGTGAGCATCTGGATTATCACCAGACGATGGGGGCGTATCTGGAGGCCAAGCGTCGCCTTTTCGGTTTGCTCAACAGCGAGGCGAAGGCTGTCGTTAACGCGGACGACCCATCGGCTGAGCGGGTGGTAGAGGGCACGGCTGCGAGAGTTATCCGATACGGCCTGTTCACTTCGCATCTGGATGTACAGGGCGTTCCCGATTCGTGTGATCGCCGCGGCCAGCGATTTTCGATTCGCTTTGGCGAAGTAACGGTGCCGATTCAGCTTGCTCTCGTTGGGCGACACAACATGTTGAACGCCCTCGCAGCCGCAGCCACGGCCGATTCGCTGGGCATTGATCGTCAGGCGATCGTCGCGGGCTTGGAGCGTCTCACGCGAATCCCCGGCAGATTGCAGCGAGTGGAGCCGGATGGCTGTCCGTTTTCCGTCTTTGTTGATTACGCGCACACTGACGACGCGTTGGAGAATGTGCTTCAGGCCGTGAAGCCGTTCACGTCGGGTAGGATTATTTGCGTGTTCGGGTGCGGCGGCGATCGCGATCGAACCAAGCGGCCACGAATGGGCGCGGTGGTTGGTCGGCTCGCGCAGGTTGCTATCGTGACCAGCGATAATCCGCGCACGGAAGATCCTGAGGCGATCATTGATGAGATCATGCCGGGCTTTGACGGCGCATCGCGTTGTACAGTTCATCGGCAGGTGGATCGACGACTCGCGATTCAGGAAGCGCTGAACGAGGCTCGCTCGGGTGACACGGTCCTCATTGCCGGTAAAGGACATGAAAACTATCAACTGATCGGCGGCAAGACTCACTCGTTTGACGATGTCGAGGTCGCTCGTTCCTGCTTGTTCGCCCCGGCGACGGTCGAGGAGGTCGCGTGATCCCCATCTCGCTGCGAAACATCGTGCGTGCAGTCGGCGGTCGGCTGATCGGCTCGAAGGATGCCGTGGATGTCCACCGTGTTGTGCACGATTCGCGCGAGGTTTTGCCAGGTGATTTGTTCGTGGCCATTCGCGGTCAGCGGTTCGACGCACACGATTTTCTGTTTCAGGTAATGGAGAGCGGTGCTGCTGCGTGCTTGTGCGATGAAAAATGGGCCACGAGCGCGAAGTCGATTCCAAATATTCCGATTGTTGTCGTTCCCGACACGATCGACGCGATGGGAAAACTTGCGTCGTACTATCGCCGCGAGGTGATGAGCGATCAGACAAAGGTTGTGGCGGTCACCGGCAGCAACGGCAAGACGACCACGAAGCACATGATTCAACATGTTCTCAGTGGTTCGTTGCGGGGCCGTTGTTCGCCCAAGAGCTTCAACAACAACATCGGCGTACCGCTGACGCAATTCTCAGCCGACCGCGATGATCAATACGTCGTGGTCGAAGTGGGCACGAATGCCCCGGGCGAGATCGCCGCGCTGGCAGCCATTGCCCAACCAAATGTGGCTGTGATTACCTCCATCGGCGAAGCTCACTTGCAGGGTCTCGGGACGATCGACGACGTGGCTGTCGAGAAGGCCTCAATTCTCAAGTTTCTCCGTCACAACGGGCGCGGAATTGTTAATTTCGATCGCCCCGAACTGCGGCCGGTTGTTTCGCAAATGCACTTGCCGGACCTTGTGAGTTTCGGCCTTTCAACTGACGTTGCACTGCGCGTAAGCGATGTTCGCGGTTCATTGGGCGAAACGACTTTTGTGATCGACGGCAAACATGAAGTGCGATTGCCAATTCCGGGAATCCACCATGCCACCAATGCCGCAGCCGCCTTTGCGGTAGGCCAGTGGTTCGGTTTGAGACCAGCCGAGATTGTAAGCAGATTGGCTACATTTCGGGCGGTCGACGGTCGCACGCGGCGGATTGATCTTGAAGGCATCACGCTCATCGACGATTCGTACAACGCGAACCCCGCCAGCATGTATGCCGCGATCGATACGTTGGCGCTAGTTTCCGGTCGTCGGCGCGTGTTTGTCATGGGTGATATGTTCGAGCTTGGCGAGCACAGCCCGGAGCTGCACACTCATGTCATTCGCCGAACGGTTGAACAGGGAATCGAAGTGATCGTTGCGGTCGGCGCTCGCTCGGTGGAGGCCGGTCATTCACAGTTGGAGGCGAAAGGAACCGAGTTCATTTTGTGCGACGACGCCGATTCGGCGGTCACCGCGTTGTCGCGTCATTTGCATCAGGGCGATGTTGTCTGGATCAAAGGGTCGCGTGGAATGCAACTCGACCGTATAGTGAGCGCGCTGACCAAGTCGCGATCGATGACCGCGGCTGTTGCATGAGCGAGCGCGAGTGGCGTTCGACAATTTCACGGAATCGAGTACCAACGCGCGGTGTTCTACCATCTCCTTCTCAAACTCTTCGAAGGTCGGCATTACGCGTACGAGAACACTTTGTTTCGTGGCGTGATCGCTGCGTTATTTTGCTTCACGTTTTCGCTCATTTTCCTGCCGAAATTGATTCGCCAGCTCGTCAAATGGAAGCTGGGCGACAGGCCGGAGTTTGATCACGCGTCGCTTAACGAATTGACGCGCGACAAGAAGAACGTGCCGACGATGGGCGGGATTATGATCCTGTTTCCCATCGCGCTGGCGGTTTTTCTCTTCGCCGACATGTTCAATTTCTACGTGCGGATGTCGTTGATCTGCCTCGTGTGGTTGGGGGCGCTCGGCGGGATCGACGATTGGTTGAAGCTTACGTCCAAGCGGCGGGCACAATCGCGAGATGGACTCAAGAGCTACGAGAAGCTGCTCTTTCAGCTCGGGCTTGGCGTCATCATCGGTTACTTCGTCTTCAAATATGGACAAGACAACTACACCGGGGATGGCAACGGCGTCTCGGCGTTCAACACGCTGAGCGTCCCGTTCTACAAAGCCGGCCTGCAACTCGGGGCGTTCGCGTTCATGTTCGTCACGGTACTGGTGATGACGGGAACCTCTAACGCGGTAAACCTCACGGACGGTATGGACGGGCTTGCCTCCGGGTGCGTTGCACTTTGCTCGCTGGTGTTCATGATTCTCACTTATGTTGTGGGGACAGAGGAACTGGCTGACAAACTGCTGTTCATGTACGTGCCCAAGAGTGCGGAGCTTGTCGTGCTCTGCGGGGCGATCATGGGTTCATGTCTTGGTTTCCTCTGGTACAACTGCCATCCCGCCAAGGTGTTTATGGGAGACACTGGTTCATTGCCATTGGGCGGATTGATCGGTTACATCGCTATCGTAACTCGTCAGGAATTGATGCTGTTCATCGCCGGGGGGATTTTCGTGATCGAGGCGGTCTCGGTAATGATGCAGGTCGGATATTTCAAGTGGACCAAGGGGAAACGCATCCTGCGGTGTGCACCGCTGCACCATCATTTTCACCTCGGCGGGTGGAGCGAACCACAGACAGTGATTCGCTTTTGGCTGGTGGCCGCCCTTTTCGCGGGGTTCGCGCTGGCGTCGATCAAGCTTCGCTGACGTGACGCGATTTCCCTTGAGACACTTGCGAATTGTTCAACGTTGTACCGACGTGCGCTTGGCCTACAATTCTGGGGCATACTGGAAAGGTTTGTCATCAAACCTTGGCCGGCTTTGTGACGCGATTCAACAGGGCTTGTTTGGCAAGTAGAAAGTCAACGTAAATGGCATTGGTCAATGTACTGAGGACATTCTGTGCACTTGGTTTGCTGCTGGCTCTCAATTCGCAATGCTCGCCGCTGACTCCTTATTCGAAGGTGCGACAATCTGTACCTCAGAGTGAATTCGTCCGCATTGGTGAGCAATGGGTTCACTTTGAATCGCAGGGAGATGGTATTCCCGTTGTTTTCTTACACGGGTTCGGGGGTTCCACTTACTCGTGGCGAGAAGTGCTGCCGAAGCTTCCGGAGCACGGCTATCGCGCGGTGGCCATTGACCTGAATGGTTTCGGCTATACGGAACGTCCGATTTCTTCCAAAGCTTATTCCGTCGCGGGTCAAAGGGATCTCGTCGTGCGTGTCATGGACGCACTTTCCATTGAGCAAGCCCATCTGGTGGGCCATTCGTACGGCGCGGGGATTGCATTGCGAATTGCCGGAGACCATCCAGCACGTGTCAAATCGCTTACTCTCGTTGACGGAGGAAGCTTGAGCGGCGGTGGAGGTGGGCCGAGCATTCCTGAAATACTCAAACCTCTGTTGCTCTTTTGGGTCCAAAACTTTGCACTGCGCGAAAGCAGCATCCGTGATCTGCTTGAAGACTCTGTTCATCGCAAGGAGATCATTAGCGACGAAGTGGTAGAGGCTTATCTGAAGCGGTTACGGGTAGAGGGGCTGGATGATGCACTTTACGGGCTTTCCGCTCGAAGCTCTCCATTGCCTTCGTTAGACGTCAGTAAACTAACTGTGCCGTCCAGAATCCTCTGGGGCGTGCACGATACGGTGATTCCTATCCGCGTGGGAGAGGAACTCGCGTCAAAAATCCCGGGAACCATGTTGATCCGCTTCGAGGAATCCGGACACCTGCCGATGGAAGAACAACCGGCGGAGTTTCTGGCGGCGGTACATGATTTTCTGGTAGAAGTTCCCTAACGTTGGTTTAGGTGGGAGTCTTCAAGTAGCGCTAATTACTCAAACTGAGCACTTTTGTTGATGGTTGTTGTTTATCCAATAGAAAAG
>CAZBRD010000030.1:0-32227 GCA_964494205.1 uncultured Phycisphaeraceae bacterium | reverse complement strand
GTCATGTACGATTCACCGGCTTACGCTTACATAGACGACATCACCGTTGAGTTAAGTTGTGATGATGACTCGTGCCCCGAAGCGCCGCAGGTCATCGCAACCAAGCGCCTCGACAACGGCCCCCCCGATGTTCTGCAAATCATCCTCGACCGCCCGCTACCGCCCAACGAACGCACGACGTTCACCTTCACCGACGTCGATCCCTCAAACCCTGACTCACCCACCGTCAACACCGTTTCCTACACCTTCCTACTCGGCGACATCAACGCCGACGGCCAGTGGAACCTCACCGACTTCGCCGCGCTGCAGAATTGCTTCTATCAAATAACCGCCGCTACAAACTGCGCAGCCTTCGACTTCGACGCCAACCTGATTGTCGATTTGACCGACCACTCCGAGTTTCGCTCGATCATGGCCCCGTGAGTGTCAACGCCCTCTAGTCGTCTCCCCTGCGTCCAGTACACCCCCGTACGCCGGTTTGAATCAGGGGTTGAGGGGGAACTGCTTTACCATTGATAAAATACGTTATCAATAGTAAACTTAGGACATGAAATCCGACCCCAAACGACCACGGAAAACACAACGATCCAAACAAAAGGGCAAGCGAACCGAAAAGTCGAAACCGGAAAAGGACGCGATCGTCAAGGCCGACGCTTCCAGGGTTGAGACCAATTTGCCGGTCGCGGCGGAGCGCGGCATCGTTTACCGCACCGACCGCGTGCTGACCGCCGCAGAGTTTCAAGGTCTTGCCACCGTGCCGGCCGAGGCCGAATGGTTCGCCAACATCAACAACAAGCAAACCCGTCGTGCCTATCAGAACGACATCAAGGACTTCATGGCCTTCGTCGGGATTCGATTGCCCGAAGAGTTTCGGATCGTGACCCGGTCGCACGTCATCGCCTGGCGGAAGTCGCTGGAACGCCGCGAGCTCTCGCCGGCGACCATCCGACGAAAGCTTTCGGCGTTGAGTGCGCTCTTCGATCATCTTTGTGATTCGAACGCCATCACGCACAACCCGGTCAAAGGCGTGAAGCGCCCGACTGCCGAGGCCAACGAAGGCAAGACGCCAGCGATCGGCGACGGCCAGGCCCGCGCCCTGTTGGACGCTCCCCCACCGGACACGGTGAAGGGCAAACGCGATCGCGCGATTCTCTCCACGTTCTTATTCCACGGACTGCGCTGCGAAGAACTTTGCAAACTGAAAGTGAAGGACTTGAACGCCAGGCGCGGCGTGCCGCACCTGCGCATCCACGGCAAGGGCGGCAAGTTGCGTTACGTCCCCACCCACCCGGGCACGCTCGATCGCATTAATGACTATCTCGAAGCCGTTGGACATCGCGAAGAGATGGACGGGGCGCTCTTTCGCCCGGTGAAGAACAACATCACGAACAATCTCAACAAACCGCTCACGCCGGATTCGGTTTACAAGTGCGTGCAAGGCTATGCCGCCGAGATCGGGCTGAACGTCCCCGGCTTCTGCGTCCACGCCCTACGCGCGACGGCCGCGACCAACGCCCTCGATCACGAGGCTGATATTGCGAAAGTTCAGGAGTGGCTTGGACATGCCAACATCAGTACCACGCGGCTGTACGACCGTCGAAAGATGCGACCGGAGGATAGCCCGACTTTTCGGGTGGCGTACTAGGTCAACCTAGCGAGGCTGGTTCAGTTGCCCCCGTTTTAATAGTCTTTCCACAATGTTTACAACTCTTCGTTCCCTTGTTTACTTCCTTATAAACACACGGTCCACCGTCAGTTCGTCCTGGGCAACCGCCCTTTCTCACAGTCATTCCAAAGCTCCTGAAAGTGCCTGCCAAAAATGCTAGTGTGCTACTACTTGGCCGTCGAATATAGAAAACTGACCGCCTTGCCGCAACTGAGAATCTTGCGTTTTTGGCTCACTGACCATACTTTCGCAATTGGTCGGGGCATTCAGCGGAGCATTTGGAATGGCGGTGCACACTCCCAATGGGCGCGCCCTGCGTGCAGTTAAAAAACTCCTACGGCGAGAGCCGATAATCAAATCGGCCCGTGCCTACGGCTCGTCTCTTTATAAAGCGGATAGCCTCGATGTTGACATTGCCGTTCTCATTCCATCTCGTAAGGGCGTGGTCGATCCTGATGTTTACCGACGGCTTCGATCATTGCGGAGTAAATGTGTAGCTCTAACCAAAACAGACATCGATCTTGTTCCGCATACGGACGACGAGATCCATGATGGCTCTTCCCCGCTTTGGTGGCCCAAACATTATCCATCGCTCGCATGCGGTTTTGACATCAAAGGCCGTTTTCCTGTCCGTCGTTTCCGTGAGTTGGATCGAAATCTCTCTGCTAGGGCGGCATTTGCTGCATTCGTGCTGCATGAGACACGAACGATCACCCGTCGCGAAGTCATTCAGGCGAATAGTAACGAAGAAAAAATGCGGATTTTCATTGCAAAACTGCTCCACGGCCCAGGCAATGCATTGACGTATTTTGCGGAACACGAGAATCGGCGGTTCGACATCGATCCGGCAAATATTGCGCAAGCATTCGCGCGTCTTGATGAACTCTTGGGACTTTGCTCCGAGCCGGTAATCCGATATTTTTCTACGTGTGCCGAACGGCTAAAGAAGGATGGAACGCTCCCCTTTTCTCGCGTTCTCACGCTTTTGAATTGGTATGAAAGTTTGGTGGCAACCATCTTAGAGCACGATGTCAAAGCGCTTTTTCGGTTCACATCTACCCTTTCGTCTCCTCGAAGCCGCTAATTATCGGTACTCGCAACCCGCGAAACCCTACGGTGGTATACTTAAGATATCCGACGATGCTTGAAGGAAAAACGACGTTGGGTAACGGATGATGATCTAACATGTGGGATCTGCACACGCATACTTTTTATTCAGATGGAACGGACAGCCCCGACGAAATCCTTGAAAGGGCGGCCCTGTCAGGAATAAGTGGCTTTTCGATTACTGACCACAATCGTTTGCTACCAGATCGAGAGCGTGTTGACCTGTGCGCGCAGCAACGGGGGCTCCGCTTTGTTGAAGGCATTGAAATTTCTTGCGAATTCGACCTCCAAGGGGGCAAGACTTATAGCATTCACATGCTCGGCTATTCGGCGTGGTTTGATAGCCGAGTAATCAATACCGCTCTACGGCAAACTATCGATGGCTACCGAGAACGCGGTCGACGGCTTGTCAAGAAATGCAACGGTTTAGGCATAGCAATCGATTACGATGCGTTGTTCGCGGAAACGCATGAACTGTATTTGAGTCGCAACACCGTTGCTCAAGAGATATGTCGGCTTCGCAACCTCGAAATGGCTGAGGCACTGCAAATTGCATTCGTAGAGGAAAAAGAGGACTGGTTCCTACGAGCAACCGAGGCGATCCACACTATTCATCGGGCTGGTGGTATAGCGGTTTGGGCTCACCCAGGAAAGCTATTGAAGCGAGGCCAACGTGACTTCTTCGATGAAATGTTAGGACAGTTTTGCTCGAATGGCCTTGATGGAATCGAAGTTTTTCACCCCTCTCATCCCCGCGAAATTGAACATGAGCTTGTTCAGGTTGCCCGACAACATAAGCTCTTGATCACTGGTGGGAGCGACTTTCATGGGGACGCTCGACTTCCCCGAGTTGCGCTTGGAGACTATGGAGTCGAGTCCAATCGACTAAAGAACGCCCTGGCGAATGCAATCTCAATCCACCAGCCTCGCTTGATCGCTTAGATTACTTTGACCCCTAGAGCACATCGAGTGTCGCAACAAGCCGGCGGGCAAATGCATTTGCGGCAATTCGCACCCAAGACGGAGTAATGCGGATGGCCCAAAGAATAACAAGCACTAAACATACGAAAGCCGATAACATTGCGACGGCGTCAGGTTCCTCCCATTGGTAGGCGACTCTTATGAAACATAAGATTGCGGAAATTGCAGCAATCGAGAGTCCTGCCGGTTTCATCGCCCACAGATTTCGTCGAAAACCGTAGTTAAGTCTCTCTGCTGCCAGTAGAGGAAAACTCCTTTCATCGCGGGTTCTTTCCAATAAGAAGTCGGTGGCGCTCTCGTAGATTTGCCTCGCGCCCTGAGGATTCCCCGTTTCTTCTTCTGCCGACGGAATCTTTAGGTCGCGGCGTAACCGACGCAGTTTTGCGTGATACCTCTTGATGGTAAGCGCATTAAGTGGCGAGGAATGATGGCTCAAACAAGTGGTTGTGGGCCTATCTCCCCACCGTCTAATTAATTCTTTTTCTTTCGTCTCCCCTTGATCGTGACCCAACTGCGTCAGAAATACTGCAACGCCTGCCGCCGTAGCAACTGACAGAAATACACCCCATTTTTCAGGTTCAAACGGATACCATGAAATAATGACTAGCCCGACTGGGAAGCTCACAAATAAGACAGGGGCAAGACGTGTCCACCTCGAATGAGAATCTAAGCCAAACAGCCGCATCTGCTTGAGTCCGAATCACAATAAACTAAGTACTATCGTCGTGCCAGGGCACGCGTTCTACGGTTCTGTAAAGTTGATCATAGCCGCAGCGTAGGCATTGAAAAGAATAATGAATCGAAAACCACTTCGCCCCACAGCAATTGCAGAGGTGATAGAACGCCACCTTTGGGCTTTTTTTCTCTTTAACCCGCTCGCCAGCATCACTGCCCAGCCGATCGTTCCGAACCGATTGTTTCTTCTTTGCCGCCATGATCGTTTCTCCGTTGAAAAGGGTTTCTGTTCGTCCATCCGCAGCAGTCGATGGACAACGAAACCCGCCGGGGAAAACGCCGGCGACGTGAGCAAGACCCTTCATTCCCTCCTTCGCGTTTGCACGGAAAGTGACATCGCGATGGCACGCACCGTGCGCGAAGCTTATTGCCCGGGAACGTCGCTAATGGCAAGAGAAAAAAAAGAGGTGTGATCGGAAGTGTACGGTGAACCGGTTTATTGAAACATTTCTCGAAGTCGTTCGAAAAGGCTCGGTGGCTCCGGCTCGAGCTCCCGAAGCTTCTTCACTCGGGCACAAGTGAAGCGATCTCTCTCGATGACGACGTCCACTTCGACGCCATGCAGCAACTCGTATCGAATCTTGTCGCCGAGGAAAGCATCCACTGGGACGGTTTGTTCCAGCGAACCCCGCCTGCACACCACCGCGATTACTTTGCCAGCAGCATCGAGGCCCCAGCCCCGGGCGCGCCACATGTTCTGGTCGTAGAAGTGCATCAGAGACCCCTCTGGCACATCAGCCAAGGAAAGTGACCCGCCCCTGAGGCACTTTCGAGGGGCGGGTCACTGCCGCCGCGCTGCAGGCTACGCATTGGCTATGCTTCCTATTGATTAACGCCTCAGCCCGACCTGATTCACCGAGGCAACAGCATTCGTATTAGCACGTAAGATTTCTGTGCATCGACCGTGAGATTGATCCACTCAAGTATGAAAAATTAGTAAGGAGGTGTCCTCACTTACTTTGCTATGTTTTTACGTTCTCCTCGCGGTCATCGGTGGAAACGAAACCGGATGGAATGATGGTGGGGAGAAAACGCGACGAAGGCGCATATCTAAGAACAGCTTCTCGCAAATCGATTTCAAGCAGGCGATACTCCTTCACATCGCCTGACATCACATCCCAGATCTCGACGGCTTCACGCACCAAATCGAAGAGCTCGATGAGGGGCGTCGGCTTGCCTCGGTCCTCAGACGACAGGTGGGCGATTCGCCAATTTTGGTGTCTTCGAAGGCCCTTAGTGCGTTGGACGTAGTGGGTTATTCTCACCCCCAGTTCGTCATTGCGGGTGGGGTGAACGATGCTATTGAACTGGCTGAAAAAACTGGCTGTTCGGTTATCCGCATCCCCCAACTTGCAAAGACCCAAGATGATGTCATCAGTTAATAAGCTGATCAGCTTCAGCGACTTTAGGTTCTCGATGGGAACATCCGACTCAACCTTGATTTCTTTCAGGAAATAATAGGAGATAAGCAATTCAAGAATTTCTGCCTCGGTTGGGATTCTAGGGTTGGGTGTCGGAGTCGGATGCGTCATCGAGTTCGTCGTCTACCTCCTCCCCTTCTCGTCCATCCTCATCAAGTTCGCACCGACTGGCGATCATAAATTCTTCCACCTCCCGCAGAGCAAAAGCGATTCGACTTTCGTTTTCGACTTCGATCATAGCCCATATTTTACCACTCAAAAAGCATGATTTGGATTGACGGGCCTCCGAATCTGTTGCTTAGTTGGTTCTCGTTACGAGTGGTCGGAGCATCGTTAACGCTGTTGCTTTGGAGATCGAGCCGCGATGCGCATCCGTACGCATAGGCGAATGTCATCCCAATCTTCGTCAGTCAGTGTTGTCGCCAGACTGGTGTCGAGAATTTCGCGCACGAGCCCTTCAAGCCGCTCCGCACTTCCTCGAATTTGTTTCAGGTGCTCCAGGCGGGTCATATCATCATTGCTTGAACATCACTTGCCGAATCTTGCGTGCGCTGTGAATCACGCGGGCAAGTTCCAGTCCGTCCGGGGTTGGGCGGTAAAACAACAAGTAGTTCCCGGCAACCAACCGACGAAGGCCAGGCGCCAATCGTGCACGGGGTTTACCCATGCCCGGAAAATCGATGGCCAACTCCATTTTTTCGTGGAAGATGTCGAGCAGTCGATCGGCCGCAGTTGGGTTGTCAGTGGCGATGTAATCCCAGATGCCTTCGATGTCGCGCTCGGCTTCTGGCGCGATGACATATCGCGTCATTGATCTTGCTGCTTAGTTTGAAGCCGCTCTCGCCCTCGCGATTTGATGCCAGCGAAATACCCGGAAAGGCCTTCGCGGCCCTCGATCACAATGCCCTCGCCGCGATCCAGCGAGTCAACGCCAAGCTGCACCTCATGGCGGACTTCTTCGAGCTCATCTTCGGACATGGTATCCAGCGGATCATGATCCTCTTGGTACTTCAAGAGCGAAATCGCCTCGTTCACGAGTTCGTTAGGATCAGCATACGCGCCCGTCCGTACGCGTTCGGAAACAAAAACCTCAAGCTCAGGTTTGAGGGAAATATCCATGTCTGGCTCCCGATGGTCGATTGATAATTTCACAGTTCGTAGGATAGCACAACGCGTTTCCAATTGTCACGCAGCCCACTCTTCTTCTTTTGAAACTATAGCCTCGACGACCGAAGTTGCCCTAGGCTCCGATAAAACTTCAGAGCGTTCGTTCTGATCCACTCGCGAACAAATCACGTGCGCCAACCTATCGCACCCAGATGGCTATTGCCCTAGCGAACGCTCGGCCTTCTCGCGCCACACGGCTAGGAAACTGTCCACGCAACGGTAGTCCCGAAGCTCAGATTGTTCGTTTGGTGTCAACTTACTTTTTTCGGCTCTCGTGGTGAGTTCGTGGAAGCGCTGGCGATCATCGTCGGGAAAGCCCCAGCGCAGAACTGTCCGGGCGGAGTCAGTCGTTAAGCATCCTTCCTCTGGCCGGATGATGCCGCGCCACACCCGTTCTTCAAATGCACTCGCTCGCGCGAATCTCTCCTCATTTTCCATATTCGACATAGTCACATTTTACCATGCAAATCGCGTAATCTTCATTGACGAATTGCTTCCAGATTCGGCTTGATACGAAAAGAAGAAGCAACGACGAAGTGGACGCACTCTCGACCATTCGGTCGTTTGAACTTTAGTCAAAATTCACAGGTCACCTACTACATCTTGAGTTATCCACACTTGTTGCCACAACCAGTGCTGATATGATTAGCGCATATTGGCTTCTAATAGCTTCAAATATAAGAGACTTATGGAGGAGTTTCTCATGTCAAATGGACAAAAGAAAGTTGTCACCTCGGTGACTCTCGACCCCGAGGCTCAAGAGTACATCTCAACAATCGCCGGCAAGGTGGAGCGGTCCCGAAGCTGGGTGATTAACGCACTGATCAAAAAACACGCCCGACTGGTTAAGGAAAAAGTGGTCGATGAGACGCTCCCCGACCTGGCGGTCGCAGTAATCAACCTCTAAAGCAACGTGACCTACGAAGTTCACAATGCCGGTCTGCCCGTACCCCAAGACTGGGTACCTGATCGCGAGCCGCGCGGCCCCTCCTTTGCGGGCTTTGCGCTCCCGACCAGCAATACCACGTACACACCGAACCAATTCTTCGACGTATGTCTCCCCCACTACTCCCGAGGCGTCGTCCGACTTGTCGCTTATATGATCCGCAAGACCTTGGGTTGGTGTGACTCGCATGGCAACCCAGTCGAGGACGAAGTACTGGTCACCTATCAAGAGCTAATCGACAACGCCGGGATCAGCCGCGAAATGATTCGCCAATCTCTCGACGAAGCGATCGCCGGCAAGTTCATCAAGTGTGTCCGCGAAGGGCGGCCGGACACCGCCGGTAAGTCGGCTGTCACGGCGCTTTTTGCACTTCGCTGGGATGGGGGTGCGGAGTACATCAAAGACCGCAAACAGTTCAAAGGATTCTTCGAGGGAGAAGGAAACCGCACGTATATTCCCAACCAATTTTTCGACCTGTTAATTCCCCAAGCAGCGCTGGCGGTCATCAAGGTGGTCGGCTCAGTTATCCGCTTCTCAATTGGGTTCCAAGTGCGCCGTGGAAGTCGCCGACAGCACGTGGCACTCTCCTATCGCGAGATCCACAATTACACCCGAATCGGCAGCAGTTCGACGTTGAGCACGGCAATTCAAAAGGCCTTGGAAAGCAACTACATCGTTCGAGTCGAGGATGGTTTCTTCGACCCCAAAGCGGGAAAAGAGAGCCGAGCGGCAACGTACAGCCTAAGATGGGCTGATAGCAAGGCTTACGAATTAACCGGTCAGAAAATCGAAGCGGGAAAAACTAACCGCAAGATCAGCAACCGGTCAGAAAATCGAAGCGGGACCGGTCAGAAAATCGAAGCGCGGGACCGGTCAGAAAATCGAAGCGATATTAAAATAAAACATACAAATAACACTTTCAAACAACAGATGCCTAGCACGCACGATTCACAGGCCAGTGTTGTTGCTGCGGATGAGATTCATAAAAAACTTAGAGGAGCAGGGTACGACGAAAAAACGGCGCGTTTGCTGGCGGTTAAGCATTCACCAACAACGATCGAAAATCAGATTCGGTGGCTTCCCAAAAGGGAAGCAGCACGAAACCCTTTGGGTATGCTTCGGCGAGCGATCGAAGAGAACTGGCCCGAACCAATGACAGCCGAAGTTGGGTTGACCCAACTTTCGGTTGGCGACGGAATAGTTTTTGCAAAACACTTCTTCGCTGGCTTGGGAGGGAACCAAAGCGATCCGACTGCCGAACCATCGACAAGTGAAAGTGCTACAGCCGAGCGCTTCGTTCAGCGACTCCTTCGCGTTTGGCCCGACCACGGCCGGGTAAGTACTTGGGGTCGAGTATTTGGGCAGATGGTTCATGAGCGATGTACCACGACTCGGAAACCGATCGCGTCGCTCGTATTAGCCCTGCGCTTGTTTGGCGATGAGTTTTTCGCCCAGCAGTCACAATCCCATCGACGAGCCATGGCCGAAGCCCGACGGGCTGACTGGGAAAAACACCAAATCAATTTCAAAAATGAGTGGCTCAAATACATCGCCGCAAGCGAGGAGGACTACCGAAGCGCTCGGCGGGAGGACTATGAGCGATTCGAGACCGCACGAAATGCCGAACGCGAGAAATTTCACAGGAGCGGTTTCAGGTCAATCGCCGATTCGGTATTAAGTAGATTCGATACCGACGAAGTGCGACTGTTGGCCTTCCAAAAGTTTTTCGAGGGCGACGTACTGGACTTCGCGGGGTGGGATCAACGGATGAACCCACAGAAATTTCCGGCGGAGCCGGTTCGATCATGAAAATCATCACCGTCATCAATGCCAAGGGGGGGTGTGGGAAATCAACCATTGCGATGAGCTTGGCTGCCGGGCTTGCGGGTCAGGGTGCAAAGACGCTGTTGATCGACATGGATCCCCAGGCGCAGGTAACGCAATGGTTGAAAGCAGGCGACGGCTTGACCAACGAAGGGACACTCGTCCGCGTCATGGCCGGTCAACAGGCACTTCACGAGATCATTCAGCCGACGCACATTGAGAACTTGGCGTTTGTGGCCAGCGCGGAAGGCTTAGAAGAACTGGGCCGCCAGATTACCGACCATGAAAACTATCCCACGATTTTAGCCCGTGCTCTTGCCGCCGACGAGTTCAGGGCCTTTGCGTTCGTGGTGATCGATTCGCCGAATCAGATCAGCCCGATCATGGAGAACGCGATTTTCCCTTCGGACATGTTCATCATCCCGTTCGAAAGCACCAAGGCAGTCAAATCATATGCCAACTTTTACAAACTCCTTGTCCGGTTACGCCATGATCCGGACTATCACATCATGCACGTCGTGATCAATCTTCGTCTTAGCGGTCTGCGCCAGCGCGTGCTGGATTTGATGGATCGCGAAGGCATCGAGCGCGCGAAAACAGAAATTCGAAGTTGTGGGTGGCTCGCCCAGGTGGATGAGCATGGCGGATCGATTTTTCATTATCGACCTCATTCCAACGGAGCGGTTGACATGGCCAACCTGCTCGATGAGGTGTTAACATTACTCGGACATGCTCAGGTTCCAATGGCCATTCCGGCGTAAAAATATGAAACTTCCTGAAGGAAAGAGTCGTCTAGATTTAGTGCGTGAAGGTCAACTGGACAGCGGCGTTGGAAAGCGCGGCCGATTGATCGTCAGCCTGGACAAAGTACTTGAAGACCCCAACAACGAGCGCAAGACCTTCCGCAACATGGAGAATCTTACCGCCTCCATAAAGTCGATGGGGGTAATCGAACCATTGACGGTAACGCCCGACGAAGGGGGCGCTTTCCGCATCATCACAGGGCACCGCCGTTATCGCGCCGCCAAAGAAGCGGGACTAACACAAATCGAGGTCTTAATTCGCGATCCGGAAGACGAGCGCGCTCGCCGGATTAAAAGCGTTATTTCAAACATCCAACGTGAAGACGTGGGTCCCATCGAGCTGGCTGAAGCGCTTCAGTCTCTCCTTGATGAACGTGACGATATCAACACGCAAGAAGAACTGGCTCGCGCCATTGGCAAGGACAAGACGTGGGTAAGCGGGATGCTTCGCATCCTCACCCTACCTCCGAAACTATTACGCCGAGTTGGGTCAACCCAACATTCCATACCGTACGACGTAATGATTCGCATTGCCCGCGTGAAGGGTGAAGACGATCAGCGCCGCTTAATCGACGCGGTGTTCCGAGGTGCTACGCAAGTTGAGATTCGTAGGCAGATCGACGAGCTAAAAGGCAAACCCACGACGAAGGATTCGACACCATCGAAGCCCAAACAGGTCTATTCGACTCATCACGATGCATCAGTGATTATTCAAAGCAAAATCGATACGCTCTCATCCGAGCAAATCATCGGGGCATTAGAAGAAGCGCTTGATCAGGCTCGCAGCGAAATAACTCCAAAGCTTGCTGTTGGTTGATCCAAAGTTGGGTCAACCCAACTTCCGATCTTTCAATTTCTAAAAGACAAATCGCCTCGAAACGAGGCTTCAAAGGTTTCCCCTTACCCTTCCCTGTATAGGGGAAGGGATAACGTGAATCAAAATGCCGCTTAAATCGCGGCGCATCAACGTGTTGTGTGTGTACGGGGTGTCGGGCGAATACCCCCGACTTCGGTAGGTTTTCCTCACGGACTCGCAAAGCTCGGTTACGCACTCACGTGTCTCACAAACCTACCGAAGTCGGGGCTATCCCGCCGCACTCATTCCGTCGCTTGGCTCGCGCATCCGCTTGAGCCAATCAACGACGTGCGGCTGCCCCGACACCCCGTACACACACATGAGAAAACCTACCATCACAACACGTTGAACGAATTCCATGTCGGCCCATGCCGAATATGGGTGCGCAACTAATGGTTTTAGAATGGTTGATAAGAAGCATAGAGTTCAAACTGCTCCGAGAAACAACGGGCAAAATTGCAAAGCAGCACCTTCTCAATTGCCCAGCGCGAGTGATGCGCGAGCAGCAACGCGTTCGCCGGAAAAGATAAAACGGAGAAGGATGAAGATCGCGTTCGCGAAAATGGCGCGACGAGTGTCCGGTAATGACAAGCATTGAAGCGCGAAAGTAGAGAGCTTCATTTGAATCATCGTTACGCGGTAAGCGCGGTAGAGTTTTTGATTTAAGATAGAGAAGAATATTTAACTTTTGCAAATTGCCGAGAGCAAATCCATTTTTCTGTTCGTTGACTTGGCAGGGCGGCATGAGGCCAGCCTATAATCTAGATGGCGGGAAGTCCCTGCCTGTGCGTCGCCGGAAAAACTAGAAACCTACTTTGTTCGCGAGAATCGCATTACGACGCTAGAATAAAAAGCAGAGGGGGAAACTCTGTGTTGTGTAGACACAAAGAATCCCCCCCGTTCGTGCCCCCAAACAGCCAAGGAGTTTTGGAGCTTCACTTGGCATGTTGGTTGCGGTGAGCGCCGCCCCCTGTGGTAGTTGGCAACGCTCGATCGAATCATAGCACGTGCACTTTCTGAAAGGAAAGCTCACTGCTGGCCCGCTAACACGGGGTGGCGCTCCTGACCGCAACCGGTCAGGAGTGTACCTCGATGAAAACCCGTGAGTTCCTCGAAATTATCGCTGCTGCCGTAGTTCAAAAAAGTGAGAGTAGCGCGTCGATTCCGCTCACCCCCAGAGAACAGAACTTGGCGATCATAGAGATCCTCTTGGACGAGGAGGCCAAAGCGACCCCCAAGTTCCTGACCGAAAACTAATCGCCGGTCTGTATTAGTGACAAGCAGTGGCACTTTGCGAACCTCTAGTTGTCACGTGCGCCCTACGTCCGCTTGGTGCGCGAATGATACGCCTCCAAACGCAGGACGCAACCCCACTACCATTTTAGGCACTCAAGTTGCGCACGGTCCACTCTATTCAAACCATTGAATTCTGCGGTTTTAGCGCTAGTTTTGATTCTTGCTTCCCAAAGTACTGCACGGACGTAATCTCGGTAGTAACGGATAATTAGTGTAGATTTAGGAGGTTACATGCGTTCATTAAGCTTAGTAACAGATCGTGGCAGGTTCCTGACGCCCAAACGAGCCCCTTTCGCATTTTGCTTCGCTGATGAGCCCGAAGTATCCTTCACACTCGAACTCTCGTCTACGGCCCATTCTACGCGTTTAACGAGGTGCTATGATGCGAGCTCCACCCGGCAATGATCTTGATCTAGGTTTGGTCGTGAACGGCCACGGCAAAACGCTCACGCTTCCCCGCGACGCGAGAGCGAAGCACCTCTATGTCGCCGGCGGCACCGGCGTCGGTAAATCAAAGTTCCTGGAAAACCTCATCCGCCAGGACGTCAAGAAATGGCGTGACCACAAATGCGGGATGCTCGTCCTCGATCCGCACGGTTCGCTTTACGACGGGTTGATGCGCTGGCTTGCCTGGAACAATATCGATCGCCCGATCATTCCCATCGACTTGCGCCGTGACGATTGGGTTGTCGCCTACAATGTCGTCCGTCAGAGAGAATCCAACTCCGCCGTCATCGTGGACAACATCGTTGAAGCGATGGCCCACGTCTGGGGTCAGGCCGGCACCGATCAAACGCCGCTCTTTGCCCGCTGGGCCGCGAACATCCTGCAGGTGCTTTACGAAAAGAAACTGACGCTCGTCGAAGCCATTCACCTGATCGACCGCACCGCTCACGATGTGCTTGATGCGCTCACTCACGGCCTCAACGATCGCGTCTCGCAACGCGATTGGGACTTGGCCAAGAACCTCAGCGCCAAAGACTTCGAGAATCAAATCGCAAGCACCGTCAATCGTCTGCAACGCTTCATCCGCAACGAAAACATGCGGACGATTTTCGGCCATGCCGATGTATCGCTCGATTTAGGCCAAGCCTTGGAAGAAGGCTCGATCATTCTTGTCAGTCTCGCTCGCGAAGGCGGTCGTGTATCGCGCGAGAACGCCGACCTGTTTGCAACCTTGCTTCTTAACGACCTATGGACGGCCGCCCAGGAACGCGGCAAACGTAAAGACATCAAACCCTTCTACGTGTACGTCGACGAATTTCAGCGGTTTATTACCCCCACGATCGCAGAGAACTTAGACGAAGCTCGCGGCTTCGGCTTGCACCTCACGATCGCCCATCAATTCCCCAAGCAATTGCTTGATGGCACGACGGCCGGCAAACGCCTCTTCGACTCCGTTAGCGAGAATGCGTCGAGCAAAGTGATCTTTCGCCTTACCGATCCGGAAAACCTTGGACCCTTAGCTCAACAACTCTTCATGGGCACGATGGATCCCGACAAGATCAAGCACGAACTGTACTCAATCAAAGTTGTCGATTATCGCGAAGAATATCGCAAGGCCTACTCACACAGCACCACGAAGGGAACGGGTGTGTCAAGTCAGTCAAGTCGTGGGAGTGGTTCAGGAACCGCCGGCTCGCATGGATACGATGGTGAAAAGCCCATCACTTTTTTGTTTGAACCCGAACCGGGTTCGACGAGCGAATCATGGAACGATTATTGGTCGCAAACGTATGGCGAAACCAAGTCATCGTCAGAATCAAAAACCGATGGCGAAAGTATGGTGCCCACACTCATTCCGGTGCTTGGCAAAGAACTTTCGCATGTTCAGTTCATGAGCTTGGAAGAGCAAATCTTCCGCGCGATGGCCGTGCTTTGGGATCAGGCCGATCGCCAATGCGTGGCCCGTGTCGTTGGTGCTCGTGCACCGATTTCACTTTTTACGCCAACGGTTAAGGAAGGAATCGCGAATAAGGAACGAATGGAGCGGTACATCACGTCGCGGCTGGAAAAGCTGCCGTTTGCGTTGCCGATGGTCGAGGCGAGGAAGCGAATCGGGGCGCGCGGGGCCTTATTCCTCGACCAGATCGCGACTCATTACACGAAGGCGATCGTTGCGGAGGAGCCGGTTAGTGCCAGGCGACGGCCAGCTGGAACAACTGACTTTAGTTAGATCATTATTCATGCAAGTTGCAGTGTTTTCTTACCGCCCGAATGAGTTCCACAACAGTGGTTGGCTTTGAAAGATCGCTTCCTGCATGGATCGAATTGCACCACTCTGGCAGGGAGCAAGGTTCAATGAGAAATGGAATGATAAATCCTCGATCCGGTGGCCTTAGCTTGAGGGTCTCAAGTGCCAAGCGAACTTCTTTCTGTCGATAGCCAATATCATCAAATCCGGGTCGAAGGCAAGCGACAAATGCATCTGCTTTTTCTACGGCCCTCTTAATCTCGCGCTCCCAATCATCACCGTGCACGAGGCATTCCTTGTCCAACCAAGGGGCGGCTCCATGAGATTGTAGTGCCTCAAAAATCTCCGTCGCCATCGATACATCCTGTTTGCAGTAACAGATAAAAACGATTGGCTTTTTTCGTGCGGACGCGGTAGGTCGGACAACTGCGTATTCTTTCGAGGCGGAGCCCTCCGGCCCGCCGAGATTCTCGCCAAACGAAAGAAGTCTATCTACCCATTGCCTTGTCCTAGTTGCGACCCGATCTTGCTCAAATTCAAATTGAAGTGCGTTTAGACGCCACATCGAATCACCCGTGTCGCCTACATCGCCATGAAATTTGTTTTCATTAATTAGATCGACCGAAACAGTTTCAGCTATGTCATTGCGATAAGGCATCCGGGCGAAGCCGGAACGGATGAACTCTTCGGGGCTCAATAGGTGCGAGCTTCCGTGATTCTCATAGACGTTGACCGCAAAAAAAAGAGTATCTTCTCGACAGAGCTTCCTTACTCCTGGCTGCGTCAGGCCGATTCCTCTCACGAATTCTTCAATTGAATCGTTCTTCAAATAACGATTCACCAAAATTTCGTCGCGCTGTGTTCCCGCAACAAGTTGATTATGTTCGATAGTATCCCACCCGATTACCACGCCCTGTACAAATGCGCAGAAAGAATTGCCGAGGTCATCTCTTATTGTTGTTATGTCTTGATAGGTTCCCGCTGCGTGCCGGAATTCGACGAGAAGCTTGCTAGATTTGATGTTCGGAAGATGCTTGGGAACTTCATCAATCCACATCACGAATCGGGGCTGGCCTTGGCAAGACTCACGCCAGATGCCCGAAGACTTAAGCGGATAGCGATTTAGCTTTGTATCATAAACTGAAAACACGAAGGGAGCGATTAGTGCATCAGAATCCATGGCAAGTGCTCGACAAAGCGCCTACTTTCGCAACGAAGCTGTTATAATCGCCACTCATGCCGACGACAAACTCTCCCCGTCAAGTGGAACTCCAACCCCGCGACCTCGCCATCCTTCGCGGCCTATTCGAGTGCCGCTTGATGACACTCAAACACGCCGCCGCCTTGCACTTCGACGGCAACGGTGAAAATGCCAAGAAGCGAGTACAAAAACTCAAGGCCAGCCGATTGATTGGTGAGCGAAAGGATCGTCAGCCACGCCAACCCTCAATTCTTGTACTCCGCAAGGCTGGATTCGATGCCCTACGGGCGCACAAAGCCCTCGACGGCTATCCGTCGATTGGCTGGAAGTCGCTTGAAGCCCGTCTCGACGTAAAGGAACTTACAATACGGCACGAACTCGACGTGATGACAGTGAAGGCCGCCTTGCAGCCGGCGATCGCTAAACTCCCCGGCTACAAAGTCGGCGAGTTCAGCACTTGGCCAGTGTTGTATCAATTCACCGCCAATCGCCCACCGTTCGATCGTGACGCCAAAAGTCGTCAGCGAATCATCAAGCCCGACGCCTTCATTCGCATTCACGACAACGAACCCGACGCCGAAGAAAACCCGCACCGTTTTTTTCTCGAACTCGATCGTGGCACAGAATCACTCGACACCGTCGCAGGCAAGGCCTGGTGCTACCGCGATTACTATCAGCGTGGCGGTCTGGCCGCCCAACACGGTCGGCCACGATCAGAATTCGAACAATTCCCCTTCCGTGTCCTGATGGTTTTCAAATCGCCCCAGCGCCGCAACAACGTTGCTGCTCGTTTGCTGCAACTAAAGCCGGTCATTTTGACCCAAGTGATGTTGACTACGTTCAAAGAAATCACGAGCGCCCCGTTGGGCCCAGTTTGGATTACCCCTAGGGCTTACCGCGAATCGATAAGTGTGCCAAAACACATTCCCGGCAGAAAGTGCGACTTTCTTAATCTCGACCATCAGTTATTACACGAGGATCACCATGCCGCGTCCTGACACCACAACGCACAGCGAACAACTGGGAGCCCTAGCTAATGCTTGGGGCCATTTTAAGCAGGCCGAACCAGGGCCGTCTCCGCCGCACTGGAGGAAGTTTCTTTCCGAATTCGGGACTACCGCACTTGATCTTCCGGCTCGATGCGGGGGATACGAATGGACGACCAGTGACATGATATTGATCGCAGAAGCTTGCGGTTCCTACGACTTGGATTGGCGCGATGTTCCTGGAATTGGACACGCATTTTTTCTTGCATTCAGCCGGGGTCGTCACTACGATTGGTTGCTTCGCAAAGCCGCAGAGGCGGAAGCCTTTGTTGCCATCGCAATAACAGAAGAAGATGCGGGTTCAGACCTGCGATCGCTTGTTACCACCGCCAAGCCGACGGCGGATGGCTATGTTATTTCCGGTCGCAAAAAATATGTTTCTCGCGTGCATGAGGCAACACACGTAATAGTTTTTGCTCAAGTGCCGCGCGGAGAAAACAAACTAACCGCGTTCTTGCTGCCCAAGGAAACGCGTGGGCTTGAGTGGAATTTGATAACGCCCATGGGACTACGGGGCGTATCCTGGAGCGAACTCTGCTTAAGCGAAATTGCGGTTTCCGCCGAGTATCGCATTGGCGGAGAGGGAGAGGCCAGTTCACTTTTTATTCGCCATTTCACGAGATGGCGGATCTTAATGGCCGCTGCTGCCATTGGATGCGCTCGGGCTGCTATTGATCAAACTATTGTACGTCTAAGAAGTAGGTCGTGTTTTGGCAATCCAGTGGGTCGCTTCAGTCACCTGCAACAACAACTCGCAGTGCATTTATCTCGGATATATATGTGCAAGTTGCTAATACGTGAGACGGCATTGCGAATCGATTTAAAGTTACCTGCAGTGGCCGACTCCGCCATGTGCAAGGCAGAGGCGATTGAGTCATCCCTTGACGCGGTCCAGTTTTGCATGCTTGTTCATGGTGCCCAAGGATACGAGACATCAACTGGAATCGAAAAACGGCTACGCGATCTTCTCGGCCTTCGCGTCGCGGACGGAACTTCAGATGTCCTTCGAGGGCAGGTTGCTCAAGCAGTTCTAGGGAATGAACTTTATAACCTCTCGCTCGGTCGGACGCAGAAGCGAGATTGGTCGGCGATTCAGTCAAGGAGATTTTGGTAGGTGCTAGTGCGCTCGTGTGCAGCCCAAGATGCCGTTGCCAACGGCTCGGCAGTAATCTCTGACTCCGCCGTCTTGGCCGACGGCGTGCGATTCGTGCTCCATGAAGACAACGCCGAATCTGCAGGTCCGATTGAGATTGGTGCTAATTCCCGAATCAGGGAAGGGGCCATCCTCTGTTCCGGTGTGCGTATCGGATCAGACTCGATTATTGGTCACAACGCCGTCATAAGATGTGGCGTGTCAATCGGCGACTCTACCGTATTGTCTCATTTAGTTTGCGTTGAACGATTTACGCGCATTGGAAATCGTTGTCGCATTTCTTCCCTGACTCATATTACGGGCGAATGTCTGATCGAAGATGAGGTTCAGATCGGCGCACGGGTTGTGACGATCAACGACAATGACATTAGATGGAGGCGGGACCCCACGCTGAGGGGCGCTGTTTTTCGAAAAGGTTGTCGAGTAGGAAGCGGCGTGACGATCCTCGGCGGCATTGAAATTGGCCCTGGAGCGATGATTGGCGCGGGGGCCGTTGTAACACGAAACATTCCCCCAGGCGTGTTGGCTTATGGAGTTCCTGCCTACATTCAAGGCGAGGCTCCGCAGCTGTCATGAAGAATTAGTTGCGCCGAAATCCTGGTGGTGTAGTATTTTTTGCATGAAAAGACTTAAGTTCCCTAAGTAGCTGCTGCGCTGCTTGTCACGGACGACACATGCCACACGTTGGAGTATTTGCTACCGTCTTCGATTCAAATGGGCGCGTAGTTTGCGTCAAACAAAACTATCCGCCGTATTACTGGACAACACCCGGCGGGAAGCTCGAATCCCACGAGTCTCCGACACTCGGGATAGCGAGAGAGATTTTTGAAGAAACGGGCTTTAGGGTGGAAATTCGGGGATTGGTGGGTGTTTATGCCGCCCCCTTCAAAGATGATATTGTCCTTGGGTTTGCGGCAGCAATCTCCGGAAGAGAAGCATGGATCCCGAATGACGAGATTGCTGCTGTGGAGCTATTCTCTCCGTCCGCCCTCCCAACTCCCATGAAGAAGAATACGGCCCAACGGATAATTGACGCCTCCCAAAAACTGCGCGGAGTGTACCGAGTTTTTGAATCCGCAGAAACCCACGGAAGTCTTTATTCAAACGAGCTAATTCAGTCTTCTCCTACGCGAATCACAAGAGCAATCGCATTGTTGGCCGCACTTAGAAAATCGCTTCGATCGGGGCGATTTGGTCTCAGATAACTTTTCTATAAAGCCGCAACTGTCGGCGTGGCAGTAGGAACAAAAACCTGTTGCGCGCTCAATATTTCGGCCCCCTGTCGCTCCCTTTGAAGCTCAATCCTCGGATCAGCAAACTCAATCACTTCTTCCCCGCCGAACGTCGCCAGCACCGTGAGATACAACTTGAAATTTTCGCAGGCCTTCTTGATGTCGCCTTCAGTCTCCAGCAAATGATCCACGTCGCGGCAGGTGTATGACACGCCGTCGAGCAGCGTGTTTACGTTGATGCGATCGTACGCCGAAACTTCTTTGTCGGGTCTCTGTTTGGCGACGGCCAGCGTCATTCCCTTGATTCGATATTTCGTGGCAAGCTCGTGTTCTTCGGGCGTCAGTTCAACTCGACAGCCCAATTGAAACGTCATTCCTTTGTCGCCCCCGAAAAACCCCTTCACATTGTGCTGATCGCGCTTGATGATGAGTCGCATGAAATGTCTCTCCTGCCAAAGTAGAAAAAGAGCAACCCGCGCTGGATTGCTCAAAATGTCTCGAAAATGCACCCGACCGCACCGACAGATTTATGGCTGGAATAGACTACCATCGTGGGCCGCCAGCAAACAGAACCCGCACAGAATTTCCTCTTGGCCGTCATGCTCATACCTGCCGGCAGCCGCTTCGCCGCAACGCTCACAACAAACGCCGGGAAAGGACTCTTCGTTCATCAGGGGCCACAACAACGCGGCCAGTTGGCCGGGCGTGCAATCGGTGGGCTGGCGACCGTTAGCCAGCTTTGCCCAACGAACCATGCGATATTCTGCGATCAAGTGAAAGACGCTCGCCAGGCACCGCGTCCCCGCTTCGTCGCCATCGGGAAAGACCCAGACCCGTCCGGTTCTCGTGACGAGGGCAACGATGAGAGCCGCTTGTTCCGGGCTGCACGCCGATCCCATCACGGCGACCACGTGGCGATAGCCGCATTGCCACAGCCACCACACGCTCGCGAAGCCTTCAACGACGATCAAATCCTCCACCGGCCCACCAATCGCACTGCCGTTGTAGAGGAAAAGCGACTTGTGAAATTCGTAAATCGTTCCATCCCGTTCGCGTGACGACGGAAAGAGATACTTCGGGCACCCTTCGCGGATCGGCTCGTCGTCGGCAAGCCTACCGGCGTAGCCGACGAGCTTGTCCGTCGCATCAAAAAGCGGAATCGCGATTCTCCCCTTCATCAGTCCCCGCGAACAGTAGCCTAAGCCAAAACGCTCGATCGTGTCCTCATTGAATCCGCGATCGAAGAGATAGGGGTGTTCGTCATCCAATCCGTCGAGCCGAAAATCAAGCGGCGCATTGATCACGACGCGTTTCGGGGCTTCTCCCTCATCCTTCGCTTTGCGACGTGTGGGTATCGTGCCTGGAGTCGTCGCAGTCTCGGCTGGTATCGTTGCGCCGCCGAATCGCTCTTGAAGAATCAATGCCGCTTGGCGGAAATCATCCTTATTCTTGGGATCGAGTCCTTCCATCAGGGCCGCGAACTCGATCACATTTCCCTTTGCCCCGCAGCCGAAGCACTGAAAAATCCCTTTCTCGAGATTGGCCGAGAACGACGGCGATCGACGCTTCCCGCTTCCGCCGTGATTCGGCAGTGGGCAAAACCCTTGATGCTGTTTGCCCTTAAGCTTCACCTCTGCCTTGTAGTGCTTGAGCACGGCCGCGAAGTCGAGCTTCGCGCGCAATTCCTTGAAATCAACCCATTGGGCCATCGCTGACACCTTCCTTTCGTTTTGGTTGTGCAATTGGATGGAAAAGACCTGTCCGGTCTCATCCAATCACGTTGGCGAATGGGGTGTCAATGTGTGGCAGTATGCGGCGACCAGATCGATCGCCGGGCAGAGGAGTTGATGTGAGATGGTTGAAGAAGTTCGATCAGCGAATAGGTCGCTTACTTTCGACCCTTCGCCTCACCCTTCTTGCTTCTCTTGTCCGTTGCCGGTTTCGACGACCGCGTGCGCTTATCTTCCTTCTTCGTCCGATCGCTCGATCGTTCCGGCTTCATCGGTGTCGGATGATTCCCATTGGTCATAACGTTCCTCCCTTTCCCTGATTCCAACAAGTTTGGTGGTTCGTTCGTAATACCGACGCAGGGTGTTCCGTGACCCCGCGACCAGCACTCCCAAGATGAACAAGGTGCCGAGATCGTACAGAACTCCCCACGTTCCGAGGCTCGCCAGGCTCATGCGCCAGATGAGGTACGAAAACAGTAAGCCGAAGAACGTGTTGCCGTAGAACTGGTAATAGCGGTAGTGGTTCTCGACGAGATACTGAAAAGCGTCGAGCTTGTGCGGCAGGTCGGCATCGTTCCACTTCGGCCGGTTCAGGCCGGTGGCGTGATGAAGGGTGTCGAGGAGCGCCCACCGCACCGCTCCGAGGGTCATGCCCAATGCCACCGACGCGAGAAGGACATAAAGAAAACCGCCCACGGTGGGGCCCTGCTCCGCTGCGCCCAAGAGCCAACCCCGGACAAAATCCGAGGAGACCCCCAGCCCGCACAGCGCCACAAAGCCCGGGATCAGATAGGCGATGAGTATGCCGAAATTTTTGGCATTGATGTCCTTCACGTTTGTGGATTTGACCCGACTTCACGGCTGCCCCCCTAACAATGACAGCAATTGCGTTTCAAGGGGCATTGTAGGGTGACATGAAACTCGTGTCAACGCGGACTTCGACGATGCTCCCCTCGCATGCCCACCAAGCCTCAACACTCGCGGGGTTATGTGAAGTTGCCGGCCCTTCTGCGAACCATTCGAGAGGAAGCGAATCTGTCGCAGCGAGCGCTGGGTGAGCGGCTGGATAAGCCGCAGTCGTGGATTTACTGCTGCGAAGCCGGCATCCGCCGCGTGGACCTCTCCGAGTTCTGCGATTGGTGCCGCGCTTGTGGTCTCGAACCCCTCGCCGGCGTCAAGCGGTTCCTCCGCGCTCAGACACGCTAACCCCCTCGCCCCATTTCTGGGCCCATGCCCTCGCGCTTCCGCGCTTGCGCCTGCGCAAGATTCATGCTTTCCTTTGACCAGTTTAGGTCTTTGAGAGTGTCGCGGTTCGCGCGGCGCTGAATCCGTTAATGAGTTCCCCGGCACCAACGAAAGGAATACCATGAATGCAGAACAAGCCAAGAAACTCGCCGACGATGCGCTCGCCAACCTCGCCGCCGCACTGGAGAACGGTAAAAGCGAGTCGCTCACGGCATACCTTGCCACGATGGGCCGCTTTCACCGCTACTCGTGGGGAAACGTGCTGCTTATTTTGTCGCAGAAGCCCGACGCGGGCCGGGTCGCCGGTTATGCCGCGTGGCGGAAGTTCAATCGCTTTGTGAGAAAGGGCGAGAAGGGCATCGTCATCCTCGCCCCGATGGTCATCAAGCCCAAAGAAAACGAGCCGACCGATGCGGACGACCGCACGATCCTTCGCTTCAGGGCGGTGTATGTCTTCGACGTGTCGCAGGCCGAAGGCGAGCCGCTTCCCGAATTCGCTCGTGTCGCCGGCAATCCAAACGGACACACCGAACGTGTGAAAGCGCTGGTCGCGGCGAAGAATATCACGTTGGAGTATTCTGCCGATATCGGGACGGCCCACGGCCTTTCACACGGGGGCAAAATTACGCTCCGGCCCGACCTCTCGCCGGCGGAAGAGTTCTCGACGCTCGTGCATGAACTCGCCCACGAGATGCTTCACCGGGACGACCGTCGCTTGGTCACATCCAGAACCGTTCGCGAAACCGAGGCCGAAGCCGTCGCTTTCGTCGCGTGTCAGGCCATCGGGCTTGAGACCGGCACGGCCGCAGCCGATTACATTCAACTTTATGCGGGAGACAAAGCGGCGCTCGCCCAGTCGCTCGACTACATTCAGAAGACGGCCGCCGAGATTCTGTCGGCCGTTATACCAGAACATCCGAACGAGTAACTCCGTTCCCTGTTAGGCCGGTCGCATCGACCGGCTTTATTTTTGGTTGCCGCCCACCATTCGGAACTCAAACCGCACCCAAGATGTTCGCCTATCGGCTTCGCAGCCATCACCCGCGCGCGTCTCTCCACGATTTGCGCACATCTCATTTCTGTGCTTTACTTTGGCTAGTTCAGGTCTTTGAGGGCGTCGCGGTTCTAGCGACGTTTAACTTGTTAAGGAAAGGAAGAAAACATGGGGCCGAAGTTTCCACTTGGACAAATCGTGGCGACACCGAATGCATTGTCGCAGATCACGCAGGACGACGTTCAGAATGCCCTCCGCCGTCACGTCGGCGGCGACTGGGGCGATGTTTGCGCCGACGACGCGAAAGAAAACGAGCTCTCACTCAACGAGGGATTTCGTTTGCTATCGGTCTACAAAGCCGAGAACGACACCAGGTTTTGGGTGATTACCGAGGCAGATCGCTCGGCCACGACCATCTTGCTCCCGGAGGACTACTAATGAAAAGAGTCCGATCAATAAAGCAAAACGGTTTTGACTTCGAGGCCGATCCCCTGCAGAGCAAGTTCGAGGCGCACGTCAGGGAATTCATCGAACGACTTTTTCTCGACTTTCGTCACGAAGACAGCGAAGCGTTGTTGGAGACGGGTGAGAAAACGCAGGCCTCCACCCGTTGCCACCACGACGTAGTGGAGTTCCTAGCCAACAAACTCCCCCGCCATGAGGCGGCCCTGTACCGTCTACTGTGCTGGTACATGTTGCGGATTCTCTTCGTCGCCTTCGAGGAGCGCCTTACCGGCTTGTTGCCCCACGAAGACGTAGTCGAGGCCCAAGCCCACGCGGCGTTGAAAAACTTCGTTCGCGAAATCAAAGAGCCGGATCCCGAGGAGAATTGAAGAATCCTTGCGACCGCCGCGAAAGCCACATTTCCCAAGACCTCGCCGGAAGGTTATGAAAAACCCCACCACGCCAAGTGCCGGTGGGGTTTTTTCTTGGCGACGCGTTCCCGCGCGCCCTTACTCCATATTCTTCTCTCGCCATCGCTCAATCAATTCGAGATGCCGTTCCAACAACTCTGGATTGTCCGCGAACTCGGCTTCTATTCCCTTCTTCGCGGCGCTTGCGATTTCTTCCACCGCCAAGAATTCATCGCGCTCGCGGGCGAGCTCCTCCTCCAACCTTTCCCGCCGGCTCTTCGACTTATTCTCCCCCACCGGCTTCGGTTGAATCTTCTCTTCTACCAATCGCAACTCACGAATCGCTTCCGCCCGATCTTTCATGAGCTTGGTCAGTTGAACCTCAAACTCGATTTCCGCAATTGCTTCCGCGCGTTCGTCTTTTCGCGAGACCGTCGAAGGCCCCGGCAACTCGGGTGGCGTAAGATGATATGCCGAGTGATACACCTCCTTCGCTGACTCCAGATCGACGTTTTCCGTCAACGGAATCGGCGTGTCGCAGTAATGGCACGCATAAATCGCCGGCGGCATTTTGCACTTCGCACACTTATTCAAAAAACTATAATGCCACGTCCGCCAGTCATTGCGATGCGAGCAGAAGCCGCATGTCCAGTTCGTATCGCTCAACAAGCACTTCCCGCAAAACGTGCAGAAAATCTTCACCGGCCGGCTTGCGGCATACCGCCAGACGATCCAGCCGACGATCACGGCCAAGGAGAGCAGGCACGGCCCACCCAATACACCGGCCAACACAGAGAGCACGAGAAAAAGGATCACCAGTGCCCACAGCGACGACTGCCTGTCCGTAAACTGACTTCTCGGCGTCATCGCTATGGCCGCCATCGCCCGCTCGCCGCGATCAATATCAGCCCCGAAAAAGCCAACGCGGCCGTAGGCTCGGGAACGACGGTAAAGCCGGTTGTCGCTTCGACGGTCATGGTCGCCGTCGCCGAAAACCGATGGTCTGATCCTTCCCACCAGTCATTAAACGTCACCGATGAATCGTCGAGCAAGAAGTCGGCGTGTTCGAGAGGAAATAGGTGCCACGCGGTTTGGCTATAGATATTGCCCAAGTCGACAAAGGCTTCATTCGCGACAAACCAATCAAATGAAATTGGTTGATCCAGCAAAGCGGTGTACCCCGCACTCAAGCCCAATTCACTCGCGGAAAAGGTGTTCCCCGAGGTAAGAGGGTGAGCTTCGCGTTCCAGCACACCCTGTGAAAGAGTCTCGTGGACTCGGCCCTCCGCCGTTGAGACAAACCGCAATAGCAACGTTTCGCCATTCACCAATTCCGTCTCAAACGCATTATGAAATTGTTCGACGAGTAGCGCCGAATGGACGGAGACGGTCCAGCCAAAACCCATTCCAGATTGAGTTTCGACGACGACGGATTGAACCTGCAAGCCCGCGTGAACCGTCGTGGCTCCCACGACCATCGCCACCATGAGCCCAACCAATTTCATCATTTCTCCTTGTCTCTCCCGCAGGAAGAAATTGCCAAGGCCGCCGAAAATCGGCGAACCATCAGAGTCGCGCTAACGTCCGTTTTCCAGCCACCTTCTGATTTTGTCCTCAACATCCTCACGAGACATGGTGTATTTTTCGCGTGAACGTTGAATGATGTTGTCCCTTCGGCCGTAGGCACGCGCCTCTGGCGGCAGCGTTCGCCCAAGGAATGGATCACCGTACTGCCCCTGATTGAGCAGCTTTACCACCACTTCGTGGTTTCCGAGCTCCGCGAATAGCCGCGCATTGCCTGACATGCCAAACTCTCGTGCCAGCACCACGGCATCCGCTTCTCCAACGCGAAATGATATAAGCGTGCCGACATTGCCGAATACGGCGTCTCTGATCGTCTCCGGTACCTGCGAAATATATTGTCCGGCTAGAAGCAAAGCCAGCCGGTATTTGCGACTTTCCGACAGGATTGAAGCAAAGCTTTCCGTCAGGAAATTATGAAATTCGTCGACGACCAGACTGAAATCCCCCCGTTCTTCTTCCGGCACATCCGCCCGACCCATCGCCGCCAGTTGAAACTGTGTGACGAGCACCGCCCCCAACAGATTCGCCTTATCCTCCCCCAGCCGTCCCTTGGCCAAATTCGCAATGAGAATGCGTCGGTGATCCATCATGAATCGTGGTTCAATCTTCGACCTCACTTGGCCCAGGATATTGCGAATCGGCGGCGCCATCAGCAGCTGCCCCACCTTATTGAGAATGGGGCTGATCGCTTCGCTCGCGAATTTGCGATCGTAGCCGGCGAATTCTTCGAGCCAGAACGAGCGCACCACGGGGTCTTTGACTTGCTTGACCACCCATGAACGGTAGCGTTCATCGACAAGCATTCTTTGAATGCCGAGCAGCGTCACATTCTCGCATTCGAGCAATGCGGCCACCGAAGCGTACAGGATGTATTCCAGCCGAGGCCCCCAACTTTCACGCCACAAACTTTTGAAAACACTCACAATCCCCGAAGCGACCAGGTGCCGACTCTTCGTCGGTATGTGTTGGAGCAAGTTGAACCCAATCGGATAGTCCTGATCGGCGGGATTGAAGTAAACGACATCGTCGGTGCGATGTGGTGGAATGTAGTCGAGGAGCTCGAAGGCCAAATCCCCGTGCGGATCGATGACTGCTATGCCCTGGCCGGCATCAATGTCTTGCAGAATCAGATTGCGTAGGAGCGTCGTCTTGCCCGTGCCGGATTTTCCGACGACGTAGACATGCTGCCGGCGATCGACACACGAAAGACCGAAGGGTTTTTCCCCTCCCCAGGCGTGGCGCGTGCCGAGCCGCGTCATACCGTCATTGTCCTGCATGATTCCCATGCAGGCCCCTACTCCGACGAATCCTGGAGGCGAAACTCTGGGTTCTCGTTAGGTTCAGAGATTCGCCTTGGGTTCTCGTTCCGCCGTTTGAGGCGGATGGACGACATACGTGTTTTGCGAGCCGTCCAGGTAATAGAGGCTTGGCTGGGAACCGAAAGTTGATGGGGCCGCGCAGCCTTCTTGCTGGCTACACGGCCTCCATCTGCTTTCCATTATATCAAGCTAAATAGGCTAACAGCGCCCCTAGCATCCCGGCCCGCAACATGGGTCAGGCGAAGATGGACACGTAAGTAACGTAGGTTGTCCTGGTATGCTGCAGTCCAAAACCCGCACCAAGCCTCCGGCATTAGGGCGGTGCAGGCACAAGAGCTCAATTGTGTCCACCTCATCGGGCGATTCCGGTAAACACGTAACAAACGTTACTTCGCCGGTCGAGGTCAGTTGACCCCAGATATCGATATTGCCAATATTCAGAAAACCGTTTGAATCCGGTTGCCAGAGAGTTTGTTTGGCGCCAATGATTAAATCACCGCTCGTGCTGTTACTGCAACTATTGACCGTGTTCAACGCGATATTCGAGCTAAACATATCGCGGATTTCAATCTTTCCGCTCATCGAACCTTTAACTTCGAGGTCCGCATATTGGAGCTTCGTGTGTAGACTTATCGATCCCGCCATGTTGCCGTTAACAGTTAGCGAGCCTTCCCAGGGTCCGGGCGAGTTTGGAAACGTTTGAGTGTATTTACCTCCCGAGACGACCGATCCCAGCTCTATCGCGCCCGTCGAAGTGGTTCGGCCATAGTGTGAAATCAACCCTGAGACCGCACCGCCAACAGCAACGTTGCCTGAAACGTTACCCACAAAAGTTGCTGATGTGCCAAGGTCAAGGTAGCCTGCCGAGTTACCCACAACTGTAGCAGACCCGCCGCTCGCGACTCCTTTCAACAACTCGAGCCGACCGCCGGTCGCAATGCTTCCGACTTCAACCTCCCCCGCCAGCGCATCAATGATTGTAATTCTGCCGCCTGTTTTCACCTCGCCAGCAACAGTGATTTGCCCCGAGGCCGAAACCTGTGGTGCAAACCAAATAAGGCCACCCGACTCGATGTTCCCACTTGATTGCGGCGTCCCAACTACTTCGATACTACCAACCACGGGCGTCGTTCCGCTAACTTGGATCTGACCCGACAAGTTCCCGAATCGAATAACCGGCGGAAACGTAGGGCCGGGCAATAACTTGCCGATGATCATTGTTCCCGAATAGTCGCCCTGAATTTCTACGCTTGCCTCATAGTATCCTCTTCCCAATACTTCATCGAGGTTGATTGAGCCGTCTGAGTCTCCGGCAATGACAATGCGACCCTCCGTAAGAATGCCATCAGGCTGAGGCCCCAGAATCTTTTGTACTGCAATTGAACCGCCAAAGCCTCCCGTCACTATAAGTGAGCCCCTCAACACGCCTGCGTGAAAGGACTTGTCAGTCGGAATAGCCGAAAGCGACACCATCCCCAATTGTTCCCCCAGAACGGCCAAATCCGCTGATCCGCTGTCGCCCGCGCCAAGACCGATCGCTTCGGCATTGATCTGATTCGCATTCCCATCGATTACGCCGCTGATTCGCCCACCCTGTCGCGCGCAAGCGCCACCCGGACAGACCGAGAGTGGTCCACAAGGCTGACCATCGTTCTCGCCACCAACACAGCGAGGTTCCGCAGCGTATGCCTGCGCCCGAATTAGAAGGTCACCGCGAATGTCAAACACGAGACTGGTCCAGTTGCTTTCGCTTTGCGCAGGAATATCGCAGATAGTAACATCACTTAAAGGTGCACTCGCAATCGTTCCAACCTCGATTTCGACATTGAATCCCGGTTCATTCCAAACGGCTGTTATAGTTCCCAAGCTTTGAATTGCGTTCGTTTCGGGGTGACGGAGGCGACCCACGCGCCATAACGTAACTTCATTATCGTCCTCAACTTGAGTTGTATGCAGGATGACATAAGGTGGATCGGATTGATAGCTAACCGTGTAATCAATACCGGCTATCGGTTCCAGTTGCGTCGTAGGGCCTACCCACTCAACTTTGACATCATCCGGGCATGCCACGCAGAGTTCGACATTGAATCCGTGATCATTGAACGCATCGATAATCAAATTCGAGTGCGGAGTTCCGTTAGTTAGATCGCCATCGTTGTCGTCAACTACCAACACATCCAGCAGATACGAATTATCCCACGAACCGTCGGTGACAAACATGAAATCCGCGAACCGTTCGTTGGCCTTGTCCTCACCCTCAGTCGGATCAAACACGATCATCGCCTCGCGCATGTCCCATAAGGACCCAGCCAGAGCCAATCCGCAACAATGGGGTGGGCCTGCGTGGCAAAGGGCATCATCATTGTCATGGCAAGGACAGTCTTCCCACTCGGATTCCGGTTCAGTGACGGGCTCGCAATCTGCCTGGACATTTGGTGTGTCTAGCCGTCGAATGAACATACCATCGCCATATACGTCCTGACCAAAGTAAGGAGTTTTCCAGAGGAAGCTTGCGAACGCATCTGAAGTCCCTTCCCTAAATCTTTCATCGGGGTATGCCGTAACGCCAAAGATTCGGCCCTGAATTATGTGCATATATTCATGCGAAATAACCGTCGTTAATGCGCCGTTACGGCAGTTAATGAACTCACCTCCATAGTTCGCAGACGAAAACGTCGCCGACGGCGGAAGGAAAAACGGGTTCGCGGCATTACCATCTCCGCAACCAATCTGATTGACGTAGAATATGGCTTGAGTATCCACACCGGTAAATGCCGGTTGAATCTTCTTAATAAAATCATGGGAGGCCGTACCGACCAAGAATGCATTAACTTGTGCCGTTCCGTACTGATCTTCCGGATAGTCCCAGTCCGTGTCTTGTGGTAGTGAATTTAGCTCCAGCGGAATTGCTGTTGGGGCGTTCTCTACGTCATCAACGCAATGAAGTAGTGTCCGCGAAGGAAGAAAATCTAAGACTCGTACCCAATCACCCACCAACTCCGTTCGGAGTCGAAGGCCAGTCCATTGATCTGATACATTAAGAAACTCAAACGCGCCATCAACATCGGTCGGTAGCGTTTCAACCAAGGTGCCGTCCGATGAGGGACATCCATCTACTGCATCGCGATAAAGACTTACGTACACATCCGGAATGGGGCCGAACACTGGTTGGTTATCCGGGCCGTCGGCTCGATGATCCTCCGGATTAATCTGCTCTAGATTTGTCGCGTAACCCTTGACGGTACCGGAAACAGTCGCATGAGATGTGAGACTGGTTACATGAACCAATTCTCCATCGGCCACGTCGACGAAGAACAAGTAACTTTCTTCGGAGCTTGACCCCATGAAGCGCCATGCACGGTGAACAACTTGCGAGGAATCCTCATAGATAACCTTTACCGGCGCGTCGAACGCCAATTGAGAATATTCTGGGAGGCTCTCCACGATTTCCTCGGCATCGCCTTCGTCCACCGTCTGCACAGGGAAATACTCCGGCAAAGGCACCAGTTGAATACCGACGTATCCGATGCGCTGCTCCTGATCGGGCATAATAAGGGCAGGAATAGTAACCACTGAGCCATGCACCGTCAGCGTCTCCGTGCCGACGGTTTTTACCTGCGCATATTTACGAACTCGAAATTTCCCACCGCGAATGTTGATCGTGTTATCCATCGGGGTAAGCTGGACACCCGGCACGCCGAAGGCATCCGCGTTCTCGTCCACAAAGTCGTCAACGAAATCGTCAACGATTGCATCGAACTCCGCGGAACTTGTCGGCTGTGGCGACGGCGGAGGGTTTGTGTCCATCGGTACGGCGTACAGAGCAATGATCCTGTCATGCTCGTTGAACATGGCTTTGGCGCCTGTTGCATCCAAGAACGATTGCGTCTGGGTGTTAGGAATACCCGCATGGACACAGGCCGACAAAACCGCCGTAGCTACTAGACCGATAAACCGTGCAAAGGCATTGTTCATTTGGCTTCTCCTGATTTGATTTCGGAAACGGAAACGTAATCCAGAGGCGGGAATTAATGGTTCTTGTAGTGATTGTCAATTAGTTTTGTTGCCGATCGGCGCACGATGTATAATGAACATGTGATTCTCGTTAAGTACTACTGCAACCTCGTCGCCATCTTCACGCTGCTAGCGACAACGAAAACCTTAGCCGACGGACTCTTGTTCAATTACGAGGGCAATGAATTGCCGGAAGCCTCGAACGGTTGGCCTTTCTCTAATCCCTGCGGGACTCCGTGCGAAGAGTATATTGAAGACGGACACTTCGTTTTGTTTTATCCGTTTCCGGGTGATCTTGTGGTTTATGGCCATCGAATTGCAGAGCCGCCAGTTTCACCGCCTCGTACTCTGTGGGTCGAGTGGAATTTTCGCTCGAACCACCCCATTGGACCAAACTTTACATCGTGCGACGCCCATTTTCTTGTTCGTTATGGTGCGATTTCTGAATTACTAGACATGTATGGCGACGCTGGAATATCTGGTGAAGGTGGTAACTTCGTCTTAGGATTGTCGTTACAAGAATTTCACACGTATCGATTTGCGAGCCTTAATGGCACGACATATTCAGTTTCTGTCGATGGAGACATTTTCATAGAGTTCACCGCCAATCTACCACCAACAGCATTCCCCAACATTCAGTTTGTTACTGTAGGCGGTTGCCCCAGCGACTGGATTCCCAACATGAAGGACGAATGGGACATGATTCGCTACGGCACGATCGCGTTTGGAGAGCGTATCGTGGCCGCTGACCCGCCTATCGGCTTTTTGAATCCAAACATGTTCAACAACGTCGATCGCTTCACCGTCATGTACGATTCACCGGCTTACGCTTACATAGACGACATCACCGTTGAGTTAA
>CAZBRD010000029.1:0-38967 GCA_964494205.1 uncultured Phycisphaeraceae bacterium | reverse complement strand
CCATGTTCAATCGATCCGCCGCGTGAAAAGCAGGGTTTTTCAACGGACTGTTAACAGTCGTCGATTACTTAATGGCCTCGAGGATACGCCTTGGTATGAGTTCGACCTTCACGCGGACCCGCGTGCGGCATTTTATTTGCCAGACTTGCCTCCCACATCTTTGGACATAGTTTCGAGCACCTCGCCATTGGTACCGGCCGATGCCGGACATTTCATCGGACCGATGCCCTATGCCCAGCGACCCTCCGATCGGGGCCTTATCGATCTCGTGTTAGGTGATCGAATCCTGCGCGAAGTAGATCTGGAACTTCCGTTCGGTGCGGCAGTTTTCCGTCATCTGCGTACAAATACAGACAGTTGGCGCACCGGTACTTTGTGTTCGCAGGGGAACCAACACCTTACCGATGTGAATGAAGAACGAGCGCTTTGGGATTGGAATGGCCGCGGCTGGATGATGGGGGAGGCACCGCTTTTTCTGTTTGATGCGAGTCCGTTTTACAATATTGGCGAACCGCCAAAGTGTTATTTCATTCCGGACGCTCATCATTCTATTCCATTTACATATGACGCCGCGAGCAGGAAGTTCATTGCGCCACCGTGGTTTGACGCTGTGCTCAGTTGGACCCCTAACGATTTGAATCCAGGACTATTAGAAAACTATGCTTGGTTGGATGAAAATGAACAGCCCCGATATCCCGACGAGTTTCACATTTGGCTGAATCGCAGATCGGTTAAGTATACGATCAAACTGATCGATACGGTAACTCGCGACGGCGGGTCTTGTTTGGGTGCGGATGACAATACTGTCCCACTTGAAATGCGCGATCCCGCCACAGAAATCCAATGCCAAAACTACGAAGGCGTTTCGACTGTGAACAAGGGAGTGCCCATGCTGGGGATCGTAACGCGCATAGAAGACCGTTATGGTCATCGGATCGAGATTGAGTATTGTCAGCCCGATTGCCAGCCGTGCACTTACACCGGTAGCAATTATCACTGTAGCACATCATGTTTCGAATGCAACAAGATTGGTCAAATTAAGCGGGTTAGGCTCATTCGCGGCGCAGGAACGCCTGGCGAAGAGCCCGTTTGGACATTGATTTACACCCATCGGAGCTTTGGTCAGTACTGTGATCGCGGCGAAGACGATCGTTGTTTGATCGATTCAGCGTGTCCCATTTCAGGAGAGGACGCCAACTATATCAATATTCATCGTCCTCATTTTCTGGATGCGATTCACGTGTACAAGGGCTCAAAGGAACTACCTTCAGGTCTGAGCTGTCCGACAAGAGCAGCGGAGGAATACTGTAGAGGTTCGGGCGAGCCGGATACTTCAATACTCGATCACCAGGAGTTTGTAATGGAGCCACTGGCGACCGAGCTATCTGACTGGTTGATTGAACTTCGCTACCTCTACGATGAGTTTCAGTTTCCAACGGAGGTAAATGCGAACGAAAGCTGCCCTGTTGCGTGTGAATACGATGGTGGCGGCGTTTTTGATGAACTCCCCGCAACTCTCGACGATCCCGCCCAACCTATAGGTTTACACCGTGGAGGCAACTTGCTAAAGGTCGTCGTCACGCGCCGCCAACTGGACCAGAACGAGGCCGTAATTTCATCCACCCGGGAAGAAACGCAATACCATTATCGCAACGGTGATGGTTCGATGAGCGTGTTCTATAACAACACATTAGATTCAATCATTCAAGGCGCGCGCGCGGCCTGTGCGCCTGAGTCATGTTCTCCAGAACACCAATCGTCGAACTTTATACTTGACATCGGCCACGACGGTCCGGTAGCGATTATCAAGCCGGATGTGGAACCCATCGAAACTGAAAGCCGAGATCTAGGCGAACTGGCAGATCTCGATTTTGAATTAGTAGATACAGTTGCTGGCGATATTGTGACCTTGATTGATTGGTTTTCCGGGTCCCCGCCTTTGACATCGTTTGTGGCCGCCAAGAGAGTAATTGATCGGCGGCAAGGTGCAAAAAACGTTGGAATATACACGTATTACCACCTCAACGAGTATCCCGATCCACCCACGCCGTGCCCTCAGGAGTACTTCTGTGAGCACTCACTCAGTGACCTCGATTGCGCCTGGTGGAACCATGACATTAACGGGCCATATTCTGATCCCGCTGGCGTCAGTACAAAATACCCATATCGATACATAACCAAGGCTGGCATGTATTGTGGGGGGCCTGGTGAGCACAATTTCTACCGTTTGATGTCAAATGGTAATGGAGAACGACGTTACCACATAATGATCGTAGATGAGCATGAGCCATTCGCTGATTACACGCCATTTACTGCCAATCCCACTGGCATCAAGTCGCGCCGGATGGTCGAAATGAACGCAGCGGGATTCGTGCTTAAGGATCGCACTTGGACAGCGAAAGACGGTGAGTTGACATTCGACGAGGGTTCGGGCTATGGCGAAGAGAACCTTTATGATTGCGCGGGTCGCGTCACTGAGCGACGCAGTGCAGGCTGGAGCGCGTGCCAAAATGATCCGGCTTGCGACGAATCAGTTGAGGGGTTGATTCATCTGTTTCAATACGAGGACAACTATTGCGGCTTTATCACTACCATAGACAGCCCGTATCGCAACAAGTGCGCTTGCTGTGTGGCTGAAGGTTGTGTCGGTGAAGGTGACGAATATCCATTTCCTGTCAGCGTCGACAATCCGCCGGGTGAGCTGGTTAGCATTAAGGTTAAGAAGGGCACCGCAGGAAGCCTAATACCCTTGAAGCAAATCGATCGGCACGAGGCGAGGCCGGAGTTTATTAGTGAGATAAGAGAATATCCCGAGTATTCTGAATTGCCTGGTTTTCGTGAGCCAAGCGTTACTACCTATCATTATGTATTCGGCGTTGCCCCTGAAGGCTTTGAAGACAATCTCGATGAGCCGATCACCCGCAAAGACGTTGTACGTCCAGCCGTATTGAACAGGGAAGGTGGCGAGGAGCGCTACGCGCTCGATCGAATGATGTACGATGACCAGGGACGCGTGATCTGTCACGGTTACGGAAGCGTCATGGACGGAAATCCCGCCGATGGACTCTCCTTCGTTGGTGGAGTCGACGAGTTCTTCGTGGATGTTTCCCACTACGATGAGTTTGGACGACCAACCAATCAGATTCAGGATGCCACTTCGACGGATATTGCGAATAAGTGCAGTGACCTTGCGCGATTTGCGTCGAGTGACGCGCTGGACTACGAGACGATTTATGAGTACGACACGATATTTGGACTTAAGAGAGTTGAGTTCCCCAACGGGCGCGAATCTCGAATCATTCACGTCAAGCAAGATGGCGAAGGTGATGACGAGTTGTTGCTTCGTTGGTCGTATCCAGAAATTCTTCCGCCCGAAGTACAATCTTGCGGGGCGAATTGTGATTGGCTTGTCCTCGCGCCATTAGAACTCTCGCAGTACCGCGGCCAGAAATTACTCTGGACTAAACAGCTTCGGGTTAATTCACTGGATGTCGAACCCACGGGCCTTGAAGATTATGACGAGACTGGTCCGTTTGAGCTGATCAGCGAATCAACTGTTGAATATGACGAGAACGGCCGGGTAATCGGCGTCAAGCGTTCCGGGAGCGACCCAGAGACACCCCCCGTTTCGGCCAGCGTCGGTTACAACGCATGGGGTATGCTGGATCGGCAGCAGGATCCATCGGGCGGCGTCACGCGCTATCTCTATGACGAGCGGGGCCGACTGCAGAAGACTTATCGCGGCACGAGCGACCTCCATCAATTTTGGAGAACGGCCGATCCGATTGATCCTAGCGAGCCTCCATCTGGATATAGCCAGTGCAATCCAAGCACATGGGGCTTCAACGACAATCTGGTTTTGACGGAGAAGCGATACTACGGCATCGGCGTCACCGATGCCGGGAAGCTGAGCAAAGTCCGTCGTTACCGCGACACGCCGAACAACCAGTATTTCGTCACACTTGATGCGTGTTGTACCAACCTCGTCGGCGTGAATAACGGTTGTCGTGAAATCGAAGACCCGGGAGCGCCGGGAACGAACGACGAAGATTCCGTCGGCTGGGTCGAGGAACACAAATATGATTGGCGTATGCGCAATGTTTGGGTCGTTCAACGTAATGTGAACGGAGACGCAATCTCGAATTCACTCACGTGGTACGATCATCAGGATCGCGTACGGTTCCAGGCGCAATATGGGCCGGTAGGGATCGCTGCCGAGGATGTTGATCCGACGCAGATCCCCGATGGTTCGACCATGACAGCTACGGCGATATTTGAGGTATCGCCTGCACCACTTTCGCTGACCGAGTACCGCTACAATGACCGTGGGCAGGTCGAGGAAACGCGCCGATACGTTGTTCCTACAGTATACGACCCATACGATGTCATTAGCCAGGGTTTGGTTTACACGTCCACCTACAACTACTTCAATCATCGCGATCAGGCGATCGAGGTCATCAGCGCAAACTCGCCGAAGCAGATGTACGTGTATGACGCGCGGGGACGGCAAATTGTTTCTCGTACAGTGGCTGACGATATCGAGGTGTCGCGTGTCGAAACGACGTATGATAAGAACGATCGGGCTACAGAGACGACGCGGTACGAGCGGCGGCACGACATGGACGACGATTGTGATTCCGCCACAACGTCGTTGGCGGAGCTATGCGCAGACAACAGCATCGTTACCTATGCGTACTCCTGGTACGACCTCACCGGGCGACTGATCGCGACGGCCGATTTCGGAACAAATTCGGTAACGTATTCCAATGGCGCTCCGCCGCCGACTTATGTGTGGGATGGTTCGCCAGCAACTCTTGACGAAGAGAGCAACATTACGGGCTGCGCCGTTGATATGTTTGATGATCAGGATACGACTGCACACATCACTTGCTTTGGCTATGATGAAGCCGGGCGACAAAACGTCGTCTATCATCCCGACGGAACGGTGACGCGCCAGGAGTTCGATGGACTCGGTCGGTTGCTGCTGACGATAGAGAACGCGGATGATTCCGATGTCACGTTGCGGCAGCTCACCGCGAGGAAATACGACTCGATTGGTCGTTTGGAATTGATGGCGGCGGTCTTGCCGAATCATCAGTCCACGGCCGTAACTGTGTATGCTCAAATCAATTGGGATGCAAACGATAGTACACTTCAAATTACGCAGTTGGTGTATGGCGATGACGGTGCTGAAGTCGTGGATGCCGCAGGAAATGTCATCAGTCGCAATCGCGATCTGATTCACCAAGTCCAGTTCCCATCCACCAACACGGGTCGGCCTAATTCCGAGGACAGCTTCACGTTTAAGTATCTGCCGGACGGGATGCTCTACAGTCGCGTCGATCAGCGTGGGATCATGTTCACGCACACGTACGACGAACTCGGTCGGCGCATTCAAACGGACATCGATGACAAAACGTACTTCGACGAAGCGATCGAAGGCACAATGCCGACGTATCGCGTCAATCGTATCAATTACAAATATGCACCCACAGGCGAACCGACACTGATTACGGCCTATACGCTGAATGATGCAGGTCAACATCAGGTCATCGCCGAGAACGAGTTTCAGTACGACTCGTTCCGCAATCTGATTAAGGATACTCAGGCCCATTTCTACCACGTTTACGAAAATGCACCGGCCGTCGATTACACGTGGGATACCTGCTCCGCGAATGACGGCGGGGGGAATTACAATCGCCTGTCTGAGATGTGGTATCCTACGCGTGTCGCCACGACGACGCGCCGGTCGGTCGGCTACTCTTATGGCGGTACGTACTGGTGCGACTCCTCATCGCCAAGCGTCGACAACATCTTGAACCGCGTCACCGAGGTCTCCATCGATAGCAACCCCGTGGCGCTCTACCAATACACCGGCACATCGCGTCGCGTCGTGTCAGAGTTCGCCAACGGGACTTACCAGACCGTCGCTTGTGAAGGCGGCTACACCGGCCTGGATCGCTTCGGGCGGCTAATTGATCTGCATTACGATCTGCCCGGCGACGACATGATTCGTTACCAGCACGCTTTCGACAAGTCGGGCAACCAGCTCTTTGCTCAGGTCACGCAGGCGGAGTGGGCGAGTGAATCGCGCGATAACGTTCGCTCCTGGAAGTACGAGTACGATCTGCTGAATCGCTTGATTGCCGCCGATCTGGGCACACTGGAGTCTGGCAATGCGTCGATCGCGGTGTCACCGGGATCGACGCGGCTGGACTGGCGGCTGGACAACCTCGGCAATTGGGCGGGCGCGCTCGATCAAAACAATGATCCTCTTCTCGGTTTCGAGCGCTTCGACGACGTCGATGGTGACGACGTAGTCGATCAATACGAACTGACCGGTCAGCAACACCAAATCTTTGCCAACAATCAGATCGACAAGCTGCGCGAGACGACGATCACCGGTGTCACGGACGCTAGTGCGATTTATGACGCGGCGGGAAACCTCGTCTCGGACGGAAACTACATATATCAGTACGACGGTTTCAATCGTCTGGTGCAGGTGAATGAAATCGGCACCGCCGAGTTTGATGTGGGCAGCGGTACGACGCTAAGCGGAATCAACGGCGGCCAACTCGGCGATCTGGTCTTCCGCTACGTGTACGACGGTCTCGGAAGGATTATTCGAAAGTACCGCATCGAGACTGACGGCATCACCGCGCTGCGTTACGAGGATTACTACTACGACGGCATCCGCCGCGTTCAAGACGTCATTCGTAAGCCGCTGACCAATGGGACACCTCCGCCTCCTTGCGAAGAGATGCAACCGGTGCGCTTCGACGGCACGCGTGATCCGCGGTGGGTCGAAGCTTACATCGGTCCGACGATTACGTATGCGCTGGAGCCCTGCGACTACGGCCCAGACCCGAACGCGCCGACATATACCGGTCCGACATACGAGGTGTGGACCGATCGCGAGTACGTCTACGGTACGAACGACGTCGATGAGTTTATTTTGCAGATCGATCGCAACGGTCACTATGTGTACATGCTGCAGGACGCAGGGCTCAACGTCGTGGCGCTGGTCGACGACGAGGGCGGCGTCCTTCGACAGGACACGTATGCGCCGTACGGCGAGCTGATCTCGACCGACATGTTCGGCCTCGATCACGCGCCGAACAGCGTGGGCTTCAAGGGCCTGTTCTTCGACAGTTTCCACACGCAAGCCAGAAACGCGCCCTTGGCTCCGCAAGTGGCGGGCGTCTACCAGAACCGCAACCGAACCTACAACCCGCATCTCGGGAGGTTCATGCAGAGGGACCCGAACGAGAGTGGAATACCAACCATTGCTATTGGATACTTCGGAGGTGAAAACCCGTCGCTATCAGCATCTTCTTTTGAGCTGATGTCCTTGTACGGCGACGGCATGAACCTGTTCGGATACGCCGGGTTCAATCCGATCACTAACTCCGATGCACTCGGTCTTTTCTTCGCCAACGATGAATCTTCAGAGGGAAGTCTTCTCATCCGGCGTGACTGGGACGATATTTATGATTCGATCGTCGGCCGTGGTTCGGCCTATCTGGGCGCGCAGGGTGGTGCTACATTTGGCGCATTCTGGGGCGGAAATGTCGCGCTGGCGCCGGAAGGAGCCATGCGCGCCGCAGCGCTTTCGGAGGGTTTCAGCCAATTCGCGGATTACTACGCGGAGCAGGTGATTGAACTTCCCGCCAGCGCAATCGGCGCGAAATATCCGCTGGCCGGTGCAGCGTTGTTCCTGGGGGTCAGTGCCGCGCGGAACTCCGAGGCCGTTGAAGATGTTTTCAAGAGCTGGCTTAATGCCGGGGAGAAGAATCATACTGTATATATTGGGTACGACGAAGTGACTGGCAAACCAAAATACGTGGGGATGACAAAGAATTTTGAGACGCGTAAGCGGTATTGGAAGGCCGAACGCGGATATGACATCAGAAAGCATGTCACGGGGCTAACAAGACATCAGGCCTTTTCGATAGAGCAGCTGATCAAGCAAAGCAACACTTTTGATAATGAGAATAATCCTATCAGACATGACCATGAGTTCTTTGATAGAGCAGTCGCCTGGGCTTCTAAGTTCGTCAAGAAGAATGGAATCAAGACAGTATTTAAGCGGTGAATAGTTGTAATGGAGTATGCTGAGTGAACATGCGCGTGTTGAAGAAATCGCGAAAACCCGTTCAGGCCGGCGATATCTTTGTCTATCAGATGCCCGACGACTTGTTTCGCTTCGGTCGAGTTGTCCGAACCGATGCGTCCATCGGCGGATTTAAAGATTCGATATTAGTGTACTTTTATCGCAAGGCTTCCAAATCGAGGGTTCCCATTCCTGGCCTAAACAAGAACGATCTCCTGATTGCTCCTGTTGGGATGGATCAGGGAGCGTGGACCCGGGGCTATTTTGAAACCGTGGAACACCGGCCGTTGCAAACGGAGGACGTCTTGCGCACCCATTGCTTCTGGGACGACTCACGTGTATTTGAATTGTACAGGGACGAATATGGTAAGCGTATTCCAGGACGATTAGAGCCGTGCGGATTATTTGCGCTAGCCAGCGAAGTCACGATCGATGCTAAACTTGGCAGCGCTTTGGGTTTTCTGTTGTCGCCGGACAATCTGAAGTATTTAGCAGGTAAGCCACGTAGCGTGCATAAGCTGCGACTTGCGGAGGGTCTGGCTAAGGGACTTCTCCAGGAACAGGCCGAGACTGAAGCGCAAAAAGCGATTATCAGATACCGCGGCAACCGCGTCGAGGATTATGCCTGGCCGGGGATTAAGAACGAGCCGTGCACGAAACGGGCTAAGCAAATCAAGTATGGAGTCACGGATGAAGACGATGACGACAATAAGCGATTCCTCGAATTCCGTGCTAGCCCTCATGCTCCGAGCGACAAGCGGCGTGGTTTTCTCTGGAATCCACCCAAAACCAAGTATCTGTCTGGAGACGCACATTTTGCTTATGAAGCGTTCCTGAACTCCGCGCTTTCCGAAGGACTTCCGAAGGACGAAGCGGAGTTCAAAGCTCTTCAAACACTCGTTCAATGGTGGGGAGAGAGCATCGACGACTATGACTGGTCAGAAGTGTTTCCCTTCGGCGCAAAAACGAAGCGAACAAAAAAACGATGATTTGACGACAACCCATGAACCACTTGAAGTCCTGCAAATATGCGCCGGTCTTCATTCCTACTCTGCGCAATCACTATCTACTGCTTCGCGCCGATCTACGACGCGGCCGGGAACTTCGTCTCAGACGGAAACTACATCTATCAGTACGACGGTTTCAATCGTCTGGTGCAGGTGAATGAGATCGGCACGGCGGAGTTCGATGAGAACAGCGGTACGACGATCGGCAGCATCAACGGCGGAGAGCTCGGCGATCTGGTCTTCCGCTACGTGTACGACGGTCTCGGACGAATCATTCGCAAGTATCGCATCGAGTCCGACGGGATCACGGCGCTGCGATACGAGGATTACTATTACGATGGCATTCGCCGCGTTCAAGACGTCATTCGTAAGCCGCTGACCAATGGTACACCTCCGCCTCCTTGCGAAGAGATGCAACCGGTGCGCTTCGACGGCACGCGCGACCCGCGGTGGATAGAAGCCTACATCGGTCCAACGATTACTTATGCACTGGAGCCCTGCGATTACGGCCCGGACCCGAACGCGCCCATCTACACCGGCCCGATGTATGAATCATGGACCGATTGTGAGTCTGTCTGCGGAACGAACGACGTCGACGAGTTCATCCTGCAGATCGATCGCAACGGTCACTAAGTGTAGATGGTGCAGGGTACAAGCAAGACTGTCTCTCTTGCGCGCCCCAATTATTTCGAGGACCGTTGGGTTCCCTCTAGTTCACGTTTTGTAGCGAAAAACAGCCGACCGACAGGTTAAAGGGATGTGCCCGAACTGAGACGTTCGGGTTCGATTGTTTTTACGCGAGTGGTGGCAAGGGTTTACGAATCAGCGATTGAACGATTGTCTCTCATGTTTAATCTCGCGCGCATCACTTTCGTACCCGCATCCAAATCCCGCCGCCGAACGATCCAGAAAGTCTCGGCGTCTCTTCAGCAGTCTCGCCCTCGGGTTATGACCTCTGTTCGATTCCCTCAGCGAGTTTAACCCTCATCGAAACTGATCAATGTGGTCGCTCATGGCTTTGCTACGGAAAGTTCGGCGGCATCGAGATAATGATGGAAAACTGTTGGGGTGGCATCGCCAATCCCGCTGCCTGAACAACGATACGCCAGCCACCTGCTGCCGGATTATCCACAATGATCTGCTCAACGTTGTTTCGATTGTCGGCGTATTGCGGGCCGCCAATCGGTACAGCAGGTCTGACTGCTTGCAAATGCGGACAACTGGGGTCGAGGCGCCATGAGTAATACTCAAGGCCCGTTGGCATAAACGTTGCGCCCATGCCATTTCCAGGTGTGGCAATTAGATCAAGGTTGTTTACCAAGAGCGGTGCGACCGCGTTGTCTGGCGGGGGCACTGCGGCAACATCGTCCCAGGCGATCGTGATTCGAAGTTGTGTTGTTCCTGGCGGCACAGTGATGTAGCCGACCCAATCCCAAATCGCCGCAGTTGCACATCCCAATATGCCGAGGCCTGCAGGATTCCCTCCAATTGGCAATGGGCTATTGAATGGGAGATTCGCATAAGCCACACCCGCTGGACAACCAGATGGCCTAAGGGTTACGGGTGGATTCCTAGTGATGAGCTTGTTGGCCGCTCCGGAAATACTCACGAGTCCCCAACCATTCACGTAATCGGGACCATCTTGAACAACTCCCGGCATGACTGGCGGCACGGGCCAACATTCTGTTCCTGCGCCACTACCGGGGCACGGAGCAACGACACTCATGAATGCTCCGCCGAGCGGGAAGTGCACCGGCAGGTCAATCGCTGTGTGAACAAGAAGCGCTTTGATCGAGTCTGAATCTAAGGGCGTATCACCAGGTACTAGGCCGATGTTGCCCTGCTGTTGCATCAATAAACCGATGCCTCCTGAAACCGCAGGTGCGGACATTGAGGTGCCTCGCTTGGGACCATACATGTCTCCCGTTACGGTTGTACAAAAGTCAGGATTTGCCGGATCAAAGTTAGGACATGCAGGGAAGACGCCTGAACATACTGTGGACATGATCCTTTGATCTGTCTCCTGTTCAACCGGCGGGAAGTAAGCGAAGCAATCTTGGACGCCATTTTCGCTACCAGCCGCGACCAGGTCGGGCTTGATTCGCCCATCAGAAGTTGGCCCCCAAGAACTAAATGTAGTCATCTTTCCGAAGTTACCCGGCGCCGACGGGCTACCAGAGTCCACCGCCCCAATTACAAGAGTATTCTTCGCGGTTTGGCCCACATTTCCTAATACCGTAAAGAACCGATTTCGGACTGACGCAGGCGGCTCAGCGATTGCCGGTGGCAGCGGAACTGGTGCCGGTAAGGGTGTACATACCGGTACTGTGTAAATTGGTGGTAAGGCAACGGCGATCGAACCGCGAAAGCATTGCGAATTACCAGCAGCAAAGACCACCGCCTCTGAAGGGCGATTACGAATTACCCTATCATATGCTTGAGTGAAGGCGCCATACGTCACTGCAGGCGTACCGGGGGGTCGCATACCCCAGGAATTGTTCGCGACGCGTGCACCGTAGTTGACAGCCGAGTCGGTAAGTTCGCAGGCCAACTCCAGTGCGCTATAAGGAAACTTGTACGAAATATTTTGAGCGGAAGGCGCCATTCCACGCATGGCGAAATTCATGAATCCGCTTCCCATCATGGTGCCAGCCACATGAGTCGCGTGGTCTGCATAAAAGCACTCGCTACAGGCGGTTGCAGGGTTATCACACAAGATTGCCGCACCACATCCAGCCGGGGCTGCTGGGCCGGGAAGCGGTCCAAGTGGAAGGCGGTCGCGCGCGATCACCGAACCCATTAACCCACCATGAGCTCCGCCGACTGGCGCTGCGCCCCATGTGCCATCGCCAGCAGCCCAGCCTGTATCAATTTCAGCCATAACGATGGCCGCGCCCGTACACCCCAAGCCCGCACAGAAAGGTGGAGCCTGTACCGTGTTTACTCCAATCGCTAGGCGGCTCCCATCATTTAGTCCTTCGGGAACGCCAGCTAGCGAAATAGACAACACCGGCTCTTCTGACGCCAGCAATGAAATCTCGGCAGCGGTTAATCGAGCAGCCCAGGTATTGACGATATGTGTTCCTTGAATGGCACCGCCGGGCAGAATGTTGGTAGCACCGTGATCCAATAGTATTTGGTTCGCAACGGCCGATGGAACATCTTCATAGAAAATAACGTGCACATCATGGTCCAAACCGTCATCGAGGCCCGGGCCTATACGACAATCCACAGGCAGTGGGAAAATCGCGCGCACAAACGGTAAGTGTGTGCCGCAATCTCCGTCGCCCTGTCCTGGAGATGTATCACAATCTGAGTCAACGGCGCAGGCCTCACCTACTGTCCCCTCAAGACACTTCATGGTCATGAGTACGTTTTCGATATATGACAGCTCCGATTGGGTAGCGGTAATGATGAGCTCATGGTGAGAGAATCCTCCTTGAAACTGCAGACCGGTACCCATCAATGCCTGACGGTCGATCGGCATGAGCGCATTGCAGAGTTGAAGGACGGCGTGAACTCTTTCTCCAAGCAATGGATGAGGATAGGCCGGACTCAATAACACGGGGTCGATACCTGGCGCAGGTGTGAACGGAACATCGCAATGGGAAAACAGTGCAGAAGTTTCACAGGCATCGCCGCCACACATACCATTGGCGTCTTCCTGGCCTGGATTTGCCTTCGTAGGACAATTGTCGCATTCGTCTCCGACGCCATCCAAGTCCATGTCATCTTGCAATGGGTTGTAATCATTGTCGCAGTTGTCGACAGCGTTCGTCAGGCAGTCTGTATCAGGATCATTCGCCGGGCATGATGTTCCGTCGCCCAAGAATGAGCCGCCTTGGCAAGAGCACGCTTCCTCGGTGCGAACCAAGCAACCAACGGCTGCGAAGCAACAGGCGCCTAACGGGCCAATCGTGGGACATGCGACGCCATCACCTTGGTAAATTCCTTGCAGAGCTTCACAATCAACTTCGGATACCAATTGGCACGCACCGACAAGACAACATGCACCAGTACAGGCATCATCTGCTTCATCACAATAGCCCGCCGGGCAAGGATTAGGGCCGTCGGCGCAAACGCCGAAGGTACAGATTTCCAGGCCGCTGCAGAACAACCCGTCTTGGCAATCGAGATTGAGGTTGCAGCAACCGCCGACAGCAACTCCGCCATTCGCATCGCCTCCCCCATCAAATGGTTGAGTGCTTCCGCAAAGAGGTGGATTACCGCCACCCGGCAAACAGTTCTCTACGCAGGCGCAGGGATTGGCACCTGCGAAGGCACCCAACACGCTAAGAATGTCATCGAGGTTAATGATTGCGTTTCCGCCGCATGGAATAATGTCTGCGTTCGGGCACGATGCCAGGTTGGCGAAACCAGCAAGGAGGCAGAGGATGTCGTCGAGATTGACCTGCCCATTTCCTCCCGGTGGCTGTACATCTCCGTAGCGCTCACAAGTGAATAGGCAAGTCCCGCTCACGCAATATGCATGGTTGCACGCATTGTCGTCTGGACATAGGTTGTTTCGACAATCGGCTTGAGTCGTACACGGGCAACCATTCGTCACGCAGACGTTTGTACACGGCTCACAGGTTTCGCCCGGACCGCAGTCGCCATGGACGAGGCAATTGCAACCATCCGGAATGCCGTCGCCACCGACCGGAATGCTGTCGTTGCCAGCCAGCTCGCAATCATCCGGAATGCTGTTCCCGTTGCAGTCGTTACCCGACAGCTGGCACGAATCCGGAATGGTGTCGCCGTTGCAGTCCGTCGCCACCGGCGGCGTGCCGTTGTTGATGAACGCCAGCGACCAGGCTCGCCACATACCACCGTCCGGACCAAAGTCGTCCGCAATGCTCATCGTCCAGTTACCCTGCTTGTTCATACCGTTGAACTGCGCAAGGATTTCATCTGGTTTGTAGCTGCCCGGTACTACATCGACTTCTGAGTTGACGTGAATCGTTCCGTTCGCGGAGTCATCAAAGATATAGACACCATCCAGGTTTCCATTGCCGGCCGTACCCGCGTTGAGCGTCACCGCCTCGCCGCCGTGCTCGATGATTACAATCAGGTCGCCCTCCCAAGTGTGGAGTATATCCAGCGCTACGTCGACATCCGTGATTGTACCGCTGTCCGGAACGTTGAAACTATTCTGGACTCCACAACGATCCGGCGAAGGACCGACGTTGCCGTCGCCGTTCACGTCGATGCAGACCTGACCCGAAGAACACGTACCACACGGCGAGATGCCGGCATCCGGAATTGTGAGGTCCGGATTGACGTCTACCGCATAATCCTTCGGAGCTCCGCCGGACGGAAGGAAATCAAACTGGTCGCAAATGCCGTTGGCGTTGCAGTCGCAACGATCGCCTCCGCACGTTGTGCCGTCACCCTTGTAAAAGCCACCCGCAAGGCCGCAGTCTACTACCGACTGTACCGAGCATGAACAATTCGGGGATGGCGGAAGACCGCAGCATGCACCCGTCGAAACCGGAACGACGCTCCATGAGAGCTCGAAATTGCTCGATCCGCCCGTCGTAAAGCTGTCAACGATCACAAAGTAGTGGGTTCCTGCGGTCAAAGCTGCCGTTACGGTTGCTTCGTACGGTGAGCTACACGTCAGACAGCTGTCGTCGTCAGCCGCGACGCAGTTCGTACCCGGACAAGCGCCGCCTTCACGGATCTGTATCGAGCTGTCCCAATCCGGAGCCGAGTTGCACAAAGACCAAGTCCAATTAGCCGAAATACCGGCCGTAAACTGGTAGATCACGTCGTTGCCGTTTCAGTAGAAAAAGCACGGCGCCTCGATGCCGCAACCCGTCGGGGCGGCGAAGTTATCTGTCGACCCCGCAAGCGTACCCGACACGCTGCCGCCTGCATTCAGATTGCCGAGCGATGTCGCTGGACAGTTATCCGCGGGAGCCGGCGGCGGCGGACAAACACTGCACGTCACTGTGGCGGTGTATTCCGCTCCGCAGGCCTCAACACCGGCAAAGTCCGGACCAACAAACAGCTCGTAAGTACCAGCAGGGAGGCAAGCACTCACCGTAGTCGCCGCACCGCACTGCTCACCGGCAGCCGAAGCCACAATAACCACGCTCGCACAATTTGTTCCACTCGCACTGTCAACGATAAAGAGCGCCGGATCAAACTCCGCGTTCACCGACCACGTCACCAGAGTGTCGCTGGAAAGAGTGATCGAGTACCAGTCGGTATCGCGCAACGAGCCGTCAAATGCGGCGGTCCCGCAATAACCTTGACCGCACGAAATCGGCTGTGTGATAAACGGAGTAGAGATGCAGCCACCGTTCACCGTATCCGTCGGCAGACCACAGTCGGCTTCGCCTTCCACCGTCTTGCCCGGAGCGCAGTTGATGTTGCAGGGGCAATCGACGGATGCGCAATCCGTTCCGCCGATGAACGTTCCGCCCTGATCCGAGCAGCAATCAGCCGACGCATTCTCGCAGACACCGCTCGTACCGATGCAGCAGGCGCCAAAAAAGCACAACGTACCGCACGCAACGCTGTCACCCTGGTAGATGCCGCCACCCGTGGTGCAAGCCGTGCCCGAAGTTTGCGTACAAATGGAACCGTTGCAGCACGCACCTTCCGGCTCACCGCTGAAGCTGAATGTGCCGCCAACGGCTTCGCTAACATCGGAGAGTGTCGTTACCTCGCGATGTCTACTCGTACCATCAGTGGTCGAATTATCGGGAACACATCCAGGTAAGAGTAGGCTTACCGTTAGAGTGCCTAAGATGAGCTTATGGTCGATCTTAAGTATTCTTGTTCGCGCCATGACGAGGCTCCTCAAGAACGAGGCGTAATAGACCCAAGCCATCTGGTTTGAATTCAAATTGCGCTTAATTGATCATTCTGCGTTGAGTCTCGGCATAATGCCTAGACCGCACGCACAGAACCCGCGCGCGAACCAATGGCTTACAAACTTGCTATCAAGATTGACGCATACGCTAGCTGCTAGAGTTTGGGTCAGTCAATAAAAAAATAGCCGCATCGTAGTTTCTTGGGAGCTATCGCTTGAATTCAGGCAATCTGCGTTGCGGATAACCTTGCGAGTGGACGAGTCACAGGTCAGTGGGTTGGCGTCAGGCATAAAGGATTATCAATTAGGTTCGCGGACAACACTCATCGAAAGGGCATAGGTAACGGGTGGATGAGCCGTTGGTCGGATTCGCATTGTGCGATTTCACCACGACTCAGTTGAAGGAGTTCACCCGGATGTTAGGTTCGCAAACAGCGATTCCACCGTCGCCGGAAGAGCGACAATGCGAGGTCGCAGCAATCCTTGTCAGGGGCGTCCTTCAATACCGCCGCATCGCCACCTCAAGGGAAATCAAAGGTACCCAGGTCAACGACAATTGTGGCCAGAATTCCCTTGATTTCCTCGGAAAAACGAGGCTCAGTGTCTCTCACGGTACCCGCGATTTAGGGCTGCCAGATAAGGAGCGGACCCATGGGTCTTAACATTGAAAAGGAAGTTGCATTCCTTGAAAGAATGACCGTCGGCCAACTGCAGGAACGGTACGTCGAGGTTTTCGGCGAGCCGGTCCGCAGTCGGCATCGCCAGTATCTGATTCGGCGGATAGCATGGCGTCTTCAGGCCAACGCCGAAGGTGGTCTAACCGAACGAGCGCTTCGACGGGCTGACGAATTGGCCAACGACGCCGACGTTCGTCTGACGCCGCCGAAATGGACGAGGCCGCCGAAGAGCGATAGGGCATCAGGCTCACGGACAGTTCCCGTTGCCGTGTCCAAAGACCAACGCCTGCCCTCCATCGGCTCCCAAATCACTCGCCTATACAAGGGCCGAACGATCGACGTCACCGTACTGGCCAGCGGCTTCGAATACCTCGGCGAGCGCTATCGATCGTTGACCGCCGTCGCCAAGGCCATTACCGGCTCGCATATGAATGGCTTCCGTTTCTTCGGGTTGGAGTCGAAGGAATGACCCGGCGGAATGGCCAAGCCTCGGTGAAGGGCCCCACGGTTCGCTGCGCCATCTACACCCGGAAAAGCAGCGAGGATGGGTTGCAACAGGAATTCAATTCGCTCGATGCGCAGCGCGAAGCCGCCGAGGCGTTCATCGCGAGCCAGAAGGCAGAAGGTTGGGTCGCACTACCTGACCGATATGACGACGGCGGCTTCACCGGCGGGAATACGGAACGGCCAGCGCTTCAACGACTGCTGGCCGACGTCAGCGCGGGCAGAATCGACTGCGCAGTCGTCTACAAAGTTGACAGACTTAGTCGTTCACTGCTCGACTTCGCCAAGATCATGGAGACTTTTGACACGAACAATGTCTCGTTCGTTTCCGTGACTCAGCATTTCAACACAACGCACTCGATGGGACGCCTCACGCTCAACATCCTTCTGTCGTTTGCTCAATTCGAGCGCGAAATCATCGGTGAGCGTATTCGCGACAAGATTGCAGCCTCGCGTCAGAAGGGAAAATGGACCGGCGGAACGCCCGTTCTCGGATACGACGTTGATCGAACGGGTGGCAGTCCGAAGCTCGTCGTCAATCCAGATGAGGCCGAACGCGTCCGCCAAATCTTCGAACTCTATCTCGAATCGGGAACGCTGTTGGCAGCCGTCGCCGAACTCGAACGCCGGGGTTGGCTGTCGAAGATATGGTCCACGCGAGCGGGGAAGCAGCGGGGCGGCGAGCCATACGACAAATGCCGTCTTCACGGCCTGCTGACCAACGTTCTGTACATTGGTAAGACGAAGCACAAAAAGGAAATCTACGCCGGAGAGCACGAGGCAATCGTACCCGTCGAGTTGTTCAACCGTGTCCAATCGCGACTTTCGCAGAATCGAAACGGTGTCAGCACCGAGACTCGCAATCGCCACGGTGCGCTCCTTCGCCGATTGCTCTATTGCAAATCCTGCAGCCGCGTGATGGCCCATACGTATACCACGCGCGATAACAAGCGCTACCGCTACTACACCTGTACAAACGCGATCAAGAACGGACGGCGCAAGTGCCCGACGCCATCGCTGCCGTCGGCGGAAATCGAAAAGGCCGTGATCGACCAGATTCGTTGCATTGGTCAGGATCGCGATTTGGTTCGCGTGACGCTGCAGCACGCGGTGGCGCAGGCGAAAGAGGCGTTGGGGCGGCTTGAGCGTGAACGGGGAACCATACAACGCAGCGTCGCGAAATTGCGAGCAAACCTGAAAGAATTAGCGGTACAGGATTCATCAAATGGCGCGGCCACGCGAATTTCACAATTCGCGGACCAAATAGAGCACGCCGAGCGGCGATTGAACGACGTTGATGATCAGATAGCGGCGCTGCAGCGCGAGTCGTTGACCGAGGTCGATGTGACGAAGGCGCTCGCTGATTTCGACAATGTCTGGTCGGCGCTGACCCCGCGCGAACAGGTACGGCTGATAAACCTGCTGGTCCACCGTGTGGAGTTCGATGTCGCCGAGTGCAGCATCGAGATCTCGTTCCATCCGACCGGAATCAAGGCGATCGGGGAGAATGAGTCTGACAAGTCTGACTCGGAGGCAGAAGTAACTGGCGGTGATGCGAGAGCGCTTACGGCGATCAGGCCCGATTCGCATCGCGCGCCGAAACGTCTACGCCGACCCAAGGAGGCTGCCGCATGATTACAGTGAAACGGAAGGTGAATTTCGTCCGGCGCGAGAAGGGTCGAAAGGCAATGGTGGACAAGCCAAGCCCGCCGTCGACAACAGCGCCCGGACGCATTCCGCGGATTGCACGCTTGATGGCCTTGGCAATCCGCTTCGATCGTCTCATCCGCGAGGGAAGAGTCACAGACATGTCCGAATTGGCTCGGCTGGCACATGTCACGCAGCCGCGAATGACACAAATCATGAACCTCAATCACCTAGCGCCTGATATTCAAGAGACGATGCTTTTCTTGCCGTCCAAAGAAAAGGGTCGTGAGAGCATTTTCGAGCGCACGCTTAGGCCAATTACCCTTTGCGTAGATTGGCAGGCACAGCGTTGTCACTTGGTAACGCAAAGCTTATTATCGCAGCATAAGGCTGCGTGCCACTGCGATTCAGCGTAGCGATTCGTATTGTCGTCTCGGTTGTTGGATTCTCCACCTTGTTTACAGAGCAAATGGAGGTAATCATGAAAACAATCAGCAAGTTCTTGTTACGCGTTTTGGCTGGAGCGGCGCGGCTGTGGAGTCTTGGTGGCTGGGCCACCTCAATCGAGGGGCGAAATGTGAATTGCCGCTGTTTCGCATAAGTGCACTTGTCGCGCCGGGAGGTTCGAATCCTCCGCTCCACGATTTGTCGAATTCACGATCGGATTGGAATTTCCCAAGTCCCCGCTACTGCTTCAATACCTTCTGCACCAATCAGGTATGAGACTTTCAAGTTGTGATGCAACGACGCACGGAATTCAATCGTTTGCAAGACTTCGACCGCACTTTCAGGATGTATCACCACGTCGGCCCCTCCAACTAGACACACGCCATACGACTGGCCTTTGAGCAATGAAATTGGATTCCACCCTCGTGGACCGGCGCCTACCAAACCAACAGGAGACGTAGACGCATATAAGTAAGGAAACTTTGCTATTCCCCGTCCTCTGTTCTCTATGCCGATTCGAACGAACTGGGTTGCCGCGGAGTAATCGGGTGACGTTTGGAGTTGACCATCGATCCTGCAATGCAAACTAAGCTTAGGCTTAGGCCTCCGACCAAACATGTCGTCCAGGTCAAAATGCTCGCAGCGCCTAAAGGAGGTGCCAGAACGCTTGTAGTACCTGTCCTCGCCAAGCTTTGCCATGTGCGGCCCGCGATCGCTCGCGAGCACCAGAGTTGCCGCAAATCCCGAACCATCGGGCCTCTGAAGTGCCTTGTGACGAACTCCATCTACGGATGGGCTTACGGCTTCACTCTCTAACTCGAGTAATCGTCCCTCAAGAGCTTGGACATTGGGGACAGGCCTCTCGGACACCGCAACGTCTACGTCGGCAACCTTGTCTGTTTGAACGCCCCAAACGACTATTCCTCCATCGGAGTTTGCGAAGCCGGAAAGAGCCTTTGCAAAGTTCTTCTTGTCGTCTGTATTCCTCATTGGTTGGTCAGCAACGGTCTTGAAATCGAGTTGGAGAGTTTCAGATTTGCGTTCCGCTACATAGCGTTCGACTGTTCGTACATCCAGCGATTCGAATTGCTCTTCAATCGTCATTGCTGCTGCCCTCCACGTAATCGGCCTTAATAAGTACACTTTCGACCGTCAGGTTATGCATAGATGCCTCTTCCAGAAAGGAAATGAAAATGGGCCAACTGAAGCAGCCTATCCACTTTTCTCCACCGCCGACACAACTTGGCGACATTCTTCGCCATCTTCAAAGTTTTCTCTTGGCTGCGATCGAATGCAAATGCGTTCGGAAATCGAAACACGGAAATACCGCAAAGGGCTCAAAACAGTCTCCCATGAACGATTTCGAGGTTCATACTGCACTATTCAAATTGGAAATTACTTTGAACCCTCAAAGGCTTGCATTTGATGATAATCGACGAAAATCACAGCATGCTGGTGGTTGGCCAAATATCATTCGATTTGCCCGGCTGTATCGAATGCTGCGGGAAGGCGTTGATTCGACACTCCAATCTTGGGGATGGGAGACGCTTTGTACATCCACAAGTATGCAACTATCAGTCGCGGGCCTTGGTGGTAAGCACTCACAGTGTACCACGAGAAATGGCAAGGTCGTTGAAATCTCACAAGAGCATATGCCGCCGGGGTGTTTCTTGTTTAAGGAGCGTCGTGGTTGGCGGCCTTGGGTTCAGCAGTCGGTGGTCGACGATTTGGTGGTAGTGCGTGACGGATTTGTTGAGTACCTCACTTGGTACGATGCCCAACAGCCGAAAGACACCGAGAACCAAATCGATGAAATCGTCACTCTTTCGCAGGTCGCGCCGCTAACGGGACTAAGCAAGCGTACGCTGGAGCGTTGTTTGAAAGCACCCGAATTTCCGCAGCCTGATTTTCGAGGAGGTAACGGCAAAGCGCACAAATGGTTTTGGCGCGTGTTGCGCCCAGCGTTGTCAAAGATCAGCAAGAAAGAACTTCCAGTGCGTTTTCCCACCACTCGCATTATTTAACCGCCGACACAACCGCCGACATTTGTCGGTCATCCCCACGCAACCAAACACACGCCATTTAAGACGCGGGCACGCCGTTAGGTGATAACCCGCCGGTCACTCAGGTAATCCCGTAAATCAAACAGCCGTGTGTGCTGCGACGAGGATTCCCTGCGCGCACATGACCATCAGCGGGCACGCGCCTCCGGCCCGAGGCGCAAATGCCCGATGGTCCCGCCCGCGATGCGGTTCTTACCGCATACGCAAGTTCGTTAATCCGAGTCAAAACACGTCAGCTTTCCCGAAAACCAGGTTTCCGACGCTCCGATGAAGACGACCTGGTGCAAGAACTCACAATAGCGCTCATTGAGAAATCGCATCTCTTTGACCCGACGCGCGGGGCGGCGAGCACTTTTGCCGACCGCGTGATCCGTACCAAAGTTGCCATGCTTCTTCGGGACAGAAGCCGCCTCAAACGTGCTGCGGGTCTTAGAGCCCAGTCGCTTGAAAGTGGAGTCTCGCATTCCGACAACACTTCGCTTTGGGATTCGCTGACATCAAATGCAAATGAATGGGAGGCGGTTGAGCAGGGCGATTTGAAGGTTGCCATCGCCCGCGCCATCGAATCGCTGCCCGCCGACCTCCAGGAAATCTCCCGCCGCTTGAAGACTGACGCCGTCGCGGCGGTTGCCCGCGACATGCGAATCTCCCGCCGTCAGGTTCGAAACGCCGTTGAGCGCATTCGCGCGCACTTCGTGAACCAAGGTTTTGGAGATTTCTTTTCCGGCGGACAGCCATGACGGCGACGGCATATGTAACCAACGAAGCCAGTTATTACGGAGGTGTCCTAACCATGACAGCGTTTCGATTTGAGTTTCAGCCAACGGTGAAGCTGACGGAAGCCGAGATGTCTTTGCATCTGGCCATCTACGCAATCGAGGGCCTGTTCGGCGAAGCCCGCGTGCGGCTTGAAACCGGTTACGAGTTGGATGCAGCCAACCGCCTGCTTGTCGTCAATGCCGACGGGGAGATTGGGGCGTCACTCGTGCAGGTGTACACGCGATTGCTCATTCGCGAGTTTGGGGAAAATGCATTTCACGTGCGACGCGTCGAGCGCGCATCAGTGCAGCAGTCTGACGGCGCGTTGGTTTCAACATGACTAATTCGGATCAGGAGATCATATGTCTACTCTCTTAAGTCAGATCCATCGCGGCCTGCAGTTAGTGCCACGGCGTGTCACTCTTTATGGGACACATGGCATCGGCAAGAGCACCTTTGGCGCCATGGCGGACAAGCCGGTGTTCATCCAAACTGAAGACGGACTTGGCGGCATCGACTGTGCGTACTTCCCGCTTGCGATGCATTACGGTGACGTCGTGAATGCACTGGCCGCGTTGTACAGCGAGGCTCACGAGTACAGGACCATCGTTGTAGATTCCCTCGATTGGCTGGAACGCCTGATTTGGGGAAAAGTCTGCGAAGACCGCGGCGTCGGATCAATCGAAGATATCGGTTATGCGAAGGGGTACTTCTTCGCCCTCACGCACTGGCGCGCAATTCTAGCAGGCTTGGATGCGCTGCGCAAAGAACGGGGCATGTCGATCATCCTGATTGCCCACGCGCAAATCGAAAAGTTCGCGAATCCCGAAACTGATACTTACGACCGGTACTCGCCGCGCCTGCACAAACATGCCTCGGCGTTGGTACAAGAATGGAGCGATGAAGTCCTCTTTGCCACCTATGCCGTGCATACAAAATCCACCGACGAGGGCTTTGGCCGCAAGCGCATCCAAGGCTTGGGCACTGGTGCGCGCATCCTCCGAACAACCGAACGGCCTTCGCACGTTGCAAAAAATCGCTTGGGTTTACCGGACACATTGCCACTCGACTGGCATATACATCAAGCGTATGCACGCGGTGACAGACAATTGGCACTCGACTTAATTCGAGGGTACTGGCCTGAGTACGAAAAGACTGAACAAACAATTGAAAACGGAGACAATACATGAGCAACTTAAACGGTTTCAATGCTGCGGACTTCGATCCATCGTTCGGATTTGAACCGATTCCAGCGGGCAAGTATCTGGCGGTCATCGCTGACAGCGAGACAAAGCCCACAAAGAAAGGCAGCGGTTCTTATCTGCAAGTAAACTTTCAGGTTATTGAGGGCCCACACAAGGACAGAAATGTCTGGTCGCGCCTCAATCTCGAAAACGCGAACGCCACTGCCGTCAAATTGGCCCGCGCGGAATTGTCAGCCATTTGCCGCGCCGTCGGCGTGATGGCGCCGAAAGAAAGCGTGGAACTGCACAACATACCGCTGATCATCACGGTCGGGCTCAAGAAACGAAACGATTCGAGTGATCTCACGAACGTCATCAAGGCTTATTCAAGAAAAGACGAGGCCGGACCAGCCGCGTCAACATTCGGCGGCAAAGCGCCTTGGCTGAAATAGCGATGGAACTGCGCCCGTACCAACGCCAGGCCGTGGATGCCGTCTACGAGCATCTGCGCACGCGCGACGACAATCCGTGCGTGGTGATCCCCACCGGCGGCGGCAAGACGCCGGTCATCGCTACTATCTGTCGCGATGCGGTGCAGCAGTGGGGTGGTCGCGTGCTCATCCTCGCGCACGTGAAGGAATTACTCGAACAGGCGGCGGAGAAGTTGCGGGTCATCGCGCCTGACTTGCCGGTCGGTCTGTACTCTGCCGGTCTCAAGCGGCGTGACCTGGGTTATTCAGTCACCATCGCCGGGATTCAAAGCGTTTACGAGCGTGCCTGTGACGTCGGGCCCGTTGACCTGATCATCATCGACGAGGCTCATCTGATTCCGCCCGACGGCGAGGGCATGTACCGGACATTCCTGTCCGAGGCGCGGATCGTCAATCCGAACATTCGAGTCATCGGTCTGACCGCCACGCCGTTTCGACTGAAGTCCGGCACCATCTGCGCGCCGGAAAACATCCTCAATCACGTTTGCTACGAAATCGGCGTCCGCGAATTGATCGTGCAGCATTATCTCAGTCCATTGCGCACCAAGGCGGGAACGCTCAAGCCGGACACCAAACAATTGCATGTCCGAGGTGGAGAATACCTCGCGGGCGAGGTCGAATCGCTGATGGACGACGACAACCTCGTGCTCGCTGCCTGTCGTGAGATCGTGCAACTATCGGCAGATCGCAAGAGCGTGCTCATCTTTGCTTCCGGTGTTCAGCACGGCCAGCACATCTGCCGGGTCATGGAGGAACGGCACAAGCAAGAATGCGGCTTCGTCTGCGGCGAAACGTTGCCCTTCGAACGTGACGAACTCATTCATCGCTTCCGCGCTGGCGCGCTCAAATACCTGTGCAACGTGAACGTGCTGACCACCGGCTTCGACGCGCCGAACATCGATTGCGTCGCGATGGTGCGCCCGACGCTGTCGCCGGGCTTCTATTACCAGATGGTCGGACGTGGCTTCCGATTGCATCCGGGCAAACAAGATTGTCTGGTGTTGGACTTCGGCGGCAACGTGCTGCGGCATGGCCCGGTCGACCTGCTGCGCGTTGTCGAGACGGCCAACGGTGGGGGAGAGGCACCCGCCAAGGAATGTCCGCAATGCCACGCGCTCATCGCTACGGCGTATTCGTTGTGTCCCGAGTGTGGTCATGTGTTTCCATCACGGGAAAACCCCAAGCACGAGCCGTCGGCCAGTAACGAAGGCATCTTGTCCGGCCAAATCACGCGCACCGAGTACGCGGTGCAGGAAGTCTCTTACCGAGTGCACCACAAGAAGAAAGCAGCCTCCGGAACGCCACCGACCATGCGCGTGGAGTACCGCATCGGCTTCAATGAATTCGTCAGCGAATGGCTTTGTTTCGGACACGAGGGCTTCGCACGGCACAAATCAATTTTATGGTGGAAGCATCGCTCGCATGAGCCGGTGCCGGCCACTACGGAAGAAGCAGTCGAACTCGCCTGCGCTGGGGCGCTGGCTCCGACGTTGGCAATTACCGTCGAACGTAAAGCGGGTGAGGCGTTTGATCGCGTGGTGGGCTGTCGGTTGGGCGACGTGCCGCCGCGGTTGGAGTCGGAAGATTCATTGTCCAGCGAAACTGCTGAGTATGACCTCAGCGAGGTGCCGTTTTGATTGATACTCCCGTGGTTGTCATTCGTCGTTATCTGGAGTTGCTCTTCGAGCCGGGTGACGTGTTCGAGGTACGCGCCCCGAAGTGCCGCGATGGAAAGTATGAGCCAACATGCTCCGGCTACTTCGACTATGCGTCACTCTACAAGGCAGTAATCGCAATCGTCAAACTTGACGAATCCGGTAACGCGCCAGGCATCTACGTCACGCTCAATGCCGTATCGCCCAACCTGCTGGGCCGTGCCGCCAATCGCATCAAGCAACGCGCGAAAGAAACCACGTGCGACAAGGACATCGTCCGCCGTCGCAGGCTGCTGATCGACGTGGACCCTATTCGATCCTCGGGCGTCAGCGCCACCGAAACTGAGTTAGCAAAAGCCATTGAGCGTGGTCGGGAAGTGCAAGCATTCCTAGCAACCAAAGGCTGGCCTGCGCCAGTGCTGACGCAATCCGGCAATGGCTGTCACTTGCTGTACAGCATCGACCTGCCCAGCGATGACGACGGTCTGGTGAGGGCGGTCCTTCAAGCACTGGAGGAGCGCTTCGACGACGAGTACGTGACGATCGACAAGTCGGTGCACAACGCCTCGCGCATCGTCAAAATCATTGGGACAATGTCACGCAAAGGAGATGACCTTCGAGGCATCGCTGAGGTCGAAGACAGGCCACACCGTCGATCTGAGTTCATTGAAGTGCCGGATGAGATGGTCGTCGTTCCCATTGAACTGTTGCAGGCACTAGCCGCGACGGCCTCAACTTTGAGTAGTACCCGATTGAACCAAGCCCCCAACCTCAACGGTAACGATAAGCACTTCGACCACACGCCATCCGGCATTCGCCACTGGCTGGAAGAACACGGCGTGTCGGTGAAGTCCGAGCGCCGCAATGGCAACAAGACGCTGTTGTATCTGGAGCGGTGCCCGATCAATCCCGAGATCGAATCGAGTGGCGACTCCGACATCGCGGTGCTGGTGGGCGACGACGGCTTGCTGGCGTACTGCAACAAACACAGCCGCGGGGAGTCATTCACATGGCACGACTTGAGACGCGCGATTGATCCGTCGTACGAGCAGCCACTTGAGACTGACAACGGCGTCGACCTGTCAAGGTTCAGGTTTGGCCTGAAGGCGATTACATCAGAGCCGCTTCGAGAACCAGCCATCGTCGACCCCGGTCCTCTCCCTGACGAACTCCTCCGCGTGCCCGGCTTCATTAGCGAGGTCATGGATTTCTGCCTTGAGACCGCTCCCTATCCGAACCTGGTATTGGCCTTCGGAGGCGCGCTCGCTCTTCAGGCGTTCCTCGCGGGTCGCAAGGTGCGTGACCCCGGCGACAATCGGACGAACCTCTACATCTTAGGTCTCGCACATTCCTCTGCTGGCAAAGACAGCCCGAGGAAAGTCAACACGCGCATCGTGCATGCGATCGGCCAAGCCGCATGCCTGGGAGAGCGCTTCGCGTCTGGAGAGGGCGTGCAGGACGCGTTGTTCGTCACGCCGAACATGCTATTTCAGACCGACGAAATCGACGGCATGTTGCAATCAATCAACAAGTCCAAAGACGCGCGACACGAAAACGTCATGGGGACACTGCTGACGATGTACTCGTCATCGAACAGCATCTATCCGATGCGCCGCAAAGCGGGGCAGGCGTCGCCCGGAGTGATTGACCAGCCCAACCTCGTCGTATTTGGGACTGCGATTCCCAATCACTATTACGAGGCTCTCTCCGAGCGAATGCTCACGAACGGACTCTTCGCGCGCATGATCATTCTGGAATCGGCTGCGCGTGGCAGGGGACAGGAGCCGCGAGTGTTAGATATTCCAAAGCGAATCATTGAGACGGCGCGCTGGTGGGTCGATTACCGCCCCGACCAGGGCAATCTGCAGTCGCTCCATCCTGTGCCGACTATTGTGAAACTCACGGGCGAAGCGCTGGCCGCGATTGTCGAGGCTCGGGAATTGGCAGAGTGGGAGTACGCCAAAGCCGAGGCAAAGAACGACGCCGTCGGCACGACGGTCTGGGGCCGTGTAGGCGAGCAGGTTCGTAAACTCGCACTGATCTACGCGGCTAGTGAAAACCATCTACAACCAAGCATCGGTGTTGCGGCCGCTCAGTGGGCGTCGCGATTTGTGCTGCATCAGACTCGGCGCATGCTGTTCATGGCATCAAGTTATGTGGCTGAGAACCCCTTCGAGGCGGAGTGCCTCAAGTTCATCCAAAAACTTCGCGAAGCCCCCAATCATGAAATCCCGCACAGCATCTTGTTGAAGCGCATGAAACTCGAAGCGAAGCACTTTCAGGAGATTGCCGAAACGCTCATCCAGCGCGGCGACATTGAGATGGTGAAGTTGTCACGTGCCGGAACACCGCGGCGAGTGTATCGCCTCTTGGGGTGAACAGGTGAAACGTGACCGGTTAATTGTGCCGCCCAAGGGTGAAACGAGAGAAACGAGGGTGAAAGGTGGAAAAGATGAAAAAGGACTATAAATATAGTATAATAATATATATATATATCTCCTTTCTCCTATTCACCCATACCCCTCTCTCTCTGCCTATACCCGCGTATTCACGTGTATGTGTAAGGGGGTGGGTGAAAGGAGAAACGTGACACACCATCACTCACTCATGCTCGCCAATCGTGCGGCTCAACGATCCGAAACACCTCGCGTTTCATCGCGTTCTGTGGCCCTCAGTGCGAACGAACGACGCGAGTGCGTACTTGGATACCAATTCGTCCGCACGTCGCAACGTGGGGCGTCTCTGTGCGTTTGGGGGCCAATGTGCGAAACAAGGTGGCGACGAATTTCATCAAACTCCAATCAACTTCCAGCGGCTGGAATGAATCGTTCCAACGGATGGAATAATACGCGCATGAAGTGAGGACACGCCGGAAACATGGAGGTGACGCTTGAAGATTGAGATGGTACCGATTGACGCAATCCGCGAGTACGAGCGCAACCCGCGCACGAATGACGATGCGATAGGGCCGGTGGCTGAGAGTATTCGCGCGTTCGGTTTCAAAGTTCCCGTTTTACTGGACGGCGACGACGTCCTCATCGCGGGGCACACGCGAGTGAAGGCCGCGCGAACGCTCGGCATGACAGAAGTGCCTGCGATTCGTGCTGTAGATCTGACTCCGGAGCAAGTTCGGGCCTTCCGCGTGGCGGACAACAAGTTGCACGAACTTTCTAGTTGGAATTTTGAATTGCTCCGGAACGAACTGACAGAATTGAAGGCGTTGGATGTTGACCTCGGTGTGCTCGGTTTTGATCAGGATGAACTCGCGAAGATCTTCGACCCCGGCGTGAAGGACGGCTTGTGCGATCCAGATGATGTGCCCGAACCGCCTGATGCGGCCATCACTCAGCAGGGTGATTTATGGCTAATGGGTAACCATCGATTGCTTTGCGGCGACAGCGCGAGCCAAGCCGATGTTAATCGCTTGCTCGACGGTCAGCCCATCCACCTGGTCAACAGCGACCCGCCGTACAACGTCAAGGTTGAACCGAGAAGTAACAATGCCATCGCCGCCGGTCTTTCGTCGTTCGGTGAACACGGCCTGACGCATCACCAGTCATTTGACCTGCACCGCGCTCAAAAGCGCACGGCCTCGCGCTACCATGAGATGGATGTGGCAACCGGCGCGCAGAGCGGTAAGCCGACACATCGCAAACTTCGGCCCAAGGATCGACCACTCGCTAATGATTTCGTTTCTGACGAGCAATTCGACGAGATGCTAAATGCGTGGTTCGGGAACATGTCGCGAGTGCTGGAACCCGGTCGCACGTTCTACATCTGGGGCGGTTACGCGAATCTCGGAAACTACCCGCCGGTCTTGAAGGCACACGGACTGTACTTCAGTCAGGGCATTATCTGGGACAAGGAATGGCCGGTGCTGACCAGGAAGGACTACATGGGCGCGTTCGAGATTTGCTTCTACGGCTGGAGAGAAGGCGCGGCGCATTCTTTCTTCGGGCCGAACAACGCCACCGACTTATGGCACGTCAGGAAGATCACTCCGAACGCGATGGTGCATCTGACGGAGAAGCCGGTCGAGTTAGCCGTTCGCGCGATGCAGTACTCATCGCGCGTGGGCGAAAATGTGCTAGACCTGTTTGGTGGCTCGGGATCGACGTTGATCGCCTGTGAGCAGACCGGACGACGAGCGTTCTTGATGGAACTCGATTGTCTGTACTGCGATGTGATCGTTCATCGCTGGGAAAAGTTCACTGGCAGGAAGGCTGAACGAGTCCCGGCCCCAACCAATTCCCCTAACAACTTAGGAGGCGAAAATCATGAGCGAAGTGATGGAAAGTGACGTTGTCGAGTCCTCGACGTCCATGATCAAACTGGACGGTGCCGTCAAAGCACTGGCCGAGGCGTCGTCCTTTGAAGATGTGAAGCACATCGCCGATGTGGCCGAAGCCGCTCGCACGTATGCGAAGGCCGCTCGGCTCGGACTGAAGGCACAAAACCGTGCCGCCGAAGTCCACTTGCGGGCCCAGCGCAAGGCGGGTGAGATGCTAGCAACGATGGAAATGAACAAAGGTGGCGGAGACCACCGGTTGCAGCCTGCAACCAGTGCTCAGCCGAAACTCGCCGACCTCGGTATCGACAAAACTCAATCTCACCGCTGGCAGCGGATTGCCTCAGTCCCCGAGGAAGAGTTCGAGGCACATCTGCAGGAAATCCGACAAGCCGACCGTGAGATAACCACGGCGAGCGTACTCGCAATGGGGCGTGGCACTTCCAGCGTCGAGCGAACCGAAGCGTCCCAGCAAGTGGCATTCGATAACCAGTGGCAGTCATTGATCGATTCAGGAACACGGTTCGGAACAATCTATGCCGATCCGCCGTGGGTCGATGAGCATCGTGTCCAGACAATGACGGTCAAGAAACTCTGCTCGCTTCCCGTCGAGACGATCGCGGCCGATGAGGCTCACCTGCATCTGTGGACCCCCGACGCCCATCTCTTGGACGCGAAGAAAGTCATTGATGTGTGGGGCTTCAACTACGCGGGTTGCTTCGTGTGGACCAAACCTGAGTCGAAAGTTGGCGACTATTGGAGTGTAGCCCATGAGTTTTTGTTACTCGGCGTCCGGGGAGCGTGTTCGTTCCTCGATCGTTCGTTGAAGAGTTGGGCAGAGATTGAACAGACGCAAGATGGTCATAAGCCAGAAGCCGTTCGACAGTTGATCGAGCGCGTCAGCCCGAGTCCACGCCTTGAGTTGTTTGCCCGTCAGCAAGCATCAGGGTGGACGATGATGAAACCAGAAATCGGATGCGATAAAGAAGAGTGATGTGAGTTTAATGAAAACGGCGAGTAAGCCCCATTATGATCGGCAACCGCTAGAGTCGATCACTGTCGAGCGCCCGCGATGCCCTTCTTGCGGTGGCATCAAACTCCACAAGTATCGCACGCTGGCGAATCAGGGCGACGGCAGCGCGTTGTGGTGGGTGCAATGCGCATGCGGTCGCAAGTTCCGCGTAATTTTGGAGTGAGGTGCTTCCAAAGGCTGGAAGGGCACAGCCTCCGTATTGCTAAGATTCCGTGCCAAAGTGAGGCACAGAAATGACGAACGAAAGCGACAACATCCAACGCACTGTCCCAGACTTGCCGGTTCCAAGCGAGGCGCCGACGAATGGTGAACGAGCGCCATGGCTGGCTCCCCACCGCTGGCAGCCAGGACAGAGTGGTAATCCCAACGGTCGACCGCGAGAGAGCGGTTCATTGTCAGCCGCACTTCGTCGCGTGGGAATCAAGCCCGCCAAGACCCGCGCTGAGTTGGTCAAAATCGCTCAGCAACTCGGCATGGACCCCGACGAGACCCAGAACATCGACGTCATTGCGGGGCTGATGTACGACGGCATTACTCAGTTGCTGATTCGCACAGTCAAGGGCAGCACGACCGCTGGTGACAAGCTTGTGGGCCTGCTGCAACTCTTGCACAAAGCACTCGACGGAGACGAGAAGCGCATCACACTGAGCGGGCCAGGCGATGTGCAAGCAGCGTTGGCAAGCGTGTCGGCTGTGCTGGGTTTCAAAGCATCGGCCCCGATACCAGCACCCCTCACAGTAAGCAGCGACGAGGCGGTCGGCCCATGAACGCTGATGCCGTTGATGTGGCTTGTGACAGCGCATGCATCGACACGAATGCTTACCATCCACAAAGTGAACCGACAACCCTGCAATGGTGGTCGCACCAACGGCGTTGGCTCGAAGACCACTCGCGGCTTCGCGTCTGTTGCAAGGCGCGGCAAATAGGCATGTCGACGGCGGTGGCGACCGAGGCGCTGCACGCCGCCATCTATGGCGAAACGACCGTGGTGGTCAGTGCCAGTCAACGTCAGGCATCGGAGTTGTTGCGCAAGGCCGGTCAGTTGCTGCCGTTGGTGACTGCTGCCGGAGACGGCGTAGTCCAGGTGGAGAAGCAAAGCGCTGAAGCCATCGAACTCTCCACTGGCGGTCGCGTCATATCGCTACCATCTGCCGCAGCGACGGTCCAAGGTTATTCGGGTCACGTCGTCATCGACGAAGCCGCATGGATACCCGACGTCGATGCTCTCTGGTTGGCCATCGTGCCGACTATTTCGACCAACAAACAGTTTCGACTGAGCGTCATCTCGACGCCCGGCGCCCGTTCGGGCATGTTCCATCGCCTGTGGCACAACGGCGACGAAGCTTGGTCACGGCACCGCGTGGACATTTACGACGCCCAGAAGGGGGGCGTGCCGCATGACATCGCCGCTTTGCGTGCTGCTGTGGCCGACGAAGTAACGTGGCGTGCAGCTTACGAATGCGAATTCGTGGATGAAGCGCACGCTTTGTTGCCGTATGACCTGCTGCTGGCGCGAGTCGACGAGACGCTTCCCTATCGCCTGAACATGAACGGATTGGCCGGAGCCAAGAACTTACTGGCTGGGTACGACGTGGGCCGCAAACACGACATGTCGGTGCTGGTAGTCCTGGAGAAAGACAGCAAAGGGATACGCTGGCGGGGCGCGGTTGAACTGCATCAAACGCCGTTTGCTGAACAATTTCAACTATTGGCGAGCCTATTGAATATCCACTGCCTGCGACGACTCTCGATTGACCAGAGCGGACTGGGGATGCAATTATGCGAGGAGTTGGTCAAAAAGTACGGTAGCCGCGTCGAGCCAGTGTGCATGACGGCACCGGTCAAAGAATCGTTAGCCTCGCGCATCCTCGCCTCGTTTCAACGTGGCTACATCACCATCCCCAACCACCGACCGTTGATCGACGACCTGCATTCCGTAGCGCGAACGGTGACCGCTTCCGGAAATGTGCGCTACGCCGCACCGCGTGAGGCGGGTAGCCACGCCGATCGCTGGACGGCCCTTGCGTTAGCCCTCGAGGCCGCAGATGGCGCCTACTGCGGGCCTACGTTTGCCGAAGCGGGAATCAACGAGCGTTGGGGAAAATACTATGAACGTGGCTGGGCTAAGCAACTTCGCCGCACAGACTTCTAAACGGTTGCCGGAATCCATCCGGTTCAGCCTTCCCCGATGAATCTAAATCCTTCCTCACCATGGAGTTACGTTCTTCCACGTCTGGCCACCCCGAGGTAGCACAGAGTTACGCGTTGTAGGAAAAGCGTAACTGAGTGTCACGACGTGACACTCGCGAAGTGCGCCGATCGGAGGCCGGTTTTCAAAGGGAGGAATGCATGTTCAATGGGTCGATCTACGTGGGCGATGGACGAAAACCCCGACGGCACAAGCATCTGCCACCGGAAGTGCTGACCGACGAAGAAGTCAGCAAGCTCATGCGTGCGTGCAGTCATCGAGCGCCAACGGGCATCCGTAATCGCGCTCTGATCGCTTTGCTCTATCGCAGTGGGTTACGCATTAATGAGGCGCTGTCGCTTTATCCGAAGGACCTCGAACTCGATAAAGGCATCGTCCGAGTTCTGAATGGGAAGGGCGGTCGTTCGCGCACAATCGGAATCGATCCGGGTGCAGCCAGTATCGTTCAACGATGGATAGATAAGCGTTCATTGCTCGGTGTTAACGGACGGCACCCGGTCTTCTGCACGCTCGACGGTCAATCAATGTCCGCATCCTATGTTCGCGTGATGCTCAAGCGACTCGCATTCAAGGCTCGAATTGAAAAGCGCGTCCACGCCCACGGATTCCGACATACCCACGCCGCTCAATTGCGAGCTGAGGGAGTGGACATTGCCATCATCTCGAAGCAACTAGGGCATACCAACATAACGACGACGGCCCGCTACCTCGACCACTTAGCGCCCACCGCAGTGATTGATGTGATGCGATCGCGGCGCTGGTCGGATAGCTGATGCATAGTGCTACCAACTTGTTTAGCAGGAGGGAACTTCAAGTTTTCAATTGATAGCTGCCAACACTATGTTGTGAGAAGGCAGCACTCGTTGTGCAACGGCATCAAGGCTCTATCGCTGGCGTGTATTGCGTACGCGCAAAGGGGTATTTGCGGCAAGGAGAGATTTTCCTCGAACAATTGAAATCTTGTTTTCGTATAACACATGGTGTTGACTAACCGCTTACTAACTCGATATACTTCGTCGCGAATCATGTGAACTACGATTTGATCAAATAATCGAAGGTAGTGCGATAGTGCTATCGAGGGCGGATTCTATAGCAAGCAGCGGGCTACACTTGGTGTAGATCAATCAAAATTGGTTGTTTTTCGCTTTCTGGGTCTGTTTGATGAATTGGGAGCGAGCTTCGTCTCAGGATTCCTGATTACGCGGAATTGGCGCGATTAGCTTGCTGTCAACCGTTATTTGGGTTCGTTTACACGAATAGTTTATTGTGCTCAAGCCGACAGAGTGCTCCTTGAAGAGCCAGTTAAGGCTGGCAGGTCAGGGTCAATGTTCCGCGCTACGCTGTTGGAAAAAATGTGATTGCCTCGCATAGAACGGTTCTAATGCACCTCGAGGCGACTCTTTATTCTGCATGAGCTTGGTTGGCTGAGTATAGTTGATGGTCGATATGGAAAACCGAATCAAGGCATCAACGGAGAATCACAACAGTGTATAAGAGACCAGAAGTAAACTTGAGATTTGATAGGTCAAGAGTTTCTATCTTTGTTATTGCAAGTGGACTGCATTTCCTGTCGGACGGCGCCAGCGCTGGTGCAATGTCTGTAAATGCTGGCGCGACGGTGCCTCCTGGCGGCCCAACTTGGTGTGTGTCTGCGACGCCCTGCATTAACATACCGATAGATTTCACTGAAGGTACAGATGGATGGGATTGGGAGCGGGAGCACTGTGATCCGTGTTCGTCCTGCTGCCCAGACAAGGGTTGTCATCCGCCTAATGCGCGCGTTCGTGTTATTCTCTTTGACTGTAATGGGAATGAAATTGATCGAAAAGAGGAGGAGATCGACACTTGTTGCTGTGCTGGTAGCGACGAAGCGCCGTTCGGGGATGATAACGCTGGTGGCTGCGATATCAATCAAGGAGAACAGAGCAATCCCCTCGACTTCACTTTCGATGTTTGCAATGGCGCTATCCCAAAAACTTATCGAGTGGAAGTCTTTGATGGCATGGTGAGTGATCCCAGTTGTGGTGTCGAATTCGCATGGAACCAAACGGCTGAGGGTATTATCCCCCCTCCCAATCTGACTTGTTCATACTCTCTGGATGCTCTGAAATGCCTGGCATGCGAACCCGCCAGGATGCCACAGGGAATGTTCAAGGTCTACAAGACGCTGCCCACTCAGGAGGATGCCGAGCCACTTGTCGTTCCCGTTTACACGATCCGCGAAAACGATCTATCAGGGGCCCGATTGGGTGAGGCTGTGAATGGAGTATTCCTGTTTCCCGGCGCTGGTCAACTGCGATTCGAGATCCTAGATACTCCGAATACTGGAACATCGTCGTTGGAGATTCGTGCAGGTACTATGCCCAACGCGGCGGGATGGTCCGGCGTGGGAGGGCGCATGGGTAATCTCGTACAGGAACAAGTCTGCATTGATTCCGAAGAGAACGACAGCGCTAAGCGGTTTGAATTCAACGCAAGCGTGGGTCGTGGCGACAAAGTGGCTACCGTACACACAATGGCTCACTGGTTCTACACCGAGGATACAGATTGTTGCATACGCTATTTGACCAAGAAAGTCGACTTTCAGATCCGCCCGTTACCGTGTGACCGTCAGGTGGAACCGCCGGCGCGACCACAGATCATAGTGTGGGACAAAGTTGGCGACACAGGAGCATCATATGACTATGACTATGAAATGAGCATTCCATGCTGCGGGGCGTGTAGTAGTGGATCCGCTTGCAGTATTGGCAACTTATCAAGCCCCTTTATCCTTTGGCCAACAGCAACCGATCTAATCGTACGGCAAGGCCATGCCAAGGGCTGGCGGTTTACTGGTTCCAATCTGGTTATGCCCGATAGTGCCGAAACCACTTTTGTGTTCGGACAGTAACCGTTGCTTCTTTGCCAGAAAGCGGTTCTTGTGCCGCGCCTGCGCCAACTAGGAGTTTATTATGAAACCCAATCGCCAATTCGCGATAGTGCTGGCCGTAATTACCGGCGTTGCAACAACAAGGGCCGATCAATGTTCCTCGCTTAACTCATTGTGGGTTGATCCGTCCGGTGAGTACGCAGACTTCGACTTGGCCTGCGGCGGCAGCTGCAGCACGGACACGTCGATTAACGCATTTGCTGTTTACAACGGTGTTCTATACGCAGGAGGGTCGTTCGATGGCGAGCCTACTTCCGGCGAGTGTTCACTGGGCGACAGTGCGGCTCGTAAGGTCGCGCGCTGGAGTGGCACTAATTGGGAGGCGCTCTCGCCTCAAGTTGTTGGCCTAAAAGGAGGCGACGTAGAGGTCATGCTGGCTGTTCCCGAGGCTCTTTCTTCGGGAGTGCAAGCAGGACTCTATGTGGGTGGAAGTTTTCAATGCCGATCGGATGAGGGTACGGGTGGGAATTGTCCGGTCTCGGCGTTTCAGCATATCGCTCGCATTTCTGCAGATGGAACTATCAATTCGTTGGCAAAACAACCCGATGGGCCCGTTCGTTCAATGATGGTTTATCGCGGTTTCCTATGTGTGGGTGGTTCGTTTAGCTTCGCAGATGGTCCATATGGAGAGAAAAATCAACTCATTGCATGCTGGAACGGATCAGATTGGCTGAACCTAAATGAAGGGCTTTCGCACAGTGACTTGTCTGTTTCGCCGGCGGTGTTTGCGCTCGAGGTATTTGACGAGGACGGAAGCGGTCCCGGCGCTGAACACTTATATGCGGGAGGGTCAATCGATTGTTCGGTGGGTAATGGAGGCAACGGGTTAATTCTATGCGACCCATTGGCACCATTGCCATTGCGCGGGCTAGCGCGGTGGGTTCCGGACAATGAGATTAATCCACTCGGTCCAGGCAATTGGGAGGCCGTTGGGTTTGGAGTTTGTGGATGCGGAACCGGCAGTGGGCCAGACAATCCGAACGCGCTTCCGGGCGTCGTATACGCGATGGAGACCTTTGATGATGGGCAGGGTCGCGGACTTTTTGTGGGGGGCGACTTTTGTGGCGTTGGAAGTGGTCTTGTAGGGACATTTGCGCTGTTCTCGGGGCGGATTGCCAAATGGACTGGAACGTCATGGCGACCGTATCAGTCGGCATTTGCGCTAAACCCATTCCATTATCCGGGTTCACCATTTGTTGAGGCATCGGATTGCCAGGTGCGCGTGCTTCGCGAATTGATCGACTACACCGTTCCCGGAAACGGTCCGTCCCTGTTCATCGGAGGGCGCTTTTCAAGAGGAAATAGTGCAGACAATTTTGGGAATGTCGCGAGAATGAAACCACGCGTGATCGGTCCTTTTATTGACAGAATGGGATACGGTGTGCACCTGAGCCCTTGTACGGGGCAAATCCCAATTGTACGGGATATTATTGGCTATGGCACGATGACGGTTGTGGGCGGTCACTTTAATGAAGTCCGGCAGCATTTGGGCAATCCCATATATGAGGGAAAGGGAATCTCGCGTTGGGGTTTGACAAGTGTTGATTCGGACGGTGATGGGTATCCGAACGACTGCGATGTTTGCGCGGGACACAACGATGACTTGGATTCAGACGTAGATGAAGTGCCGGATGGGTGCGATACGTGTCCAGGCTTTCCAGATGACGATGATCACGATGGTGACGGCATTCCGTTCATGTGCGACAATTGCCCCTTTGACGCAAATCCAAATCAAGGGGCGAATGATTGCGCAATACTAATTGAACCGGGACAGTTGCCCCTGCTACGAGTTATTGACAATAGCGGGAGTGTATTGGAGAGCTACACCTACTCGGGATCGGGGAACCCGGAAAAAAGGTATAGGGGTGATTTTGCAGGTACTGAGTTTACGGCCGAGACGCTGTACATCTATCAAGGTGATCAGGTTTCAGAAGAAGTCACGAATTCGCAGCCTGTTGTACCTGGGCACGAACGGCGGCAGAAAGTTCTTTACGACCCTAACTTTACCGACGAGGCAATTGGACGATTTACGGCAAGTGGGGCTGGCGGTGGTTGCGGCTGTGGTAATGGCGGTAAGTTTCGGTGGCGAAATAGCCGAGGACTAACTTACAAAATCACTACAGCAACGCTGAATCCTTCGACTGCTGACGTTCTCGAGCTGTACACCTATGAAGATGAATCGGATCGGTTGATTTCGCATCTTCGCCGTAATAGTCAGGGTGAGTTGGAGCTTGTTGAATACCGCCAATACTACACAGGGATCGGTGCATGTTCAGAAGTAGTGGCGATTTATCGGGCCGGTGCCTCTTGTACTGATTGTTACGAGGCCAGCGTCGAGTGCTACAACGAAGTCGGACTCCTGACGAGGCGCCAAGAATACTTGAATCCTGTGGCTCTTGGACAAGCACAGGGCCCTTATGCTTTAACCGAGTTCTTCTTTGAGAGTACAATCGGTGCAAATGATGAAATGACATACTATCGGAGAACGGAAATTCGGCCATCGGGTGAAGCACTCGTTAATGAGTGGCAGATTGTTGGTGCGCCATATACAGACGGTAGCTGGAAAATTATCGAAAGCTACCGTTCACCCAGCTCTTCGCCCAATGCAGAAAGAATAGATCGCCGCAGAGAGCGGCACGACTTCAACTCTGCATGGGGAGACTACCGTTTGACGTCGGTAACCGATCCAAATGGAGCTGTTACAACCTATGTTTATGGTAGTGAAGCGCATCCGAGGCGGGTATCGGAGATCAGAAAATCGGCGCCGACCGGAATTAACCCGACTCTCGGAGAGATGGTAACGACATTCACCTACTACGGCAATTCCGCGCGCGTAAATATCGAAACAACGACTGGACCTAATGGTACAGTGGCCACTCAATACACCTATGATGATTTTGGCCAGGTGCTGACTAAAGTCGAGAACGTAAACATTCCAGCCCAAGCCCGCACAACGCGATACCGCTACAACGCGTTTGGTGAACAAGACCTCATGCAAAGTCCAGGCAATTTGGTACATGCGACTGTTTTTGATAGTAGCGGTCGTCGAAAAGAGGAATACTCGTGCGAGTACTCGGGAAGCATAGCAGTCCGTTGAAAAACCCTGCTTTTCACGCGGCGGATCGATTGAACATGGGA
>CAZBRD010000028.1:0-51785 GCA_964494205.1 uncultured Phycisphaeraceae bacterium | reverse complement strand
CAACAACTGGTATCTTGGAGGCAGGCCAGTTTCCTTTTCAAGTGCGGCTATTTAGGGAAGGCAGAGTGTGCCCATTACCTCCTACACTCCACCTTGGTCTTATGGCAACATGCCAACTTTATCGATTTGGTAAATCGCTATTGTGTCGCCAACCACGCGGCAAGATCATCCGCATCCGCTTGAGTGATCCCCGCCACGGTACCACCAGGATGTTCCTCGGCGCCGCTCAGTAGGCCAAAGAGTTCATCGCTTTCCTCGCCAACTATGTTCGGTGCATTTGCTGCGCAGCCACCGACAGCATCGGCACAGTGACAGGCTGCACAATTGTTCGCCAAATAAAACGCCTCCCCGGCTACCGGGTCGCCACCAGTAACATCGCCATTGTCGTTATCACCGTTCCCCTCACCGTTTTCGTTGTTTGCGGGGGGCACGGTGGCCGCGCATCCCCATAACGCAACGGTGGCCACAGCCAAAGCGATAGAACTGCAGTGGAATAGTCCTTTACGTTTGTACATCTGAACTCCTTTGTTGTTCGACTGTTTTGTGCTCGACTCACGCGGTCAAGCCCTTAAATAGTCCTGTCGTTGATAGTATGCTCCGGGGTCAAGTTTCCAGTTGGTTGTAGCCTTGTCTCACGCTTGAGATACAACAATCAATTTCGATCGCAGCAAGTTCGATCGTGCTGGGTTTCGGGCAAGTCGAAAACGATTCCAATTAAGTTACAAGCTGCCTCTTAACTATTCCCATCGCTGGATGCGTAAGAATTGAGACTCTGCAAATAGGTAATGACGAGCCAGATTTGCTCGCGCGTTAGTTTGTCGCCGAACGCGGGCATGGCCGACATGCGCCCTTCAGGGTATTCGACGAGGTCGCCGCTGCCGTCTCGAATGACTCTAAACCACTTACGCGGCGCTCCGCCGTGCAAGGTGGCTGCGAATCGCTTCCCGAATGTCTTGAAGCTCTTGGCAGGGTGATCTGGTAGGATTGATGGTCCCTCGCCTCTGGTGTCATCGCCGTGACAGCGGGCACAGTGAATCTTATACATGACCGCCCCGCGACTTACCGCGGTGTGGTCACGTTTCGCACTAAACGGGTTCTTTGTCGGACTGACTCGCGCGTCAATATCGAGGATATTGTCCCTTGAAGTATTTCTCTCTCCAGCCATCCAGTTCGCGTAAGCAAGTTTCGCGTCTGCGTTGGCTGCATTGAGTTCGCGAGCGTAGGCGGCTTCGTCCTTCGGGTTGATGGCGATGTTCAGCGGTTGCGGGCCTGCACAGCTCACTACAAACGCCAGCATTGAACCGGGGGTAATGATCACGATGCTGTTTACTGCAAGTACGCAGGATGATCGAATGATTCGTTTCATGAAAGATGTCCTTGAATCTTATACTCGTTCACTCGGTTATAGAGAGTCCGCAGGCTGATGCCCAACTCTTCCGCTGCGGCTGGTTTGTTACCGTGGTGACGTTGCAGTGCGTTGATGATCTGCTGCCGCTCTACTTCTTCGAGCGTCGTCCTAGGCACTTCCGTCGAAGGCTGCACGTCCTGCGATTCAGTTAATGAATCAGCTTCGCCGATGTGTTGTACAGTCATTGATTGACCGCAGGCTCGTCTCCGCTCCAGGATGCGCGAAAGCACACGGTCGATGTCTGCCAGACTGCATGGTTTAGTGAGGTAATCTTCAGCCTTCCAACGGACAGCTTGGACGGCGCTATCGAGTGCACCGAAACCAGTCAGAATGACGATTGAAATATCGTGACCTGCGTCGCGGATGTGACGGAACAGCTCCATCCCGGCCATTCCGGGGAGATTGAGATCGAGAAAAAGGACATCGAATCCTTCGACGAGGTGTACCATCGCTTTTTCCGCGCAACTGAAACCGACCGCCATGTGACCCATGGCTGTGATCTCCCGCGTAAGCAGTTCACGCAGCCGCGCTTCATCTTCAACAATGGCGACTTTCAGTGCGTCGAAACCAGCGCTCATTTCACGAACTCCGGTTTCAACGCGGGAAGTCGCAGCGTGACAGTAGCACCGAGCCCCGGGCCATCGCTGTACGCTTCCAATGAACCCTGATGCCGACGCGCGATCGCGTGACTGATCGATAAACCCAGCCCCAAACCGGTGCGCGGTTTTCCGGTCGAGTAAAACGGTTCGAATGCACGGCTCAGCGTTTCTTGCGTCATTCCGTGGCCATTGTCACGGACGACTAATTCAACCCAGCCGTTGTTACGCGACAGACCGACCGAGACTTTGCCCTTCGTTGAAGTGGTCGCTTCGATGGCGTTGACCAGCAGGTTCAGGAGAACTTGCTTGATTTCTGGTTCGGACGCGAGCGTCATCACTTGGCCGTCGGCAGGGCAATTGGTCTCAATGGTGACGCCACGGCTTGCGGGCCAAGCGCTGATCAGACTAATGCAATTGTCAATGACTCGAGTCAACTCCACCGGCTCGCGGTGATCATCCCCAAGTCGGGAGAGGTCGAGCAGGCTCTGCGTGATGCGCTTGCAACGAAATGCCTCGTCGCGAATGGTTTCTAGGTCTCGCCGCCATGTGTGGCCGTTCGAGTTATCATTGACGGTTGAAGTCATTCGCAGCAGTGACTCGGCATACCCGCTCATGATGGCCAAGGGGTTATTGATTTCGTGCGCAACACCCGCCGCGAGGAAGCCTACGCTGGCCAGACGTTCGGCGACGGCTAGCTCACGGCCCTTCTCGGCCACTCGTCGTTCCAGCGTTTGGCAATGAAGCTCCATCTCCGATGCCATGTCATTGAAAGCGCGCTGGAGATCAACAAATTCGCGATCACCATTCAACTCAACCCGAGTCTCAAGCTTCCCTTCGGCAAGCCGATCCGTACCAGAGCGTAGACCTCGCAATGGCGAGACCACATTTCGATACAAGAGCAGGCTGACGGAAAAACCGACGACGATCAGTGCAGATTCTATCGCGAGCAGCAACCAAAGTGTGCTATTGAAGCGACGTTCAGCACGGGAATGCGCGTCTTCAACCGCGTTTTCTGCGACGCCCATAAGATCGATCAGATCGGTTTCTGCACGCTCGATTTCACTTGCTATTTTTGCATCAAGCTGGGCATCGGAGTTCTTGGCTGTCAGGGCTTCCTCGGCCTGGGCAAGTAACGAATAGACGCGTCGAGCTATTTCTTCTTCGTTACGCGAGTGTTGCGCCTCGAAGGCCGACGGACTTTCTTTTTGAAACTGCTGGAACTGTGCCAAACCACTCAGCGCCTGGTGCAATTCCAGCACAGTAGCATCTCGATGTCCGTTCGTAATGAATCGTTCCGCTTGGCGAGTGTGAGCCGCGATTTCACGCAAGTCGCATAGTTCATGGAATTCCTCTCGAGTGCCCGCAACGACACGTTGCAGCGTTAGCACTGCAGCAACGACGCTTCCGGCAGTTATGAGTATGCCTACGCCAAAGGCTATGCTGCTCGCGATAATTCGCCGGGCAATGGTCATTGCGTCTCTCACCGGACCATGAATAGTTCCTACCACCATTGTCCCTTCGTTGCGCAGGAAACAAAGGCAGTTGCAAAGTTTGCAAAAGTCGTGCCTGTCGTTCTTTGCTTGTCTATTCTATTCAAAGAGTTACCGAGGAAATCTAATTCGATCATGGGTGGACGGCATTTTCTCTCCCGCCTACAGCCGCCTGGGGGTGAATTCAATGGATGATAGTCAACTGATTTCTCGAACCGCGGCGAGTGATGCGTTCAGGGTTGAGTCGGCGTTTCTTCGCCGCGGTGGAATATCCGTTTCAACGCGTCCGCGCCTATTCAAGCGCATTGACAATAGATTCGTCCGGCTGATTTTTCCGACCGACGCCAAGGAAGTCGACGATGGCACTGTCGTGGCCGTTGTCTGTCTTTGGGATTTTCGCGAGGATTTGAATGTCTATGCCCACTGCATCACCGCCGGACCGGGTTCTAATGCGCAACTTCGCGCACTCTATTCGCCCCTGAATCAGGTCAAACCGCAGGAAGGAATCGAAGGCGACAAAGCGATTGCCAAGTTTATCGCATGGAAGCAAGCGGCGTGGGGAAAGTTCCTGAATGAAGAACTTGAGTCGGGAACCGCTGCAGCCACAGCGCGATGGTTAACGTGGTTCTGGCAGGCACTTGATCGTATGTACGGCGGGGGCAACTTGCGTGAGTAAAGATCCGCGAACGTACAATGCCTGGTTCCGTTTTCGGTCGGCAGGATCGCGTGGGGGACGACATCCTGCCGCCGAACGAGCGCGCTTTTCGCTGGCTATCGTACTGTGCATCGGATTTGGCTGCGCGCCGCGATCATTTACGGAAGGCGTGCGCCATGCAGCCGAGCAATACAATGTGGCCGACGCGTCGACAGTGCCAGTCTTAGGACGCGCCTATTTGCGGTTTGATGCGAATCTACGGGCCGATCTCGATGAGCTACTTGCTCGGGAGGACGAGGCTCTCCGCTCTGATGCCATCGAACTGCTGCGCGACGCCTCCCAATTGTCTACAGCCAGTGCAATGGGTGAACTGGACAGAATGTCCGTTGAGGGTCTTTCATGGCTGGTGACGCACTATGGCATCGCAACAGAGTCAAAAGACTCCGAAGTCGTACGTCACAGATTAAAGGACGTCTACTCTCAAGAAGCCGAACACCGACTCGGCGATGATGTGACTCAACTTACCGGTGCCTGCGACGAGCACCAGTTTCTCGCTGATCTCAAACAAAACTTGCAGGCGCCACCGGGAGATCGTGGACGAGCGGCCAGGGTGCTACTCTCTGCTCCACTGCTCGTTCCTGCTGTCATCGGCGCCGAGATCGCAGATGCTGAATCACGCCAGCGGTTAATGGTTGCGGACTTCGATCAGACGATTGTTTATCGCCCCCCGATTGCGGCGAACAGTGACGCGTTCTCTGATTTGAGTTCAAAGGATTTGCCAGATCTCGCCGCTCGATACGCCCCGGTTTTCATACAGCAGGTGAACCCCGACGCGTCATACAGCACGGAGGCAGATCGTATTGGCCGCGTCTACCTTGAAGGTAATCCCCATGAAATTCAAGTTCGTGTGGCGACAAACCACCCGACAGTCTATTGGACTACATCGCAGGCGCGGATCAACCATAGGCGATACGACCAGTTGGTCTACGTCGCGTGGTATCCGAGTCGACCGGCTCTTTCTGCGGGAGACGTGGAGGCGGGAAACATAGACGGCGTCGTTGTTCGCATCACGCTGGATCGTCATCGTCGACCCGCCATCTACGAGTTCGTTCGAACATGCGGCTGTTATCATACGCTTTGGGTCGCGGAGTTTGTGGAAGCGTCTGCCCGTGCTGAATTCGGCGAACCCGACAACAAACACAAGTTTGCCGTAAAACCATTGAGCAACGATCGCAGCCTGTTTTTTCCGGCGTTGGTGCCAGATGATGGCACTTCGCCGCTTCGGCCAAATGTCTATATCGATGCCGGCAATCATAACGTAATGTCAATCGCGCCTTGCGAAATCACGGATCAGCCTCGCGAAACTGAAGTAACTCAATCGTATTCCCTGCAGCCGTACGATGCTTTGACGCACCTTCCCTTGGGCGACACGGTAGCAAGCATGTTTGGAAGCAATGGCCTGGTTCATGGTGCCCAGCGGAAAGAAGGATTCCTGCTCGTTCCGACCGGCATGCTGAGTGCAGGGCAACCGCGTCAACTTGGCACCATGAAGATTCGGATGGATGCCTACGATCACGATGACCCACACCTGCTGGAGAGGAGTCTTAGGCTCCCCAGCAACTTTTAGCCATGACGCTCCTACACAATGGCCGCTGCTGGTGATTGACTGACCGAGACTCTCTTGTTGAAAGCACAAACAGGCAACTTTAAGAACTGGATTCTGTTGACCGGTGCAACCGGATTGCTTGGGGCGGCTCTTCTTTCAGAGTTTCTGAAGCGAGGCCATCGTGTCCTCAGTGTTGTTCGTGCTCCATTTCCCGAAGAAGCTCGTCAACGATTGGAACAGGCTCTAACCCCGTGGGGACTGGAGGCCCGCCGTTTTTTTGAGACCGGACAGCTGGTTGCACTCCGCGGCGACATCCGCAGGCCGTCGCTCGGGTTCGAAGATGTAGGCATTCGGCATCTCGCCGGCATGGTGCGATCCGTTGTACATGCCGCGGGCAGCACCGCGTTCAACACTCAGGTAGCTCCAGACCTGTTCCGTGTGAACATTGACGGCACACGAAACGTGTTTGAACTGGCAGCAGCCTGCCATTGCACGGACTGGCACATGATTAGTACGGCCTATGTGTGCGGTCGAACCGATCATGCCTTTGAGGAATTAGCCAAAGAACCACCGGCGTTCCGGAACGAATACGAACAATCCAAGTGGATCGCAGAAGGCACCGCACAAATGTATGCCAGGCTGCACGGTGCGTCACTTACAACCTATCGGCCCAGCGTCATTGTTGGGCATAGTGAAACCGGAATCATCAAGCGATTCACCGGCATTTATCGCGTTTTTCGTGCAGTGTCGTTGCTTGCACGAATGGCGGCACAGGACGAAAGTTACGACCGATATCGGGTTCCATTGATGATCCCTGGCAGTGCTGATTCCCGCCCCAATCTGGTATTTGTCGACAATGTGGCCAGAGAATTCGCGGAGTTGTTCGAACGGCCGGATGCCCGCGGCAAAGTGTTTCATCTAACGCATCCTACCCCGCCAAACAACGCTGACATTCAGAGAGCATTGGAGCATTATTATGATATTCGCGGAGGCTTATTTGAACGAGATGTTTCGTCGGAGCTGCGAAAACCAACGACCATTTATGACGAATTATTTCACGAAGCCGTTCTCGATACGCAGGCGTACTTGCTTGAATCTCCCGTTTTCGATCGTATGCAGACGGATCGATTCGTTTCACAACCGCCTGCTCCGTGGACTCACGCTCGCCTGTTACGGCTGATCGAGTTTGCGGAGAAGTCCCGATGGCGGTCCTCGCCGAACAATGACGCAATTACCACTCTGCCCTTGAATGCTATAGCAGAATACTTCACTGAGTTTCTCCCACAGGCTCACGCCGATTTCTCGTTGTCGCAGTTCCCTGGCCTTGATCTCATCGTACGTTATGTCGTGGGTACTTCAGCCGCCGCCGATTGGACCTGTCGCTACCATCAAGGTCGTTTGATTTATGCTGAGCGAACAAATGGCGTGCGGGCAAATGTGATCTACCGCATACCGGAGAATATTTTTTGGAGAATCGTGCGAGGCAGCGCGACCCCAGCGGACTCATTTCTATCGGGACAGGTGGAAGTGGAGGGCAATATTGAGATTGCGCTGAAGTTCGCTGCGATTCAACGCGAGTTTGTTCGCCAGTTTCCATACCCATTGCCCAAGTGTAAAGATGCTCGAAACTGAAACAGCCGACATCTTGGAAGAGACGCTAACCGTCACCGCGCCATCCGGCCCTCTTCCGGCGGTTCTTGCGTATCCATTCGCGGCGGCACAGCGAGGAGCCGTCCTCGTCGTGGGCCCACATCCGTTGCTGGGGGACAGCCTGCAGAACAATGTCGTGCGATCGCTCGCGCGTGGAATGGCTGAGCATGGGTTTGTCACGCTTCGATTTGGTTACGGTGGAGCAGGGCCGTCCGCTGAGATCATGCACGAATTCTGGCGAACCGGGCATGCACCAGATGATCCGGTGAGAGTCGATGACGCTTGCGCAGCGATGAGGCAACTTCAAACGATCCATTCCCAATCGATCGTGATGGTTGGCTATTCGTTTGGATCATGGGTAGTTAACGAACTTCTCTCCGATTTCGCACCGCGGAGCATCGTGCTGATCAGCCCCACGTTGCGGCAGCAATCCTACGATCGCATACGGCAGACACCAACTCCGACATTGGTGATTATGGGCGACAACGACTTCGCGACGCCCATCGACGTGGCGCGTGATTGGTTTGAATCAATGACCGACCCCAAGCAAATCCGCGTCATCGAGGCCGCGGAGCATTTCTATCGTGGAATGGAAGCTCGGCTTGTCGAGGAAATCATCCAATGGATGTAGCTGCGGTTCTCGATGCGCATGTTCGAAAAATCGTTGCGATTCACTTCGACGCGCGTACAGGAGCGCCTTTCTGGCTCGAGCGTCAGCGTGAATTGAGAATCGACGCGACCAAGGAACTTCGTACGTTTGCGGATCTTGAGATACTGGGGTTAATGGACGAAGCAGCGCTTGGTGAACGTCCCATCTCTGATTTTGTGCCTATTTCTATTCGTTCCCGTCTTGTTGGGGCTATCGTGGCTGACACCGGCGGTACGACGGGTCGACCCAAGCGAACAGTCTTCACTCGCGAAGAATTTCATTCTGCGTTTGTTGAACCCTTCCTGCTCTTGGCCAATCACGCCGGGTTTCCGCGCGGAGCGGTGTGGCTGTTCGTCGGTCCAAGTGGTCCCCATGTGATCGGACAAGCCGCCGCCGCTTGTGCGACAGCACTCGACAGCCATCAACCTTTTGCCGTCGATTTTGACCCGCGCTGGTTTCACAAGTTGCCTCCCGAGAGTACAGGTCGCGAACGATACTTGCAGCACATCATCGAACAGGCCATGGAGATTCTGCGATCGCAGCGTATTGAAGTTCTCTTCACCACGCCTGCCATGATTCGACCATTGGCCGAGAGAATGAGCAGCGCGCAGCGCGATCGTATTCGTGGAGTGCATTATGGCGGCATGAAGGTCGATGCTGATATCCTAATCAAAGCACAAACGGAATGGTTCCCCAATGCGGTCCACATCGCTGGCTATGGCAACAGTCTTTTCGGTGTGTGCATGGAGGCAGGAGGCGACGCAACGCGCACGTTACACTATTTTCCTCTCGGGCTGCGCCATCAGGTACGCCTCACAAAAAGGGGTCAAGTCTGTATGTCTCGACTGGATGAATCCACTTTGATTCCAAATCTATTAGAACGCGATTTCGGTATACCGGCCTCTCCGACCACCGCGCTTCGAACTTTGGGGTTCGGCGATGGCGTCAGCGATCCGGGTCCATCACAAGAATCAGCGACTGGGCGAGAGTTGCGAATTTACTAAGCTGCAGCCCTTTATGACGTAAGCGCAGTGATCGCCTTGAGCCCGCTCTTGTCCTGCCTCACAAGACCCAACAACCGTCTGTTTGATCAGTATCGACCCAGCTTCGATTCCATCGGCGCGCGCAGTTGCGCGTTTCGGGTTCACGCAAAAACAGCCCCGCCAGTCACACGGAGGAATGCGACTGGCGGGGGGCTCTTTGAACGCTTGATGTGCGTTCGATTTCGATGAACAGTTGTAGGTTACAAGTTTACGGAACGCATGGGCATTGGTTGGCGCCGGTGAAAGCGTTCAGCACGCCGAGGATGTCGTCGAGATTGATGACGCTGTTGCCCGCGCACGGGACGATGTCTGCGTTGGATAGGCCGCCCGCGCATGCGTAGTTGCCCGCGAACGCTGATAGCACGCAGAGGATGTCATCGATGTTGACGACGTTGCAGCCGGAAACAACAGGGGCGCAATCAGCGGGTGTGATGTCGCCCCACGGCCGCGGTGGTGTTCCCGCACAAATGCCGCCGGAACAAACGTCGTTCGTCGTGCATGAATCGTCGTCGTCACACGCATTGGAGTTGTTCACTTTCAAGCACCCCTTAGCGCCTGCGCACAGATCATCTGTGCAAGGGTTGCTGTCGTCACACTGGGCGTTCGGATCGATCGCGGGCGAGCCGGGAATGTAACTGGCGATCCAGGCTTCGGTGTCGCCATTTGGATTAATGCCGTTGCCGATAATTGTGATGACGCCACAGTTTTCAGTGATTTTATTTGCTGATGTAAGCGTCCAGCCGCATGGAACCATGACCCCGTTGGCGGGAAGGACATCGGCAACTCGATGAATCGCAAACGTTTCGTCCCACAGGACGCCTTCTTGGCCACTGGCTGAGTTACCGTAACCGACGATCATAGTGCCATCAGGAGAAACGCCGAATGCCCAGCTTGCAAGCGAACCGCCTACCAGGTCGTTGAGTCCAACGAGACCGTTAACCGCGTCCCACTTCATGGCCTCTGAAGATGTACCTGTGTGGTTTCCTACTCCGACACATATGCTTCCATCGAAATTTGTCCCACTGAATACGCCAAACTCAACTCCACCCGGCAAATCGCCAATATCTTCCAAGCCGCCGGTCTCCGTCCAGCGGAAGGCCCGAAGCGGATTGCTACTGGCCCCAAAAGCACGATAGCCAACTAATACATTGCTATTTCCAGAAATCCCATTAACCTCCCCGTACGTCTCGGTCCCGGTACCCGACAACGGTGTAGGTCCCACTTCGGAAACCCAACGACACGGCGGGGCGTAGCCGGAATTGGGTGATGGTGGTCCTAGGATCGTCTCCCCTCCAATCACTTGACCGTCGTCAGAAATCGCAAGCGCCTGCGAAAAGTACCAACCACCCGGCGCATCACCCAATGCCACCATGCCGTTTGTATCCGTCCATAGAAAACCCTCACGGGGGTTCGCGGGATAGTCCGCGCTTGCGGAATGACTGTAACCCACTACGGATGAGCCGTCGGCGGACACGCCCAAAGCGACACTCTTGAAGCTGCCGCCTGGCAAATCACCGAGCCCAATCATTCCCGCTTTGGCGCGCCAACGAAACGCCTCCGGGTTCGCACTTGAAGCAATAGACTTGCTCTCACCAACTACGGTTGTGCCATCTGCGGAAAGACCATAGGCGTAACTTTCAGTTGCTCCGCCCGGCAGGTCGCCGAGGCCGGTGAAGCCCACTTCTGGCGGAGCTTGTGTGCAACAACGATTCGGCGTAATCCGGTAAATCCGTGCCGCATCAAGGTCAAGTACATAAAGCGCATCGCTTCCGTCAAAGGCCAGTCTCATGTTGATCGGAGATACGAAACCGTTGGCAAATTCCTCATACAAACCATCGGAATTGACGCGAAGGACGCGCCCGCCTTCGGTCGTGTAAATGTCGTGACCGAATGCTCCACCGGTTCCAAATACTAGGTCCAACACGTCCAGGCCGGTTGTCGCACGCGTGAAGAAAGGTGTCATCGTTGCGGCAGCGTCTAGCATGACAATGCCGTCAACGCTCGCGAGGTTTGGGTTGGCACCGGAGGAGTTGATGTTTACGTATAGGTTGGTGGTAAAGCCATTCAATCCGTTGCCAAACTCCTTTGCGCCAGGATTACCGTGAAATTGTGGCGGAGGGTCATAGCCAACAATGTTAAGGAACAAAGACGCTTGGCCGCCTAGTGGGCCAACGCGAGAGATACAGTCACCGGGATAGCCAGCCGAAGCGCTCGAATAGAGATACGTCCCGAACGGACCACCTTCGGAGAATGCGATATCGCCTCCGCCAAAAAAGTAGTCCCCCGGAGGAGTCGGAGTCCCAAATAGGCTAACCGTTCCGGCGGGAGTGATGCGATAGATTCGGCCCAGATCGCCACTGCAATCATCTTCGCAATTTGCAGTGACATACAGGTCGGTACCCCAAGAGCCGCCGGGGCCGAATTTCAAAAAACCGATCTGTACAGGCGCCGCCGCGAATTGCTGAGGTTGCCCAGACTCGTCGACTCGGTAAATGAAGTCGCCGCCGGCCCGATCGCTGTAGAACAACTGCCCGCCGTAACTTCCGAACGTCGGAGGTGCAACTTCCATCTCTATGAGCTGAGGAGAAACGTCCTCAAGATACGTCTCTATGCAAAAACCGGGCGGGACTGTTGGGTTGTTGATCGCGGTTCCGAGGTAGAGGTCATCGACCATCACTCCCTCATTGAAGGATTCCACGTCCAATTCGTTGACCAATACTCGCGCGATGGGAACATCTGAGATGACACCAATAAAGAAGTTCGCTTCCGGTCCGCCCCATTGGCTGCCATAGACCGGCATGGGGATGTTGGCGAGTTCGTTGTTGCTGGAATCGTAAAACGCGATGTATTCCGCGGGTGTCGTCGCTTCGGAGTCAATCAGCCAGAAGCCAACCACGCTGCTGGGCGGCGACAAGTGCATTTCAAGAGATTCGCAACACGCGTCTGGGGGAACTAAGCAATTGGGTTCAGAATGGCATGTTCTTGTAGGGTTTGTATTGATGAGTGCGAGAGCGCCGGCGTCGGGCTGAATGAACTCGACGCCTGACTGGGTCCACTCCGTCCCGTCGACTGGTCCGGCTGGCTGGTCATCGAGATTGACAAGGCTCACTGGTCCGGCAGCGTTGAGAAACTGCATTTTCAGTGATTCTTGTTCGGCCGGCACTGGATTTGGATTTACAAAAACAGTCACATTCGCTGATGTCGCTGAAGCTACAGCGAGTGTGAAGACAGACGTGTGGCAGAGTAGCGCTTTGGATTTCGAGCCCATTAAGACGCTCTTTGTCGAGTGCCTCGCGACGCCTGCTTTGATGGCCGATTCTGGAGCTCCTTGCTGAAGCAAGAGTCCTGTGCACCATTCGGCAAAGCGTCCTTTTAGGGTTGGTCTGGGCGACAACCACGATTCAGTGAGCCAATCTTTCATGACCGACGGGAGCTTGTTCAAACTCATCCAGCGTTCCACGTTTTCTACCTCCATTCTTCGGGCCAAAGTGGCGAGGGAAACAGCATCCCTCTGGAGGTAAGAAGCGGAAGGGTGACGTGGAAGCGTTGGGGAAAATCGCGACGAATCTGACTTGTCGCTATGACGCTCCATCGCACTGGTGTACGCAATCACCCACGCCGTGAGAGGGCCGTCCGAGCCCCGGTCGAGGGCGATTCGAACCTCGGCCCGGCGCTGAGAGTACAACAATGAATCCCACCAGCGTTCCAGTGTCCGCCCAAATGCTTCCCGCGCGCGGACACTGTTGGGGGCGCTTCGCACCGCATCTTGGAGCACAAACAAGGCCTCGCGCAGCCGTCCGCGCGATTCGAGCAAGAGGCCGTAGTTGAAGATGGCAACCTGGCTTCCGCGACTAACGGTTTGGTACAGCACAACGGCCTCGTCATCACGGCCTTCTGCTGCGAAAAGGTCGGCTTGCACACGATCGATACCAGAATAGCGGTCCTGCATCGGCTGCGTGCGTGCGAGGTCGAGCCATTGTTGAGCCTTTTCGAGATCGCCGCATTGGACGGCTGCATCAGCGAGGTATTGAGTCAGGAAGCTGACGTTGGGGAACGCTTCTACGGCCTTGCTGAGGCGCGGATACGCGCGGGAGTGTTCGCCGCGGGCGATGTAGAGTTGGCCGAGAGCTGCGTTGATGAAGGCGTCGGGCGTGGATTGCAGGTCGAGTTTGGTCCAGGCGTCGATGGCGGTGGCCGCATCACCAATGAGATAGGCGTAGAGGCCAGTGGATCGAAGGTCAGTAGATGAAGCGATAGGCTCGCCAAGCGACAGAGAGGACGAACCGGTCATTTTGCCCCCCGGCACTGATGATGATCGCAAAGCAGGTATCTCGGACCGTGGAGTAACTCCCTCCACTTTCTTCCCTCCGAACTCTTGACTCGCTGTGGCTTTGCTTAACGCAAGTCGAACCACTTCTCGCTCCCGACGAACCGCATGATCAAACGGTTGCCATCGGAGCGCGGCATCGTAATGAGTAAGTGCGGATTGCAGACCGTCGGGGCGAATGGCTAATTTTTGGGCACTAGGCTCAACGCCGAAAAACTCCGCGTTGAACATCGCATTGCCCTGCTCAGGATGGAGTAATGCTAGACGCGCTTGGGTGAGCGATTGGTTTGACCAACGCGGGAGTACGAGCCAATACATGGCTGCAACAGAAACCAGCGCGAGGGCGAATACACCGCCTACAATCGCCGCGACCAAATGGCCACGATTTCGCCGCGCGGCTTTCATCGCGCGCGTGACCAGCGTAGCAGGCTTTGCCTTAATGGGTTGCAGATTGAGAAGGCGATCAAGATCATCGGCCAGGTCGTCGGCGGTTGCGTATCGCCGCGATGGTTCGGGGTCCATTGCCTTCGTAACAATTGTCTCCAGATCGCGCGGCAGGTCTCGACAAAGGCAACGCAATGACGCGGATCGGCCACCTTCGATCTGTGTTAAGAGTTCGGCGGGCGATTGCCCCGTGAACGGAAGTTGCAGCGTCAGCGCGTGGTAAAGCGTGACGCCGAGAGAATATCCGTCCGAGCATGGTCCAACGGACGAATGGTCACCGTGCAATTGCTCGGGCGAGGCATACGCGAGCGTGCCGATGAAATGGCCAGTCTGCGTGACAACCGCGGAATCAGGCTGCCGGACAAGTCCAAAGTCAGTTAATAAGGCGGTTCCATCGCGACGTAGGAGGATATTGGACGGCTTCACATCACGATGCGTCAATCCTAATCGGTGTACCTCTGCGAGGGCACGCGCGATCGAAATCAAGATTCGACAAATGAAAATGGTGTAAGAGGATTCGCGTATCGCATCAGCCGATGCACCGAGGAAATCGGCGACATTGTTCATGGACGGTGTACTGACGGATTTGGACTTGTCTGAGCAAACGCTATCAGTGCCGCCTTTCTGTGATGTAGGGTTATTGAACGATCTTAAACGCTCGATCAGTTGTGAAAGCGGCTTCCCATCGATCCACTCCATCGCGTAGGCAGAAACGCCGTGATCCAGGATTACGTCGTGCAGCGTGACGATGTTGGGATGCCGTAATTTTGCGAGGGTATTTGCCTCATGCACGAAGCGATCCCGGGCTTTCTCTGATGGGACGGCATGTTGTTGTAGTATTTTGAGGGCTACCAATCGTCCGCCGGCGCGCAATTGCCGGGCTAAGTAAACTGCGCCCATACCTCCGCGGCCCAACTCGGAGACGATTTCAAAATCCGCTAGGTCGGGTCGATGGTTGGATGGTGCAATTGCAATTTCCAATGCTATTTCAATGAGTTTGGAAATTTCCGCTTTCAAATGAGGCCGGTCGCTTAAGAAATCCTCCAACAGGGGACGGTGACCGTCTTCAACTTGCTCAAATATTCGCGCGTAGACGGCGTCCAGGAATTGCTCGTCAGATGGATTGGGCGGCGATTTCGTCGGCATTTTCGTTCGGCTGTCAGGTATCCTTGCGATTGGAAGCGTAATCGCCGCCCCTATCCGTTCCAGAATCTTTGGAATTTGTCCAATGCGAAGAGACAAGGGTTTGCAGACGGCGACGATACAACTCCGACCCCTTGCGGAACCGGCTGCGTGCTGCCTCCTCTCCGATTTCAAGTGTCGCAGCGATATTGACAAACGTGAGTTGTTCGAAAATGCGCAGATATACTACGTTGCGTAGCTCTTCGGGAAGTGCATCCAGGGCGATTCTCATTTGCGCCGCCCTCTCGCGATGGGAGGTCAATCGACTGGGTGTTGTCGAACCCATGATTTCAGCAGGAAGAGAACTTTCGCTGGAAGGCGAGAGAGAAATCCGTGTCGCAGGCTTCGTTGGCGCACGCGATACGGATTCGTAATGACGCGCGAAATCACGAATGCGGTGGTCAATGAGAGTTAAGAGCCACGCTCGAAAACTCTTCATTCCTCGCCATTCAAATGACTCGCGATCGCGCCAAGCCTGGAGCAGACTCTCCTGAAGCACATCCTCCGGCGTGACTTGCCGCCGAAGTCGCTCCCCCAGCCGCAAGTTGATAATCACCAGTAACGACGCGGGGCCGATTGATTCAATAAGCGCATCCCAAGCTCCGGGTGAATCGGCAAGCAACGGGTTTTCCATGCCGTCGAGGGCCATTTGAACGAGTATAACAAAAGGATGGGTCCGAACCGAATTACCAGGCAGCGTTTCGCGAAGACAGGATTCAATACGAAGCTGGCGATCGCCGACACCTACAGGGAAACCAGTGTCATTCACTGTCACTTGCTGGCAACGACCCTGCTGTGAAATTCTCGATTACTTTTGAGCGGAATGCTCTCAACCGGCAGATTCTCCGAGAGCATGTGTTCCAATGGCGGCAATTAATGAGTCAGGGTGGTTCGAAATCGTGGAAATATCCCTCCCACAAACCGACAAATCTGACAAATTGCTGGCGGGTGAAGGCAAGATCGAATTGGCCAATGTTCGAACGGGTTGGCTATGTTTGACTCATAGTGCGTCTCGTATCGCGCGATGCACCGTGAAGCGTTACCGCGCGTCTTCTGGCCGACGGGCGTCGTTGTGGGCGAATCGTGAAATCGCACACACTTCCAGCGGATGGATTGGTTCGTTCCAACAATTGGAATAATCCCCAGGTGACCAGAACGTATCCCAAGCCTTCGAGTTTCTGATGCGTATACATAATCAGGGCATTGACGCTCATGGACGAGCCATTGGATTGGTTGGTGGAACGTATTACCCATGCACCGCGAAGTCAGCTGAGCAGTCAACCTCTAGCGGACAAGTGAAACGTGTTTCGGGTCACCCTTGGTATACAACTCTGTACAGCGGGCGTTCCCATCCGTAAGGCCTAGGCCGCGACGCGACATTCCAAACCGGAACTATCCGCCAACATCTACACCGATCCAAAGCTCCTCGACATCGCTGGGGCAATCAACGCCTTGCCCGCTCTGACGGACATCACCGAATCCACCGCAGTCCGGAAGGTCGCCAGCGGGCAACGTTGAGCTAGTTCTTACTCATCATCATCTTCGTCGATTTCCTCGTCCTCATCGTCTTCCTCATCATCGTCGTCGAACTCTTCCAAATCGTCCTCATCGTCGTCGTCTTCGTCATCTTCCTCCTCGTCGAGGTCAATGTCGGGATCGTCGGACAACATCGGTCTGGCGAATAGCAGTTCGGTAGATAGCTCGGTGATTAGTGGCATGAGTTTCCTTTGTCGAAAGAGGAATTTTGGAACGTTCTCTGTGGTCTTGCTACAACAAGCCGCCTGAATATGGGCAGGCCCGACTCCAGGCAAGCAGGGGGACAGAAATTATTTTGTGGTGAAGTAACAAGATGTCGCTCGCTGTTTGGCGAAACAATTAGTTTTGCTCAACTTGCGCCAGTCTAATGAGAAGTCGACCAGTCGTTGGCGTTAAATCTACACCAACCTTCTGTTCACCTTGCACTAAACCTTGCAAGTACTGGCGTCCTCGGGCGTCACTTCTGGGCAGTCAGTGGCAAATTGGACCTGAATTCTAGAACTTGGCAGGCGCTTGGTGGAAGTGTCGTAACTAGCGCACGTGTCAAAACTAAGACGCCGCTGTCATTGGCTGACAACGGCGTTCACGATGAGCGGGTGAAGGGACTTGAACCCTCGACATTCACGTTGGCAACGTGACGTAACTGAGTTCTAAGTGACCACATTTCCAAGAGTTACGGCGTTCGTCAAATCGCCTTGCATTGAACCTTCCTGAATGTTTTGATCAATGTGAGGCGAACGCTGGCTTCGGCCCCAGCAACCCTTGCAAGGCCTCGGTGAAAGCAGCGGGGCCGTTTGTCATGCTGGCGCGCCATGCGCCCACAGCTTGCTCACGGCCCGAACCTGAGGTTGGCCTAGCCTCATATCATGCGTTTTTCCCAATTGACCCGCACGCAAGATCACTATTGTCCGCCCGTATGTCCTGGGGTTTCAACTGATACTGCAGCCTTTGTCCATTTCGATTCTTTATAATCGAATCTGAGCGTATCTTTCTTTCCAGTGGCATTTTCCGTTTCTAGTGCCACACCATCTCCTTCGCATGAAATCTTTAGCGCTTTTGTGCCATAGAGGGACGCAGTATTTTCGTCCGGTACCGAAAATGACCCTAATTCTGAGTCGGAATGTGGAGACAACTCCGTAGTGCCTGTGGCACCAACGCGAGTAACAGGCGGGGATGGCGGAGAAACTTCGCGGCTAGCATCAATTTTGACAATGCGTCGATAATGGTAGTAGGAATTCCCAAGGCCAAGCCAGATTATGAGCTTCTCATCTTCCTTGCACAGGCAAACGTCAAACACAGGAGTTCCCGAGACCACGCCCTCAGAGGGTACTAGACTGGTCAACCACCAAATACGTTTGTTCGGATTGCCACTATTACCCAATAACTTCATGAATACTGTAGTATTGATCCACTGCTGTGTGATAGTAGACTGCGCGTTGTTCGGCACATCGACTTCGATCGAGTCGCGAACTACGGTGATCTCGTAACTACTTCCATCCAACGAGACTTCTTTCTTGAAAACTGTACCTAAGGCACCGACGGTATCTGGCCGCGACTTCGATTCGGATCCAAATGCCGCGTCCATAGTTGCAACTGAAATCAAAACGGCTAGGAAGGCGCTCGTAAGTTCTTGCATAGCTATTTGTCCTCTCTCGATTCGCGTATTATGGCAGCACCGTAAACTTCGTTTCCACCGCCCCGGATTCCTCTGCGGCTACTGGTTCGATGTGGGTCGACCCCCCTAAAACATACACGCAAATCTTAGCATAGCCATCAAGGGCCGCAGTTTCCCACGCCCCCTGGCTCGCAAAGGGGCCTGTTCCATATGAAGGATCGTAATAGTTCCCAGCATATTGAACGATGAAGTGATTTAAAAATGAAGGGGGCGGATCTGTGCTCGCTCCCTGAGCAGCAACGCCCGGTCGATCAGTCACCTCCGAAGTAGTCAGACCACCAAAAAGAAATGGGAATCCTGTACACAATGTCGGCGCAGTCCCTGTAGTCGAAAAAGTCCAATTCTTGACCAACATTAGCCCCCTGTCGCTAACTCCGCCATCAAAGGATTGGTGCCTATCATTCGGCCTATCGCTCTCTACAAGAACCAGTGCGGCAATTACTCTGTGGGAGGCCAGGGATTCAATAAGGAGCTCTGACCAAGCACGACAAGTACCAATACCGTCTAGCGCCGGGTTAACTGGCGAACTTGTCAGCATAGAGTCGAGCGTTTGGCAGGAACTACCGACGTCGGGCAGCAAAGGATCACCTTGGTTGAGCCAATATCGCATCTGAACGGCATCTGGAGAATTGAACCCGTCTCGCGCCTTTCGTCGAACGTCGCGATCTGAAAAGTCGCCGAATACGCTTGCGACAATATCTGCAGCAGTGGTTTTTCCCATTGCATTACGACACGCGATATCGATAACCGACTCAAAAACTGGAACCGTTGTTGGGTTATTTAATGTCACGTAAACACGATTGTCCGTTTGCGTGGCACCTATCCAATTTGCGCCAGCATCGAGTGAGACTTGCCAGCTTAGTTTCATGGGATTCAAGAAGTCCACATGGGAGGGAAGCGGTGACCCGGCGACGACCGAGGGTACGTTAATCACTCCTCCGCTTGCAGTTCCTAACGTTTCAAATTTCTGACCGCCCGTTCCAATGGCACGGACCGTTATGGTTGACGGTAAGACAACTGTGGGTGCGTAGGCAAGTTTGCCGCTAAGTTGCATCGTCGTGCCTCGTGTATACGCAATCGGAAATCGTTGATCGCCCATATCGTAGGCGTCACCATCTGGTGGTGATGAGCCATCAAGCCAATGTGGAGCCGTGTAATCACCCGTTCCGTCATCTTGCTCTATTCCATGCATACTTGGACCGCCAAAGGTCAATTCCGTTCCACGAAGTTGCAAGACGGTTACGCGCACCTTATCAAAACTTTTGAACGTATTGCCCCGTTGATACGTGAATATGATTTCCAGTTTCCCTGGCAATGTTCCCTCAAGATACCAGTTGAACCCGAAGTATGGCCCCGCAGGTAAGAAGAAATCATCGCGGAGGTTGACCCCGAACGGAATCATGGTCCAGTTGGTAGGATCGGCAATGGTTGTACCGGGACGAACAGCGAATACGCGGACGGCTCCAATGGCTCCCGCCTCAACGGATAGTTTGATTTCCGCTCCATCGACTATATCAAAAGTCCCTGGTTCTAATGTGGCCAGGATCGGCACGAAATCATCAAGCACGATCGTACTGCCATCAGCCGAAACTGGCGAATCGTCGACCACGTCCTGAATTCCATCCGGAGGCACTCCGGGTGGCGCCCCCGTAGTCAACTTCCCTTCGTCATAATCGCCGTTATAGCTCACAATCTTACCGTGATTTTGCGTTTCAATTGGATCATCTGTTCCATTGGGCTCATCGTTCGGGTCAATCATGCCGTTGTTGTTCGAATCAACGTCGAGGTCAACACGCAACACGGTTACTATCACCTCGTCTGTACAGCCGTAGTTTCCATTCCCGAGACGATCCAACCCTACTGAGATTGATGTCCGACTAAATGGCGTCGGAGCGATACCCTCCATCCAGAAAACGATTACTCCGCTCGTGCCCCCTGAAGGAACGGGATACGCCACCCCCTGGATAACACGTGTTTGACGGTCGGCTCCATAAATTTCGATTGTCGAAGCGTCGAAAGTTAAGCGAAAGCGCGAGAATGGCTCACTCTCGGGCAACTCTAACACCAACATGACAAGATCGTCGTCGGTGCTCGGAGGAGGCTCCTGAAAGCGGTCTGGTTGCATATTTCCTGCAGTCTCATCATCGTTGTCATTGTTCCAAAAGATGATCTTGCCTGGTTCAAAGTGCTCTACTAACTCTTCGGTAGTTGATCGATCGGGAGGCTCGTTGCCGTTGTTATTATCACTATCCACGTCGAGATCAACCGAAACCACCATTACATGGCCACCCGCCTGGCACGTCTCCGGCCCCGCCTTCCCGTTCAGATGGAACGACATACCTCCAGGAGGCGCTTCAGATGAAATGAATGCTTGGAAAACGCGCTCCGTCCACTCGCCCGTACATTGGATGCCGGCTGGTGGATTGACGGCCAAGAACGGAATGCTCTTTTCCACGGTGAAGCTCATTGTAAGGCACGCCGGGTTGCAGCGGCCCCTAAGCTTGAGTTCTACAGTCTCTCCCGGACAGCCTTCGCCGTTCTGGAATATCTCAAATGAGCAATCCGCCTCTTTGCACTGACCATGGCAACAGATTTCGTTTGCGGTATCGCAGCAGTTGCTTCCGCAGCATTCCCGTCCTCCCGTGCAACATGTGGTGTCGTTGCAACATTCACCGTCGCAGCACTGACCACCGCAGCAGGAAACGTCAGTGGGGGCGCAGCACGCTGCAGAACCTTCGCAGCAAGGACCCTCGCAACAACCGGTGGATAGACAACAACTTGAATACTGAGTTCCTTCACAGCAAGTGTCGGGATTAGTATGTTCGCAACAAGCACCTTCGCAGCAACTATCGTCACAACAACTGTAATTGCCGACGGGACAGCATTCACCGTTGCAACATGTTTCCACGCCTTCTTCGCAACACACATCATTACAGCAGATGCCTCTGCAGCAATCGCCGTCACAGCACGATTTTGTGCCCTCGGGGCAGCACTCCGGTCCGTCTCCTTGGTCGCAGCATACCGGCGCTACTTCCGAATCGTCCCCGCAAACGGCGATCTCTGCGCGGGCATTGCATTCACCGCCACCCGACGTGTAACCGTTGATGTCAAAAACATAGCGTCCGGGGGGGGCGTCAGGTCGAATTGCAACCGAAACCTGAACTTCATGCGGCGAATCTTCACACGCAAAACCCTCCGGAGGATCAGGCAGGCCAATTATTAGTGCAGGTACGCTCTTTTCGAGTTCTAGAGTGAGAGCATCGCATTCCGGATCGCAAGATGCTGTCAACATAAGTGTCAACTCTTCGCCTAGGCAACCTTGGCCGGATGTAATGGTAATTGAACAATTTGTAGGTTCGCACGTTGGTCCATCTATCCCAGCCACGCCTTCCATGCAACATGTTTCGCTGTTTTCGCAGCAAACATCGCCGCAACATTTGTCTGGCGAGCAGCAACCATCACCGCAGCAGATTTCCCCGGCCATGCAACAGTGATTGGGTGTACAATCCGAAGGGTTGGCCGGGTCACATGCTTCCGGACACAATACAGTCTTTTCTGCCTCGCAGCAGAATTGCACGGCGCACAATTCGCCAGTGTGATCAAGCAGGCATTTGCATTCCTCGCCTTCGCCGCAACATCCTTCGGTGCAGCAATCTCGATCGGGCGGGCAGCATCCGTATTCCCCACAGCACTCCTGATCGGGATCGCAGCAGTCTATTCCGTTGCAGCATTCCTGAGTTGTTTCACAGCAGAGATCAGGGCTGCAAGGCTCGGGCCTATCGGCTGGACAGCACTGCCCATCCCAGCAATATTTGTGATTGCAACCGGTTTGTACGCAGACTTCACCCGGCACGCAACAGAGCCCGTTGTGGCAACATACTTCATCGGCTTCGCAGCAGTGGGGGCCAACACAACAGTTGTTCGATGTGCAGCAGGTTTGACCATCCGTGCAGCAGCCATCGCAGCAAGAACCGTTGCAACATTTGCCCGGACACTCACAGCAGGGATCGTCCGAGCAAGTGCAATCGACTGCCATGAGCACCGACTCGATAGTTGCCTTCGCTGACTCTTCGTCTCCTTCTCTATAGGCAGGCACTCGTGCAATTGGATTGCTGCCGCCTGCAACCGTCGGAATGCAATCCAACTCGGCATCGCCGATGTCAATAGGGCCTTCAGGACTACCGGGTTCTCCGCGTGGGTCGAAACCCATCAGTTCGGTTACGCCCTCGTATGTGGCAACTACCCACTCGGTTCGGTCCTCTGATTCACGTAGTGCGTCAACGTAGCCTGCGTGTACGTCTCGATCGATGTTGGCCAACGCCCGATCGTCTATACGAAGATCGCGAGCCAAGTTTCGAATAGCATGGCCCACGTCTACCTCATCAAAGAGCAGCCGATCAAAAACATGGAAGTCGCGATCATCGAACCCACTCCAATAGGCAACATAACCTGCTCTTGGACGTGGTTGGCTCCTTGGGTTGGCCGCATCGTAAACGAGAAAGATGCCTTCTTCGTTGGCGAGCGAAATTCTAAGCGTTTCAGGTTCGGGCGAGGTTCCGGTCGATTGGGCTGAGCCCAGACGCGGGTCGACTCTTACAAACGTCAATACATAGATCACGACTGCAATGCATGCTAAAGACCCGATAACCAGTCTGCGACTCTTCGTAGACATACAAGAAACTCCGTCGGCCCATAATTCCGCTTCGCATGGCATTTCGGCAAAAATGAAGTGCGGATGAAGCGAACAGAACAACATTTGCAGTAAGAAGAGCCTCTTTCTTGAGTTTCCAGGTGCGATATGAGAAACGAACGGGAGCGACGAACAAACTAAAGCCCTAGCCAACCCTGCATACGGCCGTGAAGACCAGTTGCCTTTAAGCGAACAATTCAGAAATGTTGGTCATTCGAACAGGCGCTTCGAGACGCTCAGTGCGCAACGGTTCTTGGCAAATACGGAATTAGTGTCATTGCCTGTCACTTCCTGGCATCGGTTGCATTTCTTACGCGTAAGTTTCCATTGCATTTTCAACTCGCGTTTGTATATGAATGCTCGGAAAGCCGTACGGCGCACGCGGAAAGGAGTCGTGAACTTGTTGCTTGAAATTTCCAGACATGCCCCTCCGGCTAACCGACAAAACTGACAAATCTCCATTTTGGGGAATTGGGGAGCCAATTAGACGAACACGGTTGGCCTTTAGGCATGCGAAGACCAAAAGCCTTGTGTAGCCGCGTCGCTCGCAACGTGGTGCGTTCCTGCGCGTTTGGTGGCCAACGGGGCAGCGTGCCGCAATCAACTTCCAACGGCTGGAACAGGTTGTTCCAACAGATGGAATAATACGCACGCGATGTGAGGACACGCCGGAAACATGGAGGTGAAACTTGAAAGTCGAATTGTGGCCGATCGGTCAGGTCAAACCGTACGAGAACAACCCACGGTTGAATGATGCGGCGGTCGATGCAGTCGCGCGATCGATCGCGGCCTTTGGCTTCAAGCAGCCCATCGTCGTCGACAAAGACGGCGTCATCATCGTCGGCCACACCCGGCTGAAGGCGGCGATGAAGCTCGGGCTCGAGCAAGTGCCGGTGCATGTCGCCGACAACCTCACCGAGGCTGAGGTCAAAGCCTACCGCATCGCCGACAACCAGACGGCTACGCTGGCTTCATGGGACCTGGAAAAACTCCCCGCGGAGTTAGAAGAACTCCGCGCGTTGGATGTCGACTTGTCGCTGCTCGGCTTCGATGAGGATCAGTTGGCCAAGTTGCTCGATCCCGGCGTGAAGGACGGGTTGTGCGATCCGGATGACGTACCGGAACCGCCGGACGCAGCCATCACTCAGCCCGGTGACCTGTGGATTCTAGGTGACCATCGTCTTTTGTGCGGCGACAGTTCTTCGGCATCTGATGTCGATCGCTTGCTCGAGGGCCAGTCGATACACCTGGTTAACACCGACCCGCCGTACAACGTGAAGGTCGAGCCAAGGAGCAACAATGCCATCGCGGCTGGTCTTTCGTCTTTCGGCGAACACGGCCTGACTCATCACCAGTCATTCGACCTGCATCGCGCGCAGAAGCGCACGGCCTCGCGCTACCACGAGATGGACGTCGCGACCGGCGCCCAATCAGGGAAGCCAACGCATCGCAAGCTTCGACCGAAGGACAGGCCGCTAGCGAATGACTTTGTCTCAGACGAACAATTTGATGAGATGCTTCACGCGTGGTTCGGCAACATCGCGCGTGTGCTGGAACCCGGTCGCACGTTCTACATCTGGGGCGGCTATGCGAACCTCGGCAACTATCCACCGGTCTTGAAGGCGTGTGGTTTGTACTTCAGCCAGGGCATCATCTGGGACAAGGAATGGCCGGTGTTGACTCGCAAGGACTATATGGGCGCGTTCGAGATTTGCTTCTACGGCTGGAAGGAAGGTGCAGCGCATTCCTTCTTTGGTCCGAACAACGCCACGGACTTGTGGCATGTGAAGAAAATCAGCCCCAATTCGATGTGCCACTTGACCCAGAAACCAAACGAATTGGCTGTTCGCGCGCTGCAATTTTCGTCGCGTGTGGGCGAGAACGTGCTCGATCTGTTCGGCGGCAGCGGTTCGACGTTGATTGCTGCCGAACAGACTGGACGCCATGCATTCCTCATGGAACTAGACGCGCTGTATTGCGACGTGATCGTGCAGAGATGGGAGCGGTTCTCCGGCAGGACGGCCGAGAGAGTCTCCAATCGCATCGAAGCAATTTCGACGACACATGTGGAATAACCGGAGTATGAGCAAATGAGTGCCGCCAACCCCAAACATGATCGGCAACGGCTCACGACAATAACCGTCGAACGGCCACGATGTCCGTCTTGTCGCAGCACGAAACTACGCAAGTACCGGTCGGTGGCTGATCAGGGCGACGGTAGTGCGCTGTGCTGGGTGCAGTGCGCCTGCGGGCAGCGATTTCGAATCGTGCTGGAGTGAGGGAACTTCCAGCAGGTGGAAGGTTTGTGTTTCGCATCGATACGATTCGTTGATCATGAACGATATTGAGACATCACAAAGCGAAGTTGGTGGCGAAACCCTCGCATCCGCTATCACCGCCGAGTCTCCAACCAATAGTGAGCGCGCACCTTGGCTCGCTCCCCATCGCTGGCAGCCCGGCCAGAGCGGTAATCCCCACGGTAGACCGCGGGAGAGCGGTTCGCTGTCGGCGGCTCTTCGTCGCGTCGGCATCAAGCCTGCGAAGACCCGCGCGGAGTTGGTGAAGATCGCTCAGCAACTAGGCATGGACCCCGACGAAACGCAAAACATCGACGTCGTCGCCGGGTTAATGTACGACGGCATCACTCAATTATTGATTCGCACCGTCAAGGGCAGCACCACCGCTGGCGACAAACTCGTGGGCTTGCTGCAACTGCTGCATAAGGCTCTCGACGGCGATGAGAAGCGCATCACGTTCAATGGTCACGGTGATGTCCAGTCGGCATTAGCTAGCGTCTCTGCCGTACTGGGCTTCAAGGCGTCCGCGCCGATCGCGGTACCAATGCAAGAGGCGATCTCGAACGAAGCGCACGAACCATGATCGCAGAAGCGGTTGATATTCGAGATGAGTCAGCCGAGGGCGTCGGAACAATTGATTATTGCCCGAATGGAGCATCCACCGCTCTCCAATGGTGGTCGCACCAACGGCGATGGCTCGAAGATCATTCGCGCCTCCGCGTCTGCTGCAAGGCGCGGCAGATCGGTATGTCGACGGCGGTTGCGACGGAAGCGCTGCACGCGGCTATCTACGGCGAAACGACCGTCGTGGTCAGCGCCAGTCAACGACAGGCATCTGAGTTGTTACGCAAGGCAGGGCAGTTGCTGCCGCTGGTGACGGCGGCTGGCGATGGGGTCGTACAAGTCGAGAAACAAAGCGCCGAAGCCATCGAACTATCGACAGGTGGTAGGGTGGTCTCGCTCCCTTCGACGGCAGCAACTGTTCAAGGCTATTCGGGCCACGTCGTTATTGACGAGGCGGCGTGGATTCCCGACGTGGATCAACTCTGGCTGGCCATCGTGCCGACCATCTCGACCAATAAACAGTTTCGACTGAGCGTCATCTCTACGCCCGGCGCCCGTTCGGGCATGTTTCATCGCCTGTGGCATAACGGCGACGAAGCCTGGTCTCGCCATCGCGTGGACATTTATGACGCCCAGAAGGGGGGCGTGCCGCATGATATCGCGGCCTTGCGTGCAGCCGTGGCTGACGAAGTCACGTGGCGTGCGGCCTACGAATGCGAATTCGTGGACGAGGCGCACGCTTTGTTGCCGTATGACCTGCTGCAGGCGCGTGTCGACGAGACGCTTCCTTATCGACTGAGCATGAACGGATTGGCCGGGGCGGCGAACTTACTGGCTGGGTACGACGTGGGCCGCAAGCACGACATGTCGGTGCTGGTGGTTCTCGAGAAAAACAGCAAAGGAATACGCTGGCGGGGCGCGGTTGAACTGCATCAAACGCCGTTTGCTGAACAGTATCAACTGCTCGCTAGCCTCTTGAGTATCCACAGCCTGCGACGACTCTCCATTGACCAGAGTGGACTGGGCATGCAATTGTGCGAGGAATTGGTCAAGAAGTACGGCAGTCGCGTCGAGCCGGTGTGCATGACCGCTCCGGTCAAGGAATCATTGGCCTCGCGCATCCTCGCCGCCTTTCAACGCGGCTACATCACTATCCCCAACCATCGACCGTTGATCGATGACCTGCATTCCGTGGCTCGGACAGTGACCGCCTCTGGAAACGTGCGCTACGCCGCGCCACGCGAAGCGGGCAGCCACGCCGATCGCTGGACGGCTCTTGCTTTGGCACTCGAAGCCGCAGATAGCGCCTACTGCGGGCCTACGATTGCCGAAGCGGGAATAAACGAGCGTTGGGGAACCTACTATGGACGCGGCTGGGCCAAGCAGTTGCGTTATGCAAACCTGTAAACTGTAGCCGGAATCGATCCGGTGTAGCCTTCACATCTGAATCCAAATCCTTCCTCTCCATAGAGTTACGTTCTTCCCCGGTGGCCCACCCCGAGGTAGCACTGAGTTACGCTTTGCAGGAAAAGCGTAACTGGGTGTCACGATGTGACACTTACGAAGTGCGCCGATTGAAGGCCGGATTTCAAAGGGAGGAATACATGTTCAACGGATCGATCTATGTAGGTGATGGCCGAAAACCACGACGGCACAAGCATCTGCCGGCAGAAGTGCTGACCGATGAAGAAGTCGCAAAGCTCATGCGGGCTTGCAGCCATCGTGCCCCGACAGGTATCCGCAACCAGGCGCTGATCGCATTGCTCTATCGTTCGGGCCTGCGAATCAACGAAGCACTATCGCTGTATCCGAAAGACCTCGAATTAGACAAGGGGATGGTCCGAGTCCTGAATGGAAAAGGTGGTCGCTCCCGAACGATCGGAATCGATCCTGGTGCGGCCGGTATCGTCCAACGATGGCTCGATAAGCGATCAACACTCGGAATCAACGGACGGCAACCCGTCTTCTGTGTGCTTGGTGGAGAACTGATGGCCGCCTCCTACGTCCGCGTGATGCTTAAGCGCCTGGCCTTCAAAGCCGGGATCGAGAAGCGCGTCCATGCCCACGGATTTCGTCACACGCACGCCGCGCAACTTCGGGCCGAAGGTGTCGACATCGGCATCATCTCAAAGCAACTCGGCCACACGAACATAACGACGACGGCACGTTACCTTGACCACCTTGCGCCGACGGCGGTCATTGATACTATTCAAGGTCGGATTTGGCTAGCAACTTGATACGCGCTGCTCTCGCGCTGTTTAGCAAGGGCGGACCCTGGCCTCTGTCTTTGAGGGAAAAAATCAATCCAGTTTCTTATTCGCTTTTCTATAGATTCAATGGCGATTTGGTCTAACGTTAGCAGCCATCCTGCACAATCGCACCTTCACCAGAAAAGCACGTTTGAAATATCGCGAAGTCCCCGATGTCGACATGCATCCCCATGTCGAAATCTGCTCGTTGGCAATACTCCAATCCCATATCTGATGGCACCGGGGCACTTGGGCCAACGTAGCAATGTCCGAACAGTTCGAAGTCATCCAAATCCACGTCGCGATCGCAATCAAGGTCCGGAGGAACGCGCGGATGCTGCAAGAAATCCAATGCGTTTGTTAGATCGTCGGTCGAGACGCCCTTTCCGAGCAGCAAATAGAATGTCTCCGAAGGTGATACACCAGTTGATGTCAATTGCAGTTGGATCGCGTAGATTCCTGTTGGTCCGCCGACGGGATTGGTTCCGTCGCCCATCACTGTGTACGTCAGATGATTGTGATCGCCAGCCCCGCCATTGTAGGCGAAAGCCGAGTCGCCCATGACAAATCCCGATGACGTAATGCGGGTCTGAAACAACTCGTTTGTGACAGCCATTTGCGGGATCGGCGGCATGTCCTCGAAGAACTCCGCAACAGGCTCGAAGTGCGGACATTGCGCCGGGTCATCTTCAACAAACCAGAGCAGCGGACCTATGATGTTGTACCTGAACGTGGTCCCGGATGGGATGCTACCTCCCGGAACCCTTTGGAATCCGGGAAAGTCCGTGGCCCATACGTCGTCGCCCTGATGAGCAAGCGGCTGCGCAAAGTAAATCGAGGGTTCGTAGTTGGACAGGTCGATTTCGGGATATGGTCCCGCATAGGTAGTAATCGTACCGTCGTCGATGTTCACCCAGATGCGCGGACCGGGATGAGCGAGGAGCGCCGCCGAACAGCACAATGAGACGAAGATCGATACCGAAAAACGCATGTACATTTTCTATCGTTCCAATCGTATCGAGTGACGCCTGCGACCGAACAGCATGACCACGATCGGCCCGAGCGCCGAAAGCGTCGCAGGTTCTGGAACAAGGTGCATGTTCACATAATCCAGCGCCGCTTCCGCTTTGGATGCGCTGGCATTTTTGTTGAACAGAAAATAATAGGGGTCGGACGGACTTACGCCGGGCTGGTTCGTGAAAAGCCGTAAGCTCAATAAGTAAACCCCATCGTCGCTCGGTGTGTTCGGCGACATACCATCACCGAGCAGACGGAAGAATGCGTATTTGTGCTCGTCTTCGCTGTTGGCAATGCTCGGAAAGTTGAAGCTGTCGAATGGTCCCGTGTCGGAGGTAATAGCAAATCCGATATGCATGACATTACGGTATGCATCAATCTGCTCATTGCCAGGGTCGATGAACGTTGCGCCGTCCCAGATTTTCAAGCCGTCGGTGAATGTCAGGCTGATGATGGAATCGGTTGCGAACCCTCCCAGCGCGGTTGCGATTCCCGGCCCGCTAAAAGGATATTCACTATTCGGCTGCGAGTACCATCCGTCATTTGAATCATCGAGAGTGCGCTCGAACAAGGGTATTTCAAAAACCCGTCGAAGTTGTGTCAGGTTTTCGTTGTACGGCTCATCGAGAATCAGGCTTCGAGTCACCAGCTTATCGTTGTCAATTCCTATCTGGATTTGCGGTCCGTGTGCGTGAACGAGCGAAACGCTCAATCCTATGAAAACCGCGAATTGATAATTCATTCGTTTAGTATGGCGAGGCATGTTACTCCCCCTCAAACGCTCAAACATGTACTCATTTGCAACATCATGCATTTTCGTCAGCCTCGCACCGGCGATTGCGAATGACGATCGTGGCTATGGTTATCATCGTTAGTGCCACCACGAGCATTCCCCATTCGGAAACGGCGGGAACGCCCTTGGAGAGAAGCAAGTCAGCCGCCGCATCAAGCTCTGCCTGAGAGACGTTCTTTCCCAGAACGATGTAGTACGTCTCGGACGCCGTGGCACCACTGGCGATCAACTGCAACGGCAGCGCATAGATTCCATTGGGGCCACCGCCCGCCATCGTCCCGTTGCCGAACAGCGTGTAAGTCAGGTGCGCGTGATCATTGTCGTCGCCGTGATAGGTGAAAGTCGAGTTGCCCATCACGAATCCGCTCGCCGTCACTTTCGTCTGAAAAACGTTGTTAGTTACAGCCATTTGCGGAATGGGCGGCAAGCTGACGAAGTGCTCCGTGACCGTCTCGAAGAACGGGTTGCCGCCACCGGGATTGTACCAAAGCAGCGGCCCGGTGATGTTGTAGCTGAACGTTGTCTCGTTCGGAATGGTGCCGCCGGGAACCTTTTGATAACCAGGAAACTCCGTGCTCCATACGTCGTCCTCGTCCACCAGCATGCCAGTGAACACGCGCGACGGCTGATAATCGCCGGGGTTGCCCGGCGGGTAGTCGCCGCCGTAAGTGACGATCGTTGCTCCATCAATGCTGATCCAAACTCTGGGGCCTGGGTGGGCGTGCGCCATCGACGAAAGCATACTAGCCATCAGTGGCGTGACGAGAATGAGACGATTCATTTCGTGAGTCTCCTTGATGCGGCAATCGCGCAGAACAAGTCTGTGCGATGTCGCGAATAAATGCGCAAACAGTATTGTTAAGGGAACCGGGGACGAGCCCCGGTTCCCTCATGGTTTTCTGGTTACTCAACTCACGGGCATGCGCAAGTTGTCTTCATCCCTTCCGGTAATCTAGTTCGCCAACACGGCTGATTTGCGGAATCCGAACGCGATCTTTCCACACGTCAGTAGAAGAAGCGCCAGAACAATCAGACCCCATTCCGAAACCGTCGGAATCGGCTGATTGAGGATGGTCTGCAAAACGTAGGTCCGCGCAGCCATTTCATCAGCGCTCGATCCATTCTTGCTCAGAAGGAAGTAGTACGGTTCCGACGGGGCCACTCCGGGTTCGTTGCTTTGAAGTCGGAGCGACAGCAGATACACGCCGTCATCACTCGGAGTGTTCGGCGCAACTCCGTCGCCTAGCAGACGAAAGAATGCGGTCTTATGTTCATCGCTGCCGCCGGAAATGGGCGTAAAGCTGAAGCTTTGAAACGGTCCCGCATCAGAGGTAACCGCTCCCGCCACGTGCATGGCACCGCGATAAGCGTCGATCTGCTCGCTGCCGGGATCACTGAAACCAACGCCGTTCCAGACTTTCAACCCGTCTGCAAACGTAAGGCTGAGAACTGATCCGGTACTGAATCCACCCAGCGCCGTTGCAATGCCTGGGCCTGTGAAAGGCACTTCCTCCGATGGTTGCGTATACCAACCATCATTTGCGTCACCGAGTGAGCGTTCCAACATTTCAATTTCATAAAGTCGGCGAACCGGTGTGACGCCGCCGTCATAGGGTTCATCTTCAAACAATTGGCGCGTGACGATTTGGCCGTCCTGAATGCCAATCTGAATCTGCGGCCCATGTGCCAGCGCGGATGCGCTCAGCAAACCGACACCGAAGATAGTTGCCAAACCTCGATTCAAATGATTCATTTCCATGCTGTGCTTATCCTCCTGAATAATTCGTATTGTTTGGCATTTGACGCCACTGCCAGGCGTCATCCATGCCATTCAATTAAGTATGATTGGTCCAGCGCGAACGTACGGGCTGATTCCACTTAGGGAGCCAACGCCGGGTTGAACCGGTTTCGGCTCGGGTTCTCATATGCGGAACGCAGGGGCAGCGGCTCTGCGTGTCCATCGAAAAAGCTATAGTTAACAACCCCCGTCCAATCCTTGGCCTTTCCTCCGTGACGCCCCAGAGGCATCTGGTTGTTGACGCGCTGCGGCGTCAACTGCGGGGTCAGCGGATTGAAAAACTCCTGGACATGAAGGTGGTCGGCGATGGCGTAATTCCCGTCTTCGGCCAATTCCGTGAACTGAATCACGACCGATGGCCGCTGAATCTGCGAAAGCTTCTTGACGGGCATCCCTCCCAACGGCAGGTGCGTTGGCGAAACGTAGTTGTTGATGCCGTAACTCGTCAGCCTATACACCGGTGGATCGAACGCGGTAAAAAGTTCGTCAAAGTATATGCTTTGATCGGCGGGACAGCGGCGACTGAGCGTCTCTGTTCCTTCTTTCTCAAGCAATCCAATCCACGACCCCTGCGCATTGAAACTCCCGTCACCCGCCATCACGAGCAGATCCTTGTGCGCGTTTGCGTAATTGGCTTGGGCCAACGACAAATTGCGCAGATTGGCCCCGCACGCAGCTCCTCTGGCCGATCGCCGCGCACGTGAAAGTGAAGGCAGCAAGATCGCCAGCAGCAAGCTGATGATCGAAATGACGACCAGTAATTCGATCAATGAGAACGCACGGGCGCGAGCTGCGCGCCCAAACGGCTGTGCCATTTCGTACCTCCTTGGTGTACGAATGCACTTGCCCGAAAACGGGCTGTACACGACGCATTACGGTTGTTGTCGTTGGATTAGGTTAATGACGTTGTTACGCCGGGAAGCGAGGCGGGGGAACTGGAGGCTGAAGTTCGAGTAACTCGGGAAAATCATCAGTCACGTTTCGCAATTGCGCGACGATCGTGATCGGTTCCTGGAGAGCGACTCGTGGTGTCGGTGGAACGAGCGAAATACCAAACGCTAGAAGCACACTTACGCCTTTGCATTGCAAAGCGCCGATGACGAGACCACGGGCTTTCGATCCGTCCTTTGGGTCTTGCTTCTGACCCTTCTTGGTCGGCGGCATTGAGCAGCACGAGGTCTTCTTCGCTGAAACGGGCTTTACGCAACAGCAATTGGTCCGGCACATCTCAGCGTTAAGGCAGCCGCAGCCGTGATTCTTACACGGAAATTCTTCGTTCGACGAAACGAGCTTGGTTGGCAATGGAATGCCTGTGGTGACAACCAAGATTGCCACACAACTTGCGATCGCCACAAATCGGTTGAACAAGCCCCCATTCATCGTAGGACTGGAAGGTAACATCGTTTGCATTCGTGAACAAGAGTCGGTCGCGTGGCCCGAATGGTTTGCATCCATTCCAATTCGAGAAACTAGCGACTCACGGAACTATGTTTCGTGAATCTGACGAGGAGTTTCATTTACACTGCATCGTCGCTGACTCTGTGTGTTGACCGCGCCACATAACGGGCCTCAATTTTCTGGGTTCGCAAAGTCTGGATTATTAACGAAACTCTCATCGGTCAACGATCCAAGGAAGGCCAAGACGTCGTCGATTTCGCTTTCGCTGATATTGAACCCCCGAATGAGGCCCGACTTCAGTGGACTTAGTCGGCCGTCACCGGCGTTGGTACCGGACTCGATGATTCTTCCACCGCGCGCATAGTGCATAATTGCATCGCGAAGCGTAGCGATACTCCCATCGTGCATGTAGGGTGCAGTCAGCGCTACGTTTCGCAGGCCCTGCGGACGGAACTGGCCACGGTCGTCGGGATCTTGTGTCAATTCGTAAATGCCCTGATTCAGAGCGGGGTAACTGCCTTCGCCATCGACATTGTAAAGTCCCGTGTTGAAAAACGGATAGGTCACGGTGTCCTCGGTCGTGTTCGCGTCGCGATACGAAATCGTAAAGTTGATGCCACTGTGGCAGTGAAAACACTCCAGACGCTCGGAATTGAACAACCTCAGCCCGCGAATCTGCTGTTCGGTAAGGGCTGAGGTATCTCCGAGATAATACCGATCGTAAGCGCTGTTTCCCGAAATCATCGTGCGGCAAAAGCTGGCCAGCGCGAAGACAATCTTGTTCATGGTCACTCCCGAGTCTGATTCAGGAAAAGCCGCCGTGAACATCTGTCGATACGTATCATCGGCCTCGAAACGCGCGAGAACCTCCTCACGAATTCCGTCGACCACGCCCAATTCGATCGGGTTGTCCGACTCGATAGGAACGTGAATCTGATCTTCAAGACTCAGCAGAACATTGTTTCCCCACGTCAACGACGGAAAGTAAGCGACGTTCGCCAGGCCGAGACTGTTGCGCGCTAATTGGTCTCCGGTTGATCCCGTGGGCGTCGTCAGGCCATCGGCGAAGCCTTGCGCCTGAACGTGACACGAACCGCAAGACTGCGTCTGGTTGCCGGACAGTCGCGTGTCGTAGAAAAGCCGCCGACCCAGGTCAATCTTTTCCCGGGTCAGCGGGTTGTAATCCGGAATGAACGGCACTCCAAAATGTTCCGGCAGTTTGAGCAGCGCGCGGACGTCTTCATCCGGTTCAGAACTCGTCGGAGTGCAAGCGCCTACGACCAACACCATTATGGACATCGCCGAGCGAAAGCAGTTGCGCCTTTGCAACTGAGATTGAGCCGTCATTCTGAGTTTAGCTTTCATATGATCCTACGGCATCTTCGAGAAAACAGTGTCTAGCTCCGGCGCAGACTGACCGTTACTGATGATGATTCCGAAATTGCCGAACACATTGATACAATCCGGCTGCTCCACGCTCGAATGGCAAGCCACACCGGGAACGACAACTGGTTCCTCGACATCGTTGAATGCGTCCACCTGAAAATCGAGTCCGGCAAGTATGGCTTCGATATCGACCATCACCGTGTCATTGTTCAGGCTGAAGCCTTCGATCATAACGGAGGGCGTATTTGGATGGCCGCACTCGTCCCTATCCGTCAGGGCCCGGACACCGTCTCCACCGCAATCGGTGCTGCCGACGTGGACATAACCCTCGCCAGGGGTATCACCGGCGGTCATGGTGAAGTTCATAACGAAGAATCGGTACGCAAATGCCCAAGACCAATGCATCTCGCGAAGCGGCGAAGGCGCGTCCTCAGCCGTGTGGCTGTTCAGAACTTCCTTCATGAGCGATTGGGGAATCGCGACATCGAAGCTTACGGCGTGGACATTTTCCACGATGGTGGTTCCGGTCACGCCATCGTTGGTGCGTGCAGTGCCTTCGGGGAAGCTGAGGCCTTCGCCGGCGCACGCTCCGGCATCCGTTCCAGTCAAATCGACCAAGGCGACTGAACCTGCGTCAGAACTGTACTGGAAGTCGTTTTCATCCAGCTCCATCGCTAATTCTTGTCCGTCTTCGCCGTAGAACTTGATGTTGCTTACATAGAAGCGCAGGTCGTTAAGTTCGACTTCAACCGTGCCTTCAGGCCCCATGCCCGTAATTTGATCCCCACAACCGATCGGCGTCCCTTGGTAGGCAGCGGCAAACTTGAGACGAAAGGTCGATGGGTCGGGAATTTCATCTGCGACGTTATCGTTGGCATTCATGTTGTTATCGTTTTGCCCGTCGGATGGGGGCGTTCCAGTGCATCCAGCAAGAAGTCCAGCAAAGCAAACTGTTAGTAAAACCTTTGAACCGTTAGAAAAATACTGACTCACTTAGGCTACTCCTTCCACTGCTTTTCGTTGTGACAATCTCATTCTTGACCAATAGAAATAATTCGCTGCGCACCGCAATTCGCGACGCTGACACTATTGCTCAGCGCGAACTCGTCGCGTCAGCCGCGCCAGGCAAGCGCATAGGTAAAAACCAAATCGAAGAGACAATTCCGCCCACCAACGAGCGGAAGCTCCGGATGCTTAACTAACCAATTTGAATAGTGTTTATTGAAATGAATTTAGGTGGCGGAGAGGGTGGTTGAATGCTCCAAAGTGGTTCCGTCGAATCAACGAAGATTGGCGCGAGCGGATTCGAAGCTACGGGAATCGAATTGTTTGTGGTCAACGTGGGCGGAACAATGGTAATTCCGAATGCGATCAACGCAGTCTGCACGCCTTTACATCCCAGTGCACCGATAACGAGTCCGGTCGTTTTCGCCTGTCCAGTATCGCCGTCCGACTTTTTCTTCGCCGGAATTGGTAACGAGCAACAAGAAGGTTTCTTCAACGAGCGTGGCTTTACGCAACAACAATTGGTACGGCACATTTCAGCGTTCAGGCAGCCGCAGCCATGATTTCGACACGGAAAAGGGTCATCTGAAATGACTCCTTTGATGGGCAAGGGAATCCCCGTGGTAACGACCAAAATCGTCGTACAAATTACAATCGCCACTAAGCGGTTGAACAATCCCCCATTCATTGCAGGAAAGGAAGGTAGCGTCGTTTCTCCTGTTGAACAAGTGCCGAACCTCATCTCGGACGGCCATCACGTCTATCATTACGACGGGTTCAACCGCTTGGTGCAGGTGAACAAGATCGGCACGGCTGAATTTGATCTGGAAAGCGGAACGACGTTAGGCAGCATCAACGGCGGTCAACTCGGCGATCTGGTCTTCCGCTACGTGTACGACGGCCTCGGCAGAATCATCCGCAAGTATCGCATCGAGACTGACGGCATTACCGCGCTGCGGTACGAGGATTACTACTATGACGGCATCCGCCGTGTTCAAGACGTCATTCGTAAGCCGCTGACCAATGGGACACCTCCGCCTCCTTGCGAAGAGATGCAACCGGTGCGTTTCGACGGCACGCGCGACCCTCGGTGGATAGAAGCCTACATCGGTCCAACGATTACTTATGCACTGGAGCCCTGCGATTACGGCCCGGACCCGAACGCGCCCATCTACACCGGCCCGATGTATGAATCATGGACCGATTGTGAGTCTGTCTGCGGAACGAACGACGTCGACGAGTTCATCCTGCAGATCGATCGCAACGGTCACTAAGTGTAGATGGTGCAGGGTACAAGCAAGACTGTCTCTCTTGCGCGCCCCAATTATTTCGAGGACCGTTGGGTTCCCTCTAGCGTACTTCTTGTGGAGGTGCAGGAGAAAACTAATCTCGGTGCTGCGCTGGTGCGCTCCGATCCATTGGCTTCATGGTTTTGATCCGACACGGAATTTCAACTTGGGGCCGGTGAACACAAAGCCCTGCTTCTCGTAGAACCGCTGTGTTCGCACCCATCGCGGGGATTCTGGCGCGGTAACCTCTATTCGGGTCCAGTCTTTCTGTCGTCCGAACTCTTTCGCAGCATTCAAGAGCAATTTGCCCACTCCGAAGCCTCGATGGGCGGGCGAAACGTACATCTCATTGATGATGCCATAACTTCCGTTCGCGTAGATCGCAAAAGACTCGGCGAGCGTGAGCAAACCAATTAGGTCACCGTGTTCGTCTTTCGCCGCAAACACATGAAAACGGTCATGGTTGATCTCCCAGTCCGCTAGAACTTTTTCTTCATTGAGCGATCCGAGGTCGTCCATTTCTTCCCCGAGTTCGTAGAACAAACGCACTACCCAATCGATCACGCTTGATCCAGTTTCTATTGGGATTTGTTCGATCGTAACCTTATTCATCAGACACATATCATTCGAACTTGGTGGATTCGCCAAATCGACGATCCGTTTTTTGTCGCTCAACTTACCAAACAGCGGGGAGCAATTCCCTCGTTGAGACTTAACCCAGAGTCTTCACCCTACAAAACGCTAGCGAGCAGAGATAAGACCGCGTAACATTCCCGACGATTCGATTGGTACTTTACAGACGCTGGGCCGGATCAAGATCAAAATATCCACACGCTAGAATTGTGCCGTGTTTGGACTCAATAGTCGGTCGGAGGCGCATCGGACACTCTTGCAAACATGAGCAACCAGTTCTTCGAAAAACCAATCCTCAACTCGCCATACGAGTGTCCATCGCGTCATTGGGAACTTGACCCAAGTGGTCAGCCAACCAATCGAATCATCGACACTCGACGAGTCGCCGAGTTCATCACGCCGATTCCGAAACCCAAGAAGCGGAAAACAACAAAGGACCAGCAAGAGATCATCTTTGATGAAGCCACGGGGCTATCGACCTCGAAGCAACAATACGAAACGATGTCGATGATCAACGAGGTTCGTCGACGCGTTGATCGTTGGCGGCAAATCCCGAACCCTGCGCAGTGGGACGTTACACCGGAAACCGCCCGCCTCCTTCAGCATTGGCGTAACCACAAATTCAACGACATCCGACCCTTCTTCTGCCAAGTCGAAGCCATCGAGACGGTCATCTGGCTTGCCGAAGTTGCGCCGAAGAAGGAGAAGGACGTGCAGGTCATTCTCGACTACCTGTCATCAGCCAGCGAGGAAGCCAACCCCGGTCTCGCGCGCTTAGCCCTCAAGCTCGCCACCGGTGCGGGCAAGACAACGGTCATGGCCATGCTCATCGCGTGGCAGACGATCAATGCGGTTCGGCGTCCCGGTAGCAAGAAATTCACACGCGGCTTTCTGGTCGTTACGCCAGGTCTGACGATTCGCGACCGCTTGCGCGTGCTGCAACCCAATGATCCGGACAGTTACTATCAGAGCCGCGAACTCGTTCCCAATGACATGCTCGCGGATTTACAGAAAGCCAAGATCATCATTACCAACTATCACGCGTTCAAATTACGCGAGACGATGGAGCTCTCTGCTGGTGGGCGGGCACTGCTCGAAGGTCGAGTCAACCGAGAAGGCGATGAGATCAAGACGCTCGAAACCGAAGGCCAGATGCTCCAGCGAGTCATGCCCGACCTGATGGGGATGAAAGGCGTTTTGGTCCTTAACGACGAGGCTCATCACTGCTACCGCGAGAAGCAGGACGAAGAAGAGGATGGCGACGCCGAAGAGTACAAAGGCGACGATCGCAAAGAAGCCGAAAAGAACCGCGAAGTTGCGCGCCTCTGGATTTCCGGTATTGAAGCGGTCAATCGCAAACTCGGTCTCCAGCGAGTCATAGATCTCTCCGCGACACCGTTCTTCCTTCGCGGCTCCGGCTATGCCGAGGGGACGCTCTTCCCGTGGACGATGAGCGACTTCTCGCTGATGGACGCCATCGAATGCGGTATCGTCAAACTTCCCCGCGTACCGGTCGCCGACAACATTCCTACGGGCGAAGTTCCCAAGTTTCGCGAACTATGGAAACACATCGCCAAGAACATGCCCAAGAAGGGTCGCGGAAAAGGCGGCGCCCTCGATCCGCTGTCGATTCCCGTCGAGCTTCAAACCGCTCTCGAAGCGCTTTATGGCCACTACGAAAAGACGTTCAAGCTTTGGGAAGGCGAACGAATCGCAGTTCCGCCCTGTTTCATCATCGTTTGCCAGAACACCGCCATCTCAAAGCTCATTTATGACTTTGTCTCCGGGTTCATCCGCGAAAACGAAGACGGCGCCGGTCGCTACATGCCAGGCCGCCTCATGCTATTCAGCAATTTCGACGAGCAGGGGAATGCTCTCGGTCGCCCTCGCACACTCCTTATCGACAGCGAGCAATTGGAATCCGGCGACGCTCTCGACAAGAACTTCCGCGAGATGGCCGGAGATGAAATCGAACGCTTCCGTCGCGAGATCGTCGAGCGCACGGGTGATCGGCGACAGGCCGAGAACCTGACCGATCAAGACCTCTTGCGCGAGGTCATGAACACCGTCGGCAAGAAAGATCGCCTCGGCGAATCCATCCGTTGCGTCGTCTCAGTGTCGATGCTCACCGAGGGTTGGGACGCCAACACCGTCACGCACGTACTTGGCGTTCGAGCCTTCGGCACGCAGTTACTCTGCGAGCAGGTCATCGGCCGCGCCCTTCGCCGCCAATCGTATGACCTTAATGAAGAAGGACTGTTCAACGTTGAATACGCCGACGTGCTTGGCATTCCGTTCGATTTCACGAGCCAGCCTGTGGTTGCACCACCACAGCCGCCGCGCGAAACGGTGCATGTCAAAGCCATCCGTCCCGACCGCGACGAATGCGAAATTCGCTTCCCTCGCGTCGAAGGCTATCGCGTCGAACTTCCTGAAGAACAACTGAGCGCCACGTTCGATGACGATTCGACGCTTGAGCTCACCCCCGATCTTGTCGGCCCCGCCATCACGCGAAACGAGGGCATCATTGGCGAGGGCGTTGATCTCACGCTCGCGCACACGCGCGATACCCGCAAATCAACTATCCTATATCGCCTTACACAGCGCTTGCTGGAGACCAAGTGGCGCGACCACAACGAAGAACCCAAGCTCCACCTGTTCGGCCAACTCAAGCGAATCACCCGCGACTGGCTGGATAACCACCTTGCTTGCAAGGGCGGCACATATCCCGCGCAACTTCTATACCTCGAACTCGCGGACATGGCCTGCGAGCGCATTACGCGAGGCATCGTCCAAAAGCTCGAAGGCGAAAACCCCATCAAGGCCGTTCTCGATCCCTACAACCCCACCGGTTCAACAGCCTTTGTCAGTTTCAACACGTCGAGGACGGATCGCTGGCAGACGGACGCACGCCGTTGCCATATCAACTGGATCATCCTCGACAGTGATTGGGAAGCCGAGTTCTGCCGCGTGGCCGAGGCGCATCCGAAAGTTCGCGCCTACGCGAAGAATCACAACCTCGGATTGGAAGTACCGTATCGGTACGGATCGGAATCGCGAAAGTACCGACCCGACTTCATTGTGCTCGTCGACGATGGCCACGGACCGCATCCTGACGGTTCACCGAACCTGCTTCACCTTGTCGTTGAGATCAAAGGCTATCGCCGCGAAGATGCGAAGGACAAGAAAGGTACGATGGACGCCTATTGGATTCCGGGCGTAAACAACCTCGGAACCTATGGCCGCTGGGCGTTTGCGGAATTTTGCGACGTGTACGAAATAGGCACGGACTTCGAGAGCAAGGTGAAGGAGCACTTCGACCGCATGATTGTCGAAGTTATGCAATCCAATCCGACCGAACCCATTGCACAGGGATAATTCAAGAATGTCGAAGGCCAAGAAACCAGCGAGCAAGAAGCAAACGACCAAAACCGTCGAAACACTCACCCACGACGACGCCTCGCGCAAGCACATTCCCACCGCCGAGTTTCAATCCGTCATGGCCAAGGAGCATCAATCTCCCATCCGCGTAGCCTACGAACGCCGCAATCGCGACCTCGATCCGCAACTCGTTTGGCGCGGCAAGGACGAGCAGGATTGGTCCGACCTCATAGTGCAGGCCCCGCCGCTGTTCATCCAGGAGAAAGTCCACCCCAAGGTCTTGCTCGACGACTTGCTTCGTCGCACGCGCGACCAGGAGCGCAAGCAGGAAGAGGACGCCGCACCATTACTCTTCGCCGACTTGTACTCCGATTTCAACGGCGTTCCCGAGGGCGACGCCAAGACCGAGTTCTATCAACACGACGCGAACTGGTCGAACCGCATGATCCTCGGCGACTCGCTCGCCGTCATGGCCTCCCTCGCCGAGCGCGAAGGCCTCCGCGGCCAGGTGCAATGCATCTACATCGACCCGCCATACGGCATCAAGTTCAATTCGAACTTCCAATGGTCGACGACGAGTCGCGACGTGAAGGATGGCAACGTCGATCACATCACGCGCGAGCCAGAACAAGTCAAAGCGTTCCGCGACACATGGCGTGATGGAATTCATAGTTACCTTACGTATCTACGCGACCGACTTACCATCGCACGCGATTTGCTAACAGAGACGGGTTCAATCTTTGTGCAGATTGGTGATGAGAATGTCATCGTCTACGAGACATAATGGATGAAGTGTTTGGTCAGAGCAATTTTGTTAGTCAGATCACTGTGAGGAAAACAACAAGCGAAGGTGCAACACTCCTTGGCTCGACGTGCGATTTCGTCCTATGGTTTGCAAAGAACCGCGACAACACAAAAGCAAATACGCTCTTCATGGCTCGAAGTGAAGATTCCGAAGCGCGGTACTCTCTCAGTTATCTCGATGGTTCTCGATTTCGCCTCGATAACATTACAAGCAGTAGGCCTGCAGGCGCAGGCGACGTGACGAGTTTTCACTGGTTTGGTCAGGTACATGGGCCTGGAAAGGGAACCTTTAAGACCAAAGAGATCGGACTCACGCGAATTGGGAAGGCGGACCGACTGGTTTCCACAAAAGGTGGCAAGCTCAATTATCGTCGGTCTCAAAACGACTTTGGATTTGGCGCACTAGGAAATCTCTGGAACGATATTAGCGGCGCAGTACAGAGTCGGTCAGATCCGAAAGTTTACGTTGTTCAGAGTTCAACGAGCATTGTCGAACGTTGCCTATTGCTCGCATCTGATCCCGGTGACTTGGTGCTTGATCCAACTTGCGGCTCCGGCACTACCGCCTTCGTTGCCGAGCAATGGGGCCGACGGTGGATCACCATTGACACTTCGCGAGTCGCACTCGCATTAGCCCGTGCACGCATCATGGGCGCGCGTTATTCGTACTATCTGTTGGCGGATAGTAAGGATGGCCGACTCAAAGAAGCCGAGGTCACGCGAACCGATCCGTCGAACGCCCCGACTCGCAACAACATTCGCCACGGCTTCGTCTATGAGCGCGTGCCGCATATCACACTCAAGTCGATCGCCAACAATATGGAGATCGATGTCATTTGGGAAAAGCATCAACAGATGCTGGAACCGCTCCGCGAACAATTATGCGTCGCGCTCAGCAAGAAGTGGGAAGAGTGGGAAATCCCGCGCGAGGCCGATGCGAAGTGGTCGGACAAAGCAAAGAAACTACACACCCAATGGTGGGAGCAACGCATCGCGCGCCAGAAGGAAATCGACGCCTCCATCGCCGCCAAGGCCGAGTTCGAGTTCCTCTACGACAAACCGTACGAAGACAAGAAAAAAGTCCGCGTGGCCGGACCGTTCACGGTCGAGAGCCTGTCGCCGCACCGCATGCTAGGCGTCGGCGTTGACGACGAACTGCTCGACCCGGCTCATCCAAACAAGGCCGCGCGGTCGGAACAACACAGTGTGGGACCGGTTTCCAACCGGTCGGTATCGCTTCAGGGCCGCGACCGTGAGGGAGCAGCCAACGAAGCCGACTTCTCCCGCATGATTCTAGAAAACCTCAAGACCGCCGGAGTCCAGCAGGCGCAAAAGGAAGACAAGATCACGTTCACATCAATCGCACCGTGGCCCGGTCGCTACATCTGCGCCGAAGGCCGCTACTTGGAAGGCAACACCGAATCCGGCAAGGAAAAGCGCGCGGGCATCTTCGTCGGCCCTGAGTTCGGCACAGTCCAACGCCAAGACCTCGTCACCGCCGCCCGCGAAGCCGGTGACGCCGACTTCGATGTACTCATCGCCTGCGCGTTCAACTACGAAGCCCATGCATCCGAGTTCACCAAACTCGGCCGCATCCACGTGCTCAAGGCCCGCATGAACGCCGACCTGCACATGGCTGACACGTTGAAGAACACCGGCAAGGGCAATCTGTTCGTCATCTTCGGCGAGCCGGACATCGATATCCTTCCGGTCAAAGGCGGACCCGACAGTGGCAAGGTGCAGGTAAAGATCAACGGCGTGGACGTGTTCCACCCCAGCACGGGCGAAGTCCGCAGCGACGGGGCCGACGGCATCGCGTGTTGGTTCATCGACACCGACTACAACGAAGAGAGCTTCTTCGTCCGCCACGCATACTTCCTCGGCGCAAACGATCCCTACAAGTCGCTGAAGACAACGCTGAAAGCCGAAATCAACGAAGACGCTTGGGCCACACTAAACAGCGATACCTCGCGCCCGTTCGAAAAACCCAAAAGCGGCCGCATCGCGGTGAAAGTGATTAATCACTTGGGAGATGAAGTGATGAAGGTGTTTAAGGTTGAATGATAGAGCAGCATTATGCCGAACAACGTGCCAATCGAAATTGATGGTGAGAAACCAGCAGGCCGATCTTTCCTTCGCTTACCTGTCGTATCGCTTTCAGCAGAGTATCTCGTAATGGGACAGTTGATGCGTCGAAATATCCTGACGTACAAAGCCCCGCCGTTGAACGAAGGATACGATTTGGTCTGCATACATCCCGATCCAAGACATCGTGTTCGCAAAGGCGAGTCCGCACAAGTTCGGATTCAGGTGAAGAGTCGCTATCAGGTCGATTGTTATCGAGGATTTCCTATTAAGTTCAGTAGCATTAACGCATTCGATTTCCTGGTTGTGGTATTCCTAAACATTGGGAAGTTCTACGGTCGAAACGACGGCTCATCGGGTGCGACGCCGACTGAATTCTATACGCTCCCCCGTAGCTTGATTCGTCGATTACACGATCGTCGGTCATCGTGGGAGAAAGTCGTACTGGCCGGTAAAGAGCGCATGCTGGAGAAATACAGGGATGAACTGGGTTTTGAACTCATCGCGAGTGAACTAGGTGTAACGCGGCCGATTCGATAGACATTGTTAAGGCGCTGGAATCAACTTTTGAAACATTACCGACAATTCGAACACAACGACTCAATTCCCGTTCAAATAGCTAGAGCGCTCGAAGCGTGTACGCAATTAATACGAGATATCGACACGCACACGACTGCGCGCGATTCACAACTTGTTCCGGATGATTGGTCCTGCGGGCGCACAATACACGATGCTGCTGAACTGGCTCACCATGAACTTTTTGGTGTTGGATGGTTGATTCAGTGCCAGCCTCATGCGAAGGAATTCGAACCGATACGTTTTGATCCTTCGAAGGAATGGATCGAGAAGTTCTGCCTTGAGTTGGGGAGAGAGTATGAACTAACTCTTTCTGCGAATGATGTCGAGAAACTAAAGAAGAAATTCAAGGCGTTGAAGCGGCTGGTTAAGTTAGTCGCGCCTGAGGCGCTTAATCTCCCGGCGTCAGCGTTGCGCGACAATGTGAATGATAAGAAGAAGCGAGGAGGCCGACCGGCGATTTCGCTTGAGGAGGATAAGAGACGACAGGATCTTATCAGCGAGTGGAATCGCGCCAGGGAAGCGGGGGAACTCCAGGATGAGTTCTGCAAGCGAAAGAAAATCACCACTGCCTACCTTACGCGATGCATAAACTGGAAATCTCAGCAGCGCCGACGAAACCCGTCATGACAAACCACCCCTCCAATACCCTTAGGGTTTGTCACGGAAGAATTTTCCGAAGTCCAACTCAGGCAATAGCAGGCACTTAGAGTCCCATCAAGGTTGAATCTCCGTGACAAACAAACCCTACGAAGTTTGTGTGTCAGACCATCGGTTTTAATCCCAGGCGCTCGGACGGTAATTGGGCCGTCCCAGCGAGGAGACTAGACCGTGGTCGCTTCAAATCGAATAGGTGGCGATTCAACCATCGCCCCAAAACTTTCACCAATCGAACTAACAGAACTACTCGATGTCAACGCAGTGACAATATTGCTTGGCAATTGCTCACGAAGGCACGTTCGACGTTTGGCCGACTCCGGTCGCATGCCACGCCCCATCAAGCTTGGATCGTTGATTCGTTGGCGTCGGGCCGAACTCATGGTGTGGCTACAGGGAGGCTGCCAACCAATTCGTACAGTGAAGGATTCTGGCCGATGAGCGCGCCGGGCGAATTCCGTGCGGTCACCCGTGACGAACCGTGCGTCATCTGCGGTAAGGGCGATTGGTGCCGAAGGACACGAGATGGTGCGCATGAATGTCACCGTAAGACCGACGACTTGATCGACGGCTACACGCGCATCGTCAAAACGCCGTCGGGTTTTGCCGTCTATCGTAGTGAACGCACCTCTGCCGATGGCACCCATTCATCAAGGCATGTCAAACATCCATGCCTGCAAGCCGATTTCGCGGCCGACGATCGAAAATTTCGGTCGACACTCTTGCCCGATCGAAAAGCCGCGCTCGCAACTGAGCTCGGCGTCAGCGTGGCCGCACTGGAGGCCGTCGGCATTGGGGAAGCAACTCAGGATGACCTTAAGCGGCTTCGCGCGAGCGGTGCACGGTGGCGAGAGGATTACCCTTCGGCTGCATTTTCGTTCCCAGAATTTGATGCCACCGGCGCTGTCATCGGGTTCTGTTTTCGCACCTGGGATGGTCGCAAAGGCTCACCCAGCGGCAAAGTCGGCGGAAAGCGCGGGCTTATTATTCCCTCAACTCTTCCGACCCGCGCGGGCCCTGTTCTTCTCGTTGAGGGTCCCACCGATGTGGCTGCCTGCGAAACGCTCGGCATCGCCTCAGTTGGTCGCCCCAGCAACGTGTCCGGCGGAAAGTTCATCTCGCAATTACTCGCACGTCGCGAAGTGCTCGTCGTGGGTGAAAACGATCAGAACCCGGCGGGCACCTGGCCCGGGCGCGAAGGTGCCGAGAAGCTTGCACAACTGCTAGCTCTAGCCTGGAAACGACCGGTCAAATGGACGCTGCCTCCTGTCGGTTTCAAGGATGCCCGCGCCTACCTTCAACAACTCATCAAGAATGGATTCGAATCATGCAACCAATAACCGAGCAGGGCCAACAATTCGTCGACACTCTCTTGGCTGCGGCAACCGAGGTACCTGCGCCACCATCATCCTCGGGAAATGACCGTGACGGTGGCGGAGCGCGCGACGTTGTCCTGCAGCTCTGCATCGACGCCGGTGATTACTTGTTCCATGACAATGAGCAACGCGCCTACGTCCTTGTGCACGACCGAAAGATTGCCCGAACCCTTTCCATCAGGTCGCGGCAGTACGCATTGCTGATATCGCAACGTTACTACCGAGCCGTGGGTTCCGGACTGTCAACGACGGCGAAAACAGAGGCCATTGCCACACTGGAAGGCCTAGCGATCTTCGAAGGCCCTGAAGAACCTGTCTTCATTCGCATTGGTGAGCATGACGGACGTGTCGTGCTTGATCTGTGCGATGACCAATGGCGCGTGGTGATCATCGACAAACACGGCTGGAAGGTCACCAAGGAATCCCCTGTGCGCTTCCGGCGGACACGGGGAATGTTGCAGCTGCCCGTACCAGTTCCAGGCGGTTCAATCAACGAGTTGCGACCGTTTCTCAACCTGCAAACCGAATCAGACTTCGTTTTGGTTTGCGGATTCATCCTCTGCTGCTTCAATCCACACGGACCGTTTATTATCTTGTTGGTTAACGGCGAACAGGGTTCGGCCAAGTCCACACTCTGCCGACTTCTGCGCGCGATCGTCGATCCCAACAAGGCTCCACTTCGCAGCGAACCTAAGGACAATCGCGACCTCGCGATCGCCGCCAACAACTCTTGGATGCAGGGTCTCGACAACATGTCACAGATTTGTGAACGGCTATCCAATGCGCTGTGTCGTCTAGCCACAGGCGGAGGCTTCTCAACGCGTGAACTCTACACCGACGGCGAGGAAGAGATCTTTGATGCCAAGCGACCAGTGCTGATCAACGGAATCGGCGAGGTGGCGGAGCGAAGCGACCTGTTGGACCGAGCGATTCGCATCACCTTACCCACTATCCCACCTGAAAACCGAAAGACGGAGCGAGCCATGCGAAAGGCCTTTGAAGCAAAGTGCCCACAAGTACTGGGTGCATTCCTCGATGCCGTAAGTGCGGCTCTCCGACACCAAGACCATGTTACTTTCGAGCGACTCCCGCGAATGGCCGACAGCGCCAGTTGGGTAGTAGCCGCCGAGTCGGCCTGTCCGTGGAAACCGGGGACTTTCTTGGCTGCGTTGGATGTGCAGAGTCGTGAGGCTGATGAGTTTGTGGTGGAAGCAAGTCTCGTAGCGAGCGCAGTTCGGGCCTGGGTGAGTGAACACGGAGAGCTTGAGGGCACACCCACGCATGTCCTTGCATCACTGACGTCAAATGTTTCGGACAAGGTTCGAAATGATCAGGGCTGGCCCAAGCGTGCACCAGCATTCGGGACGAAACTACGCGAGGTTGCTCCCAATCTGCGCCGACTGGGTATCGAGATTGAATTTCACCGAGATGACCGTCGTCGCACCATCACGATCCGCCCAAACAAGAAACTTCCGGAAACGCCGTCATTGCCGTCATCGCTGTCAGCGGAACCGGAAAATGGTTGTTCTGAGCCAAGAGCGGCGGATTCGACATGACAGCGATAGCACGGTCCATGACAGCAACAAGTCGTATCGCTGTCATCCAGAAACACGATTGAGGGCAGCCAGAACTTGCCTCTGACGGCCATGACAGCAATGACAGCGATTCCGCGACTATCTCGTTTGCGGCAAATGAAGTATGGAAACTGGCGGTAGTTCAACCGTGAGTTCAATCATTCGATGCAAGCAGCGAATGCTGGGATGTTCCTAAGGGACAACCGCGATTTGCCTTGAGTTTCCGCACGAGTTGCCGCTCAGTGTGAACACCCGGGATGGTCCGGGTTGGATGTAAGTAATGGGAACAGTGTACAAAAAGAAATACACGCAGCCGCTGCCGAAGGGTGCCGAGATCATCGAGGTCGACGGCGTCCGCATCGCTCACTGGCGTTTGCGCAACGGCGAGCAGCGGTCAGCCGAGGTCATCGATGGCCGCGATGGTAGCGTTCGTGCCAGAGGCGAATCCGAATACTACATGGCTCGTTATCGAAATGGCGAGAATCGCATCGTGGAAAATTCGACTGGCTGCCGGGACAAGGTCGCCGCGCAGTCGTTCCTCGCCAAAGTTCAGCGCCGGGCTGAGTTGGTGAAAGCCGGAGTGCTCACTGACGCTGAAGCAAGTATGGCTGATCACGCGGCCGTTTCGCTTTCGAAGCATCTGGATGCCTATGAGAAGCATTTGCAGGCCAAGAACGGCGAAAAGCGTCGCATCTCGATGGTTCGTCGACGATTGGAGCGGCTCTTCGAGGACTGTCGTTTCACCAAGCTCAACAAGATGGCGGCGGGCCCTGTTGAGGATTGGCTTGTCGAGCAGGCCGAGAAGGGCATGAGCGCCGCGACTCGGAATGGGTATCGTGAATCGCTGGTTTGTTTCGGCAACTGGTGCCGGAGAATCCATCGGCTCACGAGTAATCCCTTTCAGGATTTGCCTCGCGCCAACCAAAACGCCGACCGAAGGCATCAGCGGCGCGCGCTCACTGAGGTTGAGTTGTTACGTCTGCTCAAGGTTGCGCGCTTTCGGCCGTTGGCCGAGTTTGGTCGGGCGAAAGCTCCGAAGGACAACGAGTGTCGTCCGTCGCCCAAGAGTCGTGCGACTTGGAAACGGGAGCCACTTACCTACGAGAATGTCGATGAGGCCGTTGAACGCGGTCGAGAGGCGTTTAGGAAGAACCCCGACCTTGTCGACGAGCTCGGACGAACGGGTCACGAACGTGCTCTCATCTATAAGACGCTTGCGTTGACCGGCCTCCGGAAAGGGGAGTTGTCCTCGCTGACTGTCGGACAACTTGAACTCGATGGTAGGATAGCTTACGCCGTGCTCAATCCGGAAGACGAGAAGAACCGCAATGGTTCGAATATTCCGCTCAGGGCAGACTTGGTTGGCGAGCTATCGGAATGGCTCGCGGAAAAGCTTCGCGACACTCAACGGCAGGCAATCAAGAGCGGCAAGCCAATTCCCGTTCGACTGCCGCCAAGGACGCCGTTGTTCAACGTGCCTTCGGGTCTCACGCGCATCCTCAACCGCGACTTGGCGGCAGCGGCCATCCCCAAACGCGACGAACGTAATCGTGTCGTCGACATCCACGCATTGAGGGTGACTTTCGGAACGCACCTCTGCGCCGCAGGCGTTCCGCTTCGTACGGCGCAGGCGGCGATGCGCCATTCCAAGCCCGAACTTACCGCCAATATTTACACCGACCCGAAACTGCTCGACATCGCTGGGGCAATCGATGCCTTGCCCGCTCTGAAGAACCTGAAAGAATCCGCCTCGGTCCGGAAGGCTGCGAGCGGTCAAAGCTGAGTTAGTGCCTACTCATCATCATCTTCGTCGATTTCCTCGTCCTCTTCGTCTTCCTCGTCATCGAACTCTTCCAAATCGTCCTCATCGTCGTCGTCTTCGTCCTCATCTTCCTCATCGAGGTCGATGTCGGGATCGTCTGACAACATCGGTCTGGCGAGCAGAAGCTCGGTAGATAGCTCGGTGATTAGTGGCATGAGTTTCCTTTGTCGAAAGAGGAATTCTGGAACTTTCCTTTTGGGGTTTGGTACAACAAGCCGCCTGAGTATAGGCAGGCTCGATTCCAAGCAAGCAGGGAAGTGGAAATTTTGGCGATGCGACGAGATGCCGCTCTCGACCCAGAGAGCTTTCTATATCGCCGCCAAACTCCTCGACCTAGCAGAGGCAGTCATCGCCTTGTTTGATCAAATGGAATTTGCTGGCAGAAGTCTAAAATGCTTAACTTTAGAGCTTGCGTTCATTTCTTGGTATCAACATACAGCTGTCGCGCATATGCAAGCTCGCGTTTGACGCCGCCGTCATCGTATTGCCAAAACCGCCATCCGTTCGTGTTCATGCGACGACCCATGACCGTGCTCCGCGCCTGCTCGGCTGCCCTCGAACAGGAATCGTAAACCACGCCGCCAAACTTTACTTGGCCGTCCGCCAGCAACGTTGCATTCATTCGTCGGCCTTTGTATTCGCGAAACAACTCGAGTGGCACTTTCAAGTAGTGGGCTTCGATGAGGTCGGCCAACGTCACTCCCAGGTTGGCGCGCTCGAGTTTCCCGTTCGATTTCGTCCCATCGCGCTCTTGCACGCCAACACCCCGACTGCCGCGACGGTTCTTGGGCCCGTGCGCCGCCGGTGCGGGAGCTTCTAGAGGCGTAGTAGGAACGGAGATGTTGATATCGAGGCGCACCAGAGATTCCGCGATGGCTTTCGAGGCCAATTCCGGAACGCACTTGCGGACGAGCCGGACGAGTGCCGGATGGGCGGAATCGATCATTTCCATAATGGCAGCCTTGCATCGTCGGTCGACAAAATGTGTTTTCCAATACACGTCGAGCAGGTTCTCTTCAAGATTGCAGCGAGAAATGAGATAAAGAGTGCTCGAGACAATGGCAGGATCCTCTTGGGCGATGGAGACCTTGCGGAACAATTTCTCCTCGGCATCGACCGTGGCCGTCGCGTTGTAGATTCGATATTCACTGCCGTCGGTCAGTACACACCACTCTACACCGGCGACGGCGGCATATCCGAGCATCTGTGAGACCCACTTTCGATCCGCCAGATTTTCACCCAGGCTCTTCGCCTCAATGAACAGGCGCGGTCTACGCAGAAGCTTGAGTGCATAATCAACAGGATTATCGCGTGGCTTGTTGCGATATTCGCGCTGAACGGAATCGAGGTCTCTAATATCCCAGCCGAGGCATTCAAGGAGCGGCTCGATCAGCGACGCCTTAGTGTTCTGCTCACCGATGACCCTATCTCGGTACTTTCGAATCTTGTCCGCGATTTGGGTAATGGTCGTAGTCAACGTGGCGGGCGGGACTGCCATGATTATCCTCTAATGAATGCCGTCAAAAGCCTGTGAATTAGGTTTCGGACCGTGATGGAATTTGCGCCGGGTGGTACGAGTCTTACCTTTCACCTTGCACTAAACCTTGCACGTACGCGCGTCCACGGGCGTCAATTGTGGGCAGTTGCTGGCAAAATGGACCTGTATTTGAGAACTTGCCGAGCGCTCGTAGGAATCGCCGTAACTAGCGCCCGTGTCAAAACTAAGACGCCGCTGTCATTGGCTGACAACGGCGTTCACGATGAGCGGGTGAAGGGACTTGAACCCTCGACATTCACGTTGGCAACGTGACGCTCTACCACTGAGCTACACCCGCGCTATTCGGCGGAAACGAGGCTTTCGCTTCGATTACCAGCCGGAAAGCGCTAACTTAAGAACCGTCGGGCACGTTGTCAACTCGCTTCGGCGTGAAGGGAAGCGGTTCAACTTTGGCGCTTTTCGCCGATGCTATGACACCGATGATTCCTAGCGCAAATCATTCGCAACTGAAGGCTATTCCACGGGTTATCTTTCGTCGCTTTGACGCGAAAACCCGCCTGCTTCGGGAACGGCGTTAGCAGTCCGTTGAAAAACCCTGCTTTTCACGCGGCGGATCGATTGAACATGGG
>CAZBRD010000027.1:0-53903 GCA_964494205.1 uncultured Phycisphaeraceae bacterium | reverse complement strand
CGACCGAGCAAACCAAACCCAATGACAAAATCCCTACCCCAAACTTCTTCGTGAAATTGCGCATTGTTTTCTCCATTCAGAAGGAAAAGTCCGAACATGATCCCCAGAACAACCGCACCGCAGCGATGCTCCGGAGCAATTCTCTAGACATTGGTTATCAAACATACCACAAAAGCCCGATAACGTCCATTTATTCTAACTGCAATCTGTCCCAGCACCGACTCACGACACTGTAACAGCTGACATAATCAGGGCGTAGACGACCGTAAACTTTAACGCACATTCCGGAAAAAAGTTGCAAAGCGCAATATTTTCGAGGCGTCAAAGTGGCAGTTTACTGGGGGCAATTGCATGGATCGCCCCCGCCGAACGCACTCAGAACCCTAAGAATATCGTCCAGGTTGATCAGGTTGTTTCCTGTACATCCGGGTGCAAGATCACCATTGGGACAGGCGGCAAAGCTCGCAAAGCCTGCCAGAACACAAAGAATGTCGTCAAGATTGGCAATCGCTGGTCCCTGGCAATTAACGTTTCCAAAACGAACCGGCAAGAATTCACAAACATTCGATATACACCGATCGCACGTACAGACGTCTTCGTCTGCGACCACGCAATCGGCGTTGGTCATGCATGCGACGCCATCGATCAAACACTGACTACTGCAGCCATCGCCATCACGCTGGTTTCCGTCATCGCATTCTTCAATACCTTCGAGCTCGTGGTTACCGCAAACGTCTGGGCATGGATCAGGAGCACAAATCGTCGCGAAACCTTGGAAGTTCCCAGTGCACGCGGAAACGTGGATGAATGCGCACACTCCGTTGTTGCAGCAAGCCCCCTGCCCACATACGCCGGGACACTCAGTATCGTTACCTTGATACTGCCCACCCAAGCTGGTGCACTGGACTGGTGTCACCACGTTGCACGTCGCGCCGTTGCAGCAAGCACCTTCCCATTGGCACAGTTGGTTACAACCATCGCCGCTCAGCTCATTTCCATCGTCACATTGCTCACCGTCATCCGTGGTTCCATTCCCGCAGCTTGGACATAGACCCGGCAGGCAAGTCGTTTGTCCACCTTGGAAATCGCCCCCTGCCTGAATGCACGAAGCCAGGGAATGCAACCCGGCGCACGAACCGTCCTCGAAGCAACAGGCGCCTTCATACTGGCAAAATGCGCTGCAACCATCTCCGTCGTTCTGGTTCGAGTCGTCGCATTCTTCGGGTGGTTGGACGGTTCCATTTCCGCATCCGGGCAAAGTACAATCAATGGCCACGTCCAGAGTTGTCGTGGGCGCAGGTCCAGACGTCGCCCAATCGCCAATCAGGAGCCAATACTGAGTTCCAGCTGAAAGCTGGAAAGTTGAAGACTCATCATCGTCACACGCAACTTCCGAAAGAAGGTTGCAGTTAGCACCAGTAAACGTGGCTGCGATCGAATCTGCCACACCGGCATCCGGTGTTCGAACAACGGACAATTGGCAATTGCCGGGCGCGAGGTATCGATACCAGAATCCGAATCGGGTAGGGACGATGGCCAATGCACACGATGCTATTTCGTCTTCAGTACCACCGGCCCAGGTGACGTCGGTGTCAACGAATGGCACGCTTTGGATGACCGTGGCGTTGATGCACAGATCGTTGACTGGCGGTTCAAACTGACAATTGTTGTCGCATCCGTCGGCATTAGTTGTATTGCCGTCGTCACACTCTTCGTCAAACTCAATCACGTTGTTCCCGCACATCGGCGCGTAACAACTTATGGTCAAGACTCCGCTTGGCTCGCCGCCCTCCCAGCCGCCGAGGCGGATCAAATAGCAATCATCCATCGTCACTGGGACGAGGATCGTCGACGCGAGACCTGAATCTGCACAATCGTCGTCCGAACAGGCAATCGGATCGAAATCAACCAGCGGGCCGCACGTGCACCCGCTGTAGACCTGCAATGTTGTATCGGGATCCGCCGCTTCGCAGGTGGCAATCGTGGCGTAACCGTTGCAAGAAGCGACATAAGAAAACCAAATGTCATTGAGCATATTGATATCGCACGGTGGCGGCGTGCTCGTATCAAGCGTTGAGCCAACAAGCGAATAGGCATTTGATCCGTCATGCGCGGCCAAGTGATCGACGCAATCATCATTCGTGGGCGGTTCATCTTGGCATGTGAAATCGCAGCCATCGCCGTCCGAGGTGTTGAAATCGTCGCACTCCTCGCCGGGCTCTATCACTCCATTGCCACAAACCGGCGGTGGGGTCCATCTAAGGAGATAGGGTGCGCCAGGATGGACCGGCGAATACGTGTCAACGATCAAGTAATAGGTTACCCCTGTAGATAGGACAGCTGTGAGCTTCGACTGATAGGGCGCCGCGCAGTTGTCGCAGCCGTGTCCGTCGGCTGCCACACAACTCGCGCCCGGGCACCCACCTCCAGATCGAATTTGCAGTGCATTGTCCCAGGCCGGATTCGTAGAGCACAAATCAAACGTCCACGCACCTGTTACGCCAACGGTGAACGTGTAGATAACGTCCCGACCGTTTCCGCTGCTGTAACTCCCGCAAGGGAGCGAGCACGCCCCACCACCGGTTGGGTTTCCAAAGTGGTGAGCCATCCCGACGGTAGTACCGGCATCAGTGCCGGGTAGTGTAAGGTTTCCTAAAGAAGCAGCCGGGCATTGGTCGTTTCCGCCAATGCCTGCCAGTGCCGAATAACATAGGCTGAATGAGAATAGAATCGACATAGATGGTCCCGATACAAATCATCAACGTGAACGTGAATTGGACAAAGCATTGACCAAATAACGGTGACAGTCAATACAAACAAGTATGTAGTGAATCGTTGAGGACGCCCAATAAGCGGCGGGAGCCAATGGGTCAAGCATCCAAAAGATTCCCGGAACGACTGTTAGCAATTGTCGTCTATCGTCACGCTCCGGTCACCAAATCGCCTTGCTTGGAACCGAAGAAGCACTTCATCGTCATAAGTTCTATGGGCACGTAAACGCGGCCGCAGCGTGCTCGCTTGTCACTTGGAATTGAACCTTGGGCGCGAGTCCAGAGTGTTAGCCTGTTTTTGCTAGGAGAATTGACGTGAAGAACGCTGTCCGCACCATTGGAATCCTAACTTGTATTCCAACCTTGTTGCCGCTTGTACCGACCGTGAAAGCCGGTTGCGACCCGCAACCGCCAACCTGCCACCGTCGTCCCATTGATCTTGTAATCTGTCTCGATACGTCGGGCAGCATGGAGGCCATGATCGATTCTGCGCGCGGGAAATTGTGGGATATTGTGAATGAACTAGCCAAGGCAAAGCCCACACCCAGCCTGCGCGTGGGACTTCTGACGTACGGTTCGCCCAAGGTTTCGTCACAATCATCGGGTTGGGTTGTCAGGCAGATCGATCTGACGAACGACCTCGATGAGGTCTATCGAAAAATGATGGCGCTGAAGACCGATGGCGGCGACGAATACGTCGGGTGGGTGCTCAACGATGCGTTGCAAACGATGTCGTGGACCAGTGACACCGCTGCGCTCAAGCTGGTTTTCGTCGCAGGCAATGAATCCGCCGACCAGGCCTCCGAGCAATTCAATTTCCGACGCGTTTGCGGCGAGGCCCGCCTGCGAGGAATTGTCGTTAATGCAATTTACGGCGGCGATCGCCAACCGGGTGTCCAGGAAAAGTGGAACGAGGTCGCACAGCACGGCGGCGGAAGCTACTCCGCAATCGACATGCAGAAGGGAACGGTGCAGATCGAAACGCCGCAGGACAAGTTCATCAGCGAGTTGAACAAGAAGCTCAACGACACGTACGTCCCCTATGGAAGGCAAGGCCCACACAAGCAAGCACGTCAGCTCGCGCAGGATGAGAACGCCAAGCAAATGGGCCCGCACAGCTCGACTAGCCGTGTGGCGGCAAAATCGAGCCGCTTATATGTGAACACAGACTGGGACTTGGTCGACGCGTCGAATGAAAAGGACTTTGAGATCGAAAAGATCCAACCGAGCGAGTTGCCCGCCCAAATGCAATCGATGAACAACGATGAGCGAAAAGCATATGTCGAGGGCATGCGCCGCGCGCGAGCTGGGGTTCAAGAGGAAATCCAACAGGCGCAAACTGCGCGCGACGAGTTTCTCAAAAAGCAGCGCGAAGCCGACAAGTCAGGCAAGGCCAGTCTCGACGATGCGATCCTGAAGGCCCTTCACGAGCAGGCGAAAGAAAAGGGATTCACTTTCGAGAAGTAATCGCGCACCAAGCGCGTCTAACAAGACGGCAGGATGTTTGACAAAGGGCCCATCACCCTGCCCTCTCCCCAAGAGGGAGAGGGATGAATTGTGCGAGTCATTAAGCCAAAGCGATACATGGCAATGCAAAAGGCGGGAGTGTCATCCCGCCTTTTGTTTTTGTATCTGCGTTGAACACACGTTGCCTATCTACACATCCCGTTCAATGGCACTGGAATGCAAATGCCTTGAACATGCATTTAAGTCTTGTCGCGACACTTGAACTGGCGTTACCATACTCTCGCGAATCTTGGGGATGGGAAGCAAAGCAGTCACGTGACGAGAGGAAATCTTGATTGCATGGAAAGGGGTATTTCGATGTCTCCGAAGTTTCGGGTTGGGTTGTTGGGTATTGCGCTCGTAGTGTCATCCACTGTCACTGAGTCGGTGCAGGGCGGCGGAAACACGCCGCCGTCTTTCAGCACACTGCAGGGACCGAGCTTCGGTCCCGCGAGGAGTCGCCGTTGCGATCCGTCGAACCCGATGGCTTGCAGTGCTCATTCCTTTTGCAGAATCCCGGACGGCATTTGCAATTCGCAGGACGTGCTCGGTATTTGCACACCCGTCCCGCAGTTCTGCCCTGACGTGTGGGAGCCGGTCTGCGGTTGTAACGGCGTCACGTATGGCAATCGCTGTGATGCGTACGCCGCAGGTGTCTCAATTGCACATGAAGGCGAGTGTGCACAGATCTGCGGCGGGATCATTGGAATCCCGTGCGACGATGGTGAGTATTGCAACCTTGGAATCGGCCACTGCTGCTGCGACTTCCAAGGTATCTGTGAATCGATTCCGACCGCTTGCCCGGATGTTTGGATGCCGGTCTGCGGCTGCGATGGAGTGACCTACGGCAATTCATGCGAAGCGGCCGCGGCCGGGCAATCGATTGATCACCTTGGTCCGTGCGAGCAAGTATGCGAAGGATTTGCGGGCATTCCGTGCGACAAGGGTGAGTTTTGTCTGCACCCGGTCGGCTCATGCAATGTGGCTGACGAGCAGGGCGTGTGCGTTCCGATTCCTGATGCGTGCCCGGAGAACTACGATCCGGTTTGCGGCTGTGACGGTGTGACGTACTCAAATACATGCTTCGCCATTCAGGCGGGCGCTCAAATCGATCACGACGGTGAATGTAACCAAGTCTGCGGTGGAATACTTGGAATCCCCTGCGACGATGGCGAATATTGCAACCTCGGCGTCGGAAACTGCTGTTGTGACTTCCAGGGCGTGTGCGAGCCGATTCCATTCGGTTGCCCAGACAACATCGATCCAGTTTGCGGATGCGACGGTGTGACTTACTTCAATCCGTGCGAAGCCGCTGTCGCTGGCCAGTCGATCGATCACTACGGACCGTGTGGGCAGGTTTGCGGCGGAATCACCGGCATCCCGTGCGACGATGACGAATATTGCAATCTCGGCGTTGGGAACTGCTGCTGTGACTTCCAGGGTGTTTGCGAACAAATCCCGCAGGCGTGTCCTGATGTCTGGGATCCGGTGTGCGGCTGCGATGGCGTAACCTACGGCAATTCGTGCGATGCGGCGGCAGCCGGACAATCAATCGACCACTACGGACCGTGCGGCCAGATTTGCGGCGGGTTCGCGGGGATCCAGTGCGACAACTCGAACGAATACTGCAACCTCGGCATTGGCCACTGCTGCTGTGATTTCCAAGGCCAGTGTGAACCGATTCCGCAGGGTTGCCCGGATGTGTGGGACCCGGTATGCGGTTGCGACGGGAACACCTACAGCAACGCGTGCGATGCGGCGGCCGCTCAGCAGTCGATCGATCATCTGGGAGAATGTGATAATTAATGTTCGTGGCTGCATGGCGGCGCTTCGCTTGGCCATGCCACCCAATTTGTGAGCTGCATCGAAACACTAGATCGCACTACCCCGGGCGAATCCGGGTAGGTCATCAAGGAAAGAGCAAAGGACGGGTCTGCCGCACAAGGTGGATCCGTCCTTTTTTGTATCGACTTCCACTTCGCCGTTTCTCCCCGGATGAACGGCGCGTTATGCTTACTGACCGAATTGTTATCCAGGTTTGATCGTTGAGTCGCGATCTTCGTGAAATCTGAAAGGCAGGCAGGCATGAATCGATTGTTCGGGGCGTTCGGCATTTGCATCCTGAGTCTCTCATTCGCTGGATGCGCCACATCTGGAAAGCACGCATCTACTTCGAGCGATGCCAAGGTTGCATCAAACAGCAAAGATACTTCGAGCACCGAGAAAAAGGACGAAACCAAGGAGCCGTCCAAGGAAGACAAAGCCAAAAAAGAGAAGGAACGCTATGAGCGCGAAGTGAAGCGCACCAAGCTGAATCGCGAGCTTCAGATTGCCAAGGAAGAATTGAAGAAGGTGGAAAAGTCCGTCGAGGACATGAACGCCAACCACAAAGAGAACCTCGACAAGGTGATGGCTGACCGCGATCTGTCGGCGCGCCGGCTCAAAGAGTTCGACGAAAAGCACACGGCCGTTCGGCTCGAACGCTCGCGCCTGGACTTGCAGGGGACGCGAGACTACGTGAAGGAGTCTGAAGAAGAACTCGCGCAACTTGAAATGATGTACAAGGAAGCGGACCTCGCGGACAAGACGCGCGAAATCGTTATTCAACGTGCCCAGCGACGTTTGGAGCGAGCCCGAAAGAGCCTTGAAATCCAGACGCGTGATTCGGACAACCTGGAAAAAGCTACCATCCCAGTTGAGCGAGAGGACCTTCGCATCGCTCTGATGCAGAAGGATCAGGCTGTTCTGCAGGGACAACGTCAAGCGGCATCCGACTCGCGCGGGAAGCAGATCGAACTCATGAAGGCGCAGGCTGAGATCGCGCGCATCGAGTCTGACATTGCTCAGGTTGAAAGAGATGAGAAGGAAGCCAAAGCGTGAGAAACTTCGCGACGATCGCGCTTTGCCTGATTGCCTGTCATAGCCAAGCGGCTGGACAGGCTGATGTCCCCACGCCTACTCCAGAGCAGGCGGCCAAGTCCATGCAGGCGGCCGTCGATTGGCTGATGAAAAATCAGGAGACCGACGGTGCCTGGGGCTCGCATCGAAACGCAGCTGTGGGCATCGACGACTTCTGGACCAATCCCGAAACGCACCGCTCCTGGCGCGTCGCCACCACCGCGCTTGGTTGCATGACGATGCTCGATCTCCCGCGTTCAGAATCCACGATGAAAGCGTTCGACCGCGGCATCGACTACATCATGGAAAACGCGATGGTCAAGCGCATCAGCGAGTGGGACGTCGACAACGTGTGGGCTTACGTCTATGCGGCGTCTGCACTCGCGCGGGCGTATGCGATCGCGCCGGCGGATCAGGCTGCGCGGCGCGAGAAGATTCACGAAGTTACACTGGCCGTGCTGAAGAAGATGCGTGAAACGCAAACGCCGAGCGGCGGCTGGGGCTATTACGACTTCGAGGCGTTCGCACATCCCGGCGCATGGGCGACGAGCTTTACCACAGCCGTCGGTGTCCTTGGCATGCTCGACGCGAAGAAGGCGGGATTTCAGGTCGATTCCAAGATGCTGGAAGCAGCCGTCAAAGCGGTGAAGCGATGCAGGTTGCCGAATGGTGCATACACCTACAGCGTCGACGCCACGCCAACGACGGGCCGCATGGAGGGCATCAACCAGGTGAAGGGTTCCCTCTCGCGAATTCAGGTGTGCAATCTCGCGCTGCTTCTCGCGGGCGAAAAAGTGAGCGCGGACGAACTCCGCTCCGGGCTGGACGTTTTCTTCAAGGATCACAAGTTCCTCGACGTCGCACGCAAGAAGCCCATCCCTCATGAAGCCTATTACGCGAATTCGGGATACTTTTACTTCTTTGGCCACTACTACGCGGCGCTGGTGATCTCGCAGCTACCGGAGGCTGACCAGGCGAAATACTGGCCGCAACTTCAGCGCGAGATCGTGAAGACACAGGAAGAGGACGGTTCCATGTGGGACTATCCCATGAACAGTTATCACCGTCCTTACGGTACCGCGTTCAGCGTGATGGCCCTTGTTCCCTCGATCCCCAAGCCCGACGTGAAGAAAGATACCGGTGTTTCCGAGCCGCTCCGCACGGAGTGAGAACGGAATGGCGAATGTCGAATAGCGAATGCAGAAAAGTGATTTCCCTCCCTATTGGCAAGCATCTCAACATCGCCGCGATTTGCGGATTGATGGTTCTAGTCGGCGCGCGAAGTGTCATCGCCAATCAAGCAACCGAAGCGCCGGACGCCAGGAAATCCATGCAGATGGGGCTCGATTGGCTGCTGAAGAATCAGAACGCGGACGGGTCGTGGGGTTCGCACAAGAACCCGTTGCTCGGTGGTTTCGATGAGTTTTTTGTGAACCCGGAAACGCAGCGATCGTGGACGGTGGCCACCACGTCCCTCGGTTGCATGGCTATGTTCGATGCTCCGCGATCTGAGGCGACGATCAAGGCGTACGAAAAAGGGATCGAATACGTCTTGCAGAATGCGTTGGTCAAGCGGTCCAGCGAGTGGGACACGGACAACGTGTGGGCGTATGTGTACTCCCTGCCCGCGCTCGCCCGCGCGTACAACCACCCCACGGCCGGTCTTGTCGAGAAGAAGCAGCGCGTGCTCGAAATCACGCAGGGCGTCCTCGACAAGATGAAGGAATCGCAGACTCCCCATGGCGGCTGGGGGTACTACGATTTCGAAGTTCATGCACACCCCGGTGCGTGGGCGACCAGCTTCACCACCGCCGTCGGCGTTTTGGGGATACTCGATGTCAAAGAAGCGGGCGTCGCCGTCGACGACCGCATGCTCAAAGCAGCGATCACCGCCCTCAAGCGTTGCCGACTTCCATCGGGCGCCTATACCTACAGTGTTAACGCCACACCATCGCCCGGTTCGCTCGAATGGATTGATCAAATCAAGGGCTCGCTTGGGCGAATCCAGGTGTGCAATCTCGCGCTGCTTCGCGGCGGCGAGAACATCACGCTCGATGACCTTCGCACCGGTCTCGACCATTTCTTCAAGGAGCACAAGTTCCTCGACATCGCGTACCAGAAGCCGATTCCGCACGAAACGTACTATTTCAACTCGGGCTACTTCTATTTCTTCGGGCACTACTACGCGAGCCAGGTGATTGAGCGATTGCCGGAAAAGGATCGCGCGAAGTACATACCACTTTTGCAACACGAGATCATCAAGCGGCAGGAAAAAGATGGCTCCATGTGGGACTTCCACATGAACAGCTACGGCCGACCGTATGGTGTTGCTTTCAGCGTCCTTGGTTTGAGTCGCACGATGCCGGCGGTGGATGTGAAACCGGCCGATGCAAGCGAGAAGACCTTCGAAAACCGCTAGCGCGAGACTCGCTTGCTCATAAATTTGTTGTAGTGCAAGTGCAATGTTTCTTAACGCTACTGCACTAGCAGTACGCACTTCGCGCCGTCTCGCCCAATAAACGACTATTCTAGATGGACTGGCGAGCTGTCACGTTTGCGTTTCACGCAGTAACCGGCCGGAAACATGACGGAACTTATCTGTGCATTCGCAAAACCATAACCGGATCGTGCGATAAAATACCAACAGTCGAAGGAGAACTCAGTCGACAAAGCAAGCTTAACGAGTTTGAGTTTCTACGGAGAGAACATCATGTACACGCTGGAAGAACAAGCTGCGGGGCTGGCACTACTGACAGAGCACGGCGACTTTGCTGAAATGGACACGACTTCGGATCGGTCCGCTTGGGTGGCGCAGTATCTCGATTGGTATCAGGTCGATCTGGGTGGTCGCACGGTTGACCCATTCCCGGCCATGCCGCAACACACGCGCACGGCCACGACGACAGCGTTGTTGTCTTAAGTACTCTCGGTGCCGTCGCTGTTTGACGGCGACGCGCCGACCGTCGGCCACGCACCCGCCACCGAGTGCTTTACGATATCCGCATCGAAGTAATTTACGCACATTCCCGCATCGACCACGATTCCCTGTGCGTTGATACCGCTCGCACAATCGCTCAAAAGAAACACCGCGGTCTTAGCCACTTCGTCAGTCGTGATCGCCTGTCGACGTGGAATGACCTGCTCCGCGAACAGATAATTCTCCGCATAACCGGGAATGCCGGCTGATGCACTTGTTTTCAGCAGGCCCGCACAAACCGCATTGAACCGCACGCGAGAGAATCGACTGAACGACTTGGCTAGAAATGCGATCGATGAATCGAGTGCTGCTTTGGCAGGCGCCATGTAGCCGTAGCTCTCGACGGCCATACGCGTGGTTGAAATCGAAATCGTCACCACGCTTGCGTCGGGAGTCAGCATGTCTTTGAATGCGTTCGCGATGGCAATGAGCGAATGGCACGAGACCGCGACGCATTGAAGGAAGTCCTTCTGACTCACTTCATGAAATTGGCCGGAGAATGATTCGTAGTTGGCAAACGCGATGGAGTGTACGAAGCCGTCTATCTTGGCGTGATTTTCGCGTACGGTCGCTGCTAGTTGCTTGATCTGCTCTTCGTTCTCTACATCGCAGCAATAGACCTCGCGATCGATGAGCAATTTCGCGAGGCTTTCCTTTCGCGCGGGCGAGCGAACGCTGTAGACCACCGTCGCGCCTTCTGACTCGAGCAACCGTGCGACGGCGTAGGCCACGCTCCGCTTGTTGGCCACGCCGAATACAACGAACGTCTTGCCCGCAAGGTTTAGAAAGCTCAAGTGGCTGACTCCTCCGGATTCGCCAACATGCAAACGAACCCAACGCGAGCGGCCAGCTGCCCCCCTACCGTCGCACGACCGGTCATGAAATATGCACCGTCGAGTTCGTCATCGAGCGTGGCTTCAACATCCAGCGTTTGCCCCGGACGGACCATGCGCTTGAAACGTGCGTCCTGAATTCGCGTGACGACCGGCACGCCCGCGGTGGCCGATTGCTTCATTCGATGGGCGATCAGCAACGCACCTGCCTGAAAACAGGCTTCGCACACCAAGACGCCGGGCATGATCGGAAAATGCGGATAGTGACCACGAAAGAAATCCGCCTCCGAGTTGATGAACTTCCGCGTGCGGATGCACTTCTCGCCGACTTCTACAATGTCATCAACGAAAAGAAATGGTGGGCGATGCGGAATGGCTTCAACAGTCAATCGCTCGCTCACGGAGACACCGTTGCTTCGCTGAGTTCGGATGCAGTCGCTGGCTTCGAGTTTGCGTGCAGGAAGTTCTCCAGCTCATTGGCGACGATCACGCCGTAATTAATCGCACCCAGCCAGCCGGACATGATGATTCCCACCGACCCGGCGTGAAACAGCCCGGCGATCTGCTTCGGCAGGTCCATGCTAACCTTGAGCCCCTCAAATTTCGTGCCGAAAGTCGCGCCAGCCGCCTGCTGCGTATAAAATTCGAACGTCCTCGGTGTAGCGGCCTCGATGTGCCCGATTTTGCCGCGCACACCCGGCACATATTTTTCCAAACCATCGAGCGTCGTCTCGATAAGGTGTTGTTTCTCTCGCTGATAATCTTCCTCGCTCAGGAAGGCCCAGTCGGCGTAGTTGGCGTTCGTCGACGAGACAATGGCATATCGCGGTGTCGTTCCCGGTCGAATGTCCGGATAGTACATCGAAAAAGTTCGACTCGTGATATCCTTCGCACACAGCGCGACCGAATCGAATTTATTTGCAACCGAGGTGAAAATCAGGTCGCCGCAATAGTCGAACGATTCGCCCGGCTTCAAGCCAAAGTAAACCTGACAACTGCTGTTGTTCAGTCGGACCGCCTTGGCCTCCTCAACAAATTCGTCGGAGAACTGCTCATGGCCGACAAGCTTGCTGATGGTCGTTTTCAGGTTCGCGTTCGACAGAACCGCGTCACATCGAACCATGTGATCGTTTGTTTCCACGCCGCGCACACGACCGCCTTCAACGACGACGCGTTCCACTTGCACGCCGGCACGGATATCGACTCCGTTGGCCTCCAGTTCGCGCTTCATGAGCAAAATGAGCTTGTCCGTGCCGCCCTGAAAGATGTAGACGCCCTTGCTCATGAAGTTGGAAAAGACGATGCCGTAGGTGATGGCAGGATCATCCAGCGTCGAACCGTTCGCGTAAGCGATCGGCTCCATCAGCAAGCGCCAGACGTCGTGACGACCGGGGAAGAACTGCTCGAACAGTTGCTGCGTGGTCATCGACTGATCGTCGTAGAAGTCCATCTTGCGTGCGGTGTCGAAGAATTGATCCACCCGCTCCTGCGCGATACCGAACCTCTCGACCATGATTTTCGTGAAGTCGACGCGATCAAACGTGGTGTCGAGCTGAAACTGCGGGTTGTCGAAGCGGATGCCTTTGAGCTGAACAATCGAATCCGCGATTTCCTTTGTCCAGTATTTGCGACAACTCTTGATCATTCCGATGGGGAAGCCGTGCAATGAGATGTCGAAAAGATATCCGCCCTTGCGACGAAACCAGGTGGCCATGCCGCCGAAGTTGTAATGCTGCTCGAGCAGCATCACGCTGCGCCCGCACTTGGCCAGATAGTTCGCAGCCGTCAGCCCGGCCAGACCCGATCCGATGACGACGACGTCATAGCGATCCTTGATATTTCGCAATCGGTCCTTGGGCATAGGGCTCGATCAGCTCTCGGAAAGCACGTGAACATTGGCTATCGTAATACCGCTTAACATCGATCCGATGATACCGAGAAATCCCTGGTCTGTCCCGCAGATGAACAGGTTGCGAAACGGCGTACGGCCGTCGCGGTGCTTGGTCGGTGAGCCATACACCGCACCAGCAATTCGCCCGGTAAAATGCTCGATTGTTCGTGGCGTAAACATGTCGGACGCGACGATGTGACGGCTGACTTCGGGCACGAACCGACCGATGGTTTCTATCGCACGATTCAGCAATGATTGCTTCATTTCAGCGTACGACGACTCGTCGAGTTTCACCCACTCATCGTAGTTGGCCATCCATGTCAGACGGGCCTGGTACTCAGCTTCTTCTTCGAGGCCATAGTAGCTGTTGGGGCAGCAGAGAATCCCGCTCCGTAAATCGATGGCGGTTTCCGGTTTCGCGTAGACGAAATCGTCCGCGTCATTGAAAAAGATGATGGTCGAATCGAGGCCAAGGTCGCGCGGCGGTCGATCGAGTACGACGATGGTTTCTACAAACGAAACTCGGCCGACGTCGCCCATGACCGCCTGAGTTGGTTCGCCTGACAAGCGCATCGTTTCGGGATAACCCGCGCACGAAAAAACGGTCTCGGCCGTCAGCGTTTCACCGCTTTCCAGCACAACACCGACCACGCGATCGCCGCGTGACTGCAAACTCTGCACGCCCGTTTGCATTCGAATCTTGCCGCCCAACGTGCGGAACTTCTTCACGAGCATGGTCAGCATGGTTCGCACGCCACCGGTTGGCCGGGAGAAGCCTTCGAGGAAAATGCTCTTGAACATGGTCACGAATTGGTTGTAGTCCATGTCATGCTCTTCGGCGCTGCCGTAGAACATGATCGGACATAAGAGCATATCGATGAGAACACGACTGCTCAGGTAACGCGCGAGCTCGATTCGCGTCGGACGGTATTCCGCATCGAGTCGCACGTTGTCATATTCACGAATGTCAGCCACCAGTCGGCGAAAACCAGCACTGTCGCTGGGGAACTCGCGCGCAACTTCCTGCTCCAGAACTGCAATATCGTTGGTGAACTTCAGCGATCGACCCGGAAATTGAACTTGCGAAAAGTGCTGCTCATGTAGTTGCAACTCATCCCAATCGATGCGCAACTGGCGAAGTAACTTCGTTAACGGTGCCCCCGTTTTCCCCCGAGGGGCGAAGTTTGTAACCGCGTGCAGACCCACGTCATACTGACGGCCATCGATGGTGTAGTACGAGTTCATCCCGCCATAGGCGTAATGGCGTTCGAGAATGCAGACCCGCTTGCCGAAATAGGCGAGCCGAATTCCAGCCGCCAGCCCAGACAGACCAGCCCCAATGATGATGACATCGTAATCCATGAACAGGTGAGAATGGACCGATTGAGAGCGCGAAAGTCAAGCCCGACCGAATGGGCCTGCCATCGACTCTTTCTGAAGCTCTGATTTGGAATTCACGGACCGCGAGCGGGGTTACGCGACGGCTACGGCCGTAAACTTGGGAGTAAGATACGAGACACAGCTATCGAGCGTAGCCAGGTGTCCGTAATCCTCCTTGGGGACTTCGACCTTGTACCGCTTGCGAAGCTCCATCACGATGTCGAGGAAGTCCATGGAGTCCATGTCCAACTGGTCGCGAAGTCGCACATCGCCCTTTACGTTGGACAGGTCGGCATCGGGGGCCACCACGGCAATGATCCCGAGAATAATGTCCCTGACTTGTTTATCTCCCATGTCTCCCTCAGGTTCGCTGGTTTCGGCGGCATCTGTGAGATTGATCCGCCACGAGTCCGTGCCAATTCAGCAATAAGATTACCACAAGTTGCGTGACTGATCGATACCCCCGTAACACCCGTTTGGTTCGGACTTTATCCCTGGTACCGGGCCACGATGACGGCTGAATTGATCCCCAGCATTCCGAACGAATTGTTCAAAATCAAGTTGACCCGGTTCAACCGTTTCGGCTCATTGAGCACTAGGTTACGCATGGCGCATTTCGGATCAAGGTCGGAAACGTTAATCGTGGGATGCACCCAGTTGTCGTCGAAGGCGCCAAGGTTGCCCGCGAGTTCCAACGCCCCGGCTGCCCCCATCGCGTGGCCAATGAAACTCTTGGTGTTGTTGATGTGCGTGTTCGCGCAATCGCCGAACACCTGCCTGATTCCCTTGGCTTCCTGCTCATCGCCAAGCTCGGTGGCTGTGGCGTGCGTGTTGACGATATCGATGTCATTCGGCTGTATTGCTGCCCGCTTGATCGCCAGTTGCATACACTCTGACAGTCGTTCCGGGTCCGGGAGCACGGGGTCCGAGGCGTCTGAATTCATCGCGTATCCGACCACTTCACCAAGAATCGGAACACGCCGCTGACGGGCATCCTTCAACCGCTCCAGCACGTACAAACAACCGCCTTCGGACACGACGATTCCATTGCGCGCCTTGTCGAATGGTCGGCTCGCTTTAGTAGGATCTGTGTGGGTTGCCAATGCGTTTTCGCTGGCAAAACTGGCAAAAATGCCAAATGAATGGATAGCCTCAGAAACTCCGCCGGCGAGGGCTAAATCGACCTCGCCGAGTCGCAGCATTTGTACGCCTTGAATCAGGCCGGCATTCCCCGCAGCGCAAGCAGCCCCAATCGTGTAATGCGGCCCACGCAGGCCAAGATTGAGCGTCACTTCTCCCGCCGGATTGTTGGCTACCGTTCGCGGATTGTGGTGGTGCGACCAGCACTTGGTGTCGTAATTGAACTCGCGGATGACCGCGATTTCGTTTTCGGTTTCAACCGTGCCGTGCTCGGTAATGCCGATGAACGTGCCGACTCGTGTTCTGTCGAGTTTTTCGAGTTCCAGACCAGCCGACTTTAGAGCTTCGTGCGCACAGTAGATCGAAATCGACCCCGCCCGCGTGCCTCGCCGCCGATCTTTCTTGGCCTGGTAGGTAAACTCGTTGAACCGGCAAACCCCTGCCAGAACCTTGCCCATGAAACGGGTTTCAATCGTGGTAACGCCGGAGACGCCTTTGAGCAGATTCTGTCGAAAATCGGCCAGCGAATCGCCATTGGGTGAGGTGAGCCCCACCCCGGTGATGACAATTCTTTCCGAGTCCACCATCTGCCGAACCTGCACCCATAGTTCTTGGCGCGTGCGCTCAAAACCGCGCCGGAACAGCGCATGTTAGCAGAAATGCTTGGACTGCAAACCCGATTGACGGTGCGGTTGAACTCAAGCCCGCTGATATTCGCGTTCTGTCGTTTTGATCTTTGTAAGTTGCTCGCTCTTTGATGGTTCTTCTCCCCTCAGCCACGGAATCAGCAATTTCAAGCCCTCCTCGGTAGTTACCTTCGGTACATAACCGAAATCTCTCTTTGACGCAGAAATGTTAAAATAGTGCGACTTTGCCAGTTGAGAAGCGAGAAACCGCGTCATTCGAGGTTCATTCGTTTTCCTGAGCGTTCTGTACGCCAATTCGAGAACGGTTCCCGCTAGATATGCTGCCCGATACGAAACAGTCCGCGAGATTTTCGGCGCACCCACGGCTGCGAGGATTCCCGCCAACCAAGGCCACAAGCTCACGGGCTCGCCTTGGCTGATGAAGTAGGCCTTACCCGCACATCGCTTGCTTCCTGCTAGCTCCCTTCCGGCAGCCACATGCGCATCGGCTGCGTTGTCGACGTAGGTAATGTCGACGAGGTTCGTTCCATCCCCCACCTGTGCGAGTTGGCCTGAGCGGGCTCGTGCAATGACGCGCGGAATCAAATGCGGATCGCCCAGTCCCCAGATCAAATGCGGCCGCAATGCGACCGTCGCCAGCGTCGACGAATTAGCCGCCAGTACCAACTTCTCAGCCGCAGCCTTGGTGGCTGGATAGTCAGCCAGAAAATGCGCCGGATATGGTTGCGACTCATTGACGCCGCACAGGCCTTCGGAACCGAAAACCACGCTCGGCGAGCTGGTGTAAATCAAAGATCGAACGCGATTGACGTGGCACGCGTTGATGACGTTTCGAGTGCCATCGACGTTGATCGACTGGAAATCCCTCGTTCGTCCCCAAATGCCTGCCAATGCAGCGACGTGATAGACAGCATCGACGCCTTTGCAGGCCGCGACGATATCCGTCAGGTTGCGAATATCGCCATGAATTGTGTCGATGCCCGCCTGTTCCAGATGTGGATAGCTGCTTCGACCAAAGGCGACAACGGAATCGCCTTGTTCTCGGAGAGTCAGCGCGATGCGGGTGCCGAGAAACCCCCCACCGCCGGTGACGAGCACTTTCATGAAAGGGCTTTCGCAGCCCAAGTCGAAAGGGCTTCGCGATTGATCTTGATGTTGTGTCGAATGTCCACGGGGAGAGACTTGTGGAAAAGAATGCGATCAATCGACTTTGAAACGTCGTGTGCGCGACCCAGCGCCAACAACTCCTCGCGGAATTGTCGTTCGCGATCGCCCTTGGGAAAGCGACCCGGTTTCGGCTCGACGATGACGATTGGCGTCGCCGCTCCGGCCGGTCCAACCCCAACCAGCGCCGTTCGATACACGTCGGGGTGTTCGTTGAAGATCGACTCGATCGGATCGGTAAAGAGCACCTTGCCGTTCACCCTGACACATTGCGACTTTCGGCCGCAGTACCAGATGCGACCATCTTCGTCGCGATAGCCCACGTCGCCCATGCGGTGCCATACCGTGTCACCTTCGTGAATTTTGGCTCCTCGCGTGGCGTCGGGCAGGCCCCAATATTCCTTCGTCACGACCGGACCCGCGACAGCCAACTCACCGATTTGCCCATCGGGAACCAGCATATCGTCCGACCATTCGCTCAATGGCCCTTCAGTCAGCGGAACAACCGTCACGTCGAGCATCGGCAACGACTCGCCCACGCAAGTGCCCGCACCATTACGCGCTTTCACGCCGAAACCGTTCAGAATCTCGCGGCCGCTGATCGACGAAACCGGCATCGCCTCGGTCGCACCATAGGGCGTAAACACATCCGCCTCAGGGTTCAGCACTTTTTTCGTAGCATCGACCAGTCGCCACGACACCGGCGCACCAGCCATCAGAACGCGTCGCAAACTCGGCAGCTTGATATTTCGCTCGTTGCAATAAGCACTCACACGATCCCAGATCGCCGGCGAACCAAACGTGTTCGTCACCTGATGATCCTGTATCGCACGCACGATTTTGCTCGCATCTATCTGCGCAGGGCGACTCGGGTTCATGTCGGGAATCACGGCTGTCATGCCCATGGCCACACTGAAAAGTGCAAAGGGCGCAAACCCGGGCAAGTCAACCTCGCCTGGCTGAATGTTGTAATACTGTTGAATCGAATGAATCTGCGCTTCGAACGTACCGTGCTCGTACGTCACACCCTTCGCCGGACCGGTGCTGCCGGATGTAAACAAGATTGCTGCAAGATCGTTGACCGTTGTGCAACGCGGCTCGAATTGGTCCGACGCACCTTTGGCAACCTGCTCAAGCGTCGGCCCGCCCCAGAACCATCGACGCCCCACCGTCACGACATGTTTGAGTCGCGGCATGGCTGACGGCTTCAACAATCGCACGACGTGCGCCTGCGGAATCCCGATAAACGCCTGCACATCGACAGCGCGAACGCATTCGAGCAGTCGCCGCATGCCCATGCCCGGATCGATCAACACGGGCACCGCGCCCATCTTGAACAACGCATACATGATGGCGATGAAGTCGACCCCCGGTCGCACCATCACAAGCGTCTTCATGCCCCGTTCGATGCCGAGCTTCGACAATCCGTTCGCGTATCGATTGCTACGAGCTTCCAGCAATGAAAATGAAATGCTGTCGTACTTCGCGCGGCCTGAGCCGGATCGTCCGCTTGTCCAGACGACTGCGGCGCGAGTTGGAGCGTCTGCCGCAGCGCGAGTTAGAAACGCGCTGACATTACATGCGGCTGCTGCCTTGATCTGTTGCAAGACCGACACTTCTGCTGATTCCCCCTGACCACCTTGAAATGGCACGGGCAAAACAGAATCGTACCGCAATGGCACGATCGTTCGCTACCCCCCATATTCTAGCATTCAATTTTGTTGCGGTATCACGAAAGTCGAGACAAAGGACGAAGCAACCTCGTGACTTGCTTCAGACATTTTTCTTAGACAAGATTAAGCTTATGACAGTTGAAACTCCGGAAGCAACATGATATCGTAGATCAGCGAATTCAACTGGCGAATTGAATCTGCATGGGTAATGTCAAATTCCTCACCCAACGGCCCTAGCCTTTGCGCAAGCTCTGCGCGTTGGTCAGCACTCAAGTCACGTTGCAACAACAAAAGCAGAAGTCGGTCTAATACCTCGCCTTTCGTCCAGCGCACTTGTTTTTGTAGCAAGTTTCGCGGATCGAACGCGGGTTGCCGATAACTCGCGACTTGCAGTTCATCCTCGAACGGAACTACGTCTTTTCCCACAACCGAACGGAAATCCGCACGGATTTGTTTGAGTTCTTCCAGCTTCTTTTCACGCCGCTCAAACATCTGCTGTGGGGTTCCACTCAGCAGCAGGCCCGAGAAATCGTATCGTGTGAACAGCGTCGCTGAATTGACCCAAGTCCGACCGCCGTCCCACCCCTTTACGTTCGGCGGCTGAAACAAATCCTGACCCATTGTTCGCATTCCGTTAGCCAAAGCGAAACAATCGGCCTTGGTGATCCCCAAAGCCCGTGCTGTTCCAATGACCAGTTCCGGCGGACTTTTGATGTGCGCGAACATCACTTCGCCGCGATAAAAAGCCTCACTCTTGAATAAGGCACGAAGCGACTCGCGAATGTTGTACCGCGATTCCCTCAGCTTGGCCGCGAAAGCATCGACGAGATTTTTGTCGGGCTCGTCACTCATGAAAAACTTCAGCAAGCGAATAGCGAGGTGACGGCTCGCAGCCGGTTGTTCGAGAATGATCCCAATGATGTCATCGCCATCAAATTCCCCCGTTCGTCCGAGAAATGTCTTTTCGTCGAAGTCGTGTTGTCGCGGCCGAAATCGAAATCCGTCGTGATCGACCGTCCACCCGGTGAACGCGCGGGCAGCCTCTTTGATATCCTTTTCCGTGTAATTCCCTGTGCCGAGGGTGAAGAGCTCCAGCAGCTCGCGCGCGAAGTTTTCGTTTGGCTTCTCCTTGGTATTTGTGTCGCCGTTGAGATAGCGCAGCATCGCGCGATCTTTGCAGATCGCCAGCAGCAGCTCGCGATAATCACCCGTGGCTTTGGACCGCAGCGTGGCATTCTGCTCGGCCATCAGTCGCGTGACTTTCACTTCCTCCGCGCCGGTCGCGAAGTAGCCATGCCAGAACAACGTCATCTTTTCTTCAAACGGTCGCGGCGTGAGCAGCATTCGCTCAACCCACCACGCCCGTAGCTCTTCGAGTTGCGCATTATTCAGCGATCGCAACTGCTGTCGTACGTCGCGACGCTCAGCCTCGGGCAAGCCCTCCAGCTTGTTCTTCAACGCCAGCGGCTCGGAGAGTTCAGGTAATTGGAAATCTGAATGAGTCTGTGCAACTTTTTCGTAATCAATCAGCGAATCGACGGCCTTTTCTAATCCCAGTGAGAATAGCCGATCAACATCCTCGATACTTCCGCCGAACCCCGCGCGGCGTAACAGATGCGCCGCCCGATCGCGGTTCCACTCTTTCGCTTTCGATAGGCCTGCGGCAGATGCAGATGGCGTGAGACCTGCCGTGAGCACCGATATCAGCGCAAGAACACTGATGGGTTTCGAATAAATCATGGCGACACCTGAGGCTAAACGAAGTTTCAGCAAGGATTATTGTATCAGCCGTCTTCAATGTTTTCGAAATGTCGCTTCTTTACCGCCCGGTGTTACCCACTTAGCATGAAGCGATCATGTTGCAGCCTGAAACGGGAGCACCAATGTCCGAAAGTGAGTCGATTTCCAAAGTAATGGTGACCGGTGCGACCGGATTTGTGGGGCGAAACATCGTCCGCGAGCTTCTGTCGCGCGGCATCAAGCCCGTTTGCATCGTCCGCGACCCGGAAAAACTCTACAAACAGCATCGCCAAGCCAGCCCAGATCGCTTCACAACCGTGGTAGGCAGCCTGAGCGATTCAAACGCGCTCCAGCAGGCTGCCCAGCAGAGTCAGGCGATTATCCACCTCGTCGGGATCATTATCGAGCGCCGACTAAAAGGGCAAACATTCCACAAAATCCACGTCGAGGGCACTCGCAAAGTCCTCGAAGCAGCGCAACGGGCGGGCGTCAGGCGTTACGCGCACATGTCCGCTTTGGGGTCACGGCCTAACGGAATCGCAAAGTACCACCAAACGAAATGGGCAGCCGAGGAGCTGGTCCGAAAGAGCGGTTTGGCGTGGACCATTTTCCGCCCCAGCCTCATCCACGGGCCCGAAGGCGAGTTCATGCAACTGATAAAGAAATTCGTTTGCGGTTTGAATCCGCCGGTCATCCCCTACTTCGGGACCGGTAAGGCTCGCCTGCAACCCGTCTCCGTCAAAGACGTCGCTCATTGCTTCGTTGAATCGCTGTTTCATGAAGAAACAATCGGTCAGGTCTATGAGCTTGGAGGTCCGAGGCGATATTCGTGGGTTGAACTGTACAACGCATGTCGCGCGTTGATGCCATGTGCCAGGCGATGGAAGCCGATCGTTTCTCAGCCAGTCGCAGTCGCAAAGGCATTGGCCGCCCTCAGCGCTCCCGTCCTCTCATTGGGCGAACTTGTGGTTCCGCCCTTAGGTCTCTTCCGTTTCGATGCCGGCCAAGTTCAGATGTCCCAGGAAGACAACATCTGCGATCAAACGGTGGCAGAGAAGACATTCGGAATTCAGATGCGCGACTTCGAGACCGAATTAAGCAGTTACGCCGACCAGATACGCTAGAGAATTAAGTAAGTGTCACATTCGCGATCGATAGTAGATCAAGAGACCCTCACCCTACCCTCTCCCTAAGCGGGAGAGGGAGCATCATTGCGAGCCAAAGCAAAGACCTTCGTTTATGTCCAAACAAGAGCTTAGAAAACGGCCCATCGTTCTCATCGTCCGCGACGGGTGGGGATCCAACCCCTTCCCCGAATGGAACCATGCCAACGCGGTCTACCTTGCGAAAAAGCCGATCGACGATCACCTGATGGCCATGTACCCGCACGTGCTCATTAAGACGTCGGGCAACGACGTCGGCCTGCCCGACGGGGTCATGGGCAACAGCGAAGTCGGCCACCAGAACATCGGCGCGGGTCGCATCGTCGAGCAGGAGATTATGCGCATCACGGGGCGCATTAAGGACGGCACTTTTTTCAAGAACCCCGCGCTCCTCGAGGCATTCTCCCGTGTGACTTCAACGAACGGCAACGTCCACATACTTGGGTTATGCAGCGATGGCCGCGTTCACAGCGACCTCGACCACCTCTTCGGCCTGCTGGAAATGAGCAAACGCCTGAAGTTTCCCGGCGACAAGATTTTCATTCACGCGATTACAGACGGTCGCGATACCCCACCAAACAGCGGGCTGGGGTTTATTGATCAAATCGATGAGAAGTGCCAGGAACTGCATATTAATCAGGTCGCCAGCGTCGTGGGTCGATTCTATGCCATGGATCGCGATAACCGCTGGGATCGCGTGGAAAAAGCGTACGCCATGCTTACAGGCCAAGGCGATTGCTGCAGTGTGCCCACGTATTCGTCTGCGGATCACCCCATACAAAACTACTACGACAATCCCTCCAGCGAATCCATGAAGGGCGACGAGTTCATCACACCCTCAATCACATGTACCCCAGAATTCGATAGCCGCATTCGCGACGGCGATAGCGTCATCTTTTTCAATTATCGCGGCGACCGCCCTCGCGAAATCACCAAGGCTTTCGTTTACGACGAGTTCCCCTATGACGGCGTCGACAAGGATGGCACCAAGAAGCGATTCGGCTTCGACCGCGGCAAGAAGCTCGACTTGTACTTCGTTACCATGACCGGCTACGAAACCGGCCTGCCGGTCAATGTGGCCTTCGAAAAGCCGCCGAAGATGGCCAATATTCTTGGTGGATACGCGGCCTCGCTCGGTCTTCGCCAGTTCCGCTGCGCCGAAACCGAAAAGTATCCGCACGTCACGTTTTTCTTCAACGACTATCGCGACGAACCATTCGAGGGCGAGGAGCGCTTTCTTATCCCCTCGCCGCGCGATGTCGCGACATACGACCAGAAACCGCAGATGTCCGCCCACGAAGTGACACAGGCGGTTTTAGACCGCCTCGCGACCGGCGTCGACGACCTTCTCGTCATCAACTTCGCCAACGGCGACATGGTGGGTCACACCGGGAATTTACAAGCAGCTATCAAAGCCGTGGAAATCGTCGACGAATGCGTGGGAAAAATCGTGCAGGCTGTGCAGGAGCGCAAAGGTGCTCTGATCATCACTGCCGACCATGGCAATTGCGAGCAGATGATCGACCCCGCCACCGGCGGCCCCCATACAGCCCACACCACCTACGACGTGGAGCTGATCGTGGTTGACGATGCCATGAAGAAGAAAACGCTTCGTAAGGATGGCCGACTCGCAGACATCGCACCCACCCTGCTTGAACTGGCGGGAATCCCGATTCCACCCGACATGACCGGGCAGTCGCTCTTACCCAAGAAACAAGACGCCTCAGTTTGAGCTGTTCGAATTACCGTTGCTTGTTTTGCCCGCTTTGTCGTTCAGAACTTGAACCATCGCGGTCCATCGCTCGCCCAGCCCATCGGATTGCACCACGGGGATATCTGCCTGCAATTTCCTGGCACGATCCGGATCGGCTGCATAATCGAGCGAAGTAACGAAATCGATAACAGTTCCGGCGATCTTCTTCTTGGCTTCATCCGTCTTGGCATCGGCCAGAAGCTTGTTCAGCAGTTCCGACAACTCGCCCGGGTTGGAGCAGCGCAGCATGGCTTCGAGCCAGCGCACGCCCACATCGACTGCACTTGGCGGATCGTTCGCCAGCTGGTAGCCGTACATTTCCTTCAAGTGCGGCATCGCCGCCGCAAACTTCCCTTGCGAAATGAAAGTGTTAGCCAATCGCTCGTGCAGCGCAACAAGCTCAGACCTCGCTCCTTCAGTCGTCTCGATGTCATTGGAAACATCCACGAGATACCGCAGTTCGAGGTCGGGCATATCCCGAAGTCGCTCTGCGGCCTTGATCTTCTCGGCCAATGGTCGCCGCTTCTGCCATTCCAGGAATCCAGTCCACGCCGCCTGTCGAACCACATCACTCGGTTCGATCGCCGGATTCAACCGTGGAATGAGACTCTCAAAGTCAGTGTCGTCGCGTGCCAACACGCCGATGGCTTCCGTCGCAGCTCGACGCACAAGCGGGTCCTTGTCCGATGTCAGCGTCCGCAACCGGGCCAATTTGGAAACATCAGCCAATGCCCGCAACCCACGAATCGCCGGCCGCAAAATGGCTGCGTCGTTGGATTCCAGCGCATCCAGAAAGATTAAGCGAAAGCTCTCATCCGCGACGCCGGCCATCGCCGAGAGTAACGCCGATTTCAAAGCGGAATCATCGAAGCTGGTGGCGTAATAGCGCGCCCGTAATGGTTCAACAGCAGAGCTGAGCAACGACTTGGCTTCCGGCTTTGCCGCGATCAACCCCAGCGCCAGAGCTGCCTCGCGGGCACATTCCGTACAGTGTGTGCGATCCGTTATCTCGTGGACCAGGAACGGAATCGCGTCGATGGTCGCCAGCTTGCCCAGCGCGCGGTACAGGCCCGCCCGCGTCGCTACATCGTCCTCGGACTCAACCCGCGCCAGCAGCACTTGCACTACCTCGGGGTCATTCAAATTCTGCAGGATCTGCAAGGCTTCCCGTCGCACCACCGGCGCTCCATCCTTGAGGACCTGCAAAAGTGCATCACGTATCGCTGCGTCAGGTCGCTGACCTTCGTCCGCCAATCGTGACTTCACGATCTCAATCGCACCCAGTACGACGTCGTTCAATGGCTCCTTAAGCCACTCAACAACCTTGGCGTCCCTTTGTTCGACCGGCAACTGACGATATTCGTTACGGAGCAGGTCAAGCACACGCGCCCCCAAGGCAGCCTCATGGCGCTTGGTCGAATCGCGCAGCGCGTCAAGGTCTTTCTGGGCACCGATCGCACGGTCTCGATAGAGCTGGAGCTGGACTGTCAGTCGTTCTTCTTCTTTCAATCGCGATTCGTTCGCCCACCAGCCCCGCCAGCAGGCCGCATCCTGGCCGCATGGTTCGCGCGCAATCGGTTGCAACACCGTCATCACCCGCGAATTGACCTCCGGAAGGTTACGGTCCAGCAATGCAATGAGCTCCTCGATCACATCCCGGCGATGCACGTTGGGGGCTAAGGCATCTATGGCGGCCATGCGCTTGACCGGAAGAGTCTGCGGGTCGCCGATGAGCGCCCCCAGCTTCTTGGGAATATCCGATCGTGGGAACTCAGCAATGGCCCGCGCTGCAGCCGCCCTCAGCTCGACATTGGCGTGGCCTAACAGGTCGATCAACGGCTGGATAAATGAATCGTCGAGCAACATGCGGTCGGTTCGCGCGTGCTCGGTCAGAGCGTCCGCTAACGCCCGCTGGGAATCGGGCACATCCTTTTTGGAAAGCAGTTCGACGACAGCCGCTTTGGATTCCGTCGTGCCCAGCAGAACCAGTCGCGAAGCCCAACGCCGACGAACCTCGGGGCGAGCTGTGGGGTCCTGGATCCCCTCACGACACCACTGGACCTGATCCAGGTCACCAGCCCGCGATGCATCCCCCTCTTGCCCCTGTGTTCGCGGGGCCGAGAAAACCGGTAATGACGCGAAAACAAGGGTAAGGATGGCGGCAAGCTGTCGATGCATCCGGTTTTCGCCTCAGTTTGAATCCGAACCACATGGTCGCACGGCCCATCAAGTGCCGTTTTTCTCTTAGGATTATACGATTTCGCACCGCTTTCGGTTTCGTCGTGTTGTAAGAAGTTCGCGGAATTCCGCAACCGGCAATTTCAACCTTTTGTTCATCGGCCAACCACGCGCCAACATCACAACAGACAGCGCGACACGCCCGAAGTTGGCCCCCTCGATTGTATTCCTCGTACCAACCTGCGATCATCGAAAATGTGAACGACACCGTCATCATCGACGGGAACAACCTGCTCTTCGCCATGCATGAGCACGGACCCACACGCCCGGTCGGGCGGGTCGCGCTGGTAAGAATGATCGAACGCTGGGCGATTAAGGAGCAGGTGACGACCATTCTCGTCTTCGACGGTCACATGCCGTCGTCCGGTATGGCCAAGCAGATAACTTCCAAATCCATCGAAGTTCGTTTCAGCGATTCCAGAACAGCCGACGAGGTTATCATTGATCTCATAGAAGCTAGCCGCAACCCGAGCCGCTTACGCATCGTCACGTCCGACAAAGCCATTCGTCACGAGGCGGAACGACGAAAGTGTCGCTACGTAGATAACGTCACTTTTATCCAGAGCATCTTTGATTCGCGGTTGGACAACCCACCCATCAAGCCGAAAGTGGACGAGTACTCCGATAAACCCACGAATGCGTCAGCCGACGAAATTCAGCAATGGATCGATTTGTTTTCCACCGACGACGATTCGTTCGGTGATCGGTAAACGTGTCAGATTGCCAGCTCGGCCATCAAGCGCGCCATGGTGTCGCCGATACTCTCCGCGATGACCAAGTCGGCCATGTCATCCAGCGGCGTTGAGGTTTTGTTTACAATGACTAGCCGGGCACCGTGCCTCTTGGCCACGCGAGGTATCGACGCCGCCGGCTCGACCACCAGCGACGAACCAAGTGCGATTAAGAGGTCGCATTCGCCGGCCCACTGATAGCTAAGCTGCATTTCCGCCGCGGGCATGGCCTGCCCGAAGGAAATGGTCTTCGACTTGAGCGGCGAACCACAATCGTCGCAATCCGGCGCTTCGTCACCGGCATCGATTCGGGCGTGGATCTCATCCGGCTCCCATTCTTTGCCACATGAAATACACGCGACGACACGCGTGGTACCGTGCAGCTCGATCACCTCCCGGCTGCCCGCCAGTTGGTGCAACCCGTCGATGTTCTGCGTGATGACTCCGCGCAATCGACCGTCCCGTTCTAATTGAGATAACGCAATGTGCCCTGCGTTTGGCTGTGCGCGTTTGAAATCCGGATAGGCTTCCTGCCGCATTTTCCAATAGCGAATCCTCGCGGCGCGCGAGCCGACGAACTCGTCATACATCACCGGCTGATTTCGCGACCAGACACCGCCGGGACTGCGAAAATCCGGAATCCCGCTCTCGGTGCTAATCCCCGCACCCGTGAACGCGACGGCGGCTTCCGATGCACGAAACCAATCAGCCAGTTGTTTGATGTGATTCACAGATTATCGGGTGGCACGGTCAAGTCGCAGCTTGGCCGTGGTGAAGAAGAAAAAGTGCTCAATCCCACGAAGGCGACAAATCAGCTTGCTGTGATGGCCTCGTATGCATCGGGCCGTCGATCGCGGAAGAACTGCCACGTATTTCGCACCTCGCGAATCATGTCGAAGTCGAGGTCAGACACCACAATCTCATCCTTGTTGCGCGACGCCTCCGCCAGAATCTTCCCGCGCGGATTGCAGAAATAAGACTGACCGTAGAACTCGCCGATGTTCCACGGGGCCTCGGTGCCCGGTCGATTGATCGCACCCACGAAATACTGGTTAGCCACGGCGTGCGCTGGCTGCTCTAGCTTCCACAGATATTCGCTCAATCCCGCAACCGTGGCTGACGGATTAAACACGATCTCCGCGCCGTTCAGCCCCAGACATCGCGCGCCCTCCGGGAAGTGTCGGTCATAGCAAATGTACACACCTACCTTGCCCACCCGCGTATCGAAAACGGGATAGCCAAGATTCCCGGGTCGGAAATAGAATTTCTCCCAAAACCCAGGAGCCACGTGCGGTATGTGCGTCTTGCGATACTTGCCGACATAGGTGCCGTCCGCATCAATCACCGCTGCCGAGTTGTAGTACACCCCCGTCAGGTCTTCCTCATACATAGGAACAACGAGCACAAGCTTCAGCTTTCGCGCGAGCTCGCACATCAATTTCGTCGTCGGACCATCGGGAATTTTTTCGGTCAGGGAATACCACTTCGCGTCCTGCTCAGCACAGAAGTACGGGCCGTAAAACAGCTCCTGCAGACATAGCACCTGCACGCCCTTTCCCGCTGCCTGCTCGATCATGGCCACGTGCTTGTCGATCATCGACTTCTTGATCTTCTCGATCGGCGAAGTCGCCGGTTCGCTGAGCACAGCCTGAATCAACCCGCCACGTACGATGCGTGCCATAAGCACCTCCTACAATCCGAACCGCTGATGCGAACATGCGGCCTTACGTTTTCAACTTGCTTGTCGCAACGCGCTGTTCGACATCAGTTTGTTTCAGGCCAATAACTGACTAGGGTCGCAAGGCGCGCCGCCCATTCTAGTGCGAAAACATTCGCATACCACCCACGCGCGAATTGGCCCTTGTCGCATCCCGTGCTAATATGATCCGCACGCGGGCGATTAGCTCAATGGCTAGAGCACTGCCCTTACAAGGCAGGGGTTACAGGTTCGAGTCCTGTATCGCCCAAGTGAGCTTCTCATGCCAGACCTGCTCTCCTTCACGCTCATCACCTTCTCAGCCATCTTCTTTGTAGTAGATCCGTTCGCAGCCATCCCCATGTTTTTGGCGATCACCCAAGGCGATTCACCGGCCAAGCGGCGTCACACGGCGCTGAAGGCGTCTATGGCATGCACTGTCACACTTGTTCTCTTCCTCGCTGCGGGCGGTTTGATTTTTCGATTGTTCGGCATCACGCTCGGAGCCTTCCGCATTGCCGGCGGGATTCTTCTCTTTATGCTTGCCCTTGACATGATGCGAGCCCAGCGATCGCGTGTTCGCACCAGCCCGGAAGAAATCACGGAAGGTGCGGAAAAAGAAGACGTGGCCATCATCCCTCTCGGCGTACCGATGCTCGCGGGCCCGGGTTCGATTGCCACCGTGACCGTTCTGATGAGCAAAGCCGAGTCTTTCACGCAGGTCTCGATTGTCGTTGCGTGCATCCTCGTCACCGGCCTGCTGTGCTTCATCCTGCTGAGCGCCGCGACCATGCTCGAACGCACCCTCAAACAGACCGGCCTCAACATCCTCAACCGCATCATGGGCCTCATCCTTGCGGCGGTTTCGGTTCAGTTCGTCATCAGCGGCATCCACGACGTGCTGCCGCAGGTGCTGGAAGGAGTGAAATTGGCACCGCCGTAATCAGATTCCTAAGTCGGCCTTCACGAACAACGATTCGAACTTGTAACCCGCCCCCTCGATGTTCTCTCGCGCGCCTTCCTGGCGATCGATCACCGCCACAATTCGCTCGACCGACGCCCCGATACCGTCGATCACCTTGGCTGCCTCCAGCACCTGCCCGCCGGTCGTCGCGATGTCCTCCACCAGGAGCACGCGATCGCCCGCGACCAGTTTCCCCTCGAACGGCTTGCTGGTGCCGTAGTCCTTTTTGGCGTTCCGCACGATGACAAACGGCTTTCCGCTGGCGATCGACGCTGCGGCCGCCAGCGCCACGCCGCCCAATTCCGCGCCGGCAATCAGAGTCGTCGATGCACCCACGCATTTCGCGAACATCTCGCCGAGCGCCCGAAGGATGTCCGGCTGCGTCTCGAACAGATATTTGTCAAGGTAATACTTGCTTTTCCGACCGGAGCGCAGCGTGAAATCACCTTCCAGATAGGCCGCTTCCTTGATTCGCCGCGCCAGCGTAGTTCGATCCATCGACATGTTCTAACTCCAACTCGTCACTGAGTGCCGTAACTTGGCACTAAGTCGCACGTCAAACTTTCAATTCCGCAGCACGCTTCAGCACCGGTGCGTACCTGTTGCGAATCGGTGTTACAAACGCCGCCAGGAATTCATCCACCTGTTGCGGCGCGAGGCCCACATATCGCTTCGGATCGAGCACATCATCGAGATCAACACCCGCAAAACTCGGCTCATTTCGAAGACGCTCAATCAGATCGTTCTGCGCCCCTTCATTCTTCATCCGATCCGCAGCCGCACGTGCGTGCCCGCGAATCTCTTCGTGCAACACCTGTCGATCGCCACCCTTCGCCGCGGCGGCCATCATGATGTTCTCACTCGCGAGGAATGGAAGCTCGGTTCGCAGCTTGGCTTCGATAATCTTCGGATACACCACAAGTCCACGGGCAACATTCGTCACGATCCGCAACATGGCGTCAGTCGCGAGGAAGGCCTCTGAAACCACGATTCGCTTATTGGCCGAGTCGTCCAGCGTCCGCTCAAACCACTGCTCTGCCGCCGTCTGTAGCGGCGAAGTGACGAGCGAGATCACAAATCGCGCCAAACCGGTGGCACGCTCGCACCGCATCGGGTTCCGCTTGTACGGCATCGCGCTCGATCCGATTTGCTCGGCCTCGAACGGCTCTTCCATTTCACCGAGATTAGCGAGAAGTCGAACATCGTTGCAGAACTTGTGTACACTCGCGGCGATCCCCCCGAGCGTACTCACGACCTGTGCGTCAATTTTTCGCGAATAAGTCTGGCCCGTCACCGGCTCAACTTGCCCGAATCCAAACGCCTTCGCCACTTCAGCTTCGATCGCGCGAACTTTGGCCGCATCGCCGTTGAATAAGGCTAAGAAACTCGCCTGCGTACCCGTCGCGCCCTTGATCCCTCGGAACCGCAATCCGGCAATCCGCTGCTCGACTTCCTCCAAATCTCTCGTAAGTTCGTAGCACCACAGCGTCGCGCGTTTGCCCACCGTTGTAATCTGAGCTGGCTGATAATGCGTGAAGCCCAACGTCGGCAAATCACGATATTTCGCGGCAAATGTCGCCAATGCGTCAATCGAACTCGCCAGCCATTCCGCGATCAATCGCAGCCCGTCGCGCATGATGATCAGATCGGCGTTGTCGACGATGTCCGCACTCGTCGCGCCAAGATGCAAGATCCCACGTGCCTCCGACGCGATGTCGCCCCACGCATGAACATGGGCCATCACGTCGTGTCGCAAGCGCTTTTCGTGAGCGGCTGCGTTTGCAAAGTCGATCGATTCCAGAGTGCGCCGAAGTTGCTCTATCTGCTTGTTGGAAATCTTTAACCCCGCGCGTTGCTGTGCTTCCGCCAGCCGCAACCAAATCTGCCGCCACGCCAATATTCGATGACGCGGCCCAAACAGCTCGCACATCGCATCTGACGCGTATCTCTGAACGAGAGGACTTTCGTAGCGAAGGTGGTCGGTCATGTTCCGGTGAGCATCTCTTTTGAATCACGGGGCTGACTTTTGGATCGACGATCGCTATTGTACCGCCACCTCGACTTTCGGCTACCGCGTGTCGTCCGCGTCGACCGATACTTGGCTGACAGCCTACAATAAGAAAAGTTGTTAGTCGCAAGGTTGGGGGAACGAACGTTTAGATTGATAAAGGTGCAAAAGTTGTTCAAGACATTTGGCTTTGTATTCGCGGCTTCGATTTCTGTATTACTGGGTACATCCTGCATTCAAGCCCCCGATTCCGGTCCTGTCGATGGACCGGAACCGCCGACAGACTTGGTAATCGTTGCAACAGCCAATAGCACAGCCACGTTCGAAGGCGCGACGATCACGTTGTCAGCATCCGCAAGCGGCGGCACTGAGCCCTACATCATTCGCTGGGACCAGAATGGCGGACCGGAGGAAGTCGAACTGACCGACGTAGTCAACTCAACCATTACAACGCCGCAGCTTGAGGCAGCCGGCTTATATACTTTCCGCGCGACGGTCACCGATGCGGACGGGCATCACGCGAACGATTTCGTATCCGTCACCGTCGAATCGAGCATCACAGCCAGTGCGCCTGATTTCGCGATCATCGGCGAACCGGTTCAACTGGAAGCCACGATCGATGCCGACGCACAAGTGACCACCACCATGTGGGAGGTAGTGAGCGGCACCGCGACGATTGACGACCCAACCGCATTGTCGCCCATGCTCACCACGTTGGTTGGTGAGACGGTCGATGTCCGCTTCACCGCATCGATCCCCGTTTCGGATGGCGAGCCGATCACCTCCACGCGCGAATTCGAAATCGTCTCCGTCCCTGATCTGCACCCGCGAGTTCTCTTCACGACCAACCTTGGCAATTTCACGCTAGAGTTGGATGGCGAAGCCGCTCCTCTGCACATGGTCAATTTTCTGCTCTACGCCGACGAAGGGTTTTATGACGAAACAGTCATTCATCGCGTCGTATGCACAGAGGCTGATGAAGAAGGCCAGCCATGTCAGCCGTTCGTCATCCAGGGCGGCGGGTATGAACCTGTTGACGGCGAGCTTGAACTGAAGGAAGTCTCGCGCGACCCGGTGGAGCGCGAAGATGACAATGGCCTATCGAACGGGACCGTCTATTCATTCGCCCTTGCGCTCACCGGCGGCAACCCGGACAGCGGCGATACACAGTTCTTCGTCAATCTCGATCCCGAAAATGATTTCCTCGACGATCAGGGCTTCACGGTTTTCGGCATAATCGTCGAAGGAACGGATGTCATAGATACGATCGCCATGGTCTCAACAGTTGACAGCCCATTTCTGCCGGGTGAAATGTCGCTTCCGGAGGACGAAATCGTGGTGGAGAGTGTGACGCGAATCGATCCGTAGGACTATGACTGACGAAACAACCGAAGGGTCCGCCGTGCGGACCATGATTCATGAGACACTGGTGCGAGATACCTTTCTCGCCCCAACAAAAGAAAAGCAAGACTATGCCATACGAAAACCCCATCGGAGCACTGAACGACCTTTCGGCCCGGATCGTAGCCATCCGGGACTCTCTTTGACCTCCCTCAAAAGATCGAAGCCATGGCCGCCGTCGAGCAGGAGATGGCCGCCCCCAATTTTTGGGACAATCCCGAAGCCGCCAAAGGCACCGTGCAGAAGCTGAAGGCGCTCAAAGCTGCAGTGGTGCCGGTGCAGGGATTACTTTCCCAAAGCGAAGAGCTGCAGGTGATGACCGAGCTGCTCGCCGAGGGCGACGATCCATCCACGCGCGCCGAGCTGGATTCTGGCATAGACAAGCTCACCAAGAAATTGGAAGAGGTCGAGCTGCTTACGCTGCTCTCCGGCCCCAACGATATTCGCGATTGCTACTTCAACATCCAGGCAGGCACCGGCGGCGCGGACGCGTGCGACTGGGCTGAGATGTTGCTTCGACTCTACATTCGCTACTTCGAACGAAACGGTTTCGAGGTGGAAGAGCTTTCCATGCGCGATGGCGAAGAGGCCGGCATTCAATCGTGCAGCCTCATGGTTCACGGTGCGTACGCGTACGGCTATCTGTCATGCGAACTTGGCGTGCATCGATTGGTGCGCATTTCGCCTTTCAGCGGACAGGGCAAGCGAGAGACCAGCTTCGCATCAGTGGATGTGCAGCCGGACGTGGACGACATCGATATCCAAATCGATTGGGACAAAGACATTCGGGAGGACACCTATCGCGCCGGCGGCAAGGGTGGCCAGCACGTTAACAAGACTTCGTCAGCCGTTCGTTTGACCCACCTTGCAACGGGTTTGGTCGCACAATGTCAAAGCGAACGCTCGCAACATAAAAACCGCGCAACCGCCCAGAAGATGCTCATGGCTCGCCTATATCAAATGGAGCAAGCCAAGCGCGACAGCGAATTGTCCAAGATTTACAGCGAAAAAGGAGCTATTGGCTGGGGCAACTCGATTCGAAGTTACTTCCTGTATCCCGAGCAGCGTGTGAAGGATTCGCGCACCGGTCAAATGACGGCCGATACGCAAGGCGTCCTCGACGGCGACATTCAGGAATTCATCAACGCGGAACTTCGTCGACGCGCGGCGCAGCGCCATAAATAATTCAGCTCTCTGAGACCACGCAATATCGGTACATGAGCAAATTGAATATGGCGCTCAGTTGAGGTGGAATTTATCACGCGTTTCCACGATCAGCGATATCATACACTAGTATTTATAGGCACTCCCCATACGGTGCGCGCCAAGGCCGCGCGACCCCATCCAAATACCGATAGATCCTGTATTGCTATTCAGGAGAGCAGACCATGAAACGAAAACTCGGCACCTTGTTTTGTTCTGTATTGGTTTTGGGCGGCATCTGGACAGGATGCACACCGCCCTCGGGAAACCAGCCAACCCGCAACGGAAGTGTCAGCGTGCTGATCACGGACAAGCCGTTTCCATTCGATATGATCAAGGAAGCACTTGTCACAATCACGCGTGTCGAAGTTCGCCGAGCCGATAGCGGCGATAATGACTGCGGTGAGTCATGCGATGACGGTCTTTTCTGCAATGGCGTTGAGTATTGCGATGACGGCCAATGCGTCGTAGGGCAGTCGCCATGCGGTAGTGGAACCGAATGCCACGAAGACATGCGGCAATGCACAGCCGTCGAAGCCGCTGATGACGTCGACAGCGTAGAGGACGTCAGCTCCGATGAGAGCGCGGAACAAGCTGTAAATGAGTCAGATGACGACGATTCCGACGACGAATTCATCGTGATATTTGAAGGCGAACAAACATTTAACTTGCTTGACCTTCAAAATGGTCGGACGGACCTTTTGGCTGGGGCTGACATCCCGGCGGGAAGATACACACAAATGCGATTGATCGTTACTGAAGGTCGTATCACTCTTAACGAAGATGATCGCGAATTCTCATTGAGAGTGCCAAGCGGACAGCAGACAGGCATCAAATTGCATTTCACTTTTGAAGTCGCGGCAGATGCTGAAACTCAATTGCTCCTCGATGTAGACCTCAGTCGCGCATTCAGCCCAATTCCCGGCGGCAAGATCAATAACGTCAGCGAGATTCGAAACTTCCGTTTTTCTCCATCGGTCGCCATGAAGTTGATCGATATGCGCGACGCCGGTCAGATCAGCGGAACAGCATCAACAACTGTTGACGGATACTCTTTCCCGTTGCAGGGAGTAGCGGTCACCGCCTACAAGGACGATGTGGAAGTTACAAGTACCTCAACGGAGGTTGATGGAAATTACATGCTCGGCGGTCTCACAACGGGCGAGTATCGCGTTGAATTCTCTGCCAATGATTTCGAAGACCTGAGTGTCACTGGAGTCTCTGTCACCGCCGGTGAAACCACAGCGAATGTCAACGCCTCAATGCAGCCTTCGCCGGAGGCATCCGAATAGTCGGATTGTCTCTTGAGGCATCTCTATTCTTGAATAACGATTCTGCCGCGGGTTCCCCTCTCCATGTCGAGGGTGGAACCCGTTTTTCTTTGATTACAGAATCCTCAGCGGCCTATTGGCTCTGACTTGGCCATCGCGACAAGTTTGTCCGCGAGCCTCGTCGGTTCCGGAACGCGATATCCATTGCAAGCATTCAAGGAAATATCAATAGCCGCTTCGAGCGAAAGCTTGTGTCCTACACTGATGTAGACTGGTTTCACCTTGTCGCGAGTTCGCACAGCCATGCCAATCAGTTCGTCATTGTGGCTCATCCGACTCATCGATCCCCGCTCCAGGCCCGGCTCGTCGTATTCACCAATAAGCAGACTCTTCGCACAACCAATGCTGGGTCGGTCGAGCCAGAGACCGACGTGGCAGGCAAGTCCCAGTCGCCGTGGATGAGCTACACCCTGTCCGTCGAACATGAAAACATCGGGCTGGGTTTTCAGCTTGCCAATTGCTATTAACAACGCTGGAGCTTCTCTAAATGACAGCAAACCCGGCACATAAGGGAATTTCACCGTCTCCCACGCAATCCGCTCTTCAACCACGCACGCGCGCCGCGCGTCCCACACAATCACGCCAGCCACACAACGCTTCTCGTCATGTGAGAACGCTAAGTCTGCTCCGGCAAGCAATCGCGGTCGTGCGATGCGACCAGATCGTACGACCCGGTCCGCAAGATCGCGCTGGATCGCAACCGCCTCCTTGGGAGTGACTGACCATGAATGAAGTGGACGTTTCTTGGGCATGTCACAACACGAAGAGATTCGATTTCAAGTCGGTCAATATTTGATGAAGAACGGCAACACGATGGAAACCGCGATAAGCACGATGATAATCCACTCCAGCACCTCCATGCGCAGGCTTGTCGTTCGATCCGTCATTTTCTGATAAACGCTCTCCAGCGTTTGCAGTTTTCGAACAATGCTCTCATCCCATTCACGAAGGTGGAACCGCTGCGAAGCCAATCGATACACGCGGGCGAGATACTGATCGCCGAGCAGCTTCATTGCGTTGTGTACGACTTCAAAGAGAAGCGCGTTATCGACCTGAAGTCGCGAGATACGACGCAGATCCGCAGCCGCCGCCCGCTTTCGCCCCCACCAGGAGCGCTGCTGTTGCATGACGAACGTGCGATAGGCCTCTTCCATCGCGTCATCCAGTTGTGTATCGAGAAACCGCATCTCCAGCAGTTCCGCGTTGGCCAATTCAAGCACGGTGTTCGTGTCATCGCTGTTGGCGTCAAGAAGGAGCGCACCGTTCCAGTCGATGATGGCGTAGTCGTCCGGGGCGAATGAGATATTACAGGCGAGCGCGTCTTCGGTTTCCTGCTGCGAGAGCGGTGTGGTTTCAGACCGCAATATCTGGGCGATAAGCTGTCGATGATTCTGCATCAACTCAGTTGTCGTGCAGTTACCTTCGAGCTTTCGAACATCGTAGATCGTGTAGTCCTCAACCGGACGCGCAAAACTGGGCCGAGCGATCGCCGGCTGAATTGTCCCGCAGAGTTCCGTCACGATCCGGCGTGACGCGGCGAGAAGCGTCGCGTTTTCATAAAGGTGCTCGCTGAGCGGCAGCAAATCGATAAACGGGCCCGCAATATCAAACGCGAATTGCACAGTGATCACACCAAAGTCATGAATGATGATCTCCGCAGATTCGCTCGTGCGCGCGACGCCGACGTCCACTCTGCTTATGGCTTGAGACACGCGAAGAGGCAGCTCCGGGTACTCGGAGTATTGAGTCGGTGCCCGCTTCTTGTGCTTGATCGGCTCCCGCTGCGTCATCGCAGTGATCCGCTGCGCGCATTGTTCCAGATTGATGCTCAAGCCCACGTCATAAGCGTACAGCACGTGACACACGCCTTCGCGGATGATGGGCGTCCGCGTTGCGCTCCTTTCGCCGACTGGTTGCTGTGCGGAAGTTGAAAGCGAGCCTTGGGGGACCATGCCATGATGATGCACACACTAAGTGAACTTGTACAGACGATTCCACGTTGAGGGTCATTTACAGTGGCCGCTAACAAAAGGGAAGGCGAGGTAGCACTCGGGGCTGCACTACCTCGCCTGGAGCATGAAAGGCGGCAGAGTGTGAACGGCTGTTCCGATCGTCCGCACCTGCCAGTCGTTGAATGCGCTCTTATGGTTCAGCCGCTATGTCGTCGTCCGCGATAACAGCAGGGCAACGGAACGGCATAGCCTGGCAACTTATCTGATTGGCGCGCCACGTGCCGCTACGATCAAGACAATCACACTGCGTCGTATTGATGCACGAGCCGTTTGGCAGACAGCACGGACGAATGGCCGGGTTGCTACACGGCGGATTGCACTGTGTGGTTGTCGCGCACGTTTCCCCAATCGGCAACGGAGTCCCTCCCTGTTTCAGACACTCGCAAGGAAGCAGAGAATCCGTGCAGCCATCCGGGTTCTGCGGAGTCGCCTGGGGGAAACAACACGGGCGGCGCGTCGGCAGGCAGCACTGTTCGCCGCAGGCCGTTTCATCTCCGCCATATACGCCGCACTGATCGAGGCACTTTTCTTCGGTTGTTATCTCGCACATTTCGCCAGGCAGGCAGCACGAACCTGTCGGCACCGGACACTCAAACGGCGGTATACCGAAGCAGAATTCGCCCTCGTGCCACGAGTTGCCGCCGACGGTGACGAGGCAGTCGCACTCCGACATATCGTCATTGCAGACATCGTTGTCCTGGCAGCACGCGCCGATCGGGTTCTGCGGACACGGGCTGGGATCACATGTAGTGCCCACGCCGAAGAATGTGGTGCAAGTGAACGCCGCGCATTGTGCTTCGGTTAGAATCTGGCATCCGCCGATTGAATGGCAGCACGCGCCCTCATTGTTGGGACAGTCGCTTGGATCGGCCTCTACGATTGCTTCAAGAAATCGTGCTATGTCCGAAATCTGCTGGTCGCGGACTACAGGGTTGGAATCAAACACGACGAGACCGCCGAAAGAACTGTTTTGAAATGCGGGCGTAGAATAAAATCGGACCGCGTCATCAACATTGCGGACGACGCCGTCGTGAAAGAACGTTCCGAGGTTGGGATCGTTGATACCTTTCTTGACGCGCACGATATCCACGAGGGGGCGAGTATCGAACGCCATCGGAGCCGTGCAGGCAGGATTGGCGGCGCATTGCTGATCCTCGTTGGGAAGCGGGCCGGGACTGCCGAGCGGGCAACCCGTGTTCTGATTGCCCGGATCATCGACCACCCCGGTCGGCGCCTCGACAAAACCAGTATTGGTTCCACCGAGGAATGTGTCGCGGTGGCAAGCATTGCAACCGACGGTGATGAAAGTCTGGCGGCCGGCATTGATCGCACCCTGATCAGCGTTGGGACATGCCAAGAGAAACTCCGCTATCAAGCGGTCGAGATTGTCCTCGCGATTTGCATTAACACTACCCGCCGTACATGTTCCGCCCGGACACTCGGAGCTGTTGCAGCAGGTCACACCGTTCTGCGATCCGCCGGTGCACTCGCCGCAAGGTGGTTGACCCTTCAAATCGCCTAGCCCGTCATTGACCACTGTTTTTACAGATTTCTGGAACTCTTCCATAAACGTCATTTCTGCAATAGTTCCCGCGCGATTGCTGAGCAACCCGTTTGCCGGATTGGTGTTCGGATCGACGTTTCGCGGCAAGCGGCGCGGGAAGTGCTGACCGACCGCACCCTGGCAGAAGTCTCGAAGATTGTTTGCGCCTCCGAAGTTCGGACTCCATCCAAACGGACCGGTATGTGCAACGTTCATCAAGTGCGGTGAGATTCGAAATGACGCACTTGCTCCAAACCCATGAATGTTCTCGAGAATGAGACCTCGCTGGTTGCCGTCATGCATCAGGCAGGGATCCTCCAACCCGGGTACGCTATTCGCAAACAACGGATCGTTCGGATTCAGTGCCAAAAGATCGAGAATAGTCTCCGGTCTCAGCCCGAATCCGTCAGACGGTAAGTGGCAAGAACCGCAGGAACGGGCATTGCCATTGAAGTCGTTGAAGAAGAAAACATTCTCTCCCTGCTCGATAGTCGTCGCGGTTGTCAGCGACGCCGTCTGGCCCAGCGAGTTCTTGAACACCGGATTATTGACAATGAAAAAGTCCGCATTGGTGTGACACGACTCATCATGGCAGCAACTCGGATCATTTTCGTCTCGCTGCAATGCCACCACGCCGGTCGTCGGTAATGCGAGTGCAGGACACCCGGGATTGCCTCCACCGAACGAAAGTCCGTTTCCGCCGATCTTGTCTGTGAATGCAATGAGTCCATTCAGGAAATCGGGCTGCAGGCACGTTTGCCCGGAAGGACAATCTGCATTCGTGATGCAGCAAGCTCCTGATCCTGAGCATACCTGTGGAGTTCCATATGAAACGCAGATGTTGATCGGAAACGATCCAAGACCGTTAGTTCCACGAAAGCAAACCGAGCCCGCCTGCGTGTGCATCTCTTGCGCCGGGATTGAAAAATCCGCTTGGATTCCATAGGCGGCCTCGAACTCTGGTGTCGCTATCAGCACTGAGCGCAACCCGCACGGATCCTCCGTCCCTGAAATCTCCGGGGCATTGTTCGGAAACTGAAAGACAAAAACTTGTTCGCCAAATGCATCAAAGAATGCAATCTCGGCGCGAGGCTGCTGTCCTGGAAACGCTGGACCCCATGCACTTTGGCCTGGGTCGATGCGCATTTCCAATGCCTGGACTCGCGAGTCGCCGTTGTTGCCGGCGGTGAGCCCATGAATGCGCACGACGTGATTGGTAGCCAACGCCGGGCCGCAAACCCAGAAGCAACTTACTGCAGTCAGCATCACCCAGCTGACGGAAGTGAATCTCTTTTTTCTCATGACATGCATCCTCTCTCTTCGTAAGAACTGAACTATGAAAACCCTACCGAGCGCCCCGAACTGACTCGGTTCCGATAAAAGCGTGACAGTACTGTTACGTATCTACGTGCTAATGTCTAGCAAATAATACCTATTAAAGTTCCGATAATAATGTCGCGTTTGCACAGGAACAGAATCCTGTGGCAGTTCAACTGTAAAACTCAGCCGCGAATGCACGGCTGCTTCCTACAATGTTGTTAGACATGGCAGGGATGATTGGAAGCCGGACTTCTTGTAGGCGGTGCACTTATCCGGCTCCGAGTGCCAACGAATGGCACTCTCAGGAACCAATTGGCATCAGCTCCCGGAAAGGGAAAGGCCGAGAGAAAAAATAATTCTCTCGGCCCGCTTCGAGCGCCAACTTTGTGCTTATGCGTTCAACCTCCGCACCCGCACTGATCAGCGCCACCAAAGGCAGCTAGTACCGCCAAGAGATCGTCAAGATTGATTGTTCCGTTTTGTGAGCACGGCGAAATGTCCGCGTTCGGGCAGAGGGCATAGTTTGTGAACCCACTCAGCCCGCAGAGGATGTCGTCAATCGTCACGATTCCGCCGCTGCCGTTCACATCGCCGAAGCGACCGGCTGCGTGCTGGCAGACTTGGCCCCCACATTGATCGAACGTGCAGGCATCACCGTCGATGCACGCAACCGCAGCTGGGCATTCGCACGCGTCGCCAACCTCGTTGCCATTCGTGTCGTCCTGACCTGCGTTCGCGACGGTTGGGCAATTGTCGTTCGCTCCGCAGATTCCGTCGTCATCGACATCATCCGGGTTGTCCAACGGGCAGGTGTCGCAGACATCGCCTACGCCGTCTGAATCGCTATCAGCCTGGGAAGCATTTGGATTTCCCGGGCAGTTGTCTGCGGACGTGCAAATGCCGTCGCCGTCCGAATCATTCGGGTTATCTGAGGGACAAATGTCGCAAATATCACCTGCGCCATCTTCGTCAGCGTCGAGTTGATTCGCATTCGAGAGTAATGGGCAATTGTCCGCACCGTCAACCACGCCGTCGCCGTCAGTGTCATCCGGCGCGCATTGCGGCGGAATACTGGCTGCATTGGCGGGATCGCTGCAACCATCAAGCTCGTCACGATCGAAGTAACCATCCTCGTCGCGATCGATGCCGATGCGAGTCTGCGAACCAACCGGCACAGCCATGAAAGTGATTTCATTGCCCGCTGCCGCCGAAGTTCGCAACGTGGTGATGTCGATTGTTTCGTCGTCTCGATCGCTCTGCAGATTGTTTCCGCCGATGTGCGAGTACCCGCGATCGATCCCGCCTTGCCGCCCCTTGGCCACGAGGCCGATCTGATTCGAGTTCGCCGCTGTGGTGAATGTGGTCAACCGCGTGATCAATTGCGCATTGTTATTATTTGTGCCATCAAACGTCACCTGTTGCCCAACTGCCGCGTGCGTATCCGTCGATAGCGAAAGCAGAAACGCTTCCACATCGCGACGCTGCTGCTGCCCCGGAGGCCCAGGAGGGAAGTTGAATGGCGGCCCGAGCAAGTTAAACAACGTGTCCTTGTCGCTGTCGTGGTTGAAGCCGAATCCTCGATTGTTCGTGAGTGAGCCGCGGTTCATCCCCGTCTTTTCATTCATGTTGCGAAGCTGCGCGATTTTCAAACTTTGCTCCGGCGGGCCCACCGGCGGATCGTCAATCGTCATATCTGTACCACTGGGCAGAGCATGGCAACCAATGCACGGCAGACCGGGCAGCGTTGGGGCCGTCGAGAAAATGTTCAATCCGGCGACTGCGTTACCAGTGCCGTTGGAAGTGGGCACGTTGTTGCGCAGCGTGCCATCAAGGTTCCGATTAGGATTGGGTGGATACTTGATGGTCTCGATGAAATCGGTGAACTCCTGAAGCTGCGTCGGAGTCGGTTGCTCATCCGCACCCTGCAACCCAGTGAACGCCACCGCAAACGCGTGCAAGTCCTCACGATCGCCGCGCCAGTGCAGAGGCTCGGTGCCGATGATCCCCTGCAGCGACTGCGTCACCATCGGCCCCTTCATGGGATGCCACGGGCTACAATTGCCCGGCCCCTGCCGACAATCTTGATTAACGACTTTCACATCGCCCGACGGGTCGCCGAGGTCCCACGCGAGGTGGTCAGTGCGACCATCAATGTGACACGAAGCACACGCAACTTGCCCTAGCCCCGACGTCATATGCGAGTCATAAAGAATCGGTCGTCCAAGTTTGATGACAGACGGCGTAGGGTCAAAGAACGAAACTGTGTCAACGACAGTATCAGTGCTTGCATCGATCGTTGTCACCGATCCATCAAACTTGTTGAGTACATATAGGTAATTGCCGGTCGCACTCAATGCTAGGCCCGTCGGGCCTTGCCCCACGTCAATCCGGCCAAGTCTGGCGCCGGTGGAATCGATCGCGATGACGTTGTTCGATCCCATACCCGCGACATAGGCCCGATCGCCCGATGGATGCCACACGATGGCACGCGGATCGCCGACTGATTCGTCCCGCGTACCGGCTGGGATGTTGTTCGTTGAATAGTCCAGGTGCGGATTGAGATCGGCAATAGACACGGTCACTGGTGCGGCCGCGCTAAACGATGAAAGTTGCGCTCGAATGAAAATTCCGCTGACATTCGGTTCGAACCGCATTTGATTCAAGGCTTCGGTACCGATCGCTGTCACTTCGCCCGACGGCGCGACGGCAAGATTCATCACGGTCGTCATGAGTCCGCGTGCGTACGTGACCGCAAGTGTCGACGTGTTGATGATGGCCACATCCTGGTCATGCAAATCCCACGTGACGAAGGCTGACCAGTTGCGATTGTTGTCATCCATCCACTGACCGGCTGCGTTCTTGCGAACGATTTGCGAAACCGGTGGTGCCGGCGGCTGACCCGGAGCGCGCGGAGGATCAAATGTATTGCCCGAGTTCGGCGGCGGATTCTGCCCACCGTACGGACCAGCCGGATTCGAAACATTGGGTTGATCAACGATCGTAGTTTTGTTGGCCGATTCGAAGATCGCGACGTAAACGTTCGCACCGGTCGCATCGACCGCCATCGCACGTGGGTCTTCACCTTGAATCGCGACGATCGAAGGGGCAGCAGCTAAATTATTCGGATCATAAACCGCGACCTGGTTCAATTGCGATTGCGTGATGAACGCGCGCTGAGGCGTGCCTGCAAAAACAACGTCTGCCGGCTCATCGGCTGTCAGTAGCGTGCGGATCACTCGGCCGGACGGCAAATCAATAATGCTCACCGAATCCGAAATGTGGTTGACAACCCAAACCTCGCTGTTGCTTCTCGCACGCACCGAAACCGGATCGAGACCGACCGGGATCGATTGGACCGCCACTGGCGTGCCCGATGTCACATCGAACACTTCAAGTCGATTGTCCGCAGTGTTCACCACCAGAAGTCGGCTGCCATCAGGTGTGAGCGCGATCGGGTTGACGTGCGGTGTTTCCCAGTTGACAAACGATTGGCCGCGGGCTGCGGCGACGACGCACAGGCTGACAATGCCAATATGAATGTAGCGGTTCAACATGTCTCCCCCTTATTGAATGAAGGCCCGGACTGAAACCCACTGCATCGAGAAACGAAGCGATGTGCGGCTTATTGCGATCGGCGAAAAATTCCTGATGAAATCCGTACTGCCCCGCCAAAGTTGCCAGAAATCGAGCGATTCCGTAAAGTCCAAACCATGCAAACGACAACGATTAACCAGCTCGGAAAGCATGTGGGGCAGACGGTTACGCTCAAAGGGTGGGTGTTCAAACTTCGCGATAGCGGCAAGGTTGTGTTCCTCGTACTTCGCGACGGAACCGGCTTGTGCCAGTGCGTCATCGAGAAGAATGAGCAGACCGGGCCGTTCTTTGAAGTTGCCAGAAAACTGGGTCAGGAATCATCGGTCGAGATAACCGGAACGGCAGTAGTTGACGAGCGTTCAACGGGCGGGCACGAGCTTCGCGTCACTGGTTTGACGGCGGTGCAGTCAGCCGAAGGGTATCCGATCACACCGAAGCCGCACGGCATCGAATTTCTCATGAAGCATCGCCATTTGTGGTTCCGGTCGCAGCGGCAATGGCACATCCTGCGGATTCGCGCGACCGTCGTTGATCAGATTCGGCGGTTCTTCAATGAGAACGGATTCCTGTTGATCGACACGCCGATCTTCGCCCCAGCTGCGGGCGAAGGTGCTCAGACTTTGTTCAAGGTTGATTACTTCGGCGACCCGGTGTTCCTCGCACAGACCGGTCAGCTTTATGTCGAAGCCGGATGCATGGCGCATGGCAAGGTCTATTGCTTTGGCCCGACGTTCCGGGCTGAGAAGAGCAAGACGCGTCGACACTTGACTGAGTTCTGGATGGTTGAGCCGGAGATTGCATATGCGAGTCTCGATGATGTGATCGGGGTGGCTGAGGATTTTGTTTGCTCTGTTGTGCAGAGAGTGCTCAAAGACCATCGCAAGGAATTGGAAGAACTTGGTCGCAATATTGAAGAGCTTGAGGCGATCAAGAAACCTTTCTACCGCCTGACATATACGGAGGCGGCGGATATCCTGCACAGCTCGAAGGCGGCGGAGTTGCTCGACCGCGATCTGGCGGAGAAGAACGCACGCCTCGCGGAGTTGGACAAGCTCATTCCGGAATACGAGGCCACCGCGAACAACAACAGTGCCAAGCAGTGGCAGAAAGACAAGGCTGTCGGCGACCTGGCTGCGGCGCGCGAGGAGCGTGCGGACTTGGTCGAGCAGATCGGCAACATTCCGCACCACAAGGAATTGGCCAAGAACTTCGAATGGGGCGGCGACCTCGGCGGTTCGGACGAGACGATCATCTCACGTCTGCACGATCGGCCGGTATTCATCACCCACTACCCCAAGCACGTCAAAGCCTTCTACATGCGACAGGATCGCAAGGACGACCGCGTGGTGGAAAACTTCGACCTGCTCGCTCCGCAAGGATTCGGCGAGGTCATCGGCGGCTCGGCGAGAGAGGAGGAACTTGATCGCCTCGTGCATCGCATGAACGAAGAAAAGCTGCCGCTTTCCGACTACGAGTGGTACCTCGATCTGCGTCGTTACGGCAGCGTGCCGCACGGCGGGTTCGGCTTGGGTGTCGAACGAACGGTCGCGTGGATCTGCGGGTTGAAGCATATCCGTGAGACGATTCCGTTTCCGAGAATGATGGGGAAATTCTATCCGTAACACAAAACCTAAAACCAAAAGCCTAAACGCCTAAATCAGTAGACGCTCAGGTCTGCGTACCCGACCTACGGTTTGCTGCTTTTTTCATCATTTTCATTTTCGCTTATGGCCGTAAAGTGAAAATGCTAAATGGCTATTTCGCTAGGGTGAAAAAAACACTTAAGTAGTGTCACGGTGTGGCACTCGCGTGCGAATTACAAATTACGAATGACGAATTACGAAACATAGCGGAAAACCTAAGCCCTAAGCGCCTAAAGAGGTGGGTGCAGAGCACCCACCCTACGCCTCGATGAAACGTCGAGAATTGGGCTGGAACCACCAAGGCACGAAGACACCAAGTTCCAATCTGCGCGAAGGCATATTTGTTCGCGGAAGTGCCGCTCAAGACCCTGAAATGAAGGTTGCTTTTCTGCGGTCTTGCGCGGCGCAAGTGAAATTCCTCGTTCCTGATAGCGGCACGATGGTTTTTCGCTAGTTTTTTTGAGAAATGTGCAAAACCGTTGCTCGAACATGATCTGGCTGGCCTACTACTACCGAAGTTCACACACAGGAAGATTCGCGAAGCGCATTTCATTGTATCCTAACAACAACAAAAGTGATCGGGACCTCGTTGGCGAATGAGTGAGCGCGTCGCACGGTACGATGTATGAATCTTGTCGGGTTCTAAGCGATGATATTGGTCCTCCGGCCGAACTTAAGATTGCCGGCTGTCAGCAAGAGCAAGGCCATGACCACCAAACCCCATTGGGTGGTAGTAGGTATGGGCTCATTGGTGCAATCCGGAACTCCATTCGCGTTATTATCAATTCGGTCGTCCTCGCCGGGGCAAACGTCGTTGCAATCGGGTACTGTGTCACCATCGGAATCCATATCCGATACTCCGCAGCCACACACACCTTGCGCCACTTTCGCCGGGTCGTTTGGGCAATCGTCGATGCAGTCGGCGGTTCCGTCGGAGTCGCTGTCGATATCCGAAGCGCCGCAGCCGCAGATTCCCGGCGCTATTTTCGCCGGATCGTTCGGACAGTTATCAAGGCAGTTGTAAGTGCCATCTCCATCGTTGTCGAAGTCAGGAAGATGACAGCCGCACTGGCCCGGCGCGGTCTTGTTCGGATCACTTGGGCAGCCATCACACATATCACCGACGCTGTCGCCATCCAAATTGGCTTGGTTCGGATTGGCTACACCGGGACAGTTGTCGCAGACTTCTCCGATCTGATCGCCATCGGTGTCCTGCTGATCTTGGTTGGGGGTGTCAATGCAGTTGTCCGCGCAGTCGGTTATCCCGTCGGAATCGACGTCGTCTGCGGTAGTGTTGTACATAATTGAGACGTTGTTGGTTCCGTGGTTCGCTACGGCTAAATCCAAGTCGTTGTCGCCATCGAGATCACTGACGACAATAGAGTACGGGTAGGAACCTACACCCAAGAGGAATGAGGAGGAGAAGTTAGCGTTGCCGTCATTGAAAAGGATTGACACTGTCTTGCTGGTGGAATTGGCCACAGTCAAGTCTGCGTCGCCGTCGCCATCGAAGTCGCCAGCAGCAACAAAGACCGGGCTGGGACCCACACTGTAAAGTGCGAAATTGCCGAAATTCGCCGCCCCGTCATTCAATACGGTCGCCAGCTGATCAGTCGGAAAAAACGACGATGCCAGGTCGAGATCGTTGTCACCGTCTAAATCGACGATTGCCACGGAACCTGGATGGTTTTGAGAGCCTCCCCCCCCGCCACCGGGAAAAAAACCACTTCCGTTGTTGAGTAGCCACCCGTATCCGCCACCCACGTTCAAGGCGAGATCGAGATCACCGTCGCTATCTAAGTCGCCGAAGGCGAGTCCGTGTGGGCGAAACGCCATGGCCGTTGTGTGATATGCGAATGTTCCGTCGCCGTTATTGCGCCAAATCGATACAGCGTCGCTGAACTCATTGGCTACTGCCAAGTCCAAAGCGCCGTCATCATCTACATCGCCGAGTGCGACGGAGTACGGACTTTGCAACGACGGATTGGTCACTGGTGAAGAAAAAGTTCCATCGCCATTGTTGAAGAAAATTGAGAATGTGTTGCTTCCGTAGTTGGCCGAAACAATATCCAAACTGTTGTCGCCGTTAAGGTCACCGATAGCGACCCAATGGGGACCTAATTCTGTTGCGTATGTAGATTGCGAAAATAACGTGCCATCACCGTTATTCAGCAAGACAGAGATTGTGTGACTAAAGTAGTTCGCTACGACCAAGTCCAGGTCGCCATCGGCGTCAAAATCGCCGCTGGCAATCGATCGGGGTGAATTGCCTACCGGAATCTCCATCGAACTTGAAAAGAGTTCGCAGTCTCCATTTTGGCCTCGTGCGTACTGCCCCAATGGACAAGCAAGAATAAGAAGAAAGAGCAAGAGTTTCGAGGCGGAATTGAGTGACATGCGCACCTTTTCGTCGTGATAAGCCCGCGCGACTTTGCCGTGAAATCAGGGAGGCAGATCGCGTCTTTCTACCAAATTAGCAAATGATAGTTTGAATCACAAGGAGCCAAGAAAATAGGAGTAAGTACGTCGTCTGGGCGTCCGCTGACAAGGGAAGAGTGATTCGAACGCGCAATGTTGCGGCGGCGGGTGGAACTCGCCCTGCGCTCTGGATTGGCCGCTCCTTAGCAGTCGCGGTTCGGATAAGAGTGCGCAGCAAGGTAAAGAGGTGGGTGCAGAGCAACACACCCGACTATTGGCACTTGTTGCTCAAGACAAACTTAGACGGCGGGGTCCGCGTGGCGGACCCTACACGTGCCTTATCGCTTCAATCGGATGCAAGATTGCGGCTTTGAAGGCTGGGATGATGCCGAAGAAGACGCCCACTCCGGCGCTGAAGCCGAGGGCGAGGCCGACGGACCAGAGTGGGACTTTGACCTGCACCATGCTGGGTGGAGCAAGTAGGGTCCGCCGTGCGGACCACTTGAGTCGATCTCGTGGTGGACCCTAGACTCATCCAAATGGCAGCGGATTACATTGGTGGGCCGGCCGGAAGTTAAGAGGTTGGTCCGCATGGCGGACCCTACTCTCTTGCGGTGTGTTCGATTTCATCGAATGAGGGAACTTTCGGCGTTTTTCCGCTGCAACGGCAATACCAATCGGATGGATAGAATCCTTGTGTGACAAATCGAGCGAATGATGAATGCGGCCACGCGTGCGCACACGGAACCAACCCATGTTTGACCGGATTGAAGTGGATGTAGTTGCAATGATTTTCAAGATCACGCTCATCGCGAATCATGTGTTCCCAGAAACGACGTTGCCAGACGCCGCGGCGCCGGTTTTTTGATTTTGATGCAGAGATTGATTGTTGCGCGCCGCCGCAAACGAGCCATGATTGTGTGAAACGGCGTTTCAGAAATGACCATCGCGTAGAAAAATCGAGGTCGCCGAGCGGAAGTGCCCAAATCGTATGTAAGTGGTCGGGAAGAAGTACGATGGCCACCAGCGAGAATGGAAATCGTTCGCGCGTTTCGTTGATTGCGCTACGCAATAACGATCGTGCAGTTTCATTTGCGAAAAGTGGCGAACGGCCTTCCGTCACCACGGTGAAGAAATATGTGCCACCCGGTAAGTACCAGCGGCGATAGTCAGGCATGAGGGGATTGTATCAACGGGGTTGATACAGCCAAAAGTAGGGTCCGCCGTGCGGACCGCCGATTCAAACGCCGACAAGAATGGTCCGCACGGCGGACCCTACTCATGCCTTAGTGCATCGATTGGGTGCAGGATCGCGGCTTTGAAGGCAGGGATGATGCCGAAGAAGACGCCTACTCCGGCGCTGAAGCCGAGGGCTAGGCCGACGGACCAGAGCGGGACTTTCACTTGCACCATGCTGGGGTGCAGTGATGCCATGTAGCCGATGCCGTAGCCGAGGGCGATGCCTATCGCGCCGCCGACTGTGCTCAGCACTACTGCTTCTGTGAGGAATTGAAGGAGGATATCGCGACGTCGCGCGCCGACGCTCTTTCGCAGGCCGATCTCGCGCGTGCGCTCAGTGACTGAGACGAGCATGACGTTCATGATACCGATGCCGCCGACGAGCAGCGAGATGCTGACGATGCCAGCGAGGATCGAGGTCGCGACCACCTTGACCTTGTTGAACTCTTTGAGGATTTCATCCTGCTTGAAAATGCCGAAGTCGTTCTCCTCGCCGGGGCGGATGCCGTGCCTTTGGCGGAGGACGCGGACCATCTGGGCTTCTGCTTCGGGGACTTTCTTTTCTTCCTCGGCTTCCACGTAGAACGCGAGATAGTTCTTCAATTCTGGGTACATTTTGACGCCGGTGGTCCACGGAATGACGGCGAGCTCGTCCTGGTTTTCGCCCATGAAGCTGCCTTTGGACTCGAGCAAACCCAGCACTTTGAAGCGCTGACCGTCGATGATGACGAAGTCGCCGACAATGGATTCGTCGCACTCTAGCTTGCGAAGTACCTCGCGGCCGAGGACGCAGACCTGGGAGGCGTTCTGTACGTCGACGGCGCTGAAGAATCGGCCGGTGTCGACGTAGAAATTGCGGATGGGTTGGAAAAGCTCACTGGCGGCGCGCATCTCGACGTTGTCGATGCTCTGGCGGCCAAACTCGATTTTGCAGCGGTTGAAGATGGCGGGCGAGGCGCGGCGGACGGAGTGGGCGTGTTCCTCGACGGCCATGATGTCGTCGAATTTCATTTCGGCGCGTTTGATGATTTCGCCGCGATGGTTGCGCTCCCACTGCGGGAAGACGACCATGAGGTTGGTGCCGAGGCCTTTGAGGAAGTTGGTGAAGTAGTCGCCGAAGCCCTGCACGAAAGAAACCACGGTGATGATCGAGGTCACGGCGATGATGATGCCGAGGACGGTGAGCAGGGAGCGGATTTTGTTGGCCCAGATCTGGATGAGCGCGGTGATGACGTTCATGGCCATCGCGCCGACCTGATTCGGGATGAACATGATGACCGCCCAAATGAAACGGAGGATTCTCATACGGTGACGGCCTCCAGTTGGGTTGAGGTCGAAAAAGTTTTGATGCCTGTTTTGTAGGGGCGGTTGATGCGGTCGGTCACGACTCTGCCGTCGACGAGTTTCACGATCCGGTGGCAGCGTTGGGCGACGTCGTCTTCGTGGGTGACGATGATGATGGTTTGACCTTCGGCGTGGAGCTGATCGAAGATGGCCATGATCTCGTTGCCGGTGGCGCTGTCGAGGTTGCCCGTGGGTTCGTCTGCGAGAATGATGTCGGGCTCCTGTGCGAGTGCGCGGGCGATGGCGACGCGCTGCTTTTGGCCGCCGGAGAGCTGGTTCGGGTGGTGGTGAGCGCGATCGAGGAGATTCACGCGACGGAGGGCTTCGATGGCGCGCTGACGTTTGTTGCGGGCGTGAGCGTAGACGAGCGGTAGCTCGACATTTTTCAATGCGGTAGTGCGCGGGAGTAGTTCGAACGACTGGAATACGAAACCGATTTGTCGGCCGCGGATGCCGGCGAGTTTGGATTGGGAGAGTTTGGCGACGTCGCGGCCACGCAGGAGGTATTCGCCCTGCGTGGGGATATCGAGGCAGCCAAGGATGTTCATGAGCGTGCTCTTACCGGAGCCGGACGGACCCATGAGCGCGACGAATTCGTTTTCGCCGATGCTGAGCGAGACGCCGCGGAGTGCGCGGACGAGCTCTGTGCCGACGCGATAGGTCTTATGCACGTCGATCAGCTCGATGACGGGGGGAAAGCTTTGTTGGTTCGTGGTCATTCGTTTAGATCAGTTCGCATGTGTTAGACGATTTCATGCCCACGCTAGCGTGGGCATGCCACGCGCTCCACTACTGGTGCTTGCGAGAAGGGATTCTCGCACAAGCGATCCTTTGCTCGCGCAATGGGTCATGACGCATCGTTGATCATCCTGATTTAGCGACGGCGTCGGACTTGGGTTTTTCCTTGTCCTTTTCGGCGTCCGCCTGCTTTACTTCTTCCTTCTTGGTCTCGTCAACCTTGAGCTTGGAGCCTTCTTTCAACTGGTCGAGGCTACGGTATGGGCCGGTGACGAGAGTGTCATCGAGTGTCACTCCGCTGAGGATTTCGACGCTGGTGTCGTCGCTGATGCCGGTTTCCACGAGGATCGGCTTAGCTACGCCCTCTTCCGAGCGGAACAGGATTTTGATGTATTCGGCGGATTTGCGACGGGCTTCGGGGGCGAGCTTAGCCTGCCACTCGTCGAACTTGGCGACGATTTCCTTGGGGAGATCGCGGCGGCGGCGGTGGACGACTGATTGGATCGGCACGGTGACGGCGTCGTCGCGGCGGGCGACTTCGATTTCGACGCTGGCGGTCATGCCGGGTTTCACGCGGTGGTCTTTGGAATCGACTAGGACGAGCGTTTCGAAAGTCACGACGTCGCGGCCGGTGGGCTTGGAGCCTTTGGTGGCGACGCGAAAGACGTGTCCGCCGATCGGAGTGCGGGTCTCGGATTGAAGGAAGATTCGCGAGATCTGATCGGCTTGGACGAGCGACGCATCGGATTCATCGACGCGGCAGCGGACCTGCATTTTGGAGAGGTCGCTGATGACCATGATGCGCGTGCCGGCGTTGTTCATGGTGCCGGTGACGACGACTTCACCTGCTTTGGCGAAGAGCTGCGAGACGAGGCCGTCGATGGGGGCTTCGATGACGGTTTTTTCAAGGTCTTGCTGCGCGGACTGTAGAAGGGCTTCGGCTTCGATGAGTTCTTGTCTTCGCATTTCGACGGTGGTTTTGGCGCGAATGCGAAGGGTTTGGTAATCGGCCAATTCGGTTGACGAAGTCGCGTCAGCTTCGGAGAGGCGCTTCTGGCGATCGAAGTCGCGGTCGGCTTTTTCGAGCTCGGCCTCGGATTGCATGATCGCGGCTTTGAGCTTGGCGATGTTGGCGTTGGCTGAGGTAACGCGGGCGCGGAAGTCGGCGTCGTCGAGACGGCAGAGCAGATCGCCCTTCTTTACGGAATCGCCCTCTTCTACCGGCATTTCGATGATCTTGGCGACAACTTCGGCGCTGATATCAACCTCGGCGTAGGCTTCGACTTCGCCGGGAGCCTGGACGGTGCGCACGATCTCGCGCTGTTGTGGCTTCGCGACCTCGACGTTGATTTCGAGCGGGGCGGCCACGTGCAGCACGCTCTTGCCGTCCTTGGATTTGGTGGCGGTGTTGGCGTAATAAATGCCGCCGACGAGGCCTAGCAAGATGACAAGTCCAATGATCTGTTTCATGTTGAGACCGATCCAGTTCTGTTCATGTGTAATGATGCAGTCTTGACTCTTTCGCGAATCAAATGATAACCGTCCTTTGCTTGCGCAAAGGGCTCTGTTCGAAAATCGAAGGCATCGGAGACTTCGATGCGCACGCCGGAGTCGCCGGCGTTTTGCCGTTCATTTTTGAGTGTCGCATAGTTGATACCGGTGCGCACGCCCGCGCCGCCGAGCCAAATGATCAGGCACGGCAACCAGGCACGCCAGCCGCGTAGTTGCGACGTGACGGTCAGGCCGATGATCGTGACGATCCAGAACCAGATACGGAAGGGATCAAAGCCGGATAACAGTGATGGCGCGAGGTCTGCCACTTGCTGCGGAAGATGTATTTGGCCGCCGTACGCTTTCAAGAATGAACCCACCGATGTGTCAACCGTCAGCGAAGCGCACTTCAGTTTGATCGCAAGTTCGAACACCATGCGCACGCAATCGATGAAGGACGCGAACACCGCGATGGACATGAGCGTGTGCCATTCGGGCTTCTTACCGGACAAGGCAACGAGACCGTAGAAGAATGAACTGAGCAGAAGGATGCTAGCTAGCATGCGGATCGGTTCGAGAGCGATCGCGCCGATGCGCGTCATCAGTTTGCTGAACTCGCCGCCCTTCTTGATCTCTTCGATTTGTTTGCTGATTTCGGAACGCTGGACGACGTCGGCCTGCTCCATGTCGAGCCTGGAGATTTCCTTTTGAACAGTTTTCTCCACTTCGCGGTCGATGAGACCTGTTTGCACGGTGGCGTAGCCGATGAGCGTGACTGTGGTGAGCAGTACTAGCAGCGGCCAGCCGTAGGCGCCGACGTTTTCAACTTTGGCGAACAAACGGCGTGGTGCGAGGAACACCCAGAGGATGTCGCGCAACCCGACGGTTCGTCGAGACGTAAGAAACCCTGAACTCACTGACGCATTTCCTGTAACGCACGCGGTGAATCGGAACCGAACGGTTGCCCTCGCCGCCGAAAACGCAAGCCCGATTATACAGAGGATTCGGCTGAGCGAGGGAAGTATTGCGAGTGTTTCACGGGAATCGACGAAGGGCGACAAAAACGGACGGACAGTATCCGTTAGATTTCAACTGCGGCAATTCCGGCTTCACTTAGGTTGCAGCGACTATTCATTCGAGCCTGCCTGTGAAGCCTCGCGTATTAGGTCAGTCAGCAGGACTTCGTTCTTGTCTACGTCCGCCGGTTGCAGTCTGATTCGATAACGTTCCCATCTCGTATCGTAATCCATAAGGTCTAGACCTGCTTGCTCGATGCGTTCCTCTAGCGTCGTGGACCGCTGCAACCGTGGTTCAAATCGCATGAAACTCTTTTGAGGTCGAAAAACGAGGAAATTACTTGGAATCCCATCTTTAGCCAAACCAATGTAAAATTTGTTGTAAATAGCCGCACTTGAAAAGGAAACTGGCCTGCCTCCAAGATACCAGTTGTTGT
>CAZBRD010000026.1:0-55973 GCA_964494205.1 uncultured Phycisphaeraceae bacterium | reverse complement strand
CTTTTCTATTGGATAAACAACAACCATCAACAAAAGTGCTCAGTTTGAGTAATTAAGCGTTAACGCTATTTGCGTAGTCTCGCAGCCACTTCCGCGGCGACTCGCTGCGCATCGAGCAATGAATTTTCCACGGCAGGCAACGCCCAGTTGTCCTGATTGACGAATCGAATGTTGTCACCCAAGGGTGACGACGCTCGTTGCACAATTTCATTGGCGATTAAATTGGGGGCTGCAATCGGCATCGCATGACCCCACCGCGACATCCGCACCTGTCGAATGGCCGAAACTGGAATGCCGAGAAGTCCAAGCATGTGATGAATCTGAGGCACCAAACTTTGTGCATAGTGCAGCCAGGGATCATTCAACATCAAGGTAAACCGCGCCGACGGCCAGGGGAGCGGAAAATAGAGAGTCAGAACGCCTTTGGACGCGTGCGGCGGATCGGCAAAGTCCCCGCGAATCATGTCGGTGACGCGTGGGTTTTGTTCAAACGCATTGGGATCGATGGGGAACGTCTCGTCACCTACGAGGAAGCAATCGTAAAAATCCTGCATGATCGGTGAATCAAGTAACACGTTCGCAACGACATACGGATACGTCCCGATCGCGTTCATCGCCTGCAGACGGTCGTAGTCCCATGCCTCCAGATTGTGCAGCATGTGCTTGCACACGTGCTTTGAGCCGGCGAGCACAACTTGCTCCGCGCGCATCGAGCGCAAACGACGGTGGGAATCGAAATATGTTATCTGGACGTAATCCCCCGCCGGTCGCACATCGATCACGCGACATTTTCCGCGCAGGTGGTGCGGCCGACATTCCTCGGGTACGCCCTCTTCGAGACGGCGCAATCGTCGCCACATCTCCCACGCCATGAACGCATTTCCACCGGGGAACACCCAGCGGCCATATTCCTCCGCCGCCACGAAATTCCAGCCGGACGCTGCGGAGATTTCCTCCATGGCTGCGTTGAACGACGAATAGAAATACCCCTGCACGCCCGCCTTGAGAAACGGCGTCAACGGCATTTTCATTCTTTCTTCCAAGTCCTGCCGAAAATCCTTGCGGTCCAGCGCCTTGATCCAATCGACTTTCTTTTGGTCGTCAGGGAGCGGAATCTCCGGATATGAGTTTTCCGCCATGTCGGCTACCACTTCCGCATAGCGCTGCATGGCGATTGCTTCTTCCGGCGGCAAGCCGCCGCCCTGCCAGAAGTCGTTTCTCATTTTTCCGTAGAGCTCGACCGGATCAGGCGGAAAACTCACGCGTACGACACGATCTAGTCCGAGCTCTCGATACAAACCCTCCAAGAATGAATCCTTGTCCGGCGTGATGACGTATGCGCTTCCGAGCGTATAAGGAATCCCCTGCCAGACTTCCCCCAGCGCATTTCCGCCGAAGCGATCGCGCAGTTCAAAAACAACCGGGCCGTAGTCACGAAGAAGATAGGCCGTGCACAATCCGGATAATCCGCCACCTACCACCGCGACGCGCACGGTCTCTGTCGGTTCGGGCGGTGAACCACCGTTGAAATAGTCCGTGATGAAATGGAATGGAATGTCGTCGTTGGGAAACTTGTCGGCCGTGAACCATTTCAGAAACGGAATACCTTCCACCGACACCGTGTCCATCTGCGGCAGAAGCGACATCAGCGGATTGGTCTTATCCAGTGACAACGCGCCCGACGCGACGCACGTCGGCGGCGCAGCCATCAGCGAACTCCACCGCTTTCCCGCCACGCCATATGAAAGGGCCGCAAGCCCGCCACCGAGAAACTGCCGACGTGTTGGCCTCATCGAGTTGGTCCCCCTTTCGCGGCAACGCGCTGACTGACATCAGCGATTGCACGTAACGTCCATCGGTTCGATCGTACCAACATCGAGCACACCCGCCGAGAAAAGACTTGCCGCCTGAATCAAAAAACACGCGGCAGGCGGCCATCAATGCCCATGGAAGGACAATTTGTTACGAATCGGGTTCATTTTGCTGTTTTTCGGAATCGCCGACGCAGATTACACTATAAGTAGATGCGGGGTGCCTGCTTGGGGTCCGCCGATATATAAGTAGTTCCTCGTTTGCTCATCCTCTGACTGGAGCTGACATGCACAGCACAATGTCTCCCACCGCGACCGCCGGCGATGTCGCGTCGAAGCCTACGAAGGCTGTTTCCAAGCGGAAGAACAACACACACACCGTTCGAAACATGCTCGTCGCGGTAGTGCTCGCGATCGCTGCGACAGCCGTTGTTGCGTTCGGCTGGATTCTGCCGGGGCGAGGCGCTGGTGCAGCCACTATTTCCGAGTACCCGGTCAGCAAGCGTTCGTTCAACGTGGTGCTCAAGGAAAAAGGTGAGCTCAAGGCTGCCAAGTCGACTGACATCAAGTCCGAAGTCGAAGGTCGCTGTACGATCATTTCGCTCATCCCGGAAGGCACGGCTGTCAAGGAGGGCGACCTGCTGGTTGAATTGGCGAGCGACAAGATCGACGAACGCATTCAGCAGGAAGAACTCAAGGAGACAAACTCGCTAACGTCCTATGAAAGCGCCAAGACCGAGCTTGAGATTCAACAGGACAAGAACCGCAGCGACATCCGTAAGGCCGAATTGGAAATCGAACTCAAGCAATTGGCGCTGGATCGCTACAAGAAGGGCGACTGGGCGCAGCAGCTCAGGGATGCAGAGATCGCCATTGAACAGGCAACCATTCGCTTGGAGCGCGCGACGGAAGACTACAACGCCTCGTTTGAACTAAAGGAAAAGAAGTACATCACCCTCACTCAATTCGAGGAAGATGAGTTTGAATGGAAGAAGGCCCAGTGGGACCTGGACAAGGCTAAACAGGCACTCGAAGTCCTGAACACGTACACACACATCGTCGATATGCGGACGCACGAGTCCAATCTGGACGAAGCCATCAAAGAAGCTGATCGCGTTAAGAAGAGTGCTTCGGCTGAGGAAAACAAGAAGCAACGCAACCTTGAAGGCGCGGAAAAGGAACTGGCGCTTACCCGCGAGCAGCTTTCGAAACTGCGTTCGCAGAAGCAGAAAACACGCATTGTCGCACCCACGCAAGGCTTCGTTGTCTATGGCGATGCGAGCAGCGGCGGTGGCGGTCGCGGCTGGATGAGCTCGGAAGGGCAGATCAAGGAAGGTGCGGAGGTCTACGAACGACAAGTCCTGATGCAATTACCGGATACAACCGAGATGATGGTCGTCGTTCGAATCCACGAAGCCAAAACTGACAAACTTCAAATGGGCCAGGCGGTAAACATCGATGTTGAAGGCTTCCCCGGTCGTCAGTTCACAGGCAAAGTCTCCAAGATCGCTGTGGTGGCTGACAGTCAAAATCGCTGGCTCAACCCTGACCTGAAGGAATACGAAACCGAAATCCGACTCGACCCGAGCGACGCCGTGCTGAAGCCCGGCGTGACTGCCTATGCGGAGATCATGGTCGGAAACGTCGAGGACTCGCTGGCGATTCCTTTGCCCAGCATTTATAGCAAGGGCGGCAAGCGATATGTCGCGATACGAAACGGAAAAGAAGTGAAGCCCGTCGAAGTGAAGACGGGAGCCGTCAGCACTGAATGGGCCGCCATCAATGAAGGCCTGAACGAAGGCGATAAGATTCTGCTTGCGTTCTCCGACGATTTCAAGCGCATGATTCCTGATGCTCCGGGCGGCCCCGGTCGTGGCGGCCCAGCGGGCATGAGCGCACCGAGCGGCGGACCTGCCCAAGCGGGCGGCACAAAAGGTGGAAGCTCAGGTGAAGGAGGAAAACGTCGCGAAGGCGGTGGACAAGGCGGTCCCGGCGGTCAACGAATGGGTCGCGGCGGACCAGCCCCTGCGGGCGGCAGCGCACCGGCTGCGGCGCCAGCAACTGCGACGACCGAGTCGAAACCGGCTGCCGCAACATCCCCGACACCACCGCCATCGACGCCGACAACTGCACCAACTACCGCGACTTCTTCAGCCGCGCCGACCACGCCCCCCGCGAAGCAAGGCACGTGAGCATCGTCGCATCTGTACAGAGTCTGCGAAAAACCTACGCCATTCCCGGCACGGATGTGCGCGTGGAAGCGCTTAGAGGCGTCGACATTGAATTTGTCGAAGGCGAGTCCGTGGCCATTTGCGGTCAAAGCGGTTCGGGCAAGAGCACGCTCATGAATCTGCTCGGCTGCCTCGATCGCCCCACGAGCGGCGATTATTTCCTCGGCGATCTGAACGTCGCGGAGCTGGAAGACGACGAACTCTCCGACATTCGCGGCAAGCGAATTGGTTTCGTCTTTCAAAGCTTCAACCTCATTCCGCAATTAACCGTGCTTGAAAACCTCGAAGTGCCGTTGTTCTATCAGGGTGTGTCCCCGCGCGATCGTCGCGAACGTGCGACGGAACTTATCGGTATGGTCGGCCTTGCGGATCGCGGCCACCATCGCCCTACTGAACTATCCGGTGGTCAGCAACAGCGCGTGGCTATCGCCCGAGCGCTCATCAATGACCCGCTCATCGTGCTGGCGGACGAACCGACCGGAAACCTCGACACTGCCACCGGCGACGCGATTCTAGCGATCTTTGACAAACTTCAGGAGGCAGGTCGTACCATTCTGATGGTTACGCATGAACCCGACGTGGCCCAGCGGTGCGATCGCGTCATCACGCTGCGGGATGGCATTATCGTGTCAGACGTGCACAGCGACTCCAGCCGATCAGCGCGAGCTGAGAGAATGAAACCTGCGGCGACGGTTGCATCGGCGCGGTAGCGACCAATTCAAAAGCAAATCCTTTGCGGCTTGGCGTCTTTGCGCGAGAATTAGTTCATCGGTCCATACACGTTCTGAAATGCCCGCACGTCCGTTTGATCGATGGTGTCATCGCCGTTCGAATCGAACGCCAAACACTCCGGCGACATGCCGCCCATGGGGCCTTCGTAGCAATCCATCAGCGCCGCGAAATCGGTCAGAGTGATCGTGCCTGAGCAGTTCGCGTCGCCAAACCCGAACTCGTACGCCCCCATGTCGATGCGCCCGCACAGCACGCGCGGCAGGCCGTCGAGATCGACATCACCGGCCTTCGGTTCGCCGTCGACGTGACCCGCATCGAGGCACGGCGACTCCTTCTTTAATCGCAGGTTGTCATCCAGCGTGCCTGCGGTGTTGTCCGGTCCGCGGGCGTTCACGAACAACGGCGTGCTGCTGATGTTGTCCACGCCGCCGAACATTCCGGTCAGCCCTTCGATGCAGGAGTAATCGACGATGACCGTGCTCGACCCGTCGGAATCGATCTGTGCCGATTCGTTGAACCCACCGGTGTCCTGACTTCGCCACACGATCGTGCTGGAAAGCGTCACACGACTATTATTCTCCAGATGAATGCCGCCGCCATACCCGAGATCGCCGCCGCAATCGCATTCTTCCAGATCGAACGCGCGATCCACACACGCGCCGTCCCAAAACGTCGAGCAGCAGTAATGATCCATTGCGCACACGGCTGACTGACATGCGAGGTCGCTGCAACCGGGAGTCGTGTGCTGCATGCAGCACGTGCCGCTGTCGTCGATCGGCAAGGCGTTGTTGCGGTTCAAGGTCGAGTTGATGATAAACAGGGTCGATGCATCCACCGCGATCGCACCGCCGGCAATCTGTGCTTGATTACCGCTGAAAAGACAGTTGCTGATGACCGGATCGGTGCCATCAAACAGCAATGCCCCACCGCGGACTTCCGCACGATTCCCTAGAAAAACGCAGCGATCGAAATCCTGTCGGCCATGAATCCGTGCGGCTCCGCCTTCTTCATCCGCGCGGTTCGCGAGGAAAGTGCAGCCAGCCATCTTCGCTCCCGGCTCACCACCGCCGTACAGCGCTCCGCCGCGCAACGCGCGATTGCTTTCGAAGAGACAATTGGTTACGTCGCCGTGCGACTGCAGCTCAACGATCGCGCCGCCCAGCACTGCCTGATTACCCACAAACGTACATCCATCGACAACAGGAAAACTGCCTTGTCGGAAATCGAGTGCGCCGCCATTGCCATCGGCTACGTTGTTCTCGAAGCGGCTATTCGTAATGCTGATTTGGCTCGCCAATGAAAGATGCACGCCCGCGCCCACTTCGCCGGTGTTGTCGCGAAATTCGCAATCGTCGATTATAGGTGAACCTTGCGACGAATAGAACGCGCCGCCGATGAGACCATAGTTCGCGCGGAATACACAATTGATAAATGAGGGACTGCCGCCGTCGTTATACACACCGCCCCCGCGATCGTACTGGCAGCACAATTCGTCCGCGCGACCGCCTGTGATCGTGACGCCATCAACGATTGTCGCGCCGTTCACATTGATCGAGGTAACGACGTGATACGCGTTGTTCTGATTGTCTCCGTCGATGTCGCCGGTCAGCCGCGCGATATTTTGCTCCGGATCGCGCTGGCCGAGATTGGCTTCACCACCCGCGAAACCGCCGTAGATCGCTATACCGCTGATCAGCGAAAACGTGGCTGATCTCGCGTTGGCTGCGTCAGTTCGCCGCGACGGTCGATACACGCCATCCGCCACCCATATCTGATCGCCCGCAGCCGTAAGATCGAGCGCCGTCTGCAAGTCGCGGCAGGCCGTCAGCCAGCTCGAACAATCACCATTCACAGGCCCGTTCGCGTCGACGAAATGGACCGATTGACCGAGCGCCGATGTTGCAGAAAAGCAACTAATTACAAAAGCGAAAAACATTACCAACGTGAGACGAGCCAGACGTGCATTCATGAAAATCCCCTCTCTTTCGAGGCAAGAATAACAGAAGAAGGGATCAAATTGAAATTTCGTTGGTTAACGGAGAAGTTAGTGCATTTAGCTCAAATATAGCGTCGGGGCATGTTGCCGGCGCAGCGCCGCCCACAAGGGGCGACGCTACACATTATTTTTTCTATCGCTGGCAGCTTCCCGCGTGGGCCATCTCGCCGCCGTATACTTCGTGCTTTGGCCGACCGGCGAGAATCTGCTCTTTGCCCCAGTTGGCCACGTTGCGGAAGGTGTCCGACGCGATGAACGCATCGAACGCCGGCTTGCTCGTCCACTGCGACACAATCAGATACTTGCGCGCATTGTTGATGTCGCGATACATATACGTTTCGCCGTGGCCATCGATGCCGCTCATGGCCTTAACCACTTTGTTAAACGCGTTCTCGAACGTCTCTTCCTTACCCGGAAGGACCTCGTAGTTCATCCCGATCGTAACCATACTCTCATCTCCTCTACGGATTCGTTCCGTCAATTATTTATTCATCGACAACAATGCAAAGTCTATCAAGGGTTATTTCTTCGCTTTTTGCACATGAACTCCACAACGACCACATGCACGCTAATTCACGATCTTCACGCCGAAACCGCTTTCGCTTCAGAACCATTCACATCGCGGGTGATGGCCAGATGGTATTTCTTCTGCGGCGCGCGGTCACCTGTCTCCGTGCGGTAATGAACGCCGATTGAATCCTTCCGCGCTAACGCAGACATCACGATCAACCGGGACACTGTCAACTGGTTCTGCATCTCCCAGCCGTCAACGTCGTCGAACGTTTTGTCCAACGTGTAGTGATCCCAGAAGATGAGGATTTCGCAGGTCTCCTTCAAGCGATCTTCACATCGCTCGATCCCCACGTTCCGCCACATGACGCTGAGCAGCGAGTTGCGAATGTCCGGCAGGTCAAGCTCCGTGCGTTGCGAAACAGGTCGACGGTTCTTCAGCGAATAAACGGTGGTTGTGTTCTTCATCTCACCGGCACGTCGGCCTGCGGTCTCACCCGCGATGCGACCGAAGACCAATCCTTCCAGCAACGAATTGCTGGCCAATCGATTCGCGCCGTGCACGCCGCTGCACGAAACTTCGCCGCAAGCAAGCAAACCCGAAAGAGTCGTGGAACTATCCAGCCCGGTTTCCACACCACCGATCATGTAGTGCGCACATGGCCTAACGGGTATGGGATCGCGGCGCACTTCAATCTGAAAATCGTCGCACAGCTTGGAAATGAAAGGAAATCGCTCGGCGAATCCGCTGATGTGCCGCACATCGAGATAGACGCAGTTCGTGCGAGTTTTGCTAAGGTGATCTTGAATCGCGCGACTCACCACGTCGCGCGGTGCGAGCTCGCCGTCCGGGTGGTATGCTTTCATGAATCGTTCGCCTGTGCGATCAACAAGGTACGCCCCTTCGCCTCGCACAGCCTCCGAAATCAACGTTCTCGCCGCACCCGCGATGTAGAGCGTCGTGGGATGGAATTGCACCATCTCCATGTCGCGCATTCGGGCGCCCGCGCGAAATGCGGCTGCAAGGCCGTCCCCTGTGGCGACAGCCGGGTTTGTCGTCTCGCGCCAGATGCGTCCGCACCCGCCCGAGGCGAGAATCACCTGCTTGGCCCAGATGAGCTGATGACCATAGTCAGCGTGATACGTCACCGCTCCGACGCAGCGATCTTCGTGTGTGAGCAGATCAATGAGAAAGCAATGATCGAATACCCGAATTTGACTCGTCTGCATTAGTCTCCGCTCGATCGTCCGCGCGAGCTCGAGTCCCGTTTGATCTCCATGCGCGTGAATGATTCTGTTTTGGGAGTGCCCGCCCTCGCGACCGAGCACGAGTTCGTTTCCATGGCGATCGACCTCGATGCCCCACTCCATCAGCTCTGCGATGCGCTTTGGTCCATCAGTGACAAGCAGACGAACGGCGGTTTCATCGTTGAGATAGCAACCGACCCGCATCGTGTCGTCGAAGTGCGATTGAATCGAATCATCCGGATTGGTCGGGCAGGCGATGCCGCCCTGGGCGTAGCGCGTGGCTGATTCCTTAAACTCGTCCTTGGTGACGACGATCACGCTGCCGTACTTCGCGGCCTCGATCGCCGCCCGGCCGCCTGCGACGCCGCTTCCGATAACAAGCACATCGGTGAGGATGTTCGCAGCCCGGATCGCGTCAAAATCGGTCAGGTATCGTTGAGTATCACTCAGCGCCTTCATATCGCCGATGGTAGGCGAGGCGTGCCGTGGTCGCAATTGAACGGGCACGCGTCGGCTCGCGACTCATCGCAACCCCCTACCGATAATAGAAGGGCGCAGCGCGCAGACGCTATGAATTTCACTTCCTTAGAATTCTGTCTTTCGCCAATATCATATTGGCTGCGATCGCGGTTCGCGCGTTTGCGCGAAGACCGACTTCTTCATGTATTGGCCGTTGTCGCTCTGCTCACAACGCCGGCGATCGCCTCCGATCATGAAACATCCAGCGGTGAAGCTTCTTCGATGATGCAGTTGTCGACCGAAGCCAAAACCGATCACGTGCTTCACGAATTCGATTTCGACGAACGAGCCAGGGGCAACGTCGAGGATGTGCCTCGCGGCTGGACACCGATGCGCATGCACGATTTCCCGCGCTTCGCACGCGGGTCGTTCGATATGAACGTCGGTCGCAATGCACCGCCGTCTTTTTATCTGTCGAGCGAAGGTCGCAACGTAGCCTATCAATACTCGGGTTTCAACTTGCCAGTTCGCCCGAAGTCGTCTTACCGAATTTCGGGTTTCATTCGCACGGACAGGATCGAGTTCGCCCGTGCCTGCCTGTCGGCTGCGTATCTCGACGAAGGCGGTCACGCGATCCTCGAAACCATGTTGCGATCGGATTGGATCGGACCCCCATCGAGTGACAACCCATGGCACCCAGTCCAAATGGAACTTGCTCCCGCCCCACCTACCGCCAAGTCCATCGGACTCGTCGCGTGGGTCTTGCAGGAAGATATGCACGACAAGCTGCGCAAGTCGCGACATGAGCCGTCGCGCATCGACGTGCACGCGGCCGCGTGGTTTGATGATATTCGAATCGAAACAGCGCCGCGTGCGGAGTTGTTCACCAGCGAGCCTTCCAACGTATTGCAAGACAACGGACAGGGTTCGCTTCGCCTGCGCTACCTGACCAACAATACGTCGGCCCGTCCTGGCGACGTCCGCGTTTGGAACATCGACGGCCGCGAGATCGCCAGACATCTCGTATATCCGCAATTGGATGGTGAGAGCGACTATCAGGAAATCCCGCTCGGTGAGCTGGCACCCGGTTTGTACACCGCACGCTTTCGCGCGAGTGAGGATCAATCTTCCAATATCACGCAGGAATTGGCCTTTGCTGTCGTTGCATCGTGGCCCGGCGGCGAGTCAGCCACTGCTAAGACATTCGGGGTCGTGTTGCGTCCAGACTCGCGAGCCGACAGTCAAACGGAGCTCGCACTGCTGCAGGAGCTTGGCGTGCTGGCCGTCAAAGTTCCCGTGGAACTCGGCGCGGAGTTCGACTGGTCGCGCGGCACCGCCCGCAGTGACGGCGACAAGTTTCTCTATGAACTGACCAAGCGCGGGTTCAACGTGACGGGGGTCATGTATCCGCCACAACAACACGTTCGCGCCGAAAAAACCGACGGCAAGCAAACTCTGGTCGAATGGCTGACGACCGACGCCGCCGCGTGGAATGAAGCCATTGCGTCCGTCATCGCGACCTATGGCGGCATCTTCCGCACGTGGCAAATGGGCCCTGACGAAAGCCCGGAGGAAGTAACTCCCGCTTCGCTGAAGCAGGCGATCACGCTCTTGGTCGACGGAATGCGGAGGTTCACGACTTCGCCCGCGCTGATTGTCCCCATAGCGAATTCGGATCAACTGGCCGGACTTGGCGAATCTGCCGAATTCGCCGTCATGCCCTTCGAAGGTGACTCTTCCGCCGCGTGGCTGAGTCAGTCGGTCAGTACTCTCACGACGAATCGCGGAATCCGGCTGCAAACGTATTTTGAATCGCTCAAGCCCTCGAGCTATCGGCGTCTTAGTCGTCTCGCGATCTGGGCACAACGACTCATCACATTGAAGCACAGCGGCGCGCAGACGCTCTTCGTGCCTCAACCATGGTTGACTCAGGATCGAAACCGGCAGCACATGGCTGAGCCGACCGAGGAGTTCATTCTTTTTCGCACGATTGTGGCCGCGATCGGCGATGCTACGCCGGGCAAAGAGTTGAAGTTTGGTCCGGGCATCCATTGCCTCGTCTTCGAACAAGGGGATAACACCACACTTGCGATCTGGGATTCAGATGCACCCGAAGGTGGCAGGACACACGAGCTGCAACTGGGGCAGGCTAAGGAGAGCATTGATCTTTGGGGCCGCCGAACGATGCTTGAAAAGAACGAACAGGGTCGCCACATGATCAACCTCACGCCAGCGCCGGTTTTTGTGCCGGGTGTCGAAAAATGGCTGGTGGATTTCACCACGTCATCGCTGTCGATGGAGCCACAGCGCGTCGAATCGGGCACGGAATTGGTTATTCATCGCTTGCGTATCGATTACTTTGGCGATCGACCCCTGACCGGCCAGATCAAGCTGGACACGCCGGGCTCGTGGGAAGTCACGCCGCGCGAGATCAAACTTAGTCTGCAACCGCGACGAGCCGAGTCGCGCGAGATCCAGATTCGCTATCCGCACAACGAACCGGCGGGAAACAAGACGATCATGGCCCACGTGACCATTACGGAAACTGGTTATCAGTTCGACATTCCGATGACGGTATCGATCGACCTTTCTGATATCCAGGTCGAAGGGACGGCTTTTGTCGACGGCGACGTTCTGATCCTCAGGCACGTGGTTACCAATCGATCGAACTCGGCCGTGAGTTTTCGCGGCTCAGCCCGTGCGACGGAACGCGAGCGTCAATATCGCCCGTTCGCCAGCCTGCAACCCGGCGAGACCCAAACGGTGGAATATCGATTCTCTAACGCACAGCTGCTATCGGGCACACGCGTGCGTCTCACGCTGAGCGAAGTCAACGACGGTCGCCGTAATCACACTCTGGAACTACAGGTTCCATGATGGGCGCGGTTTTCGGTCGCGCGCGAAGCTGCTTGCTTTGACACGAACGTGACAATCCCCCGCTGGTTAAGTCACGTGGCGGCCTCTATGATTTTCCTAAATAGTCGTTGGCCAATTTCGACCCCAAGGAACTCTGCGATGAAATTGATTCAAACTCGAATATTTGTCGTTGCCCTCGTGCTAACCGCTGTGTCAGGGTCATGGGCACAACTTCCGCCTGTTCCGAAGGATGCCGAGAAGAAGGAAAAGCTGCCCCGTCTCTTCGTGGCCAAGCGCAAGATCGAACTGGGCAAGGTGCTTGAAGGCGACAAGGTTCAGTTGGAGTGGTCGCTTGAAAACCAGGGTACGGGTGATCTGATCATTTCGGAAACAAAGGCCAGCTGCGGGTGTACGATCGTCAAGTTGACCGACGACCAGAAAGTTGCGAAGCCCGGCGCAACACTCTCGTTGAAGGCCGATTTCAACAGCACGCAGCGCTTCGGCAATCAGGTAAAAGCGATCACGGTCGAGAGCAATGATCCGGCTGAGCCGAAACTGCAACTGGAATTCACCGCCGAGGTCGAAAAGACCTACGAACTAAGTCCCACCGTGCTCAACCTCCGAAGTGTTCGTCGCGGCGTGCCCGCTGAGAAAGCGATCACTATTACGCCGGAAGGCGGGCGCAAGTCGGTCGAGGTCGTCGACATTTCGTTCGCTCAACCAGCGCCGCTGACCTTCGTTATTGAACCGATCAAGACTCAAACCGGAAACAGCGGACAGAAAGTGGTATTCACCGTAACCGACGACGCAGCCCTCGGCGGCCTGATCGCGGACGCTGTCGTCAAAATCAAGATCGATGGGTTAGAGCGCACCGCCGAGCTGCCCATTCGCGGGGAGATCGTGGCTGAGCTGACGTGGACACCGAAAGTCGTCGACGCCACGCGCCAATCGTCGCCGCGCGGACAGCAACTGCAAACGGTCAAGGTTGGATCATCGGAAGCGAAGAACTTTCAGATCACCTCCGCTACGGCCGGCCCACTACTGAACGTCGCGTTCGCAAAAGTTGAAGGAAAAGAGCCGAAGTTTGACGTGAACGTAACCGTTCGCGATGACGCACCAGAAGGCCCGTTTGGGGCTACGCTGGAAATTCACACGACGTTGCCCGATCAGCCGGTGATTTCCGTTCCGGTATTCGGCATCGTTGCTCCGATCATCGAAGTGGAGCCGCCGCTCATTCTTCTCACGCAGGATGGGACGCCCATGGGGACGAAGCGGCGCATCAAGTTGCAAAGCGCTCCGCAGACTGAATTGACCATCAAGAACATTACCTCTGCAAACGACGCCGTGTCGGTTGATTGGAATAACGATGCTGACGCACGCCTGAAGCATTTGCGAGTTCTCAATGTTCGGTTGAGTGGCCAACTGCCCAAAGGAACGCACGAATCGAAGTTGATCGTCGAGACGGCTGTGCCCGGTGCGGAGCGATTTGAAATCCCCGTCAAAATCGTTGTGCCCGGATGAGACCTTGACCGCTGGTTGAAATAGGACAAGATCACGGTATGACAACCGAAGTCACCGAACCCAAGCCCGAAACGGGAATCGACTGGTCAGACCCCAATGTCCCCGTCGGCAATGCGCCGCCGATGCCGCTTTGGCCTGCGATTGCGGCCGGGCTCGTCTGGGCTTTGGGAATAGCGTTTCTCATCCTGATGACGATCAGTCGCTATGCAAACCACAGCGCCTGAAACCGGTACGCCTGTCCTCACGAAGAACATTCCTTCGTCCGCACTTCATCGATTTCAAACGAACCTCGCAGCCCTGCGATCGCGCCAGCCGGAGGTCGCCATCGAACTGGAACGCTTGCCGATCGCTGAACACGTTGCTTTTGCAACCGGCCGCGATGGCTGCCCCACGTGGCAATTCACCGAAAACGGTGTGCCGAAGAAATGGCTCGGCGGAACGTCGATGCCCACCGTCAGCGCGCCGATTCTGGTCGAGGGATTCCAGAGTACCGGCGGCAATGTGTGGCTCGCCGGTCCGATGTGCGGACTTGAATACGAACTGCTAGCCGCTCGCACACCGCCCTATACAGCCATCTTTGCTTTGGTTGACGAAACGCTGACCTTCAAACTTGCCATGCACCTTTACGACTATGTGCGTCTGTTCACCACCGGTCGACTTGCGGTTATGAACGCGCGAACAATGGAAACCAAGCTGCCCGATTTCATCGCAGCCAATCCCGGTTACGAATTGCCGCAGAAAATCCTGTTCGCACCGCAGGTTTCAGATGGCGACCGCCTTGAGCTGCAACGCTTGGTCGAGATCGCCAGCGAGCGGGCGCTGAATCTCCAGCAGGCCCGCGTACGTGAATACGTGGACGATTTTTCGAGGCGGACAAAGGCCCAAATCCCAACGCGACCGCGCGTGGCTTTGCTGAGCATCGACGCGCGTACACACGCGATTGAATTAGCGGATCGCCTGAAGTCGTCCCTTACGAAGCTTGAACTGCCGCATACTGAATGCACCCCTACCACTCCGGATCAGTGCCACATTGCGGCACGACTTCGGTCCGTGCACGACCTCGACGCCGAGTTGGTCATATTCGTTGGAGCTGGGGCAGGCAGCATGGGTCATTGGCTGCCAACGTCGTTGCCTGTGGTTTCGTGGCAGTCCTTCGAGTCGGAAATCGAATCTCCAACTTCGGCGGACGCAGATAGTCGCGGCTTCTGCGTGGTCGATTCAACAACGTTGGAAAAGCGCGCCATCGAAGAGGGTTGGCCCAAGAACCAAATCGTGATCTGCGAGCCAGCTACTGACGACACACTGTTCAAACGGGTCCGCGTCTCGCCGCAAGACCACGCCGCCTGGCAATGCGATGTAGCCTTTTGTGCTGACTTTGTTGACGCTCGCCCAATCGCAGCCGGCATCACGCTCCCAAGTCACATTGAACTGTGGAACGAAGTCAATCGGCTCGCCCGCAAGCGCGCAGATAAGGATCATAACAATGCGATACAGTCACTCATCAAAGATGCGGAAGTCAAAACCGGCGTGAAGCTCACCGACGCCGGTCTCCGTAAGCAATGGACAAATCTAGTCGAACATCGCGCCTTACCATCGGCGCGACTTATCGCGCTGGTCAATTCTGTCGCGAACGAATGTCAAGCTCGCTCAGCCAAAGTGGCTATTCTAGGCCAGGGTTGGCACCTGGAGCCCAATCTGCACCCGCTTCATCGCGGCCCCATACCGGACCTGGCCACGCGTAACATCATCTACAACCTTGCCCGCGTACTGGTGCTGCCCGCGCTCAACTCGTGGAACGTTCAACAAGCGCTCGACGGGCTATCGGTCGGTTGCCAGGTCTTCCTGGGCGGTCGAGCGGAACATTTCGCCCATGAGTACCCTGGCTTGACTGATCTCATTTCGCATCTGCGCTTCTTCCACTCGAATGAAGACCTCGCCTCAGCCACCAGCGAAGCCCTCCGCGACTCAAGCAAACATGACTACAAGCAGGCAGCTGATTTGATCCATCGCCAACACACGACTGCCCATCGCGTGCGATACATCATCGAACAAGTTCGCAGCCACCTACCCGCAACATAAGCGCGCTATAGCCTCGCAACCGGAATCCGGCGAAACTACCGCGCGAGTCTTCGGGCGGGAGTACGCAGCATGTGGAACAGCTTGAACGGCACGGCAGTTAATGTCATCACTGTGCTTTGTGGCAGTCTGATTGGTCTCTCGTTCGCCTCGCGCATTCCTGAACGCTATCGCCTCATCGTTCTTCAATGCCTTGGCTTGGTTACGCTGACGCTCGGCATCGACGCGGGCGTTCTCGAAATCGGGCGTATCATCGCGAAATACGGCCAAGGCGTTTCGCACCCCGCCACCTACGGCGCACGCCTCGGCATGACGGTCATCGTTTGCCTATTGCTCGGCGCGATCATCGGCACTGCATTAAAGCTTGAACAGCGCATCGAGAACTTCGGCCAATGGATTCACGCCCGCTTTTCTACCGGCGACGGTCGCTCGTTCGCCCAGGGATTCCTCAGCGCCAGCGTCTTGTTCTGCGTCGGTCCGCTTACGCTTCTTGGGTGCCTGAGAAACGGCGCCGATGGCGACGCAAGCTATTTGTATGTCAAAGCGACACTTGACGGTTTCTCGTCGATCGCCTTGGCTTCCTCGCTGGGGGCTGGCGTGCTGGCCAGCGTGATCACGGTCATTGTCGTTCAGGGCGGGCTTTCTCTAGGTGCGCTCTGGATTGTGAAATTCCTCGATCCCGTCTCCACCGGGATCATGACTGCGGTAGGCGGAATCGCCCTTCTGGCCACTGGATTACTGCTTTTGGATATCAAACGCATCCCCGTCGCCAACATGCTGCCTTCGATCCTGCTGCCGCCGTTTGCCGTTATGCTGGTCGAACGCCTTTCTCCCGGATTATTGTTGCCGCACCCATGAGCGGCGTCCTAAAATCAAGTTGTTGCTATGGACGGATACGGATCAAATTCGTGCAGCGCTGAGTCCGTGCAAGTCGAACGCGACTCGCTACGCAATATCACGCCCGAGCACGCCTGTCCTTACCTCCCCGATCGAATGGCCCGCCACGAAGCTTACTTCGTGCCCACGCTAGACGGGGCGGTGTACGAGCGACTCTTGTCGCAGGGTTTTCGCCGATCGGGCCGTGTGGTGTACCGCCCGCAGTGTCGCGATTGCCATGAGTGTCGCCAGGTCCGCGTGCCGGTGAAGGACTTCCTCGCGACGAAGTCCATGAAGCGCATCTGGAAGCTGAACGTCGATGTGCAGGTAACCCACGAATCGCCCCAACTCACCGACGAGAAATTCGAGCTTTACAGCCGCTATCTGGTTTCTCAGCATGATGACTCCATGGATCGATCGCGCGAATCTTTGCAGGAATTTCTTTACCACTCCCCCACCACGACAACCGAATTCTGCTATGTGATCGACGGACGACTCGCAGCCGTCAGCATCCTCGATCAATGTCCGGAGTCGCTGAGCAGCGTCTACATGTTTTTCGACCCCGATTTCGCGCGGCGCAGTCTCGGTGTATTCTCAGTGCTCTATGAAATCGATTATTGCCGCCGACACGACCTGCCCTATTACTACCTCGGCTATTACATCGCCGATTGCGGCAAGATGGCTTACAAAGCGCGGTATCGTCCCAACGAGATCCTGGTCGGCAACGGGCGTTGGGTGTCGCTGCGCGTCTAACGGCGTTTTGTGATCATGAGTCACAAGAACGCCTCAACTCTGCGAGATCAATCCATCGAGCGAATCCTCATCGTCAAGCCGAGTTCGCTTGGTGACATCGTTCACGCCTTTCCCGTTCTTCACGCGTTGCGCAGGCGCTATCCGCACGCGCGCATCGATTGGCTCATAGCGAGCGGGCTCGCATCCTTGCTCGAAGGCCACTCCGATTTGAACGATGTCATTCGCTTCGATCGTTCGCGATACGGCCAAATGTGGCGAAGCCCGGTTGCCGGAATTGAGTTCGTACAGTTCATCAAGGTGCTTCGCTCGCGACGCTACGATCTGGTCATCGATCTTCAGGGCCTGTTCCGCACCGGCTTCATCGCACGCGCGACGGGCGCGCGAACCCGCATTGGTTTTCGCTCTTCACGCGAGGGCGCGAGTTTTTTCTACACGCATATCGTAGATGACACGAAGGATGAAATGCACGCAGTCGATCGATACATGCTGGTCGGCGCGTTGCTCGGGTTCGATTCAACGCCCGTGCACTTTGACGTGCAACTCGGCGATCAGGAAATATCCGCCTTGCGACAGCTACTCGAGAAAAATGGAATCCAACCCGACAAACGCTGGATCGCCATTGTTCCGGCTGCGCGCTGGGAGACCAAACTCTGGCCAAGCGCGCGTTTCGCAAACGTCATCGACGAATTGCAATCGAAAGAGAATTGGCCTTGCGTGTTGCTGGGCGCCAAGGATGAATCCGCGATCTGCCAAGCCATTGTCGACGCCTGCCAGATAAAGCCGATCAACCTCGCCGGCCAGACCAGCATTCGCGGCTTCGCAGCACTGCTAGGTCTTGCTTCGAGCGTTCTCTGCCTCGACTCCGCCGCCGCTCACCTGGCTGTCGCGCGGAATCGGCCACTCGTCTGCATCACCGGCCCCACCAACCCCCGGCGAACCGGTCCCTATGGACGACTTCACGACGTTGTCCGTCTCGACCTGCCCTGCTCACCCTGCTATCTGCGTCGTTTGCAGCAATGTCCTCACGATCATCGGTGCATGGAAGAACTCCCAGCCGAAAATGTGCTGGCTGCTTTGCGCCAATCATTGAATCGATGAATTCCGCCGATACAATCGAATAGTGAAGTCGCGTCGGGCGCCTAGCTTGGCCGCACTTCGAGTCGCCGTTCATCGTTCGTGTCGTCGTTTGCGAATCGCGCGATAAGGGCTTTGTCCGTTCGAAAGGTATTCCCCTGAGTCGCTATTACCTTCGCGCCCGCCGATTCCTGTCGCAACGGATCTTGCACGCCAACGACACGCCGCACAAAGTCGCGCTCGGCGCAGGCCTCGGTATGTTTGCCGCCATCGTGCCCTTCGTCGGCTTCCAAACCGCAGCGGCAGTCGCCCTCGCCGCACTCTTCCGTGCCAACAAAGCCATTTGCATACCGATGGTCTGGGTGTCGAACCCGTTCACCGGCATTCCCATCTACACAACGTGCCTGCTCGTCGGAAAGTGGTTGTGGCCGTCGGGCGAAAACGTCGATTTGACTGTGGCCATCAAACGCCTGTCGCCTGACTCCTGGGGCTCTATCATCGACCCGAAATACTGGTCCACGTTCTTCTCCAACCTCGCGACACTTGGCATTGAACTCTGGGTCGGAATCTTTGTAGTCGCAATCGCCTCGGGCATCGTGACCTATCTGATCACTCGCTGGTTAGTGACGGTCTACCGCGATCGCCGCCGACACCGCATTCTCCAGCGAAATCTTTTCCGCTCACAAGTCCGCCAGTCTGCTGCCGTCGGTCACATCGAAGCGGCATAGAGATGCATTTCAGGGTGGCATTATCAAGCGACGCTTGGCAGTGCAGGACGCCGTCACCTTTTCAAATGTGAACCCGCGAGGCTTCCTGTCTCGCTTACGTCCGCAGCCGATCCAGTCGCACCATCGCCAGCACCGCGAACACGAAGATTGGCGCCCACACGATCAGCGCACCGTATTCACCAGCCCGAACGCTCTGAGCAAAAAACGCCACGACATAGCACGAGCCGGTGACCATAGTGCATTGACCCGTTTCGCTCAGCACGCTGGCTGGTGCACGATTCAGGAAGAACGGCAAACCAAGCAGCAAAAGAATCACGCTCACGATCGGCGTGGTGATGCGCATTTGTTTTGTTCGCAGGATCGTCGACGCCTCTCCCACATCGCGCGGCTGAAGCGTGTTGAGCTGCGCGAGGCTCAGGAACTCGATCCACCCCTCGCGCTGGCGAAGCTGGATAATCTCGGGCGATAGTTCGCTCTCATAGACCGTTGGATGCGATTCGGTCATCGCCCCTTGCGGGCCGAGCGTGCCCTGGGACGCGTCAGCTAGTGTACGCTTCGTCGCCCGCTGCAAATGCCATTTCCCTCGATTGGGATCAGTTGCATCCGGCTCCCACGTCGCGCTGTCCGCCTCGATAGAACCAGTTACCCTGCCTTCTTCGTCACGATCGAGCACCAGCATTCTCGATAGTTCATTCGACGTTGTATTGAACTCATCGGCTGACAGCAACGCCCCGTCGCGATCCTGCAGGAATAGGACGTCGTACTTCTGCCCGGTGCCGACTTCGTCATGGTCGCGCGCGAGCTTGTAAGCCACGCGCGGGATGAGCCATTCGGTCGTAACCACCAGCAAACCCACCGTGGCTAGCCCGAACCCGACAATCGGGATCGCCAGCCGAAACAGGCTGACGCCCGACGCGAGCATGGCTGTCAGTTCGTTCTGCTTTCGCATCCGGGCAGCCGTCGCGAGGCATGCAAACGTCATGATTACGCCTGAGAGTTGCTTGAAATAGAGCAACAGATTGGGAACGTAGTAATCCACAATGTTCGCAATTACGGTGGTTACGGGCAGGCTTCGCTCAGTGAACTCGTCCATGTTGACGAACATGTCCAGCAGCACGTACAGGCTGAGCATGACCGCCACGGTGATGACGTAGTTCCATACCAGCGATCGAAGAATGTAACGCCCGAGCGTGTTCATGATTGACGCTGAGCCTATCGGCAGGCGGGGAATCGTCAACCGAACGAGAATGGGGAACTTGTGTATGGCTGGCACGCAGGAAAATACAATTTGTTGCTACTACTGAACGGAAGGCTGCGTTTGGTCCGCTGGTTTCCGGCGTTCGTGCGAAGGCGTGAGCGTCGCGCGCGGTGCGGACGCATCGGGGAAGGAAAGCTCGCGACGATTCTGGCACCACGCGCGTAACTGCTGCTCTTCCACGGGTTGGTTGCCGAGGGTCGCCAGCTTTACGGCCGCAGCCGCATTGCCAATGTACGCTGCCAGAATCGGAGAACACCCGGCTGACAGCGCCAGTGTTGACGCGGCCAACAGCGCATCGCCGCAACCGAGACGATCCACAATGCGATCGCCGAGCGACGGAATCTGTTCACTCTTCAACCGCGCCGACCAATCGGGCGAATTGCGATCCTGACTTTGTCGCTCGAACACGACGACGCCGCGCTTGTCCATCGTGACAAAAAGATGCCTCGCCTGCGTCTCCTTAAGAATCTGCCACGCGACCGCCGAAAGCCCGGACTCAAAATCGTCGAGCATCGCGCGCATTTCGCGCTCCGTGGGACAAAGCAAATCTACATTGCGAAAGTTGAGCAGATTCGATTTTCCACCGCTCACATCAGCCGCAATCGTCGGCACGTTCGTGCGCAACGTCGGCAGCACGCGATTCAATAAGCCGCCTGTGATCATGCCATAGCCGAAATCGCAGAAGATCACCGCGTTGGCCACCTTCGACTGTTGCTCAAGAATCACCGCTGCCCGTCGCTCAGTCACCGAATCGAGCGGCAACCGCTGTGCCTGATCGACCTTGAACAGCTTCGTGTCGTCCGCCAGAAACCGCGTTTTCTGCACCAGCGTCGGGCGATTCTGGATGAAATTGACCTCGACTCCCTCGCGTGTCAGCGTCTCCGTCGTCATGCGCGACATCTCGTCCGTTCCGCCGCTGCTCAGCAAGAATGCATGCCCACCCAACGCAGCCACATGTCGCGCGACGATGGCCGCCCCGCCGATGTACGTGTGCTCGCCGCGATGAATCAGGCTCATCATCGGCGACTCACTGGCCACCCCGATCGGATCGCATATCACATACTTATCAACAACCACATCGCCGACGACCAGCACATGCAAATCACGAAAACGATCGAGCGTTTCCAGGAACTTGTTCGCGTTGATCTGGTGGCGGCGACACATGAGATTGAGCCGGTGCGACTCTATCTCCGGATTGGGAGCCATGCGATCGATCAGCTCCGTCGAACTGAATACGATCTCGCCGCTCGAAAAAATAATCCGCCCGCCGTAACTCTCGACGACTCGCTTTTCTGCATGAAACCCGGGATCGTTCGAGCCTTCATATTCCCGACCCTTTACGTACAGGTCGGGCTTCACTTCTCCAAGAATCTGCTCAGCCGTCGGCGTCGGGTTGATGTACACGTAGTCGACGAACATCAGCGCCGCGAGATTCTCCGCGCGGAGCTCCTGCGGAATGTATGGCCGGCTCGTCCCTTTGCTGACATCCGCATCGCCGGTGAGTGAAACGATGAGTATGTCGCCCTGCTGTCTCGCGAATTCCAGATAACGAACATGGCCGGGGTGGACGATGTCGAAGCAGCCGTGACATTGGACGATCGTCTTGCCGTCCACGCGCGCGGCCTTCACGGCCGCAACCAACTGCTCTTTCGATGTAATCTTGTTTTGTATCGTTGAGGACATTTTACGAACGCTCACCTCATGCTATGCGCGCACTCGCTCCGTAGGGGATATCGGCAGGGCATACACATCACAATGAACGATTCGCGACTGTTGGCATCAATCGACGTGTTTGGCGGGCAACCGCTTTCCCTTTACGATGCCCGACTATGGCGTTCCCCTGGACATTGCAGCGCTACATCATCCGCGAGATGAGCAAGACGTTTGTTCTGACAGCGCTGGGCTTGACGGCGGTCATTGCTCTCGGTGGCGGCGTGCTGAATCTCGTCAAGATCGGTGGGGAACTCACACCTACTCAACTCTTCCGCCTCATCTGGCTGGTTATCCCCATCGCCGCGTCATTGACGCTGCCGATGGCTGCCCTCTTCAGCGCCACCACTGCCTACGGACGGCTTGCGGGTGACAACGAGTTCATTGCCTGTCGTAGCGGCGGGATCAACATGCATGTGCTTCTCCTGCCGACGCTGGTTCTAAGCTTCATCTGTGCGGTTGCGACATTCTTCCTGAGCAGCTCGGTCATCCCGCGGCTCATCCGAAATCTCGATACGATCGTCACTGCCGATGTCGGCACGCTCGCTCTCCAATGGCTCAACAAGCCCGGCGGAATCAAAATGGGCGACGCTTTCGTTGCTCGCGCGGACGCGGTGGCGGTCAACCCTGAGAATCCGAATGAAGTCATTATGTATCGTGCGGCCTTTGCCGAACCCAAGGGAGACAAATGGCAACGATACGGCACAGCCGAGGAAATCCGCATCTTGTTCAATCGCTCAGACGGCGGCGGGCTCAACGCAAGTGCGACGATGGTTGGCGGCCTGGCCGTCGATCCGCGCTCCGGTCAACTTCAGAAACTCGGTCAACTCGAAATCAAGAAGGAGCGAATTGAAGAGCTTTTTCCCCAGCAGGTGAAAAACAAATTTCTCACGCTTGGCGAATTGCTGTATTTCATTCAAAAACCCGGCGAATGGCGCGATGTCCGCTTGGCTATGGGCGTTCTGCGCAGCGAGGTCGCGAAGTTCCTCGCTCGCGAAAGAATGTGGCAAGATTGGCAGAAGGATCACGAATTCGTCATTACGACCTCCGACGCGGAATACAAGATAAAGGCTCAAAACGGCCGGCAGACCGATGACGGCAAGAACCTCTTCATTGATTTCGTCGGAGTGAACATCGACGTGAAACGGGCGAACCGCCGCGAATCGATCAAGGCCGAACGTGCGACACTTGAGTTTGCACTCAGCGAGAACCTCAGCGACCTCGGCACACAGATCGACGTTTACGAAGCCACCATGAGCGATGGCAAAACCCAACGCACAACCGCACACGAGCAGTTGGGTCCGCTGCCCGTCAGGTCCGACATCATTGATCTTGTCACCCGCATGTCGAATCAGGAAATGCTCGATGTCAGCGCGCAAGTGGGTGCGCCGGAACCGCTATCCAAGGCGAGAGGGAAAGCAGACGGAATCGTCGGCATCGCCACTCGCCGCCTGATCGCCACCGTCCACGAGCGCGCGGCCTTTAGCGCCAGCGTCTTTGTGCTGGTCATTCTTGGGGCTGTGCTTGCGACCGTCCTTCGCGGCTCGCACGTGGTGACTTCGTTCGGCATCAGTTTCATTCCGTCAGCCCTGATCATCACCATGATCGTGATGGGCAAGCAGATGACCAACAACGCAGGCACGCACGTACTCGGCCTTGCCGTCATGTGGGGCGGAATCCTTCTTGTCGCCATCGTCGACTGGTGGACGCTTACTCGAGTGCTGCGAAGGTAAGGCAAGGCATCTGGCAATTGGCATTAGGCAATAGAAATCAATGGTCTGACTAACGAAACTCCCCTTCGCTCTTGGGGAGAGGGTTGGGGTGAGGGGCGCTTGATCGACGCTCGGATTCTTTTTCCAAATTCAGATTCAGTCCACATGACCACTATCGCGTCCATTGTTTGGTTTCGACAAGACTTGCGTTTGACTGACAACCCCGCGCTCGTCGCAGCCATCGAACGCGGACCGGTTATCCCGCTCTACATCTGGTCGCGGGAGGAAGAAGGAAATTGGTCGCCAGGCGCAGCCAGCCGCTGGTGGCTGCACCAATCATTGAAGAGCTTGGATCGCGATCTGGAAAAGATCGGCTCGCGTTTGATCATTCGTCGCGGCCCCACTTGGGAAACGCTTCGCGCCATCATTCGCCAGACCGCCGTGAAAGCCGTCTACTGGAACCGCCGCTACGAACCCGCTGCCATCGAGCGCGACAAAAAGATCAAGTCGAAACTCCGCGACTTGAGTATCGCCGTCGAAAGCTTCAACGGCTCACTTCTCTTTGAGCCATGGGAACTGACCACCCGTACCGGCAAGCCCTATCAGGTCTTCACGCCCTATTGGAAGGCATGTCTCGCCCTGCCCGAACCGTCTAAACCTCTACCAGCGCCGAAAAAACTCAAATCGTCGGCCGATTGGCCCTGCTCATTGGAATTCGGCGAACTTGAACTCGAACCGACGATCGACTGGGCGGCTGGTATGCGTGAATCGTGGGCCGTCGGCGAACGCGGCGCACTCAAACAACTGGACGACTTCATTGCACGCCGCATCACAACCTACGATACCGATCGAAATCGCCCCGACATCGTGGGTAGCTCCCGTCTGTCGCCGCACCTGCACTTTGGCGAAATCAGCCCGCGAACCATCTGGCATGCCGTCACCAGTCAGCAGAAGGCAGGCATTCTCGATGAAGGCTCGCGCATTTATCTCACCGAAATTGGCTGGCGCGAGTTCGCCCACCACCTGCTCTTTCATTTCCCGCACACAACAGATCAGCCGCTGCGCGAGGAGTTCACGCGGTTTCCTTGGCGTCGCGACGCGAAGAACCTCCGCGCATGGCAGCAAGGTCGAACCGGTTATCCCATCGTCGACGCCGGCATGCGCGAATTGTGGACCACGGGCTGGATGCACAACCGGGTGCGCATGATCGTGGCCTCATTCCTCGTCAAAGATCTGATGATTCCCTGGCAGGAGGGTGCGAAATGGTTCTGGGACACGCTGGTCGATGCCGACCTCGCTAACAACACGCTCGGCTGGCAATGGACCGCCGGTTGTGGGGCCGACGCCGCCCCTTTCTTTCGGGTGTTCAACCCGGTAACGCAAGGCGAAAAGTTTGACCCGGTAGGCGACTACGTTCGCCGCTGGGTGCCAGAGCTTGGCACTTTACCATCAAAGTGGATTCACAAACCGTGGGAAGCCGACGCATCCACCTTGGTGCAATCCGGTATTCGTCTCGGCAAGGATTACCCAAATCCGATTGTCGACCATGCCGTCGCGCGCAAGCGCGCTCTGGTTGCCTTTGAATTGGTCAAGAAATCGTGAATGAGTCACCATTCTCGTAACTCTTTGATTCGTTCTTTCTTCACACCTAGCTCGAGTTCCATGTGAATTGATACAAAAGCGCGCGCAAAGTACTCAGCTTGCCCAGTTTCACCGCAATGGTTGCGCCTAAAGTCATGCCGTGGGACAATGAGCCCAAAAAAGTAATACTACGGACTAATTTCCATTGAAAGTAAGTGGGATTTATCAGTAACCTAGGCGGGTTGAACGGGAGGCTGCTCTGCGTCCGCGCGGGAGGCAGGGTATGTGGTTGGGCAGAAGCTGGCTCGACTTCAAAATGCTTCCGGTTGGGGCAGAGGGTTAAGTGTCCGGTTTGCGTTTGCGTCGACGCTCAATTTGCATAGCAGTCAGCGCACTTCGATTCCGCTAGGTGCGAAGCGCATCCCGGCGATGAGGCTGGTGTTTCCAGTCATGGAAGGGAGATCCACGATGTTTCACGGACGGGGCCTGTCTCGGTTCTTCTGTTGTCTCACCATAATTCTGATTGGTTCGATGAGCGCTGCATCGTTCGCGCAGCAGGCCTGCTGCCTCAATGACGGCGGTTGCCAGAACCTCGACCCGGTCGATTGCGATGACATCGGCGGTTATCCCCTCGGTCCCGGCACCATGTGCGCCGGCGACACCGATATGAACGGCATCGACGAAACCTGCGAAGTGCTCGGTGCTTGCTGTGTTTCGGATGGTACTTGTTTCGATCTCGATTTCTCCGGCTGCGTGACCAAGCAGTCGGGTCTCTGGCACGGCGCGGGCACGATGTGCGTAGGCGACATTAACGGCAACGGAACCGACGACGAATGCGAACCGACACGAGCCTGCTGCCACCCCGACGGTACGTGCAGTGAAATCCCAGCGATCGAATGCATCGGGAAATTCGGCGGACTGCCGCAGGGTCCGGGTTCGGATTGCGCCGGCGACTTGAACGCCAATGGTATCGACGACATTTGTGAAGACATTCAGGCATGTTGTCTGCCAAACGGCACATGCGTTGATCTGGATGTGCCTGCCTGCCTCGCCCAAGGCGGCGACCCAGGTGGAGAAGGTTACTTCTGCACCGCCCTCGAAGCCTGCTGCCTTGGCGACGGCACCTGCACGAATCTTGATCCAGCTTGTTGTGCCGCTCAGGGCGGATTCCCCGGTGGTTCTGGCAGCATGTGTTCCGGCAATGTCCAGGCATGCTGCTTCCTCGGCGGTGACTGCATGAACGCCGATACGTTCTGCTGCGATCTGTTTGACGGCGCACCCGGCGGACCGGGCTCCGCCTGTACGTTCACCGACAATGATTCAAGCGGAATCGACGACGGCTGCGAAGGCGCCAATCCAACAGAAGCTTGCTGCCTGCCAAATGGAACCTGCGTCGCGCTTACCCCCGTCGATTGTGTGACAGCCGGTGGCACTCCGCAGGGTCCTGGTTCGGTTTGCACGACCCCGCAAGGCTGCTGCCTGCCAAATGGAACCTGTGCGAATCTGGATCCACTCTGCTGCATCGATGACGGAGGAACGCCGGAAGGTCCGGGCTCGGTGTGCACGGCCCCACAAGCTTGCTGCTTGCCCAACGGCTCGTGTACGAACCTTGATCCGCTCTGCTGCATCGACGCGGGCGGAATCTCCGGCGGAATTGGATCGAGCTGCGATGGTATTCAAGCGTGCTGCACCGGCGAGCATTGCACGCTCCAACACGGCGTTTGCTGCGCCCTTAATGGAGGCGTGCCGCAAGGCCCCGGCTCATTGTGCGAACCACCAACGATCACGTGCCCAGCTGACACCAGCGTTGAGTGCAATACACCGATAGATCCGGGCGTAACTGGTACTCCGACAGTGGGCGATGATTGCGACGGCACGTTGACCCCCGGGTTCACCGATTCACAATCGCCCGGCAAGTGCCCGCAGGAATTCACCATCACCCGAACATGGAGCGTCACCGACGCCGATGGGAACACGGTCTCTTGCGAGCAGACAATCACCGTGATCGATTCAACGCCTCCGGTGATTACCTGCCCGGTCGACACCAGCGTGGAATGCGGTTCGTCGACCGATCCGTCTGCTACCGGTTCCGCGACAGCCACCGACAACTGCGATTTGATGCCCACGATCGGCTTTACTGATTCAGTCGAACCGGGTGAGTGCCCGCAAGAGTTCACGATCACCCGCACTTGGACCGCGACCGACGACTGCGGAAATCCAAACCAGTGCGTTCAGACGATCTCGGTAGTGGACACGACGGATCCGGTCATTACCTGTCCCGGCGACACGTCGGTCGAGTGCGGTTCTCCCACCGATCCCGGCGCGACCGGCTCTGCCTCGGCGACGGACAATTGCGACATGGTGGTGGCCATTGGTTTCTCAGATTTGGTCACACCCGGCGACTGTCCGCAGGAGTTCACGATCACGCGCACATGGACTGCGACCGACGATTGTGGCAATACCGACCAGTGCATCCAAACAATTTCTGTCGTGGACACAACGGACCCGGTCATCACCTGCCCGGGCAATACAAGCGTTCAGTGCAACACGCCCACCGATCCCAGCGTGACCGGTTCAGCCACAGCGACCGACAACTGCGACATGACGGTTAGCATTGGCTTCTCTGACGGAATCACACCTGGCGACTGCCCGCAGGAGTTCACGATCACACGCACATGGACCGCGACCGACGATTGCGGCAACACAGACCAGTGCGTTCAAATTATCGAGGTCGCAGATACGACGGATCCCGTCATTAATTGCCCAACCAATGTCGAGGTGCAGTGCGGTTCGCCGACTGATCCCAATGCGACTGGTTCTGCCACGGCTACGGACAACTGCGATCTTGATCCTGCGATCAGCCACTCTGATGTACAAACACCCGGCGACTGTGCACAAGAGTTCACCATCGCCCGCACGTGGACAGCTACCGACGATTGCGGCAACGACGCTTCGTGTGTGCAGACGATTTCGGTCGTTGATACCACACCGCCGACTGTTACCTGCATGGGTAGCGTGACCGTGCAGTGCACCGGCCCGGGTGGCGTCCCTGTCGGACAGGTCATGATCTCTGGTTCGGCCACTGACAATTGCGATCCAAGCGTACCGGTCACTGACAATCGTCCGGGTGGCCTGTATCCGCCAAGCTGTGGCGGCACCGGCACTATTGTCACATTCACCGGCATCGATGATTGCGGCAACATCGGAACCTGCATGACTGAAGTTCGCGTCGAAGGTGCGCCTTGCTGCAATCCGCAAGCGTGCTGTCTGCCCAATGGCACTTGCACGAATCTATTGGCTGAAGACTGCACTGCCCAAGGCGGAACGCCTCGCGGTCCTGGTACACAGTGCACAGCGCCTACTGCCTGCTGCCTCAGCGGCACATGCCAACAACTTGACCCGCAGTGCTGCCTCGCGATCGGCGGGCTGCCGAGCGCTCCTGGCAGTGCATGCCTAGGCGATCCGGACGGCGACGGCGTGGATGGCCGTTGTGGCGATGCTTGCCCACAAAACCCGGACCTGCTTTCGCCCGATTCCTGCTGCCCGAACCAGCCGCCGTCGTGCGATCAGCAGGATTGCGATACGGTCAATTGCGATGAGCTCGAAATCCCCACCGTGTCTGAATGGGGCCTGGTGGTCATGACGTTGCTGCTGCTTGTCGGCGGAACCTTGTACTTCGGCCAGCGAAGGAGTGCCACGGCGTAGCACTATAGTCTTGCAGAGTGAGGCTGTAGGGCAAGTTGCATGGGCCTTCGCGGTCGTGCAACTTGCCCGATCTTTTTGGGGGAGCTTACGATGGAAAAGTCATTTCGATTGGGCTGCGCGCGCCTTGTTTTGTCGATCAGCTTTCTGACTTTCGCTTGGGAGACAAGTATTATCGCAGGCAACGTCGTCAATTACGACATCGTGTACGTCCGTCAGCCGCGCTTTGGCAACAACAGCAACACAACGTGGCCGGAAGTTGCTCATCCCACAAACATGGACTCTGGAGCGGACCTTGTCCTGCTCCACCCCGACGGCAGCGAGGAAGTGCTCGTCCTCGGCGGCGACGGCGCGGTGACCGATCCCTTCGTATCGTTCGATGCACAATGGGTCTACTACTCTTATTTCTACGATCAGGAGAACATCAATCCGCAGCGAGGGTTGTCTTATCACGGGGCCGACATCTATCGCATCCACCTTCAAACGAGACAGATTCAGCAGCTCACTTTCGCCGAGAATCCGAGTAACCTTGCAGCCCCCCTGCCGCCTGGCGAGTTCACGCCAAACCGTGGTGCCGGTAACTGGCATCAAACACCCGACGGTGCTTATCAGCCGAACAGCGTCCCAGGCGGATTCAATTATCTTGGCTACGGCATCTTCAACTTGGGTCCATGCCCGCTTCCGGGTGGGCGCGTGGCGTTCACCAGCAATCGCAATGCGTTCGTGCCACCGAAATCACTGACGAACCCTACGATGCAGTTGTTCGTGATGGACGAAGATGGCCAGAACGTGACCCCCATCGCGCCGATGAGCATCGCCAGCGCTCTTCATCCCACTATTCTGAAAGACGGTCGCATCATGTTCAGCACATCAGAAACGCAAGGCCTGCGTGACGACCGCGTGTGGGGCCTGTGGTCAATCTATCCCGACGGGCGAAACTGGGGCCCGATGGTCAGCGCTTTTCACAGCGGTCAATCGATGCACTTCATGACGCAGCTCTCCAGCGAAGACCTTGTGGTTGTCGATTACTACAACCTCAACAACAACGGGTTCGGCATGCTCCTACGATTTCCGCTGGCGCCGCCTTACGGTACGCCCGCGTTTCACAGCGCGTTCCTAAATCAAAATCCCGGCATCGAATACACTTTGAACGGTGGACTCCCCTACTCTTTCTCGATGCCTTTCACGCCGATCGGCATGTATTCGTTCAGCCCGTTTACGACAGCTGATGATAGCCCCGCGCCGCAGACCGGCTCCAACCCGCGCGTTGGAAAGTTCACGCAACCGTCGGCTGCACCAAATGACGACATGCTAGTGGTCTGGACGCCCGGACCCGCGCATGACGGAGTGCACGGTAGCCCTGTGCCCTATTATGACGCGGGCATCTATCTCGTACCCGGCAATTTGCCCGATGCTGCCATCGATTCACCCAACGATCTAGTGCTCATTAAGAACGACGCCAATTACAACGAAGCATGGCCACGAGCGATTGTGACTTACAGCGCGGTGCATGGCGTTGCGGAGCCAACGAATATTCCGTGGCTGCCAAACGATGGCACTCTGTCTTCTGCCCTCCCAGCCGGCACTCCCTACGGATTGGTCGGCACCAGCAGCTTCTATAAACGCGAAAGTTTCCCTGGTGCGGTCTCTCCGTGGGACAACAGCTTCGATGGACTTGACGCCTTCAACACTGGCGAGAACGGACAGAGCAGCAACTGGAATTTCCAGGGATCAGACGCAGGCAAGTACAGCAACAGCGATATCTGGGCGGTGCGCCTGCTCGCGATGGAACCGAACACGCACCGCAGTTATGGCCCTGATGAAGGTTCGTTCTTCTTCAATTTCGCCAACGAGCGTCTGCGCATTCTGGGTGAAATCCCGTTGCGCAAGTTTGATGGACAAGGCGATCCCATCCTCGATCCGGAGGGAAATCCCGACACCAGCTTCCTCGCAAAGATTCCCGCCGACACGCCGTTTACGTTTCAGACCATCGATCGCAACGGCATGGCGCTCAATATGGCCCAGACGTGGCACCAGCTTCGCCCGGGCGAAATCCGTAACAATTGCGGCGGCTGTCATGCACACAGCCAAGCCCCGCTCCACTTTGAACAAACATACGCGGCTACGCCGTCGTATCAGATTGCGGACCTCACGCAGACGACGCCGCTGATCACACAGGAATTCGACGGCACGCCGACAACAACTGTCGTCAACTCGCGCGTCGTCAACGTGGAGTTTCATCAGGACGTGCGACCGATTCTGCAAAGCCACTGTGTGCAATGTCATTCGGGCCCTGACGCCTCCGCGCCGGGTCGACTGGTGCTCGATGACACGGCCCAATACCACGGCGTGTTCGATCTGGGGACCGGCGACTATCGAACGTATCCCGGTGACTATGCGCGTCTCGCCCGCGACCCCAACGCCGTCTGGGGATATGAACCCGTCATCGCCAACGGCACGTGGCGACAGACAAACTCTTCGCGCTACGTGCGCATGTTCCAGAGTCGCCGAAGTCTGCTGATGTGGAAGGTTTTTGGCCAGCGCCTCGATGGCTGGACGAACGCGGACCACCCCACAGAATCGACACCTGGTAATCCAGCGACGTTGCCTCCAGGAGCTTCCGCCAATCAGGCTGATCTCGATTTCAACGGTCAGATCTGCCCGCCGGAGGGAAGCGGCGTCCCGCCGTTGACCATCGAAGAGAAAATGACGCTCGCTCGCTGGATCGATCTCGGCTGCCCGATCAACTTCGGCACCAACGGCACACACCCCAAAGGTTGGTTCCTCGACGAAATCCGTCCGGCGTTGACCATCAGTTCGCCGCGGCCGGGCATTAACACAGTGCCAGTCAGTGGCATTCGAATCGGCATGGCTGACGCGAACAGCGGCGTCGATCTAGCTTCGCTTTCCGTGAAGGCCGATTTCGAGATTGACGGGCGAGCTGCCGGTACGGAGTTGGGTGACCTCACGACGGCCGTGGGTGACGGCATTGTTCAAATCAGCGTAAACCCGCCGCTGACCAGCGCCGTCAACAAGCACATCACAGCCCGTGTGCGCGATTTGCAGGGAAATGAAAATCGCGTCGTGCAGGCATTCTCCGTATCGACGGAATCGAACTGCTCACCCTCTGATGGCGACGTTTGCTCCTGCTGTCAATGCGCGTCGGGCATCTGTCAGGCTGTCCCGGTGATCTACGGTGACGTGAATTGCTCCGGTACAGCCAATGCCAACCTTGACGATATCCTCTGTTGCCTGACTGGTTTTTCGAGTTTTCCGCAATGTCCCAACGCGGACATTGCGCCAACGTGCTCCGGCAACGATCTCATCAACCTCGATGACATCCTGGCCGTACTCGGTGCGTTTAGCGGCGCTAACCCGTGCGGCTGTACGCCGTGATTCTGTTCGCGGTAATGAGTCAATCCCCATTAATGAGGATGGTGATTGGTCTTTATTACGTTCAACGTGATTGTGCTCAATAGGAACCCAACAAAAACTCCGCGCGAGTCTTTCGAACCGCGCGGAGTAGCATGTTTTCCTTGCCTCTGGAACGAGTCTAATTCAACTCAAACACTATCACTGAGGCACGCAATTGCAGGGGTCAGAACCGCTGAACGCACCCAGCACGGCCAGGATATCGTCTAAGTTGATGATGTCATTACCCTGGCAAGCATCGGGGCCCGTCGTCGGCGCGATATCACCCGCCGGACACAACGCAAAATTGGCGAATCCGGTCAACACGCAAAGGATATCGTCGAGGTTGGCAGCCGTCGGTCCTGCGCAATTCGTGTTGCCAAATTCGACTTCGATGTGACTGCATGTTTCCGCGTTGCAATCATCGCATGTGCACGCATCGTTGTCATCGCAATCCAAATCCGTGACACAGCTTGGCACGCCCGCGTCGCACGCATCCGGCTCGCCATCACCGTCCGCATCACCCATGCAATTCGTGAACGCTCCAGCCCACGTCGTATTCGGGATATTCCCACACGACGCCTGCGTAATCGCGGAACAGAATGTGGTGGTATTAGAACAGCAGGCGCCGCTCGGTTGCGGACAGCTCACGCCGGAACAGAGCGTTTGATTGCCCTGGAACGTTCCGCCCGACGACACGCAATCATCTTGTGCTACGTCGTTGGTGCACGTTCCCGCCGGATGACAGCAAGCCCCGCGCGGGAAACACACCGTCGTCGCGCATGTGGTGCCGTTACCGGCCGGCGTGCCGCCAAAGCCAAAACAATCATTCGTGAAGAGGTTGGTGCAACTCGACGGTGGGCCTTCAAAGCAGCACGCCTGCGGCGGCTGCGGACATTCGGTTTCGGCGCACAGGGTTTCCTCACCCTGGAAACTGCCTGTGCAACCGGTTTCCAATTCTTCGACGCACGAGCCGTTGTTCAGGCAGCAGGCGCCCAATTGAGGACATGCCCCAGGCACGCAAACGCTGCCTTGGCCGTTGAAATTACCCTGAAGTGTTTGAGTGCATGCCTGTTGCGTGACCGGACCCAGACACGATCCATCATTCAGGCAGCACGCACCTTGAACATCGGCACAGAAGACAGGTGTATAAGTCGCGCGCATGACCCAGTCGCCACTAGGCGAGCACGAACCGAACGGGCTGGTGAATTGGTTGAACGGGCTCCAGCCCGATGCACATCCGAACTGCCCGCAATCGACGGCGAAGATCCAGTTTCTGCTTGGCTGAGACAAACCACTGTTGTCAGTTGTTGGGAATGCGTTGCTGTTGGTCGGCGGTGAAACGAAGCAGGGATTCTGTGTCTGGTTGTTGTGCTCGTCGATGCGGAATCCAATGGTGAAAGAATGGCTCGGATTATCCTGAACGATGATCTGATCAGGATCGCCGGGATCAACCGAAGCCTGCACGTTCACGCCGTTGGTTCCCGGCGGAATGACGATATGCGGCAGGATCGATCCGTCGGACGAGAATGTGAACACCATATTTCCGGTTTCGGGATTTCCTTCCCACACCTCCACAGTCCAGTGTGTGGTCGTAGTTACCGTGCTGCCCGAAGTGGCGAAGATCATCTCCATCAAATCAACGCGCAAGGGAAAGTCCGCAACCGGTACGACATACTCAGCCGCTGCCATTTCCCCTTCTGCGAAACCAGCCTGAATGACAAATGCACCGCCGCCAAAGTTGGCATCGGTGTGCGTGACGACTTCGGGCGGACAGTCGCCCGCCACACCGCCGCCACCATTCACCTCGACAGGCGACATTGTCGCACGAAGCGTCGGTATCCCTGAAACGTCGGCCTCAACTTGCTTGATCCGACTCGGCCGCTCAACCGCAGCCTTTTCATTTGCTCGAACGGCTGGCACCTGTGAACCAATGCCAACCAACCCAACAGCGAGCGCGCAAAAAGAAAATGAATTGAAAAAATGACCCATCGCTCTCCTCCCATAAATGCAGGGGGCGGTCAGACAGCCTCTCCGAAACTATCCGTGAAGCGATCCCAACCCACGAGAAAACCCTGTTCATTCTAGTCGGCTATGAGTCCGGAAACCAAGGTGGAATTCCGGCAGCGGCCACAAGTAGACTCTGCGTCCGCATACTAATTCCGCTGACATTGGAAAAAGGAAACAGTCGGTGTTTGTGCGATCACGGAATGCACGTACCGGCAGGCAACGGACTCGCTCCCGCCGCAGCCCAACTCGGCAACCGAAGACTTAACCACCTTGCAGTAAATCAGCGACCAGTATCACGTCTGCAGGATTGAACACCCCGCCGTGATTTTGAACTACTCCTCTGAATTATGGTGTACATGAGCCGCTCGGCAACGGCGTTTGCGACCATGACGGGCACGGTGGAACGAAGGGACAACCGACGACACCGTTGAACAAATCAATCAGCGACAATATGTCTGAAGGCGTAATCTGGCCGCTGTGGTTGATGTCGCCGCTGTATAGCCCCCACGGGCAGTTGCTCGCCGGGTTCACATTGTTCAAGCAATCGATGAGCGCGAGGATGTCTGTTGGCCCGGAAAACGTATCGCCGTTAACGTTTCCCGGGTGCACAACGAACCGCCCGGTAGTTTGATGGCCCACGTCATCTGTATAGGTCAATTCGGTGACTGCACCAGTGGCGATGGGCACAGGCAGAATGATAAGATACGTTCCATCACCGGGCGTACCGAAATTGACAATATCCAATTCACCGCTGACGGTGTCGCACACGGACCAGCACGCTTGAAGACCACCGACCGGCGCATTCACGCGGAAGAACTGATGATCCACCGGACCCAGCGGTACGCGCGCGTCGACCAGACCATGCGGTGGATCTATGAAGAGTACGGCACCGGACGGGCAACTGAGGTTTGCCTGATAGATACTCAGCGCGCCATTACCGCCGACCGCTGAAAAGTACGTCCCTGCGCGAATTTTGTAGCATGTACCCGAAGTCGCTTCGAATACCGCTCGCGACGGACCTCCGACGATGATCGGGTCCCCGCAGCCGTCGTCGTTACAGGCAACCAGGGTCGCTGTTTGCGCCGGGCAGTCGCACCCCTCATAGACTACGATACTCGAATCGAAATCAGTACCCGTGCAGAAATCAACCGCGATCGTTCCCGTGGACGGCGATACAAAGTCAAACCAAACATCATGTGAAATCCAATTCTCAAAAGTCTCATCACACGCTTGTGGAAGCGGCGGACCATCGCTGGTTGCTGCGGCATTGCTAAAAAGGGTCGTCCCCAAAGTGACGAAAATCGCGTCCGCACAGTTGTCGTTAGGGGGCGGCGGCACGTAGCATGGTTGGTTTTCGCAAAGCACTGCTGCCCCGCACCCGCCTGAGAGCCCGTTTCCTGCACAAAGTTCATCCCAAATGGTCTCGCAGCAAAACGGATCACAACTGCAAACCGCCTGACAGCAATTCGTATCGCTGCAACCGGGCGTTTCCTGGGGTGTACAACAGTCGCCGGTTGAGGAAGCACAGGCGTCAACACTATACGACAGCGACAACAAACCGCTTCCGGGTGTACCCATTAGCCGAATAGTGTAGCACTGGTTCTGCTCGACCGGCAGTGAAACGCGGGATGGTCCGCCAACGATGATGGGTTCTCCGCATCCGTCGTCGTTGCAATCAGCCAGCTCGTTTACCGTGAGAGGACAGGCGCAACCAGCATAAACCATAACTACCGAATCCACGTTCGATCCGTTGCACAGGTCGATCGTAGCGATCGTGAAAAGCGAAGGAACGAAGTGATACCAGATATCAGGCGCTGACGGGCCAACCCCGTCGTTACAGAGCGGAATCTGTGTTTGGTCTCCGTCCGCACTCGCTCCGGCAAGATTAAAGGCAAAAGTGCCCGAGTCAATGAACAAGGCGTCCGCACAACCGTCGTTAAGCGGCGCGATGGGGCCGCAATCGTCGGTCGCCGGGCAGTCGAGTTCGAGCGTGTACCGCCCGCGGTACTCGTTGGTCCACGACGCTAATTGCACATAGTAAGTCTCTCCCGGAACGAGTCCGCTGACACAGATTTCAGAATTGAATCCCGTCGCGGCGCAGCCCGACGCGTTATCGTTGCAGGCAATTTCTGTCAGATTCCCGCATGTACCCGAGTACACAGCCAGCAGGGAATCGTCGGCTGGACCGTCGCTGTTGCACGTCCGCAGACGCGCCGTCGACGATGTAGCCACAAACTCCCCCCACACCGAACCGACGCCGTTGTGCGGAAGGCCGAAATCATGGCAACTAAACGGCGGATCGGTCAATTGGTCAGTGGCGATAGAGTTATCGAATACCAAAGTGCCATTGCATAGCACTTCACGTGCGTAGATGCATTCATCGGCCAACAGAATCTCTTCGCAGCCGAAATCGGCCGCAAGCATGACGCAGGTTTCGTCCCACGCTGCCTCGCAACAAAAATCATCAATGCTGCAAACATGTGTACAACAGGAGGGAATGTTGCAACCTGCGCTGTCAAACGTTGGTTCGTCGCAATCGTTGTTGGCTGTAATACATGCCGACGGTGGACATGCCTGCGTCCCCACGTCGCAGAACTTCCCCGGCTCCCACAAACCACCGACCATCGAGCAATCCAGCTCGAAAAGATCACTACATTCTTCGTCGATCGTGCAGCACGCGGCCAATCCGCAAGGAGGATCAAAGTCGGCATCGGCACAAGTCGCATCCTGTATCCAACGGCCTTCGCATTGCGTAAAAGGAACGTTTTCCTGGCAATCGGGACCATTCGCGAAGAGATCGCAACAAGCCCCACTTGGTTCCTCGCCGACAGCCCAAACGCGCGCTTGAAACGTGCAGCACGGTCCGAAGCCACATGTTTCGCAAAACCAAACACACTCACTCCATTGACCCGGATCAGGAACATCAAAGATGGAAAAACAGTCCCCACTGAACCCGATTTCCGGATAGTCGCCCACATAGATCGGTCCCGCATCATGGCCGGTCGCGCTGTAGGCAATCCAAAACCGCGACGTGGGCATGAGCACAGGAGGGGTCAATTCGTGGATCGCTTGTTCTGCAAACCCGTTGCCCAAACCATCGAAGACGCCCACGGTTCCGAGGATGGGCGCCAAAGGCCGCACGGCAAAACCGGGCCCGCTGTCAGACCACAACTGCGTCGTGACTTCGTACGCCCCGTCCAACCCAGCCAGCCAGACTTCATACCGCGCGACCGTTACGACACCGCCGAGAGGTTGGATGTCGTCTGCGTAGCTCTCACCCTCATCCAACGGTAAGAAGAACCCACTCAGGATGTCGGCGCGATACGCCTCGTAGACTGTGCCGAGATTTGTCGCAAAAATATCGGCGTGAAAGCTAGCATGGGGGTTTGCCGGATAGCCTCCATTGAAAATAATGCACGGATAGGAACCATCGAAGAGATCAGCCGAATAGCCGATCTCCGCCGGCTCTCCGACAATCCAGCAAGCGTTGTCGGTCGAAAAACTCACGCTCAACCAAAACGCACCGGGTATCGACACAGGGAATGACTCTCTATCCATAGCCACCAGATACATCCCGTCATCGGGTAGCTCTGCTTCGAATTGCGTGCCAATGACTGGCACTCCACCTCCATGAGGGCAATCATCGAACAATTGAAAATAGACCTTAAAACCGTCGCCCGTTCCGTCGCCGCCTCCCCATACGCCGACCTCCAAGTACGTCATGTCCGAACCGTATTGAGCAGTCGGATAAATGTCATCGGCTATGGGGATGTTCGCGCCGAGCGTGTAACAGAACTGACCCAGTGTGTTGCGATAGATTTCCGTTCCCGTCGCGCCCGCAGTACCTCCGTCAGCGATGCCCTGACCAACGACGTAGCGTCGCGGCCCCAGATTCGAAGGAACAGGCTTTGATTGGTCGAATGAAATGGCCGGCCTGAGATCTTGCTCGACGCCGCGTTCAAGTGGATTCATGTCTGGAGGGGTCCCCTTCGCGCACACAACCCCGCTTGGGCAGATGATCAAATTCAACAAAACAACCAATGGAATGGTCGCGAACGAACCAAACCCTAATCTAAGACAGCTTGATCGTCTTGAAGGTGACAATGGAATTAGCTCCCTTCATTTCAAGGTGTACACGTACCCATCGGCAGCGGACTTGGCCAATTCGCCGGACAACTCGACCATTCGCAATCATAGATACCGTTCAACAGATCAATCACGCGTAAGATATCCGCCAGATTAGACACACCACTGTGATCGATGTCCGCGCTGTAGATGCCCCATGGACAATTGGTGGCCATATTGACGCCGTTCAAACAATCGATGATCGCGAGAATATCTGTCGGTGCGGCCATGCTGTCGCCATTCACGTTCCCCGGATGCGAAATGAATGTAGCGATTGTCGCCGCCCCAAATTCTGGTTGATAAGCAATTCGCGTGATCGCGAATGGCGTCATCGGTCGCAACAACGTGATCGTGTAAGTGTTTCCGTTCGCGAAGACGCTGGCGATCGAGTTCGCCGTTCCCGAAAACGCTGTTTCGCACATCGTGAAGCACTCAGGATCAGCACCCGACGGTGCTGTCACTGTCAACGTCTTGATACCCTGCGCCGGCGTCGGGCTGTTGACCGGATTCGGCTGACGTGCATCCACCGTGTTGTTCATCGGGTTCGTAAACGTCGCCGTTCCACCCGGACAGTTCGGACCTGTTCCCGTTCCTTCGCTGCTTATGACGAGCAGGCCCGTCCCAGTGTCATCGTTCTGACCGCCGACGCGAATCTTGTAGCACTGACCATCAACGATGTTGAACACCGCTCGCGAAGGACCGTTCAGCTCACAGAAGTCGTCATTGCATGCCAACGTGCCCGCAGTCGACATCGGGCACGTGCAGCCCTGATACACCGCAATTCGCGAATCGTAACCCGTGCCAGTGCAAAGGTCAGCCGTCGCCATTCCGGTTTCAGGGGCGGTATAGTCATACCAGACGTCGGAATTGAAAACGATTCCGTCGCCCTCATTGCAGCTACCCGGTAGTGTTGGACCATCAGTCGTAGCCCAAGCCGTCGTGTATGGAGTGATGCCGTTTCCGATCGCCTCTGCCGAGCCGCAACCATCATTAGCCGGTGGGTCGCACGTCGCCGGGCAATCGATCTCCAATTCATAGCGACCCCGATCCGATTCGGTCCACGATGCCAGTTGGACGATATACGTCTGCCCCACATTCAACCCACTCAAACAAAAGTCAGAGTTGAAGCCGGTCGCGGCGCAACCCGGTGTGTCGTCATTGCAGCCGATTTCGGTGAGATTACTGCATGTACCCGTGTATACCGCCAGCAGCGAATCATCCGCCGGCGGCATACTATCGCACGTCCGCAACCGCGCCGTCGACGATGTGGCCACAAATTTCGCCCACACCGAACCGATGCCCTGCTCTCCAGGACCACCATTGTGGCAACTGAACCCGGGATCACTTGGATCATCCGTGGCGAAAAGATTGCTTATGAGAATGCTGTCGTTGCAGGCAACGGCGATCGCACCCTCGCAGTCGTCGTAATTATGTTCTCCTTTGGGATCATCCTCGCAAACATTACAAGCGAGACCCGCGCAGGTGTCATCCCATGCCGCAACGCAACAAAATTCGTCGATATCGCAAACGATGGCACAACAAAGCGGGTCGTTGCAGCCCGGCGGCCCGGGTGTAGGCCTGGCTTCACAGCAGGGAAGTGGCGACTGGCCACACGACTGGGGCGGACACAGCTGATCGCCGACATGGCAGAACTCGCCCGCTTGCCAAATGCCATCAAAGATCGCACAGTCAATTGAGGGTACGTTGTCGCAGTTTCCGTTTTGAAGACAGCATGCCGACGTGCCGCACGGTGGATCGAATAGGCCCTCTTCGCACGTGCTGTCCGCAATGAAACGCCCCGAACATTGCGAATAGGGAACGTCATCCACGCAGTGAAACTCATTCTCGGGGTCCAGAATGCAGCACGCGCCGGTGGGTTCCGCCCCGGCGCAGTAGACCACGTTCCGAAAAGTTCCACAGGGGTTTTCTCCCGGCGGCTCACAGCCGCCGAACCACCAGACACAAGCACTCCAATATTCCGGATCGGGATCGCCAAGAATCGCGAAACAATCATCACTTTGCCCAATGGAAGGATGATCGCCGACTAGCACCGGACCTGCATCCGATCCACTCGTTACGTCATACGTCAACCAGAATCGCGCAGTCGGAACCTCTATGGGGGGGTTGAAACAACAGCCATCGGACAGTTCGCACGCAGTTCCCGGCACTGGTGCTAATGGTCTCTGTTCAACTTCGTCGTTCGACCAAATCTGCGTTTCAATGGAGAACGTACCGCCCAGTCCGGCCACGCCTGGCGCGTAACAGGTCACGCTGCAGAGATTCGGGGCCGTAATGGGCAGAATATCATCAGCGAAAATCTCGGCGGAATCCATTGGCAGGAAAAACGCGGAATCTGTATCCGCCCGATACGCGACAAACTCCGGCACGCAATTGATTGCATGCAACGTCGCTGTCCCATTGGCACAGGCAGGCCCCTGCGGCGGGCAACCGCCGAAATTCGTGGAACAACCAAAAAGCGGCGTGTCGATCTGGTCCTCTGAATGCCCGATATCCGGCTCGCCGCCGAACACCCAGCCCGCATGATCGGAAGATGAACGGATGGCCAGCCAGACTTCGCGGCCGATGGGGACGGGCGCGTCGTTCAGGTTGTACTCGACCGTGAACAACCCGTCGTCTGGGAGGTTCACCGCGAAGTGGGTGCCAATGATTGGCACTCCATTCTGGCTGGGACATCCGCTGTAAAGATCAACCTCAATATCAAAACCAGGTCCGGTTCCATCGCCGCCACCCGTAACCTGCACCACAATTCGCGTCAGAGAAGACGATCCGCAAATCGTCGCCAGATCATCCGCCACCCAATCACCCGCATACAGCGGATAGACCTCCGGCCCCGTCGCGTTTCGATAGATGATTTCTTCCCCGTCACCAGCCGTTGTCGCTTCAACAACGCCCTGTCCCACGACAAATCTTCGCGCGCTTAGGTCATGCTTCAACCTGATGAGGCGGCCCCGGTCGACGGCGCTGACGGAACCAGCCGCCGGAATTTCACGCTGAAGTCTGATCGGTGACCGCGCGTTACTCCATGGTACGGCTGTCGCTGTACATAACGCCGCCGCACAAAACGGGCGAAAACACCAAAGAAAACGCTGACGTGAATGAAACGGATTCATGCGAGCACCCCTATTCACAAGATGCACTTCATCCGAGCGGCGAGTATGGCCCGCCTTGTTCAGTAAGCGATGAGAATACGTACCGCTTTAGAAAACCCCCGACCAGGTTTGCCAACGGACGCAAGATGTCTCTGCAGATATCAACACCAGTGACGCGACTTTGGCGGACGCAAAAACTTATTTTTCTCAGTTGGCGGCGGAGTCGATGTGCACGAAAGACTGCTTCGAGCTCGCCAACTGTGCTACTTTGTCGAACTGCGGACGGCCCCCGCCCCGAATTCGCGATTCAGGTCGTTCACGATTTGTCGCACGCGACGCCCGTCGCGCACCGCGCGGAATTCTCCGCTGACTTCAGCCTGATCAAAGATCGCGGGTTCGCTTGTTAGACTGCGCTTCGACTTAAGATACGTGCGCTCCAGGTGTCCAACCAAAACCTCATTTCCCCATTGCTTCTTCTTGCGAAAGAACACCGACCCCGCCCCCTCGAACGTCGACCCCGCATCGCCACTCAGAATTGCATACGTAATTCGCCCGTTGATCTGCGTGGAGTTGGCAACCGTCCGACCTGGCACCGACGCCCAAACACTCCGCACGTGCACGACCTGTTCGATCCGCTGGTCCAGTCGATCGCCGCTGGGCCGCGATCGGCGCAACACGAGGTCCACGTTGCCCACGCCGTCGAGATCGTAATAGGCCTCGTCGAACTTCTCGTAGTAGCGTTTCTCGTCGCCCGACGATTGTCGATCCACTACGGTCAGCACATTGGTGCGCGGTTTCAAGCCACAGCCCGGCAGGCAGATCAAAACCACCAAGAGCCATCCGCCGTATTTCGCAGGGGACAACCGCAGATCAGAGCCGAGAATGCTAGATGTCAGCCGATTCATGGCCCGCGACGATAGTCCGCAGCCGCCGCAACGTCAACGAAATCAAGGCGGCTGCCTTACCATCTTTCAAAAAGAGTTCACACAAAGTTGTGACATGATCGAACATGCATGTCGAGGCCCGAACTCATATAATGAAATACAGAACGTGCTGGAGCGCGACGAAAGCGCTTTTTCATGCGGTTTTGTGCAGGATCTGCGAACAAATGCAACAAATAGAACGCTGGCGACTGGGTGTTGTTTCCTACCTCAATGCGAAGCCGCTTATTCAAGGGCTCGAACGCGACCCATCATTAGATCTCAGGTTTGAAGTTCCCTCGCGCTTAGCGGGCATGCTCGATGACCGACTCGTTGATTGTGCCCTCGTACCCGTCATCGACCTCGCACAGCCCAATCGTCCGTGGCAGATTATTTCTGACTCGTGTATCGGCTGTGACGGCGAGACCTTCACCGTTCGGGTGTTCTCGAAAGTGCCTGCACCCGAGATCACGCGCCTGCACGTAGACGGCGACTCGCACACCTCGATCGCGCTTTCCCGAGTTCTGTGGAAAGAAACCTACGGCACGAATCTCGAGATCATTCCGTTCGATCGCACCGAGCCGATGCACGACGTTCAAGCGGTGCTGCTGATCGGCGACAAAGTCATCAATCACAATCTCGTCGATTTCGAAATCGAGACCGACCTTGGCTCCGCGTGGAAATCGCTCACCGGTCTGCCGTTTGTCTTCGCTGCTTGGGCCGCACCGAAAGATCTGAATGCGTCATCGCTCGCAGCCAAACTCTCGCGAGCGCGCGACGCCGGCGTCCAATCGGCTGACCTCATCGCTGCCGACTTCGGCCCCGGCATGGGGTGGCCGGTCACTCTTGCCAAGCGCTATCTCACCGCCCGCTTGAAATTCAAACTAGGTCCGCGTGAAAAAACCGCGATGACCCGATTCTTCCAGCTTGCCCGCCAATTCGAAATCGTTCCCACGCTCCACCATGACTTAATCTTCACGTGACCAAACCCGCAACAACTTTCTGTACGCACATTCCATCACACTTCACATCAGAGCCGGGAGTGCAAGCGACGGGCTGAACAACGTATGCTCGCTCATCTAATAACTCGTGCGAGAATCCCTTCTCGCAATCTCGCAGCACGAGAATCCACTCCGCTGATACCCTGACCAAGCTCGCAAGCACATTCACTGTTTCGACGACGGTGTTCGCACATCTCCAAGTGTCCACAATGACATGCGTATCGCATTTCGATTGCATCGATACATGACCACCGCCACTACACATGCACCGATTACCAATGCAGCAAATCCTGCGAGTTGCACAGTATCAATCCTGATTGATATTCCGTTAGCAGGCGGCCATGGAAGCCTAAGAAACAGGGAAGTTCTCGATCGCGCACTTGAAACACTGACGTTCACCGCTTGCCAGACAACGATCGGCAACATCGCCAGCATCGTGATCAAGGGAACGAACACCATCGCGTGGCCGCCCAATTTCCGTAGCAACGCCCGATTCGCGGAGACCTTTTTTGCCGCCGACGCGTACCACCTGAAGAAGCAAATTGCGAGGAAAAATTGCCCTACAGCGGCCAATCCGCCGACTAGGATCGCCGCCTCGTCATGAATGCGAACGGGCTCGCGCCGCGATGTTGATCGATATTGGGCGACAATGATGTCTCCCGCTATCCATCGTTGTCTATTATTAACAGCGATAGCCAACCGAACGGAAAACAGTTGTCCCCACACAAAAAAACTGCTTACGACCGAAATGAAAAATAAGGTCAAGAACAAGCTTTTCCAAACGCTGCGCGGCTCCTTCGACTTTCGGAGTATCAGCGATCGAACCGCCCTCGGAAATGACTCTCGAAAACGCTGAACAGCCAGCGCCGGATCCGGCTCTGCGACTTCAAATGTCAGCCCGCATTCGGGACATGTTCCGCGGCATGGCAAACCACAAAGCGAGTATTTGCACTTAGGGCATCGCTTCTTGGGATCTTGTATCGTGGGCCCATTCGAACCGAACGCAGCAGTAGGCGCGATATCCGTCACAACATCTACTACGATTCCAGCCCTCATGAGTTCGGATTAGCCCCCTCAAAAAAAAGCGCCGCCCAATTGGGCGGCGCTCAGATGTACTCTATTCATCGAGAAGACGAAAAGACAAATGCCTTTCCGTCAATCTCAATTCGCCATTCGCCATCTCACGGCGTGCAGGTCGCGTTCGGCAGCTGCGTGCCGTTCCACACCTGGAACACGTCCGCACCGTTCAGCAGGTCGATGACGCGGAGAATGTCCGCCGCGTTGAACGCGTTGCTGTGGTCCATGTCGCGGCTGTAGATGCCCCACGGGCAATCCACCGATGGGTTCACGTTATTCAGGCAGTCGATAATCCGCAGAATATCAACCGAATTCGCCAGGTTGTCGGCGTTCACATTCGCCGGATGCGAAGTAAAGGTCGCCGTGACAGCCGCACCACCCGTTGGCGTGTATGACACACGCGTCACCGCGCCCATGGTAATCGGGCGAGCGAGCGTGATGGTGTAGGTTCCCGCGCCGTTGTCCGTCACACCGGTGATTGAGTTGGCCGATCCTTGCGGCGCTGTCTCGCACATACGGAAGCAACCGTCCTCCGCACCAACCGGTGCCGTGACGATCACGGTTGAGATACCCTGAGCCGGCGTCGGGCTGTTTACCGGATTCGGCTGACGAGCGTCGACCGTTCCATTGACCGGATTGGTAAACGTCACGGCACCCGACGGACAATTCATTGTGCCTGCCGTCGAAACGACAAACTCGCCGAGTCCCGTGGCCGCACCGAAACCACCGACTCGCAGCTTGAAGCATTGGCCTGCAACTACCGGGAAGGTCATCGTGGCTGCACAACCCGCATCGCCCGGGCAGCAACCGTCGTCATCACATTCCAGTGTGCTGCCGGTTTGGGCCGGGCATCCGCAACCGTTGTAGACGGCGATTCGCGCGTCGTAGTCGGTTCCGGCGCACAGATCGACGGTCGCCATACCGGTGGAAGGTGCTGTGTAGTTGTACCAGAGGTCGGCGCCGAGCGCTAGGCCGAAACCTTCTTCACACGAAGCAGGAAGCGCCGGGCCGTCCTCCAATGCACCTACGTTTGAGTACGAAACGGTGCCGTTGCCAATGGCGATTGCGTTGGCGCACAAGTCGTTTGGAGGTGCATTTCCGCCGGAGCAAAGATCGCCGCAGACAACTTCCGCGCCGCAGCCGGGTACGCAACCCGCGCCGCCGCCATTGGTCGCACAGCAGTCGTCCCATGTGTTGTTGCAGCAGAACGGATCGCAGCCGCAGACTGCCGCCTCGCAACTGTCTGTATCGCAACCGGGACCGCCATTCGCAAAGCAACAGTTGCTCCCGCCGCCACCGCACTGCTCGCAAAGAATCGCAGCGCCGCAACCGGGTTCAAAACCTTCACCGGCGCAAAGATCGTCCCACTCCGTATCGCAGCAGAATGGGTCGCACGCACAAACTGTCGAGCAGCATTCGGGATCTCCACAACCTGGTCCACCGGTCGCCGCACAGCAGTCGCCTGTCGCGCCATCGCAACCGGTTCCGCCACCGCCACAGAGGTCGGGGCAAACTACTTGTGCTCCACAACCTGGCACGCAACCTGCGCCGCCGCCGTCGGTCGCACAGCATTCATCCCATTGGGTGGTGCAGCAGAATGAGTCGCAGGCACAAACATCAGCCTGGCATTCGGCGTCATCGCAGCCCGGCGTGGCGTGGCCGATGCAGCACGTGCTCTGCCCGCCGCCGCCGCACGATTCGCACAGAACTGCGGCACCGCAGCCCGAACCCTGAAAACCTTCGCCGGCGCAGAACTCATCCCACTCAGTATCGCAGCAGAAGGCATCGCAACCGCAAACGGTTTCGCAGCACTCCAGATCACCGCAGCCCGGAGTTCCGCCTGTCGGTGCACAGCAGTCACCGGTCGCAGTGGCACATGCGTTGCCTGCTACTGATCCTTCGCCGTCCTTGCGGTTACGGTCGAAAATGTTCGACAGGCGTTCAGCCGCCTGCCGTTCAGTCATAATCCGCCCGCCTTCGCGCTGCGTTGAAGTTCGCTCGGATGCGAACGACATTGATGACATCAACCCGCCCAAGCAAAGCGCCAACAAACTACAACAGCGACATCCCTTCAAAACGAATCCACCCACTCGAATCAACATGCAAATGCTCCTTTGAGAATTACGAGCGTTTCCGCCCACCCTCCTCATCCGTGAAATGTCCGTAGCCCACCTTCGACCAACTATGAATGAACGTTCCTTGTACCTTGAAACTCACGTCAAAGTCAAGGAATAGAGCGGTTTCGGATCGATTGACGCCGACGCATAAATTCGAACGATCTTTCAAAAAACAATGAGATTTGCGTCGCTTGATCGCGAGATCGATCGAAGTGTTGCACTCGTCCATTTACACCGCGCTTTTTCGCATATAATGCAACAGATTCGCACGGGATCTCCAAACGGGCGGTCAGATTCGGATTCGGATATGAACGCAGGACGATGGTGTGGTTAACCTGCTGTTTGAATAAGCCATGATTCAATTCAAGACGCCGCAAAGCTCACGCATCACTCCCGCTGAAGCCCTCTTGCTTTGCCGCAAAGCATCGATCCACGAACTCGGCCGTCGCGCGCATGCGGTTACGCAACAAAAACACCCGGAGCCGCACCGTACCTACGTCGTCGACCGCAACATCAACTACTCCAATTACTGCTCGGCCAAGTGCATCTTCTGCAACTTCAAGGCTGACCCGCCAGGCATGGATACTGGGCGTAAAGATCTCCCGGATGGTTATGTGCTTTCCTTCAAAGATATCGGACGCAAGATTGAAGAGCTGCTCGACATCGGCGGTACGCAGATCCTAATGCAAGGCGGCCTCGTCCCGCGCGATTTGCTCCCCTTCGAGTGGTATCTCGATTTGCTGCGTTTCATCAGGCGTGAGTACCCAACGATTCACATTCACGCCTTCAGCCCACCCGAAATCCACGCCCTGCACGAGGAATTCCAGATGCCCGTTCGCGACGTGCTGCTTCGGCTTCAAGAGGCAGGCCTCTCCACCATCCCCGGAGGCGGCGCTGAGATTCTCAGCAATCGCGTGCGAAACAAGATTGCACAAGGCAAAACCACAACCGAGCAGTATCTCCACGTCATGCGCGAAGCCCACCTCATCGGCATGCGCACCAGCATCACCATGATGTTCGGCCACATCGAGACGTTGGAGGAACGCATCAACCACCTCGCCCAGATTCGCGATCTGCAGGACGAGACCGGCGGCTTCACGGCCTACATCAACTGGACCTTCCAACCCGGCGACACCCCGCTCGGTCGGGTGCAACAACTCGACGCCGAAGACCCCGCCGAACCGGACGGCAAACACCTCGTTCTGGCCGACGCGAACGAATACCTGCGCATGACCGCCCTTTCGCGCATCTTTCTCGACAACATCGACAACATCCAATCAAGCTGGGTCACACAGGGCGTAAAAATCGGTCAACTTGCACTGTTTTTCGGTGCGAACGACATGGGGTCGGTGATGATGGAAGAAAATGTCGTGTCTGCCGCCGGCACTACATTCCAGATGACAGAGCAGCAAATTCGCGACGCAATCATCAGCGCCGGATGGATCCCGCGCAAGCGAAACTGCTACTACGAGATCATTGAAGGTAAAACTGACAAAGCGCCGATACAGGGCAACGGAGCCGTTGCTTTAACATCCGCGTGATAAAACGCGGATTTTTTAGTAGAAAATAATAGTGAAACAAGGATACAATCCCATTCGTGATCGTTTCGTGTGAAGCGGGCTCACACGATTCGGCATCGGCGCGAGTGTTCCGCTCCGATCGATAAGCAATTATTCTTACGGAACGGTGAAGGCACGTAGTCTGCGATTGATTGAATACATGAAGCGGAAGTAACGATGGCGTTTGCGGTGCGAGCGATCTCCCCAACCCCAATACTCGCCGTACCTCGAACCATCAGAAATTAAAGGGAGCTTGGGTGGATCTAATCCGTCCGCTCAGGCAGGTTGAGTCCCTCATGCAGCTGGATGCTATCTGGGACCGCGCTAAGATCGATCTACAGATCCCTGTAGGGCGCGGCGAACCAGATCATTTCCTTTGGGAGCACTCCTCGCGTATTGCGGAGTCTGCTCTCGCGATGGCAAAGCTTCCCGTTGTACGCGCGCAGGCGCCCGACGAGACAGCGGTGCTCGCGGCCGCGCTCTATCATGAATCCGCCTGGGCCGCTCGCGTTCGTGCACAGGAAATGGAACGCATCGAAGTCCTCGCTCGCCCCACGCCTGCCTCGCACCGTGAACAAAGCGCTTCGATTCTCGAAAACAGTCTGGCAGGGTTGGTGGCCGCCGACACGCTCGACCGCGCCTCGCGGGCCATTCGCGTGCTTAACGATCGCGAAATCGACTTTATTGAAGGTCAGATCTTGACCGAAGCAGAAAACCTCGACGAGTTCGGCCTGCAATCACTCTGGACCAGCATTCGCCGCGGTGCTATCGAAGGAAAAGGCGTGCAGGCCGTAATCGACACATGGCACCGTCGTAAGGAATATCAGTTCTGGACTGCGCGGCTGAACGACTCCTTCCGCTTCGCCCGCGTTCGGGAGCTGGCCCGCCGCCGCCTCGAGGCATTCGAACGCTTCATGCAGGACCTCGAGGAACAACACAAAGGTTACGACATCTCGCCCAACTCCCAGCAAAAATCCCCACCCGAAAGAATCAACCGCTCCGCCTCCTAAGCAATTAGAGACTCTTGCGCAAGTAAGGGAATATTATGTCGCGCGATTATGTTCCGAACTGATTCTGAAAGATTGACGCATCTCTAAGGTCAACATCCGCATCCCCATGCGAATTGAACAGACAGCGGCATTCCTGATCGACAACAGCCCCCGCGCTCGATTCCGTCGGCCCCATCAAACACCCCGCCAGCACCGCATAATCCACAAGGTCGACATCCTCGTCACCGTCCGCATCACCCAACAAACCTGCCCGCACCCACCGTGCAATGTTCATCGCCGTAATTCCGCCGACCGTTTCGAAACCTCCCCCAACCACCAACTCGCTACGGAAAGACCCCAGCGCTGAAACCAAAGGTGTCGTACCACCCAAACCGCCGCCAACTGTCTCAAGCACGAATCCATCCCATCGCGCGATCCCATTTGGCGGCACCGGACCGCCAGCTGTGGCTGTCCCTCCCGCAAACAGCTCGCCGTTGAAAACAGCTAGCTCGTAAATCCAATCTGTCATGCCGCCAGCAATCTGACTCCATCCAAGCCCATCCCACCGCGCAAGGTAATTCGCTGGCCCATTGCCGCTTGACGTGAACGAACCGCCAGCCATTAGATCAGCCCCATACACCGTCAGCGACAAGACCCAATTGTTCAAACTGCCGACCGGCTGCCACGACTGACCATCCCACCGCGAGATAAACCCGCCGGTGATCCCCCCCACAACCAAATCACCCTGATAAACCGCCATCGCGCGCACGCGAATGTTCGTCGGCACATCAAACGCCCGCCACGTCATGCCGTCCCAGCGTGCCAGGTAGTTGGCACTCGCCCCACCGGCCATCGTGAAATCGCCGCCCGCGATCAGCTCGCCTTCACATACAACCAACGCATGCACTGTCCCATTCAACCCCTCACCCAGATTGTGCCACGCCTCGCCATCCCATCGCGCAATCCTACTTGCATCGACCGCGCCCGCATGTCCAAACGCACCAGCCGCGATCAACTCACCCTGAAACACGGTTAACGCCCGAACAGTCACCGGCTCCGTCCCGCTCACGCCACCCTCCAGCGCGTGCCATTCGGCGCCATCCCACTCAACGACGTGATTGACTTCCATTGCGCCGACGTGCGTAAACTCACCGCCAAAGATGAGTGCCTCACCGATCGGACCATCGCCATCTCGATCCCACGAAATGACTGCATTGGGGCGACTAGAAAGCGGCGCGGTGTTGTCGAGTGGAATCCAATCGAATGTGCATTGCCCACCACCCCGTGTTAGTGGTGTGGCCAAACACAGATAACACCAAAAGACACCGCATGTACGACGGGGCGTCATCAATCTGTCCTGTTGTTAAGAGTAGAGTCCATTCGCTTATTATAGCAAAGGTCAAAAGGCTAATGGTTCCTGTTTTCTCGTGTTCAGGCAGCTTTCAATAGCTTCAAGGCTTGGGCGTGTGGCGGTTCCGAGCCACGTGCTTGTGAGCACCCATCCCGAAAAGTGAGCAAATCGAAATGATCGTAAAGCACCGTTCTCGAAAACACAGCCGGTAAAGGAAGCCATATCCAGGTAAATAGGGCCCGATTCGCGCGAGAACAAACGCACCATTGCTTTTCGCCCAAGCAGACCATGTGAACTGAGCGCAAGTCCGCCGGGGACGAGCCACCATCGCTCGCTACCAAATGCTTGAACTCCGATCAAAACGAACAGCAACAAAATTCCGCAGATAAAGACGGCAATGAAAAAGTTCCCGCGATACAAAGCCCAGAGTGCAAGCAACAGAATGGGACCGAGACCCATAGCCCATTGGTACAAATCCGATGCCTTCACTCTTTGAAATGCTATGCGAAAAGTTGTCTTCGTATCTTCTTCATACTCCAACTCAACTTCATGTCCTAAATCTTCAAGCCCAGACCTCAACAATTCGGCCGCATCGATCGAATCTTGCTCCAGCGAAATGGGCTCGAACCCTACACGAATGGGACAGGGTGGCGGCAATTCTGATTGTCGGGGTTCATTATCGATGAGAATTGTCGCGGCAGGAAACGATTGCATAACACGTTCAAAGTCCTTGCGCTTCGACCTTGGATTGTGACAAGTCAACTCAACGACGCGATGCGGAAATCGATTCCGGGCTTCCTCGGTTGCTAAGAATTGAACAAGACGCGACGTTCTTGCCGTGAATCGGTTAACAACCCGCTGTGTATGCCACCAATTAAAGGCGCGCACCCACAAATATGCCACCAAGAAGGAAATACCAAGGACGCCAATCAGGATGAAAGGGCCGTATCGTGATGGCAAAGAACTTATGGTGCCGGCTACTAATATGAGTATCGTGACAGCGATAGTCCAGGTCGCAAAGAACCCCACCGATCGAACGACGCCCAGCGCCGCACCAACGCCGAATTGGGGTGTTCGAATTCGATAGATCGTTGGGTTACGACGAGAAAGCATCAATGAGTAACTGCACTATCAACCTTGATCTACAAACAAGTGACACACGATTCATGTGCAGTATTTCAGGTTCATTGTCACTCTACAACTTCCCCCTCACCAGACTCACCGCAAACAACGCAGCTGACGAAAGCACAATCACAGCCCCTGTGCTCACGTTCTCAAGTCGCGGCGAAAACGACGCCAGCGTGCCGCCGACGCCGCTGATCAACCCCAGCACCACCGCCCAGCGAAACATCCCGCCGGCTGTGCTCGCCAGATTCCGCGCCGTCGCCGCCGGTATCAATAGCATTCCCGTCACCAGCAGAATGCCAGCCGTGCGAATTGACACCGTCACAACCAGCGCCAGCAGCAGCGAAAACAGATAGTCATACATCCGCACGCGCACACCGCGACTGTGCGCCAACTCCGCGTTCAATCCCACCAGCGTCAGCGGCGTGAAGCTGAACAGCGTGAACACAATCACCGCCACCGTCAGCAGGCCCGTCAGCGCAATGTCCGTCGCATCGAGCGTTAGAATATCGCCGTACAAATACCGCTCGAACTGCATCGCGCGACTGCGACTCGACGTGACGATCGCCAACCCCAGCGCCACTACCGTGCTGAAAAACACACCGATCACCGTATCCGTCGAAAGCTCCGTCTTCCGCCGGACAGCCGTCACCCCGATCGCAATCACCAGTCCCAGCGCGATGAGCGACAACCGCGGATCAAACGACCCGCCCGCCCGCCCCATCGCTTCATTCAACAGAAACCCGATGGCTACGCCGGTGAACGCCGAGTGCGAAATCGCATCGGAAAAGAAGGCCATGCGAAAGTTGACGATCTGCACGCCCATGGCCGCACATATTGGCGCGAGCAGCACGCACTCGATCAACGCATTGAGCTGAAACGGATACTGTGCCCAACTGAACGGCAGCAGGAATTGCAAAGCGCCATGCATCGCCGGCAACCCCTGACTCGACCACCATTCCATTCCCGGCACACTCATCTTGCGTCTCTACCAAGAGGTTCCACAACTATTCCGCACTCACGATCGGCTACGGTTTCGATTTGATTGACAAATCAACGACCGCACTGTGATCACACCCCGCATGATGCTGATGATGCGCATGCCCCTCATGCTTATGGGCATGCCCCAACAGCGCTACATCATGCTTATACAACGCTCGCAAGTTCTCAGCCGTCAGCGTCTCCATCGTCGTGCCCTGGCAATGCACCGTCTGGTTCAAGCAAATAATGTAGTCCGCGTGCTCGGTCACGATGCTCAGATCATGAATGACCATCAGCATCGTGTAATGCCCCTCAGCCTGAAGCGAGCCCAGCAGGTCGCAGAACAACTCGCCGCCAGCCATATCCACGCCCGCCACCGGCTCATCCAGCAGCAGAATATCCGGTTTGGTCGTCAGCGCCATCGCCAGCAACACGCGCTGCAACTCGCCACCCGACAGCTTGCCCAGCGGCTTATCATCCCACCCCGATCCGCCCACGCGATGCAGCGATTCCCGGGCTTTCCATTTCGCGTCAGCCTTTCGCCCCATCCACAGCGGCCGCCGCTGCATGCCGCAGCAAAGGAAGTCCATCACCGACAAAGGCATCGCCCGATCGAAATCCAGCCTCTGCGGGACATATCCAACGCGCAGCTCGCCCCCATCGGCCGACCGCCCGCGTTCGATGGTGCCAGTGTATGGCACTAAACCAAGAATCGCCCGCAACAGCGTCGTCTTACCAGCGCCGTTCGGCCCGATGACCGCGTTCAGCTTCCCTACCGCCGGTTCGACCGTCACGTTCGACAAAATCTGCCGCCCGTCAAACGTAACCGACACGTTCCGCATTCGCAGAGCAAATGAATCGCCATTCGTCCTAGTCGTCACGACCCGCCCCCTAGTGCCTTTTTCAGCGTCTCAAGGTTTTTCAGCATGACCTCTTCGTAAGACAACCCATTCGGCGTCCCTACGAACGACGTAAACGAATTCAACTCATACGCCGGCACACCCGAATCCCGCGCGATGGTCTCAGCCACCCGCACCGGCGACGAAGGCTCATAAAAAATCGCCGCAACCTTTTCGCGCTTGATGGTGTCCACCAACTCTGTCATCTCATGCGCCGTCGGCGATTGATCGGGCTCAATCTGCAACAAGCCCACAACCTCCAGCCCCAGATCGCGTGCCAGATAGTCAAACGAATCATGCATCGTCACGATCTTGCGATTCACGAAACCCGACTTGGCTTGCTCCACTCTCGCTTGCAACAGCTTGAGATTGGCCACGTAGTTGATCGCGTTCAGGTCGTAAACCGTCCGTCGCCCGGGATCAATCTCTCCGAGCTTCCTCGTCAGCGTCTGCACCTGCTTGATGGCCTCCGTCGGCGAGACCCAGACGTGCCCGTTCGGACCGTGTGCATGCTCAAAATGCTTCTTATTGTCTTCTGCTACTTTATCCAAGTCTGAGTGCGCCGAATAAACAACTTCAATCTTCCCTTGTTCTGTTTCATGCTCACCGTGCGCATGATCATGAGTGCACCGCGTGGGAATCACATCGCAATCATCTGCCGTCGTGATCACCTTCACCTTTGGATGCGATTTCATCAGCTCATCGAGAAACGACTCCATCCCCAGCCCGTTTGCGATGACCACGTCCGCCCGGGCCATCTTCATCTGATCTGCGGGTCTCAACGTGTAATGATGCGGACAGCCGACATCCGGACTCACCAGCAGCTCGACGTTTACCCCGGGCAGATTGCCGATCACGTTCAACGCAAACACGTACACCGGCAGGAACGTACAGACCACGGTCGTACCACTCTTTTCAACCGGCTTCTTGTTCTGGAACCCAAAGGGATCAAAAACCCCCAGCAACCCGATAACGGCTAGCAAGACAACAATCCGTGGCACGATTCGCGATCTTCGGGGCTCTGATGACATGACATGATTCTATAGGTGTGCTCGCGAAAACCGCCCGCAAACACGCCAAGCGCCGGACTTTCGCAGATTTCCAATAATTCTACGCACCAGTCCGGTAATCGGTTCGCCGATCGTAGCCGCCACCGATTGAGTGTCAATTTCGTGACTTTGGCGCACGGATGCAGATTGCCGCGCCGACAACTATGCCTTTTCCTACGATGGTAAGGGGCCGGAGTGAGAGTCTCAGCGACCGCGTACGATACGCACGATAACCACGTCAATACGCGTTTCCGCAGCCGCCCGATAAGACAGCCCTGATCACACTGCAAATCGCGCGATTTTTCGAGCCCATTGAATTGATTTGCCCATAACGTAACGCGTGCGAATTCGCGCGCGATTCACTTCAACAACCCCCACAACTTGACGATACCCTGAGTACAGCTGTTTTAAGGCGGGGTCGATTCAAACAATCGCTCCAACACGCCGAAGTGCACAGGCATAAACGTGTAATTGGTATCTAATTCCCCCTTTTTGGAGAGAGCCGAATGGCAACTGCTACTGCCCAAATGACGAACTCGTCGTATCAGACGACCCAGGGTACGTTCAATCAGATCCCGTTCCAGAGCATCAATGAGCCCGGTTGCTACATCTGCAACTGGAGCGGTCACCTCCTCCGCGTTCCGGATGACGGCGTGGCCCCAGGCCGCTCGCCGCTCGTCAACATCATCGGCAATGAGCCGTTGTTCGTGACGAAGCTCAGCACCGATCCGTATATCCCGGTGACCAAGGCCCGCTTGCTGGCCAGCAACCTGGACGTTTGGGTCAACTTCTAAGATTTGACCTGTTGAGGTGAGGTGGGATTCGCCTGCCTTACGATTACCCTCGCCCCTTTGGGGAGAGGGTCAGGGTAACGCGATCTAATAAAGCCGCGAACCCAAAATCAGAACCGGACCCAAAAGCGACCGGTTTCCAGAACCGCAACCACAAGACGCGGCCTCTGTAGGGTGGGTGCTCTGCATCCACCTTGTGAAGGGTTGTCCTTAAGAAACCCAGCCCACACCAATCATTACCAAATGAGAGACCGGCGAAGCCACGCGCTTTGCCGGTCTTTTTTCAATGACCATTCCAATCATGCCGAACACTCGAGAGCGAAATCGCTCAGTCCACACCGAATTCAAACTTCGTTCTTTGCGGAAAAATCCGATTATTCCGTCTAGTGTGCGGGAGCAACTTACGAATCGTCCACAATGCTATGAACTAGCACCTCATTCCTTTCGAATCTGCCGCTTCTGTCCGAGCCGCCCCGATCACGAGGCGATCGCGCTGAACGAACAAACGCACTCGTCAAAGGGAAGTCAGCACACCAGCTCAATTAGAATGAACTACTAGCTTGACACATACTAAATAGCCGCACTTGAAAAGGAAACTGGCCTGCCTCCAAGATACCAGTTGTT
>CAZBRD010000025.1:0-65138 GCA_964494205.1 uncultured Phycisphaeraceae bacterium | reverse complement strand
ACCTGCGATCGAAGGCAGCCTGAGCCAGTTTCCCTATAAGGTGGAGCTATTTAGTGCCACTCTAAGATCTGGCTCTTACGCGATATCAATTATAGGTCGTTCGGTTTGTTATTCACCGGTCTCTTTTTGTCGGAGGGAACTTAATGAAGCGGTCATTCGCCATTTTTGTCTTGTTGACTTTCGCCGCGCATTCAAGTAGCGCCGGCGATTCATCAGCTACGGCAGCGTTCACATTTCAAGGTCAATTGATGAAGGACGGTGCACCTTATTCTGGTTTTGCTGATTTCATTCTCCGAGTTCATGACAGCGAGATCGATGATTCACCCATTTCTGATGCCCTCTTGATTCCGGATGCGGAAGTAATGGGTGGCCTATTTCAGATTGAAGTTGATTTTGGCTCAACTGTTTTTTCTCAATCAAGCCTAATGGATCGCTGGCTGGAGCTCCAGGTGCGTCCCGATGGCGATTCTCTGTACACAACGCTGTCGCCGCGACAAAGAATACTTCCGGTGCCGATGTCTACGGCCACTCGTGGAATTTTTGTAGATGACGAAGGTCGGGTCAGTATCGGCACGGAATACACTTACACTTACGCACCGCTTACTGTTGTCGGGCCTAACATTCAAGGGGGTTGCGATTTGTCAGGAGGAGTTCTTGCGGTTAGTAATGGTTTTGATAAGGATGTCTTAGTCGCCTCTGATACGATACAAGCCAATAACGACGCAGATCCCGGCCCGTTGCGCCTTAATCCTTTTGGAGGTGAAGTAGTTTTGTTCTCTGCGGAGTGCTTTCCCGGAGATAATAACCTTGGAATAGGTACAGCTTCACCTATAACGCGAGTCGACGTTAGAAGCGGCAGCGACACCACGTCAACTCAAATTCGCGCAGGTAACAAAAACGCAGATACCTATGTCGAGCTATTGTCGGGGCATAGCGCTGGTGCCAACGACCCGGCAATCCTTTGGTCTGACAGTTCGGCCACTCCGGATGATCTTCGATTTCTCGTTGGCCATACATTTGGCTCCACAAGTACGGAGCTAGCTCGTATCACAGGTGCGGGCAAACTGGCACTTGGCACGATGACGCCAACCGGAAAATTGCATGTAATCGGCGGTGGCGAAGTCAAGGCTGATAACGATGTAGGTGCAATCGTCCTTGGACAGACGACAGGTCTGAACCTTGCTTTCGACTCTGACGAGATTATGGCCCGCAATAACGGAGTAGTTTCGTCTTTGCTCCTGAATGAAGAAGGAGGCAATGTCATTATTGGCAGTTCAAATTTTGGAAATCTAGGAATCGGACCAGACGCGCCCGCCGCACGGTTACATGTGATTGGCGGCGATGACGTCGAGCCTGACAGTGGCGGGACGGTTATCATTGGAGCAACAAATGGCGCTAATCTGGCATTGGACAATGATGATCTACAGGCACGCAATAACAACGCCGTTGCTCCATTGAATTTCAACGCCGAAGGCGGCGACGTATTGATTGGACCCGGTCGACTAGCTTTGGGAACTGCTTCGCCATCGACGACTATTGACGTTCGAAGTCAGGCCGCGAGCACTTCTAGTCAAGTTCGCGCCGCCAATTCGAATGCCGACACGTTTGTTGAATTGTGGTCAGGATTCAGCGCCGGCAGCAACGACCCCGCGATACTCTGGTCGGACAGCACTGCTTCGCCCGACGACCTTCGCTTCCTCGTAGGCGATGCCGATGGTTCTCCAAGCACGGAGTTAGCTCGCATCACGGGCGCGGGAAGTCTGGGCTTAGGTACAACCGCTCCAACCGGCAAGTTGCATATCGTGGGCGGCAGCAACGGCGAACCAACCAATTCTGCCGGCTCTATCGTTGTTGGCGAAGCAACCAACGTGAACCTCGCGATCGATTCCAATGAAATCATAGCTCGTAACAACAACGCGGGCTCAACGCTTTTTCTAAATCGTGATTCCGGCAATATCGTCCTTAGTCAGCAAGGTACAGGAAAGGTCGGAATTGGCATGATCCCCGTCTCCTCTACATCCGCCAAGGTCTCGGTGGTAGGCGGCGATGACGTCGAGCTGAACTCAGGCGGAACAGTAGTCGTCGGGGCAACGAGCAGCTTCAATCTTGCGTTCGACCCGGATGACATTCAAGCACGCAACAACGGGGCCGCAAGCACACTCAATCTGAATCGCGATGGTGGAAATGTTAGTGTTGGTCCAGGCACGTTTTTTGTTGGAACAGGTGGAATCGCAAGCCCGCAGGCTTATGACATTCAAGCAAGCCGATCAAGTGCTGGAGCAAGCGGTGCGACTACGATGGGCGTTAGCCATCTGGGCACGCCGATACCGTTTTCCAATCATTGGTTGTATCTGCGATCCTCATCCGACCAAGCCATTCGATGGTCTGACGGCGATGATTTGGCGTTCGCAACCGAGACGTACACCAATCAAACAGTAAGCGAAAAGCTAAGAATCACTTCTGCCGGAAACTTGGGCATCGGTACAACTACACCTAGCACCAAACTCCAGATTACAGGGGGGAGTGATTCTGCGCTTGCCGACGGTGGTTACATCGTTACTGGTCCAACGAGCGGTCAGAACATAGTAATTGACGATAACGAGATCATGTCACGAAATAACGGAGCGGCTGCGGCTCTTTTCATAAACGCCGAGGGCGGTGATATCCGTCTTGGATCTTTTGGCGCCGACAATGGAGACGTGGGAATTGGTCGGAATGCTGCAACGAACGATCTTGAAGTCGAAGGCACGGCCTCAAAATCTTCGGCCGGTGATTGGCTCGCCAATTCTGACGCTCGAATCAAAACCCGAGTCGAAACAATTCGTGGAGCATTGAGAACTCTCGATCGCGTACGTCTAGTTAGTTTTCGCTATACAGATGAGTACCTGGCTTCACACCCAGGACTTACTGATCGAGTGTATATGAATGTCATCGCCCAGGAATTCGCGGAAGTTTTTCCGGAGCACGTTCAGGGCAGCGGCGAGTACCTTTCCAACGGTGAGGAAATACTACAGGTCGACCCCTACCCCCTTACTATTTACGCAGCCGCTGCAGTGCAAGAACTAGGTCAGCAAATAACTGCCCAACAGGAGCGCATTGATGACCTTGAAGCAAAGCTCGCGGATTTGGCATCGCTAAGGGCGGACCACGCATTGTTGCAAGCGCAGTTGTCAGAACTGTCGGCGCGTTTTGATGCGATGAATCTCGCATCGCGTGGATCCATACCTTTTGAACGAACGGCTTCCCGCTAGCTAGCGAACTGGGAGAGGAAGGTAACATGATGATTCCGTTCTTTGTCCGATGCATAATTGTTGCCCTTTTCTCGGGGTTGAACGGCGGCAACGATCTTAAGATTCGTCGCTCAACGATCGACGGCGGCGGTGTGATAGTAAGTTCGGGCGGTGCGCTTGTGCTTTCTGCAACGATCGGTCAACCCGATGCAGGAGCCGTCATGACCGGTGGCTCCCTCGTGGTTACTGGTGGCTTCTGGTTTCCTGCGGTCAGTGGCGATTGTGACGGCGAGGGTACTGTGACTATTCTTGATCATATGAACATACCCGATTGTCTGTCGGGACCATTTTTTGATGCGAATGGAGGCTGTGGTTGCATAGACACCGACGGCGATGGTGACGTAGACTTATCCGATGTTGCCAATTTCGCTAACTCATTCACAGCACCATGATTAGAGGAGAATGGAACTATTTGACGGCATGGTTCGACCTACTTTTATGAACTTTGGGCAAGGCTGATTGCACCTGCCATTCCGAACCGCGACTACAAAGGAGCGGCCAAGATCAAATCAATTGGAGACCGGCGAAGTCATGTGCTTCGCCGGTCTTATTCATTTCTACGACCATGCCTACAATTCAATGTACTTTCTGGAACCCAATCTCGTTCGAATTTCTAAGAAAAGAAACTGAATCGCGTTCAGAGTGCAAAGGAACGGTAATCGGTGCGACATTATCTAAAGGGGCTTGTAATACTTGTTGTCCTCGCGGCAGCCATCATTATTGTGCTGCCATGCATCGGCACAACGCGGCGTCCGCACCGGTCGCCAAGGTCGGTCTCGGATATTGCATACTCAATTGAGGCCTTCATTAGCAAACACGGGAACGCGCCAAAGGACCTACGGGAAATCACTCCGATCGTCGAAGAGAACTATCACCTGAAATGCGACATCATGCAGTCGACGGAAAGTGAATACAGAATCAGCTGCCTGAGAGGAGAAAAAAAGGAGGAGTTTGTCGTTTTTTTACGATGCTCGAACACCAAAGAAAGGATACAAATTTTGTGTTAAACATTCCGATTGAGGGCATCGGAATAATAGCGCCGTAGGGTGGGTGATATGCACCCACCTTATATTTTCAACCAACGACCCACTCCACCCTCCGCGCTCGCTCGGCCGCGCATCATCCGCCATCAATACGTGTAATACGCGTAATAGTGATCCCGAATGGCTGTGTCCACATTGAAAATCGACGCGATCAGGGCCGCGCGCATCCACATCCCGTTTCTCACCTGCGCCCAGTATCGCGCCTGCGGCAGCGGGTCCAGCTTCTCATCCAGCTCGCGACGACGCGGCAAAGGATGCATGATGCACAGATTTGGCTTGAAGTCCTTGGCCATTTCGTACGTTAAACTATACGCGTAATAATCGATCGCCTTCGACTCACCAGCTACGTCGTGCTCATCCTGCAGGCGCGTCATGTAAATGCCGTCGCAATCGCGTAAGTGCTTCCGCAGATCGTCCGCGATATCGTACTCAATGCCATGCCGTGTCACATAGTCCAGAATGTCATCGCCTATCTGCAACTGCGGCGGCGAAACAAAGAGCAACCGCACGCCCGGGTAACGACACAGCAGATACGTCAGCGATCGCACCGTTCGCCCGCGTTTCAGGTCGCCCACGAACGCAATCGTCTTCCCCGCGAACACGTTTTGATTATACCTCGGTTCCGACCGACCGCCCCGCGCCTCCGCCGCTCCCTTCGATCCTGCCGCCTGCCCGCTCGCAAACGTTCGGAACAGCGTGTATATATCCAGCAGCGCCTGTGTCGGGTGTTGATCCTTTCCCGACCCCGCGTTAATCACCGGCACCGTGTACGACATCCCATTGAGAATGTGCGCCACATGCTCCGCGAAACCCTCGGCCGGGTGTCGCATGATGATCATGTCGAAATACTGACTCAGCGTGCGAATGGTGTCGTCTTCTGATTCGCCCTTCACTTCCGACGAAGTCGATCGATCGCGCACCTCGTTGTACGGAATCCCCAGAATCTGGCACGCAGCCGTGAACGACAAGAACGTTCGCGTCGACGGCTGAATGAAGTACAGCATCGATCGCCGATGGCTCATCAGCGATCGCAGAAACTGCGACCCTTGCCGCGTTCCGCTGATCGAACGAATCATGTCGGCAAGCTGGCACAGTTGTTCAATCATCTCGCGATCAAACTGCTGCGCAAGCACGACGTGGAACGGCTTATCGTTCCGATTCAGTGCGGCTACGCGATGCGTCGTGTCGTTTTGCGTGGTTTGGGTTGGTCCGGTGGCGGTGGTCTGCATGGCGGCGGTTCCTGGGGTTGCAGCGATCGCGCACCCCGGCCACACCGGCTGAGTTGCGAGCGCCTAATTGTCTGTCTGGAAGGGCTTATTGGACTCGGTTTGAGCCGGTTTGTCAAACCATGGAACGATCGTCACGCCGCGCGTCGCCGGATCAGGCAGCACCACGCCATATTGCACGGCACTCTTATCATCCGAATCCGCCGCCTCGATGTGCGTGTGGTGACGACGTGGCTGTGTGGCTTGTCCGCTCGATGGTTTCGCTGAATCAGCGAGTTGTGAGTTCTCGGGAGCAGTAAACGGACTCTTGTCCGAATTGCCAGGTGTGGAAGTTTGATACGTCGGCAACGGATTCAACTGATGCACCATGTTATCTTTCGGCTCTCGTGTTAATCGATACGATGCATACACACCAACCGCAACAATCGTCACCGCAGCCGCCACCGCGAGATTGCCCCAGTCCAACCAGCGACGATGCAAAGTTTGCACCGAGGGTGAATCAAATTCCTCATCAGCCGGAATCCGCACGCGACCGCTAAGTTGCGCACCATTGGCCAGCGCCTTCGCCAGTTGCACGTTCGCCAAGTCTTCAAGATCATCAGCCGGCTCAGCCAGCGAAAGCGCGTGCAACCCGCGCGAAACTGCTTGCAATCCCTCCGCCAACGACCTGCAGGACGCGCAGCGGTTCAAATGAAACGCCAACCCCGTCGGCAGCTCCACCGCACCGTCGATCAACTCATCATCAGATAACGTGGACATGACCCATACGGCCTTGGGGCATGCACCTGATTTCAATGTTAGTTGCCGATCGGTCACGCCGACTCCTCCCCTTGGCTGAACAGCTCACCCAATTTGACCACTGCATGCCTTCGATAGACCCGCGCCGTCGCTGCATCGATCCCTAACGTCCGCCCCACGTCCTCGTACGACATCCGACTCAAATCACGAAGCACGATGACGTTTCGCAAATGCGGCGGCAGGTTCCCAATCGCCTCTCGAAGTTCTTCAGAATCCGCTACGCACGCCTCACCGCTGCTGGCACCAAGCTGATGGATTGTTTTCGTTTGTGCGACGGTGGGCAGATGCGCCTCGCGCCGTTTGCGAACGCGAATCATCTCGATGGCAACATTGCTGGCCGTTCGATATGCAAATGCCCGCGCACTGGCCAAGTCGTTCCCGTTCGGATAGGCCGCCAGCTTGCAGAAGCAATCCTGATATGCATCCAACACATCCGCTTCCTTGCCCAGAATTCGCCACAACATGCGCAGAATGCCCCGGCCATCGGACTCCAGCACGCGCGCAACCCATCCGCTTGCGGATCGGGACGCGTCGACGGCGATTCCCGCAACCGGCGCCTCGAGCTTCGTCAAACTCACTACGGCACTCCTCACCGCCATAGAGGATGCGCTCGGCTTTGGACTGTTAGCGCCCGGTTCAGACCGAAAAAGCGATGTGGGAATAGAAGGCTCTTGAGGGTGACCTGAGGCCATAGCCCATTATTGTAGCAATTCCAAACTGGGCTGCGGGTAGAGAAATCGGGGCCTACGGCGCATGCCGGCAACAAATGCCCAATTTGACGAAAGCGGCAAGGTGCGACGGTCTAAGCAATTGGGTATCGGTAAGTTTCTGGAGTGTGAGTGGCCGTGGCCCAGCGCCGCCGCATTGGGCAGCGGACTAGCAATTTCCTCATTGAGATCGAACTTCGGGTGGATTGGTTACAAGTTGCCTATTCCAACGGTGGTGCTTTGGCTTCGAGCGATGATCGTGCCGGCAGAAAGGACCAGTAGCCCCAAAACGACCAGCCCCCACGTTGACGCGGCAGGTACGACGAACGATTTGATGTCGGCGCTGACGACATATACGCGGTCGCCAGTCGCTGCAGAAACCAGGAAATCTAGTTTGCCATCCGCATTGATATCGCCCATGCCGACAGCATCGAATCCAAAGTTTCCGCCGGCCACTTGGCTCGTCATGGTTTGGATGATGGAACCGTCTGCACCTGAGTAAACAGCAGTTTGACCTCCTTGAGACGCGCCCGCGCTGTTGGTGTATCGCCCGACGATGAAGTCCGCAAATCCGTCGCCATTGACGTCACCCGCTCCACGGCCAGGTCCCTGCCCGTCACCAGGTGATGGGCCAAGTATGGAATACAGTGTCAACCCCGTGGCACCAGAAAAGACGTATGCGCGGCCACGACCGCTGTTGCTAGCATAATCACCGACATACAGGTCCGGCACGTCGTCATTGTTCACGTCCCCGGCACCAGCCACGAAGAAACTTCCAAACTCGGAAGCGCCCGTCGCGGGCAAGAGCGCCGGCAGAATCGATGTCCCGGTCTGGCCCGAGTATACATACGCACGACCGCCCGAAGTTGCGCCAGCATTCCTTGCCCCGATGATGTGGTCGGTAAATCCGTCGCCGTTAATGTCGCCGGTTGTCGCAACACCGCTGCCGAAAAGATCGGCGGAACTCTCAGATTCATAAGTGCGCAACAACGATCCATCCAAGCCCGAATACACATACGCGCGGCCGGAGTTGCCGCCCACCTGATCGTTGCCTTCGGCACCTACGAGTATGTCATCGAATCCATCAGAGTTGATGTCGCCCGCACCAGAAACGGCTGAACCGAATGAATCGCCGAGCGCCTGACCTACGATTCTGCGTATGAATGTGCCATCGTCGCCCGAGAACAAGTACGCTGCGCCAAAGTTCCCCGCGGCTGCTATGGCTCCGACGACAATATCCGATACGCCGTCGCCGTCAGCATCGCCGGCGTCAGCCAAGGAGTATCCAAATTGTCCGCCACCGGGCTCAACCGGACTTGCCTGCAATGTGCGAATGAAAGCACCGGTAGCGCCCGAATAAACATGGACTCGACCCGTCGCAACGGCGCCGATGATGATGTCGCGAATTCCGTCGCCATCGAGGTCTCCTGTATCCGCCACGGCCCAGCCGAACGTCCCACTGGAAGCGATGCTCATGGAATAATGAACCGTTGGATTCTCGACGAATTGGGCCAACGCTGGTGAAACACAGCCTACCGATACAAGCAAGGTCATCAGGATTCGAAAACCGCGAATCAACATAGAATGTTCCCCCGTTCCCTGCGCATAGGTATCGCGCGGACCGATCTTCAGGTCCTTCGACTCTCAAGTAGAACGATTAAAAGCTCGGGCCTCCTCGCAAGGACCAGCCAGAACTCACCTACGGAATCCGCGAGAAACGGCTAGCAACGCTGCCAAGAAAATGTTCAAGAATCTTTTTTGGTGGATAGAGACAGCAAAGTCAGAGCGTTTACTCGTGACTGCATTCCAGGTTGGTTGCGAGGCGTGCCAAACCTGTAACGGACGCTTCGTCACATTCCAAGCGACTCATTTGTATAAGGTCCTTTAGTGCCAACTGCGCGTAGGGATCATACTGTCCGCGCCGCGACCGTAGGTCATGAAGCGACTGCTCTAATTGTCGCCTGGCGTCTTCGTGATTGTTCTCGACCAAAGACAAATGGCCAAGGACTGCTTGCGCACTATCGCGAATGTAATGAGAGCGCGGGAACAGTCTCTGTGACGAATCGCGCAACTGAATTGCGAGGTTAATCAAGAGCTTAGGATTTTCGGTCAGGCCCGACAGCGTTGTAATCGACATCAGGCGATCCATAAGCTGTAGATCGTCTGGCTGGGCTGTCGCTTCGATCTGCGACTGTATTCTTTCGATGACCGGAACTAATGCGTCGACGTTCAGTGCCTTGACTGTGTCGTCGGCCAGCGAGTTCCAGACTACAGGGTCATGCCCATGAGATCCGCGCCAACGGCAATCCAGTTCAATGCCGAGCCGAAAGGCCTCAAACGCAACCTGCTCGTTCCCGTTGAGAAGTTCCACGTAACCAATTCGCGAGTAGGCCATGTGGAGCATGACTTCATCAGAAAGCTCTTTCGGAACCTGGCTTACAAACTCGCGAAGCATAGCGTGTCCTTCTCCGGCCTGCCCTTCCTCTATCAACAATGAACCATAAAGAAACAGTGCAGATGTGCTGTAACGGTCCGGAGCCCCATGAAGTCGCTTGAAGCATTGAACCGCCTCCTTGGCTGCGCTCAGCATTTCGGTTCGTCGTTCCCCGCGTTCGACAAGAAAATTAGCGTAGGAGTAGAGTGCACGCGCATAGTCAGGCGAGTCGTGCGAGCCTCCCGCGTGATAAGCGGCGATTCCCTGCCGGTACAGTGAATCTGCTTCCTCATAACGCGGAGGACGCGCCGTCCACCAGGTTGCAAATCCGAGGTTTATCAGTGTCTCAGCAACGGCTGGATGGTTTTCTGTAAAGATGCTCTGACGTATGGCCAGTGCCTGCCTTTGCGTAGCCACTGCTTCTTCCTTGCGTAACCACGTCTGAGCGCGACCTAATACCGTCATGCATTCCGCAGCTTCGGCGCTGCGGGCTCCAAACAGCCGAGTGGCTAAATCGAGCGCGCGGCTACTCTCGCCGACTACCACGCGCCAATTCCACATGGCTACATGCGCCCGCACAAGGGTCATTCTGACGCGAAACTCAACCTCGGGCCGATCCACGAGAATTGTGTCTGCCTTTCTAGACGCAGATTCCAGTAGGTCGTTTACGGTTGGGTCATGTCCGAACTGATATGGAGAGGTTGTCCCAATAATACTTTCCAGAAACGCAGTCGCCGCAAGGGCCGCATCTCGCTCATAGCGGGTTTTTTGATGGCTATTGATCGCAACAATCGTTGAAGCAAGCAGTGAAATAACGGCCATTGCTGCAAGGGTACAATAAAGGGCATTTCTTCTGAGGTAACGACGAATTCGATAACTGACATACCTCGGATGAGCAGCTACCGGCAATACTTTCAAGTAACGAAAAACGTCATCGGTCAATTCGCTGACTGAAAGATACCGCTGTCGGTGATCGAACGCTGTGGCTTTCGTGAGAATAAGGTCAAGGTCTCCGTGCCGACCTCTCTCAGCCGGCTGGATAACCAAGGCAGTATTTTCATGGCGGGCCTTGGCGATTTGCGTGATGCAACCCTGCGGATTCCGGCCTTGATGTGGATAAACCAGGTTGCGCAAGAGCACTCCCAGTGAGTAGACGTCGCTCGCGGTCGTACAAGTTTCACCGCGAACTTGTTCCGGACTTGCGTATTCGGGCGTGAACCCCATCGAGAATCGATCTTCGTGCTCTTGGCGCATCGCCATTAGATTGGCAATGCCGAAGTCTAGAAGTTTCGGTCGTCCGTCAATACTGATCAGCACATTGCCGGGCTTGATGTCCCTATGAATCACAAAATGCTGGTGTGCAAATTGCACGGCCTCGCATACTTGCAGAAAAAGTTGCAGCACGGACCGTAAGTTGAGCGATTGCTCATTACAAAACCGGTCGATCGTAACGCCGTCGACCCATTCCATGACGAAATACGGCCGCCCATCTGTCGTAGCACCGCCATCAATGAGTCGTGTGATGTAAGGGTGTTCCAAGCGGGCAAGTGTTTGTCGTTCATTCACAAATCGGCGAAACGAATCGGACGTTGGGTGGCGCGAGCGAATGATCTTTAGCGCAACCTTCTGGTCAAACAGCCGATCGGCCCGCTCCGCGAGCCACACTTCACCCATTCCGCCGATGCCGACTCTGCTCAAGAGTCGAAAGCGATCAATAACGTCACCGGCGGTGTAGGAGTTGGGTTCGCCTTGGTCATTGGAATCTCGCACAGAAGGTTCAGGCGATTCCAGAAAGTCACCGGCGGTTTCGTGCAATTGCAATAACCTGTTTACTTCGTCGACTACCGCGTCGTCTGAAGCCGATCCTTTCAGGAAGGCATTTCTCGCGGAAACGGACAGCTCCAGCGCCTCATGGAACAACCAATCAACCTGTTTCCAGCGCTTGTGATCCACGATGATCCTCTAGTGGCGCGAGTTTCCGTATTGTCTTACCTAACGACACCGCGAAAAAACTGCGGGATGTCCGCCAGGGTTTTCTTAGGGTTGTTCTGAACCGGACTGCAGCTCACCAAGTAGCCACGATTTCGCCAGGTTCCATTCGCGCGCCACGGTGCGCGGACTAAGATTGAGCAGCTCGGCGGTCTCCTCGACCGAGAGCCCGACAAAGAACCTGATTTCAACGATCGAAGCCTTGCGTCGGTCGAAAGCGGACAAGCGAGTCAGTGCTTCGTCCAGTTCTACCAGGTCTCGTCCACGGGATTCGAGGGCAATAATGGCTTCGTCCAATGCACTGCGCGTAAACGATACTCCCCTTTTTTGCGCCTTTCGCGATCTCGCATGATCCACAAGAATGCGGCGCATAACTGTGGCCGAGGCAGCGAAGAAACCAGCGCGGTCGCGCCAGCCTTGCGAATCCTGTTTCGCAAGTTTCATGTAGGCCTCATGGACCAGGTCCGTGGTGTGCCACGAATGAGCCGTTCCTTCCTGGTTCACATATTTTGAAGCGAGCCGCCGCAATTCGACATAGAGTATTCGAAAGGCATCGTCGACTGGTTCTCTCAACTCGTCTTTGATCATGAAAGATCGCCCGGCTGACTACAATTTCTCTGGCCTGTTCCAGCACACCCCGATGGCTGTTTGATCTAGAGCGAATTCTCCCAGATTTGTGGGCGTAAGAGCAATACCGAACGTGAAATAAGTTGCGTGATTATTCTCGGACTATCGAAATCGGTTGCTTGCCGGCCCGCGACTCAATATCCAAGTGGGTGTAGCGTTGAACTTGGTCGTGACACCGCGCCGCGGAAAAAGCCGCGACGCTACAACTGAACAGAGATTGCCCTAACGAAACGGGCGGCTCGAATTCGAGCCGCCCGCATTTTTGTCCATAATTCGTGAATCTCTATTACGGAGCGCTGCTGCCGCAAAGCGGCTCGACGCCCGAACCTGGACCCGAGTTCTCAGTACACGTGCACGGATTCGCACCCGCAAACGCACCGAGCACTGCCAGAATATCATCGAGGTTGATGATCACGTTTCCGCCGCACGGGTTGATATCCGCATTCGGACAGGACGCAGGGTTTGAGAAGCCGGAAAGGATGCAGAGGATATCGTCGAGGTTGACGATGCCATTGCCTCCCGGAGGCTGAACGTCGCCGTAACGAACGCAGTTGTAAACGCAAACTCCGCCCGGGCAGGTCGAGTGGTTGCAACCGTTGTCATCCGGATCGAGCTTGCAATCCAAGAGAGTGACGCAGGCAAAACCGGAGGAGACACAGACATGCGTGGCGGCATCGCAGACTTCGAGCGCACCGCAATCTGAATCACCACAGCAGCCGACGCCCGTGAGGTTCGCCGTCAGGATCGCCTGATCCAGGGCATTGACCAAACTGTCGCCGTTGAAGTCGCCATCGGCCCAACCGCCGGCCATACCGAGATTGGCTGTCAGAATCGCCTGATCCGCGGCATCTACGTCGCCGTCAAGATCGGCATCGCCGAACTGGGTTTCGAGAATCACAAGAACCAGTTCGCAAACGTCGTCGAAGCTGATAACCAGATCACCGTTGATGTCAGCGCTCAGGTCAGCAATTCTCTTGGTCGTTGGGTTGATCGCCGAACTGACAAGATTCGTTTCGTTGTTCCATACAACCGCATCACCAGTAAATCCCTTGAACTGACGATAAATGTAATCAATGTCCTTATTGTTAACGACGCCATCATGTCCTACCGGTTCAGCACCTGGCGCGGTTACGTTGCCCGCGATATCCGCGCGAGAATCGCCCGCGTCATAGGTAGCCGATGGATTGGCGAGCGTCGTGTTGAAGTAGTTGTTATCGCCCACGTTCAGCACTTCCCATTCCTGGTCAACTTCCGTAAAGCCGATCTTGCGATCGAGCACCTTGCCGACGCTTCCAGCCGGTGCGGGAACAACAAGCGCGAGACCGTCCGCCGCATAGCGAACGTCTTCGCTAGTGAAGTTTCCGTCGCCGTTATGATCGCCTATGACCTGCGGAATGATTCGATTCGCTGTCTGAGTGCCGGCGTTTCCCGGATAAACTGTGGTATCGAAATCGAGGAATGCCTGCCACGCCGCCGTGGGGTCTCCCGGGTTGGCTGCGATGGCATCTTCAAGGGCGTTGATGTATGCCATCATACCCGGGAAGTCATTGATGTCTCGCTCTTGATTGTTGTTCCAATCGCCTTGAACTTCGTTTCTCGCGCCGAGGCTTTGCCCGGCGGCGATGGTCGTGCTCACGCCTGCCCCATTGGAATAGCGATAGGCAGTACCGGCTACGCCGTTCGTGTCGAGGTAGATTGCGTTGTTACGCGTGGGCACCCGACCCGCCACGTTCGCAACACCGTAGGCGGGAAGGTCCAAACCGCCCGCACTGCCACCTGGGCAGAAGCCCGGAAGTCGACTAACCGGCTCCGACAGTTCGTTATTGCAGCGCGCATAAGTCTTAACGTCAGGTAAGACCGTGTGCGCTCCGCTGTAATCAAGCGGATCGAACAGCGCGGGAGTCGCATCGATTCCGTCGATCAGGAAGAATCGGCGGATCAGTCCGTCGGCTGGCATACCGAAATTATCCGGATCGGATGGAGAAATGGAGAAGTCGACGACACTCTGCAGCGTATTGATGAAGTACTCAGCAGCCACCTGGTTGGCCATCGGGAAACTACCTCCCGGCACTGCATTGGAATCGCGAATGACATTGTTGTGATGCGGGTTTCCTTTACTGGAGAAACTGACCTCGCCTCCCAATGTCCAACCCGTGTTTGGATCGGAATTACTCAACACTGCATCGATCGTCGGTCGAACGAAGGCCGTACCACCACGAACGTCGTCAAACTTAATGTTGAGAATTTCGTAGCGACCTTGACGAGCATCAGCCGCCGCGCGACTCGGACCTGACAGGCCGGTGAAGCCGATCGCCAACCGGCGATTCTCGACGGCTGTTTCGATGATGCCTGAGCTTCCGCAGTTCGTAGCCTGGTGCCCCGTGCCGAGGTTGGCCGGTGTAGCGTTTGGAATACGTGGTCCGCGATTGTCACCGTTGCACCAGCTCGGATCGATACCAGTCGTGTTGCAAATTCCGTTTCGCGTTCCTGAACCCACGTCACGGGTTGCACCTACGAGGTTTTCACCGTTCTTTAGTCGGCCGAGAACCATTAGATGGCGAACGTCGGTTAGATCAATGTCACCCCCACGACTTGCGCTGGTGCAGTCAACTAGATTTCCCGCAGTGTTCACGCATCCCATGTTTCCGGGGCTTACGTTAGCGGGCAGGCTGTCCTTATCGCTGACACCGACTCCTCGGTTTGCGATATAAGAAATTGGGCCCCATGCAATGGCGAAATCAAACACAGTGGACGCATCTGGCGAATCTACATTGATGTTCAATTGCTCGCTTGGTGAAATAACTGTGTCGCCGTTGCAGTCAAGGAACAAACGCGCCAACTGCGGAAGGTATCCCGGCGCGAAGGCGGGCTCATACGGGTAGAGACCGTAACCAGCGCTGGCGGGCTTGGCGTCCCAATCAGCCTGCGAAACGTCGTTTCCGCGAACTACCCACGGACCGTTCACGTCCGTCAGGCCAAGGTCAACCGAGTCTGGACAAATCGGTGAACCGCTCGAGAGACAATCAGAGAAACCGTTTGAAAGGATGCCACCATTCTGCGCATACTGGTTGCGGTTCACGATGCCGCGCTCGGACGGAATCACGGTGGGAATTACACCGCAAATCTGCCAGTCGATGAACTCCTGGTAGCCTTCAATCGAACCCACGCTGCGATAATGATGCAGAATGTAGGTGTTCAAAGCTCCGGAGTAGGACGGAGCAAGCTGGTCCGAATCAATCATTCCAATTCCGGGCACCGCGCTCGGGTCGCACTCAGAGCTGCGGTCGTCAACAAACCCTCGATATGCACAATTGGGACCGGGACCGGCGTCGGGCACATCACCGGCAATTCCGCAGTCCGCAGACCCGCTGAACGGATTCGCTGCACTATAGCAATCGAAATCGCCGTCCGCGTTGATCCAGTCGTTGGTCTGCGCCGGCAATAGGAAGTAGTCCACGAAAAGAGTCGCACCGGAGATATTTACCTGCCCACCCGAACCCGTGAATGTTACGTTGCACCCCGGAGCAGCCGTATGGCTGCATGTGCCGGAGTTACACGCATCAAGTGTGCACACATCGTTGTCGTTGCAATCAAAGACCGTAGTACATGATCCTCCGGCAGTAACGACCGGCGGCGGAAACGGACCATCCGGTACTTGCACAATAGGTTGTGCTGTATCAATCGATTCCTGCGCCAGCGTCGCTGACGCAATCCCCATCACGAGCCCGGCCGTAAGTAGCCGAGACATCATTGACATCGCATTCATCCTCATCATCTTTCTCTCCCTTTGCGGTATCGATTATTCCGATAGAATAAACGTTCAACTAAGTTCCGGTTTGGATTTTTGTCCTGCTGGAAACATGTGCAGCGTGCGGCAAGGCCTATTGCCGCACGCTGCAACAGATTCGCATACTCACTTGCTCCCCTCGCACCTCCTTTTCTGCAAACTGCTCTAGAAATCGAGGTCGTTTTGTCGCAATAATGGGACGTTAGTCGCCGTAAACATTCTCAATCTTGTTGACACCCGACAGGCTGTAGTAGCGATCGCCCCATTGCTTTCTCTTCATGGTGTTCAGAATCGTGTCTCGGTCCACATGGCCGTCGACGTAAAGAAATGTCGACGTTCCACCGTATACTTTGTCGCCCCCAGGGTGATGACGACCGACCGCATTCGTTTCGGGCCCATTTGACCCGCCAATAACATTTGGAAATGCACGAACCTCGCGATAAGGCTTGACGCCAAAAGTAACTTGGTCTTCTGGAAGTCCGTAATAGAAACCGGGTTGATTGGGTGGCGCCTGATACTCGTCCGCTCCGTAACCGATGTGGTAAAATGCTTGGACTGGGCGATGACTCTTGCTCAAAGTACCTGCTCCGTTGTCCTCACCAATGGGAATCAGATTGTCGAGAAACTCCGCCAACAATATCGTCGATCCGGGTTTCTTGATTTCCGCATCACTCACTAATCGATTGACTCTGGGGCCGCCCGAGAGATTGGTGGTAAACTTGTTTCGCGGCATGATGGCGGCATTGGCGGTGTAGGCCATGCGCGGAGCCTGCTTGTCCTCAATTCCGTCGTTCGGGCCAGTCTGTCCAAAGTCATCGACCTGTTTCTCATCCCAATCCTCCTGTTCCTTGCCCGGATTGGTTCGCGGAATACCAAGATTCTCCATCTTTGGACATTCGAAAGCTGACTTTTCGACTTCGCCTTTTCCATACAGAAACCATGACCAGTGCAGGTAGCCGAAGGGACGACCCGGATCCTGATTCATCAAGTCATAGTTACCTTTGGCGTCCTTGGGGTAAACGTAAGAAGGCGGAAATGTGCCCTTCTTGTTGCTGGCGATGTAGTTGATCACTCCAACGCCTACGTTGCGCGCGCCCACACCGCACTTGACCGCCTTCGCTTGGTCACGTGCCCGCGTCAGACTGGGCAAAAGGATGCTGATCAACAACGCGATGATCGCGATGACCACCAACAACTCAATCAAAGTAAAACCGACTACGCGCCTGGATGTACCCCAACCCTTCGGTACTTTTCTCACGGTTCCTGCTCCCATCGTTGAGAATGTAGAAACGCCGCTAGCGGACGTGCCGACGGCACACCTACCACGCTGGTTCGTAGTGTCGTCGAAAAGGATTAGCGATCGTTTACGTCAAGGAGAAATGCAGAATAATCTTGCGCGAAGAGCGCTAAGTTACCTATCAAGTTTGCCATTGGAATTTGAAACCGAAAGGAGTCGCTTCCTTGAATTTGCACAAGCAATGACACGCGGCTGCAGCATGGAGTTCATTCTCTCGCAGGAGAATCTTAACAAAAGGCCCCCGGGCGTTTCGCCCCGAGGGCCTGTCGTTCTTATCGCGGTATGCGAGGTAGGAGTTTCAACCAAGTCTTGAATGAGGCAATTACCCTACGGACATGGATTCGCGCCAAGCGGTGGACAAACCGAACCGTCGCCCTTGAACGTGTTGCCGTCGCTCAGGCAGCGGGACGGAGAATTCAGACCGCAGCTGGCGCCATCGCAGCAAGCTCCTACCGGACATGACACGTCGCCGCAGACGAGGAAGCAAGGATTGGTACCAGCAAATGCCGCCAGCACCGCAAGAATATCGTCCAGGTTGATGATGCCCTGTCCTGTGCACGGCGGGTGAATATCTGCAGCTGCGCAATCATTGTAATGCGCAAAACCGCGCAAGACACAAAGAATGTCATCCAGGTTAGGCGGAACGCAATCGCAATTCACGTCGCCGTATTCAATGGGCTGATGATAACAGACGTTGCAGATACAGCGGTCACACGTGCATACTTGATAATCATTGCAGTCCTGGTCCGTAACGCAATGAGTTTCGCAGCCGTCTCCAATGTCATTGCCGTTGCAATCGCCGGTGCCCGGCGGGCAAGCGACGTCGTCACCGAGGTATTGTCCGCTCAGCAAGTCGCAAACCACTTCCGGAACGCGCACACAGCTCTGTGCGATGGAGGTGTTGAGGCAGGCTCCGTGCAGAGCATCGCAACATTGTTCCGGCGGGAAAAACAAAAGGCAAAGCTCGTCGCCCAGGTCGAGCAAATTGACTTGGCCGTCGCAGTTCACATCGCAGGCAGCGATTTGCGGGCCGTCACAATTCACGCAGTTTCCGATCATCAACAGGTCAAGCTGGTTGATTGTTCCGCTATCATCAGAGTCACCATCGCAATAAGGATTGTTCAGGTCGCCGGCGCAGTCAGGGTCGGCGCAGTCAGCCAAGCCGTCGCAATCGTTGTCGATGGAGTCTCCGCAATTGACGTTGGCAACTTCCGGCGATGTGACTCCGCAATCTGCCGCGCAATTGCACGGGTTTTCACCGATCGTGCAGAACGCGTCGCCGCAGGAACAGGCAAGGTCTAGTGAACAGTCTTCGTCCGCACAGTCGACTCGATTGTCGCAGTCGTTATCGAGCCCGTCGGTACAGGTGACGCCCTGAGCCTCTGAAACTGGTGGCGACCCGCAGTCCTGCAAACAAGTGCAAATCTCGGTGGGAAGGCAGACCGCGTCCCCACAAAGGCAGTCGGGATCGCTGGTGCAGTCAGCATCAACACAATCCGTCAAACCGTCGCAGTCATTATCAATCAAGTCGGTGCAGTTCAGTCCAATCGTCTCGGAAGCAGAGAAGGCCCCGCAATCCACCGTGCAATTGCAGGGATTCTCGCCCGGTGTACACAGGGCGTTACCGCAGGAACAAAACAGATCGATGGCGCAATCAAAATCCTGGCAATCGGTTTGGCCATCGCAGTCATTGTCGAGTCCGTCCGAGCAACTGGCATTGGGCGTCTCAGCGAGCGGTGGTGCTCCACAATCAACGGAACAATCGCACTGGTTTTCCAAATCGTGACAAACGCCATCGCCGCAGTCACAGGCATCGCCAGCGCCGTCGTTGTCGATGTCATTCTGGGTCGGGTTGGAAGCAAACGGGCAGTTGTCCTCGCAATCGACGGTGCCATCGTTGTCACCGTCTTCGTCAAAGAGCAGGACAATTTGCACACAGGATGCAATTCGACCGCAGGAATCCTCGGCTGTCCACGTGCGCTCAATCATGGTCACGACAGGACACGCGAGTGGTGACGATTCGTCGCTGTATTGAATGGAGGGATCAGGGTCGCAATTATCACTCGCCGTGGCAACACCGGTGGCGGGCGGATCAGACGAACCATTGGCAGGAACCACAGCTGTCGCTGGACAAGTTATGATCGGAGAATCGACGTCAACTTGAACGCCGTTCAAGTTGAAGAACGTCGTGAATATTTCTTCGCCCTCGGCATCACTTAGGCGGGTGGGCGGAGTATGCGATCGAAACGTCAGCAAGCCAGATGGATTGCACTGCGAACCGATCGCGGTGAACGTGAGCACAGCCATCGTCGTATCAGCGAGCGTTCCCGCTCCGCCGGAAACCGTGCTGACCGCAAAATCGATCGTACCGCTGCCGCCGTCTCCCGGAACTGCCTCATAAACCTCGACGACGAACGGATTATCTCCGGGCTGTGCACTCACGAATTGCAGTGCGCTCGCGTCGTATTGCAGAAAGAACTGACCACCGACGGGAGGAACTCCTGCGTTCCTCAGATCGATGGTTACGATCACGTTTGCTCCCACCATGTTGTAGCACTGTGGCGAAGAATTGAGATAAATCTCCGTCGAAGTCTCTTGGCAATCCACCGTGTTGTCGCCGTCGGAATCGGTGTCGCGGATCGAAATGGACTGAACGCAAGTGTCCTGCAACCCGCAAGTATCTGTCGCAACCCATGTTCGTTGAATAATGTTCGTGAGCGGACAGGACGCCGGAAATAACTCATCCGTGTAGTCGAGAGTCGGTGCAACCGTGCAGTTGTCGGTAGCGACCGGCACGCCGGTATTCGAAGGGTCAGTTGATTCTGTCGCATCAACCACGACGTCTATCGGGCACGTGATCTCAGGCTGTGTGGAGTCACCCAAGGGCGGAAGGTCGACAAACGTGGCGGTCACTTCGCCGCCTAGCGGATCGCTCAGTCGATTCGGCGGTGTGTGGCTACGGAAGCCAAGTAAGCCAGAAACACTACAAGTGGTTTGCAATGCAGTGAACGTGATGGTGGCCATGGTTACGTCAGCCGTCGTACCCGGTGCGCCGGAAACGGTGCTGACGGCGTAGTCGATAGTTCCCGCCCCGCCGTCACCCGGCGCTGCTTCGAACACTTCGACGACGAACGGCGCGCTGCCGGGATCCAAACTGACGAATTGCAGGTAACTCGAATCGTACTGGACGAAGAACTGCCCGCCGACGACTGGCATGGCGGCGTTACGAAGATCAACATTTGCAATCACTGTCGCGCCGCTTGCTTCGACGCAGCCACCAACCGAGTGCAGTTGAATCTCGGTCGCGTTACTTTGAGTTGCCGATGCGACCAGCAGACAGGCCAACAGAAACATACATCGCGTCTTTCTCATTTCACTCCTCTACCTTCTCGTGTGACCTGTCGTCGAGATCTTGTTTTCGGCGATCTTGCCTTTCAATTTCGAACAGCAGCAAACGACGCCATTTCGAGCGTCAATCAGCTTGAGTAGTTGTTGATATTGCCGAGAGCGTTCCACTCCGTTTTCGCACCACGGAATAAGCCGCGCCTACCATCAGAACACCAGTCGCCATCATGCCAAGCGTGCCAAGCGCTGGCACAGCCGGGCCATTGATCGCCGAAGGATGACTAAGCAAGCCCGTAATCGTGAGTCCGGGTATGTCACCCGACCATACCTGCGAGTACGTACCTGAACCCACGTGCTGAGCCATCGTGACTTGCGTCGGATCGGTGCTTAATACGCGGAATCGGAAAGTTGTGACCAGCAAACCTCCCGGCGTAGCCATGGCTGTGGGATTCGGAGGGAATCGCGACAGCGAGTTGTACCACGCGTTACCGTCGTTAGCCGGCACGCCGGAATACGGTGCGTTCAAGCCATCCTGCGGCGCGTCATTCGGAAAATAGGACGCGAGCCAACTGTATGGACCGTTGTTCACAAAACCGAGCAATTCAAGTTTCGCGGGGTCCCATGAGACAATGACCTCAATCGCGGCAATGGATTGATCGGAGCCGCTATCCGAAACGGCGTACAACCCGATTTCGGCAATGTCATTAACAGCAGCGTTTTGAGACGGTGGCCGCCATTCCAGATTGACCGCCCCATCGGCGTACGAAATCACCACCGAAAAGGAAAACAGCGCTATTGCGCCCACAACCTGCCGTTTCATTGCATCACCGCCTCGATTTGCACAGCTACGCCGCTCAGGAATCAAACGCACCTGAGAGGCGCGATCTGTTTTTCGGAATAAACTATTGGGTAGTTGCTCCGTCCCTCACACTTGCTTGGGAAGCACCGAAGGGGTCGGTCGATTCCGCTTCGAGATCGACCGACCCACTTCGGCTGCTCCTGTGTCCAGGTCAACAAGACCTCAACGTTGTTCCAATTCACCCAACGTTGGTGCTAGTTCGATCGGCGCGGGAACAGGGGCGGCCACCGGTCTCGCCCCCAACGCAAAGGCCTCAATGTCCAGCATGTCTAGCAACCCATCTGCATTCAGGTCGCCGGACGCCAATTCACCGAGTCCGTGCTCCCACAACTCGTCAACGGAGATTTGCTGAATAGCAAACGCTTCTCCCTCGCCCGGACCGATGCCGGGAGCGCCGCAACAATTGGCCTCGTTTCCTTTGAGGAAATTAATCTGAATAAATGTGAACTCGGCATTGTTCACGATGCCGTCGCCATTGAGATCGGCATGCGGCGCAGCCGTGGAGCAAGTGGTGTTGCCGCTTCCATAATTGACAAGCCACTGGGACGTGAACACACCGAAGTCGAGAATATCGACAAACGCGTCGTTATTGAGATTACCGCTGATCAGCCAATCACCACCGCTGCCTGGATTGCCGGTGAAATCGGCTGTGTAATGGTCTCCCGTGATGCCAAACGCCTCGTCCTTTCGTCGAAGTGTATGTCGACGATCTCGGGCCGTGATGCATTCGTAATTTCCGCACGCGACGTTGATCGTTCCGGTAGCAAGTCCTCCGCTGAAGGTCATCACTGCGTTGGCCGTATGGGTCGGAACGACGCCCGGACAATCCCACAATTCAAATGTGATGCAGCGGTCGAACGGACCAGCCACCACCGTCGGCGAAAGCTGAACGGTTACGTCCAACTCATTGAACGCGGTGACCGTCACGTTGAACATACATTGCGAGGAGTTGCTGCAATCGTCTGTCGCCGTGCATGTCACCGGCGTTGTGCCCGGTCCAAAAATGGACCCGCTGGCCGGCAAACACACCACCGGCGCCGACGAATCGCAATTGTCGGTGGCAGTCGGTGGCGTGTAAGTCACGACAGCGTCGCAACCGCCGGCGTCCGCGGGCACCGTGATATTCGCCGGGCAGGAGGAAAGCACCGGCGGAGTCGTATCTACCACGGTGATCGTCTGGTTACAGGTTGAGTTGTTTCCGCAGGCATCGGTGGCAGACCACGTGCGAACAATCGTGCCGGTGCCGTCACATCCGGTCAATCCCGCGAGATTGTCCGTGTATGAAACGACCGGGAACAGATCGCAAGCATCTGTCGCAAGGGCGTAACCAAGCCCCGTCGATGCTGAGTTGGCGGAGATTTGAATTGTCCCGGAGTAGAAAGCTCCGCCGGCAGTCACATCCAACGTGGAGTCGTAAACCAGCGTGCCAGAGAAGTAGAAGTCTCCATTCAGGTTGTAGAGAGACATCGGCGAGTCGGGAGTCGCCGGGGTATACCAGTGGTGAATACCGTCGCTGTGCAACACACCGGAAATCGTCATCGTGGTGGTCGGCGGCGTTGAAACCAGATTGAGCGAAAGGATTTCAATGTCCACCAACGGATTGACATTCGGACCCGACACCGAACGAACCTGGCTGTTGATCACCTGATTCGTCGGATTAACCGGGCCGACCGGGACGTTTGGTTTGTAGTCATCGATTTCCCATCGCACCAGACCAGCCGGCGCTCGCCCGGCGATGGTGTTATTCGTGTTGTTGTACGCCGTGGGGTAAGGAATCGGGATGCTCGCCGTCGGCGCTTCCAGAACGAGATCGAATCCAAACTGCGTTGGCGGACCAACCTGTCCCCACAGAAGCGCCCACGTGAGTCCGCTGCCAGTGAGTGGCACCGTGCTGTATTGGAAGGCTGCGCCATTCGTGTTTGTTTGGCTGTACTGGGTCTTCATATAGGCTTGGTTGGCGGACGTCTCGGGCGAAGCCGTGTTGTATCGCACCATGATGCCGCCCGTTACCGTTCCGTAAGGCAGACCCGGCACGGTGGAGTCATCGCATTCAATGGTGGCCGCAGCCGGGCACGTGATCGCCGGAGCCGTGGTATCCTGGATCGTGAATGTCGCTGTCGTGGTGCTGTAGTTGCCGCATTCGTCAGTGGCTGTGAACGTGACGGTAGCTGCACCAGTTCCGCCGCAGAGGTCCGACAAACCGGTGTAGTTGTGCGTCCACGTCACCGCACCGCAATTGTCCGTCGCGACCGCACCGCCGTGGCTCGAAAGCCAGGCGTTGAGTTGGGCTACGTTGCTCGCCAGGTTGCATGAAACGGTCGAGTCGCTGGCTGGCGTCGTGATGGTCGGATCCTCAGTGTCTGACAAATCCAAACCGATCAGCGTGGGTTCGACTGATCCACCGGATGCATCGCTCAGACGAGTGGGCGGCGCATGCGAACGCCAGGAAATTAAGCCCGTCTCTGAGCAAATCTGCGTCGCCGCCGTGAAAGTCAGCACTGCCAGCTTCTTCGTCCCCGAAACACCCGGATCTCCCGAAAGCGTACTGACCGCGTAGTCGATGGTGCCCGCGCCGCCGTCGCCGGGAACAGCTTCGAAGACCTCCAGCACAAAAGGTGAATCGCCCGGATTGGCACTCACAAACGTCAGCTTGCTGTCGTCGTAATCGAGGAAGAATTGCCCGCCGACGATCGACTCGGGCACGTCATTCATCCAGACGTTAACCGTGACTGTCTCGCCGGAAGCATAACACTCGTCGTTCGGTTCGAGCGTGATTGTCGGCTGACGAACGAAATCGACATGGCCAACACTACCATCAGTCAGGATGATCGTCAGTCCGTCGATGGAACCCGCAAACCCGCCTGATCCGCCCCACCCGCTATCGGTCTGGACGGAGAACATTTCAACTAATTCGGTTCCATAGGTGGCTTTCAAGGTAGCCAGATTCATATGCCCGGTTGGTGTTCCGCTGTTCCTTCGGAAAGTCATATCGATGTCGGTGGAGTAATGGGTCCAATCACCGATCTCAGTGTGTGCGTCGAAATTGTTGACGAACCGTTTGCCGTACCACGAAGCGTCACCCGGCGGTCTCGTGTAGAGGAACAGCAACCAGTCGCGCCCGGCGGCCGTGCCGACCGGTCGATTGGTTCAATAGAGAATTGATTCGATATCGTTGACGGTCAGCGTAGCTGCCTGAGTGGGGAACAACGCAGTGAGGTAATTGCCATCCGCGTTGTAGCGCGCATGCCAGTTGACCTTGCCGATGACCGAATTCTTCCATGAATCGGGTTCGTACGCCAGCGGAGCATCGCCGAGGTTGACTTGCGGTTCCTGCTCGTCCGGTACCTGCGAAGGAAAAGCGCCGATCGTCGTGACGGTTGGCAGCGCGCCGACAAAATCCACGCGATTGCCTCCGTTGAGCAAGCTCGTATCCAGATAGTCGATGTAGCTGGTGGTCGAACCCGTGCTGGACCCGACGCCGAATTGAATGCTCGCAACCTTTGCGCCCGTGCCGAACAGCATCTCGCTCCATGTGTGGCCCGTACGCGCGACATGCGCGGGTGTACCGAGATCACTCATCGCGTATAGTTCGTTCAGCGACCAGCCGACCTGCGCGCCGGGAGGAGTGGGCGTCGCGTTGAAGAAGCCGTTCGTGCCTTGTCTAAAGATGCGCCAGCACTGCGTGTTGGCGTCGGTGTTGAATCGATCCCAGGCACCGACTGTCCATGGCGGCTGCGTTCCGCGCCAGTCAACGAGAATCAAATCCCAAGCCGACTCGCCGGACCTGACCGCGGTGAAACCGTTCTGAGATTGACCTGAAGAGGTTCCCCATAGCGGTGAACGAATGCCGAGCTTCAAAACTGCGACTTCGACCGAGCTTCCTGCATAGTATCGATAATTGGCAAAGAACCCTGGGCGCCAGTCATTGGTGGCAAAACCACCCGCATCCACCTTGCTGAGCGTGCACTTGCTGTTTCCGCCCGTCGAAGTCTTGGTCATCTCCAGCGCAGGAACACCACCGGGACCGTTGACGAACTTGATCTGACCTGCGATGGCTGTGTCATCGGCGACAGTGGGAGCCTGGCCGGGCTTGCCGAAATGCGTGTAATTGGTGCCAACGAGATCTGTTCCCGCCGGGTTGCGTGTATCGTCCGACTTCCAACCATGCACACCGAAGTCGTCCACAATCTGCTGCGAGAGCGTGACAGAATCGGAGCCGGTGAACCCAAGCACTGAATAAGCGCAGCTCACGTTGATCGGGCCGTAGCTCGCTACCCAAGCAAAGAAATCATCCATGTCATCCTGCGGAGTCCCGCCGCTGGGCCACCATCCATTACCGACGCCCACGTAGACAATCTCATCTACCAAGGTCGTTCCATTTCCACTGGTGTAGACGATGTCGTTACCGTTGCCCTTGATGCCGTCTACCCAATCGATGCCGTAGCGCGTGGAGCTGTAGTTGAACCCGACAAAGTCCCCCGTGAACAAGAGGGAATCCCACGGGTCATCGCTGTGAAATGAGAACGTAAGGTCTTCGAGACGAAACTTGGTTGCTCCATCGCCATACGCGTGCAAGCCGAAATGCATGCGATTGCCGTACTCGTTGTTGAACGGAGCCGCCGGACTGACAACGCCTCGCCAACTGTTAAAACTGCTGACGGCTATTTCTCCTGGAGGGATTTGTGACGGTGCGCGTTCGTAACCGGTGGGGTCTGTAGCGCGGTTGCCGTTGGTTGATAAGTTGTTTTCCAGGGCTTGTAACGCGTTGACGACATAGCCCGCCCAACTCGGCGATCCAAAGGCATTGGGGGCAGACGATGCATGAACATCAACGTTGATGGTTGCACCCGCCACGTTGGAACCAGGAACTCGACGTGATGTTCCAACGGCCTTCAACCTTTGGCGAGCGCTCATTCCACCCTCACCGGTGTGCCTTTCAAAAATACCATCGCTCTTGCGTACCAGCGCATGGTCTCGATCCGATTCCTCGGCCCATGGCGATGCCGTCGGCGCGATTACTCTGCGCCTCGATTCATCTTGCACACCAATCTCTGAGGCCCAAGCAACAGCCCCCCCCACCAGTAGCAGGAGGCAAAACAGCCTCGTAAGCCCAACGCATTTTCGAACGGACATGGACATTTCTCCTTCCCTGTTCTTGTTCGAGTTGGGCGCCTTTGACTAGAATGACAAAGGAAGATGCGTGTGTCTTTCATAGCCACGCGCCTCAACTGGTTTAGGCCGGCCGTGTCGTTTGCCCGACGCGGTCGGCCACTCACACAAACACATTTGAATGCCAAAAAGTCCCGACTAACCAGCAACATCTTGGGTGTTTCCAGTCGACTTTTTCGAATCGGGATGGTGGACTCGGCGTGCGCTTCATTACCCTTCCAATGAGTCACTCCGTGACTGCGTTTACCAGTTTCGACAAACGACTGACTGCGCACTGAGTTTCAAGTCATCAATTGAAACTTGAAAACCTGTTTGACGCCCTCCAGCCTGAGGCTTGAATATGTAACGTATAACTGATATGATCCACAACATCCCTAATCAGGGACTGATATTTCGCGTGTAACACTTTCATGAATGCGACAACGGCCAATACCGAAAGGCGTCAACCATCGGCCAAGTTGCTTCGTGCACTTCTCCGGTTATCAAGCGAACTACACGAAACCAGAGTGCACGCCGTTTCGCTGGCAGAGTTGTTCTTGAAGGGCGTCTGTCAACTACTAGGGGCAACAGGAGCGGTGTTGTTTGAACAAGTTGGGCCGTTCACTAATGGAGCAGCCGATCGAACTGCATGGACCGTTTCGTATTCCACGGTGAAGACGGGCGGCTCAGAGGTTAGTTCGCCCAGAGATTGGGCTACGGATCCAAGTGCTGAAGAGATAATAGACATTTGGATCTGTTGGCAATCTTCAATTCACTGTGATGCGGGCAGAAACGAACCGGAATGCCGTTGCGAGTCGTGTAAGAAATTTAACCGGCGTTCCTACTGCACTACTGTCGGCGACCACGTCATTTTTTCGTTTTGGAATACCGAACACTCTAAGCGAATCGTCTGTATCACACATGACCTCACTAGATCATTGACCAGCGGTAATCGATACCGTGACCTAGTCTATTTGCTTGAGGCTGAATTCGGTTGGCTATTTCGGCGAGTGTCTGAATATCAGTTGACACACGAGGTCGAAAAAAACTTGCCGCCGCGGCTGCGACAAATGTTGAGTTGGTTGCTGACCAAGTTGAGTGAAAAAGAAATAGCAAGCCATGCGAATCTCAGCCAAAACACAGTCCATGAATACACCAAGCAACTCTTTCGCATTCTGGGTGTCACAAGTCGCACTGAGTTAATGGCTCGATACATCGATCAGCAGATGTAGATACTCAATCCACTTTTCGGAAATAGTTGCGGTGCGTCCGACGAGCGATTGGTCGGTCCCACATGCGCCGAGTGTGCCGATGGCACAGAGTGAATCAATCGCAGATCAAGCGTTCATCAATCTGACTTCGAGTCATTCGTCTTCGATTCCAATTCGCCAAGTTCAGAAACGACCCGGAGCTTATTCGATGAACGCGGACGTTCGACGCTAGACGAAGCGGGAGCATCCCAATCTAGGCCGATGGCATCCAGCTCGTTCCGGATTGCCTGCAAGTCCCAGATTCGAATCAGGTTCTCAGAACTACCGACGATCAGTTTTCCGCCATCGGGACTGAAGCAGATGGCACGCGCGGATTCGTGCTCGGGGGGTTCGAACGTGGCGAGTTCAGTTCGTGATTCCGTGCTGTAGAGTCTGACTAGATAGGCGGATGGATTCATGGCCATCAACGTTCCATCTGTTGTAAAGGCCACCCTCGGCGGAACATTGCTTTCGCGAAGAGTGGCGATGCTATCTAATCGCTTCCACGTGCCAGTTTCCCAAAAAGTCACTTCCTGGGCAGTGCTGGTGATTAGCCAGCGACCGTCGGGACTGAACTTCACCAAGGTACTCTGCTCCAATTTGTCATCCGGAGACATTTCATCTGAAAGGAGCAATTCTGAAATCAGCGCACCGTCGTGGGCATTCCAGACACGCACGCCGGACCGTTGCCATGTGCCGGTTACGATCCAGCGGCCGTCGGGACTGATGTCGACGTAATTGACCCCAATATGCGGCAGACGAAGAACATCACGATTTGGTGAGTCGAGATGGATGACAATCGCCTCGCTCGGAGCGCTTGTTCGATCGGGATCTGTTGCCGTCATCACCAATCGATGCCCGTCCCCACTCCACGCGGCGACGCCAGCGCCCTGATTCCAGATCTCTTGCGGCGGTCCTATTTGCCATCCACCGGATGACTTTGTGATCGGCCAAGAGTGAATCCCGCGCGGGCCGCTTGTCATCAGGCTATCATCCAACGGCCCAAACCACGCAGAGCCGGTCTCACCGATCGGCAGCCAGAGTAACTCTCGTGGGTAATCTAGGTCCCAGAGTCGGACGCCATCTCTGCCGCAGGAGGCTGCCAGCATGGGCGTTGATCCGTCTCCTGCGTTTCGGTGTTCGACATCGATCCAAAATGGCGCCTTGTGTGCGCCGGCATGCGCGCGAAGCGCGCGACTCTCTGGTGCATAATTGACTTCCAGGATTCCGAGTCGTTTGGACGGAGTGATGAAACCATGTCGCTCTGTTTCATCCTCAAGTTTGCTGAGTCGTCCGCGCAGGTTGCCGGGAATGGTGCAAATCTGCTCTTCAGTCGCCACGTCCCACAATCGAATCGAAAAGTCCCACCCGCCCGACATCAAGAATTCCCCGTCCGATGAGAAGCTCATCGAAACGGCTGTATGCCCCTGCAAACTACGCCGCCGTTCTGTAATCAAATCCCACAAATAGATGTTGAAGTTTGTTTGGGCGGCACCGGCCAGGAGATTACCGTCCGGCCGCCATGCAACGCGAGAAATGATCGCAGGCGCCTCAATCCTTCGATGCAACTGTCCGGTATTCGAATCAAGAATATCGATTTTACTGCTGGCGGTTGGCACAGCAGCGATTCGGCTGCCGTCGGGGCTGAAGGAAAAGAATCGCGTGCTGTAATCCAGAGGGATGTGAAGAGACTTCGTTGCATTGTTCACATCGAATATGTTGATTCCGTCATCGAGCCCGAGAGCCCATCTTGCTCCGTCAGGGCTGAATTCTGTGATCGATGCGCCGGGCTGCGGATGATCAACTACAATTTCCCTTCGATCAATGTTCCAAAGACAGTAACGACGAACTTCGTGCTCTGCGTGGCTATACACGACACCGACATGCCTCTCATCAGGCGAAAAGTGAATGGCGATGGCTTTGAATCCAGTGCCCGGCAATTGGGCGACCAGTTGATCGTCATCGAAATGATAGATCGAGATGTCGCCGTTAGGGTTGCTGGAAGCCCAAAGATCTAGCGCCGAATCAGCGACCGTAGCCGTATCTGACCGTTTCACGAGACCATCTTCTGTTAATCGATCGACTCGCAAATCAGCCAGGGCAAGGCAGGCGATGGCCTCGTTCCTGAGTTCCATGCTGGGACGGATTTTCGCGGCTTCAGCGAGCGCTTGTAGCCCATCGAACCGCTGGCCGGCCTTTCGACTGAATCGGCCTGCTCGCGCTTGCGCAATATAGGCGTCCCATAGTTTGAATGTCTTTTCTTTTTCGGCAGCACGAGCGGAGTCCGTAGCTCGCTTCGCACTGCCATACAGCGTCCAGCCTGCCACCGACGAAGCGGCGAGCAGAACGATGAAGCTGGCAATCACAACCAGCGGAACCCAATGCTTACGCAGCTGTTTGCGAAGAACGTAAATGGTTGAGTCACGCCTTGCTTCGATCGGTTCGCCGGCAAGGTATCGGGCGATGTCTCGCGCAAGCTCGCCGCCGCTCTGATAGCGCCGTTCACGCTCCTTGCTTAGACTTTTCAAAACGATCGTTTCGACATCGACGTCTATTTCCTTGCGTAATTGTCCGGGGCGAACAGGTTGCGCACGTATGATCCCATCGACCACATCTCGAACATTGCCTCTCACGTTGTATGGGAATCGACCGGTCAGAATCTGGTAGAGAATGACGCCCAACGAGTAAACGTCCGAACGAAGATCAATCAGCTCCTGGCGGCCTTCGGCCTGTTCAGGACTCGCCCAGGGAAGTGAGCCGACGAATTGCCCCTCTTGCGTTGCTTCTCGGAACTGAGCCTGGCTTGTGTTTTCGTCATCGATCAACCGCGCCAGACCAAAGTCGAGAATGTGCGGATCTTCATTTTCATCCACCAGAATATTGTCTGGTTTCAGGTCGCGATGAATGATTCCGCGAACGTGTGCAGCGTGAACGGCCTCGCAAACTTTGAGGAACAAGCGCAAGATCTGAACGACAGAGCAGGTTCGCGTTCCGAGAAACGTGTGAAGGGGCAAGCCCTCGATGAAATCCATGACGAAAAACGGTCGGCCGCCCACGACCGCGCTGTCATGAATGGTGACGATGTGTGGATGTTTGATTTGCGCGAGTAGGCGAACTTCGCGCCTGAAACGCGATTCTGCGTCCGCTCCTGCAAACACGAAATCGCGGAGAACTTTGATTGCGACCGTGCGACCCGTTGCGATCTGGATAGCGCGATAAACGACGCCTTGACCGCCGCGATGCACCTCACCTTGTACTGCGTATCCGGGAAACGTGTCTGTCGTTACAAACGTCCAAAGGCCAGATGAGTTGCTTTCTGCGTTGCTTTCATTTTCAACTGACCAGTCACTCGAGGCATCCTGTTGTGCAAACAGGATTAGCCTGCGTTCCCGATCATTACTAGGTTCGTTTTCCTCTCGAACCGCCATTGGTCACTTAACCCGGAGCTTGCGCAATTACTTCATAGCCACAAGTGTTACGGCGTAAAACACTCTTTGTTATCACGGTGCATCGGTCAGGTATTTTGAAGGTGCACCGAGGAGTTCGGCTAATTGGTCATGGGCGCGAGCACGGAGCATATGCACAGCTCCGACACTGCGACTTATCTTGCCCGAGACTTCCTGAGCGTTCATACCTTCCAAGTCGTACATGGTGACAACTTGCCGATAGATCGCCGGAAGTCGGTTAACCGCTTCCTTGAGAGCGGCGCAGCCTTCGCTGCGCGCAGCAAAGCGGCTGGGGGTCGTTGAGGCGCCGATCAGATCAAACAAGGCAACCATCGAATCTTCGCTTGCAAGTGCCTCGACTCGACGATGACCACCGCCCCGCTTATCCGCTTCGAGCATTCGAATGGCGTCGGTCAGATTTCGTTTGGCTCGAATTGCCAGCCAGCCTCGAAGCGAACCCGGATCGCGACTTCTGAACTGACGAATGATCAGAAAGGCATCGAGGTAGGTCTGTTGCATCACATCGTCAACGGAAAGCAACGATTGCCAGCGCGAGCTTATGTCCCCGTCTATTTCGGCGCGCACCCGTGGGCCGAGACGTTCCAGTAGTTCGGCCAACGCTTCGCCGCTACCGGTTGTGGCCTCAGAAAGAAGTACTTCGTCGGCCTTTTGCACTGCGACTCTCCGCCGAACATCGTCGAGTTTTTACTACAAACGTCTGCGATCTCGCGATCAACTTGTTTCGTATTCGGGGAATTTCCCCGAATTCGCGTGGGTTCGTCAAGTGATCCGGCGGCCTCTGAGCCATTCGGACAAGCCGAATACGATTTTTGATGAAATCACTCGTGAGTATTCCCGCTGCTTTTCGCCCTAACCAATAGGCCAAGTCAATGGGCGAGGCGGGCCTCGGTGCGGCAGGCGTTGCGCGTGCCCACCTGACGATACTCGCGCCTACGGGAGTTCACTCATGAGCCAGATCGGCCATCGCGTTCGGGTTTCCGGAATGGTATTAACGGGTACGGTTCTTGCAACGATTATTTGGGTTAACGCCGGCAGCCTGACTCCACCGGCTGGGCCAATCGCACCTACGATGAAAACCCTTAGTGACGTCGAACCGCGAACGGCCCTCCGCAACGACTTCGTCAACATCATTCCGATCGTGATCAGTTCACCGGGTTCCTATTACCTTGCCGAGGACATTTACGCCATTCACTCGCATCACGGCATTGAGGTCACGACCAACAACGTCACGCTCGACCTCAACGGGTTCACTGTTTATGGAAACGTCGAGGTAGGTTCGCTCGACGGAATTCAAGTCACTGGAAATCGAACGAACGTCACGGTTCGTAACGGTGTGGTGCGTGACTTCTTTGGCCATGGCGTCGACCTCACGAGCGTGACGAACTTTCTGGTTGAAGGGGTGTTAGCCGTCAACAACATCGGCGACGGAATTCGTGCCGGCCACAACGGCGTTGTCGATCGCTGCACAGCGACGAACAATGGAGACCACGGAATCTTCACCGGAAACTCCGTCGTTGTTTCCCGTTCGACGGCTACTTCCAACGGCGAGGACGGCATCGACACCGGTCAAAGCTGTGTTGTCTCCAGTTGCACGGTGAGAGATAACGAAGGAAATGGAATCGATGCCACCTTGTCCACCGTCGAGCACTGCACGGCAACAGGAAACACGTTGGACGGCATCATGGCGTATAACTCTACTGTCACTGGATGCTCCGCCTTACTTAACAGCAGTGATGGTGTCCAAGTGGAGCACGATTCATACGTCTACGGCAACAACTGCCGGAGTAACGTAGGTAGCGGGATTCGTGCGACTGGCAGCGACAATCGCATTGATTCCAACAACGTCATTGACAATGCCAGTGGCATTGACCTCGGTTCCGCCAATAGAAACGTGATCATACGAAACACCGCGAGCAATAATTCCGTGTTCCCTTATCTAAGCAATGGAGACAATGACTGGGGTCCTGTGGGGACAGCCGAGAACTCCACAAGCGCGTGGACCAATTTCTGGAACTAACATCCCTGTAGTAAGACGGAAAACGCAACTATCGCAATTGGTTCAACGACATTTCAGTTGGCGGGCTGGAAACACCCGCCAACTTTTCCGTTTGTACCCGTCCTCATAAGGCCGACAAGAATCGGAATGGATGTCGATGCGGAACTGCGAGGGAACACTCTCAAGACTATGTAAACTTAGAATCGTAGATGGCTGAAAGTATTATCTTGATCGCTGTTGCTGAAGTAGGGATCTGAAGACTGAAACAGCGAGTTGTCACTTCTGGTTCCACGGCATTTTGGACAACATGATGCCCATGCCGCACGTATTCGTCAGACCGGCGAACACAAAGCCCGCGCCGATAAATGCAGACAACCCGAAGAACGCGGGATGAACCCACCAACCTAGTCCTACCCCGGCCAACACGATTGAACCGGCTAGGATGCGAACCTGATTGTCGAGTGAGATCGTTTTCTTCCCGCGAACCACGGGCAAACCGGCTTCCACGCAGGCAAGTGTGCCGCCTTCGACATTGACCACATTCTTTAGGCCGGCTTTGGTTACCTGATCGCAGGCCATCTGACTACGTCCGCCGGATTTGCAGATGAAATAAATGGGTTCGCCCGAAGCGGCGGATTGACCATTGATCAACGCGGTGGGATTCAGTTGATCGAGAGGAACATTCTCAGCAAAAGTCACATGGACTTCACGAAACTCTGCCGGAGTTCGCACATCGATCAAGCGGACTTTCTTTCCCGAGCGCGACAGTTCACCGAGTTTGGCAGGCGTGATGGTTGGTTCGCTCATGGTGTCAGTCTCATTTCCTTAATATGCGTTTTACGGCGTCTGCAAGGCGATCGATTTCGTCCGGCGTATTGTAGAGCGCGAGCGACGGCCTGACGGTAGCTTCCAGCCCGAAACGCCGCAAGGACGGCTGAGCACAATGGTGCCCCGCGCGTACGGCAATGCCCTCCAGATCGAGAAGTCGCCCCACTTCTTCGGTACGACGATCCTTCAAGACAAACGACAAGACACCAACTTTCTCGCGTGCGGTGCCGATGAGTCGCAGCCCGTCGATGCTCGATAATCTCTCTGTCGCGTATTGCAACAGATCGTGCTCGCACTTGGCGATGTTCGGCATGCCGAGACGAGTGAGGTAATCCAGTGCAGCCCCAAGACCGACCGCATCGGCGATGTTTGGTGTTCCAGCTTCAAACCGCGCGGGACCGTCAGCATAGGTCGTTTCGTCAAACGTGACGTTGCGGATCATATTCCCGCCGCCCTGCCACGGTGGAAGAATCTCCTGGAGCTTCTCCTTGATGTACACCGCGCCGATGCCCGTGGGACCAAAAATCTTGTGACCGGAGAACACGAAGAAATCGCAATCCAGTTGCTGAACATTGACCGGCAAATGCGCGACGGTTTGAGCGCCGTCGATCAGCACATACGAATTGTATCGCTTGGCCAACTGCGTCATTTCCGCCACGGGAAGGAGCGTGCCGAGGCTGTTGGATGCGTGAGTGAGAGTAACGAGTTTTGTCCTCGGACCAAGCAACGCGCGATACTCTTCGATCTTGATTTCACCGCGATCATTCACCGGGATCACGCGAATAACCGCGCCTTTTTCCTTGGCGATCATCTGCCACGGCACGATGTTGGCGTGATGTTCGATTTCCGACATCACGATCTCGTCGCCCGGTTGCAGGAATTTCTTGCCAAAGGTCTGCGCGATCAGGTTGATGCCTTCGGTCGTACCGCGCACGAACACGATTTCGTTCGATGAACCGGCGCCAATGAACTGTTGCACCTTCTGGCGTGCCTGCTCGTAGGCATCGGTCGCGCGGGCGGCCAGGGAGTGAGCGCCGCGGTGAATGTTTGAATTATCGTTCGCATAGAATCGCGAGAGGGTGTCGATGACGCTTTGTGGTTTCTGGGTCGTCGCAGCATTGTCCAGCCAGGTGAGCGGTTTACCGTGAATCATCTGATGCAGGATAGGAAAGTCGCGGCGAATTGCGTTGACGTCGAGTGGTCGAGGCCCATGTGGGGTCACTTCCTTGCCATCGAACAGTCGAAGACCGAAGAGCACTTGCGACTGGTCGACGCGTGAATCTGCCCCACGGTTGTAATGAGAATCGCGAATACGGGCTACGAATGAACGAACGCCCGAATCAACGTCGACATTCCCTTTGGGAATATCGCCCGTCGTTGAAGAGGTTCTCACATTGGGCTGCGATGAAGATGACGAAGAAAGACTCGGCCAACCCGACACGGGAACATCCAACGACGGCACCGGCGGATTCACCAAGTCAGTTTGCGACTTTGGAACCAGATTGGCGCCGGGGATTTCGTTGTACAAACTCGAAGCGATCTCCGCGATCAAACCCGGCGTGGGAGCGCTCGGGTTCGATTGCAAAACACTAGACTGCACATCAGGCACGGCGGTCATTGACGATCCTCCCTATGCGGGGATTCAGATGCCCAGCCCGTTGTTGAGCGTGCTCATGCCGCGATGTTCATAATTGTGGTAGTAGCCGACTTCGACGTTTTCCAGCACGGCGAGCGCATCGTCCGTCAGCACCGCCAATGAGAAGTACAGTGTGAGCAGGTACGAAGCGACGCCAAGACTATCGACGCCCATCAATCGAGCAGACAGACTCGCCATGATCTCGCCGGGGATTCCCATCTGGTGCAGACCAACAACGCCCTGATCGGCTTCGCCCACGCGCATAAGCAGGATGCTCGTCGTGCCGAGCCATTGATTGGAGTGATGACGACTCTTGATTTCGAGTTTGTCGCAGGGAATGATCGGCACGCCACGCCACGTGATTAAAGGCATGCCGAAAAGATTTAAGGTCACTGGCGGAACGCCTCGCCATGTGCATTCACGCTCAAACGCGGCGATGGCTTTGGGATGCGCGAGGAAAAACGCGGGCTTCTTCCACACGAGCGCCAATAGTTCATCTAGATCGTCCGGCGTCGGCGCGCCATAACGCGTGCTGATGCGCATGGCGGAGTCAGCAGAATGAAGCAAGCCGAACTTCCGGCTGTTGACGAGATCCCACTCCTGTCGCTCCTTGATTCCCTCGATCGTCAGGCGCATCTGCTCTTCGAGCTGATCGTACGGGCCGTTGTATAGATCGGAGACGCGCGTGTGCACGCGGACGACAGTTTGCACGGCTGACAACGAGTACTCTCGCGGATGGGCGGAATAATCGACAAACGTCTCGGGAATTTCCACGTTTTCCGCGAAACCTGAAACGAGGTCGATGTTGCGTTCGCCGTAACGATTGACCGTCGAAAGCAGCTTTCGATGCTCGTCAAGCACCTTTACGAAGTCCGTCTTCAAGGCCGGCGCTTCGCCGAAAATCGCATCGAGGTCCTTGCGTGTTAGAGTTAGCAATATGCACGGCGTGATGGTCCGAACGGTTACATTCGAAGAACCTTCGGTAACGAGTTCGCTTTCGCCGAAGAACTCGCCTTCCGTGAGCAGCGCGATTCTGAGGTCGCTTCCATGTACGCCCTTGCTGAGGACTTCAACCTGTCCTTGAGCAATGATGAAGAACTTGCTTCGTTCTTCACCTTCGACGATCAGCTTGTTGCCCAGTGTAACTTCCTCAGACTTGAAACGGTTGGCCATACGCGTCAGCATCGCATCCGACAAGTTCGAGAACAGCGGGACGCTGCGGAGCGCCTCAGGCGCGAATGACGCGCCGCCACGGGCCACGTCGACTTCGATGCGCTCGGCCTTGGTCAATTCGACTTTCGTACGATTGACGCGATAGGTTCCACCTGTTACCTGCACCCACGGGAGCTGGCTCAGCAGCAACCGCGGAGTGATCGACATCATTTTGGGCGATGTCTTGGTCGTAGTCGCCAGATTCTTGGCGACGGCTGTTGTCACGCTACGCTGCAATAAGCTATCCGACATAAGAGTTTCCTGGACTAATTACTCGATTCTCTGATCACCGATTGAATCCCCCCGCCCCTGATTGCTCATTTGATTGACCATTGGCGATGAGCCTGGCTGTGCATGTCACTTGATGGCTGGCTCATCCCCGAAACTAAACAGCGGCGTCGACAAGTAGCGCTCGCCAAAACTTGGAATGATCGCGACGATGGTCTTGCCAGCGTTTTCCGGCCGTTGCGCAACAACGTTGGCTGCGTGAAGTGCGGCACCAGAAGAAATGCCCACGAAAAGTCCTTCTTCTTCAGCTGCTCGCCTTGCCCATGCGATCGCGTCTTCCTGATCGACACGTACGATCTCATCCACGAGGTCAAGCCGAAGGACCTTTGGAACAAATCCGGCCCCGATACCTTGAATCTTGTGCGGACCGGGTTTCAGCGGTTCGCCTGCGACAGTCTGGCTAAGCACGGGACTCTGCGCCGGCTCGACTGCGACGGCACGAAACGTGGGTTTACGACTCTTGATCACCTCGCTGACGCCGGTAATGGTGCCGCCGGTTCCCACACCCGAAATGAGGAAGTCAACCTTGCCGTCTGTGCCTTTCCATATTTCTTCCGCAGTTGTTCGGCGATGCACTTCCGGGTTGGCGGGATTCTCAAACTGTTGCGGCATGAAGCAGTTAGGCGTGACTTTGGCAAGCTCGGCCGCGCGCTCCACAGCTACGCGCATACCACCAGCGGCCGGTGTCAGCACCACTTCGGCACCTAGAGCGCGAAGGACTTTGCGTCGTTCGATGCTCATCGTTTCCGGCATCGTCAGCTTGCACTTGTACCCCTTGGTGGCGCAGACCCACGCAAGGGCGATTCCGGTGTTTCCACTCGTCGGTTCAATGACGACTGAACCGGGCTTTAGCTTTCCATCACGCTCTGCGGCTTCGATCATCGCCAAGCTGATGCGGTCTTTGACGGAGGCCATCGGATTGCGACTTTCCAATTTGGCAAAAACAGTAGCTTTGGATTGGATGACCTTGCGAAGCTGAACCAATGGCGTTCGGCCAATGTCAAGTGTCGCATCCTGCAAGATTGCAGACATTGCTCCTTCGTCGGCGATGAGCCGTACGCGAACGAACTATCGCTAATCAAAACGCACGGTGCTCATGCATCATTCGCACTGCGTGAGCCCATGAATCGACCGAACTAATACATCAGACCAGTTATGGGGTGTGCAAAGCGCGTTCCAGATGGAACTGGTTTTGATGGAGGTATAAGCAATCGACGTGATTGAAAGGTAATTCTAACGATTTCGGTAGCGATGAAGGATGCTGGGGACAGTTAATAAGACGGCGAATCCAGCACATAGCAAAGGCTCGCCAGCTAATTTGAATACAATGCCGTCTTATTTGCTGGATCTATGCTAACGACCGGCCAAGGTTGAGGGCAGCGTTTTCCTCTATGGGCTTACTTGATGCGTTTTCGGTTTCAACAACTTACTTCGAACATTCCTTGGTTTTCGTTGCGCCGGCAACGACTGATCTTCTTGTCCAACGCTCTCAATCAAATGTTCAGCCATTTGCTTCGCCTGCACTCGCAGCTCGGGGACAGCCGTGTTCTCCCAGAGTTGAGCCTTGCGAAGCGGGCCGACCAGGAAGAGTCGATCGGATGCTGTATCTGTTTGATCAAGCAACGCACCTTCATTTGATGTCAAAGCACCAAGGCCATGCTCGTCGGATTTGCATCGACCTTTCCGATAGAGGTTCGACCAGAGCGGGTCGGAAGTTCGACGAATGTCGGAACCCGGCCCCGTGCAATTGATCACCCATGCGGCCTGCACGATCTCCTCGTGCTTATTACCGCGAGGGCGCAGACGAATGATGAATTGGCTTGCATGCTGCTCAGCACCAACGATTCGCGCAGCATGGGTGACCAATCGTCTCTGTTCACGCATTTTTGTGATCGTCTCAGCGACAACGGGGGCGGTACGATGACGGTGCACGTCCCAGAATGGACGCAGGTGTCGCAGGAAGCGCGCCTGCTCCGCTGTGTTCAGCGATCGCCAGAGTTCAGATGTAATTGGTCGTAGCGACGCGACCACATCGCGCCAGTCGAAACCGAGCGATTCCATGCGCCGAATGCCCGCCCGCAGCGCACGAAGCAAACCGACAGCCGTGCGCGGAGCATCCGCCATCTCACGGGGTATCGAAGCTTTCTGCTGTCGACCGGGCGCACGGTGTGGCTGGGGCATGAGTCCTCGACGCGAAACCGCATGGATTTGCGCTTCGTGTCCTTGAGCCTGCAACTGCAACGCAACATCGATAGCTGTCAGCCCCGTGCCGATCAGCAATACCGGCTCATCTCTTGACATCTCGGCCAGCACGTTCGATGCCCACGGATCTCGCACATATCGCGGCGAATCAAGAAGCCACATCGGCTCAATCCCTGGGTTACTCGGTGCAAAGTTAGACCCTGCGATAACGGCTCGACCTACTGGAATGGTTCGCCCGTCAATTAGATGGATAACGACCCCTTCATCGTTTTCCTGCAGATCATTCGCCTCACCTCGAACAACAGTCAAGCCAAATCGCCGGGCGTGGTCTGCGCAGATTTCGGTCAGGTATTCGCCATACCACATGCGAGAGAGAAACGAACCATCTTTGACGGACGAATCGCGCCTTTTTGCCCATTCAACAAAGTGTTGTGATTGATCAGGAAACGCGCTCATGTTTCCCGCCGGGACGTTGAGCAGATGAACCTTCGCGGTAGTAGAGTATGCGACGCCTTTCCCGGGTGGTCCGAATCGCTCAATCAAGATTACTTTGACTCGCTGCGGCTCGCCAAGTCGCGCCAGGTGTGAGGCTGTCATAACGCCGGAGAAACCGCCGCCGATTACGCCAATGGTTCGTTTACAGTTTCCTTCCGCCATACACGATCCCCTTTGGAATGATGTTCGATCAGGCCGGTTGCGTCACATTGGATGGAGGTGCTAGCTTTTTGATGGCGTCCCGTTTCGCTGGTACGACAATCGCGTCAGGGTATCGCTCCATTTTGGTCATCGGCGGCAAATAAACGTGGAGAGTGACCAAGTCTTGTTTCGGAACAGCCCAGTTGGCAACGACATGCATATCTTCATCCGCCGAAGCAGTGACGGAACCCGCGGGCAACGGCTGAATGCAACTGGCCTGCAACTGCCCACCGTCAAGTCGATCGAATCGAACTTCGGTCGCGCATCCCGATAAGACACGCACACCGCAAAACGATCCCTTGTGGTCGTGTATCGGACTGTATTGACTAGTTTTCCAACAAAGCACCAGCACCTCGAATTCCTCGCGCCGACAAACAAGATTGCGACGATAGGTGTCGTCGCCAAATTGAACATACGGAGCAAGCTCTTCTAAATTGGGCTTGAGAGCACTCAACCAGTATTGAAGGAGTATCGGGTCGTGCACGCGGCCGCCTTCGTCAAGGAACTTGATCAGGTCGCGAAGTGATATGCCGTCGCTGCCTGCTTTTCGGACCGAAGACTTCTCGGCCTCGCGCCACGGAATTTGTGCAGCTTCAGGTACAACAGTCGTTATTACCATGCTTGAGCCCCCATCAACATGCTACGATGTTGCATGGGCATGCGCCGTGCCAAACGCGTGGTGACCGCAGAAACGCGGGCAATTCTTGCATAATGGAGATGGACGATAAATGATCCCGAGCTTCAGCCAGCATCGGCTGTAACTCGGTTATCAAATATCAAGGCGAGTCCTTTTTGCTAGCTGGCAATGAGGAATGGTATCTGATTGCGAACAAATCACCGAGGCAGGCCGACGAGATGACACCCGAATCGGAAAGCTTTGGTTTTCGGTCATTGCCTTGGTTGCGTTTGCCGAAGTTGAATCTCACATGCGTAAACTTGTTGCATCGTTGCATCAAGACTTTTGCAATCCGCTTAAGTCCTTCCAAGAGTCATTCTGTTTCGCAGATAGCATTTGCGTGACATTTCGAATTGGTCCGCGTTCGAGTCGCAACTCAATGCGATTGCCGAAGTTACGCCACGCGACTTGAGACACCTCAGCCTATCCGCTATTATCTCCGCTTGTTCGAAGCGTGGCCGGATACGTTGTTTTAAACACCTTCAGCATGCAAAGCGAGCGCTCTATGGCCGTAGCGGCCGGGCGACCCTCATTACAACTGACTACTTGTTCACTCAAGAAACATACTCGTGCATGATTGGACGATTTTGAAACTTGATTGAATCGATCACGAGTCGGCTGACCTTCATGGAATTGAAAGGACCAATTTGATGCGAAGCTATCGGATTTGCGCATTGGTTGCATCGACGATTTTTGTTTATTCTGGTCAGGCGTCCGCCACGTTTCATTTGATGCAGGTTGAACAAGTAATCGGTGGCGTCAATGGCGATACGACGGCTCAGGCAATTCAGCTTCGTATGCGCGCCGCCGGTCAGAATCAGGTGAGTCAGGGAAGGTTAGTAGTCCGCGACGCTACCGGCGCCAATCCTGTCACAATCGTGAATATGGCGACCAATGTCGCCAACAGCGCGCTTGGGGCACGCGTATTGATTGCCAGTACAAACTTCTCGAATTATACCGTGCCGGCTGCTGTTCCCGATTTCACAATGACGAACTTGATACCATCATCTTATCTCACCGCCGGTTCACTTACGTTCGAGGCAGACCTTGGCGGCACCATTTACTGGCGATTGAGCTGGGGCGGCGCATCCTACACTGGGTCAGGAGCGGGCGATATCACAAATGATTCCGACGGCAATTTTAATCCACCATTCAACGCCGCTTTGCCCTCGGGCTCACTGCAGGCACTTCAGTTCAACGGAACTGCAAATGCACTCAGCACCAACAATGCAGCTCAGTATGTTGCCACAGCAGGTCCAGCGACTTTTAGCCGCAATGCCGGTACTTCGTACAGCGTCGTCGAGTGCACGTTTGCATCACAATGCAATGACGGTTTGTTCTGCAACGGCGCCGAATCGTGCACAACGAATGCCTGCGCTCCCGGAACTGATCCTTGTCCAGGCTTTACGTGCGACGAAGCCAGCAATATGTGCGGATCGTGCCTCAGCGATGCAGACCTAAACGCCCAGCTTGGTGCGGGTCCTGATGAAGGCGCACTTGGGAGCATATTGATATTTCCTAAGGTTGAGTTGCGCTGGGACCTCAGCGGCAATCTTCTGCAAGATACTTTCATACGGATTTCGAACAGTCAGGTTTCGTCGGTCCAAGTGCAAATGTACTTCGTGAATGGTGATCCGCCGGTTGCTGCGGCTCCTCCAGAACGCGCGCATCCGGGATGGAATTGGGTAGATAACATTATCATTTTGACGCCTTCGGAACCGGCGTATTGGTCCGCCAATACGGGTTCACCGAAAGGGGTCACACCCTTCACTACACGTGATCCGGGCACTCCACGAGGGAGACCTGACCCAGATGGTAACCCCAATGTTCGTGTACTACGCGGCTACATTTACGCATGGGCAGTCTCGTCAACCAGTCCTTACCCAGAAATCAGCTTCAATGCACTCAATGGTGTTGCAACAATCATAAACTATCAGGAAGGCTCAACGTGGGAATATGGTGCCGTAGCCTTTCAAGCTGTGAATGCGCCCTTGGGCACGGAACCTGATGGCGTGCGTGGCCAGTTGCTACTCGATGGCGTCGAATATGACGCGCCGTTTGATACGCTTCTGATGGATTTCATTTCGACTGGCAGCACGGCTATGTCAAGTCCGACGCGGTCAGTGACTACAGATGGCGAACTGAGCCTGTTGCCCGTTGGTGCCGACTTTCGACAGGATGGCAACGGCCCGACGACAACCAAAGCAACTTTCCTGACTTACAATGCAAACGAAGTGCAGTTCAGCGGTACGCAACTATGCATGACTTCGTGGAATCAACGACTGATGAGCGCGATCACCGCACCGAATTCGCTCCAACGCTCAGTGCTTGGTACAGACGCTGGACGAGCACGAATTGAAGGCGTTTCCGACGTTGCATGCACGAGTCCAACTGGTGGCGCCAGTCAGGCGGTTCCATTGGTCGGTGTGCATGCTCACCGTTCATCGTTTGCCGCACCAAATGCAAGAACAGACCGTTCGGGTACTGCACTCTCGGGAAAGGGCAGCCAATCGGCTAGCATTTTGTTTGACATTGTCGGAGACCCGCCCGACGCAACAGGCGAACCGGCCACCGTCTTTGTGACGCCCGGGAATGAGGATCGATCTCGCTTCAGCCGGAAGGGAAGTCTGTTGATTTTCCCAAAAGTAGAGGTGAAATGGGATTCAGCCGGTAACCTGACGCAAGATACTTTCATTCAACTTAGCAACGATGATCGGTGCGGACCGGTTCGCGTACGACTCGTCTACATTCATGGCGATCCGCCTCTGGCGATCGTCCCAATTCCATTTGAACGCGCACACACCGGCTGGAATCATATATATGATGACCTGTTGCTGACCGCCAATCAGCCGGTGTACTGGGCTGCATCCACCGGGGCACCAATCTCACTGGCTGCATTCACTACGCTTGATCCGGGAAATCCCCCAGGACGTCCCGATCCCGAGAATGCTTCATCGCGCGCGCTGCGCGGCTATCTACTCGTATGGGCGGTCGACGATGACCTCGAGGAGATTCGATGGAATCATTTGTCAGGTCGGGCCACCGTCGTGAATTATTCGACGGGCAGCGTCTGGGACTACAATCCGCAGATTCATCGCGCAAGGAGTGGGACGCAAGGACTTGCCACCGATGGTGTGCCTGGCCAACTCTTGATGAACGGAACGGAATATGATCTCGCCTACAATAGATTAGAGTTTGAATTCCTGGCACCGGGCACTACAGCGTTCTCTTTAGGCAGTGTTACTGTGAACGTGAACACTGAACTAGCCATGATGCCGCTCGACATTCTTCTTCCGTCGACGGGTACCCTGCCGACGAGAACGCACGCGAAGTTCACCGTCTATAATCAAAACGAAGTTCGATTCATGGGAACAGAAAGGTGCGTCACTGCCTGGGACCAGGCACTGATCAGTACCTATGCTACGCCCAACCAATTCCTCAATGCCAATCTTCAAACAGCCGCAGGCCGTGCCCAGCTGGACGGTTTCCAATCTGTGGCTTGCAACGGAAGTATTGATAACGCAATGGCGGCCGTTGTGGCCACTCGATTGACATTTACCGGAGGTCCAGGTGGATCAACAGCGGCGGGCGTTTCGATTGGTGGAGCTGGTGAACAAACCGCTGCTATCCTCGTTAATGCTCAAGCATGTTCAAGTCAGTCCATTTGCAATGATTTCGACAGTTGCACCTGCGACTTCTGCGTGAGCAGCGCTTGCCAACATACGGCCGTTGAGTTTGGCGACGTGAATTGTTCGGGGGGTGCGGCGACGACGCTGGATGACATCCTCTGCGTATTAAGCGGATTCACGAACTTCGCGAATTGCCCAAACGGTGACATCGCGCCGACAACCGGTCCTTTTGCGTGCCAGGGCAATAACGCAATCGACCTTGATGACATACTGTCCGTCCTCGGTGCATTTGCTGGCGTTGATCCGTGCGGGTGCACGGGTTGATCGGCGAGCAAATCGAATTGAAACCCTAGAGGCAAGCACGCAACTGGCCATAAGACGAAGCACCGTCAATATCCCCCGGTTCTACTCAATGTCCATAGCTGTGCTTTCAAGCAATTCCGATCGTAAGTAGACCGCTGTATGAGCCATCGCCGTTGTCAGTAATGGCCAGGAACAGGGCAACGCCCTCGTTTTCGTCGGCGAGAATTCCGTCGTCGGTATTACGTGTGTTTCGTTCCCCGCGATCACCATAATTTGCGTTGGCTGCGGATACTGTGTCGGTGGTATCCACGGCCACTGGTCGAAGCGCATTGACGATACCATTGCCGATAGGAATGACTGGCAGTGGCGATTTCGCAGTTCACTCTGCCACTTTCATACCATGCGACACCCTAAGCCTCGATGAAGAGATGAGCAATTGACCGTCAATAGTGGCGATAACTGTCGAGGGTCGAGAGGGTGCCTTGATGGCGAAGTTCCCGCTTCCGATCAAACTTGCGCCAATGCCTGTTCAAGGTCGGCAATCAGGTCATGCCAATCTTCCAGGCCCAAACTGAGGCGGATACCGCTGGGCGACAATCCAAGTCGAAGTTTCTCCTCAAGCGGCATGGCTGCGTGCGTCATTGCAAACGGAGCTTCGACGAGTGTCTTGATCTGCCCCAGGGAGACAGCGAGTGTGAGCGTATAGCTATTCTCAGCTGCCCAATTGATGAAACGAATGGCTGGCTTGCCCGTTTGTTCTTTATCTGCAACTTCAAAGTAAACCATCGATCCGGGGGCGAAATGGCCGCGATAATCTACCATCTGCCGCCGGGCCAATTCGTACTGCGGAAATGATGGGAGCCCGGGGTATAGCACTTTTTCGACTTTCGGATGGGACTCCAAGAATCGCGCGATATGCATGGCCGACTTCTGATAGTTGATCATTCTCGTTGCAAGCGTGGGGAGTCCGTTTACAAGCACCGGCCACGCATTCTTGGGAGATAGAGAACCACCGAAATCTTTGCGAAAGAGAATCCAATCACGATGCAGATCGCGCGGGCCAATCAGGGCACCGCCGACATCGGTACCAAAACCACCGATCGCCTTCGTCAATGATTGGCACACGACATCCGCCCCCCAATGGAGCGGCCGCTGGCAATACGGAGTGGCAAACGTGTTGTCGACAACGATCCAAATGCGTGCTTCCGGCGCGCGACTAGCGTTGTGTGCATCCACCACTTTCCGAACGGCGGCGATATCAATTAACTTCAAATTAGGGTTGATGGGTGTTTCAAAATAGACGACACGTGTGCAGTCGCGAATAGACCGGTCTAACTTTTCAAGATCGGCCATATCGACCAGTGAGTGTGCGATCCCAAAACGTGGAAGCCATGACGTAACCAGCGAATAGGTACATCCATACAGCACCTCATGGGTGACAATATGCTCGCCAGCCTTTGCACACGTGCACAGCGCCGCGGAAATCGCAGCCATGCCAGAGGCAAAACAAACGGCCCTTTCGCCGCTTTCAGCTAAGGCGAGGTTATCTTCAAGCATGCCGCGCGTGGGTTCGTCTAAACGATCGTAGATGTAAATGGGCGATTGCGTGCGCGGATCGAGTTCGTCGTTCACGAACTCTTCAAACGCCCTGGCACCTCGTTCTGCCGAATCCAATCGAAATGTTGCGCTGGCGGTCATCGGTGGTACGACGTGGTGGTTGTAGTCCCACCTGCTCGAATGATTCACACCGTGAATCAACCGAGTTCTCATTCGCGGAGTGGCCCGTATGTCTGGTTGGGGAACCACGGTTACCTCCTTACGTTAACCGACGGGAACGGGTGCAAGCGAACACTTTGGCACCTTTTCTCGATCGGTTTCCACAACGCGCTTCGATGCGTGTACTGCGCGTTCCTGGCGATAACTGAGATAACGCCCCAGCGATCGAATGGCCTGATCGGCGGAACGGAACATCGGAACGCCCGCTTGGCGAATGACTTGTGCCAATTGTTCATAGGGACCGGCACAATCGATCACACAAATGAGTGGTTTTCGAGAGGTAGAAAAAAGTCTGGGAATTCGGTGTGCCAGCGAACTCGCATTCTGCAATTCAATGGGTGTTGTGAGCAAGCTCGGTGTCATCGGCACGCATCCGACCACCACGGCGTCGACATCGTCCGAGTCGAGCATGACGCGCACAGCCTCCTCATACGCCTTGTCCGAAGCCATCGGCGTCAGATCAAGCGGGTTCTTTGCATCAACCAAGTGGTCGATTTGCTGTTCGGTAAGTACGGCTTTCAGGCACCTAACGGTATCAGCACTCAAGACCGGCATAGAAAGTTGGTACCGGGTACCGGTGATCGCGTCAGCCATCCCAACCGCTTCATAACCAGCATTGGTCACCGCGCCCACGCGTTTGCCATCAACAGCCTTTCCGTGGAGGGCAGTTGCAAGTTCCATGAGTTGCTGAAATTCGGTGAAAGTGTCGGCCACGATCGCCCCGGACGCACTTATGGCCGCCAGACAAACGTCATAGTCTCCCGCCAGCGAAGCCGTATGCCCTTGCGCGGCTGACTGACCGACATCCGTGCGCCCAGCTTTGTAAAAGATAACGGCTTTGCCCGCTGCAATGGCGCGTTTCGCCGCGCGAACAAATGCAAGGCCATCGAGATCATTAAAGCCCTCGACGTAAACGCCGATGCAGTCGATATCCGCACGACGAGAAACCGCGGCGAACATATCCGCGGCCGTGAGATCAATTTGATTGCCAATGGAAATTGCCAAAGCAGGATCGAGGAATTCAAGGTGACTCATCCGTGAAATGAGAAAACCGCCGCTCTGTGAAATCAACGCGCACCTTTTTGCGGGCACCTGACGTCGAGGATCGAGCTTCGCCTCCGGAATGAAAAAGGTGTCGTAATGCCCTGGTCGAGATCGGACGCCCAAACAGTTTCCACCAAGTATGACAGGTGTTTCGGGATGCTTGGCGCGCGAAGATCGAATTCGATCCTGGATTTCCCGATGAAGTTCTTGAGTTCCTTCCTTCTCTCCCATGCCTCCGGGTATGAGAACAATGGACTTGCACGGCGCGGGACAATTTCCCGTAGGTAAAGCCTGATCGATAAGATCACTGACCGATTCCGCAGGTGTCGCGGCCACGAGCAGATCAACTTGCTCCGGCAAACTCGCGAGATCGGGAACACATCGTACGCCATCGATTCTGTCGTCGCCGTTCTTAATGACGTATAAGTGCTCGTTGGAAAACCCGCAGTCTTGTATGTTGTTGAGAATCACTCGGCCGAGATTCGCACGCTTGCTCGAAACGCCCGCCACGGCGATCGACCTGGGTTCCAGCAGGCGATTGATCAGCTCTGCCGGCCGTTCGGATGGATGCCCATGTACAATCCCCAACCGTCCGCGACCATCGAGCGGAACCAGTTGCCGTCGACGAAAGGCGAAAGGATTTACTTCGAGTTCCTCAAGCGCCGGTTCGTCGGTGGTCGGAGTCGCAAACTCACGGGCGATGGCCATGAAGGCGGCAAAGCACCGAATCAACTCACCGTCGCTTACTTCGCACGAATGTCCTCGCACACGACCAGAGAGTAGCTCATACGCGGCAGTCTTCTGGAATTCACGGAAGAAGTCGTCGGCCGTTGTTTCCATGACCGCCGCCTTGGCGACGGAGGCGCCGGGCCGCAGTTTCTCCGCAAGGTATTCGGTGTCCACTCCCCCTAGTCCAGCGGCGATCACTGGTCCAAACTCTCGCGTATGGCGAAGGCCAACGAACAATTCGCCTCCTAGGCCGCCTGCGTCGTGATCGATGAACTCTACAAGCAACGTGCCCGCGACGACCGCTCCCTGCGATTCGTATTTCGCAACGAGACTTTCGATTCCGCGCGAAACTGCCTCGACATTCAACGGCAGGAACACGACGCCGCCCGAATCAGATTTGTGGACGATCTCTGATGAGACCACTTTTAGGACCACGCGATCACCCGAAAAGGCGTTCAGGTTCTCCTTGCTCGGATACTGGCCGCATGGGACAAAAAGGTGAACCGGTGGTGAAATAGCACCAGCTGCTTCCACCATGCGATAGACCTCGTGTTCGAAAAGTTGACGACGATGATTGTCACGAGCCCCCTGCAAGACACACCTGATCGCATTCAATGCGTCGTTCGTAAGCGTGTCATTGATTGGCGCTTCGGAGAATTCGCTGAAGGTAGTTTCATCGCTTTCAAAGCGATCTCGCGGAAGTGCCGACATCCAACTGCGGGTTTGTCTGCTCGACTGACCGCGTGTGATGGAATCCTGAAACAGTTCAGCCGCTTTTCGACCCATCCGCAATGCACGTACGTTTGACTCCACCACGCGGCTACCCTTCCCTTCAAATGACTGACGAACCCACTTCAAGAGAATCTCGAACGGAAGATCGAGGTATGGCGAAGCAGCCCCAAGCATGATCATGTTCTCAGCTCTCGCCGAACCTGCCTGCACGGCCAAGGAGCGCGAGTCGATCAGCACATGAGTACCAAGTCGATCAATTCGCCCCAGAATCTCTTCTAAATTGGGATAGTCCGGGATGTTCTGTACTTGCACATTGCTGACAACATAGATCGTTCGATCGTTGCAGTATTCACCATATCGAAGAGCTTCCAGAGGTTCCACTGCGATGACCAGATCGGCGAGGCCGTGCGGAATCAGATCGCTGTGCAAAGGGTGGTCCGCATAACGCAGGTGCGCCTGAACCGAACCACCACGCTGACTCATCCCGTGCACTTCGGATTGCTTTACGTGAAATCCGCGGTCCAGCGCTGTTTGCGAGATCGCCTGCGCAATCGTGAGAATGCCTTGGCCGCCGACTCCCGCGATCAGAATATTCATTTCCATTGGTGACGCCCTCCCCTTCTGAATGAGAACATCAAACGCCTGACTCCGTCGTCGCCACCATCACTGGTTCCGCGCGGCGCTTCGCATGAATGCACGCTCGTTGGGCGATTACGACCGAAAGCCCACGATGTTCAATTGCTTGCCGAAGTTGGGCGGCGTTTTCCTCGAGCGCCGACGGCACTGGGTTCAACATGGTGATCTGTTCCTCTGAAACCCCAAGTCCTTTGATGAGTCGAATCATGCCTTCGCCAGTGGCAAAAACATTCTGCCCGCCGGTCATCGCCACCAGCGCGTTATCAAGAATGACGACAGTAATGTTGGCGTCCTCACGTGCAGCCGCGATCAGCGCGTTCATGCCGCTGTGTACAAACGTCGAGTCGCCGATGGTGGCGATCACCGGATGGGCACCAGCCTTCGCAGCTCCGATAGCCATTCCAATGGACGCGCCCATGTCGACACAGGTGTCGATCGCATCGTACGGCGGCAACGCCGCCAGCGTATAACAGCCGATGTCTCCGAACAGGAACGGTCTCGTCCCGTCCCTGGCGGCCCCCACTACCGCACGATACGTATCGCAATGCGGACAACCCTGGCACAACTGCGGTGGCCGTCCTGGCAGTGGAGCTGTGTGACGTCGAGCTGTAGCTGGCCCAAGCTCGAGTGATTGTCGAACAATATCCGCGGTCAACTCCCCTTGCGCCGGAACACCACCATTTAGTCTTCCTCGTATCTTCTTTCCGGGTACGCCGAGCAATCCGACCAGCTGCCTTTCGATGAACGGATAACCGTCCTCGAGGATGGTAATGTCTTCACAATGATCAATGAGCTCTCGAATCAGGGACACAGGGGCCGGGTACACCGAAAGTTTCAGCCACGAGTAGCTGTCGTCATCGCCGATCGCTTCGTGGAAGTAATTCGTTGCGATGCCGGTTGTGATTACGCCTCTGGGACCGCTCAGCGATAGCTGATTGAAACGGGATTGTTCCGCATACCGGCGAAGTTCAGGCTGCAGGTTTAGTAACCTCTCATATCTTTTGCGCGCGTTTACCGGCAGAAGCGTCCACTCGCGCCAATTCTGCACTCGATCGCGCTCGACCGGATCAGCTGGAGCTGTTGTTTCCACATTTGCACGACTGTGCGACAAACGCGTCACTAAACGAACCAACACAGGGAGGCCGAAGCGTTCTGACACTTCGAACGCCTCGCGTGTCATGTCATATGCTTCCTGCTGGTTACTCGGTTCGAAAATCGGAATCTGCGCGAAGTAACCGTAATACCGTGTGTCCTGTTCATTCTGCGACGAGTGCATACCGGGATCGTCGGCGACAGCCACTACCAATCCGCCATTCGCCCCGGTCAGCGCCGAACTCATGAATGGGTCCGCAGCCACATTCAGGCCAACGTGCTTCATGGAAACCAGAGCCCGCTTCCCGACATAGGACATACCCAGTGCTTCCTCGTACGCAACTTTTTCATTCGGAGACCATCGCGCGGAGATAGTTGGATGATCGAGAGCATGCCTTTCGATGTACTCAAAGATCTCCGTGGCCGGTGTCCCCGGGTAGGAAAACGCTCCACGGATACCCGAATGAATGGCCGCCAACGCGACCGCCTCATCGCCCATCAAGAGTTGAGTCATCTCGCTAGCCATCCCTTTCCAATTGAAACGCTGATTGCGTCGAGCTTTCGCCCAACAGGCCTCCTCAGTTTCGTTTGCAAGAGGTATTCCAATTGGCAATTGTGGCTGGCGAGATTGTCCGAATCCCCGCGTACGGCATGCACATACGTACCCGCAAGTGTAGGCTGCGGCAATTCCCTCGCCCAAGTGCGGGATTTTCCAAAGAGATGGCCATTGCGCAACCGCAACTAGTTAAGCGCCAAGGTGCTAATGCGGTATTCTAAACCACCCCAAATTGAACGCAGTTGTATCGCCCAATCACTCCAGAACTTCGATATTGCGCGTCGCGCACATTTCCTTAAGAACTTTGGGCCATACCGAAACGCTCACTTCGCCCAGGTGTGCCTTGCGCAACAACAGCATAAACGTCCGCGACTGTCCGATTCCGCCGCCGATGCTCAACGGAATCTGATTGTTGAGAATCGCCTGGTGATAAGGGAACTTCATGTTCTCTACCTGCCCGCTCATCTCCATTTGCTTGCGCAGCGTTGTCGCATCCACCCGAACGCCCATCGAGGAAAGTTCGTGCCGCCGACGCGTTACCGGATTCCAGACCAAAATGTCCCCATTCAGCCCGTGCATGGGCCTGCCATCCGAGGCCCTCGTTTCCGTCGCCCAATCATCGTAGTCGGCCGCACGCATCTCGTGAGGCAAACCGTCCTCAAGCGGCCATCCGATACCATAGATGAACACCGCCGGATAATCCTGAAGCAACTCGGTTTCACGCTGTTTCCTCGGCAGATCGGGATACTCCGCCAGAATGTCCTCGGCATGAATGAATGTCAGTTCTCTGGGCAACGGTGGGTACTTCCTACTTCGCAATTGTGGGAATTGTTCCAGTAGGTGTTGCTCGGCGCCGACGATGACTTTCCAGATCCGGCGCACGACGTCCGTGAGAAACTCGAGTGTGCGCTGTTTCGGGTTGATCACCCTCTCCCAATCCCATTGATCGACATAAACACTGTGGTCATGATCGAGAAAGTAATCTTTGCGGATGGCGCGCATGTCGGTACATAGTCCCTCTCCTTGGGTGAATCCGAATTGCTTCAGCGCCATTCGTTTCCACTTCGTCGCAGCCTGAACGACCTGTGCATCGATGGGATGTTTGTCGAAATCGTTGCGGATGTGGAATTGTATGGGTGTGCGGGAACCGTCGCGGTCCAGCATGTCGTTGACGCCGCTCTCGGCGTCGACGATCAGTGGAACCTGCACCATCATCAGATTCAACTCTTTGCAAAGGTTATCTTCGATGTAACGCTTCGTGGAGAAGATCGCTCTTTGAGTATCTTTGCGATTCAATAGTGATTCGTAGTCGCCGGGAAGCACGCTTTCCAGATCGCGGTAGTTTCCGATTCCCGGACCCGCCAGATCGGCTTTCTTGCTTTTCAATGTGGCTGCCATTTTTGTGTACTCTTTCATTTCGGTCGTTCGTTATCGAGTCGGAAAATTCTGTTCCCTCGTCTTCAAGTAACGCTACTGCTCTGCGATGCGCGAGCTCGGCAATCCAAAGCCCGCGCCTTTGCGAACAAAATGCTTCTGCCTTGACGTATTATCTTCAAGCGATGCGCCGCCGAGCACTATGTTGATTCGATATTGCACGCCATTAGCTAGCTCGTAGAGCGGAAACAGCGCGCAATCGACAGAAACACGACCTGCAATCGTCGTTCCAAAGCATGGAAGTTGCCGTTGGATTGCGTTCTTGGATGAGTTCGCCGAGTTGACTGGAATAAATGCAACAGCCATTGGCGCATTGAGAGCACCAGTGCGAAGAGTGTGAGATGTAACGGCTTCCTTAGGTTTATGAGTACTTGAACCGCGCGGAACGTCGTGTTCTGCCTCTTGTGCTGTGCGAAACGACGCGACGGTGGGCCATCCTCGATGAGTTGATTGGGCTGCTGTCTGATCGCCGATCAATCAACCGAGCAAAGGTCTATCAATTCCAGGTGCATTGTAGGCATGGGCCGCCCGTATTAGTTCACGAACCGCCCGCCTACGACACTCAGCCTTTGATCGGATTATCGTCCGCCGCAACGCCTTGCCCGACCCGGTAAGTAACTCGCTCGGATCGGGCAAGAACGCGCCATGAATAAAGACCAATACGACTTCACCATCCTTGACTTGGATGCCGCACACATTTCCACCAATGCAACCGAATGGACTATCAGGTTTGAAATAACATAATCCGCCGAATCGGATCGCTTCGGCCACCGTCGGCGCTTCCGCACGCACAACATCACGCAATTCGAGCACGAGGTCGACGGCCTCCCCCGTACAGGTTTTCAGGAACGCCAGCACCTCTGCTACTTTGAGCCGCTGGGGCGGGTGGCTCGTCGTATTCGTTTTGCCTTTTCGCCTACGGTTCAAACCGCCCTCCTAATGGCTCCTTGCGTGATTGCGCTCACGCCTGGTCATGGACCGGTGAACGCATCCTGAAATTCGCCATAATCGACAAGGTCAACATCGGCGTCGGCATCCGTATCAAAATCCCCACGGACACCTACGTTTAGTGAATGATACACGTCGCGAACGTGGTGCGTGATCGCACTGCAGTTGAGCACAGCGCGATCGAACACGCGCAGCCTTAGCGTGTATGCGCACGCCGGCAAGTCTGATGTATCCCACGTGGCAAGAACCCCCTCGATCACGCCGGTATCACCGCTTGCAATGACCGTCCAGTTGTCTGAGTCGCCGCTTTGGTAAGCCAGGTTCCATCCGTCGAGGTTTACGTCATTGGCGGTACCGACGATCTCAATATCCCCCTGCAAATAATCGCACTCTACTGGCGACTGTATCATGGCCGTCGGCATCGTGTTGTCGACGGTGACTACCCGAGTGACGAAAGCAGTATTGTCGCACAAATCAGTGCCTTCCACCTTAACCTGATATCGACCATCACCAACTTCGCCCATCGTCGCCCAGAACGCAAACGGATCATTCAATACCAGTGAATCGTAACTGGGATGGTCTTCAGCAACTGGCTGATAGAGGCCGCCCGATTCAGGACGAAAACCAACCGTGTATTCCTTGAAACATCGATCCCAGATTGTCCCGTCAAAGCAAATGACACCTCCCAGAATGGCATTCTGCGCCGGGCTGCGAACCTCGGCTGGTTCAAGATCAAAGTGCCGGTCCAAATACACCGTCGTCACATCGCTGGCGGATATCCCACACGCGTTCGCTACGCTTAACCGAAGATCGTAGTATCCTTCCATCACTTCGGCCGCCGGGCTCCAATTGTATAGCAGCCCTTCCTGGCAGAGTGGCACGCTTGCGTCGTCCACAAACGTCCAGCTCGTGTCGCCAGCCGCACGATATTCCAGCATGTCGCGACCATACGGTCCGTCGTCGTCGCAAGCCACGCCCCTAACTGGTATGACGTTGCACGCACAGATGGCCGCCGAATCTGGCGCGCCATTCGGAACCGTGATCGTACCGACCGGTGCGGTTGTGTCTTGGCTAAAACGAAGGTCATCAATACACTCAATCCCCGCAGACTCGATGCCCGTCGTCCCTTCAATCTCGACTCGCCGGATATTGTTCACACCCGTGTGCAACCTAACAGCTCGGTACACGCCGTTGCCGGCGTTAGCGACTTGAATCGTCGAGAGCAGGCCAGGCCCGCTGGCCGAACTGTAGAAACGTATTTCATAGTCCTGAAAATCCTCCGTGTTGCCCGGACCGACGTTGAAGCTGACTTCGGGCTTCGGATCATCAAAGACAATCCGCAACCACTGGGGGTGAAACTCGCAGGGCGGGTTGGGCGTACTTCCGCCGTCCACACAAAGCGCTTTCAAGGGCGACATTGTACCCTGTGGCGGGACCACAATGCGTCCGTACGAAACACCGCACGATCCAGGCAATTCCTGAACTGAAAACGTCGCGCCGTCGTACTGCGTGGTGATGGCTGTGCCCGTTGCGTAATCGCCAAAATCTACAACTGGACATTCGCCACTGGAAACATCGCAGAGCAGGAAACAGAGCAAAACGATCATGAGACTCATCATCGAATTAGTTTTCATGGTACAACCCTCTCTACTTTTGAAAAACACAGAACTGAACACCCAATTGATATGGAAGATCGTGCACAAAGGTGGGAAGACGTCATTGATTGCGAACTTAATTCGCAATTGACGGCCGCGCCGATCTTGCTTGTTTGGTTTGAGATACGCGCACCAGTGTCAACCATGGACAATCCCCGTCCATGCACCGGCCCGAATCTATGACGTTACTTGCGTCGATTCGCCTTTGGGACATCCACGAAACGAAGACCGCATCGGTTCGCCAAGGACACTCCCCCTGCTTTTCGATAGGCGACGAATACTCCGCAGAATAGAAGTATACAACATTTTCAATGGCGACGAACAATCGGCACCGTAGCGATTTGAGATTGTTCGAGCTTCTACGTTCGAATCGTTTGTCGGTGCGTGTGTTCGCACAATTGTGCACGTTGGCCCAACAAGAATTGCGCAGAGAGGTCACATGGCCTCGCGATCACTTGCGGCCACTTCGAGATTCAATCGCGAACTTCGGCACGAAACATGCTCGTATAGTTGGAAAGCTCGGACTTGAACACGAGCGCACGCGGAAGTGACCTTAAGGCGCACCTGAACGTTGTGGTCTGGTGCGTGCCCGTGTACTGCAAGTCTGCACGGAGGTTTCATCATGACTGTTACAACATTTCTGCAACAAAAAAAGATTCCCTTCGAAGCTCACAAGCACGACGTGGTCTACACCGCGCAACAACTCGCCGCCGAGGAAGGTGTTTCGGGATACGAAGTTGCCAAGCCCGTTATTGTGAAAGGCGCCAAGCGGTTTGCCATGTGTGTACTGGCAGCGCCGCATCACCTGGACCAGCGCAAAGCCGCCGAAGCTCTCGGAGAGAAGGAGGTGCGGCTGGCCACGGAACAGGAAATGGCCGATCGCTTCGCCGATTGCGAGTTGGGAGCTGAACCACCGATCGGGAAGATGTTTCACATGAAAACGGTGATGGATTCGAAACTTCGAAACGACGAGTACCTCGTCATGCAGGCAGGGTCGCATCGCGAATCCATCCGCATGCGGCGAGCCGACTGGGAGAAAGTGTGCAAGCCGGTCATCGCGTCAATCGCTATGGAGTGAACAATATCAACCCGAGGATCGACATCGATCGCTATCGACTGCGAGAATGCATAAGGCCATACGATTCGAATCTCGCGGGCCGATATCGCCAACTCTCGTTGGCGATATCACAAACGGATCGTGCAACGACGCCAATCCTTGCATTGGCGGTTCTTGTAATGGAATGAGTTGCACTTATTCGAACAACGCATCATCATGCGACGACGACCCGTGCCCGGCCAATGACACTTGCACCAAACGAGTTTGTGCCGGAGCGCTCACTCGGCCATGGGGAAAGTTCACACCGGTCGGTTGCGTTCCGCATGTTACCGGCTGCAACGTCGTCAACTTCGACGACAATCTCTGAAGAAAAGTCTCTTGGTAGACATAAGTACGTATACTAGTACAAATCCTAATCGAATACTCCATTTGTACCGATACTCTATCGAATGCCAACATCAAAGGCCTTGGTGAGTACGCTCAATGGTATAGGCCGCTTGCCGACACCCCCCATGGTGGTCCTTCGACTTATTGAACTCACACGACGACCAGAAACAACGGTTGCAGAGATCGCTTCGGTTCTTTCGATGGACCCCGGCCTCTCCGCCAAGATTCTCCGATTCTGTAATTCACCGTTAGCCGGAATGCGCCGGGAAGTAACGTCACTACACCAAGCCGTGTCGATGATGGGGCTTCGCGGCGTAGAAATGACTGCTTTGTCCTTTTGTGTGGTTTGTGATAGCCGAATTGAAAGATGTTTGAGATTTGATCACGCGCGATTTTCCGTGCAATCAGTGGTCTGTGGCGTAGCAGCCAAGATTCTCGCTTCGAAACTTGAGGGTGGTCCGTCGCCGCAAGAGGCCTTTATCGCGGGCTTGCTAAGTCAAATTGGTCGACTTGTGTTCGCTTCGGCACTACCGGACGAATACACCAACGTGCTGGCGCGAGTTACTTCCATACCACGTCAGCTGCCTCCATCTGAGCGCGAGAAGTTTGGAACGACTTATCCCAGGGTCGGAGCGGAATTACTTCGGATGTGGTCCATTCCGGAGGTGATCTGCCACGCGATTGAATCCTTTCGCGATGTAGCTACCAATGCTGAAGCGGCGACACTCGCAAAAGTACTCTACGTGGGAGAGATCGTCGCCGATTTTGTATTTCCGGTCACAAAGGGCGACTCCAATCCTCTCGAATTCCTTAGCGATGCGAGTCGTCTCTTAGGATTGGACCAAGAGCGTACAATTGAAACGATCAGTGAGATAACCTTGGAGGTGGAGCAAGCACGACAACTCTTGGAGATTCCTGCAACAGGAATACGAAAGCCCGAAGACCTGGAAGCTGAAATACGCGAGCGCATAGCGGAACTTAGCATGGCCATGCACCTTGAAAATCAAGAAATGGCCATGATCCAGGAAGATTTGGTACGCCGGGCAAGCACGGACGGGTTGACAGGCATCGGTAATCGCGCGGCCTTTGACGCCCGCCTGGCACTCGAAATTGAGCGTTCGATGCGCAACGGCGGCCCCTTGGCGCTGATCATGATCGACATAGACAAGTTCAAGAATTTCAACGATGCGCACGGGCACCAGGTGGGAGACTATGTCTTACGGTCGGTGGCACGAGTGATCGACGAGAATGCGAGAAAAGTTGACTTCGTAGCGCGATTTGGGGGGGAGGAATTTGCGGTGATTGTGCCTGAGGCGACGGATAAAGAAGCGCTGTTTTTCGCGGAGCGCTTTCGATTGGCCGTTGAGCGAGCCTCATTCCAATGGGAGAGTCGTCCCTTGTCAGTGACGATATCTGTCGGCGTTAATATCGTTTCCAGAGTTGATGGTAAGCAAAGCCCCGATGTGTTCGTTCGTACGGCAGACGAACGTTTGTACCAAGCAAAGCAAAACGGCCGAAACAGAGTTGAGGGTGCTTTGGATATGGTGCCTATCTCCCAACTTGCTTGACGCAGGATTGGCGAGTGGCACTGAACGCTGATGCGTTGAGACATTAACATGTCTGTGACTCGCGCAATTCGCACTAGAATTCGACGAAGATGGACTTGGGTCGTCGTGCTTTTGCCGTTGGCACTCGCGCTTGGTGGCGCGAACCTGGCACTTTCCGTACGCCATCTACGCGGACAAGTGAATGACAATGTTCGGGCAATAAACCGGCTCAATGAGTTCGAGCAATCGGTGCAGCAATTGGGTCGATTCTCGATAAGTTCACTGGGCGTATCAGGGGAAGACACGGCTGGTGCGAGTGAGGCAAAGCTTATTGCTGCTTATCGAACGTGTCGAAATAACGTGGAAGCGCCCCAATCGAGTCGAGAGGCCATTGAAGTAATGTTGGGTCGGGTGACCTCGCTCGTAGACGAGCTACGCACCCAACAAGGGGACAGAGCCCAGTCGAGCTTGTCAGACTCAAACCGCTACGAACTGACGCTGGTCCGTTTAGGGTTGATCGATCAAGCAGTTTCAGAGATCAGATTAGTGGTCGCTGGTATTCGAAGCCACCTTGCCGAAATCTCCAAGGAGCTCTCGATACGGTGGGATACACTCATTGTCATCGTCTTCGGTTCGCTATTGCTCACCTTCTGCGTAGCCGCCCTTCTTGTTACGTATCATCGTTCATTGAGAGATCGAATAAGTGCAGAACAAACTTCGCGACACAAGGACGAGATTCTTGCGATGTTTGTCGAGCATGTGCCAGCGGCAGTCGCGATGTTGGATAAGGACATGCGTTATTTGGCGGTAAGTCGCCGCTGGATCAATGACTACGGTCTGACTGGACGATCGATTATCGGCCAAAGTCACTACGATGTATTTCCTGAAATCAGGAACATGCCTCGCTGGCTTGAGATTCACCAGCGATGCTTGCAGGGAAATACAGAATCTTGCCAGGAAGATTCATTTGTACGGACTGATGGGCGAGTCGATTGGCTTCGGTGGGAGATACACCCTTGGCGCACCGAGCACATGGAAGTGGGCGGCATCGTCATGTTCACAGAGGTCGTCAATGACCAGAAGGAAGCCGCTCAAATCGTTCGTGAAAGTGAATTACGATTTCGTACGTTGGCCACTCAATGTCCAGTGGGGATTTTCCTGACCGATGCCCAGGGTGATTGCATCTTCGTCAATGAATACTGGTGCAAAATGTCGGGACTCGGCGCATCAGAAGGTATGGTACGCGGCTGGACGCGCGCGCTGCATCCAATGGATCACGACCGTCTCATTCGTGTGTGGAACGAAGCCATCCAGGAACGACGAACTTTCTGTTGCGATTTTCGATTCCTCAAGCCGACCGGCGAAATCGTCTGGGCTACGGCTCGCGCGGTTGAGCTGCGTGATGAACACGGTGAAATAACAGGGTATGTTGGCACTATCGTCAATACAACCGAAGAGAAGTGCCGCGAAGTACAATCGCTCGATCACAAGGCTAAGCTCGATCGCATTACGCGCCTTAGCATCATGGGAGAAATGGCATCGGGGTTAGCCCATGAGTTGAAACAACCACTCAGCGCTATCAGCGCCTACGCACAGGCATGTGCGCGCTTGGTCACGCAATCAGAATCGACGACGCTGGCCGAACCTATCGGGAAGATTCTTCAGCAAGTCGCGCGTGCGAGCCTAGTTATCGATCGTATTCGTGAATTTGTGCAAAAAGGGCAGTTGGCTTTGGAACCTGTAGACCTCAATCGACTCGCCAAACACGTTTCCACTTCTCCTGAGCTCGTCATGAGAAACCAGAACGTGAGCATAAGAGTTGAAACATCTCAAATGGCACTGGCCAGTGCAGATGCATTGCAGATTGAGCAGGTACTCTTGAATCTCGTGCACAATAGTCTTGACGCATCGCTTCATTCGCCGCATGGACACGAAGTGGTCATTGCGACAGCCCAAAAACGTCGCGATGAAGTTGAGATTACAGTTCGCGACCGGGGGTGCGGTTTGTCTCCCCAAGCGCTGGAGCATTTGTTTGAACCGTTTTTTACCACGAAATCAACAGGAATGGGAATGGGTCTGGCAATCAGTAAGTCGATCATTGAGGCCCATGGAGGGCGGGCTTGGGCGGAAAACAACCTGGATGGGGGCGCAAGTTTCAGTTTCACATTGCCAGTCAGCGTTGGAGAGTCAAACCATGCAACGTGAGTCGACCGTGTTTATTGTAGAAGACGACGCCGCAGTCCGTGAATCTCTGGAATTCCTGATTGGTACTGTGGGACTTAGGACCCAGTCGTATTCATCGGCTACGGAGTTACTGGATGAATACGATTCAAAACGCCCAGGTTGCTTGGTAGCGGATGTACGTTTGCGTGGAATGAGTGGCGTAGAACTCCTTGAAGAGCTTAACCGTCGTGGCACGGTTTTACCCACGATTATCATCACGGCCCATGGCGATATGTATACCGCTGTTCGCGCCATGAAATCGGGCGCTCTCGATTGTGTGGCGAAGCCGCTCCACGATCAGCAAATTCTCGACCTGATTCAATTGGGTATCAAACTCGACCTGGAACAACGAGATGTCCATTCGCAACAAGCAGATGTGAATGAGCGCTTGTCGGCACTAAGTGCACGTGAACGAGACGTTCTGGCGGGGATTGTTGAAGGCAAGACGAGTCTCAAGATTGCATCAGAATTAGGCATAAGCAAGAAGACCGTGGACGTGCATCGGTCCAGTTTAATGAGCAAAATGAAAGTGCACTCAGTGGCTGAATTGGTAAAAGTTGCATGTACACGGGTTAGCACTACGCGATGAGTTCTGCATCGCATGTTGTTAGTGTCAAGCCGTCAGCGACGAACCCGGCCGACGACGTCTCTACCTCGAACAAAATGGCTTCGCGAGTTCTTATGTCACGAGTACGAAGGCCAGCGAGCGTACATTGGTCGTTCAATAGGCGCTTACTAAACTTGGCAATCGTCTAAGGGCTTGTGCTTCCGCAAAGGGGCGCCGTTTCGCTTGACGCGCATCCGCACGAATTGCCTCCGGCGAAGGCATTCAGCACACCTAGGATATCATCCAGACTGATTACGCTATTGCCGCCGCACGGGGCTACGTCAGCGTTGGGGCATTGCGAGAAGTCGGCGAATCCGCTCAGCCCGCAAAGAATATCGTCGAGGTTAACCATGTGCCCGCCATCGCAGTTAATGTTGCCGAACGTCGTGCAAGAGAACACGCATTGGCCTGCCGAACACGTAACACAATTGCAGGCCTTGTCGCTTGTGCAATCCGATTCCATGCAATCGGCGTCAACAACACACGGACAACCACCATTACCGCTTGCGGCGCTCCAGAATCCGCTTTGTAGTGCGTAACCATTACCGCTCAATGAGGCTGTGCCGGCTTGACCGATGGTGCCATCAAGTTGATGGCCGCTTCCACTGCTAATTACTTTGGTGCCGGCTTGAATGACACTCCAGGTCAAATCGTACCCGTTTCCGGTTTGTGCAAAGGCAGATGCGCTAAGTTGAATTGTCGAGAGACCGATGCACCCGCTAATCAAAGATCGTCGGCCTCTACTCTTTGACTCAATACGGCCCTAGGAGCGTTCAAAGTCAAACCAGCAGCTCTTGACATTTGTCCGTTCATCACAGTGCCCCCTTGGCCGCTCGATATATGGCCTGAACACTTATTCTACGCCATCATGGATTCGCGCTTCCGCACGATGGGGAGGTCTCACTTGAATCGCAGCCGCACGGGTCGTTGCCCGCGAACGCACTCAACACGGCTAATACATCATCGAGATTGATGATGCCGTTTCCGCCGCAGGGATTGATGTCAGCATTTGCGTGTGTCGCAGCTGACGAGAAACCTGCCAGCACATACAGAATGTCATCGAGGTTGATCAATTGACTCGCGTCACAGCTCACGTTTCCAAATCCGACGCACGTGTACGTGCAGAAGCCATCATCGCACGACGCGCAGTTGCAGGCATTGTCGTCATTGGCACCGGCGGCGTCGCTCATGCAGTCGGCGTCAGTGACACACGACTGGCCGCACGACCATCGGGCGAAGTTAGCGGAGACGCCGTCGCCCGCGAAAAAGAAGTCGCCGCCGACTGCAATCTCATTGTTGGGAAGCACGGCGACTGCATAAGGAATGGTGTTTTCGTTGCCCGTCAGTCCATTTTCAAGTGAAGCCCAACTGGTGCCATTCCAACGAGCAATGCCGTTGCCCACCGAGCCGTCAGACTCGGACAAATAGCCGACTGCAATCAAATCCCCATTGGGTTGAAGGGCCAGTCCGAGGACGTCCCCCTCAATGCCGAAATCGATATTCGTCCATGTCATTCCATTCCATCGCATGACATAATTAATATTTGGTGATTCTATGAACCCGCCTCCGGCAATGATGTCGCCATTGGGCATCGCAGCGAGCGAGCGCGCGACTCCCACCGATGAAGCAGAATAGAGCGATACCCACGATGTCCCCGTCCAGCGGGCCACCTGGTGGTCAACGAAATTGTTTGGGGGAATGGCCATGTATCCACCGGCGATGAGATCGCCGGTGGAACGTACGGTTAGCGCATAGACAGTGCCGCCGGCAAATCCGTTGCCCACGGAAGACCAGCTTGAACCGTTCCAGCGCGCGATGCGATCGGCCGTCCCACCTCCGGCTGAAGTGAAACTGCCACCCGCGATAACATCTCCATTTGGCATGACCAAAAGTGCGTATACCGCGGGATTCGATCCGCCCATTCCCGATCCAAGGCTGGACCAGGTTGTGCCATCCCACCGTGCAATTCCGTTCACAATGTTGCCGCCGGCCACGTTGAAGTCTCCTCCCACAATCAGGTCTCCAGACGGCAGTTCGACGATAGCGTAGACGGAATTGTTGACACCCGTACCCAGCGGCGACCACTCTCCCGTGGAAGCGTCGCGCCGCGCGATGTGGTTGAACCGCGCATTTGAAACAAAGTCAAATTCACCGCCGACAACAACGTCCTCACCGAACGGACTAATCGCATTAACCCGCCCGGAGATTCCTATTCCCATGGGAATCCACTCTAGGCCGCTCCAAATCTGCACGCACGGGTCGGTGATGCCGTCGCTATCGTAGACGCCAACCACCCATTGGCCGTTGAAGTAGACCAATGGTTTCGCAAAACCGTGATCGAACCCACCCATTGCGTTCCATGCGCCGGAACTAGGCGTGTATCGCCAGACTTGCTGCGGAGCGATGGGAAGGTCCTCGGTGGTCGCGATCACTTCAAAGGACAAGAACCCTGACCCTGTTCTGCGGACGGAAACAGTACGGCAGGGGTCGGTAAGTCCGCTGCCTAGTGCCGAAGGAAAGCCGCTGCTGTTTAACATCGCTACGTGGAGAGTGGAGGTGCTATTGATCTGAGTGAAGTACCCTCCAAGAACAAGCGTGCTCGAACCACCAATGGCGGCCGATGAAAGCACAGACAGGGAAGTGACCATATCGTTGGCGATTGCGGGGTTGAGCCACGTCGTTCCGTTCCACTGTGCCAGATTTGAGACGGTCACCCCCCCGGCGTTTGTAAGCAAGCCACCGACGAATAGTGAACCATTGGCAACCGCCATCGCCAAAGGTGATCCGGTGAGACCCGTTCCAACCGGGCTCCAAGTTGTTCCGTTCCAGCGAGCGATCTTAGCAGCCGCGCCACCGCCAGCCGTACTGAAGGAACCCACGGCGTACAATTGACTGTTGTACGCCGCGAGAGCGCTTACGGATGAGTTCATTCCCGTGCCTAATGCGTGCCATGCGGTGCCATCCCAGCGCGCAACTCGGTTGGCAGGCTGACCGCCTGCGCTCGTGAAACTGCCGCCGGCAATCAGCTCATTATTGAACACCGCCAGCGCAACAACTCCGCCGCCGCCAACACCAGCGCCAAGAGATGTCCATTGTTCTCCGTCGTAAGCGACGACATTGGAGGACGGTCCCGTATCGGAATAAGTGATGTTTTGCCCACCGGCGACCAGGACGGGCGTCGCGGGTCCCGCACCATCAGGATCCCAGCTAACAAGCGCTTCAACGCTTCCCTGCAATCCGGGCGCACCGTTGCCGGGAAACCAACCTGGGTCGCAAGCGTGTACGACGCTTGAATGGGCAAATGCGATTCCAAAAGCCAGACTGAGCAAGAGCGAATTCGATCGGAGATTCATCACTTTATCCCCATTTGCGTTGTTTGATCGACGGTGGCGTGTTCCCGAAACGCCACGGCTGTCAGTCCCGATATGCGCAAACGGACCGGCGCAAACGTCACGGACCAATCAAATTAACATGAATTTCTGCGAGGTTAGTGCGGAGAGGAAAGGGAGCCGTTGAAACCAACTTCGAAACATGCACCAGCGCTATCGAATTCCACTGCCCCCGCGCAAACCGAAGTGAGGTGTAAACTCGGAGCCAGCGGTAAAAAAGTGGGCCGCCGCATGACTCGACGGATTTGAATGCGCTCCGAGCTTAGTTGTACACGATCATTTGCCAATTCCAGGTAATCGAGTCGTCCAACCCCAATCGGCTGATTGTGCAAACGTCCGGAACCCGCGATCAAGGTGCGAGCCGGTCCCTGTTCTAATTGGCCGGTCAAAGTTGGTTTTGAGTAGCGGTTGTCAGGGCCAACACCTCCGCACTTACATGTTGTTAACGCAACTGACTCGAAGACCACTGCTCGCAAATAACTCTGCCAACACGTCTGAAATGCGCACCATGCTGCATTTCGAGCAAACGTGTGCGTCCACTTAGCAGTCCGTTGAAAAACCCTGCTTTTCACGCGGCGGATCGATTGAACATG
>CAZBRD010000024.1:0-65691 GCA_964494205.1 uncultured Phycisphaeraceae bacterium | reverse complement strand
TTCCGCGAACCTCATGATACCGTGGGCGTCAAGGACTTTTTCAACGGGCTGTTAGACGTCGCGCGGGGGTACTTGCTCGTAACATGCCTCGGCCTTCACGTTGACTCTGACGGATCGATTTCGCTAGAGTATCTATAAGGGGATGCCCGCCGTTTATCGGTCCATCTTGAACCGCGGATGGTCCACAGGACGTACCCACGAATATTGTTTTTCTTGCCAAGGGGGCTGAATCATGAATCGCGCGCGCTGCATATCGTCCGTTCGAGTTGGTGGACTGTTGTTGGCATTTGCTCTCGTAACGTCGGGTGCGAAGTTGAACGCGAGCGTGATACCGTTGGGGCCTGCGACGACGACGGTCAGCTATACGACAGACGCCGGGTTGCAAACGTTCAGCGGTTCGCGCGCCTTCAACGGCAGCATTCCATCGGATGCGACGATTCTTGGGGCTGCACCCAACATCAAGTCTTTCAATTCGGTCAACACGTTCGGGTGGCGACTGATGGTGCCGGGGGCCGTGTATCCGGGTGAGTCGGTTATCACCAACGCGTTCTACAAGAACAACGTGAATCAGGATTATTTCCCAGGCATCCTCGAGGGCTCGGACCTTACGCTGTCGGTCCAAGGGATTCACTTTGATCAGCCTGTGTCCATCGATGTGAACACGATGGTGCTTCATACTTTTTGGGATGCGGATCAAGTGGACCAGCTTCCTATGCCGTATCAACATGTGCACGGATTCCGCACGGCTACCGATCCGTTCCGCGATCTTGATCTGTTCATCGGTGCGCTGCCTTTCCCGGCGGATCACTATGTGCTGGATCAGTTTGATCCGGTAATCACCGGCAACGGAACTGATACTCTTGGTTACACAATCACCATTCCTTACGAGCTCTTGCGACACATTCATGAAGATCATCATGGTCAGACGGTTCCGCCGGGGCTGCCTGCACCGCATGGTTTCCTTGAGCCGTATCATTTCCATGTTGAATACGCCATCACGCCAGAACCGGGCACGCTGTGCCTGTTGGCGGGTGGGGCGCTGCTGGCTATGCGACGAGGACGCAGCAAAAGGTAATCAATCATAGAATAGAGAATGGTCTGTTCGTCCGCCCTGCCGGGCGGGGGGACAATGCCGGCCTGCATCCGGCGACTGAAGTCGCCGGCAACTTTCGTTCGCCCTGTCCGGGCGAAGTCCGTTGACAGGTTCCATCAACGCGGTTCCGCTTGAGTGGTTCATTTCAGTGTCTGTTGAGGCCATCGTGTTTCAGTTTCAAATGGCTAAATGGCTACGCGTGAAAAAAAATCGTTAAGTAGTGACACGGTGTGGCACCATCCAGAATTACAAATTACAAATGACGAATTACGAAACATTTCGAAAAACCTAAGACCAAAACGCCTAAAGTGGGGGAATTGCCGATTGACGACCCAATGCGTGGGGGCTGATTGCGATCGTCGATGGGTGGGGAAAACCACAAAGGCACCAAGGCCCGGAGGTTTGGTTGTTGGTGTGTGGAACGACGTGGGTGCAGTGAACGAGTTGGAGCGAGAGGTTGCCTTGCGCGGACTTTGGATTTGGCGCAATGGGGTGCATGCGTGATGTCATATGATGCGAGAATGAGGTTGGATTCTCCGCGCTTTTGCGCTGCGCAGGTGAAATTCGCGGTTGGCGCTATCACGAACGCGGTTTTGGAAATTGGAATTTCTTTTTCGCGCAGAAGCGACTCGCGGCGGCGGGGTGAGTGGAATGATGAGATGATGGCAGGTGGCGGGTGTGGCGGACATAGCATGAGGCTCCGTGTTCAATAACAAGGGGCGCGCTCGCTTGGTGTGGGAGTTGGGAGCGCACTACTCGCGTGGTTTGAGCAATTAATAGCCAAGTGTGTCGCTTGACCCCCCTCAATCCCCCATTAGTAAGGGGGGAAGTATCGAGCGCACGATACGGTTGAACGTTAAGTGCTCTAAGTGTACAGCTTCCAGAGTAACGGCTCGCGCAAAGACGCGAAGCCGCAACGGGCGAGGAGTTGAGTTAAGTCATAAGCCGCCTTCTTTCATTAAGCTATCCACGACATTTGGTAATAGCTCGTATTGAGGGATCAACGCTTAAGCGTGCGGCTCGGCGGTTGTGCGTCTAATCGCGCGGGGGTGATTCGCTGGTCAAGTTGGTCAGGTTGGGGTTAGAATGAGGGTGTTGCGTGTCGGTCTCGCGTGGCTGACTCGCCGAGTCGTCAGGGTTTTAACAGGAAACGATCATGGCAAAACGTGACGCTGATCAGCAGAAGTTTCGCAGCAGGCTTGATAAGGAAAAGGATTACAAGAAGCAGCTTCCGAGCGATGACGAAGCCCCGCTTCCGGAACCGGTAGAGCCGATTCAGGCGGACAAGCATCCGGGACGTAACGATCCGTGCTCGTGCGGCAGCGGCAAGAAGTTCAAGGCGTGTTGTGGGAAGGCGAAGTAGGTGTAATTGCAGCCGAACCACAAGGTTTTGTAGACCAATGCGATTCATCATCGCTCGTCTTGTTCACGCACCATGGTCCTGACGATATCGCGCCATCGCTTCCGTTAAGTAGCGGTCTAATTGGCGGGCTTGGTCAGCGTATTGAAGGATCGGTGTCAGCGAAAAAGTGCAATTCTTCGTAACCAACCACGCTCGCTCCCAGCGAAATGAACCGTCAACAATTCGCACACATTCAATCTCTGAGAAGGGAATCAGAATCTGCTTTCGGCAAAACCGGCGAAGCTCAATTCCGGCTGGTGTGATGGCGATGAAGGGTTTCTTGGAAATCCAGCGCGACGCGATGTCCAAGACCAGACCACTTCCGAAAATAGTTAAGGCCATGAACTTGTTCCAGGGAGGTTTTGCTAACCACGCTAACAAGCCGGTGGCCAACAGCGAGACGCTAGTTACAGAATACATTAGGCCCGGTGGATCTCGCATGATCCACGCGACAGTGTGTTCGTCGAACGCGAAATTGCACTCGGGACAGCGATGGGCTGGTGGCAGACCCTCAAATGAGTAGTTGCAACTTGGGCACCATTGAAGAGGTGCATTGTAGAAACGTGGCGTCCATGGTTGTGGGTCGGCATCTGCAATGATGGGCTTATTGTTCACGGGGTGCAATTCTTAGGAGTCGTGCGTCTTACTGTGTTGGTGGTACCGCGCTAGACCGGATTCAATGGCCTTGCGCACTGTTTGTCGTTCTTCTATTGATTGAATAGCAAACCCAATTCCCTCTCTGATCACGCCAGGGTTGCCGTGCATCGTATAGTATGCGTCTCTGAACTTCTTCCCGTCCCCGAAAATTCTAGTCCAGTCCAAAGTCGCCGCTTGATCCCAGGTGAATAGTCGTGTTCCGGAAAGATATCGACGTATCCAAATACCTCTTTCGTTGACAGCAAAAAGTCGTGGGTATTTTGTTCGATGCCAAAGGAATACACCGCCCCAAACGCCAATGCCAGTGACCAGAGCGCACATAATCCATTGTTTGTTTGCTGCCGAGCCGAGCGGTCGAATTCCCGCCAATAACCAAATCAACGAAATCCAAATAGGAAGCGGTAGCAGGTTCCAGCGCGAGATGACGGGGCCTTCCCAGGCACGCGTGTGTTCGTCGTACTCGAAGGCGCATTCCGGGCATTTGTATGTGGTCGGTAGTCTGTTCAACGAATAGAGGCAGATCGGACAATGGTCGAGCGACGACTCGCCGCGCAGGAGTTTCAGATCGGTGGAGTGTTGGTGAGCCCATTTCTTGAAGGCCTTATTGGAGAACATTATCGAGAATATTTCTGACCACTTCATTTTGTCACACGGTTCATTCATGTATCTGTCGAGCATACGGTACGCTTTCGGTGGGCGCGGCTAAACAGATTCGATCGCCCCGGCTGGGGCTTTGCAAGGTTCTTGTGGTTGATTACCCACGGCTTCCGCCGTGGGCTGTCCGCGTGTCGCCACTACCGCGGCTGTGTTTGAGTTCACCAATTGTATTACGAGCATTTAGAAGTGCCTGCTCCTAAAGTATCGTGCAGACAGCCATCCGACTGACTGAGGTAGTTTGTGCATCCTGAGCAAATCCCGAGTTACGCGTCTAAATGGAAGATCGACTTGCCCGAAATCATTGAACTTTCTATTCTAACTACTTCGTTTTTGACCCCCAAAACTGGAGTCGTTCATGCCCCATCGTTTCATCGCCGATCTTGGTCCCGGCCAACGCATCGAGGACGACATTTTCCTCATACGCTCCAAGGACTTGCGAACCACCACGCAGGGGGGGCTTTACATCCATACGGTGCTGGTTGATCGCACGGGGCAGGTGCCGGCGAGACTCTGGCAGGCGACGGAGCAGCTTTTTGAGGACATGCCCGAAGGCGGGTTCATGCACTTCAAGGGGCGGACGGAGAATTACAAGGGCAATCTTCAGTTCATTATTGAGGCCATGCGGCGGGCGGAGACGGGGACGTTTGATCTCGCGGACTATGTGCCGGTGACGAGCGGCGATCAGGACAAGATGTGGGTGCGGCTGCTGGAGATTTTGAAGGGCATCAAGCACCCCGAGTTGTCGGCGCTGGTGAACGAGTTTCTGGCAGACACGGATTTGATGACGAAGTTTCGGCGGGCGCCGGCTGCGTCAGCCAAGCATCATGCGTATCTCGGCGGGCTGCTGGAGCATACGCTGAGTTTGCTTGAAGTGGCGCTGCGGGTGATTCCGCTGTATCCGAAGCTGAGTCTTGATCTGGTGCTGACGGGTTTGTTCCTGCATGACATCGGGAAGTCGACGGAGTTGTCGTTCGAGACGAGCATCGGCTATACGGACGAGGGGCAGCTGATCGGGCACCTCGTGCAGGCGACGGTGTGGGTGGCGGAGAAGTCGAAGAATCTTGCGGCCAAGACGGGCAAGCCGTTCCCTGAGCAGCTTCTGTGGGTGGTGCAGCACATCATCCTGAGTCATCACGGGCAGTATGAATATGGGAGTCCGAAGCTGCCGGCGATTCCGGAGGCTGTCGCGATTCACTATCTGGATAATCTCGACGCAAAGGTGAACATGTTCCTCGCGGAGATTGAGGCTGACCGCGATCCGGCGGATCGGTGGACGAACTATAATTCGGCGTTGGCGACGAAGATTTACAAGGTGGACCCGACGGGAATCAGGAAAGCGGGGAAGTAGATTCGGCGAAGGCGCTGCTCACAGAGCAGTGGCACACTGCTTGATGGATGCAAAACGTGCGGATTCTTAGGCCGCGAGAAGAGACCCTCACCCTGCCCTCTCCCTAAGAGGGAGAGGGAATGAATCGGGGCGTGAACGACTAAACACTACAGTTCCGAAGAGACCATGCGATACACACAACTTAACGAACCTCAAGTACGACACATGCTCAACACGATCGGTGTGCAGTCGATCGATGATTTGTTCTCGCGCGTGCCGCGCGATGTGCGGATGAAGCAGCCGCTGGACATTCCGAAGGGGTTGAGCGAGCCGGAGCTTCTGAAGGACCTGCTTGGTCTTGCGATGCGCAATCGCAACATGAATGAGCTGGTCTGTTTCCTCGGCGGCGGGGCGTACGATCATTTCGTGCCGACGGTGGTGGATGCGCTGGCGGCGCAGTCGGAATTCGTGACGGGGTATACACCGTATCAGGCGGAGGCTTCGCAGGGCATTCTGCAACTATTCTACGAGTTCCAGACGATGGTCTGCATGTTGACCGGCATGGATGTTGCCAATGCGTCGCTGTATGAGGTTTCGAGCGCGGCGGCAGAGGCGCTGTCGATGGCTACGGCGACGACGAAGCGCAATCAAGCGATTGTCGTCGGGTCGACGCATCCAGATACGCAGCGCGTGCTTCAAACGTATTCGTTCGAGCGCGGGGTGGAATTGGTGATGTTGCCGACGCCGAACGGCGTGGTCGATCCGAACGAGCTGCGAAAGATCATTAACGATCAGACGGCTGCGGTGATTATTCAGTCGCCGAACTTCTATGGATGTCTGGAGCGATTGGATCAGCTCGTGCCGATTGTGCATGAGGCTGGGGCGCTGGCGATTGTTTCGTGGGACCCGCTGGCGGGCGGCATGTTCAAGCCGCCGGGTGCGTTCGCGGTAGACATCGTTGTGGCAGAAGGACAGGGGCTGGGTATTCCGCTGCAATATGGTGGGCCGTATCTGGGCTTGCTGGCGTGTCGCGAGCAGTTCCTGCGGAAGATGCCGGGGCGCGTCGTGGGGCAGACGGTAGATGCGGATGGGCGTCGGGCGTTCTGTCTCGCGCTGCAGACTCGTGAGCAGCACATCAAGCGTGAGCGCGCGACGAGTAATGTGTGTACGAATCAGGGATTGCTGGCGATTCGCGCGTCGATCTACATGGCTGCGATGGGTAAGCAGGGGATCGGGAAGGTCGCGTCGCTTAGCTTTGATAAGGCCCATTACGCGGCGCATGAGATCGCGAAGATTGAAGGATATCGTTTGAAGTTTGCGGCGCCGTTTTTCAAGGAGTTTGTCGTGCATACCGATCGCGGCGTTGATCAGGTGCTGGAAGCCTGTCGCGGGCGCGGCATTCTTGGCGGCGTGCCGATGGCGCAGTTCGATTCGAAGTTGAGCGATTGCTTCCTTGTGGCTGTCACGGAGAAGCGCTCGAAGCAAGAGATTGATTCGCTGCTGGCGGCCCTGCGGGCGGCGTAGCGTGAACCCGCGTCTGCAGAGTTATGTCGACGGCGGGGTGATGCTGCTGGTTTTCCTGACGATTGCACTGGCGATTGTGTTCGCGTGGTTCGTGATATGGCGATCGGGGTATGTGCGAGGGTGGCGGGCATCGCGTGTGACGCCGCCGACGTGCATCGAGTGTGGTTACAACCTTTCGGGGCTGACGCAGTGTCGATGTCCCGAGTGCGGAGCTGAGCACAAGATCGATGAGTTGTGGCGACATGCAATCGTCAATGGGAAAGGGAAGAAGAAGCGCGAGGCGTGATTGAGATGCCATCTCGAAACGCCTAGTACATGTAGGTGTTTCGCATGCAGCTAATGATCGAAGTGGCGCGGTGGGAAGGGATTCCCTGAAGGCGGAGTGCCGAGAAGGGATTCTCGGCACAGCAGATTTTTGAAACTTCAACCGACTATTTTTTGCGACAGGGTTTTGCGACAATGACAGTCATGACCGTGGATCACACGATTCCGAAATTGCGGCAGGCGGATAATCCGCTGCTTTTTGAACAGGGTGCGGCTGGGTTGAGCGCGGTGTCGCTGCCCGAGGTGGACGTGCCGGTGTTCAAGCGCACCGAGTTCGCGCCCGAGGCGTTGCTGGCTGAGGACCCGCCGGCGCTGCCGGAGATCGGCGAGCTTGATATCGTTCGACACTACAAGCGTCTCGCGCATCGCTGCTTCAGCGTGGACGGCAACTTCTACCCGCTCGGCAGTTGCACGATGAAGTATAACCCGCGCATCAATGAGCGGGCGGCTGCTATGCCGGGCTTTGCGTTCATTCATCCGTATCAGGCTGAGGCGGATATTCAGGGCGTGCTGGAATTGCTGTATCGCCTGCGCTGCGATCTGGCGGAAATTTCGGGTTTGGCGGAGGTCACGCTGCAACCGGCGGCTGGTGCGCATGGCGAGATGACCGGCCTGATGATCATCAACGCGTATCATCGAAGTCGCGGGGAGAACCGCAAGAAGGTGCTGGCGCCGGATAGTGCACACGGGACGAATCCTGCCACGTGCACGATCTGCGGTCGCGAATCGATGTCGATCAAATCGAAGCCGGATGGTCGCGTCGATCTCGATGACCTGCGCAGCAAGGTGGATAAGGACACGGCTGCGTTGATGATTACGAATCCGAATACGGTCGGCATTTTCGACGATCAGATCGCGGAGATTGCGCGGATTGTGCATTCGAAGGGCGCGCTGCTTTATCTCGACGGCGCGAACATGAATGCCATTCTCGGCATCACACGGCCGGGCGATTTCGGCGTCGACGTGATGCACTTCAACACGCACAAGACGTTCAGCACGCCGCACGGCGGTGGCGGTCCGGGTGCGGGGCCGGTGGCGGTTGCGGAGCATTTGCGACAGTTCCTGCCGGTGCCGCAGGTGGTGAAACACGCGGATGGGACTTTCGGCTGGGACCACAATCGTCCGCACTCGATCGGCAAGGTACGGTCGTTCTTCGGGCAAGTTGGCGTTCTGGTTCGCGCGTATGCGTACATCCGTGCAAACGGGTGTGATGGTCTGCGCGACGCGTCGGAGAAGGCGGTGCTGTCGGCCAATTATCTGGCGGCGAAGTTGAAGAAGCGCTACCCGATGCCGTTCACGCCGCCGTACGCTCATGAGTTCATCACGGTGCCGAAGTTTGCGAATGAAGAGATCACAGTGCTCGACATCGCCAAGCGACTCATCGATCACGGCATCCACCCGCCGACGATGAGCTGGCCAATTCATCATTGCCTGATGGTTGAGCCGACGGAGACGGAATCGCTGGCGACGCTGGATCGGTTTGTGGATGCGATGATGGAAATCGCGGATGAGATCGAGGGAAATCCAGACATCGTGCACAACGCGCCGCACACCACGGGCGTCAGCCGCGTGGATATCGTTTCGGCTGATCGCAAGCCGAACGTACGCTGGCGAAAGTAAGCTCTACCCGCCCGGGCGAAACGTGACTGACGAATGACTGTGGTGTGTCGCGTTCCCTCTCCCTCTTAGGGAGAGGGCAGGGTGAGGGTCTCTTTGTCGTGGACCGCTGGCATCATAACGAGCGTCCCTCGCATTTGACGCCGAATGCTCGCGGTTTGCGGCAGCGAGCGACGATGCCGGAACGCTTCCTGTGGTCGCGGCTTCGAGGGGGACAGTTCGGTGAGTTCAAATTACGACGGCAATTTGTAATAGGTAAGTTCGTTGTCGATTTTGCTGTGCCGCAGCTTGACCTCGTCATCGAGATCGATGGTCATAGCCATGATACGACGGCTGTGCGTGATTTTGTACGAGAGCAAGAGATTGAACGACTCGGATGGCGTATCATTCGTTTTTCGAACGACGAAGTGCTCACTGGGATTCGTGGTGTGATGGAGGCGATTGAGAACGCGATGGTGGTTCAGGCGGAGAAGCTTGGGAGAACGCGGGCTAAGTCGCAGTCCAAGAGACCCTCACCCTAACCCTCTCCCTAAGAGGGAGAGGGAACCGATGGTCGACTTCCGGGAATCGATGCAAGCGCCGTAGCTCGTACAGTGTACACTCCGACAACTATAGAATTGCATTAACATGCGGCTAGTTATTGATCCATCACTTTCTGGTCCTGCCAACATGGCGCGTGATGAGGCGTTGATGACACTGGTTGGCACTGGTGAGTCGGGACCGACGTTGCGGCTTTATCGTTGGTCTGAACCGACGATTTCGTTGGGGTATTTTCAGCACTATGCGGATTATGAGGCGCTGACGTCGCCTGCGGGGGAGTTGGCTGTGGTCCGTCGGCTCACCGGCGGTGGGGCGATACTGCATGATCTGGAATTGACTTATTCGATCGCGATACCTGTTGGGCACGCGCTCAATCACGGCGGGCCTAATCGATTGTATCAGCTTGCTCACGATGCGTTGATTAACTGCCTGCGCGAGCTGGGACTTTCGACTTCGCGATGTGGGTTTACGGATGATTCGTCGGCTGCTCGTGGGCCGTTCTTTTGTTTCGAGCGGCGACATTGTTTCGACGTTCTCTTCGACCATCAGAAGCTGGCGGGCAGTGCGCAGCGGCGGACGCGGACGGCTGTCTTGCAGCATGGGTCGATCGTGCTGGGGAATCGGTTTGAGCAGCAATCGACGGCGCGGCCTGCAGTCGATCATGAGGAGATGATCGAGAAGGTTGCGGTGGGGTTTCCGAGACATTTTGCGGAAGAGGCGAGTCTTGATCTTGAATCGGGTGATTGGCAGAAAAACGAACTCGACCTGTCTGAAGAGTTAGTAGCCAAGTATGCTGGCGAGGAGTGGACGAAGCGGACGTAGTTGCGAGCGTCGAATTATTCGTCGATGCCTTTCAGCGTTTGTGGACCTCCCTTTATCCCCCCTTAGTAAGGGGGGAAATGATTCTTGCGAAATACTCACGTACGGCTTGTTGAGTGCAGGTTTCAACTGAATACTCGTACCGCGTTATGGTGGCTTTGCGATTTATGACCCGTCTCCATGCCCGGCAATAATCCGAGAGTCGCAGCGTTATGCCCTGTGTAATGAAGCCCATCGGTGGTGATGGGATGTGTCTCCCTTAGACCAGAAAGGGGTTTTCGATGCTTAGATTTTCAATCATGGCGTTGGCCGCTATCGCGATCGTGGGCGTTGGTACGTTTCTGAAGGCGGCGCCGGGGCGTGGGCCGATGGGTGGACCCATGGGCGGGCCGCAGCCGTTCATGGGTGATTTCGGTCCGCCGGGTCGTGAGTTTGCGCCGCCCGATTTTGCAAGTGAACCGCCCACGCCGGAGCAGGTGGCGCAGCGTGCGATTCATCGGATGACTCGCATTGCGCATATGGCCAACGTGCGGATGCACGTCGTGACGAATGTGGGCGTGAACATCATCAACCAGCTGCAGGCGAACGATCACGCGGAGCAGGCGGCGAATGTAGCGGAGAATCGCACGAATCGCGTGAACCAGATCGCGGACAACAACAGCGATCGTATTCAGTTTGTGGTTGAGCACGCCATCGAGGTGTTGACTGATCTTGGTGCGGCCGAGGAGCTGATTGCGCAGGTGCAGACGGTTGCGGAGGAAAAGTGGACTCTGATCGAACAGCATCGGACGGACGAAGTTCAGCGGATTGAGGATGCGTTAAACGACTAATTAGCTAAAGGGTTGGGCATGGCGGCGCTTCGCTTGGCCATGCCACCCGTCCTCTTATTTTGAGAACGTCAATCCCGCCAAACCGGCAGGATGTTGCTTGGCCCCACTCGTTTGAAAAGGCGGGTGGGGTCGTGCTTTTGGGGTGCGTCAAAACAATTCGTGACACCTCTTGGACTGCTGAGTTATGATGTCGCCCCGGTGCCGGTGAGCATGCAGGCTGCGTATTGGGTCGGTGACACCGCACGCCATCAATCGGAGTGACTCGATGAAATCAGAATCAACCGCATCATCCGCGTCCACCGTGCATGATCACAAACCGTATGTCGCGCCCGAGGCCAACATACCCGAGTTGACGTTGTCGTCGGTGTTGGTGGGTGCGATTCTGGGGATCATCTTCGGTGCGTCGTCGCTGTACCTCGTGCTGAAGGTCGGCATGACGGTGTCGGCTTCGATTCCCATCGCGGTGCTGTCGATCACGGTGTTTCGAATTTTCAGGCCGCTGCTGGGGCGGAACGCCACCATTCTTGAAAACAACATCGTGCAGACGACGGGGTCGGCGGGTGAATCGATTGCGTTCGGCGTGGGTGTGACGATGCCTGCGCTGATGATTCTGGGGTATGACCTTGAAGTGACGCGTGTGACGCTGGTGGCAGTGTTAGGTGGATTGCTAGGCATCCTGATGATGATTCCGCTGCGGCGCGCGTTCATCGTGAAGCAGCATGGGAGGCTTATCTACCCGGAAGGAACAGCGTGCGCGGAAGTCCTGATGGTAGGCGAGAAGGGCGGGGCGAGCGCGAAAACCGTTTTCGTGGGGTTCGGCTTGGCGTTTCTCTACCAGTTCCTGATGGAAGGCTTCAAACTTTGGAAGACGATTCCGGCGAAGGCAATGGAGTTTTACAAGGGATCGATCGTATCCATTGAGGCCGCACCGGCGTTGCTAGGCGTTGGGTACATTATTGGCACGCGGATTTCTTGCATCATGGTGGCGGGCGGCATACTTGCTTCGTGGGTACTTGTGCCGGCCATTGTTTTGTTCGGCGGCGGTCTTGCTGAGCCGCTCTTTCCTGCAGAAAAAACAATTCGCGAGATGATGAGCGGCCCTAATCCCATCGCTAACGTCAAACACATCTGGGACAACTACGTCCTCTATATCGGAGCGGGCGCGGTTGCTGCCGGTGGAATCATCAGCATGTTGCAGGCACTCCCTCTCATCTTGACTTCGCTTCGTTCCGGACTCGGGGATTTCGTCAAGCAGGGTGGAACACGAGAGATTGCCTCGACCTTGCGAACCGATCGAGACTTGTCCATGAAGGTTGTGCTATTGGGTTCGTTTGGGCTCGTGATCGCCATCTGGGCAGCCCCGATGTTGAAGATGAACATTGTTGGAGCGGGCTTGATCGTCCTTTTTGGATTCTTGTTCGTTACCGTGTCATCGCGTTTGACTGGTGAGATCGGTTCTTCATCTAATCCTATATCGGGTATGACGGTTGCCACACTGCTTTTGACTTGCCTGATATTTCTCGCGATGGGTTGGGTGGGTGCGGATCACAGGCTCACAGCGTTGTCCATCGCGGGGATTGTTTGCATTGCGGCTTCGAATGGTGGTACGACCTCTCAAGACCTAAAAACCGGTTACCTGGTTGGTGGCACGCCGCGTTCACAGCAGATTGGTATTCTGATTGGGGCACTGAGTTCTGCATTGGTGATTGGGTTCCTGCTGTTGAAGCTCAATGACAATGCGACCATTTACTCGAAAAAAGACCTGCCAACGGCGACGATTGATGTTTCACAGCTTTCCGAAAAGCAACGGCCCGCAGACTCGACGGGTGATTCCAAAGAGTACTTTGTGTTGCGGGCGAAAACTCGCGCGATACCGGGAGTCGAAGCCGGAAAGTATCTCGTAGATGAATCCGGAAAAATTGTCTATCTCGTTGATCCGGGTATCAACGGGAGGCTCGAGAAGCGCGACGACGGTACTGATGTCACCAAATTCACGGCTCCAAAGGCCACGCTGATGTCGTTGATTATTGACGGAATTCTCACTCAGAAGCTTCCTTGGTCACTGGTTTTGCTTGGGGTAGCTATAGCACTAGTACTGGAGTTGAGCGGCATACCGTCCTTACCATTTGCTGTGGGAGTGTATCTGCCGCTTTCGGCATCCAGCCCGATCTTTGTTGGCGGAATTGTGCGATACCTGGTCGAGCGCAAGAAGAAACAATCAGCGGCGGAAGGGGACATGGGTCCAGGTGTTCTTATTTCATCGGGCCTTATTGCAGGGGGAACGATCGCCGCCATTCTGGCGGGTTTCCTCGCCACTGCACCCAAGCTGGAAGAGAAACTAAACTTCAGCAACGCATTGCCGGAAGGTTGGTCGGCGTCCAATTGGTTTACGCTCATTCCGTTTGGATTCCTGGTCATTATTCTCCTTCTCGTCGGCAGTGATAAACTACTTCGGTCGTCCAAATAGATTTCCGGTCTAGCTGCTTTTCAACGGAGCGCGGTCATGTCGGCACAACGTCGTGCGGTGGAGGCGGATGAGCCTTCCAGAGGGCTGAAGCTCGTCCGCATTTTTCTGGGTTTGCTGGCTGTCGGTTTCATTATTCTGCTCGTCGTTTCGATTGAATCCAAGCCGAAAGGTCCGTGGGCGGGCACCGGCGATTTTCATGTTCCGCGGCCTGAGTCACTGGACGACGTTGAGATGGGTCTCGTGATGGCGAAGATGCAGCATCACCCGGGGTTGTTGCAGGATGAGGCTACGCATGATCGCGCGATGAAGGGGGCGAGTGATGGACAGAAGGCAGTGTTTGCGTGTCTGCTGTATCGCGGCGAAGTCGATTCGATGGGGCACTATGTGTTCTTGCGCGAGCGGTCGGGGATGATGTGGGAGGACGTGCTCGATGGGTTGGAGCTGATCGGTGCGAATCGTCATCGGATCGTGTTCGAGAGTGCGCTGAAGGCGTTTCCGTCCGACCCGCCGCGAGATTATTACTACAGGGTGCAGGAATTAAACAAATTGTCCGCTGGGGCGTTTGATGAGGCCGATGAGCGGTTTGAGAAGTTGGTTGAAGAAGAACAAGAGGATATCGAAAAACTCGCGCGGGCGTACATTCAAGAACATCCGGATGAGTTTTTTACTGCTGAATGAGTTCAATGCTATTCGAGTCCATACAGAATTGATGTGAAGTCCAATCTATGCCTTGGTACGACTCAAACGTTATTCTCTGCCAGTGGAAACAACTGAAACCGGGTTTCAAGTTGTGGGTGAAGGAAGACCCGCGGGTTTCAGGTGAGGGCGAGGATTTCGAATCGGCCCATGAGGCTTTGCTCGACGCCATCATGCAGGCTGCACCCCAACTTGATGATGTCATACCCACCGTTCCTGAATTTGAGCCGCCGCTTCCGGCGGCTGCACTGGCTGAACGCTTCCTCAAGCCGGAGGTCTTTCGGATTGCCGGAGATGCTATCTTTGAATGTCCTCATCAATCTCGGGCAGAAAATGAAGCCTATGCAGCCACGCTCTTCGAAGGTGGAATCTGTCCCGTTTGTCGGTCGGGAGTAGGGCCGCGCACGGATGTGCCGCTCATTGTGGGTGCAGCCGATTGGCATGATGTGGGGTTTTATCGCGACCGTTTCTCTCATTCGCCCACTATCGTTTCGGATCGATTCTTAGAACTGCTGACACCGGACGAACTGAAGTCTCTTGAATTCGTACCGATAGAAGTCTCTCGCGCGCGACCGAAACGCAAGTACTTCGAATTGCGCGGTTCGTCGAGCATCACGCAGGTACATGTGGCCGCGTTTGACGCAGATGGGGTTGAATGTGGTGCTTGTGGTTATCGCAGCTTCAGTTCATGGGAGCCTGCCTTGGAGGACGAATGCTCGAAGTTCTGTTGTACCGAGGATTTGCCGGAGCCCCTCCCTTCGCTATTTCTGATATCGTCAGCAGGTCGCATTGAACTGTGTGCGACGGCGCAAAGACGACGCGAATTGTTTGGTCAGGTCGGGACGAAGGGCCTGTTTACCGCACGCGTTGGATTCGTTTCCCGCGATGCTTGTGTCGAACGTCCACGTTTGCGGCGATATAGCAGAGAACAGTGCCCAACGTGTTCGCAGTGGCCAGAATGCAGAAGGGTGGATTACAAGAAGGGCTATTACTTCAACGTTGATGAACGGGATTGGAGCCAATCCAACTTCAAATGGCAGGAAGGGGCGATCGCGGACGGCGAGCTGTTGATCTCACGGCAAACTTGTTCAATTCAGGAATTGGCCGACATGGCGTGGGAGCGCCGCAAGCCAAAATCTCCGGAGTTTGTTTCATTCCGATGCACTGATTGCTGGCGGCTGGCGTACATAACGTTATTCAAGGATGAGCTTGCGTTCGTTGGTTGGGCATGAATGCGCCAAGAAGCCTTCTTGAGCATGAGGATTAGGCCCAGATTTCTCGTCTGAATTTGATATTAGGCGCTTCGAATTAGATCACTGCGGCGCAGTCAGGGCTGACTCGATGACGCGGATTAGTGTGCGCGATTCGAATGGTTTGCTGAGGAAGGCATCGAACCCGTCCTGGAGTAATGCCTGACCTTGTGCGGTTGAGAGGTTGGGGGCGGTGCCGATCAGTTTGAGTCCTTCAAGCTGTGCGGTGGTGTGCACGAAGCGGCCGAGTTCATTGAGGGAAAGGTCTTTGCGCGTCACGTCGACGAGTATGGCGTTGGGTTTCGTCTCCATCGCGATCGCGCCGGCCTCGAAGGCTGTGTCCGCGAGCGTGACATCGAACGCTCCGTCCTGAGACAGAGCTGTGCGCAATGAGTCGCGGAAAATCACGTCGGAATCCAAAACCAGTAATTTCTTGGTTGTGGTTTCGAGCCCGTTGAGTGGGATGCCGTGGGCGCGCATGAAGCGGACGAGTTGCTCGAGTGGGATGCGGCGATCCTTGCTGCCGGGGATGCGATAGCCGCGAAGATGTCCCGCGTCGAACCACTTTGAGACCGTGCGTGGTGCGACGTTGCAGATCTTGGCGACCTCGCCGGTGGTAAGAACGTTCTTCTTCGTCGTCATCGAAATCGGCTTCCCAACGTCATGCACACCGAGGCCAATCAGCGCGCAGTCGTACCACTAACGTTGCGAGGGCATGAAGCTCATGCACCGATTTATCGGCAACCTTGAGAGGCGACTCGTGTAGCAGGAAATGCGGAGAATTGGCTTCCGCATGATATTCCCCCAGTTGCGTCCCAATGAAGGAATTAAGGGACGCACGTTGTCCGGTGGTGGCGGTCTATTGAGTTTAGTACGTAAGAAAGGGAGTGGCGGTTCTGGGAGTGATTGGATGGACTGGGTGACAGATGAGTTGATCGCAAGACCCCGTTAGGCCCTGAAGCAAGACCGGCGCATTGGAAGCAGAGAGACCCTCACCCTACCCTCTCCCTAAGAGGGAGAGGGAAATAGTGCCTCGTTCTGTTAATCACTATGTGCTCAAGCTCGTAAGAAACTGTATTGCATTTGACCCTGTGCGGTTTGCGGGCAGTAATTGAGACAGTTGTGAGCCAAATGCAGCACCGCTAAAATCCGTGGCTTAAGGTTTTTCCAGGAAACACCTTCGCGTCTCGTCCACGGAAGTTGCCGGCGTTTGGCGAGAGCATCTGTCTGAAGTTTGTCTTCTACATGAACAGACGACCCTCGGGAGAGAGTTTCGGCGATCGTGGCCTCGCTGGTCCGGGATTGTTATTCACGTTACACCTTGTCCTTTCTTTGTTTGCGACTTCCGCTCGGGCCACGATCGAAGTCAACGTTACGCACATCGGATTTGCAGCCAAGAATGGTCCGGTCGACTCCGTCGGGTTAGATGTCGTTCGACAGAGCGCGTGGGCGCCGATTGTTGTGGACTTGGCGCTTACGGAGCAACAACCCAGTTTCGACGGATGGATGCGCGTCGGGCAGCGCGATCGTGACGGCGACGAGTGTTTCGATCAAGTCGAAGTTCACCTGCGCTCTGAAACAGGCGGGACGCAGCGCCTTTTTCTCTATATCCCTCCGGTCATGAATCGCGCGGGCAGCCAATTGGGCGTTCGCCTTTTCGACAATGACGGAAACGCGATCAAAGTCGTGTCTAAAGGGGAGACGAGCTATTTCGCTGCGCCCGCGCAGCCGCCAACGAGCATCGAGGATAATGCGCTCGTGGTGCTGGAGATCACCACCACAACAGCCGGTCACGTGCAGAAGCTCGTCGATGAGAGTCAGATCGAGAACAACGTCCGGCGGGTGTTCGCGGCCATTACCGAACCGGCGGGGATTCCCGAATTGTGGATCGGGCTGGAGATGGTCGACTGCATCGTGTGGGAGAACGCCGATCCGGGCGATTTGAGTGAGCGACAACTTGCGGCGGTGCTGGAGTGGGTGCGACAGGGCGGTACGTTGCTGATTGCGGCGTCGCGAAGTGCGGCCATGCTGTCGCAGACGGCGGCGATTGGCGAAGTCCTGCCGGCGGACATCGGCGCGGTCATCTCCGTCAAAAACCTTCCGGACGTTCGATATGAGCTTGCGGATGTGACCAACACATCGAGCGCGGATGAGGAAGACGAGCCGCGAAAGAAGGCTGTTGATCTCGACGAGGGGTTTCCTGAAAGCGTGCCGGTGGTGAAGGCCAAGGCTCGTCCCGGATCTTCGGTGATTGTTCATGAGAGAGATATTCAATCCGATGTCGTTACTCGGCGATCGCTCGGCCGCGGGCAGGTGATTTTCTCAGCCATCACCGTGAAGGACTTGTTTTCAGCGCCCGGTGCACCGAGTACCTATTTTCGACGATTGCTCGGAATTGCCAGGCCTACTGAAACTGGTACATCACGCCCGCAGGAACAGGGCGAGTTGTTTGGGAATGTTGAGCGGTTTGTTGCGTTCACGACTTCTGGAACTTTGTACTTCCTGATCGCCGGTTTGTTTTCTGTCCTCTACATCGCGCTCGCGACCTTTGGGGTTTGGACGTTTCTCACAAGGCGGCGATGGCCGCAACACAACTGGACGGCGTTCGCCGCTGTTTCCGTGGTTGCAAGTTTTCTCAGCGTGCTGGCGGTCAGTTCGGTGCGCGGAATCGGCGAAACGCTGCACCAAATCAGTGTGATCGATGTGGGCTCGGGCGAGGGAGTCGGGCAGGGGATCGCGCTGTTCGGCGTCAAAACCGGCATCGATAAGCAAATGGACGTTTGGCTTCCTTCTGATCCCTTGAGTGAAGTCGAACCCGGGCCCGCCAGATGTTTTTTGCGGCCGTTACCTCCCAGTCGCGATTTGAGTGAACAGGCATCGAGCTTTGCAGACCCGCAGGACTATCGCCTGCTGCCGGGGAGCGCGGTCATTGATGACGTGCGATTTCGCGCGACGCTGAAGCAACTGCAAGGTGTGTGGAGCGGCCCGGTCGGCGGGACGATGACGGGCCAAGTTGAGCTTGTCTACGACATTGAGATGGACGGTGACACCAAGCGTCGCTTCTATCGCGTCATGGACAAGAGCACCGTTACGAACAACTTGGGTGTTGATCTGCGGGATTGCTATCTTCTGTTCTCCCCTGACAACCCGGAAGGCGACCTGCGCGATGAGGGTGAGTACGGCATTCGCGCTTTTCCGCTCGGCGAGATTCGAAACGGAGCCAAACTGCAATTGAGCGCTGCCTGCTATCGCAACGCCACGCCCGGCAAGTTGTACGAGTTTGACGGCAAGAACTCATTGCGAACGGCGCATGCTTTCTGGGGAGATCGGTTCACCGGATTGGTAGGAAGCCTGGCCAGCGGACTAAAGACAAATGCAAGTGTCCTCGAAGGCGAAGACCATGCGCTGTGTCTTTTCTCCACGCTTGGCGATTTCAACTTCGCTAAACATTCGCGCATGCAGAATTCAATGATGGGTGGGTCGATCACCTGGTCGCGCGATCGGATGCGCTGGCTTGATCTGCGGGACCAGTTGCGGAGCGATCAGGCTGTGTTGATTGGGTTTGCCGATGCGCCGGGGCCGATCCGCCTGTTCCGGCGAGAAGGAGAGCGCGAGTATCGCAAGCTGGAACCGTCGGAGTCAAAGTCCAAGACGATGTACCGGATTCGGCTACCCGTAGCGATTTCGGAGCGGGCAGACAAGGGCGATGCTGCGGACGACAAAGGCTGAGCGGAAAGGAACCCCGTGATTATTCAGACGATCAATCTCACCAAACGCTACGGCAAGCTCGTCGCGCTGAACAACCTGCACCTGAACATCGAGGAAGGTGAGTGCTTTGGATACATCGGGCCGAACGGCGCGGGCAAGACGACGACGATCAAGATTCTGGCGACGCTCCTTCAGCCGACGTGGGGCGAGGCCCGCGTGTGTGGGAACGTGGTTGGGTATGAATCGCGAAAGATTCGTCCGCTGATCGGTTATGTGCCGGACTTTTTCGGTGCGTATGAAGACATGGTGGTGCAGGAGTATCTGGAGTTTTTCGCCAGCGCGTACAACATCACCGGCAAGCAGCGAACGCGCGTGGTGAATGACGTGCTGGAATTGACCGACTTGGTCTTCAAGGTCGATGCGCTGGTCGATTCGCTGTCGCGCGGCATGCAGCAACGACTCAGCATCGCACGTGTGCTGCTTCACGACCCGAAGGTGTTGCTGCTCGACGAACCGGCCAGCGGTCTTGATCCGCGGGCACGAATTGAAATCCGCGAGCTGCTCAAGGAGCTGCGCCGGATGGGAAAGACGATCATTATCAGCTCGCACATTCTGCATGAGCTGGCGGAGCTGTGCACGACGGTGGGCATCATCGAGCAGGGGCAACTGCTGTATCACGGGTCGATTTCCGAGATCATTCGCAAGGTCAAGACGGGGACCAAGATCAACATCCGCGTCACCGAGCAACAAGATTTGGCTGCGCTATTGCTGCAGCGAACGAAGGGAATCAAAGGCGTCGAGCAGGTCGACGGTCAACTGATCGTTGAGCTTGAGAAGCAGACGCACGACTTTTCACCGCTGGCCAAGTTGCTGATGGAAAACAACTTCCGAATTCGCGAGATCAAGGAAGAGGAAGTGAATCTTGAGACGGCGTTCATGCGACTAACGAAGGGCATGGTCCAATGAACACTGCACTGTACAGGATTTGGCTTGCGATTTGGCATCTCTTGCCGGCCAATCCCATTCTTGTGCGCGTTGTGAATGGCGCGTCGAAGCGGGTGCGGCATTTGTGGCTGCGGTTTGCTTATCTGGGGGCGCTGTTTGTCGTCGTAGGGTTCTCGTTGTTTTCGTCGGTTCAGGTGCAGAACGCGTCATTGGCTGATCTGGCGAAAGGTGCGTCGCAGACTTTTAAGATATTGTCGATGACGCAACTGGCGCTGATGTGTTTTCTGGCGCCCGCGTTTACAGCTGCTGCGATCACGCAGGAGCGCGACGCGCAGACTTACAACATTCTTCTGTCGACGCCGTTGACCAGTGCGCAGATTGTCTTCGGCTCGCTGATGAGTCGGTTGTACTTCGTCATCATGCTGCTTGTGGCCGGGTTGCCGATTTTTCTGATGACCATGCTGTATGGCGGTGTGACGTCGTCGCAGGTGTTCGAGAGTTTCACGCTCTCCGCGTGTACCGCGTTTGTCACGGGGGCGCTGGCGATCTTCATCGCGATGATCGGCGTCGGCACACGGCGAACGATATTCTCATTCTATCTCGTGATTGCGCTTTACCTCGCGGGCATCTGGATGCTCGGGTATTTGCCGCAGACGTGGGTCGAGGCTTCGGCGCCGAACCTCGACGGCCGGAAGATGAGTTGGCTGACCTGCCTGCATCCGTTTCTCGCGCTCGACGTGTCCTTGAACCGTGTGTACGCGCCCGACGAGAGTTATCTGACCGACTACTCAGCGATTTCGCGTTACGCATTGGCTTACCCTTCTGCGTTCTATACGACGTGGACACTGTTGCTCTCGCTCGCCCTAACCAGTGCGAGCATTCTCTTTGTGCGCAGCGGTGCGAAGCAGGGTGAGCCACGGTGGTACAGCAACGTGCTCGGTGTGTTTCGACGCAAGGGCGCGGGCGAGCGGACGCGTCAGCCGCGATCGGTGTGGGCGAATCCGGTTGCGTGGCGCGAGGCGCGCACGAGAGCGGTCGGCGGTGGGGCGGTGCGGTGGCTCATCATTCTCGCGGGTTTTGCGGCGTCAATGGTCTTGTTTTTCGGGTACATCGGCGGGAGCCTGAATGCCGACGATGCACGAAAGTACCTGGCGTATCTCATTACCGTGCAGTTCGCGCTTGTGATGGTTGTGGCTACCAATACTTCCGCGACCTCGATGACCAAGGAGAAGGAATCCAAGACGATGGACATTCTTCTCACCACGCCGCTCACGAGCCGGTACATTCTCTTTGGGAAGCTGCGCGGCCTGGTGAGTTTTGCGGCTCCGTTGCTGGCCGGGCCGATCGTTGCGTTGATTGCTTTCGGGTTGATCGGTCTGGTGAAGAAATCGAATCCGCCTGCGCCTCCTGCCATCTGGATCGAAACCGCGTTGCTCGTGGCAGTGCTGATGGTCATCTACATCGCCATCGGCTGCGTGATTGGTCTGCGGACATCTTTGAACACGCGCAAGAACGTGACGGCCATCATGTACAGCGTGGGTTTGATGATTCTGCTTTGCGGCGGGGCATCCGGTTTGGCGATGGCGTTTGTCGAGGCTGCGGGCAATGAAATCGGCGGTGCGCTGGCTGCGTTCTCGCCGTTTACCTCGGTTTATTATCTGGTTGATCAGGCGGCGCTCTTTCCCAGTAATAAAGAGTTTGTCGCCGGTGCCACGGGGGCGCGGGCTGCGGTTTTCGTCGGCAGCATCTTCGCTGCAGTGCTCTATTCGTTCATTGTGTATTCGGTGTACACGAGTCTCGTGCGCAACTTCGATATGATCGTGCGCAAGCAGTCGGGGCAGTAGTTTACGATTCCATGTGAATGATGGTCGCGGTATGAGTCGCCACGGCCAAGCGATCGCTTGACCGTGCCACCCAAGCTCGAAGGCAATACATGATGAATAGGTAGTCCGCCTAAGGCTTCTTCGGCGGGTCGTCGTCCTGGCCGGTGCCGCTGAAGAATTTGTTCGTCGGCGGTTCGGGCGCCGTTTGCAAATCGACGAACGTTCCGTCATCCAGCGTTCGGTACCCAAGGCTCTTGAGGCTCATGGAGCCGCCGTGTCCGTCGCAGAAAACGGCATTCACGTTGTTGCGGTGGCGCGGATCGACGGTGGTGCGTGGACTGCCGGCGTCGCCGCTGCCGCGATCGGACATGGTCGTCAGGCGCGGCGGGTCGAGCGACCATGCGTGGTTACCCAGCTCCATGAAATCCGTGCCGTCGTTGTTGTAGTCTTTTCGTTGACGCGTCGGAAAGGCGCCGGCTGTGCCCATCGAGTCGGCCCCGAGTACCGTCGTTGCAAAATTGCGGATGCGCGAACGGTTCACGGGGAAGTTGATGTACTGTCCGTTACTTTTTCTCGAATTGCCGAGGAACTGATAGTTGTATCCCCATGCGTGATTGCGCTCGTCGACCCAGTTATCAACTTCCGGACACTGGTACACCTTGCCGTCGTAATCCTGTCGACCGTCACTGGTGCTCGGGCGCTCGAATGCGAACAGTCCAACGAAGCGACCCATTGTCGAGAGCCATGTCGGGCGGAACTTCTTGCCGTTGCCGATCTCATACCAATTGCCGGGATTGGCTGCTCCACCGGTCGCGTTGGGGTAGCGCCCGGGAACTGACACGTCGCGATATTCATCCGCGTACGCGTGCCAGCCGTGCGATATCTGCCGCAGGTTCGACAAGCATGTGACGCCCTTGGCTGCGCGGCGTGCGGATGAGAGCGAAGGCACGAGGATGGAAATCAACAACCCGATGATGGCGATGACGACCAAAAGCTCGATCAATGTGAATGCATTGCGTCGACGTGACATACAAAAATCCTCCGTGCTTTGGATACGATCCGACCGGCCCCTTTGATGAACGAAATCAATAACCTTGTCTGATAGGATCGGCAATCGAGCGCGGATCGCCTTACAAGTTTACATGCGGGCCGCGATGGGTTTTCGCACCTGCACCAATTCGCGTGACCAGGAAATGGAGAAGGTTTTGTCGGTGCGCTGCTGCAAAACGGAAGGAAGGCAGAGAGGAAGGGGCGAGACGGGCCAGATGTGACCGACGTCTTCGCTAACCAGCACGGGCACATCTCGATCTTTGGGCAGATGATACGGCATCAACTCGACGACTGCTTCGGTGTGCGTTTTGTCACCGTTGTGAAAGTCGCCCAATAGGACGCCTGCGCATCGTTCGAAGTAGCCGGCGAGTTTCATTCTCGCGAGAAAGCGATCGATGCGTTCCGGTTTGTCGTTGATGTCTTCCAAAACGATCCAGCGTTCGTCGGGGGAGATGTAGGCTTCGTACGGCGTGCCGAGGAATACTGTGAACAGACAGAGATTGCCGCCGATGAACACGGCTGATGATTCCTCCGGCAATGAGCCATGAACCAGCTTGGCGGCGATGGATCGGGTCGATCCGCGACCCTCGATGATGGCTACCACGTCTTTGAGGAAGGCGTCAAACTCCGGTTGCAGGCGCGAGCGCATCCACTCGTCCGGCGATTGCCCCTCGTGGCGGAGTTTTGAAGTTGGGGTCTCAGGTGTGCCAACGACTGCCTCTGCCGTTGCTTTCGCCCGCGCTTGCAGCGTCGCGTATCGCCGCAGCCCATAGGTGAGAAAGGCGGGTGACATGTCGTAAATGCCGACGCCGTTTTCGTGGGCGGCTACGATATTGATCAGCGGCGTCATCTCACTGAAGCCGATGATGGCGACGCGGGTCGTGCGGCGATCGAGCACGGTGAAATCGATGTCAGGAATGATCCGCGTTAACCAGGCGCCGCCGCGCACGGCTAACACACAGGCGACGTTGTCGTCAGCGAGGGCGTTCTGAATGTCGCTCACGCGCGCGTTGTCGTCGTTTCGGCCGCCGTGGTCTTCGTCCTCGTCGGCCATCAGGATTCGCTTGTTGGCAGTAATCTCGTACGAGTCGCCGACGACGCGCTGGATGTTCGATAGGAACGCATCGACCGAGCCATCGGCCACGGAATCGATGAACGGCTTGCAGGAACCGGCTGGGGCGATCAGGTGAATTCGGGGGCGATTCATCGGACGACTCTCTCCTCACAAACGGCGATCGTTAAGAGTTTGACGATTGTGCGCGCCCGAATCAGAATCGCAACCTGCGGAGGTCAGTAACTGAAAGCGGGAGCAGAATCATGGGCGAATCAACCAAACCGATCGTGGGCGTCATCATGGGTAGTCAATCGGACTGGGAGACCATGAAACATTCGCACGAAACGCTTACGCAATTTGGGGTTGCCCATGAGTGTCGGGTGCTGTCCGCGCACCGCGTGCCGGAGGATACGGCTGAGTTTGCCCGCTCGGCGATCGATCGCGGGTTGCAGGTGATCATTGCGGCAGCGGGCGGCGCGGCGCATCTGGCGGGGGTGGTGGCTGCGCATACGGTGCTGCCGGTGATCGGCGTGCCGATCGAGAGTGCATCTTTGAAGGGGCTCGACTCGTTGCTCTCAACGGTGCAGATGCCGGGCGGAATACCCGTGGCGACGGTGGCTATTGGTAAGCCCGGTGCGACGAACGCGGCGCTGCTGGCGATTGCCATTCTCGCCAATTCACGGCCGGAGCTTCGCACGAAGCTTCAGCAATTCCGCGCCGAGCAAGCGGAGAAGATCAGAAAGATTCAACTAACATAGGTTTCCTATGGCCCGTTCGCCGGAATTCGTTACTTCCATGGTGCGTTTGCGACCCAAGATGGTGCTCGTCGCCATCGTTTGTCTGGCTTGCGGAATATGGGAGTACAAGGAATGGTATCAACGTTTCGCGGTCCGGAGCCTCCCTCTCGTTGAGGGGACGGTCATTCAGCGTGAGCCATTCGTCGTGTATGGCTTTCAAGAGCGCGTCGATTTTTCGATTCAAGTAGACGGGTCAGATCAGGTGGTGCACGCGCGACCTGGGCGCTACCTGATTAATAAGGTACCCGAAAAAGTCCGGTTCCGTTTTTCGGGGGATCCAGCTCGCGAGGTTTTTCTGTTTGAGCACGAAGAAGACCCATTCTGGATCATGGTTCTCTGCTTCGGTGGTGTCGCCTTGGTGATAGTGCTTTTCTTGCAGACGGGGAAATGGAAGCGAGAGCTTGAAGCCCAATCGGATGGCGAAGCTTAGCGAACCAGCCAACCGCCGTCTTGTTTAGGCGATCGCGCGGACAGTGCTTCGCGCACGGCATGGACCGCGAGAAGGCGCGTTGAATCGAGCACGGGTAGCGGTGAGTTTTCCACGTTGATGATGAGCGGGATTTCGGTGCAGCCGAGGATGGCGCAGTCGGCCCCGGCTGAGGCGAGTTCGCGGATGGCGTCTACGAACACTTCCGTGGTGGATGGCAGAAAGACGCTCTGGCAGAGCTCATCGAAGATCGCGCGGTTTATTTGTATGCGGCGCGCCTCGTTCGGGATCAGTCGTCGCAGGTTTCGACTATACAATGCGTTGGCGTAGACGGGACCGGTCATCGTCCAATTGGTTCCGAGCAGACCGGCTGTCCGCCATCCTGATGACCGAATCTCGTCGCAGACGACATGAGCAATGTTCAGGCCGGGGATCGGGAATGAGCCGGCGATTTTTTCAAGCACGATGTGAGCGGTGTTGTCGGGGCAGATGAAGAAATCTGCGCCGGCGGCTGCGACCTGCTCAACGCCGCGACGCAGTTCGTTGGCTACGATGTCGTGGTTGTCTGATTCCCAGCCGGGCATGCTGAGGGCCATGGGGATGGCGCTGATGACAATCTCCGGGTGCATGTGCGGCCCGAGCAGACGCTGGCCCTCGCGACAGGCGGTGAGGAAGCAGAGGGCTGCTCCTTCGACGCTGTGCGCTACGATGCCGATTCTCTTCATGCTGACAGTCGTGCTCACTGAGTCATCTTTCATTACGCTAAACATATGCGAAGAAGCCAGCCGGCGGGAATACTATCATTGGCTGCATTCAAACGCACGGTTTCGTGGTTTGCGTTACACGATCGATAGAATTGTGCAACCATTCAAGGCGTTTCAGCCTGTTTTCAACCTTTCAAATCAATGAACAACCGGTGCGATTCTTGACGCACTACGTTGCCAGCGATACGGTTAGATACTGAAGAAACTGATGCGAAAACCGCGAAACTCACCGTAAAGGAGAATCGACCATGCCATTTGAATTGCCCGCACTGCCGTATGCATTTGACGCTCTGGAGCCGCACATCGATGCGAAGACCATGGAGATTCATCACGGGAAGCATCATCAGACTTATGTGACGAAACTAAATGAGGCCCTTGCGGCGCATCCCAATCTGCAGTCGAAGTCGGTTGAGGAGTTACTGATTGGATTGGCGACACTGCCGGATGCGATTCGCGGTGCGGTGAACAATCACGGCGGAGGGCATCTCAACCATACGATTTTCTGGAACAACCTGAGCCCGAAAGGCGGCGGCAAGCCGGACGGTGCGCTGGGCGATGCGATCAATTCAGCCTTCGGCAGTTTTGATGATTTCAAGACGAAGTTCGTTGCCTCGGCCACGGGTCGTTTCGGCAGCGGTTGGGCTTGGCTGTGCGTGGACAACTCGAAGAAGCTGGTGATCAAGGATTTCCCGAATCAGGATAGTCCGCTGACTGCTGGTTTGAAGCCGATTCTCGGTTTGGATGTGTGGGAGCACGCGTACTACCTGAAGTATCAAAACCGTCGTCCGGACTACATTACAGCGTTCTGGAATCTGGTGAACTGGAAAGACGTTGCGGAACGATTCGGCAAGGCGACGAAGTAAGACGCATTAACAAGACCAAGGTGATAGTAAATCAAGAGACCCTCACCCTGCCCTCTCCCTAAGAGGGAGAGGGAACGTTGCGACCGGTCCTTGGAGCTTCTGGGCGAAAGATCAGTGCTATGCAACCACGGCCAAGCTGTTGCTTGACCGTGCCACCTTTTAGACGAATTTCCATTCAGTTGGCAACAACCAACAACAGGAGCGTTTGCCATTTCTTCGGTCGGTCACAGTTGCGATCAGGAAACGACCGACAAATCCCAATCGAGCGGCGACAGGGTCGGGCCTGAGGCGAGTGATGCGGTCTGGACGCCGACGTTGTTGCGGTCGCCTCATGCGACGCCGGACAAGGCTGTCCGTGTTCGGCGCATGTTCAATGCGATCGCCCCGCGCTATGAACTGATCAATTCGCTGTTCAGCGGCGGGCGCGATCGATATTGGCGCCGCAAGGCTGTAGAACTCGCGCGGGTGAACGAAAAGGACCGGGTTCTTGATATTGCGTGCGGAACGGGCGATTTCACCCGTGCTTTTGCTGAAGCGAGGCCCCAGCGCGTTGTCGGTTGCGATTTTGCCCACGAGATGCTGACTCGAACGCGCGAATCGAAACACTCGATCGAATGGTGCGAGTGCGACGCGCTGCGCCTGCCGTTTCCTGGCGGGAGTTTTTCAATCACGAGCTGTGCGTTCGGTGTGCGCAACTGGGGCGATCTCGATGCCGGGTTTCGCGAAATGCATCGGGTTCTCAAGCCGGGCGGGCGGGCGGTGATCCTCGAATTCAGTCAGCCGACTAACCCCCTCATTCGTCGCCTGCACAATTTCTATTCGGGGAAACTAATGCCGATCGGGGCGACGCTGGTCAGCGGTGACAAAACAGGAGCTTATCACTACCTGCCGCGATCGGTGGAGTCGTTCGTTTCCGGCGAGGAGATGGCGGGGCGGCTGCAAGGGGCGGGTTTTGACAGGGTGACTGTCCATCCGCTCACGTTCGGGGTCGTCACGGTGTATATTGCTCATCGCGCGGTTTAATCGGCGCAGGTCAGAGCGCGAGCCATCATGAGCGAGCTTTCAAGTCAGGCCATTTCGCCATTGCCACCCGACGTGTGCGACGTCTGGTCGCATTGGGGAGCCAAGTACCGCACTCGTGCGATCGTCCTATTGGCGCTCAATGTCATCCTGTTCGCAGGCGTGGGCAATTTTGCGTTCTGGATTCGAAGCGGTTCGACGCTGGCCCCGACGTTGGGGGGGTATTGGGACGAATTCTCTCAGACCTTTCGATTCTGGGGCGGGGACAACAAATCTCTCGGGTCTATGCTTCTCGAACCGATCAGTGTGCAGGACGTGCCGATGCAGATTCCCATTCTGGGGCTGCTGATGGCCGCGTTGATTTCGATTCCGATTCTTGTGGCGCTGTTGTACCGATTCTGGGCGAGCATTCCCTTCATCGCGATCGTGTGTTTCCTGGCGGTCATGCCCTGGCTGGCGATGACGCTGATTCTCTCGTGTGTGATCGCGTCGGTGCGGCCGTTTCGTTCGCGATATCCGTTTATGTCGGCGTTGTTCGGAACAATTCCGGCGGTGCTCTATTTGATACTCGCGTCGAAAGGGACGAGCAGCGTTGTGGTGGGGAGCATCGAGCCGATCGACCGAATCAAGTTCTTCGCGCCGTGGGTGCTGGCGATTGTGGCCGCCACGGTTGTGTATGCGGTCGTGCTTTCTGTGGCGCGACTTGTGAAGTTTCGCCCGGGCACGACGACACCGTTGTTGGCTGTGATGTTTGGGCTTCCCGTTGTACTTTTTGAGTGGCATGTCGGGCGCGATGAGCTGCATTATCGTTTGCTTGAATCGCTGCACGCGCACCATTTTCAGGACGTGGACACATCGATTCCGTTGGCCCAGCGCATGGACCTTGAGTGGAAGAGTTACCCGCTTCCGCGTCCTTCTTATCAGGAGTTTCGCAGAGAACGCGAGATGCTCTGGCCGTTTGAACTGAGCAACGACACGTGGCGATTTGATAATGAGTTGGTGCGCAAACAACTGGAAGTAGTGGATCGCTGCGACTGGTTTCTCAAGCAATTCCCTTCGAGCCGGTATGCCAGTAATGCACTGTACATCAAGGCGTGCACGCTCGATATGCGGGTGGCGTCGGCGGATTACCGCGCCACGCGATGGATTCGTTATTACGATGATTTTCCGTCTGCGGCGTCTCGGCGCACGTGGAGCATGCTGGCGGAGAACTTCGGACAGTCGCTCCTGGGCGGCGTGGCACAGCTGCGGCTGGCGCAATTCGCAGTGCGTGAGTGTGACGTGGATCGCGCGCTGACTCATCTCAATTCGAGCATTAACACGCTCAATCGATACATGCATGCAACGTCGGACGATTCGCAGCATCGGCCGCACAATCCATTGCTTCGCCGGCCTGCGGAGGCGAGTCTGGATGTTGGGATTGATGGTCGGCTGCTGGATGCAGCGCGGTGGAAGTCGCTCATTGAGTCCAACAAGGATGCGAAGTATGGCGCCGAGCCTCTCTGCGGACCGCGACTACATGACGATTCGCTGTGGTTCGGATTTGCATCCATCGATCCGCGAAGCGAGCATTACCTGTCGAATTTGCGAGTGCTTTTGCGTCGCTTTCCCGACTCGATGCTGACGGACAATATGGAGCTTGAGATAGCGAGTCGTTCGGGAGAGAACATGATCGATGAGTTAGAGGAATTGCTTAAAAAGTACGGTGATTTCGACTCCGCGCCGGAAGCGCTGTATCGTCTGGGGTTGGCGTACCTGTCGCGGGGCGATACGGCTAACTGCGACATTCGTCTGGGGAGGCTCATTCGGCAGTTTCCGGATTCCGTTTGGGCTGAGAGGGCGCGGGTGCGAGCGCGCGCGACCGGCGGCATGGGGCTGATGGCGGACGCGCGGTACGGACGTTCATGATGGAACCTCAGCGGAAGAGACAGATCGTCGTAGGAATCACGGGCGCAAGCGGCGCAGAGTATGCGCGGCGATTGGTGGAATGCCTGTGCGACGGTGGCGCGCACGTGCATCTGGTCGTGTCGACGTATGGTCGACAATTGCTGCGCGACGAATTGAATATCACTGAAGTGACTGCACGGTCGCTACTCAATCGGGATGCAGCCAATCTCACGATCTACAACTATCGGGATGTCGGCGCGAAGCTCGGCAGCGGGAGCTTTCGCACGGACGCGATGATCATCTGCCCGTGCAGCAGTAACACGCTTGCTTCGGTGTCGGCGGGATTAGCCGACAATCTGCTCGACCGGGCGGCTGCGGTTACGATCAAGGAGAGTCGCCGACTGATCATCGTTCCGCGCGAGATGCCGATGAGTCGAATTGATCTGGAGAATGCGCTGCGGTTGAGTCAGACCGGTGCCATCATTTGCCCTGCTTCACCGGGCTTCTATATGTTGCCGCAAACCATTGGCGATTTGGTTGACTTCGTGGTGGGCAAGCTGCTCGATCTTGTGGACGTGCCGCATCAATTGAACACGCGATGGGCCGATCGCATCGATGGCGGTCATCACGTCGTTTCACCGACTGAGCCTTCGGAACCTCGCTGAACATGAAATCGGTTGTTTCGACGATTCGAATCTGGTCGGAGATGGTCAAGCTCTCGCACTCGGTGTTTGCTTTGCCGTTTGCGTTGATGTCTGCGTTTCTGGCGGGGCGTCATTTGCCCGCGGGGCGACCATCGTGGGGACAACTGGGGCTGATCATCATCTGTATGGTCTCCGCGCGCAGCACAGCCATGACGTTCAATCGCATCGCCGACGCGCAGATCGATGCACGGAACCCGCGTACCGCCAATCGGCCGCTGCCGGCAGGCAAGCTGAGTTTGGTGGCTGCGTGGTTGATGCTGGGTTTGTCGATCCTGACGTTTGGCGCGGCTTGTCTCGGTTTTCATGTGTTTTTTCAGAACACGTGGCCGATCATGCTCTCCGGGCCGATTCTCCTGTATCTTTGTGGATATTCATTTGCGAAGCGCTTCACCCGCTGGTCGCATTTCTATCTGGGGAGTGCCATTGCATTGTCACCGGTGGCTGCGTGGCTGGTGATTGATCCTGCGAGTCTTGGCTGGCCGGCGTTGGTGCTGATGATCGTCGTCACCTGCTGGATTGCTGGTTTCGATATTCTGTATGCGTGCCAGGATATTGAAGTTGATCGCCGCGAGAATCTGCACAGTCTGCCGTCTCGATTGGGGCCTGAGCGGGCGCTCCTGATCGCGCGGGCATCCCACGTGATTGTGGCTGTTGGTTTGGTCGCGCTGGGATACCAGTGCCGTCTTGGAGTTCTCTATTATGTCGGGGCGGGCATTGCCACGTTGCTGCTGATCGTGCAGAACTCGCTGGTACGCCCGAACGATTACCGGCACATCAATCTGGCTTTTTTCACGTTGAACGGCATCGTGAGCGTGGTGATGGCTGCAACAGCGATCGCCGATATCCTGCTCCACGGAACCTCGTGAAAGGTTCGTCCGGCTGATTTTCCGGTCGACCGATGTGGCTCCGAGTGCTTGCATCGACGGTGCAATCCCGCTACATTTTCAGCCATACTGCTAGAGAAACACTCGTGCCGGATGGGTCGTGGCGGACGATGTAGCGACCTCCCGCCTGATCGTGATCTGCTTCGATAGGAACCGTTGCGATGAGAAGAAACTGGTTTAGCAATCGAATGGGCATGTTCATGTCGGCCGTCATGTGCGCGTTGCCCGCGTGCACGCCGAAAACGGACAACCGTACGAAGCAGGACCTCGGCGTGGACCCTATTGATAACCCGTTGGCGAAGTCGTTTGCGTTTCGCGACACCATCGGGTCGATGGCGACGTTTGAGGGGATGGGCCCGATGCGGGTGCGCGGGTTCGGTCTGGTGGTGGGGCTGGGGAAGAATGGTTCAACGGATTGCCCCAAGGCGATCTATGACCAATTGGTGCAGACGATCCACAAGCATTATCGAAGCACGAGCCAGCGCGTCGGCGAGAAGACCATTTCGCCGGAGCAGTTGATCAATGACATCGACACAGCTGTAGTGATTGTCGAGGGGGACATACCGGCGGCTGCCAGTGCCGGGTCGACGTTTGATGTTTCGGTGATGGCGCTGCCGGGCACGCAAACGAAGTCGTTGCGTGGCGGGCGATTGTTTACGGCGGACTTGCAGGTTTTTCGGCAGACTTCGTCGGGACCAATTTACGGCGAATCGCTTGCTCGCGCGGCGGGGCCGGTTTTCCTCAATCCGTTCTCAGAGGGTGATACGGCTACGCAGTCAAATCCGCTGGAAGGTATTGTCATTGGCGGCGGCTTGGTCACGCAGGATCGGCGCGTGCGACTGGTACTTAATAATCCGTCGTACGGTATGGCCCAGCGCATTCAGGATCGGATCAATGCACATTTTCCGGCGCGGCAACGCGTGGCGGACGCCACGTCGCCTTCGTTTGTGCAACTGACGATTCCGGATGAATACCAGCACGAGTCGGCGCACTTCCTCAATCTCGTTCGAAGCTTGTACCTATCGCGCGAGCCTGTTTTCGAGCAAACGCGAGCGCGCGATCTTGGCAGCGAGATATTGAACGCCGATGCCCCGTTCAGTCAGATTTCGCTCTGCTTCGAGTCGCTCGGGAGAAATGCGCTTCCGGTGCTGGCGGACCTGTATGCGAACAAGAGCGACACGGTGAGTTTTCACGCGGCAGTTGCGGGCGTGCGGCTGGGGGATTATGTGGCCGTCGACGCGATGTCGATGCACGCGCTCGATCCGAAGTGTCCGTATCGCGAGCAGGCGATTGCGTCCCTGCGTGAAGCGAAGGGTATGGCCTCTGCGGCGATCGCGCTGCGCAAGCTGCTGGATGACGACGATTCGCGCATTCGATTGGCGGCGTATGAAGCGCTGGTCGCGCGACGTGATGGGGCGGTAGCAACTCAGATTCTCGGCGGCGACAATTTCGCGCTGGATCTTGTTCCTTCTAATCAATCCAATCTCATTCATATCAAGCGATCTGGTGAGCGGCGCATCGCATTGTTGGGCAGCGATCTTCGTTGTGAGCCGCCGTTGATTTATCGTTCACCCGACGGGAGTGTGACCATCGACGGCAAAGAGGGCGACCAATCGTTGAAGATCTTGCGCACGGTTACGTCGTCGGGCGCGATGTCGCCTGAATTGACCGGCCCGCTTAGTCTTCCGCAACTTGTTCGAATGCTCGGCGCGGAAGCAGAGCTCGATGGTAACGATCAAGTGACGGGAATCGGACTCGATTATGCGGCTGTGGTGCGAGCGCTGTATTTCCTGTGCGAGTCACAGGCGATCAATGCGTCGTTCGTACTGGAATCACAGTCCGTCAAGCAGACCTTGGGTAAACCGAAACAGGAAGGTCGCGCTGAATCGGAGCTGTAGCTCCTCGTTATTCATGTGCGCTTGGTCGCCACGTCAAATCGGCTAGCTCCTCAGGATGTCTGAATACGGTCCAGCGATCAACCGGTACCCCCTCGAAAGCGTCGAGCATTCGCGAAGAAGTTCGATCCTGCCCACGCATGTCTCGAATGAGAATGCGAATTACCTGATTGGGGAATTGTCGCGCGACTTTGCCGTAGATTTCCGGATCAGATTCTCCTGAGTCACCGATGAGGATGAACTTTCGCTTTGGATAGGCGCGGATGATTCGCTCGATCGCCGGTCGTTTCTTTTCTTCGGAATCGTTGAAGGCGAAATCCAGTGCGCTGGAATCTTTGAGTCGTAGCGCAACGAGATGAAACGTGCCATTGGGCAGTTTTGCTTCGCGGCAGAAGGCGGCCAAGGGCTCGTATAGCTGCCACGGAGAGGCTGAGACGTAGTGGAACGAAGCGCCTGACTTCGCGATTCGTTCATAAAGCTCAGCCATTCCCGGTGTGGGTTCGAACGGTTTTAGAAATGTGCGGGAAAGCAGTGCTTTCTTATCCAGCACTTCGGAAATCTTGATCGTGTCATCGATGTCGGAAATGACGCTCACGCCTTCGCGCGGGAGTAGCAACACGTTACCGTGAAACTGACGAGTGTCGTTTTTTCCCAGCACGGCCTCAACTGGAACCCACGTCGGCTTATCGTCAGTAGCAAGCGACTTGGCTTGGTCCGGTTGAATAACAATCTCGCTTTGAAAGTGGCCGTTCTCAGCGGTCGGTGGCAAGGGGTATTCCTTGCCGGCGATTCGAATCACTACGGTTTTGTCTTCTTCGTTGTCAAACAGGAACGGTCGTACGCGATCTGCGAAAATGGAGGATGATTCGTCTGTTGGAGAAAGGCCCAACTTTTTGCGTAGCCAATTGATGAGAATTCCACGGCTGATTGAGTTGTGCTCAGGCTCGAAGAGCCAGCCGTGGATTTGCAGTTTCCATCCGCCGTCGTCGGTGCGTTGGCCGAGCGTAGGGAAGAAAATGATTTGCTCGTCCGATTTCAAATCTGTTTGCTGGCAGCCGAACACCAACGAAAAGCACATGATGAGTGCAGCGCGCGTGATAGGAATCCTTTCTGCCCTTAAGCACGTCCAGCGGCTTGAGCGAATTCTCTGGCAAGTGCTGCATCAATCGGGCGCGACGTGTCGCCATTTTGTTTGATTCCGGTGCCGACGATCACGCCGTTCGAAATCTCCAGCAGTGAACGAATTGTCTTGCTCGTCGCACCGCTGCCGATGAACAGCCTTCGGTCGGGCACAGCCTCGCGCACGCGGCGGAGTTCATCGACGTTGACAGATTCACCGGTGGCTGGCCCGGTGAGGACTAGTCCATCGGCCAGGCCGCGATAGGCGGTGTCTTTGGCAGCGCGGACGACGTCAGGCTGGCTGATCGGCACGGCGTGCTTCACGTTCACGTCAGCCAGAATGGCGACTCGCGATCCGAGTTGTCTGCGATAGCGAAGCGTTTGGTCGGCGTGGCCTTCGATGATTCCCTGATCGGTCGCGTAGACGCCGGTGTGCACGTTCACGCGAACGAACTTGGCGCCGACAGCGGCTGCGATGCCGAGGGCTGCGAGTGCGTCGTTTCGCAAGCAGTTGATTCCGACAATCAAGCCGCTTTCACGACGTACGTGATCGGCGATGACAGCCATGGCAGCCAGGCTCGCCTGCGGCAGGTGCCCAGGTGTGAACGGCACATCGCCGAAGTTCTCGACGACGACGGAATCGAAACCGGCGGTCTTAAGAGTGCGAGCGTCGGTGAGGGCGCGTTCGATGACCTCGTCCATCGATAGCTGGTGACATGGACTGCCCGGCAACGCGGGTAAGTGAATGACACCGATGAGAGCGGATGAAGGAAGATCAATCATGAGAATGTCGAATAGCGAATGACGATTGCGGTTTCAAGATCTCAAAACCAGGAATGACGCCCGAATGTAGAATGATGAACCTAGAATGACGAATGCGGTTTCTGTCACTGTGACCACTCTGCATTCTCGATTCGTCATTCTGCATTTCGGTTAGTCCGCAGCTTTGCGAAACACAGCGACCACGTCTTCTACCGGGACGACGTACAACTGATTTCCGGCTTCGAACTCGACCGGGATCGCGTGCTTGGGGTTGAAGAGGACGCGGTCGTATTGACGAATGGGGTAGTCGTCGTCGTTCTCGATCAGCGCGGAGATGGCCACGACGCGACCAGTGATGGTCGGAATCTCCAGCGAGTCGGGCAGCTCGATCCCACCCTTGGTCACTTTCTTGTCCTCATCCTTGCGGATGAGCACACGCTTACCCAAAGGCTCCACCGTTTCGAGGCCGGACTTTTGTTTTTGTACGCGATCGTTCATACACCCAATCCATAGCAGACGAAGTACCTTATCGGCTTTCGCGATTGTATATGTTTCGGATTGCAAAAACCAATACCATGACACTTTCGTGACGAGATGTGCCGTTGGAGCGGCAAATATGCACCAACCTTGCGATTCTTCCCGTGCGCGAATATCTTCGGAAATTATCGAAGAAACGGCCCATGACTGCTATTGGCGTGAAGCGACTCTTGTGAGGTGAACCATGCTCGATCCGCGAATGACCAAGTTGTCCGAAGTGTTGATCAACTATTGCACGGCCGTGAAGAAGGGGGAGAAGATCCTCATCGAGGCGATCGATATTCCGGTCGAGATGACGTGCGAGTTGGTTCGCGTGGCGCGGGCGGCGGGTGGCGATGTGCTGACGACGCTGAAGAGCAACCGCGTCAATCGGGCGCTGATGATCAACTCGTCCGACGAGCAGATGAACCTCTGGGCTGAGACTGAAGCCCTGCGGATGAGCAAGGTGCAATGCTACATCGGCATGCGCGGAAACTGGAACATCTCGGAAACCTCGGATGTGCCTCCGGAGTGCCATAAGCGGTACGACTCGACGGTCTGGCGGCGCGTGCATCAGGAAATCCGTGTGCCAAAGACGCGCTGGGTTGTGCTGCGTTGGCCGCATCCTTCGATGGCGCAACAGGCAAACATGAGCACTGAGGCGTTCGAGAAATTCTACTTCGATGTCTGCACGATGGACTACGCGAAGATGGCCAAGGCGATGCAGCCGCTGGCTGAACGAATGATGAAGACCGACCGGGTGCGGATCACCGGGCCGGGCACTGAGCTTTCATTTTCGATCAAGGGTATTCGAGCGATTCCGTGTGACGGCAAGGTCAACATTCCGGATGGAGAGGTGTTCACCGCCCCCGTGCGCGACAGCATCAACGGCACGCTGCAATACAACGCGCGAACGATCTATCAAGGCACCTATCATGATGACGTGCGGTTCGAGTTTCAGAACGGCAAGATCGTCAAGGCGACCAGCAGCAACACGGCGCAATTGAATCGCGTGCTCGATGCCGATGCCGGGGCGCGCTACATCGGCGAGTTTGCCATCGGATTCAATCCGTACATCACGCAGCCCATGCTGGATATTCTGTTTGATGAGAAGATCGCGGGCTCGTTCCACTTCACGCCCGGCAAGTGCTACAAGGAAACCGACAACGGCAACGACAGCACGATCCACTGGGATATCGTGTGTATGCAGGACAAGGCGCACGGCGGCGGCGAGATCTGGTTCGACAACACGCTGATCCGCAAGGACGGAATGTTCGTGACGGACGACCTAAAGGCGCTGAATCCGGAGAATCTGAAGTAGGTTCACCAGCTTCGCTGCAGCTCTTCGTCGAACTAATACATCACGTAGACGAATGGCGATACCTCTTCCGATTGATCCTGGAGGTTGTAAAGCCCGCGCGCTAGTTTGCCCATGCCAGGGACGAGCGGCAGCAGGTCTTCGCAGCCCTTGCTTTTCCAAAGGCGGGTGAGGTCGTCAGGGAAGCTCTCCAGCGAGCGACATCCCGCCGATTCAAAATCGGCTTTGGACATCGTGCGCTTTGTGCGCGTGACGTAATACGAGTCAGCCTTCGCGTCGAGTCGGGTCTCAAGGAAGGCACGCCCACTTCGCTTCAACTTATCCGCGAGTTCGACGAACTCCTTGTTGAAGAATGTGTCTATCGCTTTGGCGTTTGTTTGATCAGTCGTTGCCATATTCTTTTGTCCAGTCCTGGTTGTCGACAAACTTGGGTTGCTTGTCCTTCCACAAGAGGCAATCTTCGAGAACGAGCAGGTCAATTTCAGTGCGCATAAAGCACGTGTAGGCGTCCTTGGGAGAGCACACGATCGGTTCGCCGCGCACGTTGAACGAGGTGTTGACGATCACACCGAAGCCGGTGAGCTTCTTGAACTCCTCAATCACGCGGTGGTAATCGGGTTTATCTTCCACGGCCACGGATTGCACGCGAGCGCTGTAATCCACGTGCGTGATGGCAGGAATATCGGAACGCACCTGCCGCACGACCTTGAGCATGTCGTCGTCACCTTTGTCAAAGTCGCTCATGTCAGACTTGCGCTGTCGCTCCTTGCAAACCGGCGCGACGAGCAGCATGTATGGGCTCTCGCAATCCATTTCGAAATACTCGCTCACGTCTTCCGCGAGGACCGACGGCGCGAAGGGCCGAAATGACTCACGATACTTGATCTTTTTGTTCATGATGACCTGGGTGTCAGCGTTGCGCGGATCGCCGATGATCGAACGCGCCCCCAACGCGCGCGGACCGAACTCCATGCGACCCGCGAGGTAGCCCACGATTTTTCCGTCAGCCATCGCCTGAGCTATTTTCTTGGCGCGATTGCCGAGGTCGGAAACATATTCATACGGATATTCATGCCGATCGAGGAACGCCTTCACCTCAGCCGTGCGATAGGCTGGCCCCAGATAGCTTCCCTTCTGTTGATCGCGACCGTTGGCAGATTTCACGCGCGGGACATCGAAGTACATGTGTGAGGCTAGTAGCGCCGCGCCGAGCGAGCCTCCTGCGTCGCCAGCCGCTGGTTGAATCCAGATGCCGTCGAACACGCCTTCGCGCAGCAATTCGCCGTTGGCAACGCAGTTCAGCGCCACGCCTCCCGCGAGAACGAGGTTTTTGGAACCCGTCATCTGCTTCGCGTGTTTCGCGATACGCGAGACGAGGTCATTGGTCACCGCCTGGATCGAGGCCGCGACGTCCATTTCTCGCCGCGTGATGCGACTTTCCGGCTCGCGTGGCGCACCGCCGAACAGCGAGTGGAACTTCTCGTTGGTCATCACGACGCCATTGATGAACCCGAAGTAGTCGGTGTTCAGGCGGTACGAGCCGTCCGGTTTGATGTCGATCAAGTGATCGAGGATGACCTTCTTGTATTTCGGTTGGCCATACGGCGCGAGGCCCATCAGCTTGTACTCGCCCGAGTTGACCTTGAATCCGCAGTAGTAAGTGATAGCGCTGTAGAGCAATCCCAGCGAGTGCGGATAGTGGATTTCCTTGATCAATTCGATCTTATTGCCGCGACCGTGGCCCAGCGAAGTCGTGCACCATTCGCCGACGCCGTCGAGCGTGACAATCGCCGATTCCTCGAATGGCGATGGATAAAACGCAGAGGCCGCGTGCGACATGTGGTGCTCGGTGTACAGAAGCTTGTTAAGTTTCCCAAGCGAGCCGAGGGAACGCTGCACACTCTCCTGCACCCAAAGTTTGTTTCCAAGAATGGATGGTGCTGCCTTGGCAAAATGGTCGTGACTTGAAGCGCCGGCATGCAGGCAATTGTGTACGACACGGTCCCACGTCAGCAGCGGATCGTCGTAGAACACGATTGCGTCGAGATCGTTTGGTTGAATGAACGCCTCTTCGAGACAGTAATTGACTGCGTGCTTGGGGAAACGCGGGTCGTGCTTTTTCCGCGAGAAGCGTTCTTCCTGTGCAGCCGCGATGATCTGTCCGTCGCGGACGATGGCGGCTGCAGAGTCGTGATAGAAGGCTGAAATACCCAGTACCGTTTTGCTCATACTATCTTTCCTGGTGAACGCGCATCAGCCGCTCGACGACAGGCGCAACGGCCTTCGCCACGGCTTCATGCCCGAGTCGAGTCAGGTGGTTATCCTTTTCGAAGTAGAACGACCTCCGCTCCTCTCGGGAGTATCGCCGAAGATCATCCAGCGGGTCAAAAAACGCGGCTCCGGCGCTTTCGGCGGCTTCGCGCAGGCGTTTCTGATAGTTCGTCGGGTCGCTCACGTCGGCCACATGGTGATACAGTGGAATGGGCATGACCAGCACCGGACCCGAGTAACTCGAAATCCACTCGCGAATGATCTCGCGCATGGTTAGCCAGGCCGGGTTATCCGGCCGGTCATAGTCTGTAATCGGCTGATAGCGGGTAAGCCTTTGCAGCTTTTCCTTGAGTCCGCTATTGACAATCCATTGCTTGAAACGCGGATTATCAGCCCACTTCAGGAACATCTTTCGCAAGCGTGGAAATCGCGAATTCTGAAAGATCGTTACCTTCTCGCCGGGGGGCAGGTCCACTGCGTTGAGCGGCTGCTTGGGCGGCGGGACGCCCATCAGCGTGAGTTTTCCGTTGTTGAGCATGTAATACGGCTTGGCGTACAAGACGCGCTCGCCGCGATCGTCCATAAAGTAGCGATACCGTGCGGCTACGCGGCGGATGTTCTCCACAAAGATTGCGATCACCAGCAGGTCGCTTTCGATCGCCGTTGCGAACTCCTTGTAGATCAGGAAATGTTGATCAGTTCCGGTAGCCGGAAGACCGAAGTTGTATACTTGCAAATTCGGGAGCTGGCTTTCGAGAAAATCGCCGTATCGTTCGCCGTTCGAAACGCCCTCGCCGGCGGTGAATGAGTCGCCGAACAGGAGTATTCGCCGTGTTTCGCTTGGCCTGTGCTTTTCAAATTCGTGGTCACAGCGAAAACCAGTGGAGTTGATGCGCACGAGGTAACCGCCGCCTTCGTGCGGGACTCGCGCTTTGAGGCCCGGGATAAAGGTCATGCCGATGGTGGGATGGTATTCGTAGATTTGTCGCATATCGTAGTACTTATCTTGCGGATAGCAGCTTGCGCTTGAGTTTCCTTAACGGCTCCATCGCGAAGGCCGCACGGATCTGGCCGGGGAGATTCGCTTTCACGTCTGACGCGCCAGTCGGGTCATCGCACCATATGCGGTTCACCATGAAATCGCGGTCCTTCATCAAGTTGTTCGTGTCGTAGAACAGTCCGATGAAATCGTGTTTTCGTCGCAGATCAGCTAGGGCGTTGCGATCGAGTTGCAGGCCGTTGAAGGGGATTGATACTGGTACAGATTTCGTGCCAGTGATGTCGCGTATGATCGCGCACGAATCCACGATTTCCTTTTCAACTTTCTGCCAATCGCGAAACAGCCAAAGCTCGGGATGGTTGCACGTGTGCGAACCGATGGTGTGTCCTGCGTTGTGAAGGTCGCGAATCTGTGCCTCATCCATATACGGCTTTTGGGTTTGAAGGAATGCGCGAATGTCGACTTCAAGCGCATCACACCATTGATCGATTTCGCCGCAGTTTTGAAACGTGCAGGCTTCGAGTCTGCGGCGCAGGCTCGATCGCGAGTTGACCGCTCCGTTGGATCGGCTTGCGGATCTTTCAATGAGCGACTGCGCTTCCTGCTCGGACATCTGTTCGAGTTTGTGAAGACATAGCGCGGCTTTGTTGCGATGCATCAGGGCTGCGTTGTTCATCATGTTGGTGATGATGAAGAAAATCGCGTGTGCTTTATGTTTCATGAGCAGCGGCTGAACCTCGGAGTGACACTCGATGAAACCATCGTCAAAGGTAATGGCTGCGGCACCGGTGGGGAGTTTTGCGTTGCTAAATCGCTCAGCAAGTATTTCGCGGTCGCTGACGACCTTGTACTTCTCTGTCAGGTGCAAGAGGTCGTTTTCAAACATGCTGGGTGTCTTGTAGCTATAGAGTGGAGCTACGTGGGGCAGGTGGCGGTTGGATACCGTGTGATACAGCGCGACGATCGGCTCGTGTCGGGTCAGCAACTTCGAGAAGGGCAAGGGAACGGCATGTCCCCATTGTCGCAAGAATTGGAATTTCCGTCTGCTCAAAAGCTGTCCTTCTATCGCCGCCTTCGGTCCCTCAAATCAGCCCTGCGTTGGTACCCGTTACTTCTTCGTTTCAGATACCAAAGCGGGGCATTCTCGCACGTTCTATGATTGCGACAAGTGAATCGCTCGATCGGACGTGCGGCTTGAATTCACTGAGTATTTCGACCGAACGAAGCAGGAAATAGGTCTGAATACTACGGCCGGTGGTCCTCTCTATTCCCAATCATGTTGAATTAGTTACGATGTTGGCACAGGTCGAATCTTGGGTTTTGGCGGCAGGAACCTCTATGAAAAAGCGGCTTATTTCGTTGGTAGTGTTCGCCTGCATCGGCGCGGGTGTGTATTACTATGCACGCGGCGACGCGAGCAATCGAGTCAAGAAAACCATGCTCGAAGGTCTGAGCATGATGCAGCTTTCGGCGGAGGACGCTGATTTCGTACGACACCAATTCGAGATTGTGCATCCGGTTGCGTTCGACAAAGCGCTCAAGGAAACCGCCAATGCGGGAGCCAAGTTTGATGCGCAGCTCTATTACGACGAGGTCAAGCGGGGCATACTCGATCGCGCGTCGGGTGTTGGCCGAAACGAGTTAGTGAAGACGCTGACTGACGAGTTCGAGCAACTTAAGTTTGATGTGGAAGAGCGCTGAGTGCTGGTTTGTAGCATTCAGGGGAAGATGACCGAGTCGGCTCTCCTTGATTCCAAAGGGACGTTCATGATCGGTTCCAGCGGCGGGGCGCTTTGTACGCCAGGGAATTCGCCGTGCATGCGTGCCTCCCAAGGTTCGTGGTCTGCTGCGATGGTGTAGATGTTGTCTCCCGCGACGCCGACCGCCGGAATACGGTTAAAGGCGACGTGGCCGTCAAAGTAGAGGCAATTCTGTCCTTCTCCCTTCCCTCTGCCGCCGTGGTTCGGTGAATTAAATGGCCTCCATGCTTTGGGTGAATCATTGAGTGAAATCAAATTGCCCTTAACTCCTATATTCCAGTTAGGCGGCACGTCGCTCAGGTAGAACGGGCCTTTGTCGGCGGCGATGATCATGCGATTGTCGGCCCCTTCGCGCGCCCGACTCTTGGGGCAACCGAACGGAACCTGGTAGCCGTAGCTGATGTTGGCGTAGCTGGTGAAGTCATAGTATTCATCGATGTTCGTCGTGGGATCATTCTCGTCCCTGCTGTTGGGGCAGACAAATTGATTCACCGTTACATCCCCTGATCGAACGAGCATCCAGAACGCACGTGTCGTGGACAATTCACGTGCTCCACCGACGCCGCCTTGAGATTCCTGACTCCGATTGGGCGACTCCACAGTGCCCCTGCCGCTGCCGACGGGAACGGTGTACTTGATTTGTCCGACAAGGCTCTCGTCAAACGCGGGGCTCGGCCAAGCCTCACCGTGGTCGTTTGCATAGATCTTGATGCTCGTTCCAATGCCCTTCAGGTTGCTGCCGCAGACAAGTCGATCGTGAGGTCCTCTTGGTCTTGATCGTATCGATGGAAGACAAAAAACAGCGATCAGGCAGAGTACAATGGCAGTGATTGCCAGGCATTCGATGACGCTAAGGGCATGTCGACGGGTGTTCCGCGTGTACGTGATCAAACAGCAGCGCATAATTTCAACTCAGTGGGCGATTTGCTTTGTTACGATGGTGGCCGCCGCCAGCGACGGTCGTCATGGTTCACAGTTCTGCCAGTGCCCAGTAGGTAGTACGTCTGTGGCGAAGAGCGGTTCGCAAGAAAAAATGATTCTTAGCTTTGTGCCGGACAGAATTTCACCTCGCGCAAAGGCGCCAAGCCGCAAAGAAAAGAGTGTTGAATTATGTGGTTATAGAACAGATCAGAGCCGCTATAACATGTTTCTTAGTGGGGGAGCCTGATGGCCCCGCATATCGAATTGAGTTGGTCAGGAGGTTCCCATGGCTAATCGCATCAAGTGGACCACCCGTAAGTTTGAGTTCAATTTTCCGGTCGATTTGTTTCCGGAAATGATCGAGCGGTTTCGCGGGGCCGCTGTGCGCGCGACGGCCATGGTTGAGTCATACTCGAAAGACATCCTGACGAAACGCGAGGGTGATTCGTGGTCGATTCAGGAGAACATCGGACACCTGCTCGATCTCGAATCGCTGGTGATGGGGCGGCTCGATGAATACGAAGCGGGGGTGAAGGTGCTGCGAGCGGCGGACATGGCGAATAAGAAAACAAATGAGGCGCGACACAACGAGCGACCGATGGCGACGATTCTCGCTGATTTTCGACGTGAACGGGCGGTGATCGTGAGTCGATTGGAGGCGATGCCGCCGGAGATGTTCGCGCGGTCAGCGATTCATCCAAGACTTAATCAGCCAATGCGGCTCGTGGATTTGATCTACTTTTCATCGGATCATGATGACTATCACCTTGCGCGGGTGACGGAGTTGGCGAGGTTGTTTGCAATGGCGAAGTGAAATCAGGGGATGAACCACAAACACACAAAGGCACGAAGGGGGAATGAAGAATGTCGAATAGCGAATGATGAAAAAGGCGCAAAACGGATTCTACATTCTGCTAAGAAGCCAGGTTTTTGAGTGTTCTTTCGCCTTTAACCCCCAAAGCTCATCTTTGTGTCTTGGTGCCTTTGTGGTTTCTCATTCATCGCTCGCGCGACATAGAGCGTTCGAAACGATTTGTCCCGCGAAGGGGGCGAGGATCATCAGGATCGGCAGGCTGAAGCGCGGGCCGCTGACGATGATGATGCTGTAGGTGCCCACGAAGAAGACCATGAAGAGCATCAGGATCTCGAACGCCGGCATGTTCGTTTTGCGGTACTGAATCAATCCGACCACACCGAGGGCGACCAATGGGAAGCTCATGGCGGCTGCGATGGCGCAACGCTCCGGCGACACGGTGAAGTACCAGAACCGCAGGACGTTGCCGAAAACTTTGCGGACGAGCTTCATCGGTTCCTGTTTCCATTGCCGTTTGGCGATTTCGCCGCATTTGTTGTCCAGCTCAACGGACAGGTTGAAGTGGCCTTCCGGTCGAAGGTGCTTGCGATTGGTTTCCACATCGAGGCCGGTTTCGTTCGCGAGATCGGCGAGCGCATGTCGCACACCGTATTGGAAGCTCTTGCACGAGTCGGTCCAGTCCTCGAGCATGTACGTGCCCGCCAGCAGGTTGAATCCCATGCCTTGCGAGACGGGAATGAAGTGGCCGGAGACCTTGTAATTGCGCGCGCTCCACATGCCAATAAGCGGCACCCCAATCAGAGTCGCGATGAGGAAGCACTTCACCCCGGCCATCGTCCAGCCGTCCGCACCGGAGGTGATGAACTGCTTGCGACGTTGCGTCAACGCACGGAAGCAACCGTACGCGAGGAGAACGGGCGGAAACGGCAGCATGACAGCCTTCGTCAGAACAGTGGCGGCGAAGGTGATCCCAGTCCATGCGGCGTTGCGCATGCCGGGGGCGGAGAAGGTGCGAACCAGAAAATACACGAATGCAAGGACTGTGAGCGTCAGCAGCGTGTCCGAATAGCTGCTCGCACAGTACCAGACGGAAAATGGCAGCAAGACGGCAGAATACCGCGCGAGTCGCGACATTCTAGGGATCAGCTGCGCGGCGATCAGAACGGAGAATATGGCTGTGATCGCAGAGGACAAACAGTTCACGATGAGAACGGAGGTTGCGATGTTCTTGAGGAACGCATACCCGATGGCTAAGACGAATGGAAAAACCGGCGCGCGAAACGTGGTGCTGGGTGCGTCGGGACTGAACGAGAATTTGTGATGATTCACGAGGTTTTGGGCGAGGTCCACATAACCATCGGTGAACGTGAAAAACTCTTCGGTTTGCGGACCGTTGGCTAAGTTGAAACTGGGGACTGCCCAGAAGCAGAAAAGGAACCGCAGCGCAAACGCAATGACGAAGACGAAGAACAGGGCGCGGAATCGAGGGGGTCGAGGGTCGGGCATTGTATTATCAGCCTCAGGGAAGAATCGTGAATTCGCTTGATGTATCGGCTAGATGCGCGGGCCGCTGACACGCGCGCATTCGTGTGAATCATGGTCAAAGTCCGAACAATATAGGAACGCAATTGGTTTCCGCACCTTGCGATGTTCGCATCGCTGTGGTGGTGATATGACATGGGAGTGTTTTCGATGATCACACGTAATTGGCTGAAGTTTGTGTTGTGTGTGATTTTGGCGAGTGTGATCAGTTGCTCGCCGAGCGGGCCAACCGGAAGTAATGCCGGCGGAAACGACAACATGGGAAACTCCACATTGGCTACACTTCGCTTAACCGCCGTGCTGCAACGTCGGGCAACCGCCGGCCGCGTGGTCGGGTTCGTCAACAGAGGTCTCGTGTCACGGGTCGACGCCGAGACCATTGCGTGGGACTTCGACGCATCCAGTTTGCAGACCGGGACCAGCCAGTTTCAACGAGGGTTTGATATCGGCACCACGATCACGCTAATCGCCGACGAACTTTACCATCCCAGCACGGCGCCGGGGGCGACCGACCCGGACGCGCCGTCAGTGCCGGCCCAGTTCGTCTCTTGGGAAGGCGACATCAATACCGACAACACTGCCCCGACGTCCGACAAGGGCGTGCTCTTCTTCACACTCAACGAGGACCGCGAAATCGAAGCCGTCTTTGACGAGAGCTACTTGTTGGCCGTGCGTGTAACAGGCGGTCCCGGCGGCACGCTGCTCGACTACGAAATCACCAGCGTTCCGCTCACCATTCCGTACTACACGCCCGACAACGCCAGTGACATCAACATCGTCGGCGTCAGCGTTGAGGAGGTTCAGGAACAGCCGATGCGCCTATGGGGGTATTTCAACAACAGCACGGTCATTACTCTGACCGTTCCCGAGCCCTGGCCTTTCACTTCCTGGCAGGGAATGGGCGAATTCCAAGGGCGCTCCGTGACGGTCACTATGGCCCAGCCGAGCAATCTCCTCCTGTCGTTTCCGTAGCTGCGCTGGCTCGGGTGTGCGCCGTCCTCAACCGCCACTGTTGAATAGGGCGGTGAGTGATCATCAATCTTGTTGATTGGAGGAAGGCCGGTTGCCAGTCGACGACCGGTGATAAGCCGTTGCACGGTTACATCGCGGGTCCAGATAGTGGGCCATGAAACCTTATCGCGCTACGCTACCTTCGCGCAAACTTTCTTGGCTGCATCCGTGAGGTCGGTGGCGGAAATCAATTGCGGAATTGCCGCGTCCTTGAGCAACTGACGAGCGCGCTCGACGTTTGTTCCTTCCAGGCGCACAACCACGGGCACTTTGAAGCCGACTTCTTTCGACGCCGCGATGAGCGCCTCGGCGATGGCGTCGCATTTAGCGATGCCGCCGAAGATATTCACCAGAATACCTTTCACTTTTGCGTCAGAAAGAATGATGCGAAACGCCTCGACCGCTCCGGCTGCCGTGACAGAACCGCCAACATCGAGGAAGTTCGCGGGCTCGCCGCCGTGCAGTTTGATGATGTCCATGGTAGCCATCGCGAGACCCGCACCATTAACAAGACAGCCGATGTTGCCATCGAGCGCGATGTACGAGAGGTTGTGTTCCTTTGCACGCAGTTCCATCTGGTTGCTTTCGCTGGGGTCGAACATCCCCTGAATCTTCGGGTGCCGGAACGTGGCGTTTTCGTCGAAGACGCACTTGGCATCGATCGCGAGGATTTCACCTTTCTTGGTGCGGACGAGCGGATTCACTTCGATGAGCGAGCCGTCGTACTTGTAGAACACATCGACGAGTCCGCGAAGAACCTTCGCTGCGGCTTTGCCTTGTTCCTTGTCGGTCAGGCCGAGCGCGCTCACAAGTTGGGCGCACTGGAAGTCAAGCAGGCCGAGGTGTGGGTGCAGCCAGTGCTTCACGATAGCCTTGGGGTTACGTTCAGCCACCACTTCGATTTCGACGCCGCCTTCGCGCGAGACCATGAGGACCGGACAGCGTTTGCTGCGATCGACCACGACGGCTGCATAGTATTCGGCGTCGATGTCTACGGCGGAGGCGATCAGCAGTTTCTTTACCGCGATGCCTTCGGGACCAGTCTGCGGTGAAACCATCTTGTTCGACAACATGAAGGTCGCAGCCTTCTTCACGTCTTCTGCGTTGTCGACCAGTTTCACGAACCCGGCTTTGCCGCGACCGCCCGCGAAAACCTGGGCCTTCACCACCACGCGGCCGCCGATCTTGTTGTATGCGTCCACTGCGGCAGCGGGGGTTTCGATCACGGATGCCGGGGGCACCGGCACGCCGGATTCAGCCAGTAGTTGTCTCGCCTGATATTCGTGAATCTTCATCGCAGTGGCTCTTTCTATGGTTCGAAGGATTGCAACATTGGGCGGCGGGATTTAAGCCGCGTTCCGCCGGTCAAAGGCCGCGATTTTGAACGAAAACACGCTTGTAATCAACATGGGCGGTCAGGCTATCTCGGTCATGGTATTGTCGCTATGATCGGCCCTGTTTGAGAGATTGAAGCGAAAGAATCGCCGGTCAGGTAACAGGGGGTTTCACCCGATCACCGACTAAGGATGCGCGTCCGGCTGACGTTCGGTTGGGCACGGCGACAAAGAAACCGATTAGGAATTGTCATGCCTATTGATCCACCCCTACCGGATGTCCTGGCGTTATTGGTGTGCGATCAGATCATCACGGACCGCTTGACCGGCAAGCAATCACTCATCGGTATGTTCAGCCAGGTTCGGGCGATGCGATTTCCGGCTTCGCACTCGCAGTTATGCGTGTTCGTCGCACTGACGGAAGGGTATGGCAAGACGGAACTGACGCTGCGCATCGTGGACGCCAACGACGAACGGCCTGCCATCGTGGAAGGCAAGGGCAACGTCGACTTTAAAAACCCGCGAACGATTGCCAACCTCGCGCTGCAGTTTCACGGACTGACGTTTCCATCGCCGGGGGAATATCGCGTGCAGCTCTATGCAGGTAATGCGCTCTTGAGAGAGGCGCGGCTAGATTTGATTCTGGTGCAACCGAAATCGAATCCGAAGGAATCGGATGCGCCGGAGACGGAAACGTAAGATTCAATTCTCATCGGCTTGAGACATTTCTTGCTTTGGCACGAATGCCACCGCTTCCATCGATCCGTCCGGCCGTTCCTGCAGCTTCTGGATTCGCAACTCCGCTTGCGTGAGCACGTCGCGGCAGTACTTCACGAGGCCCATGCCTTCCTCGTACTTGCCGATCGATTCTTCCAGGCCGACCTGGCCTTTTTCGATTTGCTCCGCGATGGCTTCGAGTTGTTTGAGGGCTTCTTCAAACGTCTGTTTCTTCTTGCTCATGGTTCGTCAAACAGCTCCTTCTGCCGGATGTTGAGTGATTCCGATTCAAATTGGCCGTCGCTGAGTTCGGTAATCAGACGCTGGCGATCCTTTACGTCCTGAATCGACCGAATGATCTCTCGCGATTTTTTTGACCGCGTGATGGAGAAGCCGCGCTCCAGCACGCTGCGATAGCTCAACGCGAGCAACCGCTGCTGCTGTCCTTCTGTGGATGATTGAAGCAGCGCGACTCGATGCAACGCCGATTTCGGCAATGCCTTTGCAAGTTGCTCGATGCGAGCAATTCCTCGCGAAATACGCTCCTGCGGCGACGATCGCACCATGGTCTGCTCGGCCCGCGATAGTAACCGTTCCATGGCGCTCAGTCGACGAAACGCGGCTGATCTGAGCTTGTGATCCGCGTCGCGCAGGCGGAGCGACGTTCGCAGCAGGTACGCATGTGGTGCGATGCGTTGCACGATCGGCTCGATCCGGTCCAGCGTCCTTCGCGCGGCTTGTAGCTTAGCGACGAGCGCGCGATGCGTGCGATTGGTCCACTCGTCGATTGTTTGCTCGCGTTTTCGGATTTGAAGAACGGGTTCGCGGAAAATTGATCGGCGCGCCAAACCGGTCAGATTGGATTGCCCCAGCGTCAGGCGGTGATGCACGTTTCGCAATAGTCGTTCGCTGAGCGCATCGACGCCGATCAGAATCTCCGCCAGCATCGGCGCAACCAATTCAGCCGCAGCAGTGGGGGTGGCTGCACGAACATCCGCGACGAGATCGGACACGGTAATATCGACTTCGTGGCCCACGGCGCTGACGACGGGAATCTGGCTCGCCACGATCGCCCGCGCGACAACTTCTTCGTTGAAAGCCCAAAGGTCTTCCAGCGATCCGCCGCCGCGTCCGACGATGATCACATCCACACCACACAGCTTTTCGCGATAGAAATTGATTCGACGAATGGCGTGCGAGATTTCGTTGGCGGCACCCGGTCCTTGCACACGCACGGGGTACACAAGGACTTCCATGCACGGAAATCGTCGCTCGATCGTGCGAAGCATGTCGGCGATGGCCGCTCCGGTCGGGCTGGTCACGATGGCAATGCGCTGCGGAAATCGCGGCAGTGGTCGTTTGCGGGCTTTGTCGAAGAGTCCTTCAGCCGCCAGCTTTTCGCAAAGTTGTCGAAACGCGAGTTCGAGCGCACCGATTCCACGTGGTTCGATTTTCCGCACCATGAGTTGATAGCGGCCGCTGCGTTCAAACACGGTTACCTGTCCAGTCGCAATGACTTCCATTCCGTCGGTCGGTGTGAACTTCACGTTCGTCGAGGAGCTCCGCCACATGACGCAGGCAAGCTCGCTCGCTTTGTCCTTGAGCGTGAAATAGATGTGGCCGCTCGAATGCAGTTTGTAGTTGCTGATTTCGCCAACCACGTACACGGTAGGGGGGAGGGCCGTCTCGATGGCGGTCTTCACCAAAGATGTAATTTGTGAAACTGTCAGCGGCGCATCGGCGGCAACGCGCGGTGTAGCAGCTCCGCGGATGCGATCAGGGTTGAAAGGTTCACGCGCCATTCACCTTATTCTCGCTGAAGTTACGGCGATGCAAAGCGCCCTTCGAAAGAGGATGACGAAATCAGTGGATTTGAGGTGAGGGTCTTCGATGGCTGATCGATACGTCGCCAAAAATAGAAGCAGCCCGGGGCGGGCGCCGCGAGCTGCGGGTGAGGAGGACCCATGCATAGGCGGCAGGCGCGTGTTTGGGATCGGGTTGTCCGCCGCGCTGCAAGAGTCCGCTGGTTGGAACAACGGCGAGGGCTGCGAAGGCCGCAGCCCTCACCGATGAGCTTCATTCCCCTGTGCGTGCGAACGATACCCGGGCTGGATAAACCGATCGTGAGGCTTGCGTGAGTTCCCGATGAAGTTCGGAATTCTAGGGCTTCTTGACCGCGACCGCTTTGTCGATTTCTTCAGCCAAAGTCTTATCGTCAGGCGTAACTCGTGGGTCGAACTTCTTGATGACCTTGCCGTCGCGACCGACGAGATACTTCTGGAAATTCCACTTCACATCGCCGGCGATGTCTTTGTTCGAATGCGTCGTCAGGAACTTATAGAGCGGGTTCTGATCATCGCCTTTCACCGATATCTTGGAAAACAACGGGAACGACACGTGATACTTCTCGGAGCAGAAGTTCTTGATTTCGCTGTCGCTGCCCGGTTCCTGTCCGCCGAAGTTGTTGGCCGGAAACGCGAGCACTTTGAAGCCCTTGTCCTTGTACTTCTTGAAAAGGGTTTCGAGGCCTTCGTATTGCGGCGTGAGACCGCACTCGCTGGCAGTGTTCACGATCAGCAGGACGTCGCCCTTGTATTTCGACAGCTCCACTTCCTTGCCGTCGATGTCCTTGAGTTTGTAGCTGTAGACGGTGTCCGTCGCCGCCGGGGTAGTAGTGGTGGTGGTCGCAGGCGCGGGGTCACCGGCTGCGAATGCGATAACGTTCATAAGATTCAACACGACAAATCCAACCAGACCAAACATGGTTCTCTCCTGAAAAAAGTGACCGAATTCTCTTAAGTCATGTATTTTCCGCTTGAAAATGGCTGCGTCAAATGAGTGCGGGTAATTCAACGGACATTTAACTTCGCCTGGCAGTGCCGCTCATGGCGGGTTCTTTGGTTAAGGGAAGTTCTGCGGGTGTGACCTGCGGTTCAAGCAAGTCGATGGCCTTCACTTCCGCCTGCCGCTGAATCCGCTGTTGAGCATAGAGTGTTACCGCCGCACCAGAGATGGCGACGAGGCCGCATGCCCATTGCCCGGCAGTGAGGCGTTCGTCGAAAAGGAACAGCGAACCGACACTCACGATCACCGGCTGCAGGAGAATTACGCCGGCTGAAACCGCGACGCCGAGTTTGTTCATGGCTGCGTAGTAGAGCCCGTGTGAGAGCGCGATGCCAAGCATGGCCGACGCTACCAACTTACCGAATTCCGCCTTGCTGAAATCGAACACTTCGTTGCCGTGGCCACGACCAAGGATGAGCATCAGGATGACCAGCACAAGCGCTGTATAGTTGCTGACGGCAGCGAACGAATACATGGGCGAGATGTTGCGCATGTAATGCTTCACCGCGAGAGAGTAGCAGGCGAAACCCGCACCGCCGCACAGCGCAAGTATTACACCAAGCACTTCAGCCGAGCGTGATCGCTGCGGGTTGAGCATCATGATGCCGACTGAGCCAGTGAACACGACAGCAATACCCAACCAATAGACGGACGAGCGCAGTAGTTTCCGCTCATTCGGAAAAAGCAGATAGGAACCAATGGCAATGAAGAGGATTTGCATGCGTAGGAGAAACGTCTGCAAGCCGGGGTTGATGAAATAAGGCGCCCATGCGAAACAGATTTGGCCGGAAATGTTGCAGATGCTGGGCACGAGGGCGGCGCGCCACAGGCCGCGCGGGAGTTTCCCGCGCCACGCCATGACCATCAGCAGCGGAAGCCAGAACAGCCCGGACATTCCATATCGCCAGCCATTGGCGGTCCAGCCGTCGATGAACTTTGAAAAATGCTTGAGAAAAAGCGGAACGCTCGACCAGCAAATTAGCGTAACGACGATGTACGCCAGACCATCAGTGCTGAGACGATGGGGGCGATCGTGCATCGGGACATCATACTTGCTTATGTAGAATTGGTCACGGCGAGGGATCGGACGACGATGGGATCATGCGCGCGATGGGTCGAGGGCGGCCGTAAGTGAGTCGTCGCCACAGCCACTCCATCGGGCCGATTTCGAAGAGGGACATCCAAATCGTCGAGGCAATGAGCTGGAAGGTGCATACAGCGAGAACGATGAGCGCCTGGCCCCAGCGTTCCACGTAACCGAATAGCCCGAACCCGTGACCATAGAACAATGTCGTGGCTATGACCGTCTGCATCAGGTAGTTGGTGAACGCCATGCGGCCGTTGCGCGCGAGCGGGCGGGTGAGCCAGGCAAATCGCGGCGATTTGCAGAGAATCATGATAGCGCCAATCCAGCCGAAGCTGACGAGTATGCTCGCCCAATAGTTGTACAGGCTTCCGAGGAAGAGCGACCAACGGAAGTCCCAATGGTGGCCGAAGTTCTCGCGCGCACCCAGGCCGATGATCGGAATGCCGACCAGCAGCGCCACTGATATGAAGGCCACATAGGTCATGCGCGACAGTGCGGCATTGAACACGCCACGTTTGAAAAGGGCCATGCCGATGAGCATCAACCCGCCCGCCCGCCAAATGAATTCGGCGGCGAAGAGTTCTGTTTGAAACCAGAGTGAGGAGCGTGCGCGAGACGGCATTTGCTGCAGCCACGACCCGCGATACGTGGCGAGGTCGTCGGCGACGGCGGCCGCGTCGGGTTTCCAGAATTGTTGGGTTGCTTCCAATTGTTCGGGCGACCAGCGGGGCAGTGAGAAGTGCGCGAAAACCGCAAGCAAGGTCGGGATCGTGAGGATGCACAGTCCGATCAGCGTCAGCGTGCGAGGCCGCAACCGACGCAGTGGGTACACGATCATGCCACAAAGGGCGTAAGTGTAGAGAATGTCGCCGAACCAGAGCAGATACGAATGCAGCAGCCCGAACACGAGCAGCACGGCCATACGGCGATAATGCACACCCGCTGATTTCAAACCTGAGTGTTCGCGTCGCTCAGCCATCAACACGATGCCCGCGCCGAACAACATGCTGAAGATGGTCATGAACTTCTGGTCGGCGAGGACGTGGCTCAGCAGCCAGACGAGGTAGTTGATGCCGGTGAGATCGCCGTACGCAGTCGGGTTGATGTAGGCAGCATCGATCATCGCGAACGACTGAATGTTCATTACCAATATGCCGAGTACGGCGAAACCGCGCAGCACGTCGATCGATTCGATGCGTTCCGACGGCGTGACAGGGCCGACCAATGGCGGGTTCGCGTATGACACGTGGATAGTGTGGCGTGATCCGACTGATTCGTCGAGCAAAGGGACTTAACCGGCGCGTCGAGTCGGTTCTGAGAGTCGCTGCAATTCGGCAGCTTCGGTGCGGTGACGTTCGAGGATTTCATTCACTACGGCGGCTGCACGCGGCTCGCGGGAGAGCTTCGCCGACGCAGCAGAATATCGCTGCACGAGTGATTGACGGTCAGCCAGCAATTGCGGCAGCACGAAGTGTACTTCGAGGAAATGCAGATGGGCGGTCATAACGTCGGCTGAGCGCGGGCCAGGCGCGCCGCCAAGCGAGACAATCAACTCCGTCAGCTTGCGTTCGTTTTCGATCGTCGACTTGGCCGCCCGGCGAAGCGACTCGTTTTCGTGAATGCTCAGCTTCGAAACGAAGACGGTCGATTCCATCAACCGCGGAGCGATGCTGCGCTGTTCGGTCGCCAATAGGTCGCGCAGGATGGTGATGGTTGATTGATCAGCCATTATCGTGAGCCCGCCGATTCGGTAGAGGCAAGGCTCGCGTCACCGACCTTGGCGTTCACAGTATTAGTTGCCCCGGCGGGATAGATATTCTTTGTATAACGCTCTGCCGCGTTTTTCAGAGAACCGCCGAAGAAGAACAACACGAGCAACAACACCGCGCACAGGTTGGCCATGGCTACACCGCCAATCGGTGCACGCACCTCGTCGCTCGGCTTATCCCGCAGCGTCATTTGCACGACAATTCGCAGATAGAAGTAAAGGCTGATGAGCGTGTTGACACCTGCGACGATGACGAGGAACCAGCCGAGCGTCGCAAAGGTTCCGCCACCTGCACTGGCTGTGCCCTGCATGCTGCCCAACGCCATGAGAATCCACCATTTGCCGAGGAAACCCGCGAGCGGCGGCAGACCGACGAGCGACATCAGACAGATCACCATCGGAACCGCGAGGAAGGGATTTCGCCGAATCAGGCCCGTGAACGCGTCGATGTCATCGCTCCCTGTGTCCCAAAACACGCAGGCCGTCACGCTGAATGCGCCAAGGTTCATCAACATGTAGATGACGATGTAATACACCAGCGAAGAGACGCCGGCTGAGTACCCTGCGTTCGATGGATGCAGAAACACAGCCGCCGCCATCATCATGTAACCGGCATGGGCGATCGACGAATAGGCGAGCAATCGCTTCACGCTCTGCTGCTTGTAAGCCGAGAAATTTCCGACCGTGCATGTGACAGCAGCCATGATGCCGATGGTCCACGCAATGGGCGAAATGAACGTCATCGCCGGCGGCGATTCAACGGCGTGGCAGAATGCGAGCACGATTCTGACCAGCAGAATCAGCCCCGCGGCTTTGCTCGCTACGCTAAGCCACGTTGTGACTTCGATCTTCGCGCCCTCGAACGCATCAGGGCACCAGAAGTGGAACGGCACGGCTGAGATCTTGAACGCGATACCGCCAAGGAAGCAAAACAGGGCAAGGCTCATCAGCAGTTTGTTCTCGCTGATTCCAAAATGCTGCACGACGTATTCAGCTATCACGCCCACGTTCAGGCTGCCGACGAGACCATAAATGAGACTCGCGCCGTAGAGCATGATCGCAGCGCTGACCGCCCCGAAGACGACATACTTGAGTGACGCCTCCGCCCCTTTGCGGTCGCGCTTGTCGAATCCGACGATCGCATAGCTGGGTAATGAAGCGGTCTCGATCGCGATCACGATCATCAGCAAGTTGACCGAGCTGACCATCAACGCCATGCCGAACGCGCTACCCAGCAGCAGTATGAAAAACTCCGGCGCGTTGCGCTCTTTCTCGGCTGATCCCATCCACCACAGCCACATCACAGCCGCAAGGAAAACGTAAAGAATGATCTGGTAACCGACGGAGAGATTGTCCACGATGAGCAATCCGGCAGCCGGATCGGTCGACAGGCCGCTGGTTCCGCCAAGCAAGACTCGCTTGCCCACATCGAACGCCAGCAGCAACGTGACGAACACGCCGATCGAGGCAGCGCCGGCGATTGTCTTTGACCCGCGACCAACGGTCAGAGGACAAAGCACAACGAGCAGCATCGTGCCCACCAGCGCCAGCAGCGGTGAGAACAACGTGAGCTGCTCACCGATAGCGATGTTGGCCCAGGGAGAAGATTGAGCGAGGAAACTGATCATATATCTTTCGAGAGTTAGCGGCCGCCGAGTTTCAATTACGAATTACTAATTACAAAATTAACGCACGCATCGTCGAAGAACTTTTTGTAATTCGTCATTCGTCATTTGTAATTCGGTTCTCTATTTCACCATCGCGATCGTCTGCGTCACCTGCGACAGCAGCAGGTCCAGCGTTCCGTTCGTGAAGTCAAACACCGTCTGCATGGGGAAAATACCCATCAGGATGCACAGGATCGCCAGTGGAACGAGGATAAACGTCTCCCGCGCGTCGGCATCGGGATAATCCGCGTACTCATCCTTCTCATGTCCGAGGTACACGCGGCGAATGAGCCACAAGATGTACCCCGCCGTGAGGATGACGCCCGAGGCCGCGACGATCGCCAGCGGCACCGCCCACGGGTACTTGTCCTTCGCGGCGAACGTGCCGAGCAGCACCCACACCTCGCCGATGAACCCGCACAAACCGGGCAACCCGAGCGAAGCAAAAAACCCGATGGTAGCCATCGTGCCGTACTTGGGCATCGTCAACCACAAACCACCGAAGCGATTGATCTCGCGATGGTGTGCACGGTCGTAAATCACGCCGACGAGGAAGAAGCACATGGGCGAGCTGATCCCGTGAGCGATCATCTGGAACATCGCCCCTTGGAAACCGGCTGGCGTCATCACCGCGATCCCCAGCAGCACATAACCCATGTGCGAGACGGAACTGTAGGCCACGAGCTTCTTAAAGTCGGTCTGAGCCATGGCACAGAGTGCGCCGTAGATGATACTAATCACGCCGATCAGCGCGAGCGGATAAGCCCACGCTTCGCCGCCTGACGGAAAGATCGGATAGCAAAGTCGCAGGAACCCGTACCCACCCATCTTCAGCAGCACGCCCGCCAGAATCATGCTGATCGGCGTCGGGGCTTGCACGTGTGCATCGGGCAGCCACGTGTGCACTGGCACACTGGGCAGCTTCACCGCGAACCCGATGAACAGGAACATGAACATGAGCGGTGCGAGCTTCAAACCAAGGAACGTGGTCGAAGCCGCTGTGAAGTAGCTCTGGATCGTCTTGTTCGTGGCTAGTTCGATGAGGTCAAACGTGCCGTGCGTAATCTGTACGCCGTTGCGGTACCCGCTCTCCACAGATTTCGCGGCAGCGATGGCAGTATCGCTGAAGAAATACAGCGCGACGATCGCCACGAGCATCAGCACCGAGCCCGCCAGCGTGAAGAGAAAGAACTTGATGGCTGCATATTCCTTCCGCTCACCGCCCCACACGCCGATGAGGAAGTACATGGGCAGGAGCATCACTTCCCAGAAGATGTAGAACAGGAAGAAGTCGAGCGAGACGAACACGCCGAGCATGCCGGTCTCAAGCAACAGGAACAAGACGAAATACGCTCGAATGCCCTTGTTGTTCTTCCAGTGCTCGAAGTTCAGGCTCGCGAGACAGGCGAGGAACGATACCAGCGTAGTCAAAATCAGCAGCGGAAAGCTCAATCCGTCGATGCCGATGAAGTACTCGATCTTAAACTTGGCTCCGGTAATCCAATCCGCTCGAAACACGTGCTGAAGCGTTCCGTATTTGCTTCCAAAGATCTGTAGCGCGGTGTTGTCGCCGCCAGCCAGGAACGTCGGGAACAACGTCAGCGAGGCCAGCAACGCCGCCAGGGATGATGCAACCGCAATCGTTTTGATGAACTGCTTCGGCGCCACGAGGCACAACAACGCCCCGATGGTCGGCAGAAACACGAGTAAAGTGAGTATGTTCATGGCTGTTCTTGTCTAATCCTCATCACCGGGGTGATGATCGAGCCTTAGCCCGACCACGTCGGCATTCAATAACCCACAGCCTCGCTTCGCAAGACCGTGCCACCCTTTCAGAGCCCTTTGCGCGAGCAAAGGGTTGGAAGTCAAAACTTAGCGACCTGCCTCTGTAACGCCGGCTTGACCCGATTGCGTCCAGAACAACAGTGCGCAGATAATCACGATCGTCGCGATACCGGCCGTAAACAACACGTAGTTCCTGATTCGCCCGGTTTGCGGGCTGCGAACGACGCCCGCGAAATCCATCGACGATTTCGCGACGCCGTTGATCACGCCGTCTACACCGTGTGCATCGACGATCAAACCCGAGAATGCCGCGAAGCGTTCCGTGCTGGCAGCCAGCGTGTCGAAGATCAGGTCGACCACATACGTATCAAAGAACCGGCAGGTGTAGGCCAGTGCAAGGCATCCCTTGACCCACACCAGATGGTAAAGCTCATCGATGTAGTACTTTCGTTCCAGCAGCGTGTGGATGGGCAGCATCTTCTGCTTGATCGACTCAGCTAGTTCCAGCCCGTTGCGGTAGATCAAAAACGCGATGAAGAAACCGACGAGGAACGCACCACCGACACCGTAGATCAGCCACTGGTGAGCGTGAGTAATAGCAGTCGAATGCTGCTCGCCGTCGATGGACATAACCATCGGTGCGACTGTGGCAGCCGTCGATGCGTCGACGATCAATGGCCGGAACAGGAAATAGCTTGAGAAAAACGTGCCAACCGCAAGGACCGCCAACGGAATAAACATCAGCGGCGACTCGTGGGCGTGATCGTACACGTGATGATCGCGCGGTTTGCCCATGAACGTCAGCCACCACGCCCGCATCATGTAGAACGGTGTGATGTAGGCAGTGGCGATGGCGAGATAGAACATCCACTTCGGGAGTTTGTGTTTTTTCATCCCCGCGAAGATGGAGGCATTCACTGAGGTTCCGTGACCAGCTTCGCCATGTCCTGAAGTCCCCGCGTTCGCCTCGTGTTTTGTGTTTGAATGAGCGGGGTCGCTGGCCAGCAGGAATTTCGGCGAATCAGTCCCACCCGAGGCCGCTCCCTCGCGGTCGCGGTTCTGATTCGTTGCGTGATGCTCGCCGTGGCCAACCTCGAAATCCTTCGGATCATCCCACGCGAACGCACGCGTCCACGCGACAGCCAGGATCTCATCCTTGCTGAAGAACCCGCCGAGACCGATCTTGTAATGACCAGCGATAACCAGACCGGGAATACCGGTTCCCGCGATGGCCAGCACGCCGATGAAGAACGTCCAGCACGTGACGGGCATCTTCTTGCGAAGCCCGCCCATCTTGCGCATGTCCTGCTCGTGGTGACAGCCCTCGATGACCTGCCCTGAGCCGAGGAACATCATGGCCTTGAAGAACGCATGCGTGATGAGGTGGAACAGGGCTGCAATCCACGCCCCACAGCCCATACCGAAAATCATGTAACCCAGCTGCGAGAGCGTTGAATACGCGAGGCACTTCTTGATATCTGTCTGCACGATGGCGATGAGGGCCATCAAAAAGAGCGTGATGCACCCGATCGTCGCGACGAACATCAGCGCATCGGGGGTCATCAAAGGGAATACGCGCGCAACGAGATACACACCGGCTGCCACCATCGTGGCTGCGTGGATCAATGCGGAGACCGGAGTCGGGCCAGCCATCGCGTCGGGCAGCCAGACGTGCAGCGGGAACTGGGCGCTCTTACCCATCGCGCCGCAAAACAGGCCGATGCCCATGATCGTCGCCAGTGACCACCCAAGGAACGTGTAATCGCTCGCGAAGATGCCCGCGTTAGCCATATCGTGGCTCACGAACGCGGCGTGCTGTTTAGCGAAGTTGATAGCTGCCTGGTCGAGCTCGAGCGTGCCGAGCTGGAAGAAGACCAGCATCAACCCGATGAGGAAACCGAAATCGCCGACGCGGTTGGTGATGAACGCCTTCATCTGGGCGTATTGCGGCACGCGCTGGTCGAAGTAGTAGCCAATGAGCAGGTAGCTGCACAGACCGACGAGTTCCCAGAAGATGAACAGGAACATCAGGCTGCTGCTGATCACCAGTCCCAACATGCTGAACCCGAACAGCGACAGGTAAGCGAAGAAACGGTGGTACTTGCTCTGGTGTGCGACCTCGTCGCTATGACCCGACATGTAGCCGACGCTGAACACGAAAATCCACGTCGCGATGAACGTGACCATGAAGTACATGCCCACGGTCAGCGAGTCGAGTTTTACACCCACGCGGATCGGTATGTCGCCAAGCCTCGCCCAGTCGAAGCGGAAGGCGTGTTCAGTGAGAGCGGCCCGCGTTTCCGGCGTTTCCACCAACCACCAGTTGAACAGCACGTAGCTGGCGAAGCACAACGGCACGAACATGCCGAGGAAAACGCCCAGCCAACCGGCGGCCGGCTTGCCCAGCTTGGGGCCAAAGAACACCAGCAGCCAGAAACTGACAAACGGCGAAAGGACGCCGAGAGCGAGCAGGATTTCGTAAAGGTGACTGTTCATGAAGGAGGTTATTCAACCAAGTAGGGCGGGTTTCACCCGCCTTTTCATTCGTAGGGTGGGTTCTCAGAACCCACCTTTTGTTTCTACAACCAACCCAAGAGTGAGATCATCCCGAACTTAATGGGCAGATACGGATCAAGCTGCAGGATGTCAAACGTCAGCACATTCAAAGAGTAAGTCACCAAGCTATGAATCAACTGAAACGGCAGGAAAATGATTCCGATGATCGTCCCGAATGCTCCGAGATCAATGCCCATAGTTCTACCCTTGCAAAGTCGTCGCGCTGTCGACGTCTACCGTCGACAGATTCTTGTATACGTTCACGCAAATGCCCACAGCCAGCGCCGCTTCAGCAGCTGCCAATGCAATCACAAAAAGCGCCGTAATCTGCCCGTCGATTCGCCCGGGACCCATGTAGCGGTCAAAGGCGATCAGGTTCACGTTCGCGCTGTTCAAAACCAACTCGACGCCAATCAGAATCCCGATCGCGTTGCGCTTGGTCATCATCGTGAACAGCCCGCTGCAAAACAGGATGGCTGCTACGATGAGGTAATGAGTTAATCCGATGGTCAGCATTTTTTTCGATGACCCGTCAATTCGAGTCCCGTGCAAAAGCACGGGATCAATCGTTAGGGTGGGTTCTCTGAACCCACCTTTTGTCTCGTTCCAGCCACGTCCGCGTCATTGTCGCGTATTCACAACGACCGGCACAGCAGGTGGGTGCATAGCACACACCCTTCTCTTAACTACGCACTACTTTTCCGGCCGTGCAAGGTGCGCCGCGCCCACCATCACGATGAACAAGAGCACGCCCGCCACTTCGAACGGAACGAGATATACTGTGATCAACCGCCGACCGAAATCAGCCATCGACGAACCGGGCACCACGCCGCTTGCTGTCGCCCATGTCGCGCGCGAGAAAATCACGCTCAATCCAATAAACAGCGAGATACAAACCACAGCCGCCGAAAGCAACTCCAGCCAATGGATCGAAAACTTCACCCACGGCGACTTGCTCGTGAGCATGACGCCGAAAATCAGCAGCACCAGCGTGCCGCCGACGTACACAATCAGCTGGATCGCACCGAGGAAGTTGGCTGCGAGCAGGAAATAGAAAACCGCGACCGAGCCCAAAGCCAGGAACAACCAGACAGCCATGCGAACAATGTTCTTGCTGAAACAGATTCCCACGGCTGCGATCACGATCGGGACAGCAGCCCCGTAAAACATCAGGGCTTCCATGATCCCGCCGGGTGCGACAGCCTCCGTCACGCCGATGCGATGAACGCTCGGATCAGCCGCGCTGGCTATGGGTGAGAATACCGAGAGGTAAATGGCAATTAGCAACACCAGTTTCGCGGTGCCCCACACGGCGTTCGTCATTCTTAATTCGCCATTCGCCATTACGTCACGAACCCGGCAATGCGTCGACCACGAGATTTCCGACCAGTCTTCTGCGGTGATAGAAACCATACATCGCAATCACGACGAACCCAAGCACAAACACAAAACCTACCAGCCCAAAGAACACGTTCCATGCTTGAGCGAATCGATACCAGAACGGCCCGACTTCGGGGTTCGGCCAAGTGACATCCGCCCAAACCCACAGCGTCGTGCCTAACAAGAGAATCATCGTGAGCGGCAGCATGACCTGCACACAGGAGTAAAGCACCTGATCGATGCGGATGCGTGGCAGCGTCCAGCGAATCCAGATCTGCACATACAAGAAGAAAACGCACTTGGCTACGAACCAGAGCGGGCCGCTTAGCAACAAGCCCTTCAATCCGTTCGCCGCCCAACTATCGCCCCACGCATCACCCCACGACAACGGGAACGGCCCATGCCATCCGCCAAGGAACAGCACGACAGCCAACCCGCTGACCACGAACATAGCTGCGTATTCGGCAAAGAAGAAAAAGCTCCAGCGAATGCCGGAGTATTCGGTGTGAAAACCCGCGACCAGCTCGCTCTCAGATTCGGGCAGGTCGAACGGCGCTCGCTTACAGCTAGCCAGCGATGCGATGAAGTAGGTCACGAACGCGAGGAACGTAAACGGATTGTCGTAAGCGAGCCAGCTGAACCAGCCGCCCGCCTGCACATCGCCGATCTTTCGTAGACTCAACGTGCCCGCACAAACGACGGGGACGATCAGCGCCAGACCCATGGGGATTTCGTACGAGACCATCTGGCAGGCCTCGCGCATCGCGCCGTAGACGCTCCATTTATTGTTCGACGCCCAGCCAGCCAGAATCACGCCGACGACTTCGATTCCCAGCATGCCGAGGATGAACACGAGGGCGACATCCAGCTCGCGAAATACGTAGGTCGCCCCGAACGGAAACGCAACGAATGCCAACGCAACCGGAATGATCGCAAGGTACGGTGCCAACCGGAAAAGTATCGAGTCCGCATCCTTGGGGATCAGGTCTTCCTTAAGAAGGAGTTTGATGCCGTCGGCAAAGCTCTGCGCCCAGCCGTGCCAGCCGCCCACGCGCATCGGCCCAAGGCGGGACTGAATGCGCCCCGCAACCTTTCGCTCCCACCAGATCGTGTAGATCGGGATGATGTTAAACAAGCCCATGATCGCACTCAGGCCGATCACATCGCGAAGGAATCCGAATTGAACGGGCCAAAGTACCCACTTGAGCAACCCGACCATGCCGACGGTTCGCCCGCCGTTGTGTCGCATGATGGTCTCGATGGCTGACGGAGGTAGGCCCCACGTGCTTGGGGACGTCAACGAAGGCGTCTGAGTAGACGCCACACCCGCCACTGTTGCGTTGGCCACAATCTCCTTATCAACGTAGGAGAAGAGCAGGGCGTGTGCCCAAACCAGAAAACAGGTTCCAGCCACCGCACTGAGCAGCAACGGTCCGGGAAAACGTCGAACGATGGGCGCAAAAACGGCGTAAATCGCCGTTCCCAGCCCTATCAGGATGGTGGCGAAGAATCCGTACTGCACCCGCTGGACGGGCTTCCAGGGAACCGAAAACTGACTCACGACGCTACTCCACCTGCCAGACCGCCCGGCACGGTTTGTGAAAACGTTCACGAATACTAGCGAGAGAGTTCGACCGGCGAAAGGGGGCGGAAACATGCTGCAAAACCGGTCATCGTCGAGGCTGTCATCGAGTAAAATGCCTTTGCGTTTGGTCGTGCGGCTTGCCGTGAATGCGCTCGATCGATGAAATGGACGTGTAAGGTTCGCAATCGAATCGCCACGGATGAACATCATCAGTGGGAATGTTCATAAGGGGGAGCATTGAGAGTCTGAGAGTCCGGTAGAGAGCATGAAGAAAGTGCAATCCATCCTCGTAGGTCTGGTCGCATTCACACTACTGATTGCGACTTCCACATCGAGTGCGCAGGTCGTCATCAACGAACTGCTCTACAACCCGGTCGGCGACACGGACTACGGCAGCGAGAAGCTCGAACTCAAGAACATCGGGACCACAGCCGTCAACATTTCCAGTTTCGTGCTCTGCACATCCTTCTTTTATTCATTCGAGGGTGACTTCGCGGGCATTACGCTCGCCCCGGGTCAGATTCTGACCGTCCACCTCGCGTTTCCCGGCACCAACGATGCGAACAACCTTTTTTTGCCGAATTTTCCGCCGGTCATACCGCAGATTTACAGCGGCACGCTCGGCAACGTGGCTGACGAGATTTCTGTCTACAACTGCAACCCCTTTTGCGATTTCGGTGGTCTTGGAGCCGACAACCGCATGGTGGATTACGTGCAGTGGGGGACCACCGGCGTTGGTCCCAACGAAGAGCGACACGACGTCGCAGCCGACCCGACTCGAGCAGGGGGAGCGCTTTGGTCGGCGGCTGCGATTTTTGACTTTGCACCAGTGGCCACGGAGGGCCAATCCATCGCGTTCGACGGATCGAACGGCGGCGCTGGCGAAGTGACGCTTGGCTCCGACTACCGTGTGGGCCCGCCGACCATCGGCCAAAACAACGGCTGCTTCGCGGACGCCGATTGCAACGACAACATCGCGTGCACGGACAATCGCTGCATGACAGGTCAGTGCATGTTCGTGCCCAACGATTCGCTTTGCACAAGCAACGGCCTGTTCTGCGACGGCGCGGAGGTCTGTCAGGCTGGCACAGGTTGTATTTCAGCCGGTTCGCCGTGCTCCGTTAGCCAATTCTGCAACGAAACGACCGACACATGCGTCGGCTGCCAGACGAACGCGAATTGCAACGACAACAACGCATGCACCACCGACACGTGCAACAACGGAACGTGTGCGTTCACGAACATCGCCGATTGCTGTTTATCGAATGCGACGTGCGTTGACGCGAATCCCTGCACGCTGGACGTTTGCACGAACTCTATATGCGTCCATACGCCAATATCCAATTGCGATCCATGTGCGAGTGCGGCTGATTGTGATGATGATGATCCATGCACAAATGATTCGTGTGCGTCGGGGACGTGTACTTATTCTTTCTCAACGAGCGATTGTGATGACGAAGATCCCTGCACCGATGATGATCAGTGCAGCGACGGCGAATGCGTCGGCCAACCTGCGGACAACTGCTGCGACTCTGATTCTGATTGCGATGATGAAAATGACTGCACGGACGATTCGTGCGAACTGAATCGTTGCGTGTTCGTCAACAATGATGCAACGTGCGACGACGGCGATTCGTGCACCGACGATGATGTTTGCGCAAATGGGGCGTGCACCGGCACAGCCGCAGAGGATTGCTGCACGGAAAACACCGATTGCAATGACGGCGATGATTGCACTAGCGACACGTGTGTCAACTTCCGTTGCGAAAACACCACGATCGCCGGATGCCCCAATTCGAATGATAACGAATCTTCGGGTCAAGGCGTGCCGAACGATAACGACAACGAGGACGAACCAACCAATTCGATGAACAACGGCGGGCGCGGCGGATGTGGGGCACTTGGGTTGATTACATTCATGTCAATGTTACTTGGGCTGTCGCTGCTTCGTCGCCGGAATTGAACAAGGTCAGGTCTGCGGACCGTGTTGATTTGCGACAAACTACAAGACTCGCATTTTTATGGAACTAATTGCTACAGCAAAGTCGTCGAAGGATCCTTTCCAATCAAATGAAATCGAGAATTGAACTGGTTCCAAGTTTTCACCTGTCAACAGAACACTTAGTCGAAACTTTCCTTTGTCGCGGAGTTGGTCATTCCAAGTCAGCGGTTGTATTGTCGTTGAAGGGACGAAACGTGGATCGCATTCCGATACTTGGAACACATCGAAGAAAAATGACATTTTAGGTGGAATATCTTGCGTAACCGCTCCAATGTAGGCCCACGGTAAAGGCAACGCGTCGTGATGAAGCACTGTATAATCGCCGGACTCAACTTGACGTTCTATCCTCGTAAGGAACACACGACAACTCTTTGCCGTAGTTCTACAAAGATTGGTCGCGGATGCACGAATATAGAAGGCACGAAATTGTAGATCGCCCAGTCGCTCTCGAGTGCTAGAAATATAGCCATGCCCTAATCCAACCTTTGGAATGAATTGTAGCCCGACCTTAGGACGAGTAAGCCATGCGCGGAACGACTGCGCAAACGCATTAGTGAGAAATCCCACCAAGAATGTTAGGAGCAGTTTTATCCAATCGCTGTCTAACATCGGCTACCGTCGCTTCATCATCCAGAGTGACTACCGTTTAGACCGTGTAAATCGACGACCATGGGCTAAAATCATAGTTCAAATTTGGCCTACGATTCTTTGAGTTCGTAGTACAATTGACGTATCAACAACCTTGGCTGACGATTATCAATAAGGCGACAAGTATCAAACAGACAAGTAGCAATTTCAAAATTCTCTTCCGGTTACTTCTTGGAATTGCACTTATTGAAACGTTCGTCGCTTTGTTACTCAAACTGAGCACTTTTGTTGATGGTTGTTGTTTATCCAATAGAAAAGGC
>CAZBRD010000023.1:0-69406 GCA_964494205.1 uncultured Phycisphaeraceae bacterium | reverse complement strand
ACTTCCGCGAACCTCATGATACCGTGGGCGTCAAGGACTTTTTCAACGGGCTGCTGACTAATACCGTATCCCCATCTTCCGCAACATCAATACCAGCTTGTATTGTCCGCTTGGGTCCACTACGTAAACCCTGATAAGTTGGTGCTCGGCCATCCCAGCCATCGTCACCTAATAAAGCATCAACAAACCACGGTGGTCTACGGGGATCGGTTGCAGCTTCATACTCTGACAAATTTGTAGCTTGATCTTCGTCAGAGTCTTCCTCAGGTAAAGCGGCAATGGGAGAGCCGAAGTAACTCATCTCCCATACATCCGGAAGCCCGTCATAGTCTTGATCTACATATTCGTCACTTCCAATGTCAACGATCGGTGCAACGCCTGCGCCTGTGTCCACAATTAGCCGATTGTCCGCGAGTCTTAGATCATTGTTAATATCGAGTGGGATCACCTCGCCAAAATCACCATCCGAATCCAGGTCCAAGTCATCCATCGATAACCCTGCGTTTAGGCCTGCATCTATACAGGATGAAGTGGCTCGCAAGAATCCCCGACGCGTCGCGAATGGGTATTTCGCAATGTTATCCTCGCCATATTCTACATGTGCATCAACCCCTAATGCCGCAATTGTTTCGTGTTCGCCTTGGATATTGCAGCCGTGAATTGAGAGTAGCTTTGTCGTGTTTATCTGGGCCAAATCATAGGAATACCCGCAATTGAACCAAATTAGCGAATTGATGAGTGAACAGTCGCTATACGTTAAGACTGCAGGCCCTACTCTCGCGCGATTGCCGATCAACGTTGAACTCTCTAAAGTCGTGACACCATCGCCTACAATATTTAGGTCGCTATACACGGCACCTCCAAATACACTGTCATTATCAATAAAAGAAGAGTTAATTAGGCGATTCACTCCACCGGAAAGCACAATGGCGCCTCCACTATTCTCGGCATGATTCCCGTAGAAGAAGCAATTGGTTGCAATAAACGATGCCTTTGACCCCTGTTGTACAGCAACTGCGCCAGCTCCAGTGGCGCAATTGCCATAAAACCCACACTGCGCTAAGTATGATGCCACGGGAAGAGCAATACCAATACCTCCGCCCCCATTTGCTGAATTCGCCTCGAAATGGGATTTGTGTACGGTCAAAGTCGCTTCTACGGCCCAAACTCCCCCGCCCACATTTGTCGACGCATTTCCGACGAATACGCAATCACTGATGGCTAAGTTACCGCGCGACGAACAAATGCCAGCGCCGGAGTTTGCAACATTATTGACAAAGCGAGAATTCTCTATTTTGCAGTCGCCAAGAGAAGAAAACACACCCCCGCCGACAACGTCCGCGCGGTTTCTACGATATATACAATCTTTTATGATCAGAAGTGCGTTGTAGTGTAACAAGCCTCCGCCTTGCGGGAATGCTGGCGATACGGCGTTTCCGCCTTCGATGCTTAGCCCGGATATCATTATAATACTGCCAAAGCAGCCAGAAGTTACTACGTGGTACGAATTGTCATCATAATTTACGCCGTCGTCACCGTCATCCATATTGAGGTCGCCGGTTAAGATCGATGCGTACAAAGTACTATCGTGCACATCGGGATCCAGTGCCCCCACACCTGCGTATCCGCCGATCAAGGTAGTATTATTGCAAAGTATGAATGTGGCGTTGCGATCGCCTAGGGCCGATGAACCACCTCGATCAGGTGTGTAGGTACCCTGACCCAAGCGAATCTCACTCGATGGAATGCCAATAGCTACTGCAAGAGCATCTTGAAGATACTTGAATGCCGTTGGCCAAGTATCGCCATTCCCGTCTAGAGGGGCGTCGTCATCAACGTAGATTATTTGCGGCCCCGCGAGCGTTTGCGCGCTTATCGGCAATAACATTGCGTAAATGAGCACGCCCGCCAATATTTTAGGGAATACTCGATTAAAAGAGCGTGGGGCGATACATTGTTGTGCCTCTATCCGGGCTCCACAATTTTGTGGTTCACTCATCTTCCACCTCTTGTTGACATGCTTCGGTTGCATGGATCAGATTATGGAACGGCATGACCGTGTAGAATGAAGTAATATGTAGCCCCTTGCTTAAGCGTAAGAAGTTCACGTGCCCATCGAGAAAGGCTAAGTTGTGCGACCGCGGTTGATCGTGCCACTCGATTTTTTGCGAACTACCCGGATGCCATGTATTCACCCAGCCGGCGTCGCCCATCAGGATTAGTTTACTTTCATTGCTAATCCGCGAGCGATTAAGCTTCGGCAAATGTTCATTGATTTGTTGCATAACTGGCTGGCAGGGCCCAAAACTCTGAGTGTAGATTTGGTTTTGTCCAATCAAGAGTGGATTTGTGCCGTAGCTATTGCCAAAGGTGAGAAAATAGGCTTCCGGCGCAATGCCACCGCCTTTGTCGGCAGGGCAGCGGAAGACTTCTGCATCGTCATAAATAACCGGATCCAAGCCAAGATAAGGATTCAGGATCTTAGGGATTGGTGCCGTCGGAGGATTGGCGTTCGGATTCCCGCCATAACCTCCCTGAGCACCTTGCCGGCCTCCAAAGTTGATGTTGATGCTGACCCATTGTGGAAATCGATCTCCGCTCTCGTTGAAGTACATGTGCCAACCGTTGGCAATTTGTTTGAGATTGGTGGCGCACGCAGTGCGTTTGGCTTGTGATCGGGCCCGACTCAAAGACGGAAGCAGTATTGCGAGCAATAGTGCAATGACCGCAATCACGACCAGCAATTCGATCAATGAAAAAGCGTAACGTACTTGATAAGGCCTTTTCGCGGGCTTGGTCATTGTGTGGACCCTCCGGAGGCCTGGGCAACGATCTTTTTCATTTGCTCCAGCCGGGCGATAGCGGCAGCTTTCGTCCAGTCGTCACCTTTTGCCTGTTTAACGCGTGCGAAAAATCCTTCGGCCTCCGCAGTTTGACCATCACGAAGCGATCTTGCGCCGGCCGCTAATAGAACCAGCGATTCATTTTGCGGGAACTCATGCAGAAGTTGGTCGACCGAGGCCGTGTCGTCGAGCAGAAACCCAGCCACCGCGTATTCTACTGTTGTGTGACTGAACTTCTCTCGGATTGCATGTGCTCGGGCGATGAGACCATCGCGCCATTCAAGCAGGAACCACCCGAATGCCAGGCGCCGCAGCTCCATGCGGCTGTCATCTGCCAGCGAATCAAGCTGTTTGGCTTGCACGGTGGCGAGTTCGACTACATTCTCGCGATCCGTTTCCGCGGTGCGCGATTGGCCATAGAAGTAACCGCTGATCACGGCGCAACTTACAATGACGACGATTACCGCAGCGGTCGCTATCGACGTGCGTGCATTGCGGAAAACAGTCTTTCGCACCACGTACCAGCTGCTGTCGCGCTTGGCGTCGATCGCTTCGCCGTTGAGGTACCGACGCAAATCGTCTGAGACATTCCCAACGCCGCCATAGCGCCGTTCAGCGTCTTTCGCGAGACACTTGAGCACTATCGTTTCGATGTCATTATCAAGCTCGCGTCGAATCGCGGATGGCTTGATGGGTTTCGCCATTAGGATGTTGTCCATGACTTGGCGAACAGCTCCACCCACCGGATAGGGAAACTCGCCTGTCAGCAGCTGATAGAAGATAACGCCAAGTGAATAGACATCCGTGCGGAAATCAATCGCCTTGAACCCTTCGGCCTGTTCCGGTGAGGCCCATGGAAGCGATCCGAGGAATTGCCCCGTAACCGTGTTGATGTTGTCACTGGTTGACACGCCAATCTGCGCGGCGGCGTCCGAGTCGTTAGCGATCTTCGCCAGCCCGAAGTCAAGGATGCGCGGCTCGCCGGTGGCGTCGATACGAATGTTGTTAGGTTTGAGATCGCGGTGAATGACACCGTGGCGATGGGCCGCATGAATGGCATCGCAGATCTTCACAAACAACGAGATCGTCTCTCTGATGCCACGGTGGCCGTCTTCGATAAGGGCATCGAGCGATTGGCCGGCGATAAAATCCATGACGAAGTAGAAATGGCCGTCTGCATCACCCGCGTCGTGAATCGCGACAATGTTGGGATGATTCAGTTGTGCAAGAAGTCGGACTTCCTGCTGAAAACGCGCCCGCTCGGCTAGCGTGGCCAATTGTCCCTGTCGGAGCACTTTGATCGCAACTTGGCGCCTGGTTCCACGCTGCATTCCCAGATAGACAACACCTTGTCCTCCGCGCTGGATTTCGCGCAGGATATCATACCCAGGGATCTTGATTTTTGGTTGCCGAGCCGACTCTAGAGCATCTGCAAGCCCCGCGATCTCTCGTTGAGCAGCTTCGATCAACTTAGAATCGCTGGAGGCGTTTTCACCCATGATTGTGGCCTCTTCCAAAACGATAGTTGCATGCACAGGGAACGAGCTGCGCGACTCGTGTGCTTAGCCCAACTGACTAAGGTACTTTCCGGGCGTCCCGAGTAATTCGGCCATAACTTCGAGGGCCCGGGCTTTGGTCATATGACACGATCCCGGAGATTTACCGAGCTTTGTCGCGATCGTGGCGATCTCCTCGCCTTCAATGAAATGCTCTTGAAGGATGGTGCGATAGTGTTCGGGCATTTGCTCAAGGGCCGCCTTCACGGCCTTTGCTCCCTCAATTTTCGCGGCCAAGCGACTAGGTGTCATCGACGTCGCACCAGCCAGCTCATAGAGCGCACAATAGGATTCGTCGGAGCCGACGGGCGTAATCCGCTTCCAGCCACCGCCTCGTTTTTCGGCTTCGAGGCCTTTGATCGCAGTTTGTATGTTGTTACGTGCCACTTTGGTCATCCATGCCAGGAACGAACCATCACCGCTTGGCTCAAACCGCTTGATGCCGCAGACGACATCCTGAAACGTCTGTTGCATGACGTCGTCGTCGGTAACCTCGGCGCGCCATTGCGCCGGCAACAACGGTTGTAGCCGGCTGCGAACCGTCGCGGCGTGCCTCTTTAATAGCTCCGTCAGCGCGGCAGAATCACTCGCTTGCGCTAAAAAAATAAGTTCGTTGTCGCTTCGATCCGCCATTTTGAATACCCAGATAGGAATCCCGGCCCGATGTGGGCATCAGTATAGCTGTAATAACTGGCGATCGCAACTTTGGATCTCCTCCGCATGTGACTGTTTTCTGTATGTAATTGAAGCCGTTTCACCAAGCCAAGGCCGGCAATTGCTAAACCCTAAGCATGTTCCCTCCAAGCCTTGCCAAAACGTAGGAATCTTTCTGCGTGAATAGCGGTTCCTTTTTCGGCTTGCCCAATAGAGCGTGGAACTTGCAATCGAGATTCGCCTGCAGCAACTCGAGCATCTCTTCACGCAACTAGGTTACTCAGGATTCGAGTCGACTCCGTTCGGTCTTATGCCATGAACGCATTGGGTGGCAGGTACTGATCAAGACGACGGCAAGTTGAGTGGCATGTTTACTGTCAAAGTCCGTAATTGAAAGCTAGGAGAGTGAAATGAGAACGGTCAATCCACATGTAAGAAAAGTTTTGGTTTGCTGCTGTCTGGGGTACTGCTATTCGCTGGGTGCTGCGTGCGTGTTCGCACAGTCTGTTTCTGCCAGTAAAGGGACAGACGTTCCAATCCCCGACGGCTCTTGCACGGGTAATGCGTGCGCGAACCCTGCCTCGGGCTGCTGCGGATTCCTTGCCCAGAGTTGCATCGATATCTCAAACGCACCACCGACCGCAGTCATCACGTCAATCGACGTCGGTTTCCAATGCGTTCATTCCTACAGCGCCGATTTAGCGGTGTATTTATCCGATGTTGCAATTCTCTGGGATCATGAAGGCGGCCCCGCCGACAACCCCTCGGATCAAGTCTCTGGAATTACGGCCGCCAACGGCCTTCTCGTAAACCAGCAATGGTGCCTTTTGGCGGAGGATTGTTGCCATCTCGACTCCGGTCGGATTGACAGCTGGAACATCACCATTCACTACACCGTGGAAGGCTGTTCGGACGACTCCGATTGTGACGATTGCGAAAAGTGCCAGGGCGATGACTGTGTTCCGGTCACGTGTCCAACCGGCCAACGATGCGATGACGACCATGGGTGCGAATCAATTCCTAATTTTTGTTCGAGCAACTCGGCCTGCGGTCCGTGTGAGACGTGCCAGAATAACACCTGTGTCCCGTTCACGTGTCCGATGGGTCAGCAATGCAACAACCATGCGTGCCAATCGATTCCCAACTACTGTTCAAGTAACTCGGGATGCGGGGCATGTCAGTCGTGCCAAAACAACGTGTGCACCACGCTCTCGTGTCCAACAGGCCAGCAATGTAATAACAATCATTCTTGCGAATCGATTCCTGACTTTTGTTCGAGTAGCGCAGGCTGCGCATCGTGCCAAACCTGTCAGAACAATGTTTGTGTCGCGCTCTCGTGTCCCATAGGCCAGCAATGTGACGGTAACCACGGGTGTGCCTCAATTCCTGGTTTCTGTTCAAACAACTCGTACTGTGGTCCGTGCCAGACATGTCAGAACAACGTCTGCATGGCAATCTCCTGCACAGTGGGTCAACGATGCAATAACAACCATGCCTGCGAATCGGATCCGGGTTTCTGTTCGAACAACTCCCAATGCGGCCCGTGCCAGACTTGTCAAAACAACGCCTGCGTCACGCTCACGTGTCCGATTGGTCAGCAGTGTAATAGCAACCACGCATGCAGTACGATCAATGGTTTTTGCTCGAGCCACACCCAATGTGGGTCCTGCGAACAGTGCCAAGATAACCGCTGTGTGCCGTTGTCGTGCCCAGCCGGCGAGGAATGCGACAATAACCACGAATGTCAGCAAGAAGAGGCGACCGATTGCAATCCATCAGGTACTAGGTTGAGCGCGCTTACTGTTGCGGAATATGCCTACGATGCGGGGTTTAGAGATGACGATCTAGAAACCGCCATTGCCATCGCCAGGGCTGAATCGGACTTTCGGATAGGCGCCTGGTGTCAGAACTGTCTGGGGGTGGTCGAAGACTCACGTGGCTTGTGGCAGATCAACATCCTCGCACACCCCTCATTTGCTTCGACACCTGAAGAGGGCTGCAGTTTGTTGAATAGTCCGGCCGCGAACGCGCAAGCCGCGTTTGCGCTATTTCAAACGCCGAACAGTTGGCTCCACTGGTCGGCCTATCTGAATGAATCATACCTTGAGTACCAGGACGAAGCCCAAGACGCTGTAGAACAGCTCCTTGGCACCGAAATCAGGACAGTGCTTGCTCCGGTAATTGGCGGTTACCGTGTCACCGGAGTCGAGAACCCTGCCTGCGTGGGACAGCGAGGATTGTGGACGTTTTGCCAGCACCAAACGGACTTGCACCGCGAGCATGGAGGCATAAGTAATTCAGACGACACGTTTGCGTACGACATCAACTTGGTTTCAGATGCTGATGCTGGCGAGCTTGTCTATCCGATCAGGCCGGGAAAGGTTGTAAAATACGCGGGAAACCATCGTCCTGGTGCGGTTTCAGGCGCCGTGCTAGTCGAACACGATACAGCGGGAGAAAAATGGTGGAGCGGTTACCTTCATATGAACCCAATCTTCGTCGGCGACGGTGAGCTGGTTGGTGAAGACACTCCTATCGGCCGAATCAGCAATGTATGCCAGTGCGGGATCATACCCAACCATCTTCACCTTGTAGTCTATTCAGGGTCTAACACGGCCGGTGGGTTAGTTTCCGAAAGCGTTCAATTCGTAGAGCGCCAGACCGGAGGGGCAGCGCCGTGCCAATCCGACTCGGAATGTAACGATGAGGACTCATGTACGACCGACAGGTGCGAAGAAGGCATTTGCCAGAACAATGCTCTGTCCTGTCTCGAAGGGCAGCATTGCAGCGGTAATCGATGCGAACCGGACGGTGATGTTGCTGTCGACCCGCCCGTGGATCAAGGCGTTCCGACAATGACGATGTGTGGAGCCATGGGAGCTATTAATCTTGGGGTCATGTCGCTGTTGTTGGGTCTGGTTCCATTGCGCAAGCGGTAGCACGCTGTCTACGGATTCAGTTTCAATTCGGTTCCCCTCTGGTCCACCCAGTATCTGGTGGTCAGGGGGGAACGTTTGTTTCAGCCCAGTGTGTGAAACGAAACCCAGTACTGGTCATTTGACATTCGAATAACGCGAGGATTGTTCTTCATTTTGCATGGATGACCCTCTTTCCAAGAGTCACCGTATCTCGAAAAACGGCTCAGCATATTTCTGGTAGGGTGGTACGGCGCATCGGGGTTTCGATTCTTTTGGGGACCCAGGTACGCCCAGGGGTGGGGGTAGTCCTCAAGGCCGCGGACATGTGTGCCAGTGTCACACGATGGCATACAACGCATTTTGGCAAGCTCATAAGCCTGCTCGCGTTCTTGGCATGGACACCACAAATGGCCGGGCCGACTTGCGCGCGATGGCTGATTCTTTGGACACAACCGCTCCGTTGTGTCCAAGCTGCTGCCATGAGTCATGAACTCCATCACGTTGTTGTTCGAGTCGGGATTGCCGCGGTACCACTCTGCAACCGAAATGATTACGCTTGCAACCACATCCCAGCACCAGTGGGCCGAATGGGCCGATTGGGCCGGTAGGAACACACATCCCCTCTAGGTTGGCGTTTTTCGCGAAACGCATTCTTGAGACGCACACAAACTCAACGAAAATCAAGCAGTAGTCGTTCAGAGTAAAGACACGCTATTCGTGGTCGCCTGTGATTTGGGCCGATTGGGCCATTCCGCAAATCGCCGTTTCGACGAACGGCCCAATTCATCGGAGTGTCAATGGCTGGCACTAGCTCGTGGAAATGACTTCAGTTCACACCGTGTATCGTGTACAATGTACTTGACGCAACGTGAATGAGGAGTGAGCACATGTCAAAGGCGATGGGGTATGTAAGAGTCAGCACGGCAGGCCAGGCAATCGACGGCGTGAGTATCGACGCTCAACGCGCACGCATCGAAGCGTGGTGTCAGGCGAACGGTTGCACACTAGCTGGTGTGCACATAGATTCAGGGCTATCTGGCAAGCGCGCCGACAATCGACCGGCGCTGCAGTTGGCGTTGAGTGAAGTGTGCAATGTACCGGGTGCCGTTCTGGTAGTGTATTCATTATCCCGGTTGGCGCGATCTACCAAGGATGCAATCGGTATCGCGGAGCGACTGAACAAGTCAGGCGCCGACTTGGTGAGTTTGTCGGAGAAGATCGACACAACATCCGCTACGGGAAAGCTTGTCTTTCGAATGCTGGCGGTGTTGGCGGAGTTTGAGCGGGATCTGATCGCAGAGCGCACGGTCACGGCATTGACCCAAAAGGCCAGCCGCGGGCAACGAGTGGGTACAGTTCCATTTGGTTGGAGCCTAGGACCAGATCAAGTGACCCTCGAAGTAGATCCCAATGAACAGCAGATCATCTCAGAAGTGCGCGATATGCGCGCCACGGGGATGACGTTGCGAGCAATTGCCGATGAACTTACTCGCCGCGGTGTTCCTACCAAACAAGTGGCTGTACGCTGGTCGCACTCCGCGGTCATTCGCCTGTTGAACCCGCGGATTCGCAAGTCGGCAGCGTAGTTGTCCGCGGGGGGATTGCCTGGACAAAGTTAAGAACGAGTCGCTTAGATTCTTGGTGCACGAATCTCTCTCTGGGTTCCAGCTTGACCATGAGCCGCAGGTACTCCACGGGCTGCTCCTGGAAAACCTTGGCCAGGAAAGCCTTCATCCCACCCGGTGACTCTTCGACGAAGCGGTAGAGTTCGTTACGCAGGATCGCGTGTTTGTTTCGGCTGCCCTTCGGACGTCCCATTGGGTTACCGCATTGGCCTGGTTTCCACGCGCTGCGCGGCGCGCGCGAGTTCGTTAGTTCTATCTCTCCACCCGATTCTTCATTGCTATCAAACTCTTTCGAGTCCCACTCGCTCATCCAAAGCCTGCCTTTCCCATTGTTCTCAGTCTGAAAGTAAGCGACGTTCGGCCTGATTGTAGTCGATCCAAACATGAAAATACGAATCGAGATTGCGCGCAAGTTTGTCAGTGTGCGGAGTACGCGGCAACGGATAAGTCTCATGTTTTGCGACGGCAAACTTCCGCAACAACTGCGGAAGTCGTACCGGCTAGGCGGGACCAGTATTGAAAGATATGTAGGAAGTGGGCCGGGAGAAGGGCTCTCTCCCCGCCTGGTCGTAAGTAAATGGTTTGACGACAGTGCTTTATGTTTGGCACTCCGAGGCGTCTCCATTCAGTTCTCAGTTAACCAACATATTATTGACGATGGGATTGGAACGAATGCCCTCGCTGCCTCGCTGGCGGACTTCTCCTCGAACACCACGAGTCGAAATACTTGAGACGATCGTTCCGATACGTGATTTCGAGCAGCATCCAGCGCGCAACAAGAACGTACGCTGCCATTCCCTTTCCAAACGTCGTCAATCCCGACTGCAATAGCCAGATCGAACTGAGAAGTATCCGCGTGAACCCCGTGATTGCCCCGGACTAGTCTAGTGGCACCACTTGTAGCCATTGTCGATGCAATTTTTCTGTTGCGCTAGCGCCGGCAGTTTCTTTGGGTGTCATTAGCTGGTGGGCGGCCTTTGGAATTGTCCGCCTGCCTGTAAAGAGAATTGGACATCGAAAGCTTGGCGCCAAGTGCTCGCCAAGTTGAGAAAAACAAATTTCGGAAAAGAAGGCGAAATGAAGACTAACAAAACCTGGCCACCGCGGTACTTGCAATTGTGGCTGGCGAACGCCGAGCGCCCGAGTGTTGCCTTGCAGGTTCCCTGCAATTGGGAATGAGCACTAGACTGGATACCTCTCGTTCGCACGGATCGACCAAAACCCATAGTGCTGCAGTGGCAGTGCAATGATGATTCACAGGCAGGTATTCCTTGACGTTCACGAAAGACAATTGAATATTTCACATATCAATCTTGCCTGATCAATGGTATTAGTACGAAAGTCTTTCAAAAAAAAGCTTGCAATTGAATTGGAGGTCGATACGTTGATTAACGTACCAAGTGGGATTTGAATGTCGGTCGCTAAACAGCCGAGGAAGCATATGAGTCCGACTGGAAAAACCAATTCGCCGTTTGTCGACCTTGCAAGCTTTGAGTCGGAGTTTGAGGGTCCAAATCAAGAAACGCCAGTCCTGTCTGCCGTCGGTCGTCCGTTCCTTTCCATTTACGAGACAGACGAATGGTCTGCAGAAGCAGATTCGGAGGGTGAGGATCATGCAACGTTTTTGAATGAACTCTACGACGAGGAGTTCGACGAAACGCTTTCCGAGTTGGCCAATGATGCCGCTGCTTTGTATGAGGGACGATTATCGGGGCGCTCTTCGAACCAATGGTCCCTCTCTCCGAGTGACGAGCGTGCGATTGAGAAGCACTTCGAATCTGCAGCTCAAGAAACTGACCGAATGCTCGGTGCTTTGGAAGAGCGTTGGGGAGATCGTGATCCAGCAACCCTCGTGGAAGCAGAAATCGAATCACTTATCGATGGGTGGCAACCTGCTTCTGAACTAAGCCCGACATTTGAAGATTTCTTTAAGAAGATCGGCCGGTTCGTTAAGAAGGTGGCTAAGAAGGCGGTCAACATCGCCAAGAAAGGCATTCGCTTTGTTGGTCGCTTTGCCCTCGGGCCGATTCTGCGCAAACTCAAGGCATTGATTCGTCCCCTCTTGCGCAGAGTGCTCCGTTTCGCCATTCGAAAGTTGCCACCAACCCTTCAACCTATTGCTCGACGATTCGGGCGTAAGGTCGGCATTCTGAAAGACGCCCCCGATGCTGAGATCGAAGGCGAAGAATCGCCAAGGGTAAGCGAGATCCAACAGGAGTTCAACGAACAAGTCGCCAGCCTCCTCTATGCCAGCAGTGATGCTGAGCAAGACTCTGAAATTGCAAGGGTTGTCACGGACTCGCAAGAGTCCGGAAGCGATGCACTTGCTCAACTCGATGCCGCAAGAGAAGAGTTCGTGGCGGGAATTCGCAACTTGAAAGGCGATGAAGACCCCACGCCCCAAGTCGAAAACTTCCTTCCTGCGATACTGCCGATGCTGAAACTCGGTCTTCGTCTGATCGGCCGAAAGCGAGTCGTCAGATTCCTCGCGAAGCTATTGGCGAAACTCATTCGCAAACTAGTGGGCCCGGAGTTCGCACAGCCGCTTTCGCGAGCAATAGTCGACGCAGGGCTTCGCCTGATACATTTGGAGGTTTCAGCTGAAGATGAGGGTGCCGCAGCAGGTTCGGCCGTCGCTGCAACGGTGGAAGAGACAGTACGTCGAGTCGCTGCTCTGCCAGACTATGTGCTAGACAATGAGGAACTGTTGGAAGGCTTCGCTTTGGAGGCCTTCGAGCAAGCGGCTGCGGCGAATCTTCCACCGATCCTTCCGGATGCCGCATATCGAAAACGCCCCAAGCTTCGCGAGGCAAGGGTGCTTAGAGGAACTTGGATATTGATGCCGCTGCGCAATAGTAGGAAACGATACAAAAAATACTCGCAAGTAATCCAAGCAAAGCTGACTCCACCTAAAGCGGGGGCGGTCGAATCGTTTGGTGGAATTCCTCTTGCACAGTTCTTAGAGGAAGATTTCGGAATCCCATCCGGCGAAGATGTCGAGGCAGAATTGCATTTATTCGAGAGTCTTCCCGGAACAACATTGACTGACGTGGTCAGGCTCGAAGGGCAAACATCATCGCTGGGCCGTTCGGATCTTGGCACGGAACTACACCCGTTGACGCCCGAGGCCGCGGAGTCCCTGCTCGGGGAACCAGATTTGGGCCGCGAAGCGGAACCCGAATTCCTAGCGAGCCCCTTGCGAACCAAGGTTGGGCAACGTTTCTACCGGCTAGTCGTTCCTGGTATGCGGCCTCGCCCAGTTGGAGCAAGGCAAAGTATCAAAAAGCGACACAGAACTCGCTTAAAGGTTACCCTTGATTTTTCGACAAACCAAATCCGACTAAAGCTGTGCGTCAGCGAGCCAAGATCGCAGGAGTTGGCGGCACAGCTGCGACAGAAAGCCCATATTGGGACGATTATGTCGCGGCTAAGGGCAACTATCAATCGCGGACTGAAGTCCGCGTTAGTTCGGCGGCTTGGACGCTTGAAAATCGTTCACCCGTCCGTCACTCCGAATCAATGGGCATCAGCTTTTCGAAGACTCCCCGCCCATATTTCAACAATGTTGTTGGGTCGGCTGGAGTCCTGGGTGATTCCAAAGCTTGCCGAGTACTTCAAAGAGCATTCGCAAGCGTTTATCGCGGCAACAGAGGATTTGGCCGACGGCGTAACCCTATTCATCTCCATCGCAGATCCGCCCGGCTTTCCTCTGCTTCGTGATGCTCTGGCGGGCAAACCAAGTGCGCTGGGCGCCCTGAATTTGTCCGGTAGCGATCCCACCGTCACAGTTCGTGTTGTGCCTGGGTGCATTCATGAGTGACGCGGCAAATGCAATTCGAAAGCAGCTTGCAGGCGAGATCGCGCACTGGGCGCTTGCTGTTAACGCATTGGGCAAACTAGACGATTTAGCATCGGCGCCGGCTTGGGGTGCGCTTGAGTTGTACCTCGGCGCCTCAATTCGCAAGCACCTTGCGGGCGTTGTGGACCGGCTGAGGCGCGAAACAGCGCTTCTGCTTGCTGCCCTCGATGCAGCTTCTTCGCGGTCGGAGCTGGACTCCGTTCATCGGCGGCTTTGGGCATTCCGCCGATTTTACGTCCGAGCTGAGACGACGTTGGACTTCTTCGCAGATGCCATAAGCACGCGAACGAGCCCGACAATCGGCGCGCTTCTGCGGGCGTGCGACAGCCTGGCTCAGCGAAGTATGGCCCAGTTACTCGATCAGCTGGGCAAGCCCACGCCGATTGTTCTTACCTACTTGGACAAAGGATTGGGAGCCTCTATTCTGAAGGCGGGGCTTCGTCTTTGGGACGGCACAAGTGAGAATCCATGCGCAGCGATAAAGATTGTTAGGCATAATCTACTTCGTCCAACCGCTCTCATCCACGAGGCAGGTCATCAGGTTGCGCACATTACTGGTTGGAACGACGAACTGGCGGCGGCTCTGCAGGGAAGTCTGAGCGGCGCGCCCGACGGAGTGGCAGACGCGTTTTCTGGCTGGGCCTCGGAAATCGCAGCTGACGCCTTTGCATTCGTTCACACAGGATACGCAAGTGTTGCCGCATTGCATGATGTGATTACTGGAGACGTCGCTAGCGTTTTTCGCTACACGCTCGGAGACCCACATCCGATCAGCTTTATCCGCGTACTGCTGGGTGTGGAAATGTGCCGGGCATTCTACGGCACCGGACCATGGGACAACTTGGCGAATGCGTGGATGAGCCAATACGACTTGGCGAACGCGCCGTACGACACGGCCACGTTGCTTCGACAGTCGTTACCATACCTGCCAAACGTCGTAAACATCACTCTTCGCGCACCTATGAGAGCTTTTCATGGTAGAGCACTAAGCACGTGGATCGATCCAGGTCGCGTCAGCCCTACCGCGCTAGCCGAACTGGAACAACGACTCGGTCGAGCCCTGTTCACCTCCATGCATTGGGTATGGACGGAGTCGTTGCGCTTGCTTGCCCTAACTGGCCTACGGACGACCACAACGGTGCAAAAGTCGGATTTACTCAAAGAACAGGAATCGTGGATGTTAAGGCTTGGCGGCGCATTGCAAGCTGCCTAGTTGACGAACGAATGGAGGTTGATGAATTCATGACGAACGATGGAGGATCGCTAGACAAGCGGCGCCAAGAACAAGCTGGTTACAAAACCGATTGGGAACAAAAAGGCGATATGCTCCAAGTGTCCTTGGGGGATCTCAATGAGAGCCTAAGACAGATCCAGACCGCCATCAATACAATTGCAAGAACGGAACAAAGGAAGACACGCAATAAGGACAATAATGCAATACAAAAAGTAATTGCACAATTCGAAGAACGAACTGCAAGGCGAAATCTGATTTCTATAGTTAAAGCGTTGGAACCTATCAAGAAACAATCGGAGGTTTTGTCGAAAAAGGACGAACTGCTGAAAAAGCAGGCAGAATTAGAGAAATTGGCAAAGGAGTTAGCCGCCTTGGAAAAGGCGCAGAGAGCTACTTGACTAACAGCAGGAGGACGAAATGTTTCGGCAATTGGCTAGTGTTTTTCCAACGGGTGTGGGGGCATTCACGGAACTTCAGCCATGGGAACTGACCGCCTTACAAGAACTATTTTGGGAATATTGCAGAGCGCCTGTTCCACCACCTTCGCCTGGAATGCCACCATTTTTAGGACATCCTGACAATCGAAGCGCACTTCCCGGTCTGCCAACTGCCGGGACCTCGGCCCTCCTGGCTGGACCAGGCGCGACGCCGGGCGTTTCACTTTTCGTTACGGCTATCGCGACTGCCGTCACGGCCGCGAGAACGGCAAATCCCCTTGTCCCTCCCTATAGAGGAGAGCATTTGATCTATGCCTACATGATTGAGAATTCGCGCATTTATGAGATTTTTCGACGTGTAATCCATGATTTTCTGCACGGCGAAAGACTCTCCCAACCGTCTATTGGCACACAACTTTGGTTACGCAATACGGAGGAGTTATTCTATCGCGATTCGCCGACGTTCGGAATTGGAACAATTTCAAGCCACATTCGAGCGGATTCGCGCAGCCAACGTCGGAACGCGTATCAACGAATGTTCGGTATGGATCTGAATCACGGGTCAGATGATGGAAAACCGTATCCTTACATCAAGGCGGATGCGACCAATCTCCAGTTCGTTCTCATGCTCGAGCAACTCCTCAGCGAAGTCTGGATTGGGTTCATGAATCTTCAGAATGCTGGATCCGAAAATCCTACTGATGATGCAAAAATTGCTGACCTAGCGGACACTTTACATGATATGCTTCAAACGCGGCGAAATCAGGGAAATCTATCTCGCGAAGAATTCATCTTCACGGCGATGATGTCGTGGTTTCATTTGGCCGTGGAAACCGACTCATTGCCTATCGTTACGGATCTTAGGGCTAATGCTGCCAGTCCTGAGCAACGCCTTTTCAAAATCGCGGAACGCGTGGGGCTGCCTGCGCATGGCCTATCTAAGCACTATTTCGACATAGCCGATTCGATTTCTACGCTCCTGATTGAAATTGAAACCGGCAATTTTAATACGGTGGCCACCGCTCCAGCCCTCTACGACGGCACGGCGCCCGGCAGTGCGGCACTTGTCAATGCAATTCTTACTGTGATCCGACACTGGTCTGTGATTACGGGACGTGATTTGAAGGCCAAAAAGCTACTCGCCGCATAAGCGTTGGCGCGCTTGCTCGAACGGAGAGTCAACTCGTGTCACCCCCAAATCAAGAAAATAATCATTCTTCGTCCTCAAGTTTCGGCGTTCTTGACTCTCCTTTTTTGAATGAGGAACTGCTCAATAGTGAGGAGACGTTGACATGGGACGCCGCTCTTTCGGAGCTCTTGGCCGAGACCGAGACTCCTTATTCGAAGGGCTGGGCCACTCACGACGCTCATTGGTGGCCAAGCGATGGTAGTCGATCCGATGGTGGATCGACGGCCCGGGAAGTTGTTCAGCCCCCGTACGCTGCTTACGAGGACTTCGATAACCAAGTCTCAACGACTCAGCGTGACTCTCTGCTGGCTATACCGCGCTTTGCTGACGCCGTTCGCACTTCTGTCGGAACTCTGTTAACACCCGCACAAAGCAGAACCGCCATGCAATGGAATGCTGCCCAGCATCCGGCCAGGTCTGGTGTGCGCCCGGACGCCATTCTTGCGGCCTTGCTAGATTACGTCGAGCCGGGTCTGATCAACGTCTCTGTTATGAAATACAACGCTCAACACCCACGTGCGCAAATATCCGTAGGTTCGGGGCCCGTAAATGCGGTTTTTGTCGAAGCGATTCACCAATTCCAACGGAAGTGCTATGCAGATTCCAGGCAACACGACGGCTGGGCGGGACCCTCTGTCCTGGACAGTTTGGGGCTATGGCCACGGCCCGGTTTGAGACCTACAGCCCAAACGAATGACTGGGCGCGAAGTTGGATTAGAAAGAAGCAGTCAGCAATCGAGGCGGCATTGCGTCGAATGACGCCTGATCTAAGTGCTGGTCTTGGTGCGACTACTTGGTGGGATTGCTTTGTGAGTCCGTGCTACTTAGGCTGGGGGTTCAACCGCCCGATTCATGCATATCTAGCCCGCAAACTTCGGCAGGCGGAACGATGGCTGCTATCGCAGCAAAGATTCATCGGAAAGAGTCCGGTAGAATTAGCCAACCTCCTAGATATCAGGGAGGTCCATGCCGGTGGTCGGACAAAGGGCGAAAGTATCCATACACTTGGTCTGGGCATCGACATCAAATACGCGGGCAATCCTCACATTGGTGATTACCGTGACAAACGGACCGGAGCAGCATTTTTTACGGAAGTAATGAAAAGAGCCGTGCGCAGCATTTCAGGAATAACGTTGGCGGTAAGTAAGTTTCCACAATGGTTACACCAGCTGGGTGATGATCGCGGCAAGTCTACCGAGCAGATCTACATTGAGTTAGCTCGCCGCGACCAGGATCTGCGCGATTATTTGTCCGGTTCCAGTCGCGAAAGCATGGATGATGAGAGGAGATTACGCCTGGAAAGATCGAGCGTCTTTCGCGGCCAAGTCGCAAGGGACCCAAAACTTGGGTTCCTCAACCTCGATCGAGAGTTGGTTCTCGCATTGCGAGACCATGCCGGGCTCGCTTGGGGCGCTGTGGATTTTGGCCCCAGAGCGAACGGCGACATCATGCACTTTGATTGCCGGCTGGACGAACTTGGCCGAGCTGCATTTTGCGGGAGCAAGGGATATTTCAATCCTCAACATCCGGCTTGGCGCCGGCCAGAAGATCTGTGTCCGTCGACAACCGCCCGCGAAAGCGAACTTCCTAGCTACGAAGGTGATCGTTCGGAATGCGAGGACGAGGGCGGTGATGCCATCGCCCAGTTGGGCGGAAATGGCGAATCTGTCGATTCTTGGAATGAGATTGCATCGGACGAAGAAGGAGACCAAACGGGAGAGAGCGAGGATGACCTACTGCCCGAGCAACATGAGGAACTGGATGACGAAGGCGATGAACTCTCGGATGGCGAGTTTACAGACGAAGCCTGGGAAATTGACGAGAGCATCGAAGAGGAAGCAACCCACGAGGGCGAAAACGAGGAGCCAGAGGATGGTTCCGCAACGCAAAGCACCGGGAAATCGCTTTGGACTCCTCGATGGAAGAGACATCCGGCGGCCATTGGCGGGCTACATAGTTTCAAGAGTAAGGCGGCGGCCAACACAGTTGCCGTTTTTCTGCCGTCAAATCTCGGAACACCAACTGTGGTTGACATACTCGTTTACCTGCACGGTTTGCCACGGTGTGGTGACGAAGGGGATTCTGCCGTCTCATACATGAAGAGTAGGACATTTTCTCTTATTCAGTTGATTGAAGGCGCGGGTAGGCCTTTCGTTCTAGTGGTTCCTTGGTTGGGCTGGAGAAAGGGTCAAACCGCACATCGGCTTGGCGATCCGGCAAGAATGAACAAACTGCTCAACGAAGTTACGGAGGGTCTAGCACAGGCAGGATGGACGTCGGCACCGACGATCGGTCGATTATATTTGGCAGGGCATTCCAAGGCCTTTGTTGTGCTCGATTCACTGGGAAGGAATGCAGCAAATGCGGCATCAAGCCAAGGTGGAATGGCCCGGCTCTGTGAAGTCTGGTCGCTAGATTCAATGTACAGTCGCAGGGCCTGTGAATCATGGATGAAGTGGGCGCTCCAACTTCGCACTGTTCGGTTTTTTGTTCACTATCGACCTGGTACTGGGACTGCTCATCAAGCGGAATGTCTACGTAAGGCAGCCCAATACCAGTCCGCCGGGGCAACGACGACAAGAGGTTGCGACTGTAAGAATAGAAGTTCTGGGCCGGTTCAGAACATTGTCATATCCCCCGAAAATGAGGTTGGTCATTGCGAATTGGTTAAGGTAGTGCTTCCGATGCGCCTTGCCGCGATGGCGGCGAATCCGATAGGCATCGAAGAACAATTGGATTTAGCACCTGAGACAGTTGTCGATAGCGAGTTCCTCGACGCCCCAGAACCAGAGGATGAGGGAGTAACCACCCGTCCTAGTTGTGGAGGTAGTGGCCGGGTAAGTTCAGAGGAACAGGTCGAAAAAGCGATTGAGCTGCAGTTGACAAATTCGGTCACTTTTCCGAGCGGCGAGTCTCTGGCAATTTTGACCGGCCTACCCGACGGACCGGATGAAGACTTCTGGGATCCCAAACAGTCAGGCAATCCTCTTCTGGACACTGGTCCTTCGCAAAAAAGCAAGAGCCTTTCGGCAAACTTTTCCGTTCGTGAATTGACAACGACTGGTGGTATCTCAGCGGATATTGCGCGCATTGATACCAAACTTGTCGAATGCTTGCAGCGCATTCGGGACTTCGTTGGCAAAGCCGTCACAATTACGTCGGGCTATCGATCATGGAAGCGTAACAAAGAGGTTTACGCGGGTGGTACGCCCACAAAGAGTGAACACTGTAGTGGACGTGCAGCGGACATCAAAATCGCTGGCATGGACGGGCTCGAAATTGCAAAGGCAGCAATCGATGCTTGGGGGCCGAACTTGGGCATCGGACTGGGGCGAGCCTTTGCACACGTCGACGTTCGCAACGTCCCGACGGTTTGGGATTACGACGGCGCGTCTTCGTCATGGATTGGTGAAATCAGGCAATACCAACAAACAAGGGTAGCATCGTCGACCAAGACAGAACCGATTCATACCCGCAGGAGTCTGGCAACTGTTCCGACGATCGATATTCCGATTGCCATTCGTAGGAACCGCCAATATGGCGAGCAGCTTGGCTGGAGAGCGTTGTACGACCAGATCGTTCGTGCTTTAGGGTTCACGGACATGACGCCGGGTGAAGAATTGTTTGCCCGAGCGGTCGCCAAATGGCAGGAAAAGCAAAGCATGACCGTTGACGGCATTCTCGGTCCGAACGCCTGGCGCCGAATGCAGACCGCGCTCGGCGAGACCCTGCGAGGGACTTCCCGCATTTCCCCGCAAGAGTCCGCGGCCGCGGCACGAGCGGGCGCGTTGGAACCATACGCGGTGAATTCTGCGAAGCCGTACGGACCGAGATGGGGCAATCAGCGTCCACCCGGGCTCCCAAATTGGGCGCGCCGCACGAGCGTCGCCCGGGCGGCGCTTCCGGAAGTTCAGCGCGTCGCTGAGACCCGAGGACTGGGTGGTGGGTTTGTACGCGTTGTGCAAGACCTGGCACTGGGTGAAAGTGGAGCGAGCTACGCTTTGCCTGCCCACACGTTCGATTCGCGACCGGCGCCGGATCGTCCGTCGGGAACGCGCCTGATTACTGCCTGGGGCGTCTTTCAATTTAACCGTGATGCTTGGACGCAGCAGATCCCACTCGACGAACGACGTTCTAGAAGATCCTGGATCGGCACTAGTATTCGAGGCTGTGAAGATCCGTCCGGCTGCGTTTTTCCTTGGGACGCCAACCCCGATGAGGAAATTGAGCGACCGATCCGCACATACGCTACATTGTTTCGCGAAATCCAAAATGCAGGCGGTAGCGAGTTGGATGCTGCGCGGGGCGTTCGACTGTGGCATGCCCTGCCAAGAGCTTATAACCAGTACAAGCGAGCAGGAGCCGAGATTGGCTTTGCGGGTGCCTGGCAACAAGTCGAGAGTATACGGCGGCAGCAAATCGACAAACACCTCGGCAATGCGGGCTTGTTGTCTTCTCCAGCTGCCTCTGAATTGACCGTCGGGCAGACCGAAGACGAATTCGTTGTCGACCACGAAAGTGACGGATCCGGGCACTAAGGCGATCCACACTAACAACGCTCGTGGCTGAAGTGCTTAACGAGCGGACGTTCTGCGTTGCCATGCCGTGAGAGTAGAGCCACAGTACGAGTTTGGAGATCATCCAACGATGCGAGGGCGAGCGATACCTGCATGAAACGTCGGATGTATAGCGATATGAGACTAAAGCGGCGTTACGATCACATCGCGCCGGACGGTTCTGAGATTCGAGAGCTCTCGAAGGTATCCGGTGGCAGCCTTTGCCATTGCACGCTTCCACCCAAGCACATCACACGTCCTGTCAAGCATAAGACGATCGAAGAAATCTGGTACTGCGTTTCCGGACGAGGCAAAGTGTGGCGTAAACCACGATCGGGAAAATCGCAGATCGTCACGTTGCGACCCGGCCAAAGCTTGACGGTACCCCGTCAGACAGCATTTCAATTTCGCAATGACGACAGCGCGCCCCTCGTATTTCTCATTGCTACGATTCCACCTTGGCCAAGTGACCAAGAAGCGCTCGCCGCTCCAGGATTCTGGGATCCGGTGATTCGCGTCGGACGCACTTCGCCGCGCCGCGAAGCCCCAGCCGGGGGGCGAATGAGAAGGCGAGCCTGACGGTGTGCATAAGAGTGTTCGCTGTGGGAGAGTTTGAACCACAGTCGGCGGTGGTCAATAATTCTCTGACGGGAGTGAGCTCACTTTTCTCGCAGCACGTCCATAAGTGGCCCCATGTCTGCCTGTTTTCCTCGCGGCTCGGCGATTGATTTCGCTTCAGTAGGTCGCTCCGGCGCGCCTTTACGCAGAATCAAGAATTTTGTGTTTATTGATGCAGTCTGAGTGTCCAAAGAGTGTCATTCTGGCCCCGAGACGACACGAGCGCCACTATAGCGCCAGGCGAGCGCTAAAGTGTCACCCACTGACACCGCGGATTTCGGGCTGAAAAAGGCGGTTCTTGCTAGTGCCAACGCGGGTAAATTTCGAGCGCAATTACTTTGGGAGCAGGAAGTCGCAGGTTCGAATCCTGTCGCCCCGAGTGAACAATACATAGTTCAGCTTCCGAATAGTCTAATTTGAGATTCCCTTATCTTTGGCTCATATCACTTTGAATTGCCTTGGGCTGGTAACGAAGGCGGGGCGGTTGCTGAGAAATTCGTGAAGTTCTTTCCGTCGTAACGCGATGCACCTGCGTCGACGCTGCCGAACCAAATGTTCCCGGCCTTGTCTTCGAGCATGGCATAGACGGTCTTACTGCCGAGGCCCTCCCTTTGTGTGAAGTGCACGAAGGACTTTCCATCGTATCGGCTCGCGCCGCCACCTTGGCCGGCTGGAAATCCTCCGGGATGTCCTAACCAAAGGTTTCCCATCCGATCGACGATCATCGAGCCAACAAAATCATCCAGCAAACCGTCTTTGGAAGTAAACGTCGTTACACCATTGCCGTCGTACCGGAATGCCCCTTCTTGCCCGCCGAACCACACGCTGCCTGATCGATCCACAGCCATCGTGCGAATGTTCACAAACGATCTGCCGACCTGGTAGGCGAGATTGGAAAATGATTTGCCGTCGTAGGAGCAGATTCCACCCTGAGTTCCAAACCAGATTCGCCCCGAAGCATCCTGGCCGATCGTATAGACGGAGTCGTGAACGAGTCCCTCTTTCGTCGTGAAGTTGGTCATCGATTTGCCGTCGTATCGACTGGCGCCGTTGTCGGTGCCGAGCCAAATATTTCCATCGCGATCTTCAAAGATCCAGCTTACGTTGTTATTGCCCAAGCCCTCTTTTTCCGTGAACTTCGTAAACGATTTTCCGTCATAGCGCGACGCACCGCCGGTGATGGAGCCGAACCAAAGTGCGCCCGATCGATCTACCAGAAGTGAAAAAATGCGCGTCTTGGCCAGGCCCACTTCCTCTGAAAAGTTCGTGAACTCTTTGCCGTCATAGCGAATGGGGCCGCCAAACGTGGCGAACCAGATATTCCCCGCGCGATCCTCGCGAATGTTGCGAATGATCACCTTGGGCATGTACGAGGTTGACTTGGACTCTGTCGGCGTGAAATAGGGATCGCGATTCGCAGGCTCTAATGCAATAGCGGCATGCGGCGCGTTGACCGGCGCGTCACCTTTCAATTCGTTCTTTGGAGTTGCCACTGCGTTGGAAGGTGCAGGCTGCCATGCTCCATCTTGAGATGCGATACTTGCGGTCGCCACTTTCAAAGATCGCCAGATTGCGTGCTCTTTGGGTTGCGGGCTGACCTGAAAGCGCAAGACCGTACGTTTATCAGTTTCGGCGTGGGAACTGACCACGACACGCAGTTCGATCGGTTCAAAGGTGGCGAAGGCGTCGATAACGTGCATCTTCACTTCGAATTTGTTCGGCGTGGTGCTCACCACTTCGACTCGCGCGGGAGTTTTGCTGATGTCCTTGTTCTTGCCGGCTGCGAACGAAGCTAGCAACCCGTCATAGTATTTTTCCAGCAACGTCGTGATCCGTACCTTGTCCGGTGCAGGCTCGTTGATCCACATCACGAACGCGTACGACCAGAAGTCCTCAGCCTTGGGTTCGCGCCAGCCAGGCGCAAATCGCAATGACTCATGACCCGTGGGCAGCTCCGGTGCGAACCCAGGCGGCAGCGTGAAAGTCTCAGCCTTCCAGCCGTCGATCGAGACGGGATCGGGCTCATTCTTAACCGGCGATCCCTCCACGACCGTGCCACCCACCGGATTTGAGAGCGACTCGGCGCGTACGGTCTCGACAAAACCGCCCACCACGCTCGCAACAACGACCGACAGCAGTGCCCGACCTGTGCGCCAGCGATCATCCCGGAATATCGATGAATTTTTGAAGACAGTGATCATCTAGATCTCCAAGGCAAGTATCGATTTCGCTCACCGCCGCAATCCAATATGCAAATCACGTCGGAGCGTCTTCATCTTATCGCATAGTCGTGCGATCAAAATAACGCACGAGTAACGAACTATGTGTTGATGTGGAGCAATCCCGTCGATGCAACTGCAGCCTCAGCCCAAATACCATTGTCACGGCAACGTGCCAATTGACTGCCAGGGTAAAGATCGCTGGTTTCAGCGCACGATCGCAAAAAAAGCTCAATTGTTATCCTGTCGCCCCGAGTGACGGCAGGCAAAAGCCCTTCGATGAGGACATCGAAGGGCCTTCTCGTGTCACGAATTGCCGGTAAGAATACGCCTGCGTATTGCGATGCTCAGCCCATCTGCGGCATGGGGAACTGATCGCTTATCCACTTCTGCCAGATCGGTTGATCGCGCTCGACGGCGGCTTTCGCCTTGTCGCCGTAGAGATAGACGCTCAGGCACACCATTATCATCCCGCCGCAGGAGAACGCGCCGACATACGCAGTCCCGGGCGCGGGCGTATCGAGACGAAGCAGCACGGTGTTGGAGTGCATCCCTTTTCCCAGCGAGTCCACCACGCCGGTCATGCGCGGGAAACTATCGGGAGCGCTCCATTTCTGTCCTTCGGCAACCTTGAGGAGCCCGAGTTCGCCACCGGCTTTCTGCCAAGCATTCGTCTCCGAATCGCCGGAGAAGCCAACGAACTGCATCGATGAACACGGCATGCCCTTGAAGTTGGCAAGGTACATCCGAAGAATGCGGAAGTAAGTCGGCCAGCCTTGCTCCAAACCATCGAGCTGATTGTCCCAATCGTCGGTGTCGGCAAAGAGGCTGTGCACCACGCGGACAAGGCACATTCCACCAGCGCGGGCCTCGATACTCCACTCGGTTGCCATCTTGGGTGAACCGGGCATTCCCATGTCGCTCTCAGCCGCAAAGCGTTTGAGCGCTTCCCACGATGTGATTGTGGCAGGGCAGTCCATGCCCGGCCCGAAATTGCTCACAATTTCTCCGCCCTGGCGCTCCTCCATCCGTGTGGGAACGAACCACGAAGAGACGCCGGGCCCCGTGGCGATTGCGCGCCAGACTTCCTCGGGTGTCCCTGGGACTTCAACTTCAACCTGCACCGATCGGCGACCTGATGAATCCTTCTTTACGCTCATGTTGTTTTCCTCCTCTGCGGATCATTTACCGCCATCGCTCCGCTTGGTGTCAATTTCGTCAAGAATTCCGCTCAACAGATCAAAGTACTGTTTCTCAAGCTCTTTCGTAGGCAGCGTGAACGCAGTGTGAGTGCGCGACATGCCAAGTTCGATCGCCAACGAGCCAGCTTCTTCTTGAAACCGACCATAAACGTCGGACGCTGTAACCAGATCACCTGCGTTTCGCATGCTGTAATCGGCGACCCAGACGCAATAGATCAGCCTCTCTAAGGGAGTAAGCGCGGCCCGACCGCGCGCGGCCTCCTTTTCGATCACCTCACCGCCGACCTCTACGATCCAAGTCTCCAACTCAAGATCAGTCCAGTACTTCATGTTGGGGTGCGTCCTTAGGGAGCCGGGGAAATAGTCTCACGCTACTCGTGGGCGACGTGGACGACTCTTCTTGGCCGATGACGTACGAATGACCACTGACCCGCGGCCCGCTGACGCGAACGGCGCGCGATTGCGAGCGATGGCCTCTTCGATCAGTCGCGCGACCGCCGGACGAGCGAGCGTGGACGCGCCTTCCACATCAATCGAGCGAACCAGCCCACCTTTCCCCTGCAGCAATTTCTCAGGATCCGGCAATTCCTTACCACGACCGAAGTACAGCTTAACGCCGTTCGCGTCCGCGCGGATTCCAAGAACGCCCTCGTGTCCGTGCTCGTTCGGTGAAAAGCTGATTACCACAGCACCTAAGTTGTGATATTCATACACCACCTCATGTGCGGTTGGCAGACGCTTTCGCAGCTTCTTTCGCATGGCGGTGATGAGCTTTAGATGCGCGGGTGCAAACTTGTCGATCAGCGCACGCAACTCGGCTTCCGCTGATCGTCGCGCCGCCGCAGAATGGGAACTGTCGGGGATCTCGACTTTGACTTTCTTCACCGATCGGCGCTTGGATTTTACCTTCTTGATGCTCATGCTATTTCGTTCTCTTTCGTTTCTATAGGTGTGGGATACGCCCCGACCATCAGGCGATGTCGACGCCCGCCCGGTGCGGACTCGTCGTGATAGCGAGAGACCAGCGCGGCCACCGCGGCGGTCAGTTCGCTGCTGAACGCGGCACGGTCTTCCGCGGAACGGAATCTTACCTCGGTATCGATGGAGAGTGTCGCTAGGCGTTTGTTGAGTTCTTCGGACTTGCGAAGCAACTGTCCGACTTCACGGACCACACGGGCCGCCAGCGCGACGAGATAGCTCGCGGACAGTCGATCCATACCGCAAGCGGGATCCGCCGCAGCCGGACCCATCGCTCCGGGCGAGACAACGTACGAGGATGCAGTGGCCACCAGACGCCGCTCCGTCAATCCACCCCATCGCTTCTTGCTGTCCACCCGGATCAGTCCGTGCGACTCGAGCGTTCGCAGATGGTAGTTCACCTTCTGCCGTGGCAACCCCATGCGACCAGCAAGGGCGGCGGCGGACGCCGGCGTGCGGAGCTCCGACAGAAGGCGACTGCGCACTGGGTCCAGCGCCACGCTGGCCGATGCCGGATCATCGATGACACGTAACTCCACCATTTCCAGCAGATTAGCATTGACAACTATTTTTGTCAATGTGGCCGTCGCAGGTTTTCTTGCCATGAAAAACGAGAAATCTGGAAAATCCATGACGTGGTTCATGCGCCGTTTTCGCATTCCAATCGAAGCTCGCTATTCCGTGACGTAGAGGGCGATCCAGTGGTCTTAGTTCGGTGCTTTTCTGAGGTGATGAAACATGACCAGAGAATCAACGAAATCCACCACAAGAATGACACCAGAACAAAAGAAGGCGCTGGCAACGACGATTGCGAAATGCGTGATTACAGTCGGTGTGGCCGTTGCAACCCTTTCGTCTACGGGCTGCAAGGAGTTTGCAGAAACGCAAGTCGTCGAAGTTGGCTCTGCTGAGGCGGCCAATCAGGCAGTCGATCCGCTCCATCTCGTCGGCAAGATTTCAATTAACCACAACGAGACATTCCTGTCGTAATCAGTCGAGTGCCGTAGTCGTAATCATTGATCTGCTTTGCGCAAGAAAAAGAGGGAATGCCATGAACCAGTCGAACCCGGTGGAGAAGACAGTTGTAAAGTGCATGATCGTTGGCAGCCTCTCGCTTGCAACGCTGGCGGTAGCCGGCTGCAATGAGTTTTTGCAAACGCAAGTCGTAGAAGTTGCCTCTGCCGAAGCGGCCAATCAGGCAGTCGATCCACTCCATCTCATCGGCAAGATCGCGAATAACCACAACGAGACATTCCTGTCGTCAGCTGTCGAGTGTCGCGGCGATGGTCGATGAACCGCTTCGCGCGAAGAAAAAAGCGAATTGCGAAGAATTCTTGACGCCGGGTGCGAGATTCTTGCGCATGTGATGACGTGCCTGCGGCAGCATGTCAGGTGGTTGCGCTGCAGGATTCTGTGATTTAGTTAATGGAAGTGAGGGAAACCCGTGAACCAGTCGAACTCAGTGGAAAAGACAGTTGTAAAGTGCATGATCGTTGGCAGCGTGGCGCTGACGACGCTGGCGGCAACCGGCTGCAACGAAGTCACTGGCCTTCAGTTGTCTGAAACGGTTAGCGAATTCGTCCAGATGCCGGCGGACCAAGTCGCCATCGCCGGCAAGCTGGCTGCCAACCATAACGAGACGTTCCTCGCTTGTGCGTAATGTATAGACCGGAGAGTGTCGGACTCGCTGCGCCTCTTGGCGGTCGCGCGTCGGCAGGGCAAAGCGCTGCTCATTGGTGCGCGGCCCTCGCCGAAGCGCAGGCGAGCGAAGCTCGCAGGGAGTTCGCTCGCGCACGCCGCGAGTTCCGCTACCTTTGGTCACGCCTGGGGCCACGTTCAACAAGTGACCTCAACGAATTGCGAATCGGCATGGCCGCACTGAATGGTGTCGCACGGATTGAGCGGCTCCAAGGCCGTTATCGGCGAGCGGAGACTTTGCACCGCGCGGCGCTGCGCATTGCAGAGCAATGGCTCGATTCGAAGGATGCCCTGCTGGTTCAAATCTTCAACGACTTGGGAATACTCTACAAATATACCGCACACTTCGAAGAAGCAGCAAACCTGTATCGGCAAGCGTTGGCGATTCTTGAGGTCGGTGCGAATCCAGATCCGTGCGCATTGGCCAGCCTCTATCACAACCTCGGCGGTCTGGAGCATGCGCGCGGTCGTTTCGCTGAAGGCGCGCCGTTCGCGCGGCGCGCCGTTGCATTGCGAGAAGGAGCGTTGGGAGCGGACGATCCCGATGTCGCAGCCGACCTTGCGGCGCTGGCTGGATTGTTAGAGGGTCAACAAAAATATGACGAGGCCGAAGCTCTACATCGACGGGCGCTAAGGATCTTTGAATCGAGATTAGGTAAAGACCATTACGAATGCTCCGTCAGCCTGAATAATCTGGGAGCCATTGCATGCGCCCGAAATAACTTTGAGCAGGCGGCTGATTGCTTCGCCCGATCCTTGGCCATCAAAGAAGTCGCGTTGGGCGCGAACCACCCCGAAGTCGCAACGACCGTAAACAACCTGGCGGTGCTTCATGAGCGACAGGGCCATCTTGAACACGCAGCCGCATTATTCACTCGCGCTCAATCCATCCTCGAGACCTCTCTACCCTCCAACCATCCCCACCTTGTTACATGTCGCCAGTCATTAGCTCGCGTGGCAAGTCGAATGCCCGCTGATACACGGCCAAAATCAAATTGTGCAAGAGAGGGAATGCGAGATTGAAGAACTCAAGGAACGCCTCAACCGATTGGAAGTGTTCCTCAAGGTGCTGCCAGCAAACGCCTCGGCAAGAGAACAATCAGCGGCGCGTTAAGACGGAAGGTTCAAATGAACCTTCCGTCTTAACGTGAACATTCTCAAAAATTTCGTCTGTCGAGTTAAGCTTAAGGGACATACACTTCCAGCGCTGCGATTCGCGCTGAGTTGGACAAGCCGATTTCAGAGTTCTCCAGGTAAAGCGTCCAGAAACCGATCGTGATATCCCCCAAGAGCACCGGTGTGAAGAGAAGTACATCGGGATCATAACCAACGATACCGGCCACACAGAAATTGCTGGTCGTGTTGATGAGCATTTGACCATCCGGGAAAACGGCAGCGCCATCAACGTTTTCGACCGACGCAGCCGTCAGTTCGACGTCGCCACCATCAAACCAGATACTGAGAATTCCCTGCGTCAACGTACCAACCGTACCGGTGTATCGGTGCAGGTCTTCATCGGCTCCGGTTGTGCTCCCGCCGCTAAATCCACCAAGGGTTGATATGAGCAAGTCGCCTTCGGGTGTAAACGCGATCGCGTCGATATCTTCATAGTCCGTCTGGAGACCAATGTCGCTGCCATCGAAATAAAACGCAAAGGTGCCCGAAGTGGTTGCCCCGAGCGATGTCGGCGTGAAACGAACGATGTCGGAATCATCGAAAGAGTTTCCGCTCGGACCTCCGGTAAGACCCGGAATGCTGCAGGCGTCCTTAAAGGAGAAATATAGATCAGCCGACCCTGGCTTGATGGCGAATCCATCGATAGCAAACGCCGAAAGACCGACGTCACTTCCATCGAAGTATAGAGCCCAAAGTCCTGTCGATGGCGTGTACGTTACGATGTCTTCGTTGGTCACGGTTCCCACGCCGGGGATCGAAGTGTTGGCAGTGAACACCATGTAAATCACTTCATTTGCGAAAGCAACGCCACCTTCAGCTCCACCCATGGGATCATCAGGCTCTGCGTCACCGGCATCGTCGAAGATCGGATCTGCTAGTTCAAAATCATCGTCCCCGATTAACTCGGATTCTGCTTCGTTTTCGTATTCGAAATTCGCATTATCCAAAACGAATTGCGTGGGTTCAAACGAAGGCCGTTCTACCGATTCAGTATCGGCCTCTTTGATATTGACGGTGCTGAACAAACCGACGACTGCAATGGCGAAGATAGAACTGAGCATTCTTTTTCCCTCCGGCAAGAACTACAAGTAGCTGATTGCGCGAAAGCAGTTTACCCGTCTACGCGCGAGACGCAATAGCATTTGCCTTGAAAATCAGAAGAAAATGAGCAAAAGAAGTACGTCCGCCTTGATGTTGCAGATATCGTTAGTGCAAATGCATTTCTATTTTTCTTTTGCTGTTGATCACAAAAACGAATCTGCGAACTCATCGAATTGGCAGATCAAAAATGTACTAATCCAGCCAAATGATAGCGTGAAGTGCTCTTGACAAATATCACACGATGAATCTATGCTCGCATGCGTTCGGAACTTGAGGAGGGAGTAAAGAGCATTTCTAGGAGCAATATTTCAGGTTTTACTGTTGTTCGTTGCTCTTATTCTTCACGCTGTTTTCCTTCTCAAGTGTACTCGTATCTCTTCGTTTCGGTTTCTGGAGTTCGGCCATGCGCGCGACAGCTAAGTTCATTCGAAATCTAAGTATCAAGACTTTTGCCATGGGCGTTATCGCCTGTTGCTGTGCATCCTCATGCACGGAACTCGATTCGACAGCAGGAAGAAACCTGCCGAAGCCGATCAACGCTCGCGCGCTGAGTCGCCACTATGTCGAGGTCAGCTTTCCCGGCGAGCTAAGCTCCACAGCCGAAGTGGCCGGCAGGTACATGATTGCAGATTCGAACGGCGCGGTGCTGCCGATCGAGTCGGCTCGAATCATGGAGGATGGTTCAACGGTCTTGTTGACCACCGAAGCCCAGGAAGAGAAGAGCTATTACCTCATGGTTGGCGAATCCGGCAATCTTGAGGCCGGACCGGGCGGCGTCATCGACATCGGCGACGCATCCAACAGCGGAATCACTTTCTTCGGTTCCGCAAGCTCAGAGCCCGAACTATTGAGTGCTGTTCCGCTGACGAATACCAGCATACTTGTACTGTTCGACAACAAAGTCGAGCAGACATCAGCGCAGAACATTCTCAACTACCACATCGACAACCCGGATTTGAAAGTACTCACTGCTGTGCGCGGAACTTCTCCAAATGACAACACCGTCGTGCTGACTACTTCGCCGCAGACTGATCAGAAGTACACGCTGGTTGTTGCAAACGTGAAGCACCTTACCAACGGTCTTTATGTTGACCCGACGGCCGACACCGTTGAGTTTTTCGGCATCAACCGAACAGATACGACACGTCCGAGACTGCTTACCGCCGTGGCTACCGGTTACGAAGATGTGGTTCTCACGTTCAACGAACCGATTGAGAATTTCATTGATGACGTAGCGAACTACACGATCGTACCATCGTTGTCGGTGTTGGCTGCCATTCCGAACGAATGGGGCACGCAAGTCACTCTGAAGATTCAGCCGCTTACTGCAGGCGTGAACTACACTGTCACCGTGAACAACGTTGAAGACCGCAGCTTCAACGTCATCGACCTCGTGCTCCGCACAGCCAACTTCATGATCCCCGCCAACGAAACGGTGCCTCCGCGAGTCGTGAGCGCTGCCTCGATCGATCTCACCCATGTGCTGATTACGTTCAACGAGCCCGTGTCCGACAATGCGGCTGACCCCACTAAGTACTCAATTAGCCCGTTGCTGGTCGTCGTGGGTGCGGAGCTGAGCGAGTTCAAGACCCAGGTTCTTTTGACGACTTTGCCTCAAACCGCAAACCTCCAATACACCGTTACCGTCAGCGGCATTACCGATTCGGTTGGTAACCCCATCGACCAGAATTTCGACACGGCCATGTTTACTTATCTGGGAGTAATGGATCCTGCGTTGATTGCTCTGCCGCCGCGCGTGATCGGAGCCTTGGCGACAAGCGACACGACTGTCGTCGTTACGTTCAACAAGCCCATGGATGACAGTGCAGACGATCCGTCGCATTACGGCATCTCGGGCACTGAGACAGCTTTCGTCTATGTGCTTGATGCACTTCGAAGCCCCGATGGGACGCAGGTTCGCCTTGAGACATCGCCACAGAACGACGACTTGTACACACTTCAAGTCGTCGGTGTTTACGACATCTATGGCAACGGACTTGCACCACCGGAAGGCCCGTTTGCTCCCGTTCTTGGCTTGGACCCGGGTCGCGCGACGTTCCGCGGAATTGCGCCTTCGAGCATCGACCTTCAGATCGACACAGACGGCGATGGATTCGCTGACTGGTTTGAAACAGCCGGTTGGGAGATTCTCGTTGGGCTCGCCAATGGCGGCCAGAAGCGCGCTTTCGTTACCAGTGATCCGTATAACCCGGATACCGACGGCGACGGATTCACCGACGGCGAAGAGAATGCCCATAGCTGGGATCCGCGCACCGACGACACCGACGCCGACCGCGTTGATGATTACTCCGAGTTCAATCGCTGGTTTAGCGATCCCGCCGATCAGGATACGGACAATGACGGAATTGACGACGAAACCGAAATCAACTTCTTCAAGACAAGTCCGATTCTTGATGACACTGATGGCGACGGGTTCACGGACGACATGGAGTTATCCGAACTGAGCCGAAACCCGAATGTGGCTGACCTTCCGCGCCCGAACATCAAGGCAACAGACATCCGCCTGCTCATCAACGAAAAGTATTCATTCCAGGATACCGAAGGTAACACGCAAACAACGACGTCCAGCACAGAATCCACGCTGACGCAATCTCAGGAAACTAAGTTCTCCACCAGCGACACCGACGTGTTGAAGGTTGGCGTCGAAGCCTCCCTTGAGATTTCAGCCACGCCGTCGCTCACTATTGGCGGCAGCTTCGGTGCGGAGTGGACGACTCAAACGACGAACGAGTCGTCGCAAATGGCCCAACAGCAATATCAGAATTCTGTGTCGCGTGCCCGCGAGATCAGTTCGACTCGCCAGGTCACACGCGAAATTGTCGGCGCGAGCGTCAGCGCCACAGTTACGATCCTAAACGAGGGCGATATTGCCTTCACGATCGGCAACATTGAAGTGTCCGCACTGCAACAGGGTGGACCTGGCCGCAAGCAGTTCTTACCGATAGCTACGCTGGTTCCTGCCGGCGGCAACAACTCGTTTAACCTTGGACCGCTCATTCCGGAGCGCGGCCCGTTCATTTTCCAGAACACTGACGTGTTCCCGAATCTTGTCGACAACTTGCTCCGCGAGCCGAGAGGTCTCGTGCTCAAGGTCGCGAACTTCGATATGACCGACGAGTTTGGTCGTAATTTTGCGTTCACCTCGCAGGAAGTGACCGACAAGACCAGCGAGATCCGCATCGATTTCGGCGATGGGCGGAGTGAGAGCTTCCACGTGGCCACCTACGGCGGAATCGACGATGGCGGCTTTGCCGGGCCAGTCGACGACTACGTAGGCGGGTTCAATGATCTAGGTGAAACCGCGGGTATTCCGCTCGACTTCGCGCTGCAGGATATCCTCGGTCTCGTGAAAAACCCACCCGCCAACGACGCGGTTGTAGCTGGTACAGACGGGTTCGCGAATACTGTGGCAGCAGGCGATGACGTTCAGGAAATCCCCCCGGCGACGGGCGGACTGGACGATCGGGCGATTGTCGTCTCGGCGGGCGCCAACGGCGTGCTGAACACGGTTGCGCTTGGCGGCGACGATCAATTCGCCAAGACCGTCGGATACGATACCAGCTCGACATGCAACGAGCTGACCACAGAGCGCATCTTTGAGCCGGACAACTTCGGCAACGGCATCGCGGACACGGACGCATTGGGCGATGACATTCAAGTGATCGCAGTTGGAGCGCCGGCTGCGGCGGGCGCGCTGGTTGTGGGTCCGGGAGCGAATGGCGTACTCGACACCGTTCGTATGGGTGACGATGTCCGCCGAGGGCCGGGCGATCCGTGCACGATGAATTCGCAGTGCCCCGGCGGTGCCTGTGATGCGCGCGAGGTGATCACACGCATCGAAAACTCGGTTAACGGCAATCGCAATCGCTTTTGGATTGCTTTGACGTCGGATCAGATTCCGGTGGGAACAGACGTAGGCCAGGTAAACTTGCAGCCCGGTTTCGTCATCTTGCTCGCTTTCATTCAGGACGTCGATCGCGACGGCTTGCCCGCACAGGAAGAATACGTGCACGGCAGCAGCGACACCGACAAGGATTCAGATGACGACACGCTGGGCGATTTCGCCGAAGTGCGAATCGGCTGGGTCGTCGAACTGCTTGCGGGTCCGTACCAGGCCTATCCCGACCCGCGACTGCCTGACTCCGATGGCGACGGCAAAACAGACTCTCAGGAGTTTGCCGCACGAACCGACCCGCGACTCAACGACACCGATCTCGACGGTATCAAGGATAATTTCGAGCTTGATAACGTTTCCGGTGTTCCGAGTTTCAACCTGGTAACGGAATGCACGCCGAACGGCAGTAACAATGTGATGCTGCCCTTGGAAGCAATGATGTTGGACCCGCTCAACCCCGACAGCGACGGCGACGGTCTTGACGATGGTTCTGAAATCGAGCTCGGCACCTGCCCACTCGACCGCCAGGACGGTCCGCAGTTCCTCGACAGTGACGAGGACGGTCTGACCAACGCCGAAGAAACAACACCGCGTACAATCTCCTACGTCAATTGCGCAGGCTCAACGATTAACGTCTTCAACGTGACGACCAATCCTCTCAATGGCGACACCGACTTCGACGGTCTGCCGGACGCGCTGGAAGTCGGCAAGGCTTCCCTCGGCTTGCCGGCGCTGTCGAACCCGGAAGACGTCGACACGGACAATGACGGCTTGCTCGACTATGACGAGTTCGCAAACTTTGCGTTCTTCCAATATGTGGAGTCGGAATATCCGGGCTTCATTCTCGACGGCGCAACTTCGCAACAAATAGGCAGCAATCCCTCGGATTGCGATTCAGACAACGACTCACTGACCGATGCATTCGAAAACGCCGGCAGCTGGGGCGTTCTCGCCTTCGGCGACGAATCAGCTCGGACTGTCCAGTCGAATCCGCTGGTGGCTGACAGCGATCTGGACGGTCTCACGGACGGACAAGAATTCCGCGGACAGGATGGGATTGGTTACGGTATGCCTGGCGATACCGGCGATGCGACCGATCCACAGGATCCGGACACGGATGGCGATGATCGCACTGACGGCGAAGAAGTTGCGTTCGGCTCAAACCCACTTCGTGCGGATCTTGGTGTGGCTATCAGAATCGTCGCCTTCGGCGATGTGGATGGCCACAGCGGTGGTGGCAATGACTGGGACTTCTATATTCAAGCGAGACGTCCGATTACCAGTCAGGTTAACACGATGCTCACGGACCAGAATTTCTCGCCAAATGCAAGCAACGCTTGCACCAATTACTGGCAGGCGCCGGGCGATTTCACGTCGGTTGGTCCACCGTTCAACCTTGTGCAATTCGGGTTAAACATCGGCGATCCAGTGGTTATTGAGGGTCGCTGGCTCGACGTATCTGGTTGCAGTGGCAGCACTATCATCGCTAATTGCACGATGTTGTTCAGCGAAACGTTTACCTCGGAGCAAATGGCTTCGCAGGGGTTCATTTCGCATGACTTCCACCTGACGGACAACGATTGTATCGTCGACTTTACGATCGAAATCACGGTGAACTGACGGACCGGGCGAAGAATCGTCGGATGTGAGACGCGACATGCGTATGGGCACCGCAAAGCTCGAATGGATCCGAAACCGGCGACGGATGAACTCGCTGGTTGCGGTGCTGTTCGCCTGTTCGCTCGCCTGGAAGTCGGGCTGCGACGTTCCGCAGTCTCTCCCCGTCGACGATCCGGCCGGCCAGGACTCTGGTTTTCCGCCACCCTTTGGTGATGCGCCGATTGGCGAAGTCATCGAGGACGACAATGGAAGTTCCGGCGGCAACCTAGAAATCCGTATCGGCGGCTGCTGCAAACCGCAAGGTTGTTCGCTCACCGATGCAACCAGCTGCGGCTCGCAAGGCGGCGTGTTCCTTGGCCTTGGTCGTCCGTGTACAGCCTGCGGTGCGCTCGACGGGCTCATCGTCCATTTGCTTCGTGACAACGATCTCGACGGCCTGCCCAACGTCGTCGATCTGGATATCGACGGCGACGATATCGAGAACGCCGACGACCTCGATGTCGACGGCGACGGTATCGAGAACACCGAGGACGAAGACATCGACGATGACGGCGAGGAAAACGAGACCGACAACGACGATGACGGCGACGGTGTCGAAGACGAAAACGATGACGACGATGATGCCGATGACGAAGCCGACGATGACGACGATGATGAAGACGAAGACGATGATGAAGACGACTGCGAAGACGAATGCGATATGGACGCAGCCGACGGCACCAAGGCTGAGGACAAGAAGGACTCCGACGGCGACGGTCTGGAAGATTGCGAAGATCCGGATCCGGATGGAGACGGCGACAAGGATAACGACGACGACGGCGCTAGCGACAAGGAAGAGGAATGCGAGGGTACCGATCCCAATGATCCCGATTCTGATGATGATGGCCTAGCCGATGGCGATGAGGACAAGGTCGGAACCGATCCGCTTGATTCTGACAGCGACGACGATGGCGTTCCCGATGGCCGCGAATGCCCGGGCGTTGCTGATGACGCAGGATCTGGCAGCGAGTCAGGCTCCGATGGGTCCGACGACGCGGGTTCCGGCAGCGAACCTGATGACGGTGCCGATGACGCCGGCGAAGGTGATGATTCAGACGGCGCTGACGACGCCGGCTCGGGCGACGGCGACGTGCCTTCGGGCTGTGTCTCTGATCCCAACGATTCCGATACCGACAATGACGGCCTTTCCGACGGCGAAGAAGAATTGTTAGGTTCCGATCCGGACGACGCCGATTCAGATAACGACGGACTCGACGATAACATTGAAGATCAAATCGGCACCGACCCCAATGATGCCGACACGGATAACGACGGATTATCCGACAAGCAGGAGGTCGATGCCGGTTCCGACCCAACGGACGCTGATACTGACAACGACGGCCTGCCCGACCAAGATGAACTCGATGACACCGACGGCGACGGCCTGCCCGATGGCGTCGAATATGACTTCGGCAGCAATCCCAACGACGAGGACACCGATAACGACGGGCTCGATGATAAAGAAGAGATGGTAGCAGGTACGGACCCGAACGATTCCGATACAGACAATGATGGTTTGTCCGACAATGCGGAGGCGAACGGGAACACCGACCCCACCGATGGCGATACCGACAACGACGGACTAAACGACGGCGTGGAAGATGACCTCGGCACCAATCCCAACGATGCCGACACGGATAACGACGGGCTGACCGATTCGCAGGAACTGCAATTCGGATCGAATCCGAATACCTCGGATACGGACGGTGACGGTCTCAACGATCAGCAGGAGCAAGACGAAGGAACCAATCCAACCGATTCTGATACGGACAACGATGGACTTCAGGACGGTGCAGAGATTCTGTTCGAGTCCGATCCAAATGATTCTGACACAGACAACGACGAGCTCAACGACGGCGACGAGAACGATGCGGGTACTGACCCCAATAGCCCCGACACCGATTTCGACGGCCTGCCGGATGGTTTAGATCTGTGTCCGCTGATTCCTATCATTGCCTGCGTCATGCCGCCGGAATGATGTACGAGATATGCTGGTTCGGATAGATCAACGCAAGACAGACAGTGGGGTAGGACTCGACGCGAGCTTCAAAATCTTCTTGAATACCGCCTGAATTTTCCGCGTACTTCGTTTATCGTTGTTCACTCACTTTGGCTTCGAGTTCTTCCCACCGAGCGTACAGCGCCTGCGCATGTTTCTTCGCAGATTCCAGCGCTTGCCATCGTTTCTCCGCTTCGAGGTGATCGCTCGCCACAGCCGGATCCTCCATTGCGAGTTCGCATTGTCGGATCACCTCATCCGCCTCGTGAATAGTGGACTCCATATCGTCCAGCTCTTTTCGCTCGCTGGCGGTGAGTCGCGGCCGACTGCCGGCTGCCTTGGCCTTCTTCGAAGTGTTTTTCGCATCGAGCTTCTTGTCTTCCGACTTCTCGCTTTGTGCGGCTAGCCACTGTGCGCAGTCGCCGTACCGGCCAACGCCCCCCGCGCCATCGAGTCCAAGAATCTCCGTGCAGACCCGATCGAGCATGAATCGATCGTGCGTAACCAGCACAACCGCACCGGGAAACTCAAGGAGACTCTCTTCCAGCACATCCAGCGACGCGATATCGAGGTCATTCGTCGGCTCGTCGAGGATCAGCACGTCGGCGGGCTGTAACATGAGTCGGGCAATCAGCACGCGTGCCTGTTCACCGCCGGACAGTTCGCCAACCGGCATGTTGAGCTGATCCACACGAAACAGAAAACGCTTCGCCCATGAGCTGATGTGTGTGCTTCGCCCGCGGAAATCAACGGTGTCGTCCTTCCCTGCAGCCAGCGCCTGTCGAAGCGGCAACTCTTTGGGCAGCGCCTCGCGCATCTGATCGAACACAACCACTCGTAAACCGTCCGCCCGTTCAATCGTACCCACATCGGGTGTGAGGGTCCCCGCAATCATCCGAATCAACGTCGTCTTGCCGCTTCCGTTGCAACCGAGCAGCCCCAATCGCGTCCCCGGCGACAAAAGAAACGAAACGTCAGTGAACAGCAACCTGCCCCCGAGAGTCTTGGCGAGCCCGTCAGCCACAACCAACTTCTGCGATTTGCGCCCCGTGTTCTCAAAATCGATCCCGGCTGTGACCGTTTGGGCATTGCGGTTTTTCAGTTCGCGAAGCTCATCTTTGAGTCGATAGGCCTCTTCAATGCGGGACTTGGACTTTGTTCGCTGCGCTTTGGAATTCGATCTCAAAAACGCGTCTTCACGACGGACAATGTTGGCCAGCGTCGACTCCTGCGCGCGAAGCGACTCAAGATAATCCGCCCGCTTTTCCAGAAACTGACTGTAAGCACCGCTGACGCTGAAATAACCCTCCGGGTAGAGGGGATTCAGCTCCACAACACGATTCGTCACACGCTCCAGAAAATACCGATCGTGGCTGACGACCAGAAAAGAAAATGAAACGCCGGCGAGAAACTCTTCGAGCCACTGGATGCCTTCCATGTCGAGGTGGTTGGTAGGTTCATCCATGAGCAGCAAGTCGGGTCGCCGAACGATCTCGCGCGCCAGCGCCAAGCGCTTCCGCCAACCTCCCGAAAGACCGCTGACGGCTCGATGAGCGTCTCCCAATCCGAACCTGCTGATCGCGATGTTCACCTGGGTTTCGCGGTCGTGTTCCTCCAATGCGTCGTCAGCCAGCGCACCAAACAACACGGACCAGACGGTCGCATCCGGTGCAAATCGATCCTCCTGTGGTAGAAACCCGATTCTTGCGGATCGTCGCCGATTGATTTCGCCATCGTCCACCTGAACGAGGTCGGCCAAGGCTTTAAGAAGTGTCGTCTTGCCCGCGCCGTTTGGACCCAGAAGCCCGATGTGCTCATCGTCGGCAAAGCTGATGGAAAGTTCGCGAAATAGCTCGCGGTCGCCGAAGTGCTTCGAGATCTTGTTGCAGGTAAGCAGGACAGCCATGACACACTCGACGGTGACCAGTAGAGCAGATTAACATCAATCAATTCTTCCTGCCCTTGATAAGGACTTGTGCGATCGAGGTCAACAACCACCGTGCGTTATCGATGACCTGTCAATCTTCGTATGGTGTAATAGAAAACGGGCGTAAACACCGTTCCGAGGAAAGTAACACCCAACATGCCGAAGAACACTACGGTGCCCAGCGCCTGGCGCATCTCCGCGCCCGCACCTTTAGCCAGAACCAGCGGCACCACGCCGAGAATAAATGCGAAACTGGTCATCAGAATAGGTCGCAATCTCAATCGGGCGGCTTCAATGGCAGCCTCGAAACTGCTCAAACCTCTCTCTTCCTGCTGCTTGGCGAACTCGACGATCAACACCGCATTCTTTGCGCTGAGTCCCGCGAGAACCACGAACCCGATCTGCGTGAAAATGTTGTTGTCCATCCCGCGCAGCCATACGCCGGTGATCCCGCAGAGCAGGCACATCGGAACGATTAGAATGATCGCGGTCGACAATGCAAAACTCTCGTACTCCGCCGAGTGCACCAGCCACACGAACAACACGCACAGCGGGAAAATGAAGAGAGCGGTGCTGCCCGCCAGCTTTTCCTGATACGACAGCTGCGTCCATTCATACCCAAAACCAGCCGGAAGATTTTTAGCCGCGAGGTCCTCCATGATGGAGATGGCCTGACCGCTGCTGACGCCCGGAATTCCATTGCCGTTAATGTCAGCCGTTTGATACAGGTTGTAGCGGCTGATGCGGTCCGGTCCGGTGATGTCCTTCAGATCAAGCACCGACCCAAGCGGCACCATTTCGCCCGTTCGGTTCCGCGTCTTCAATTGCGCGACGTCAGCCGCACGCGCGCGAAACGCCGCATCCGCTTGTGCAGTGACCCGGTACGTGCGACCAAGGAAATTGAAGTCATTGATATACAGACTACCGAGATAGATCTGCAGCGCTTCAAACACGCTCGTCACCGGCACGTCCTGCATCTTGACCTTCGTGCGATCGACATCGGCGTACAGTTGCGGCACGTTGGCGCGAAACGTAGCGAAGACCGACTGCAAAAGAGGATTCGCAGCCGCAGCCGCCGTCAAAGTGTCGGTGACCGTCTGAAGTTGCTGCGCCGACGCACGACCGGTGCGATCCTGCACCTGCAGCTTGAACCCGCCGGCGTTTCCCAACCCGCGCACGGGCGGCGGTTGAAGAACCAGCGCGAAGCCTTCCTGAATGCGGCTGTACTCTTCCGTCAGTCGCGCCTGAATCGTCGCCGCCGACTTCTCCGCGTGATGCATCCGTTCGTCAAAATCCTCCAGCGGCAGGAACATGGTTCCCGCATTGGTTTGATTAACGCCGTTCAGAATCGAGAAACCAGAAATCGCCACGCTATGCTTAACACCGGGAATGTTGCGCGCAATCTCCGCCAGGCGCGACATCACCGGCTTGGTTCGATCGATGGTAGCCGCATCCGGCATTTGCAGGTTCACGAGGAAATAACCGGCATCCTGCGCGGGAATAAAGCCGGTGGGAACGCCCTTGAATCCGAGATAGGTAAGCCCGACAAGACCAACGTATACGAAGATCGCCAGGACGCTCAATCGAACCACGCGACGAATGGTGGCAGCATAGGCGTTCGTGCCAACGACGAGTGTCGAGTTGAATAACCGGAACAACCAACCCAAGAGCAGATTCAGCAAGCGCGTGAAAAAGTCCGGTTTCCCGTGCCGCGGACGCAGGAGTAGGGCGGCCAGCGCAGGACTCAGCGTGAGTGAGTTGAATGCGGAGATCAACGTCGAGAACGAAATCGTCAACGCAAACTGGCGATAGAACTGGCCGGTGATGCCGCTGGTGAAGGCAACCGGTATGAACACCGCCGACAACCCGAAGGCGATGGCGATGACCGCTCCCGTCACTTCTTCCATGGCTTTGTGGGCGGCCTCGCGCGGCGCCAGACCCTGCTCAATCCACCGTTCGATGTTTTCCACCACCACGATAGCGTCATCGACGACGATTCCCACGGCCAGCACGATGCCGAACAACGACAGGTTGTTGATGGAGAATCCGAACACCGACATTACGGCGAAGGTGCCAATGAGTGACACCGGAATCGCGAGTAGCGGGATGAGAGACGCTCGCCAGCTTTGCAGAAACAAGAGCACTACGACAACCACCAGCGCAACCGCCTCAAGGAGCGTCTTCACCACGTCGCGAATGCTGTTGCGCACGAAAATGGTGGTGTCATAGGGAATCGTGTATTCGAGCCCTTTGGGAAAGCTCGTCTTCAGTGCTTCCATACGTGCATACACGGCGTCGGCAGTTTCGATGGCATTGGAACCGGGAAGCTGAAAAACGCCGAGTCCGACGGATGGCTGTCCATCGAAAGAGAAATCCGTGCCGTAATCCGCCGCCCCGAGCTCCACTCTGGCTACATCGCGCACGTGTGTGATGCGCCCGTCCTGACCGGTCTTAACGATGATCCCGCCGAACTGCGATGGGTCAGTCAATCGCCCCAGCGCGCTGACCGTGTACTGGAAGTTCGTCGTTCCCGGTTCGATCGGCGGACCGCCGACCACGCCCGCTGCCACCTGAATGTTCTGCTCGCGAATCGCGTCGACCACGTCTCCGGCGGTCATTCGCCGCAGCGCCAGTTTTTCCGGATCAAGCCAGATGCGCATCGAGTAGTCGCGCACGCCGAAAATGGTGATGTCGCCGACGCCCGGAAGTCGCGCTAGCTCGTCGCGAACCTGCAAGGTCGCGTAGTTGCTGATGTATAGCGCATCACGACTCTTGTCGGGTGAATAAAGCGAGACAGCCAACGTCAGATCCGGCGATGACTTTCGCACGACGACGCCAAGACGACGCACATCTTCCGGCAATTGCGGCTCGGCTATAGCTACGCGGTTCTGCACCTGAACTTGTGCGATGTCCAAATTGGTGCCGAGCTTGAACGTAATGGTCAACGCCATGTTGCCGCTGTTCGTGCATTGGCTCGACATGTACAGCATGTTTTCCACGCCGTTGACCTGCTGCTCGATCGGCGTAGCCACCGTGTCAGCCACAACCTTCGCGTTCGCGCCGGGATAGTTCGCGCTGACCACGACGGTGGGCGGCACGATTTCTGGATATTGCGCGATCGGCAGTGAAAAGATCGATATCGTGCCGACAATGAGGATCACGATCGACAAAACACCCGCGAAGACCGGACGATCGATGAAGAACCGCGCGAAGTTCATGGATTTTTCTCCGCGCCATTTGTCGCGCCGTTTGACACTCCGTTCGGTGGCTTTGATGTGAGGTCTGTAGCGAGCTTTCTGTTCATCAGCGGGACCAGTGTTTCAAGCGGCAGATTGGCTTCTTGCGGTATCACCTTTGAGCCCGGTCTCGCAGCCATGATGCCGTTGACAATGACCCGATCATCAAGCTCAATGCCGGATTCAATCGCCCGCAACTCGCCAAAGACCGCTCCTAAATGGACGGGGCGTACGTCAACCATGTTGTCCGCCCCGACCACATACAGCACTTTTTGATTCTGATCGGTGATCACGGCCGCATCAGGAACGAGCGTCGCCAGATAACGTCCGCTGCCGGGGATAAGCACGCGGGCGAAGAACCCGGGAGTCAGATACCCGCCGGGATTGGCAATGATCCCTCGCCCGCGAATGGTGCCGGTCATCGGGTCGATGCGATTGTCGACGAAGTCGACGATTCCCTCGCGCGTGTATTCTGTTTCGTCGGCCAGATGCATGAGAAACGGAATCTGAGCGTCACGCGCGCTCACTCTTTTTTTCTCGCGGGCAAGGCGCTGATATTTGAGCACCGCGTGCTCATCACAGTCGATGTAGCAATAAATGGGATCGATCGAGGTGATCGTCGTGAGCAGTGTGCCGGTTCCGCTGCCACCGGTGATCAGGTTGCCCGGGTCGATGTATCGACTGCTCACGCGTCCGGTGATCGGGGCAATAACGCGACACCACTCAACCAGCAGCCGTGCGGATTCAACCGCCGCCTTCGCGCCCGCCTGAATGGCCTGGGCCTCATTGAGCGTCGCTTCGGCACGCTGCGTTTCAATCGGGATCGAAGCTTCGCGCGGCATGTCCTGAATCCGCTTGAGCTCGATTTCCGCCAGCTTCGTTCGGGCAGCCGCCTGTGCCTCCTCTGCGATCCGGCTGTCGAGTTCCGCCTGATAGGGGCGAACGTCAATCTCGATCAGCAGATCACTCTTTTGGACGATCGCACCCTCCTGAAATGGTGCAGACATGACGAGGCCGCTAACTCGCGCACGGACCTCGACCGAATCAACAGCCTCTAAGTAGCCCGTGTATTCGTCCCACTCAGCCACTTCCTGCTGCACAGGATGCGCCACAGTCACGGTCGGTGGGGGCGGACCATCGGCTGGTCGACCGGGCGCGCGACGATTACACCCTGACGTGGTGATCAGGCTGAATATCGCGAAGGCAAGGGAGAACGCGCTTGCTTCACGTTTCATTCCGCTCGAATTCAGCAGGAAGCTCAACTTACTTCGATCAGGTCGATCGGCCTTACCAATCGCTGGGAGTGCGATACCCATTCATACTCTCCGAAGGCGTGCGGTTATTCGAGTGATTACGATCGACGAACGACATCTCTATCTTGCGCCCCCGAAGAACTCCAGCAAGTCGGCGTTAACGCGGTCTTTGTGCGTCGCACAAACGCCGTGGTCGCCGCCTTTGTAGACGATCAGCTTCGCGTTACGAACCAGCTTCGCCGACATCAGCGCCGAAGCTCCGATGGGAACAATCTGATCGTCGTCGCCGTGAAGAATCAGCGTCGGAACGTCGAACTTCTTCAGATCTTCCGTAAAGTCAGTTTCAGAAAACGCCTTGATGCAATCGTAGGTATTCTTGTGCCCGGCCATCATGCCCTGCAGCCAGAACGAGTCGATCATGCCCTGCGATACTTTCGCGCCCGGGCGATTGAAGCCATAGAACGGTCCGCCGCCGATTTCTTTGTACAGCTTTGAACGATCAGCCAGCGAAGCCGCGCGAATCCCGTCGAACACATCGATGGGCAATCCGCCGGGGTTCGCCGCCGTCTTCAACATCAACGGCGGCACCGCGCCGATCAGCACAGCCTTGGCTACGCGCTTTGTTCCGTGGCGACCGATGTACCGTGCCACTTCGCCGCCGCCCGTGGAATGGCCGACGTGAATCGCATTCTTCAGGTCGAGTTTCTCAACCAGTGTCGCGAGGTCATCAGCATACGTGTCCATCTCATTGCCGTTCCACGGCTGACTCGATCGACCATGCCCCCGGCGATCGTGTGCAATGCAGCGATAGCCGCGATTCGCAAGGACGAACATCTGGTTCTCCCAGTCATCCGAACTGAGCGGCCAGCCGTGACTGAACACAACCGGTTGCCCGCTGCCCCAGTCCTTGTAGTAAATCTCGGTACCGTCTTTCACTTGAATCGTAGGCATCTATGGTCCTTTCCATGTTGAAGGCTGATCGCTGATGCAATTCAATTCGTAGGCTGTGCCCGGTCCCGACACCGGAAAATTGTCTCAAGCCAAGTCGAACAACATAATCTCCGCGGCTGACAATCCCTTAACAGAGAGCGACGTCTCGCCGCTAACGGCTGCACCATCGCCCGCCGCCAATCGGTGACTGTCGATGTTCACTTCGCCGCGAAGAACTTGCAACCATGCGTGCCGGCCCGGCGCGATGGCATGAGTAACAGCTTCTTCACTCTTCAGGTTCGCCAGGAAAATGTTCACGTCCTGGTGGACGACAAGCGACGAGTCGCGACCGTCGCGCGAGGCCACCAATCTCAAACCGTTTCGCGTGTTCTTCCCATTCGATCGAAGCTCCTCGTAACCCGGAATCAGACCATCTTTTTCCGGCAACAGCCAAATCTGATACAGATGCAACGCAGTGTCGCCGGATGAATTGAACTCACTGTGGCGAACCCCGGTTCCCGCTGTCATCCGCTGAAAATCGCCCGCCTGCAAGGTCGATCCGTTACCCATGCTGTCGCGATGCTCAAGACTGCCTTCGAGGACATAGGTGACGATCTCCATGTTGCGATGCCCGTGCATCCCAAATCCTTGACCCGCCGCAACAAAGTCCTCGTTCATGACCCGAAGAGAACGAAAGGCCATGTGATTCTCATCGTGATAATCGCCGAACGAAAACGTGTGATAAGTGTTCAACCAGCCGTGATTGAAATGGCCTCGTTCATGGCTCCTGCGAATCGTTATCATGTGCTCTCCTTTCCTGGGCAGCCCGGAAATCGTCATTGTTGAAACGATATTCCGGTGCATTGCATTCACGATGACGTCGGCGGCGCCTTCACGGACGCGGTGGCCGGCTATCGATCGCGACTTACCTACTTAGGCGTAACGGGTGGACATGAGGTTACGCGACCACGCAAGTAATGACAGAAGTGAACTTGGTGCGGCGGGAAGTGACTTGTTGCATTCCGTTTTGTGACCCCTGCGTAACGAAACCGCGATATGTGATGGACTCAGTTTGGCTCGTTCGCTCGTGCGGGTGGCACGGTCAAGCAATAGCTTGGCCGTGGTGATCTACGAAAAAATGCCTCTCTTCCATGCTCCAGCGTCATACGTCAATTCTTCCGTGACTGATTCCGTCGACGCATATTAGTTTCGGCTTTTGTTAGGTTCTGTTTGTTGGTATAGTGGATCGCAACTGCTCGGGCTAATCGCAGGAAACGACCAATGTCGCAACCATGCTTGTCATCTTTGTTCGTGGACATGAACTCATACTTCGCGTCCGTCGAACAACAACTTCACCCCGAGCTTCGCCATCGCCCCGTGGCTGTCGTGCCGACGATCACAGACAGCACCTGCTGCATCGCCGCCAGCTACGAAGCCAAGCGCTTCGGCATCAAGACCGGCACGAACGTCGGCGACGCCAAGCGTCTTTGTCCCGACCTAATTTGCGTCGAAGGCATTCACGAAGAATACGTCCGCATGCACCACGCGTTCATCGCGTCGATCGAATCCTGCATTCACGTTGATGAGATTCACTCCATCGACGAGGTATCCTGCCGTCTGATGGGCGTCGAGCAGGAGGAATCGCGCGCCGTCGAAATCGCTCATCGAATCAAGGCAAAGCTCAGGCACGACGTGGGCGAGTATCTTCGATGCTCCATCGGTCTCGGCCCCAATCGTTTCATCTCAAAGGTCGCCACCGACATGCAGAAGCCCGACGGGTTGGTGGTCATTCGCAAGGACGAACTCCCGCAGCGCCTGTTCGGCCTCGAACTTATCGACCTGCCGGGCATCGGTCGCCGCATGTTGGGCCGTCTTCACCAGCGCGGCATCACCACTGTTGAACAACTTTGCACTTTGTCTGAAAAGCGCCTGTGCGACGTATGGGAGAGTGTGCTCGGCAAGTTCTGGTGGAACTGGCTGCACGGACACGAAGTGTATAACCCCCCGACGCATCGTCGTACTGTCAGCCACTCTCATGTCCTCCCGCCGAATCTGCGAAACGACGTGGATGCGCGGGCGGTGATTATCCGCTTAATCCATCGAGCAGCCGCCCGCCTGCGGTCCCTCGGCTATTGGGCGCGTCAAATGTTTGTGATAGTTCGTTCGATCTCCCGCCCGTCGTGGCACGACCGCGCACATCTCGGCCTCTGCCAGGACACGCTCACCATGGTCGAAGTCTTTTCGCGCATGTGGAAACGCCGTCCTCCCGGAAAACCATTTCAGGTAGGTATTGCTCTAAGCGATCTTGTTCCCGATGATGGCGCCACCAGACCTCTGTTTGACGGCGAGAAAAAGCGAATCGAACTTTCCCAGATCATGGACCGCCTCAACACCCGCTTCGGCACGCACACCATCTATCTGGCTGGCATGCATCAGGTAAACCAGTCCGCACCGCCGCGAATCGCATTCAACCACATTCCAGAAATGCAGACCGCCTTGATGTAAGTTGTGTTGGTTCTTTCGTCCCGATAGGGACGAACTGAAATTAGCCCAGCACTTTCAGTGCTGGGTCTATCGGCGAAACAGTATTCTCAAGTGCCGTAGGCACGGCCGAGCCCCGCGCGACCCGTTTTGTCGAACGTGTCATTATCGCGCCACGTTGACGCACTCCGCACGATGTTCTACGGTTACCTCTTTCGATCGTCGTTCCACGGACAACAAACCTTGCAAACCACTCATCACCACGATCACTCGCACGCGAAAAAGGTGCACCATGACACAGGACCGCTGATCTTCATCAGCGCCTGCGAACAAAGCGCCGACGAACACGCAGCCTCACTCATCCGCGCGACGCTCGCCATTAATCCCGAAGCTCGTTTCGTCGGCATCGCCGGTCCGCTCATGGTCGGCGCCGGTTGCCATCGCCTCTTCGACATGACCCGCCACGCAGCCATGCTTCTCGGCGCCCTCGGCGTCGCACGACAGGCGATCAAGATGATGTCCGCATCCGACCAATGCCTGCGTCGCTTCTCCTTCGACGCAGCCGTCGTCGTCGACTCGCCCACGCTGCATCTGCACCTCGTCGCCCGCGCGAAGGCAGCCGGTGTACCCACGCTCTACTTCATCGCCCCGCAACTCTGGGCATGGGGCGCGCATCGCATCCACAAAATCCGCAACAACGTTGATCGCCTCGCGTGCATTCTTCCCTTCGAGGAACAATACTTCCGCAATCAAGGCATCAACGCGAAGTTCGTCGGCCACCCATTGGCTGACAAACTCGCCCGTGAAACGCCCAATCAATCCGCCGTTAATGAACTACGCGGCCGCGCTGATGTGAGAACTCCTTCAATTGCTGCTGCGAGCGTCCCTTCGCCCGCTGGTGCGAGAATCCCTTCTCGCACCCTCGATCCACGAGAATCCTTTCTCGCCCCATCCCCCGGCAACAGCGACTCATTGCTCGTCGCACTGCTCCCCGGCTCGCGCAAACAGGTCGTCCGCGAAGTGCTGCCCGGCCAACTCGAAATCGCGCACGCAATCTCCCAAGCGATTCCCCATGTCGGTTTCATTGTCTCCGCCGCCAATCCCGGTGTTGCCCCGATCATTCATTCGATTCTCGGTTCTTCGCGCATCCCAATCCGCGTACACGACGGCCCCCTTGGCGACCTCATCACCGCCAGCGATCTCGCCATCGCAGCCTCGGGAACCACCACGCTCGAAGTGGCCATGCACGCCAAACCCATGATCGTCATGTACAACGCCTCGCGCGTGTTCTATCACCTGGTCGCCCGATGGATGATAAGCACGGAACAACTCTCGCTACCGAACATCCTCGCCGGCCGCGAACTCGTCCCGGAGTTCATGCCGTACTACACCTCAACGGAACCGATTGCGCGAAAAGCGATAGAGCTGCTGCAAGACGCGCCCGCGCGCGAAAAAATGTGCATGGAACTAAGAGCTCTCACCGACCCACTACGCCACACGCGAGCGTCCGAAACGACAGCACAGTGGCTGCTCGACCTGATCCACAGCCGGTCTTCGATTCGTCATTGACCTAAGTCCTTTACGGATCGTTATTTCCAATCGCCGTTCCCATAGGCCCAAAGACGGAAACGAACAATGCTGATCACAGGGCCGACTCAAGGAATAAAAACCCTCTTCATTTCCCACTTGGCGGCGCAAATAATGGCCTGTAATTGCCAATAACCTCAGGGCGTTCCATATTTGCCGAACAGCGAGCCCTTTCTTGGCGTACCAAGTAAGGTCGATTGAATAAATCTGCATGCGGCTTTCAGTCAACTTCTCCCGCGTAGCGTCCAACGCGTTTTCCATCGGCGCTGAAAGGGAGTGAATCATGAGCACACGCGTTCTATTTCCTGCCTTGACAGCCATTTCAATGATTTGCCTCGGAATAGCCAACGCCCAAAAAGTGTATTGGACCAACTCGGACCGAATCAGTCGTGCCGATCTCGATGGTTCAAATGTAGAAGACGTGCTCGTGCGGACTATTTATGACCCGTTCGGTATTGCGATTAATAGCGAAACCAGCTCGGTTTACTGGATTGACAACAGTGATGGACTGAGTCGCGGCGATTTGAATGGACCTTGTCGCGAAATCCTCGTATCTGATAGCCACAATGGAGTGGGAATCGCGCTGGATCAAATAAACGGCTGGATCTACTGGTCTCAAGGGTATTACTCAGACGCGAATGGCCGAATTCGCCGTGCAAGGTTCGACGGATCAAATGTTCAGAATCTTGTCACCAATATTTATGCACCACGTGGCGTCGCCTTGGACTTGATTCACGGAAAGTTGTATTGGACTGAGTACGGATGCGGCCAAGGTTGCGGACGGATCAGGCGGGCCGGATTGGACGGATCGGCGCCGGAAGTGATTCTTGCTGGACTCAATCCCCCCGAAGGGCTCGCCCTTGATCTTGACGCTCACCGTATGTATTGGACGGAAGGAAGTACATTTGGACCATCGAGAATTCGAAGTGCCGATACCACAGGACAGAACATTGTGGACTTGCCGATCGGAGACATTCACCGACCGACCGGCATTGCAATAGACACTGCAAGCCAGCGGACTGTGTGGGCAGAAAAATCGGGCAACACCAATCTTCCGCCAAGGATTCGCAGCGCTAACCTTGACGAATCGAATGTGGTCGAACTTGTGCCCGATTGTGGCGGCGCGCCTTGGGGCGTTGCGATTCAGGACGGCTTTGTCTACTGGTCGCGAAACCATACGTCGTCAATCGGAACGATTCAAAGACTACTACTTCTCGGCGGCACCTCCGAACTAGTCATTGCGTCGGATGTCACGCATCCGGTCTGGCTAGAGATTGCCCCTGCGCTACACCGAATGTACTGGTTTGATTCGGGACAGCGCGCGATCAAATCCGCCGGTCTTGACGGACGGGAAGCTCAGAAAGTCGCAACTGTTTATGGATGGGTCGCTGGTCTCACTCTCGACCTGGAAAATGATCACATCTATTGGAGCGATAATGGCAGGCTCCGACGATCGCGAACCAACGGAACGGAATTCGAAACGATCATTGACATGCCCAATGAGTTGCACATATCTCGCCTCGCCTGGGATCCTCTCTCACAGAAACTGTACTGGACGCAAAATCACCCAGAGGTGATACAGCGTGCAAACGGAGATGGATCGAACATTGAATTACTTCTCGATGTCGAGCCTAATTCTCTTCGCGGAATTGCGCTGGATTCAAACGAAGCAATGTTGTATTGGTCGCAGAGCATATTTGGTTTGCGACGAGCGAATTTGGACGGTGCAGAAATCGAGGACTTGGTTGATCAGGCCGAACAGTTGCAGCCCAATGAACTTGCGCTCGACATTTCCAATGCGAAGATGTACTGGACAGCGGGTGCGGGATCGGGATTAGGTGCTCGGATCCAGCGGTCAAATCTCGATGGTACCGAGGTAGAAAACGTTGTCTTGTTTCCAGCAAATCTAAACCAACCCAACGGCATAGCCATTTCAACGGCAGCGCATATCGCAGATAGTTCCCCAACAGGCTATGGCATCGACGCCCGCCAACCTCATGACATCAACGACCCCACGTTTCGTTATGGCTGGTCAGAAATCGAAATTGAGTTCAGCAATGTCCTTGCACTCGAAGATCCGCTCGACTTTGAAATCATCGAAACAGGCGGGGACAGCGTCCCTCCAGCCATTGAATCGGTGCAGACAATCGCGCAGGCAACCGTGCGAATCGCGCTCGACGACATCATTGAACCCGGCGCATGGACCTGTTTTCACCACATCAACAGCGGAACAAAATCCTGCCTCGGCTATTTGCCCGGCGACGTGAACGGAGACGGGACAAGTTCACCCGCCGATATTCTGCACTTGATCGATTCGTTAAACGGGGTGGTGGATCAATATGGTATCTGGCAAACAGATATCAACCGCAGTGGGTCAGGCGAGCCGAGCGATATTTTGCGGTTGATTGATTTGCTAAATGGCGGAGAAACGCTTGACCCGTGGAACGGTCGCAAATTGCAAGTATGTCCCTAGGACTGCCACCTGTTGCCGAGCGCATTTGCTCGTGATTACGCCACGATCAAGGGTCTTAGACTACGATGGCCGTCGTCGCTTAGGTCCGACAAACGCCAACCCCATCGCCAGCATCGCAACCCCGCTAGACCCCATCGCGCCGCACATGCCTTGCGTGCTTGGAGAGTCATCAACGAACCCAATTTCCCGCGCCGCGACCGCCGCGTTGATCGACCGCTGCACCGCGCCGCCGTTCAATTCCGGGATGGCCTGCTCAATGACGTCAATGAGATTTTCAAACGACCGACCCAGAACAATCGCCACGCCCGTGCCATCTGGAGTGTTCTGCACTCGCGCTCGCAACTCAGCCGTAATCTTGAAAGACTCGTCAGCAGTCACCTGATACCGATACGCGTGCTCCTGCGACGGAATCGCAATCACCTGCAACGTGCCCTCGCGCTCCAATGCTTCGAGCACCGCCAGCGAATCTACATCAAGCCCAAGTTCTGCCAGTTCATCAAGCGAGACCACTTCGGCTTGCAACGCACCTTCTGTCGTCGAATCAACCTGCCCGTCCGTCGTGCCCGCAATCGCCAGCGACGTCTCAAACAGTGGAGTTTCAGTGCCATCGCGTGACACCACGACATCCAGCTTCGCCTGCATGTCGGTCAAATCCTTGGCAGCCTCCATCGACCAGAACACGACCGCCCCGGTGATAAAGACACGACTTTCAACCGTGGCAGTGCCGTCGCGTTCGAACTCGATTTCAGGCTCCGCCACCACGCTGCCTGCGGAAGTGAAGACAATATCCCGCGACTCCGTCGCGTTGCTCTCGATGATATACGAAACGGTTGCAACATTGGAATAGCAAGCGACCTCCAGTCCGAACTCCTCCGGATTCGGCTGATCGAGCCGGCGCGGGTCATCAAAATCGCTGAAAGACTGACCCATCCCGACGAGTTCGCCGTTCAGATCGGTCGACTCAATCGCAGACGCGGCGTGCGCACTGAATTCCTCTGCCTCTGAATCAACATCCCGATCATCGAGGCTGACTGAACCGGGAGCGCCGTTCACGAGTTCCTGTACGTTTGTCGCCACCGTCGCGCTGCTCGATAGAATTTCCCCGATCGCGTGATTCGCCTCAACCAGTCCCAGCACAAACGGCACAAGGAAAACTCGCTGACTCAAAAACCTGAAATTCATAGACCTGACCTCATGTGATACCCCGATTCGCGACGCCTATACCCGGCCTCGCGTCCCCCTTTGAATCGCTTACCCATTCTAGCAAATCGAGTCCCGAAGGTCGACCGAACTGCACAGGGACTGGGTACATCGCCCTGGCCCGGAGACTACGAGCTTTTCCCCAGTTACTTCCTCGATTTGCGAATTTCGTAGTCCTGAGACTGGATGATCAAAAGGCGGAATTTCTCGTGGCTTCGTTGCGAACCGCTGGCCCGAATCTGATAGATGATTTTGTCCGGCTCCTGATACCACGTCCGCTTGAGCAACCGCAGCTTGGCCTCACCAATCATAGCCGACAGCCGATCGAGCGAATCCGACGTCTCCGGGGCTGCGACGTTGTATTCCTCGACCTGTCGATTGCGACTCACCAGGTCTTCAAAACCCTGGAAGAGTATCAGCGCCGACAGGATCATGCCCGTTCCGATGATCGCCAAGCCGTATTCGCCAAATCCAGTGGCCATGCCGATCGCCGCCGCCGCCCAGACAGTCGCAGCCGTCGTCAACCCGACCACGCTGCCGCGCTCATGAATGATCGCACCCGCACCGAGGAAGCCGATGCCCGACACTACCTGTGCTGCGATTCGACCGGGATCGCCGACCCCTTTACCGCCGGTGTGAGAAATAATCGTGAAAATGCACGCGCCAAGAGCGATGAGGATGATGGTTCGAAACCCGGCGGGCTTGTCCTGCCGCTCGCGCTCGAGACCGATCGCCCCGCCTAGAATCACCGCCGCCACAATCCGCAGAAGATGGTCCGCGTGATCAGGCGTGTACCACTGGTTGAACTGGTTAAGAACCCAATCGATCAATTCTGCACGTCATACCGAAACAAGACACGACGCGACACAGGACCCCGTTCAACTACGAGCCGACCACTCGGCTGGGGCTGCCATTTCTACCATCGTTCACAAACGCTCTTCCCTTGCAGGAAAAGTTGCAAATAATCGCGACCGCCAGCCTTCGAGTCCGTTCCTGACATGTTGAATCCGCCAAACGGCTGCACGTCGACGAGCGCACCGGTGCACTTCCGATTCAAATACAGATTGCCCACGTGGAACTCGTGCCTTGCCCGCTCAAGTCGTAACCGATCGCGCGAGAAGCACGCCCCTGTCAGCCCGTACTCCGTGCCGTTGGCGATGCGGAGGCCTTCGTCGAAATCGTTGCATTTGATGACTGCAAGCACCGGGCCGAAGATTTCTTCCTGCGCAATCCGCGCGTTCGGCGCGATGTCAGCCACAATCGTCGGTGGAATGAAGTGTCCCTTCGGCGGCACGGGAGTGCCCGTCAAAACAGCACGCCCCTCGTTCTTCCCGATGCCGATGTACTCATTGATCTTCTTGTAAGCGTTGGGATCGATGACCGCGCCCATGAAAAAGTTGTCGGGCGCGACGGTGTCGCCAATCGTCAATTCACGAGAGCGGGCAACGACCTGATCGAGCAGTTCGTTGTAAACGTCCTTGTGCGCGATGAGCCGGCTGCACGCGGAACACTTCTGTCCCTGGAAGCCAAACGCGGCCGCGACGACATTCTCCGCAGCAAAAGTAACATCCGCCGTTTCGTCAACGAGGATGCAGTCCTTGCCGCCCATTTCGAGCACGGTGCGCTTGAGCCAGATCTGCCCGGGATGAACCACGGCTGCCTTCTGGAAAATACCAACACCGACGTCGCGCGATCCCGTAAACGAAACAAACCGCGTGAGCGGATGCGTAACCATCGTATCGCCGACGGAACTGCCGGGACCAGGAACGAATTGAAGAACATTCTTCGGCAGACCGGCTTCGTGCAGAATTTCGAGCATCTTGGCCGCGATGACGCACGAAAGGCTGGACGGCTTGAGCACGACCGTATTGCCCGTCACCAGCGCAGCCGAGGTCATGCCCGTGCAGATCGCGAGCGGGAAATTCCAGGGAGGGATCACCGCGCCAACGCCTAGCGGCATGTACCGCACTTCGTTCTCTTCGCCTACGAATGGCGTCACCGGCTGAGAACCGCTGAGGCGCATCATTTCGCGACCATAGAAATCGAGAAAATCGACCGTCTCGCAGGTGTCCGCGTAGGCTTCGAGCCAGCTTTTGCTCTGCTCGTAACACATCCACGCGGAGAGTTCATACACCCGTCGCCGCATGATCGCCGCCGCTTTGAACAGCACGCGCGCTCGAACATCGGGATCGACACGGCTCCAAGTCTTGAATGCCTCCGCCGCCGCTTTGATCGCTCGATTTGCATGATCGGCATTGGCTTTGCATATCACACCGACAACGCGCGAGGGGTCAGCCGGACTCAACGAGTTGAACGTCTCGCTGGTCTTAACCGGCTCGCCGTCGATCCACAACGGATACGTCTTGCCGAGTTCCTGCCCGACGCGCTTCAGCGCAGCCAGCATTTTCTCGCGAGGTTCTTGCTTGTTGAAATCAACGTATGGTTCAGGATGGTATGCGGGTAGCATGCGATGGCCCAGGAATTCCTATGCAAATGATGGCGCGGGCGTACGGTGCACCGCGCACGAATTCAAATCGCTGCGATCCTCGATTCGGCTGACCGAGATTCACAGTCGACACAATTGAAATATACGCGGAAAACGAACTTGGCGTAACCCTTCGTCGCGATAGGCCAAGCGCCTAACTGGTCCTTTGGGCAGCGCGGTGGGTGGCACCGTCAAGCCGCGGCTTGGCCGTGGCGGACAGTGAGTGTGCACATGCGTGCAACTCTCTCTGACTACGGACACGGCGGCAGCGACGCGCCGTTCCACGGATTGAATGCGTCCGCACCGTTGAGAAGGTCGATGACTCGTAGCACGTCCGACGGTTCAGCCGCACCGGAACGATTCGCATCGGTTTGCCAGTTACCGTAGGGCGGAACAATGACCCCGTTAAGGTTGTCGATCAATCTCAAAATGTCGACGGGGCTGCTGCTCCGGTCGCTGTTCACGTCAGCCGGCAGGTAGCCAAGGCACGTTTTAGTTCCACTTCCATTGTTGTAAACACAAGTCCAGATACCCGGCTCAATCGGTTCAGAAAGCGTAACGCGCACTTCTGCCGGTCCAAGGCTCATCACGGTCGCCACACCGGGGACAACACCGGTGCCGCCATGTTCGATAACCGCGAAATCTTCGATTCCCAACGGCGATGGAAGCACATCGCTGAAAAGCACATCCACCACCATCCAGCCATAGACAATACTGGCGTTATTAATGGCATACGGCTGTCGAGCGTCGATCGAGCAGTACTCCGGGCTGGTCGAAATAATGCCGGGTGTCGTACGCACGACGATGCCTTTGGGATCAAAAAGCGCTCCCTGGTAATTCTCTACCATAGAACCATCAAGGTTCGATCGACGGATGCGCCCAATGCCATCCAGCAAATCAGACAGCGACCAGTACACCTTCCCGTTGTCCACGTCGACAGCCACACCCGTGGGGAACTCCGCCCCCGAAGCCGGCGTCATATGCACAATGCCGGACCCGTTCAAATTGGCACGACGCAGGATTCGCTCAATAGAATCGACCCAGTACATAGTTCCGCCGGATGGGTTCAACGCAATAGCAACCGGACCGGTCCCGTTCACGTCGTAAACGATATCAATGTCAGTCCCATCAAGGTTTGCCGATAGGATTCGCCCCACGATGCTCGGGGACGTTTGGAATTCGGTCCAGAAAAGGCGATTGTGCAGCAAGTCTACCGCTACGCCGTAGGCCCCAAATCCCACATCACTGGGTGGAATCAGCGGCTCCACATCCGAACCGTCCAGATTCGCGCGATACACGCCCTCAAAGGAGGTCCAGTAGACTTTGCCGTTGATTGCGTCCACGGCGATACCGCTCGATAGGCCTGCGTTGGGGACGATCATCTCTGAGTTCGATCCGTTCAGATTCGCCCGGTGCACGGCGCCCGCACCACCCAGGGCCAGCCCGTCGGTCCAGTAGATCTTTGCCTCGATTTGATCGATGGCCACTGAAGAGGGCTGTTGTGCGAAACCGGTGGTTGTCACGTCAATGACATTCGAACCGTCCAGATTCCCGCGTGCAATCCGCCCCGCCCCATTGTTGGCAAGATCGGCCCAGTAAACGTGCTGCGCGCTGACCTGAGATGCAAGAGCACCCAGCACAACTAGAATTCGTTGAATTGTTCCTGAACGAAACATGGTCTTCTCTCCGTCCCCCTAGAAAGGGTCATGAGCCGGCTTAAACCCCAAAACTTATCGGAGTGTACCCGATAGGCGGCTGCCAGTTCAATGGAACCTCACCCTATGAAAGATTAGACAATCGCCTGACGGAACTGCCATATCTCACTTAGAATGGCCTTTTTGTTACAGCGGGAGCGTTTAGGAAGGATCGTGAAGCTCGCGTGGCAATGGCAAGGGAAAACCCGGTTCTGCTCTCAGTGCGCGGCTTGTCCACTGACTTTCCCATCAAAGCAAACGGATTCCACCCCAATCACACTCATCTGCGGGCGGTCGATGACGTCTCGTTCGAAGTTGCAAAAAGCACCACGCTTGGCATCGTCGGCGAAAGCGGGTGCGGAAAGACCACGCTGGGCCGATCCATTCTTCGGCTGGTCGAACCGGCACACGGACAGATTTTCCTGGACGGCCTCGATATTCTGGCACTTTCACCGGGCAAACTGCGCGACCTTCGCCGCAACGTGCAGCTTGTGTTCCAGGACCCCAACGGCAGTCTCAATCCCAGGATGACCATCGGCGCGTCCATTGAAGAACCGATGGTCGTTCGTCATCAAGGGACAAGCGGCAATCGACGGAAGCGGGTGGAGGACCTGCTGGAACGCGTGGGCCTCCAGCGATCGTTCGTGCATCGATATCCCCACGAACTTTCCGGCGGTCAGCGGCAGCGTGTCTGCATCGCGCGGGCGATCGCACTTTCACCGAAGCTCATCGTCTGCGACGAACCGGTCAGCGCGCTGGACGTGTCCGTTCAATCCCAGATTCTGAATCTGCTGGCTGAACTCCAGCGCGAGCTGGGCCTGACCTACCTGTTCATCTCGCACAACCTCGCCGTCGTCGAGCATGTCGCCGATTGGATCGCGGTGATGTACCTCGGCAAGATCGTAGAGTATGCACGGTCCGAGGACTTGTTCCGCAACCCGCAGCACCCTTACACCATGGCGCTGTTCTCAGCCGTACCTCAACTCGACCCAACCGTTCGAAAAGAAAGAGTCATCGTTCCAGGGGATCCTCCGGACCCGGCTAATCCCCCGTCTGGGTGCCGCTTTCATCCGCGCTGCCAGTTTGCGACGGATGAGTGCCGGCGCGTGGCACCTAAGCTGGAAGCAAGATCCTCGACTAGTCCATCGCACCTGGTTTCATGCCATCTTGCTGGTAACCTCGCCCGAAACGGATGAAGAAGACAACGGCTCCGATCGCGCCCACCAAGCCCGCGGCCAGAAACGTACAATACGGTCCGAGTCCCTTCGACCAACGCTCGCCGATGATCCACAGCAGCGCGCCGATCGGGGAGGCCAGCATGACGGCCAAGCTCCGAATGCTCCAATACAAACCGATCGACTGTGTTCGAAGTTCAGGAGGGACAAGATCAGCCACCATCGCTTTGCGAGCCGGTTCGCCGATTTCTCTAGCGCCGCCAAGCACAAATGCAACGACCAAACCCCAGAAACCAAAAGACGGACCCAGCAACGCAATGCCGATGGGGAACAAGGCAAAGAACAGGAACGTGAGACCGATGTACGGCTTTTTCGCCAGACCTTCCCGGCTCGCCAGTGGTCCGATGATCAGATAAAGCACCATGCTGGTCGCCGCTTGAATACTCAGCAGATACCACGAATAGGCCGCAACCCCATCGCTTGCACGATGGGACAATATAGGAACACAAAAAAGTATGATGAAGGGACCCGCCATGCCTTCCGCCCAGCGTGACAGAATGTCCGACACTAGCAAGCGCTTGAGCTGTGGATCAAACCGCCGAAGCAGCACGAGCGGCCGGTGGATCAGCGTATGCTGATCCACGAACGCGGTCCGCTGATAGCGAAACTGAATGAAGATCGCCAACATCACGAATCCAGCGGCGCCTACGACGTTGACACGAAAGCCCGTTGCGCTCCCCAAAAACCAGATCGATAGGCCACTGATGGAATAAACGAGAATTCGAGAGAGTCGTTTGAAGATCGATTGCAGCGCGAACGCCATCGTCCGCCGTGCGGGAGCGACGGATTCACCAACCACCGAAATCACCGCCGGGCCAGACAGACTATTCCAGAGAAGGACGAACGGAATAGCCACGAATACTCCCAACCAGTTTTTGGCGAAGTAAAGCATGGCCAATCCCGCAAGTGGAACAATGTTGAAAAGAATCAGTGCACGACGCGTGTTAATCCAGGCGCCGATGGCTCCGCCGACAAAGTAATTGACAGCTTCCAGCGCATCATGGAGGAGTCCGTACAACCCCACGAGCAGAATCAACCGCGTGGTGAGTTGGCCGTTTGGAGATTGCAGGTCTTTGAGGTAATTCGGAATCAGCGGCGACCATAACTCAGTAGCGGCCGAGACCAGGAAGATCGCGCCAAGTAGCGCGAGCGTCGACTGGTTAATAGCCAACCATTCGAGGCGCCGCCATGTCCGCGCGCGGGCCGGTGAATTCGATTTCCCATCCACGGATGAGAATGTATTCTGTGTCGACGGGTGACTCCACACATTGTTTCAGATTTGCATCGGAAGAATACAAAGGCCCAAAACATGAGCTTCACTGACACTCGCACAAGGCATCGATTCCTGCCGGACAAGATGCAGAAAGTAAACCTCGACCAGACAAAGGACATGTTCTGCGATCTGTATTGCCTGGAGCCGGGCCAAACACAGGCCGTGCACCGCCACGATGATGCAACCAAGTTCTATTTCGTGATCGAAGGTCGCGGCACGTTTACCATCGGCCATCGCATTGAGACATTGGGGCCAGGCGGTCTCGCATTCGCGAAACCCGGCGAATTGCACGGCGTTGAAAACAACTCGGATAAGCGTCTGGTGCTCTTGGTGGCCATGGCGCCGAACCCCAACAAGCAAGTCGCGGGCTGACGGGAATTATTTGTGGATGGAAAGGAACTTTACGAACTGACCCGCCGTGCGATCGAGATCGCCAGTTCACCCTGTTGGCCTGCGTCAGACGATTCCGAAATGCAGGAAATGCTCGTCTGGCTACCGGGCGTGGAACCGGACCAATCAGCTTGGATACTCACGCGTACCAATGACCCTTCAGGCGCATTTCCGTCTCCATCTGATGACGACTTGTTTATCGAGCCGGCGATGGCATCGGCTCTGATCACAGAGCATCTCCGCCAGTTTCTCGCTGTCCGTGGATGGCAGGTGCAGGCCCATGTCCGCCGCGATTCGACAACATGGCGATTGGTCGACTGTCTAGCCGCAGCCGACGGCGGGGGGGACAGACTCGACAGCGATTACCCACGCGGGACCAACGAACGCGAAGTGATTTGCCAATCCGTCATCGCGGTGCAGACCGATATTCGTCGTAGATGAGACGAATTGAATCACTGACTGTCATCACCTGCCTATTGCTGGCTTCGACGGACGTGCCCGCGCAAACGGTCTGGTTTGTCGATGCTAGCGCAACAGGTTCCTCGACTGGCCACTCGTGGTCAGATGCACTCAATGATCTGCAACCAGCTTTGACTGTTGCATCGGCCGACGACGAAATCTGGATCGCAGCCGGAACCTATCTTCCCGGAACCTCGCGCAGTTCAACGTTTCACGTCCCCGATGGCATCAAGCTCATCGGCGGCTTCATGGGAACCGAAATCGAAGCCTCGCAGCGACCGATCGGCCAATTGCCGGAAACGATACTCAGCGGCGATTTGCTGCAAAACGACGGCGAAACTCCGACCTGTCAGTTCATCGGCGAATGCATCCAATACGGCGGCAACGTCCTCTGCACACAAGGACGATGCGACGGTCTGCCAAGTTCAGCCGAGAACTCGTTTCACGTGATGACGACTTCGACCTGCGGCCCAACCACGCTGATCGACGGAATCGTGATTGAAGGAGGCGCAGCAAACTTCTGGGCATCCGACGACGTGGACGGCGCGGGCGTGCGAAACATCAACGGTAGTCCGCAATTCGTTCGTTGCACTTTTCGAAACAACTTCGCCTATCGGCAGGGGGCTGGGTTCTTCAACAACGCCGGTTCACCCACGCTCACCGATTGCATCTTCGCCGACAACGAAGCCGCGTACACATCCGCGGGTCGCGGCGGCGGGTTCTACAACGGCAGCGGCGGCGTAACGCTTGATCACTGCCTCTTCATTCGCAATTCCGTCGGGCACGCCGGCACTTTTTTCGGCGGCGGACAGGTTGGTCGCGGCGGCGGGTTTCATAATGGAACAGGGCATGTCGTGCTCTCCGACGGCACCTTCATCGACAACCGCTCCTATCGCCAGGGTGGAGCGCTCTATCACGGCGGTGGCACCATGCAAATGACTGGTTGCACATTCCTGCACAACTGGAGCGACAACCTCGGCGGCGGAGCCCTGTGGCTGGCAGGACCTGCCACACTTCGCTCAACCTACCTTGGATTCAATCGCACTGAGTCGGTTGGCGCGGGCGCGACACTGGCCAGCGCGGTCGATTGGATCGATTGTGTTCTTGAAGGGAACAGCGCGATCGGACAGGGGGGCGGTGCTTACCTGTCCGCCTCCGCCACGCCGGTGACATTCACTGGCACTACATTGACAGGAAACGAAACTCAGGAATCCGGCGGCGCGATGCACGCCGAAGGTCTGCCGGCCATTCTCGAAATCCGCGGTTGTTCGTTCACCGAGAACCGCGCATACAGCGGCGGCGCCATCTTGAACAAACGCAGCGGTCTGCTGGTAAACCAGTCGCGATTCTCAGCCAATACCGCAACTTCATCCGGTGGCGCCATTGAGCATCGATTCGGCCGCGCCCACATACTGAGCAACATCTTCGACGCTAACCAAGCAGAACGAGGCGGAGCGCTCTTTACCCAAGCCAATCCCGTGGTTGCAAGCAACACGATCGTCGGCAATTCAGCCACCGAAACCGGCGGCGGCTTGTTTCACGCAGGCGGAAAAGCCACGATCAGCAGCAACATCTTCTGGGGCAACGTAGCAGATGAATCACCAGTTGGAAGTCAACTGGCCGGCGATCTTACATCCGCATCCATCCGTTACTGCAACATTCAGCGCAGCAGCGTGTTTCCCATTGGAGTGTCAACCTATGACACCAACCCTCAATTCGTCAGACCACTAGGCTGGGACAACAACCCCCTGACTTACGCAGACAACGATTATCATCTGAGCGAAGAATCCCCCTGCATCGGACAGGGCGATCCGGCGCGCCCGGGCGGCGACAACTCCCCCGATATCGACGGCCAGCCGCGCTTCGACGGTTGCCGCTCAGACATCGGGGCAGACGAAGTAGTGACGAGTCACACAGCCGGCGATTTCACCAGCGACGGCCACGTTGACTTGCGTGATTTCGGCGGTTTCCAACTATGCACAAGCACAGGGCAGACCGCGCTCGGCAGCCTCGCAACCTGCCGCTGCGTGTTCGATTTTGATCTGTCGAACGAAGTGAACGAAGTTGACTTCAGCCTATTCCTCAACTTATTTGCCGGGCCATGACAAGAGCGAACTGGGCTCGTCTTGCGATCCCGCGCGTGCGTCACTTACGCCTTCCACCCATACGTGTTGTATTGATGCGCCCACTTGCCGTCGGGGAACAGATCGACAACGCCATATCCTTCGAAGCACTGCTCGTTCGGCCCCTTCCACCAGCCGCCGCTCACCGCGCCATCGCAGATGTACGTGACGCCTTCAAAGTCCACGCGATCAAGCTGGTGCACGTGTCCGCTCAGGCATAGCTTCACGTTTGGATGCGATCGGAACAGCTTTCGAATTCGCTTCCCATCAACCATCATCCAGCTTCCGGGAACGTTGAATTCGCGCGTCTTCTCCACATCATCCTTGAGGTCATTCAACACGCACGCCGCGAAAATAGGGATGTGCGACACCACAATAACCGGCGTCTTCGCATTAACTGCCCCAAGGTCCTTCCCCAGCCAATCGAATTGTTCGTCGTCCAGCTTGCCGATGTAGCCGTCACCGTCGCCCATCACACTGTCGAGAATGACGAAGTGCCACCCTCCGCGGTCGAAACTACGGTAGGGCTTCGGTAGACCGAGGGTATCTAGTGCCCATTTCTTTCCGTAATCCGCCTCTGTGCCCGACGCACCGCTCTTCTTCTTGTTCCAGCCCCAAATGTCATGGTTTCCCAGCGTATGTTCGATCGGCAGGCTGCATTCATCGCGGAGGATTTTCGTGTACAGGTCCCATTGAAGTTTCGTGCGCGCCCGGTCAGCATCGAACGAATCCATAATAAGGTCGCCGCCGGTTACAACGAGGTCCGGCTTGGTGTCGAGACCCTGTGCATGCTTCAAGCACGCGATGGTCCCTTCCGCGGCGCGACGCTCCGGCTGCGTGTGACTGTCTGTTAAATGTGCAATGCGAAATGCACGCCCCGGCGACTTCGTGACATCATCCGATGCGAAGCTGAACGCGCCTGCCGGAGAAGTTGCAATCCCCGCCCCGGCGATCGCGGTCAGCTTGATCCATTCTCTTCTTGACAGTTTCTCGCTCGACATCGTTCGATCCCTCGCTCCCTCGAATGCAATCCGGGCTATTCTATCAAACTACGTTAAGGTTTCGTGATGCCAAGTTTGCAAACTTAGGACCACGTGGTTTGATGCGTTAGCAGTCATCACTTTCCTGCCCTTTCAAGATCGCCAGGAGCCAGCCTTTCCCACGCAGCATCTGCTTGCTTGGTGAGCGTCGGCTCATTCTTGTTCCAATCATTGATCGCGTTGCCAAAAAACCCTTTGTTGAAGAGGAACAGGCGACTGTTGGTCACCTTGAAATTCGTGGGATCGATTTCAACTTTCTTTCCGTCTGACATCGCCGTCGCACACCAGCCGCCATACGCAGGGACATATTTTTCCGGGTTCTCCGCGAACGCATCTCGATGCTTCTCTGTCGCAAAGTAATACATGACGCCGCGATATGTCGAAAGGTATTCCTTCGATCCCTTCTCTGCCTTGGAAGACTCAATGTATGAAACCGGATCGTAGCCCGCGATCGCCGGTTCCTGATCCTTCACGTTGTATTGCGTAAGATTCGGATTCTTCGTCAACTCGCTCATCTTGAAACGAAACTCAATAAACGGCAGCGGGTCGCGTTCATCCTTCGCCACGTGCCGAAAAATCTCCTGACCCTTCTGATCGAGCAGAATCAACGCGGGTGCATGCATCTTCGTCCCGTTGAATTCGAACCCATCCGGAACCGCAAACTGTTTCGCCAGCCCCGCTTCCGCATCGCGAAAAATCGTCACGTTCGGCATCTTCTCACGCGACTTCTGCTGAAACGCATCAACCGCACTCTCGTCCGCCGCCTTGATAAAGACATGCACAACTCCCGCCACCCTCGGTGCCTGCTTCGCATATTCATTCACATACATCAGGCCAATCGGATCGTCAGCCGCAAGCAGAAAATGCAACGCGACATATTTTCCTGCAGCCTGCGATAATTGAAACGACTTCTCGCCGTCTGTCAGCGTGAAGTCCAGCGGGTTCGCAAGGACAAACTCAGGCACGACGACCGCTGCAAACATGGGCAGCACGAAAGCCCGCAGATTCAATAGATTAGGCTTCTTCAATGTGTTGTCTCCACTGATCAAAACCGTCTCATTTGTTTGGCGCTTCTATGACAGAACACACGCAAGACAGGTGACAGAATACCGAAAATCATCACTTTGAATGTAATTAGCCTTCAGTTATCTTTCGACAACCGCGGCGAACTCAGACTCGTTCCGGCATGTTCTTTACAAGCAACGATATGTCCGAAATCAGACCTGCAAATACGATTGCCCGCATCTCACACGCATTGCGATCCATCTGGCGTCAGGGAATGCGATCCGCCACCGACCTCGCCTTCCCTCCCGCGTGCCGATTGTGCAGCCGACCTTTTGCAGACTCACCTGCCGACTTCTGCGAACCATGCAGCGCACACCTCGCCCATCAGCGCGAAAGCCCTTACTGCCCGACCTGCGGTTCCACAGTCGCACCGTTTGAACTGTCAGACGACCGCTGTCGCGAATGTCGCCATCGCCGACCAAGAATCACCGGCACCGTTCGCGTCGGTCGCTACGACGGCGGAATGGCTACCCTCGTCAAAGCCTACAAATACGACGACCGCGCGGAGCTCGGTCCCGCATTCGCAAGCTGGCTAATCGAACGCGTTCGCAAGGCTCCATGGCTCCCACGAGTCGAAGCCATCGTTCCCGTCCCGACCCACTGGCGACGACGCATCGGCCGAGACTGTTACCCGCCCGACGAACTCGCCCGCGCCGTGAGCACCGCCACCGACTTGCCGATCGCACCGATCCTCCGACGCGTCAAAGCCGGCCCGCACCAGATCGGCCTCTCCTACCAGCAGCGCGTCGAAAACATCCGCGGAGCGTTCGCCCTCGCGCGCGGCACAAAACTCACCGAGGCACGACTCTTGATCATCGACGACGTGAAAACAACCGGCGCTACACTCGACGAGTGCGCAAAAGTGCTCCAACGCGGCGGAGCGGGAGAGCTATACGCAGCCGTACTCACCAAAGCTTCGGCAGACGGCTCGATTCGGTTAGACGTAAGAAACAACGACGCAATGAATGTCACGGAAAGTGCCACTACGTGACATTTCCGGGCACGTCCCCATACAACAGATAGCTCGCCTGCTCATACCACTCGCGCCCCCAAAGGTGTCGCCCGTGGATCAAGACCGCCGCCTGCGCGATCGGCGTCACCGACGGCGTATGCTCCAGAAACGGCAACAGGCAATCCGGCTCATCACGCACGACTTCGATTCGCTCGTGTTCCCCATGACTCAGTCCCGGATCGAAGCGTTCGATCAACTGCGACTTCGTTAGTTTGATCTGGACATCGAAGATCAACTCAGGCTGCATCAACTTATGATCCCGCGCCAGTCCGACAAGCGTGATGTCTCTGATCTCTCCCGGCTGCAACCCCAGTTCCTCGCACGCCTCTCGTCGCACGCTGCCAAAAAGATCACACGTTCCTTCTGCCTTTTGATCCGCCTGCTCCAGCATGCCGCCGAACGGATGCAGGCAACCCATATGCGACGCCACTCGCTCGCTTCGCCGACCCAGCGCGAGAAACCCATCACTCGTGATGATGGTCGCGCTCACGCCCAGCGCATTACTCAGAAACTCCGGCCCCAACGGCCAAGCCATCGCGAGATTATGCAGATTTGTTCCAATGAAGTCGCGATAATCAGTCGGCCCCAGTTCAACATGCAACGAATCGGCGTGCTCCAAACATCGAATCAACCGAACGAGCTTCCCGTTGAACATCGTGCGATTGAATTCGCGGGCGATAGCCGTCTCCGCGTCCCACGTTTGGCTGATCGCCAGGTCGAGCATCTGGTTGGATAATCGCGGCGTCGTTACCCGCTTCTGCGAAATCTGTTCAGCTGAGAACCGCCTCGCAAAATCAATCGAAAACGGCGCTCGCGTTCCACGAGACGTGTCATTCGCTGGCAAAACTGTTTCTCCAACCGCACGCCTCCGTGGCCGAAACGCAATCATAAGCAGCAGCAGAAGCATAAACGCCGGCAGCGAAAACAAAATGACCGACAACATAAACTCAAGTGGTCCGTTGACCACCGTGTTCTGCACAACCAGCTTCGTCGGCGCATAGTTCAGCGCGGGAATCCCGCCGATCACACCCGCAGCAATCGAACCCCACGCCACCCAATGCAAAATCGTGCCCACCTCGCCGCGCCGCAATGGCCAGCGCTGGCTCCACGAAAGCACGACCAGAACCGCAAGCACAAAATGCCCACCCGCAGCCGCCATCGGCCCAGCCACCGCAATCATGTCAAACAGGCTGAGTCTTTGCCCCCGCGCACCGAGCGAGTATGCCGCCAGGAGCGTGCCGAAACACACGACCAGTGAAGCCACAACCACACCGATCCGCCGCCCCACGTGCGCGTGCGAAAACGCCACGATCGCATCGACATCGATCGCCCACCCACACCACGGACATCGATCGCTCGGCACGCCGGTAAGGTTGTAGTCGCACTCCGGGCACAGAATTTCAGAATCGGATTGGCTGAGTGAGATGTCGGGTTCGGTGCTCACGCGCGGCTCCAAAGAGTCCTCACCCCAATCGTAGCACCATGACGACCAGCCACGACATGACGATCAACGCAACGACGATCGCCCAGAACCGTTTCTTTCCCCGCTCGCCGGGATACACAGGTTCGATCCAGTCGCCACAGTGCGGACACTGCTGCGTGTCCTCATGAACGGAGCGATGACAAATCGGACATTCGAGAAGATCGTTCTCACTATCATCTTCCTCCGACTCACCCGAGTACTCCGACCCATCGTCGATTTCGTCGTTATCAAATTCGCCGCCGTCGAAATCGTCTTCGGGATAAGTGGTTCGGTTCATGACGCCGTGAAGTAACCGAGAAACACGTTTCCTGCAAAGAGATTTGCGCCGACTCTCATGGCCTGTTTCGCCCCTTCTCTTACGTCCAGATTCGCGCCCTATTCTGCGTCCAGCATCGAGCAATCTCTCGTGTCCAGAATCGCTCCTGTGTCCAGTATCGCACCAGCTCTCGTGTTCCGATTCGCACAATCGTGTCCAATATCGCGCTTACTCTCGTGTTCAGGTTCGAACCATTTCTCGTCCCGTTAGGGACGAACCGAGAATAGCCCAGCACTTTCAGTGCTGGGTTACGAGGAACAATTCCTCTAAGTGCCGTAGGCACGACCGAGCCATACTTCGTCGATCAAAGGTGTTGACTTGAAACCCCACCGCGTGTGGAGTGTGGGCATGGCAAAAAAGGGAATCAAAATCAAGGAACTCGCCCACGAACTGGGCTTGACCTCGCGCGATCTCATCGACCGCTGCCGAGCGGAAGGCCTCGAAGTGCAGAACAGCATCACTAAATTGAAAATCGAAGAGGAACGCACGGTACGGGGCTGGTTCCTTAAGAAGAAACCGGAGGATGAGCAAGAGGAATCGTAGACGCCGGTTCACCGCACTCCGGACAACGCGGCTCGGTCAGCTTCTCAAGACTGTAGCCGCAAACAATACAACAATTAGTCAGTTTTCGCCGAGCACGGCGAAACGGGCCGCGGTAGAAAACAATCAGGGAAATCGAGAAAAACACGACAGGTGGAAGCCAGCCAGGGAACGTAATCCAGATGTTTAGCGGTTTTGTTCCTGCGAGTTGAGGCTTCACGATTGGAACAGAGGTTTGTGTCGCGAAATCGAAGTTATGCTCTTCGCTGCGCCCGCACATTGAGTTACCTTCGAGGTCATAGTCTTCGGCTTCACTCGAAGCTCCAAAGCTCTCCCACTCATAACTGCGACGTAGCAACTTTACTTCGCAGGGAATGCGTTTGCGAATCACCACGCTCCAACAGCTCGGGAGAACCGAAAGCGGATCAACATCATACATCAGACGCCACGAGATTCTTGTTTCATCAGCATCAAAGTCTCGAACGAAAGAATAACCGCTGAAGTTACTTGGCGTAGTCCACTCATAGTATCTCCATAAGATGAGACTGGTCAGGCCAAGACCAAAAATGGCGGTGTGGATGAGTTTCCGAAGCAGCAGTCGAACAGGTTGCCGAGTATCTCTGGTGTCTTTCGGCAGACGTAGCTCATTGAGTACCGTCAGTCCGAGGCGTCCCAGTCGATTCAATTTCTCACGCAATGCCATGCAGAATCTAAACCAAAGAGCAGGCAAGCGAATCAAGTAGGGCGGGTTACACACGCTACTCCCCGTCTTAGAACTTCGGAGTTGCCGCCCGCATTGTCCACAAGACGTAACGCGCACCAGCCTGCAAGGCTGCAATCAAATAGCCGGGGGTCGAGCGAAGCGAAAACCCCCGGACATGAGACGCCAATATACAAACGACCCTGAAAGGGGTCGTATTCAATCCAATCCAGAGCGCTTCACGATCTCCACAAACCCAGCGAGCGCAATGCATGTTATTGGAACAACCGAACGGCGAGTCCGACCATGCGAAAAAATCAACTCATCAACAATTGTCTCGACGCGAATCCGGTCCGCACCTGGGAAGTCTGCGCATCTTTTAAAAACTTCCGCGAAACGAAAGAAAAAACCGCGTTCTCACCATCGCCAATGCGAATTCCATCTTGCGCCGCGAAAAAAACACGGCACAACCACCCTCATTGGGACGCCAAAAACCCATCCGCGCACGTTCGCGCAGCCACCCGCAATCGCTCGAAACGGCATCGAATCTCGATATTTGGCGTTTTGGGCCCGTTCGGTTACATTCCGTGGCTCGTTTTAGTGGGTTCGCCCCGTTCGAATGTCACAGGATTGATGAGGAAGTTATGCCGAGACCGACGAAAGCGTTTCGACGTCAAAAAGTTAACGCAGCCGCTGCCTTCAAGCGTGGCGAAAAGGCTGAAGCTTACAAGCTCTGGGAAGAGGCCGCGAAGGGTTATCGCGCGCACCGCGCCAAGAAGCTGACCAAAAACAAGGGCGGCGAAGCCTGATCGAAACCAGCGTTGCAACTTCGATCGGACTCAAAGCCGGAGTTGCATCATGTTGGATGGCGACTCGACCTTTTTTTGGTCTCGTTACTTGGCACGACCAAGCATTTGTTCCATCGCGCGACTCAGCTGTGATACTGATCTCTGCGTGGCTCGGTGGAACGCTACTCAATCGTCCGACGATTACGCGGGCGTAGCTCAATGGTAGAGCTTCAGCCTTCCAAGCTGAATGTTGCGCGTTCGAATCGCGTCGCCCGCTGT
>CAZBRD010000022.1:0-72633 GCA_964494205.1 uncultured Phycisphaeraceae bacterium | reverse complement strand
GGCCTTTTCTATTGGATAAACAACAACCATCAACAAAAGTGCTCAGTTTGAGTAAGAATGACAAGAAAGTTCAATTTGTAATCCGCTATAATGCAGGGCCCAGACTTGTCGCACAGTGCGTATGACCAGTGCCATTCGCAAAATATCATTCGATCATTCTTGCCGTAGATGTTATGAAACAGAGGTCGTTGCCAGGTCTGGTACTGGTATTTTAGGTTACGCGCGAATGGTACAACGATGACAACAAGAATCACGAACGATAAGAAGATAATGATCTTTCTGACAAGTGACTGTTTACCTGTGACCATTCGTAACTTCCCGAGTTGTAGACGACAATCGGCTCACTCAATTAATAAACCCCTTGCCTGCAAAGGCAAGGGATTTGCAACTTCAAACAAAGATACTGGTCCGCTCAGTTTGCGACACTCAATCCTTCGTCACTCTCAACACCAGCGCCACCGCATTCCCCGACAGCGTCGAACTGGGCGCCAGCGCCAGCACCACGTATTTCCCGATGGGCACAACCAGCGTCGTTTCCAATTCAAAATAGGGTGTCAGCAACTTGTCATCGCTGGTTTCGATTTTGCCCTTCATGTTCGACTCAATTTCGAGTTCGATCTGCCCGCTATCGCTCAGCGTGCGAACCGCGCCTTTAACCTGGAACTGCAGCGATTCGAGCCCTTTGTTTCCCTGAGACCACGCCTCCAGTGTCGAGATTGATCCGAACTTGTCGCCCGCCTGCGTCTTGATCGTGAACGGTGCCATCAACGTGGCGTTAGACAATCCATTTTCCCTGAGCGTCTCGACCACAGCCTTGAAGGTCTCAGGAAGATTCGTCTCTGATTTTCCCGTTCCCACACCGATTTCTCCGCGAAGAAACGAGATGTGAATGGTCAACAGTTGTCGCGGCTGATCAAGCTGCGCGACGAATTCCCGGGCGATTTTCAATTCCTTTTCCGGGGCGGTGATCACGAGGCGGTTATTAAACGAGTCGAGCGCGACACTGCCGATGGAATGATCGAGCGAATTACCGATCACCTGTTCAACGAGCGGAAGCAGGTCTTGTATGGGGTAGGTGCGCACGGGAATGAACTCGGTCTTGCTCTCGTTCTGGCGATCGGTGGGAACATCGATTCGCTGTACGAAATGGCGGATCTTGTCGACCTGCTCAGGCGTTCCGCGCACGATCAGACTGTTGTTAGCTTCCGACCCCGTGAGCGTTTCATATTCCGAAACGTTCACGCTTTGGACAAGGTCAACCATCTCCGACAAGGATACATGCTGGAGTGGTATGATGTCGGTCGTCAGACCGTTCTCATCCTGGTCTTGTGCGAGCAGACAGGGAATCGCGAGGACGCTGATAAGTGTCCACAGATTGACGGAACGAACCAATAGGGTCATTGGCGTTTCTCCTTGAGATGAGAGAGCTTCTCATTTTGTAGTTGGTTCTTTTCGCCGGATTTGGTCGGCGTGGGGTATAACCAGAAAACTTCTACATTTGATTTCGAACTCGGCGTCGCGACTGCCAGGTACGATTGCTTCGATTGGCCTTGAAGCTTAAAGGAAACATCTTTCGCTACCGGATCGACTTTGACCGGCAGGGGGTTTTCGACAATTTGCTTGCTGCCCGGCGTTTCAGGACGGTAGTTCATGGCTAGGTAGGCCGCACCGGCGAGGATCACAATCGCAGCCGCAATGCGAAGCAATGGCAAAGGCCGAGCGATCCGTTGCGGCCGATTGTGTTGGATCGGTGAAGCAGCTACTTCGCTGAGTTGTTCGGTCGATTCCCTCAGAGAACCTAGGTCAGCCAGTAGGAATGACATCTCGCGAAAATATTGGCGGCAATCGGTGCAGCCATGAACATGCACGTTCGCGCCCTGGTCAACAACACCATCGTCAACCGCGCGAAGCCAGCGAGCTTGCCATAGTTCGCAGGAATGTGTGTCAGTCCGTGTCATTCGCCTATTTCCTGAGCGAAGTTGGGAAACTGTCGCTTAGCTGTTGTTCGCATCGATTCCAATCCCGCGTACGCATGAACGCGACACGTCGAAGGCGTCACCTTCAGCAGCGTCGCGATTTCGTCGTAGTCGAGTCCTTCGAGGAACCGAAGCACGATCACTTGTCGTTGTCGTTCGGGTAGTTTCATGAGCAGCTCCCGCGTGCGATTGGCTGCCGCAATGCTGTCATCATGTTTCCCAGCAATCGAGAGTTCAGCCTCGCGGACCGACTCACTGGTTCGAAAACGATTCCAAAGAATTTTGCGTCTTCCGACCGCGCGACATCGCTGTACGAGAATCTGTCGCACCCACGCAAACCATTTGTCTTTCTCTCGAAGCTCATCGCGTTTCTCATGGGCCGAAGTCAGTGCGTCCTGCACGGCGTCCTCGGCGTCGTCTCGATTCCACAACAGGCGATACGCCAGCCGCACGAGGTTCTGCCGCGCCGATTCATCCAGCCGATCAACACTGGTGAATGCCGAAATCGACGAGAGGGCGGTGTTGTCATCACCCGCGTGTGTCGATTCCATAGGCGACGCCGGTTCCGTGGGCCGTGGCTGCTCTGTTCGGAGGGTATGGATGCGCAAGTCGGCTCGTGTGTTTAGTGCAACGGTAGGATTCTGTGGTGGGGGAATACACGGATGTGACTGGACTTTTGGCATATCGGACCCACCGATTGTACTCACCGATAAGGGAGTGGGCGCAGCAGAATTCGTAATCACTGGGTGGCACGGTCAAGCCGCAGCTTGGCCGTGGCTTGGGCCGAAGCTTGGGCTTCGCAGGTGAATCAAAGCCCCATGAGACTGGGAGCAAAGCGAATGAAAGCATGCAACGCCGCCAACGTATAAAGCCCAGCCACGATGTCATCCCCCACGACGCCCAGCCCGCCGGGCCATTTTTTCTCGATCCAGTTGGCTGGCGGCACTTTCGCAATATCAAGCGCACGCTCGATCAGGAACGCAGCCAGCGCAAGCTGCCATGTGAATGGCACGGCAATGATCGCCACGAGAAACCCCGCGATTTCATCCCACACCAGTTTTCGACTGTCTTTTTCGCCAAGCAGTTTATCGCCGACGTGATGCAGCCAGATCGACGCCAGCGTGAACACAACAGCCACCGCGATTTGAACCGTGATTGATTGTCGGCTGAGGAACCAGAACGCCGGAATTCCGACAACGGCAACGGTCACCGTGCCGGATGCTGGCATGTGCCCAAGTGGTCCGATCGAACCAAGCAGCAGAAGGAGTTTGTGTCGCGGTTGATGCACCGACGGATCCATGCGCGAAGAGCTTACGACCTTTCGAAAAAAGTGCGAGTTGGTTTGATGTTTCCACCGCAGAAATAGAACCAAGAATCTCGCACGATGCGCCGGTGCGATGCACGACTCGTGCACGCAATCGTTGTATTCGTCTCAAGAAAAATGGGCGTTTTCTAGCAGAGTCTGTTCGAACATCTGCAAGTGTTGTTTGCTTCGCAGCGAGTGTTTTTGAGCCATCATTTCATCTGTTGGTTACTGACAAGTTACACAGCAGTAACGTAGTAGTAACAACGGCAAAGAGTGGTTGAATGCCCAGCGAAATCTGCCGTATAAACGATTCGTGAAGTTGTTTAGACGGGGACGGTTTCACAATTTTTTGCACCGCATTTTCCGGTGTTCAAAACCCTGTCCCATCGTGTGAGTCGTCGGTTTGTCCGCGGGTAGGGAACATAGATTCGAGAGGGTACGAAACATGAAAGATTTTAGTCTCGCGAAATGGTTGAAACACTCGGGCCTGAAGGCCTGTGTGTTTTCAGTGATGGGCGCTTTGGCTGTCGCACCGAGCGGCGCGTTTGGCAGCGAAGAGCCGGCCAAGAAGGTTGACCCCAAGAAGCTGCAGGCACGCAAGGTTGAAGAAAAGCCAGGCGATGCAAAGACCGCGCCGCAAGGCGAAGGCGCAGCCAAGCCGGCGGATGCGGCAGCTCCAGCCGCTCCGATCGATCCAAATGCACCTCGCGGCATTATCAAGCCGGACGAGGAAGTGCATGATTTCGGCACCACTTGGGTCGGCGCCACACTGAAGCACACTTTCAAGATCAAGAATGACGGTACGGCACCGCTCGAGATTTCCAAGGTTCAGCCCGGTTGCGGCTGCACGACCGCCGGCCCGCACCCCAACAAGCTCGCTCCCGGCGAAACGGGCGAGTTCTCGTTTTCGCTGAACAGCGCCAAGCTGAGCGGCCCCTACGAGAAGGCGATCACCATTTCTTCGAATGATCCTTCCAACCCACAGCTCAAGCTCAAGCTGAAGGGCGAAGTGAAGCAGTACGTCAACATCGTCCCGAGCACAGCCAATTTCGGCAAGATCTTCGGTGGCGAGCCGCAAGAGCGCGTGTTGAAGATCACCAACAACACAGACAAGCCGCTGGAACTCACCCTGGAGCCGCCGGCAGACAGCCCGTTCAAGTTCGAACTCACTGCGACAGAGCCAGGCAAGGCGTACGACCTCAAGGTCAGCGTCACACCGCCGTCTGAGGCAAAGAATCTGAACACCCAGGTTTCGTTGAAGACGAACATCGAAGGTCAGGCAGATATTCAGGTCAACGCATTGGCGACCATTCCGCCGCGACTCGATATCCAGCCGCCGGACGTAGTCGTAAACGATTCCACTGGCGCCGCGAACAGCGCACCTCTGACCCGCCTCGTCCGTTTCACCAACTACGGCAAGGACCCGGTGAAGGTCACTGAGGCAACTTGCGACGATCCCGAAATCAAGCTGAGCGTGCAGGAGCGCGTCGCCGACAAGGAATACACCATTCAGGTCAATATTCCCGCGAATTACAAAATCGCAGATACCGGTCGCACGATCACGCTGAAGACCACGGATAAGGAAAAGCCCTCGATCACCGTGCCTGTGAAGGCTCCGGCCAAGCCCACCACCGCGGAGAAGCCGCTGAGCCCAGCCGAGCAGAAAGTCGGTACACCGATGCCGTCCTTCACGCTGGCCACCATCGATGGCAAGCCGGCCGGCAGCGCCGATCTGAAGGACACAGTTGCCGTCCTCAACTTCTTCGCGCCGAACTGCGGTTTCTGCAAGAAGCAGATTCCTCGCATGCAGGCGATCGCTAAGGAATATCAAGGCAAGGGCGTCCGCTTCATCAACGTCTCCGAGAAGATGCGTAAGGATTTCACGCAGCAGGAAATCGTCGACATTCTGAAGGAGTCCTGCAAGGACGTTCCGGAAGGCGTCGTGGCAGAACTGGCCCTTGACATGGAAAACAAAGTTGGCCCGCTGTTCGGTGCGAACAGCTATCCGACCATGGTCCTCGTCGGCAAGAGCGGCAAAATCGAAGGTATCAACAGCGGAAACATCGCTGACCTGGAAACCAAGTTGAAGAGTCAGCTCAACGACCTTCTCGAAGGCAAGTCCCTACCGAAGCCGACCCCGGCCAAGACTGCCGACGCAACGGCGGAGAAGCCCCGTCCCGCTACCGAGATGGTTGGAAAGGAAGCACCCAAGTTCACGTTGACGACGCTTGATGGCAAGCAGGTCGGCGACTATGCCGCCGCAAAGGGCACCGTGCTCAACTTCGTCGCCGGCGACTGCGGTTTCTGCAAGAAGCAAGTTCCCACGGTCGAAGCGATCCGTAAGGATTATGAAGCCAAGGGCATCCGCTTCGTCAACGTCGTCCAGAAGATGCGTAAGGATTTCACCCAGCCGGAAATCGTCGATGTCTTCAAGCAGGCGGGTTCGCAACTCGAATTGGCGCTCGACACCGGCAACACCGTCGGCCAGCAGTTCAAGGCCGTGAGCTTCCCGACGATGGTCATCGTCGATGCAAAAGGTAAGGTCGACACCGTTCACGTCGGTGCGAAGCCGGACCTTTCAGATTCGCTCAAGAAGGAGCTCGACAACCTCATCGCCGGCAAGTCCAACATTGGCACTGCGCCAGCGGCACCCGCCGTGACGCCTCAGCCAGCCAAGGTGACTCCGGTTGAAGTGAAGCCCGCTCCGGCTCCCAGCGGCATCGAAGTAAAGCCCACCGAAAAGCAGAAGTCAGAGTAATCTGACCGGGTTTACAACTGAGATAAAACAAAAGGGCCGCCGAATGACACACAGTCGTTCGGCGGCCCGTTCTCTTTTTACTTTGATCAGCCGGTTAGTTCGTGTTCGTCGGAATGCCGATCACCGCAGCCTTGTACACGCTGTTCGCCATGAACAGCCGGCCGTTGTGCAGCACCGGTCCGCGATTCACACCGGAGATCTGGAAGTTGGAGAGCGAAATCCACTCCATAATATAGGCATCGCTCGGATCAGAAATGCTGACCTTCGCGACACTCGTTCCAATTCCCAGAACCTGGCCGAACGTGACATAAACACGATTGCCGATCGCTAGAATTCCGCCCGGCGACTGACCCACGGCATCAGCCGAGATGTTGTACGAGCCGAGCAACACCGGACTGGCGGCATTGGTCACGTTGTACATAAACAAACCCTGCGGCGACGCCTGGACGACCAGCGTATTGCCGGTGACCGACAAATGGCTGACGATCCAGCCTACGTTGACCGTTCCCAGAAGAACCGGCGTCGAAGGGGTCGGACTGTTCACGTTGATCGCCGACACGTCGAAGATAAAGACTTTGCCGGTGTTATCTGAGACGTACGCTCTGCCGTTGGATACAACAATGTTTTCCGCGCTGGTGTTGCCCGTGAGCACTCTCGCACCAAGCAACGCAGGCGAAGAAGGATTTGTCATGTTGAGCACCTTCAAACCCGCCACGCCCGCCGCGAGAAACACTACCTTTCCACTGGCAGAGGCATCGCGAGCGCTCTGACTATCCTGCGTCGCGGTGTTGTAGGTCGTCAGCAGTGTCGGAGTGTTGCCACCCTGATACACCGCCAAACCCGCAGTCGTGGCGCACAGATAAACGTTACCGTTCGCCGCCGCGATCGCCTTACCGACCGGAGCATTGATCGTGCTGAGCACTTGCATGTTCGACGGGCTGGTCACGTCGATCGACGTGAGCTTTCCGTTAAAGTGACTTGTGTACGCCCGATTACCGTCGATGGCGATATCATTCGAGTTATCATCAGCCAGCGGCAGGGCATCGACGAACTGCATGGTCGTCGCGATATTCAAAGGCCGCGAATACACGTCGTAGTTCGCCCAACTTGCATCGAACACGGTCACTTCGACGTTATAGCTGCCGACTTCGTCGTATTGATAGTAAACAACCGGCCCCGAGTTGAACGAGCCATCGCCCATTTGCCAGCTATAGAAGCTGACCGCGCCGGTAGAACTGGTCGCGTCAACTTTCAGCTGAGCGCCGATTTCAATCTGCTCTGTCGGCGAAACGAGCTCGACCCAGTTCTCAGCGCCGGCGGCAGTCACGGATGACAGCTTGTAAACCTTGAAGTTCGCATTCAGCGCCGTATTGCCGCTCGGAGTCACGGTGACGACGGCCTGATCCGTATTCGTCGCGCCGCAGTTATCGGTGACAGTGAGTGACACCGTGAACGTGCCTGCGCTGGGATACGTGAACGACACACTGGATCCGGTCGCGGTCTGACCGTTACCGAAGTTCCAGGAATACGACTGAATAGTACCGTTCGAATCGGACGAGCCCGATCCGCTGAAGCTCAGCGCCGTGCCCGCCACCACCGATCGATCCTGACCGGCATTAGCCGTTGGCGGCGTGTTGCCCTGACACGGATTCGACGAGGTCACGGTTACCACAGCCGTATCAGCCGCAGAAGTACCGCCGCAGTTATCCTGCACCCACAGGGACAACGTGTACGTACCAGCGACGCCATAAGTGTGCGATACCGTGGCAGAGTTCTGCCATCCGGTCGATTGACCATTGCCGAAGTTGAACCAGTACGAAGTGATCGTTCCGTTCGCGTCCGTTCCCGAACCAGTGATCGAAACCGGAACACCAGCCGTCACGTTGCGATCCGCTCCCGCATTCGCGGTCGGAAGAGTATTGTTCGCACACGGGTTTGACGGAGTAATGGTGACACTCGCAGAGTCCGTATTCGTGGCTCCGCACGAGTCCGTCACGGTAAGAGTGACGTTATAGGTTCCCGCCGTCGTATAGGTGTGGTTCGCCGTGACGCCGCTGGCCGAAGTGCTGTCACCGAAGTTCCACTGATAACTGACGATCGAACCAGTAAGGTCGAGCGAGCCGCCGCCGTTGAAGCTCAAGTTTGTGCCGACGTTGGCATTTTGATTCGGACCGGCATTGGCGATCGGAGCGCCATTGCCGTTGCACGGATTCTGTGGGGCCACCACGACCACCTTGGTGTCTGTGTCGACCGCGCCGCAATCATCCGTGACCGAAAGAACGACGTTATAGGTGCCGGCCGTCGTATAGGTATACGAAACCGACGAGCCCGAAAGTGTTTGGCCGTTGCCGAAGTTCCACGAATACGTTTCGATGCTGCCGTCCGGATCGTTCGACGCAGCGCCGCTAAAACTCAGCGAAAGTCCGACTGTTCCGTTGGCATCCGGTCCCGCATTCGCATTCGGTAAAGCGTTACCGTCGCATTCATCCACGCCGCCGCCCACGGTCACCGTGACCAGGTCAGCCGCAGACATCGACCCGCAGGAATCGCGCACCCAAAGACGCGCCGTATAGGTCGCCGCACTATCATAGACGTGCGATGTGTTCGCTTGCGTCTGCCAGCCGGTAAAATCGCCGTCGCCGAAATTCCACCAATACTCGGTGATGTTTCCGTTGGCGTCCGTCGAGCCCGACGCACTGAAACTGACCGCCGCGCCGACTGCGCCCTGGCGATCAGGACCGCCGTTGGCCACCGGGGCTTGGTTATTACCACAAGGATTGGTTGATGTGATCGTCACCGAGGCGGTGTCCGTATCGGTCGCGCCGCAATTATCCGTGACGGTCAATGTGACGGTGAAATTTCCTGAGCTTGAATAAGCATGCGCAGCCGAAACGCCAGAAGCGTTCGAGCCGTCGCCGAAGCTCCACGAATACGAAGTGATTGAACCGCCCGCGTCCGCAGATCCGCCGCCGTTGAATGTCAGCGACTGATTGACGCTGGCGTTTCGATCGCTGCCCGCGTCTGCGTTCGGTGCCACGTTGTTGGCACACGCGTTGCCGTTGGTGATGGTGATAACAGCCGTATCGACTGCCGAGAAAACAGCACAGTTATCTTTCGCCCACAGGCGCGCACTGTACGTTCCAGGACCGGCGTAGGTGTGGGAGACAACCGCATTCGGCTGCCATCCGGTGAAGTTGCCGTCACCGAAATTCCACCAATATGAAACGACGCTGCCGTCCGGATCGGTCGAACCGGAGCCGTCAAAGTTCATGGGTGTGCCCGCAGAGCCCTGCCGATTGGGACCGGCTTCGGCGGTGGGGGCGATGTTTCCGCCGCAGGACCCTGCCTGGAAGGCTTGGCTGATCGACGGTGCTAGCAAAAGCATCGCGGATACGACGGGGACGATCCGCATGAGTTTGCTGGTTTTCGATCGTTTTCTATGACGCCGACTAATCGTCGGCCCGGTATCGGGTTGGACAGAGCCGTAGCGCATTGCTTTCCCCCCTGCGACGTGACACAGCACTTTTCGACCTTTAGCCGCCTCCGTTGGGCATAAACGGCGTGAGACCGCAGATCTGCAGCCCGGGTCGATCATTGAGTTATAGTGATGGTACAATAGGTAAACAGGGTTGACCAGTTAAACATTCTTTCCCTTCCCTCTTTTCGGACGCACCCCATTAGTCCGCGCTCCATGTGGCACTATAGGCCAATTTTGAGGTTTGCAATAGTAAAAATAACGAAATCGACAAAATTTATTGACCGATTTGTTCAGTCGGTTGGCGCGCTTTATATCGTTCAGTTTGACCGTAGGAAATTTGTGATTTGTAGAGCGCTGGTGTTATCGAACCGCTGAAAGGAAACCGATGCTGCCTGCAAAGGTCTCAATAGATTTTGTAGATCGCATAAACAAGCGCGATGACAAATAGTGTCAGCGGAATGGCACTCAGTTTCTCAGCCAGTTCTTCCCACCTGGGAATCTTCGACCACACAAATCGTATGTTTAACGTGAGTCCGAGCATCATGTAGGCGATGGAAAGTCCCGTGGCTGCTGGTCCGGTCACAACAATAGAAGTGCGCCGCCCGAATAGGATCGTGCTTCCGGTCATCAGCCCATAAGCACCGAAGCCGATCAGCGCAAACGCGAAACCCACGCCCACCAGCCACATCGCCGCATTCTCGCGCGAAACCTCAAATCGAGATCGACTTGTCCCATCAGGATTCATGATCCTCAAAGCATACCACTTTGAACAATCGGCTGTCGATTCAAAACAGGCAGCTTGTTTCTACTCAACTTCTCTCCGCATTCCCTCAGCTCACTCGGCAACCTAGCGCGCTATGGCGATGAATTGCGGGCAGTGCGGGCGCTCAGCTCTTGGATTTCAAATGCAGACACTACGGTCTGAACCTGTTTGCCCGTGAAACTCTCATCGGCATGAACTTGCTTGCATCCGGGCCCGCATGCAATCGGATCCGCTTGCATTCGGACCTGCACACACTGGACCTGCATGCAGCCTGAAGGGCTGCTATTTAGCCGGGGGTCGAGCGCAGCGAAGACCCCCGGTATGCAATGGCGGAATTAGAAAGTACGACCCTGAAAGGGTCGAAGTGGTTATTTCTAAGGGAAAAGCGCAAGAAATTGGATGCTTTGCGCTATGATACTATGGCTTATTGTCTTCACCTGTATCCTGCCACCGGGTTCGCCAAAAAGTGCCGCGCCGTGTCACTACTTAACGAGTTTTTTTCACCTGGCGAAATTAGCCATTTGCAACCGTCAATGTACGGCCTCAAGAATCACTGGAATCCGGCCCAATTACGCTTACGATCCCGGCTTCAACGAGAACCCGCCAAGTCCGCCCTTTGTCGCGAGCTTGTTCATCATCTTGACCATGATGAACACCGTAAACGTCATGATCATGAAATCGATGACGTTGTTGATGAAAAGACCGTACCGCAAGACTTGTTCGGGTACAGCCGACGAAAGGATCTGCCCCGCCTCGTTCTTCACTTCAGGTCTCGCCGCCGCCAGCGGAATACTGAGGTTCTTGAAATCGACGCCGCCGATCAACACACCGAGAGGCGGCATGATGACGTCGTTCACCAGCGAGCTGACCACTTTGTTGAACGACGCGCCGACGATAATACCGACAGCCATGTCGACGGCATTGCCTTTAACCGCAAACTCTTTGAATTCCTGGATAATTCCCATCACACGATCTCCGAAGAGTTTTCTGGTCTATTTGAATTCCAGCACGAGGTTTGCGTAGTACGTGTTGTCCAAACGATCGAAGCCCGGCTGCGGATCAGAGTTGTATTCGTTCTTCACACCGGTCTTGAACTTCCACTGCTCGGTCTTCCCGATGGGGAACATCAGCGATGTGTCGAACACGAGACGATAGTCGCCGAAATCCTCGAGGCTCGGATTGTAGTACGTGCTATGCGCGAAGGTCGCCCACGCGGCGATGTCGAGTCGATAATCCAATCCAAGGTCGAGGATCGGATCGTCCGTCGTCGATCCATCCATGAAGGCCTGGTGTCGATAACCACCACCGACGCTGGTCTTCAATTCATGCTCCGGCTTCTTCAACCAATAGTATCCAAGACCAAGCGCAGCCGTCGCACGCAAGTCGAGGTCTTCAAACTCGTCGTATTCGAATTCCGTTCTTGCGTACCAGAATGCCTTCTCGCCCCAGATCGTATGCTCATAACGCGCCCCGGCGATGTACTCGTTCTTACTCCGCTCGTCGTCTTGCTCGCCGTAATCAGCCGAGGCATACAACTTGAACAGCTCAACCGACGATTTGCGATTCGCTTCGGCGCGAGCCCGACCGACGAGCGTGTCAGTGTTGCCGTCAGTCCCGACAATTCCGCCTTCAATGCTCGCCGTCCACTTTGGCGTCAGCTTCTCAATCTCTATCTGTGCCGCGATCTCAGCTGGTCCCGGTGCGCCTTCCGGCCAAACCGCACTCACTTGATCGATCGTGTACGAAACATCGCCGACACCGGATGTCACTTTGGCGCTAGACCCGTCCGCCGAAGACGTCGAAACGCCAAGCAGCGTATCGCCGGTCTTGAACCCGACGTTCACTTTCCCGCTGGACGATATCGATTTGACCTTCGCGGCATCGATTTCCAACTTGCCCGCGAAGTCAGTAGTGATGTACAGCTTGCCGTCCATCAGGCGTTCGATCGTTCCAACGATGCTGCTTCCATCCGTTAAGATGACCTGGTCGGCACGAGCTGCCGTTGCGACAAGCGATGATGCAACTGCCAACAGGAGAAACGAGATTCGGCGTCTCATGTTATTCCGGCTCCAATACACAAGAGAGAGTGATTCAAACGGCAAAGAAAATTACAGAAACTCGAACTAGGCCCATTGCGACAGGATCGATGGGAGCGACACACGCGTGACCCGAGAGCGCGTTGTCCTTCCTCGACGTCACAAAATGGCTATTCGTCCTCGTCCAGCGCGTTGTCGACAGCGTTCGTGAGTGCGGTGTCGATCGGCTGAATGAGCAGCGTCCGCAGGATCGTGAGCACGAAGTCCCGCGCGGTGACGGTTGTGGATGTCGAGATTTCACTCGGAATGCACGCACCCAGTTGGAATAACAGCCCGTAGGTACAGGCAGCCAAGCCGAGTTTGCGGCCGAAGTTTGTGGTTTTGAACATGCTAATCATCGTTGACTCCTTTCCAAAAACCACAGGTCTGGGACGCGTTATTACTCAGCGTTGGCATCTGCAAAAATCGGCCTTGCCAGTACTGAGATCCGCGATCCCGACTCAGTCCGCGCGAGTTGAGGGGTAATGGACGAGAAGATTACGATTTTGTCAAGATTTGTTCGGTGTGCCTTTTTTGCCACGAGGTAGAGGTAAATTCGTACGGTGGCTTTAAGTGATTCCGGAGTGTTCAGGATGCGGAGGTTACGAATCGAACTGAAGTGCCGACGGCGATCATTTTGCTGAGTCGAATGGCATCCCAATTCGTCATGCGAAAACATCCGTGTGAGCCGGTCTTGCCAATCATCTCGGGGTTAGGGGTTCCGTGAATGCCATATCCCGGAAGCGAAAGGCCGATCCAGCAACGTCCGACGGGGTTCCGCGGACCGGGAGGAATGACGAGCTTGCGGTCGACGTTCTTAACCTCGGGCCACATCTTGGGATCGAAGAGATAGTCGGGATTGTGCGCGATCTCTTTGATGGTCGCGTTTCCGGATGGCCGTTTCTCCTTTTTTTCAGCGATCGAGCAATGAAAAAGTGCGAGTAGTCGCTTCTCACGATCGAGCACTTTGATCGTCTTCTCGCTTAGATCGATTTGAAGGTTAGAACCTTTCGGATGCGCAACGACCGGTTCTGTATTAGGCACCCAAACCGTTGTTCCTGCAGCCAACGAGTCCATGGCCAATCCAGGATTCAGTCTCTGAAGCAGTTGGCGAGAGCAGCGGAACTTCTCAGCCAAGGCTGCGTCGACAGATTCATAGCCCAGTTTGGATAGCTTGCTGCGTTGATTCCAGTCTTTCGGCGCCGGGCCGATTTCAGAGAAATCCTTTTGTTCTACCGTGTAGGTTCGAACTGCTTCATCCACGGCGAGTGCCAAAGCGGCTTCGGTGCTTGCATCGAGTTTGCCGGTAATCGGCAGGCCCCGGACGCGCTGGAACTCCCGCGTAGCCAGCTCGGTTTTGGGGCCCGTCTTTCCATCAATAATGCCCGGAGAAAAGTGCAGGCGATCCAGCGCGATTTGCCACGCGATATTGCGGCGCAATTGTGCATCGTTTTCGCCTCCTCTCGCGAGAGAAGACAGCAACGGAAGCACCAAACAGGCCATTAGGATGCATGGGTTCGAAACTGACTTGGACATTCTGTTTTGGGTCATGTGAAGTTCGGGCTCCGGAAGCGCTTATCGTCATGGATGGATCAAACGCGAGAGAGTCGATTTTTGCCGTGCACGGCGGCGTGACCTTTCATTGTGAATCGAGGGCAATATACTGATGGCGGTACGAACGAGCCGTGTCGCAATTGCGCCGGCGGGAGCGTAAGTCTGGGAGGAGTGGCCGAGCGGCTGAAGGCGACGGTCTTGAAAACCGTTACACGGGAAACCGTGTCAGGGGTTCGAATCCCTTCTCCTCCGATAAGCAGGGCCAATGACCGATAAGATCGCGCCTCTTGGGGGTGTGAGCTTGTGTTTTGCGTTTCGAAAAAGGGTCATGGTCCTTGCGTCAAATTGGCTAATCCGATAGTATGGGAAATCTAGAGCCAGAGCGTCACCGGTTATAGCAAGGCTGCGCCGAAGTTCCTTCAGGAGGGGAGCGCGGTGACCGGACGGAGAACACCCACCTGGCGGGCTCCGAGTTCACTGAGACAGTTGGCCGCAAGCTCGCGGGACGAATTCGTCCCGTTGGCTGACCGTGCCGCGCGATGTTGATCACGCGCCGGTCTGTGGTTTGTTGTCTGAATGTTATTCGGCTTCCAGCCAACAGGGGGTTGGCGGTGTTGTTAATGTCGGCGAAGTCTCCATTCCCCCAGCATGGGTGTAGTGGGGTCGCGACATTCTAATAGTTGGGAACTGTTAATGGGATGCATTCCGGTAGGCGGAGGCGAGGAACGAGAGGTGAAAACTATGCGACTATTTGGAAAACTGAGAGCAGCGTTTGCCATCTGTTTGATGACGACTGCTTGGACTTTTGCGGCTGATAACGTCAGCAGCCGAAGCGACGGTAAGCTCGCGCGCGAAGCGCAGCCGATCAGGCTGATGCGCGACGTGCTGCAGGAAGAGTATTCGGTGATGCCGGCTGGCACGCCGATCCAGCGCTACCACATCGACCGCGACGGCGGCCGCGTTATCGACGGCGGCACGGCGGGTGCGACCGGAACGCTGGTTTACAAGAACACGATGGGAACGAATTTCTTCGCTCCTGGAACCAACACCCAAATTGCCGACGACATTCTCACCATCGCCTCGGGCGGTTGCGACATGTCGTTTCTCGAAGTGCTCGTCACAGGTGGCGGCAACGGAAGCGGACCTGGTTTTAATGCAACGTTCGCCCTTTTGACCGCCTGCCCTGGACAAGGCGGCACGGTAATTCCAGGAACAACGCTGACGGAAATGCTGCCGAACAACGGCGCATGGCTGGTTTCGCTTGATCTCGAAGGCATGGAAGTGGCGATCCCCGAGAATCCGTGGCTGCGAATGTCGTTCTCGAATGCGACTGCCGGCTGGGTTTTCGGGCGTCCGGCTGAAGTCGGCTTCACCGGCAACATTTTCCACCACCCACAATTCCCCTGCAACACAATCTTCCAAGGCGGCGTTCCTTACTCCGGTTTCTACGCTGAAATCTGGTGCGGTGGCGACGTGGAAACTCAATTCGAAGCTTATCGCGCGAACGAGTTTTCGGGTTTCCTCGACGTACTCACCGCCACCGACTTGTGGGCGGATGATATCGTTCCGATCACGTCACCTTCGCAATGCGAGTTCGTTCGTTATGACAGCGACATCGCCGGCCTGATGGGCAACTACTCGATGAAGATCGAGCTTTACACCAACGACACGACTGACACCACGCCTCTGGCTCCGATCATGGGTACGGCGCAAACCTGCAATGGTGCAGGCGGCGGCGCCCTGGTGACATGCTCGAAGACTGTATTCCCGGGCATCATGATCCCCACCTCGGAATTCTGGGTTGGCTATGACCTACTCACGGGTACGCAGGCTGGTCCGATTCTCGTGGCTGATTTCCCGGCGGTTGGTGATAGCGAAGACGGATTCTCGATTTTCGGCAATCCTGACGCCGGCCAGTGGAGCCCGCCGGTTTGGTGGTATGGCGGATGTCCGGATGTCGACGGTGCGGGCGACCCCGTTCCGTGCGGTACGTTCCAGAACACGATTTACTGTGCGGGCACGCCGCCGCTCGGTGCTTGCTGCGACGTAGTGTCCAGCAATAAGAACGATTGCACCGACGACGTGTCCGTGGCTCAATGCCTTGACGGTCGCTGGATGATCGACGCGACCTGCGGTGCTGCAACGTTTGATCCGCCATGCGGAACGGCCTCATGCTGCAAGCCGGATGGTTCTTGCGAAGACCTGACCTCCGACGCATGCGCGACGGCTTCCGGTACATGGCAGCCGGGTCAGTTCTGCGGTTTGGATACGCAAACATGCCCGCCGGGTGCGTGCATCACTGCGACCAATGCCTGCAGCGAAGAGAACAACAACGCGGGCGGTTGCGCGGATATCGATTGCTGCTCGACCGTTTGCTCGGTAGACGCGTTCTGCTGTGATACCGCGTGGGATTCAAGTTGCGTTGGTATCGCGGCTGCTTCCTGCGACCCGACAGCTCCGAACGATGCATGTGCAGCAGCCATCGCCGTTGGCAACGGCATCTTCAACTTCGACACAACTCTCGCAACGACGGACGGCCCGGGCCTTCCGGAATCGTGCGACGAAGGTTTCGGTAACGCGTTCGGTCAGGACGTCTGGTTTGATTACACAGCTCCGATGTCCGGTATGGCGACTGTCAACCTGTGCGATGGAACCGAATACGATTCGCGTATGTCAGTCTACACCGGTTGCACATGCCCAGTGACCAACGCTGTGTTGGCGGGTTGCAACGACGATAACTGCGGCGATCCGGTTGTCGTAGGTGGTGCGTCGTCAGTAACCTTCCCAGTCACAATGGGCACTTGCTACAAGCTACGCATCGGCGGCTTCGGTGCTGCAGTCGGCACAGGCTCTGGTGAAATCACCACGGCAGCCGGCGTCAATTGCCCCAACGGCACTGTCACATTCGTCAACCCGCCGAACAACGCGGTCGACGCACGTCAACCGCACCCGGTGAACTCGACGACGCCCGCGCAGGGTATCACGACGTTCACAGTGACGGCTCCAACCGGCGCTGGCGCGGCTTGCTGGTCGGTTTGCGAAACGGCATCAGCCGGCGCGCCGATTGCGATTACCAATGTGTCGGAAGCGGCGGGTACATACACCGTCACGCTCTCGCGTCCGATCACAGCCGGTGCTGTAACGCGACTCACGTACAACGCCAACTCGGGCCCGACGACCGGTGCGGTCATCTCTCACCCGGGTAACATCAACGGTGACTCGACGGCTGCTCCGACGGACATCTTGCGAATCATCGACTGCCTCAACGGTCTTAACCCTGCAGCAAACTGCCCGTGGGGTCTGTTGAGCCAGGACACTGATCGCTCCGGTGTGTTCGGTCCATCCGACATTCTGCGTGACATCGACATGCTGAATGGTGCAGACGCGTTTATCGTGTGGAACAACACTTCGTTGCCCACCGGCGCCTGCCCGTGATGAAGTAACCAGTACCCCGATCAGGTTCTCAGAACTTGAAATCGGGTCATAAGTCATCAACGACCCCCGTGGTTCAGTTCGCTGGATCACGGGGGTTTTGTTTTGCTGCGATGTCAAGGCAAAGTTGCAGGCAGCATGTTGACGGCTATGATGACGCGGAATCTGGCTGGCATGACAAAAACCGGCACCGCTGGTCGTGTTATCTTTCACGGGAGACGATCGATGATTTTCAAATCGCAATCCTTTCGGACGATGCTGTTCGCGTTGAGCGTGCTTGTTTCGCAGTCTTTGGCTGCCGAGCCAATCAAGATCGGACATCTCGCGAGCCTCACCGGTACGGAGGCGACATTTGGCCAGAGCTGCGATCGCGGTGTCAACATGGCCATGGAAGAGAAAAATGCAGCCGGCGGTGTGCTTGGACGTCCGATTGAGATCGTCGTGGTTGACGATCAATCGAAGAATCAGGAAGTCGCCAACTGCATGAAGAAGCTGATCCAGCAGGACAAAGTCGTGGCAGTCGTTGGCGAGATCGCCAGCAGTAATACGATTGCGGCTGCTCCTGCGGCACAAAGCGCGAAGATTCCGCTGGTGTCACCGGGCTCGACCAATCCTGAGGTGACCAAGAAGGGCGATTATGTTTTTCGTATCTGCTACACGGATGACTATCAAGGCAAGGTGATGGCCCGATACGCGTTCAAGAAGCTGAGCGTGAAGAGTGCGGCCCTTATCACCGATCAGGCGAATTCGTACAGCATGAACCTCTCGAAGATTTTCGGCGACGAGTTCAAATCGCTCGGCGGCAATGTTGTGGAGCAGGTCTTCTACAAGAAGACGGACAGCGACTACAACGCGCAGATCACGCGAGCGCTGGCCGCCAAGCCCGATGTGCTTGTGCTCACCGGCTATTACACAAATGTTGGCAACATTATTCGCACCGCGCGGCAGCAGGGCTTCAACGGACCATGTGTCGGCGGCGACGGATGGGATTCTGACACGCTCTATCAGATCGGCGGCAAGGCGCTGGATAACTGCTATTTCACCAATCACTATTCGCCGGAAGATCCGAATCCGCGAATCAAGGACTTCATCGCGAAGTATCAGAAGAAATACGGCGGCGTGCCGGACGCGATGGCTGTCCTCGGTTATGACACAGCCATGGTTGTGTTCGATGCCATCGAGCGGGCGAAGAGCACGGAAGGGCCGAAGATTCGCGATGCACTAGCTGCGACGAGCGGTTTCGAGGGGTTGAGCGGCAAGGTCACGATCGACAAAGATCGAAACGCCCAAAAGGGCATCGTCGTCGTCGGCATCAAGGATGCAAAGCAATATCTAGCGGAGATCTGGAAAGACGAATAACAATCGTCGCGTTTCTATGGGTGGCATGGCCAAGCATCAGCTTGGCCATGTTGTTCTGGTGAGGCTCGTGCAATCAACCAGTGCTCGATCGAACTAACCAAGGCTTCGCGTTTTGACTTTCAGCGACTTTATCCAGCAAACCATTTCGGGCTTGGCGTTGGGCGGTGTCTACGCGCTGATCGCCCTCGGTTACTCGCTGGTCTATGGCGTACTGCGCTTGATCAATTTCGCTCACGGCGACGTGTACATGGTCGGTGCGGTAATCGCCTATTGGGTGGCGGTGCTGTTCGGCTGGACCAAATCACTTGACGATCAAGTCAGCGCAATCATGGTCATCGGTATGTTGATGGTCTCGATGGCCGGATGTGCCTCGCTTGGTTTCGTCATAGAGCGGTTCGCGTATCGTCCACTTCGCCACGCACCTCGCTTGAATTCGTTGATTACAGCCATCGGTATCTCCATGTTGCTGGGCAGCAGCTTTCAATTGCCCCACGTATTTGGCGCGACACCGCGACCGTTTCCCGAGGCTGATCTACCGCAAGCGGTTCAGTTTGGCACGATTCAGGTTCGCGTCGAGCAGGTCATGATTCTCGCGGGTACGCTGGTCTTCCTGATAGCATGTCGCTATGTGATTCTCCGAACTCGAACGGGTCTGGCTGTTCGGGCGACGAGCATCAACCACGACAACGCGCGGCTCATGGGAATCAGCGTGGACCGTATTACGTCATTCACGTTTATGTTCGGTTCAGCCCTCGCGGCGATCGCCGGTGTATTTGTCGGGCTCTATCAGCATCAGGTCGATCCGCTCATGGGTGTGAACGCAGGGTTGAAAGCGTTCACCGCCGCCGTGGTCGGGGGAATCGGAAACCTCGCGGGTGCGGTACTCGGCGGATTCATCATGGGCTTGTCGGAAACGTACGTGGCGGGAGTCGGTTATAGCGATTACCGCGACACCTTTGCGTTTGGATTGCTGATCGTGATACTGTTGGTTCGACCGGGCGGTTTGCTCGGTTCCGTCGCCCCCGAGAAGGTTTGAGCCATTGATTGGTAAACAGGCACGCAACTTTCTCTTTCTGCTCGGGGCGATTGGCGTTCCACTGCTTGCACAATTCCTCGCCAATCGTTTCGGCGTAGACGACTATCGACAGGGAACGCTCTACCAGATCGGACTTAACGTTACGCTCGCGGTCAGTCTGAGTTTGATCATTGGTTTTGCGGGGCAGTTCTCACTGGGCCATGCAGGCTTCATGTCGGTGGGCGCGTTCTCTTCCGCGTTGTTCACAACTTATGTCATTTCTCGACTGGTCTCCACTGTCGATGTCGATTACCTCGGCGGCGATTCCACCTCGGCTGCGGCGTTGCGCTATGGATTGTTGGCGCTCGTCGTTCTAAGCGGTGTCATTGCAGCCAGTGCGGCGTCATTCTTGGTTGGATTACCATCGTTGCGTTTGCGCGGGGATTACCTGGCCATCGCGACACTTGGGTTTGGCGAGATCACTTACAATCTATTGCTCGTCTATCTGCAAAGAAACTACTTCGACACGGCCTATTATCTGGATTCCAGCATGAACTTCATGCAGAAGTCCATCAATTTTGGCACCTCATGGGCGCTGGCGCTGCTGGCCATTCTGGTCGTGCGCAACCTGGTGAGTTCGACAAGCGGGCGATCGCTGCCCGCGATTCGTGAAGATGAGATTGCAGCCGGCGCCGTGGGCATCCGAACAACGCGCTTCAAGATGGTCGCGTTCATGGTGAGTGCCTTGCTCGCCGGCGCAGCGGGGACTTTGGAGGCCCACCGAATCTCCACGGTGAATCCCGCGAGTTACCGCTTCGATCGTTCGATCGAGATGATCGTGCCCGTAGTGCTTGGTGGGTCGGGTAGCCTCACGGGTTGTGTGCTTGCGGCCATCGGTTTCACCTGGCTATCCGAGTGGCTGCGCGGGCTCCCGGGAGAACAGCAGCAATATCGTGTCGTCATCTATGCGGTCTCACTCGTGCTGATCATGTTGCTACGGCCTCAAGGTTTGATGGGACGATTCGAGTTGCGTGACTTGTGGACGATCATTCGGGGTCGACGGGCGACGAGCAAGTTGGTTTCCGATTCCGGCAAGAACACCGCGGCAGCTTCGCTCACTTGTGCAGACTCGCAACCACTGACGTGCTCCAACCTGACGATTCGCTTTGGCGGCCTCACCGCCGTCAAAGACTTCAATCTCTGCCTGAAACCAGGCGAGATCGTTGGGTTGATTGGCCCGAACGGCGCTGGGAAGACGACCTGCTTCAACATGATCACGGGCATCTATCGGCCAACATCTGGCGGAATTCGCCTCGGCGATCGTTCGCTGGTAGGTCGCGATTGTGCGGCTACGAACAACCTCGGCATCGCGCGAACTTTCCAGAACATTCGCCTCTTTCGCGATTTGAGCGTCCATGACAATGTGCGTGTGGCTTTGCAGGCGCATCTGAAAAAAGGCTTACTTGCAGGCATTCTGCGAACGCCGGGCTTTTATCGCGAGGAAGCTCGCACCAATCAAACAGCGGACAAGCTGCTCGATCTCTTCGATTTGTCGGCCGTGGCTGAGGAACCGGCCGGTAGTTTGCCGTACGGCGATCAGCGTCGTCTTGAGATTGCGCGAGCGCTGGCTACCAAGCCGATGGTGCTTTGCCTTGATGAACCGGCGGCGGGCATGAACCCGGCTGAGAAACGCGAGCTGATGAATCTGATCCGCCGCATTCGCGACGAATTCAAATTAACTGTCCTGCTGATCGAGCATGACATGAAAGTCGTGATGGGAGTTTGTGAGCGAATCGTCGTGCTTGATCACGGCGAGACCATTGCCGAGGGCGTACCTGAAGTCATACGAAACCACCCGAAGGTGATAGAGGCGTATCTCGGCGAAACAATGAAGCCGGAATCCGTGCACTGAATACAGATACAGAAGGTCAAGTAAATCATTACTTGGACTTCAGCGCCATTCGTATTGCTGCATCCTCTTACGAATTCGGCATTTGCTGGCGGGTTGCGAAGTCTTGTCACGTAGTGACAGCGCGAGAATAGCCCAGCCTTTCAAGGCTGGGTAGTGTGTTGATCTTCGAGCCGAAGTGCCGTAGGCACGACTGATCGATTACCAAAAGCGCCGTTGATTGATAGTGTGCGTATTAATCACTTCTTGGAATTAGTCGCCGATTCCTCTCCGGCCCCCCAACAATTACCAGGTAATTTATTTCTCCACATACGCTTCATGCAACTTCACCGGCGCCGTGTGCGCCTTGCGCAATCGCAGGTTGATGAACTCAACGAACACCGAGAAGGCCATCGCGAAGTAGATGTATCCCTTCGGTATGTGTCTGCCCATTCCGTCGGCGATCAAGGTCACTCCAATCAGCAGAAGGAAGCTCAACGCCAGCACTTTCACGGTCGGGTGTTGCTCCACGAACCGCCCGATTGGTCCGGCGAACACCATCATGAACCCGACCGCGATGATGACCGCGATGATCATCACCATGATGTCCTTAGCCATTCCAACGGCGGTGATGACCGAATCGAGCGAGAAAACAACATCAAGAAGAATAATCTGAATCAGCACACTGCGCAGCGACGGTCGCACTTTCGCGGACGCGTGCCCCTGGTCGCCTTCCAGCTTTTGGTGAAGTTCGTGCGTGCTCTTAGCCAGCAAAAACAACCCGCCAACAATCAGGATGAGATCACGCCCGGAAAAGTCATGGCCAAACAACCCAAAGAGCGGCTTGGTCAGGCCCATGATCCAGGTAATAGACAGAAGCAGGGCAATGCGCATCACCATCGCCAGCAAAAGCCCAATGCGACGCGCCTTTTCCTGTTGATCCGCTGGGAGCTTCCCGGACAGAATTGAAATGAACACCACGTTGTCGATGCCCAGCACAATCTCCAGCGCCGTCAGCGTGCCTAATGCAATCCAAGCCTGAGGATCGGTTAACCATCCAAACAAGTTCTTATCCTCCGTGATTGAGCCAAGTCAGTTGGCCTTGCGTTGTTCCCAAATATCCGGCTGCAGATTCGCTCGCCGGCGTGTTAGATTCTTGATTCAAACGGTACTGGTGATTTCGTAAGGATACTATCCGCCCAAATAAGCCTGCTTCACTTCGTCCTTTTCCGCAATCTCCTTGGCCGGTCCCTCCAGCGAAATCGAACCCGTCTCGAGGCAGTAAGCGTAGTGCGCGACGTTAAGGGCCATGTGCGCGTTCTGCTCGACAAGCAAAATGGTCATCCCATCGCGATTGATCTGCACGATCGTCTCGAAAATCTGCTGCACGAGCCGCGGAGCCAAACCCAGCGACGGCTCATCCAGCAACAGTAGCTTCGGTTTCGCCATCAGCCCACGAGCGATCGCCAGCATCTGCTGCTCGCCGCCGGAGAGTGTGCCGGCTGACTGATCGATCCGCTCGCGCAATCGCGGAAAAAGCGTAATGACATGCTCGCGATCTTTCTCGATCTGCTCCATGTCGCGTCGCAAAAACGCGCCGAGGTTCAGATTCTCGCGTACGGTAAGCCCGGCAAAGATTCCCCGACCTTCCGGCACCAGGATCACGCCACGCCGCACAATCTCATGCGTGGGCAGTCGATTCAGTTCAGTGACTCCGCCCGCGGTTTCATTCCCATCCGCATAGCGAATGGCCCCGCTTCGTGAACGAAGTAGCCCGCTCACCGCCCGCATCAGCGTCGTTTTACCTGCCCCGTTCGCCCCGATCAGCGTCACGATCTGCCCGCGCTCCACCCTGATGCTCACCCCGCGCAGGGCAGTGATCGCGCCATAAGACACGTGCAATTGATCAATGTGGAGCATCATCGGGCAAGAGTGTAGGTCGAGGGCGGTCCCTCCGGCAAGCGGCAAACTTGGCTCCGCAAGCGGAGGCTTGGCGGGTGCATTTTGAACCTGTACGATCAGGGAAAGTGCAACGAATGCATCGGTTTGGGCGTCTACAATTACGTGGAGTCAGGAATGAAACGGGCGAAAATCACTATTGTCGGGGCGGGAAATGTCGGCGCGAGCTGCGCCATCTGGGCAGCCGCCAAGGAACTGGGCGACATCGTATTGATCGATATTCCTGATTTTGCGGACAAGACCGCCGGCAAGGCGCTCGACCTCGCCCAGTGCGGACCGATCGAAAAGTTCGACAGCCGAATCGTCGGCACAGCCGACTACAAAGACGCGGCTGACAGCGACGTGGTTGTCATCACCGCCGGTATTCCGCGCAAGCCGGGTATGAGTCGCGACGACCTCGTGCAGACAAACGTCAAGATCGTCGGCTCGGTTTCAGAGCAGATCGCCAAGGTTGCGCCGAAGTCCGTCGTCATCGTGGTGTCGAACCCGCTCGACGCGATGGTCTACACCGCGTGGAAGAAAACGGGCTTCCCGACCAATCGCGTCGTCGGCCAAGCCGGGTGCCTCGACGTGGCACGTTATTGCACGTTCATCGCGATGGAAATCGGCTGCAGCGTCGAGGACATCGCCGCGCTGCTGATGGGCGGTCACGGCGACGACATGGTTCCGCTGCCACGCTATACGGCTGTGTCCGGTATCCCCGTGACGCAGTTCATCCCGATGGAACGCCTCAACGCGATCATCGAGCGCGCAAAAATGGGTGGCGGCGAACTGGTAAAGCTCATGGGCACGAGTGCGTATTACGCGCCGGCGTCGGGCACGATTCAGATGGTCGAGGCGATCGTAAAAGACAAGAAACGCATTCTCCCCTGCGCAGCCTATTGCACGAAAGAGTACGGCATCGGTGGTTACTTCGTCGGCGTACCGTGCGTGCTTGGTGCAGGCGGTGTCGAGAAGATCATCGAAGTGCAACTCGACGACAAAGAGCGTGGCCTGCTCAACACCAGCGTGCAGCACGTGAAAGAGCTGGTCGTTGTCGCCGATGGATTCCTGAAGGGATGAGCGTTGTGACCGAATCGCCGGGTGAGCCAGGTTTGGGAAAGTGGTCGCTGCCGCCGATGCGGTATCCGAACCTCTACACTTGGCTGCTGCTCGCTTCGGCGCTGGATGTGATCCTCACGCTGCTCGTGTTGTACATCTGGGACGGCGGCGAGGTGAATCCTGTCGCTGCGGCGGTGATTTCCCACCTCGGTTTCCAATGGGCGATCGTGTTCAAGTTCGCCACCGTGCTGCTCGTCATCATGATCTGCGAACACGTCGGGCGAAAAAGTGACGCCAGCGGTCGACGCTTAGCCGCCATGGCGTTGTTGATCAGCACGTTTGTCGTCGGCTATACGTTTGTGCTTCTATTTCGAGCTGGCCCGGTCGGCGGCGAGGATGCAGCCACAGAAGTTTTCGCGCACTCATGAGGCTGTGGGGCCGGTTTCTAACCTGTCTGTGTATATGACAAACGTCGCAACATCGGTCGCAGTCATCGGCGCGGGAACCATGGGCGCGGGCATTGCGCAGGTTGCAGCCACTGCAGGCTGCGATGTTCGTTTGATCGAGTTGAACGCGACCGTTCTCGATCGCGCGGTTCAGAACATTCGCAGCAACCTTCAGCGCAGTGTCGAGAAGGGAAAAATCGAAGCGTCCATTGCCGCAGGAATCGTTGATCGCATCCATCCGATGAACGCGATCAAGGAGCTGCATGGCGTATCGCTCGCCATCGAGGCCGTCGTTGAGAGTATCGACGTCAAGCACAAGGTGTTCCGCGAGCTTGAGCAATCATTGGACACCACAGCTATCTTCGCGTCCAACACCTCATCGCTTTCCATCGACAGAATCGCCGAGGCTGTCCGCGATCCGTCGCGCGTCATCGGTTTGCACTTTTTCAACCCCGCTCCGCTGATGCCTTTGGTCGAAGTCGTCGCCGGTCAACGCAGCAATCCCGCCGCCGTGGAGTTTGGCCGAGCGACCGTGGCCGCGTGGGGCAAAGTTGCGGTTCGCGCGAAAGACACGCCCGGGTTCATCGTAAACCGCGTCGCGCGAGGCTATTACCTTGAGGCCTTGCGCCTGCTCGGCGAAGGCGTAGCTGGGATCGACGAGATCGACGGCATCATGCGAAAGCACGCGGGTTTCAAAATGGGTCCGTTCGAACTGATGGACCTCGTCGGCCTCGACGTGAACCTCGCGGTCAGCACGTCCGTCTGGGAGCAGATGGACAAACCGGCACGTCTCACCCCGCACGACATACAGCGAAAACTAGTCTCTGAGAATCGCTTCGGACGAAAAACGAATCGTGGGTTTTATGCGTATCAGGATGGCACGACGCTCCCCGCCGTTTCCGTCGATCGTCGAAGTTTTCGATTGTCACCCAGCCTCGCCGACGCCGCTCGCGTCTTTTGCGAAAAGGCCGGGATCCCAGACGCTGGGTCGACGGAGCATTACGTCGTCGCAAGAATACTATCAGCGATCATCAACGAAGCCGGTCTCGCGTACGTCGATGGCGTAGCCACCAGCGACGACATCGACCTCGCGATGGTCAAGGGCACGAATTATCCCAAGGGGCCGCTGGCGTGGGCGGATGAAATTGGTTTTCGAAACGTACGCGGAGTGCTCAAAGCGCTGAACGATCAAACCGGCGATGGGCGATACGAACCAGCGAAACTTTTCGCAGACGCGACATGAACGTCTAACGGAACTCTAAATGACACGACGCGCTGTAATCGTTGAAGCATTACGAACCCCCATCGGAAGATTCGGCGGCGCGCTCAGCGCTGTTCGCCCCGACGACTTGGCTGCGACCGTCATCAAGGCGCTCGTCGAGCGCACCAAGATCGATCCCGCACTGATCGACGACGTGTATTTCGGTGCAGCCAACCAAGCCGGTGAAGACAACCGTAACGTCGCGCGCATGGCTGTACTGTTGGCTGGGCTTCCTGAAAGCGTCCCCGGCGTGACAATCAACCGGCTTTGTGCATCAAGTCTTGAGGCTATCAACATCGCGGCGCGGCTGATCGAAGCCAATCACGGCGATGTGTTCATCGCAGGCGGTGCGGAGAGCATGTCGCGTGCCCCTTTCGTGATGGCCAAGGCGTATGCCGCGTTTAGTCGATCGGCGGAAGTTTTCGATACCACGATCGGTTGGCGATTCACGAATCCGAAATTGGCTGCGAAGTATCATCCGTTTTCGATGGGCGAAACCGCCGAAAACGTCGCGAAGAAATACAACCTGACGCGGCGCGAGCAGGACGAGTTCGCGGTTTCCTCGCAGAAGAAGTACGGGGCTGCGTTCGACGCAGGCAAGTTTCGCGATGAGATCGTTCCCGTTTCGATCCAGCAGGCAAAGGGCGAACCGATCATTGTCGATCGCGACGAGCATCCGCGACCGGATACAACGGTCGAAGGTTTGGCGAAATTGCAGCCCGCGTTTGCCAAAGATGGAACGGTAACAGCCGGCAATTCATCGGGCATCAACGACGGCGCTGCTGCCGTCTTGGTGATGGAGGCGGAGACCGCAAAAAACCTTGGGCTGAAGGTTCTGGCTATGGTCGGTCCATCGGCGTCTGCGGGTGTCGATCCCGGCTGCATGGGCGTGGGCCCGATCCCAGCCACGCGAAAAGCGCTATCACGCGCCGGCTGGTCGGTGCGCGATCTCGATGTCATGGAACTGAACGAGGCGTTTGCTTCGCAGGTGCTCGCGTGCGTGCGCGATCTGGAAATTGATCTTACTCGCGTGAACCCAAACGGCGGCTCGATTGCCATTGGCCATCCGCTGGGTTGCAGCGGCGCGCGAATCACGACGACGCTGCTGCACGAAATGCGGCGGCGAAACGCGCGGCGCGGCCTCGCGACAATGTGCGTCGGAGTGGGGCAGGGGGTTGCGACGCTCTATGAGCGACTTCCATGAGAGGTCGCTGACACATGGCGCTCGGATACAACACCAACGGATTCGCCCACCATTCTCTCGCTGATGCGGTCGCGATCATCCTCGAATCCGGCTATCAAAGCGTGGCTGTGACGATCGAACGCGAACTGCTTGATCCGCCCGATCGAAGCGGCGTGCCCGACGCGATCAAGAAACTGCAGGGCATATTGGCTGCAAGAGACACCCGCGTAACGATCGAAACCGGTTCTCGCTTCATACTCGACCCACGCCGAAAACATCAGCCGACGCTCGTCAGCACTGGTGCCGCGGACCGTACTCGCCGAATAGAATTTCTCTGTGCAGCCATCGATATCGCCGACGCCGTGAACGCCGACAGTGTTTCGCTTTGGTCCGGTGCGCCGGATGACAAATCGAAACGCGAGGTGGTCATGGATCGACTGTGTGCAAGTCTGCAACCGGTGTTGCGGCATGCTGAACACCGCAACGTGCGTCTCAGCTTCGAACCGGAACCGGGCATGTTCATCGAACGTATGGCCGATTTCGAGGAGCTATTCGATCACATCAACCATCCGCTGTTCGGTCTGACGCTCGACGTCGGCCACGTATTCTGTCTCAACGACGGCGACCTCAAAGCGCACGTCAACCGCTGGCGAGACCGACTTTGGAATGTCCATATCGAAGATATGCGTCGCGACGTGCATGAACATCTGATGTTTGGCGAGGGTGAAATGGACTTTACCGAAACCTGCGAGGCTCTTGGCTTTTACCGATTCAACGACCCCGTTCACGTCGAACTCTCACGCCACAGCCACGACGCCGTGAACATCGCCAAGCGCGCATACAACTTCCTCGTTCCATACATCTGGGGTGCGTGACATATTCCAATTCTCCCAGTTTTCAGCAGTCAACAGAAACCACGACGGGCACGGAGCGACCCCTGTAGAATTAGGCAAGTAGTCAATCCGCTTTATGGTTGACTCGTTTAGCCTGAAAGGCTGAAATCCAATAGCCGTGGGTCGGCTCTCTTCGAAAAGAGAGCCGACCCACGGTTATCTGGCCATCGATCGTTGGACCCTGAAAGGGTCAGATTAGCAAGATCAGTTCTTGAGAAACAGCGGATCGTAAAGGCTTATTGACCATTGCCTTCGCGGCTTTGCGCCTTGGCGCGAGCCCATCCCTGCGAGCGCCTTCCAAGTTATGGACGAAGCAGACAACAACGAATCTAAGTGAGGTTGCGATAACGTTAAGGATAGAGACGCAAATGCAGCTGATACGGCGATTAGGAATCGACGATCCCCACGCTTTAGGCGTTTTGGTTTTTGGGCTTTGGGTTTTCCCCTCGTTTAGCTGTTTGGACTCTTCGACTTTTGGAAGTTTCGGAAGTGCCACGCCATGGCACACTCGAAGAATTTTTTCACCCTAGCGAAATTAGCCATTTGTGACTTGTGCTTGAATTCGGCCAAGTGCCGCTGAAATCATCGCTCAATGGCTCGCCCGCATCGCGGGCAATTCGTCCCCTCGAACCCTTCCAACTCTCGACTACACCACACGCACCCGCTGCGTGCCCAGTGAATCATGCGCTCAGCCACCGCCCAGTTTCCCTTGGGCGAAAGATGACTTTCATCGAGAAATGCCTCTGGTCCGATCTTGCTCAATGTCGGCAGCAGGTCGAGGCACGGTATGTCGTTCTTCATGCAGAACTCAAACAACCGTCGCTGCCCGCGAGGCATCGTCTCAATGGAATCCGAATCCGTTCGCGCGCTCGACTCCGGAGTCACCTGAAATCGAAACGGAAACATGATGACCGAGAAGTGAACGCCGTCGTTCCACAGATCGTTCCGCAACGTGAGCATCTCGTTGAACACCAGCTCCCATCCTGACTGCACCGCGGCCGATTCCTTCTCGGCCATCAACTCCTCGACGTTGTGTACTTGTCTCCCCTCGGATCGAACGAGCGCGCGAATCAGCGCCGAGTGCTGCGCGACAAAACTCACGAGCGCTGTCGGAGACGTTTGCAGATTGTTCTGCATTTCAGCAACGTCATTGAAGCAGAATCCAAGAATGATGTGATCGGGCGAATATTTCCGAGCAATCTGACGATAGGCAGCCACCTCCTGCAGCGTCGACCATCCGGAAACGGCGACGTTGAAGACTTCGACGGGCAGTTTCAACTGCTCGAAAATCGATTGAAGGTACGCGGAGTATGTTTCGGACATCTTGACGCCGTGGCCAAGCGTCACGCTGTCGCCGATGCACATAATCCGTTGTGTTCCCTCAGGCTTCTCGACCGCGTGTTCACGATCGCGAAACCCGTCCGAGTTGTACCCGGGGCTGCGTATGACCCAATACGTTCGACCATCGGGCGTGTCGTGCCATTCCGAAATGTAGCGTGCTACATTCTGTCGCGCCCCGAAACCCATCAGGCGACAAAACGCCTCACCCGCGAGCAACACTCCAACGACGACCACTGCCGCAAACAGAAACTTCTTTGTTCGATTCAGGTTATTGATGGAAAGGTCGGCTGGCGCGTTGGGGTTCTCTTTGTCCGGAGGAGGGGGAGTTGATCGTGAATCGTGCATTCTTTTCTCAATGGCGCACCTTCGATTGGGTCGCCGATTGCGGCCACATCATACATCAAAACACGCGGTTCGCACTGGCGTTTTTGGCGTTCCCGATGTAGGTTACTCGCTGAGATATTGAGGTTCGCCAACCAAGGAGTTTTCCATGATCGACAAAGTAATTGCTCACATCGACGCCAACAAGGAATCGTACAACAAGCGGCTCATGGATTTCCTTCGGTTGCCGTGCATCTCCACCGATCCCGCGCGCAAGGCTGACACGCGGCAGGGGGCTGAGTGGGTACACAAACTGCTTTCTTCGTGCGGGCTCAAGAGTGAAATCGTTGAGACCAAAGGTCACCCGAGTGTCATCGCGGACAGCGGTCCGAACGGCAAGGGGCCGACGGTGCTCGTGTACGGTCATTACGACGTGCAGCCTGTTGGTGACGAGACGCTCTGGCACTCACCGCCGTTTGAACCGACGGTGCGCGATGGCGCGGTGTACGCTCGCGGCTCTGCGGATGACAAAGGACAGGTGCTGGCGCATCTGCTTGCGGCAGAGGCTTGGATGGCGATCGCGGGCAAATTGCCCGGGCGGATCAAGTTCCTTGTCGAAGGTGAAGAGGAGATCGGTTCGCCAAACCTGGCTGACATGATCAAGCAACACAAGGACAAACTTGCGTGTGACTACATCGTGCTTTCGGACACGCCGAAGTTTGACACCAAGATTCCCGCGATCACGTACGGCACTAAGGGATTGATCTATAAGGAGGTCATCGTCACCGGACCCAAGCAGGATCTGCACAGCGGGTCGTACGGCGGCACGCTCGTCAACCCGGGCAACGCGCTTTGCAAAATCATTGCGTCGCTGCGCGATGAGAACAATCGCGTCACGATTCCCGGTTTCTATGATGACGTTCGCGAACTCGCTCCAGATGAAAAGAAGAAGATGAACGCGCTGCCGTTCAACGAGGATGGCTATCGTGAAGGCATGGGCGTGTCCGTACTCGATGGCGAGAAGAATTACACCACGATCGAGCGGCGCTGGGCTCGGCCGACTCTCGACGTTAACGGCATGTTCGGTGGTTTTACAGGTAAAGGTGCATCTACCATTATTCCCGCGAAAGTGTCCATCAAAGTCTCGATGCGACTCGTGCCCGACCAGAACCCCGACAAGATCGCCAAGGCGTTCGATGAGACGATCATGAAGCTCGCGCCGAAGGGCGTAAAGATTGAAATCCTAAACCATTCGCACTGTGGCCCGTACGTCAGCGAACTCAATTCACCAGGCATGGAAGCGGCCAAAAAAGCGGTCGCGCTCGGCTACGGCAGGGAACCGGTGTTCATTCGCGAGGGCGGATCGCTGCCGATTCTTCCGATGTTCAAGCAGGTTTTGGGTGCGGATTCTTTGATGATTGGTTTCTGCGTGCCGGATTGCAACGCCCACGGCCCGAACGAGTTCTTCGCATTGGAAGACCTGCACTGCGGTACGAAGACTGCTGCGCACTTCATGAACTTGATGGGGCAGCAATAATTTAGGCGTGCTGCGGTTTAACAAGTCTAGGGAGACTTCTTTCTGGATTTCTTGGCGCGAACACCGCGCTTGCCTTTCTTTGTCTGAGGACGGGAAGGTTTGGCGGCCCTTAGTTTTCGCGCAGACTTCTGTCGCAACCACTCCGCATAGCTATCTTCGTCGATACGACGGGCTGCGAGATTGAGTACGATTTCAACGACCTGCGGCTCTTCGGCTCGTAATTCCCATCCGTTGATATCGAGAAATACAAAAGACGCGAGAAAGGCGATGCGCTTGTTTCCGTCAACAAAAGGGTGATTGCGCGAAAGACCGTGCGCGTAAACGGCTGCGAGTTTGAAAAGATCGCGCTGGCCATACGCAAAGTGTTTCTGGGCAGCCACAAGAGCCGATTCGAGCAATCCTCTGTCTCGAAGCACGATGGAACCGCCGTGTTCGGCTACAAGTTGTTCGTGCATCGCAAGGACGGCGTCAAGGCTGAGCCAGTGAGGTTTCTTCACTTGGCCAATTCTCGCAGCGCGTTGCGGTACTGACGCATACCCTTTGAGGCGGCTTTCATCTGCTCGGCGAATTGCGGATCGTAGGGTGTAAGGCGCAACCCATCGGGACTATCCGTCAGAAAGAGCTTATCACCCTCCTGCACCTTCAAGGCGTTTGTAGCTTCAGCAGGTAGGATTACTCCCAAGGAATTGCCGATCTTCCGCAAAGTAACTTCGACCATAGTTTTTTCCTCCGGTTCATAGTTTAACAAATGTTATAACATCGGTCAAGGCGATGAGTTATCTTTGGGTGGTACTGAATCTTCGTGTGCAATCATGCGCTAGAAGCTTGGCGGTGCCAGTCGAGTGCTGTAGCACCCGGCTCGCTGGTCCGGAAAACGCCGGCGTCTCGCGTTCCATGGCACCAGGACGCGAGACGCTGACGCAGTCTATTCGAATGTTACCTGTGAAGTTGGTTACGACAAAACGACACGGCGGTGGAAGAAGATTTTGCCGCCGGTGATCAGGAGGAGTGCCATGACAATCAGGCCCCATTCGGAAACAGTTGGCGTGGGCAACGATGAACCCACCTGCAAGGTGACATCGTCGATGAGCATCTTGTTGACGTTGCCCGGGCCTTCGCCGCGATAGCAGAAGCGGAAGACCTTCATATCGAGCGCAGGAACAGGAGCGATGGGCAGCGAAACGCGCGGGCCACCGTTCACGGAGGCTGACACTTTGTTTTCGGTGAAACTGACGTTGAGTTGGATCTTCACCCATTCCCCAAGACCGGTCGGCCCTGCAATCGAGTAAAGCGGCGTGCTCGCAGCTCCGCCACCAACGGCCAACGTAATGAGATTCGCGCCGGTGGCTGTGAACTCGACGCCCCAAGCGTTTGAGAAGCCCGGCGCGAGGTGCTGCACTACGATCTTGGGCTTGGTATCCGCACCACCCGGCGGGGTGGCTTCCAGATTCACATAGAACGTCCAGGCATAATCCTGATCGGTGGGCGAAATCATCGTGGGGCTATAGAACCGATTCTGCACGTTCGAGCCGTCCTGATCATCCACCCGGAGCCAGCGAGTGGATGTGTTGTGGACCTGAACATTCCCGAGCACATCGTTTGCGCCCACAACCGTGTAAAGGCCGGGGGCGCTGGTGTTGACAATCACCCAGTCGAACAGAGACACGACCGAGTCCCCGACATTCAGGGATTCAAAGTCCTGAGTTCCCTCGGGATACTGCACCTCCGCCTGTAGTGGTAGAGTTCCATAAACCCCAACAATGGCGAGAGATACGATTGCAAATCGATTCATCTTCATCCTCCTGATTAACCCAGCCCCCTTTGGCGGATTCGTCCTGAGCTGGGACGAACCCCTTTTCCATGTTGCTCAAACGGTTTTTATTGCACCTTACGGCAGAATGTTTGCGGAATGTCGGCAAAGACGGGTCGGGCATCATTGTCTGTCCGGCAACAATTGCCGATAGAAAGGTACTGGTATCGCTTCGGTCTCCACCATTATCATGATGGTTGCGAGAATGACGAAGTGGCGCGGTAACCTGCTCGCCATGAAGGGGTTAGTTGAGCAAAGAGAGCTGAGGAATCCTGTGAATAATCTACGATCGAACAGTTGGATTCTTGGAAGTTTGTCGATTGGTGCGCTGCTTGGCGGTGCCACGACCGCCCGCGCCGGGTATCTGAATGAAATCGGAATCGGATTGGACGCACTCGGGTTCGAGGTTCAGGGGCAAGACAATTTGCTGAGCGGCGGCGTTGATTTTCTGGTTAATACGAACTTCACTGGTCAGCCGCTCGACTTTGGTTTTGGAAGCTTGGCGTTGCAGGGACCAGTTTCTTTTCAGGTAGGGACGGGAAAGCGGATCCTGCCGACGCTCGACATTGATTTCAGCACGGCGTTGAACGGCGACTCGACGGCGAGTCCGCTGAATTACCTTTTGAACGTGGATGCCGGGTCGCAGGAGACTTCGATCAGCGGATCGCTTCTGGTTGACGGTTCGTTTTCGATTGATGGTTTTGGTTTCTACGATCTCGAAATGAACTACTCATCGCGGCAGAATGTCGAGAACGACGGTCGCTTTGCAAACAACACGGTGATGAGCGATCTCGATGTCGGACCCGTCAATGTCTCCGGCAACATTTTCGCAGATGCGCTGGCGGTGTTGACCGATCCTTTGTTCGAAGCGGCTGGGACTGTGAACATTTTCGAGGGTTTCAGCGGACGATCGCAGCTTCAGGATGCGTTTGACGCTGCGGCAGCGCGTGCACAGGTTTCTTCGCTCGGTGAATATGAAAGCGCGGCACGCTCGATCGTGGATGTCGGAACTTTCGTTGTGCCCGAACCACCGCTGTTGGTGCTGCTGCTGGTAGGCATTCCGGTCATTTTCGCGCGGAAGAGCATTCCCTAGGACAAACGAACATTCAAGTTGATTGGGCGGACCCCCCTCGATCCCCCTTTACCAAGGGGGGAAGTGTTGTCGCATGATCTTGTTGGCATTCACGTGTCTTGTAGCTGCGATGACTTTTCTGATCATATCGACGGCTCGTGCCAAATTAGCACAAGTCATTCATATCGAAGGGCTTCCACCGGGTCGAGCTGCGAAGCGCGAATGGCTGGGTAGATTCCGCTAACGATTCCCACGAGGACAGCCATCGCCAGCGCAAGCAGCACGGTCCACGTTGACGTGTAAATCTTGATTACCTGTGTGTATTCTCCGATCAGGCTTGCCACCGCCCAGCCGAAAAGTGCGCCGAAGCCGCCGCCGAGCAGGCTGATGAACGCAGCTTCGGTCATGAACTGCTTGAGGATATCGAAGCGACGCGCGCCGACGGCGATGCGGACGCCGATCTCGCGCGTGCGCTCCGTCACTGAGACAAGCATGATATTCATAATGCCGATGCCGCCGACCACGAGCGAAATGCCTGCGATGCTGTAGAGCACGATGGCGAAGACCATCGAGAACTGGCCAAACATGGTTTTCATGCGTTCCTGAGTGAACACGGTGAAATCGTCGTCTTCGCCGGCGCGAATGTGATGGCTCGCACGAAGTGTTTTCTTGATTCGCTCGATGCACGCATCGAGCTTGCTCGCATCGACAGCCTGGACCACGATGAGGTTGACGTTTGTGCTTTTGACGAGTCGTTGCATGGCTGTCGTGATGGGAACGATGACTTGCGTATCGACCTCGGTGAAGCCGAGAGCGCCTTTCTCCTCCATGACGCCTACGACGATAAATGACTTTCCTTCGATCGAGACGGTTTCTCCGATGGCTGATTTCGCGCCGAAGAGCTCTTCTGCGACCGAAGACCCAAGCACACAGTTTTGTGCGCCGCCGCGAACGTCTTCCCGATTGATGAAGCGGCCTTCGATCGGGTGGTAGTCGTTCATTTCTGCGTACTCTTCGGTGGTGCCGAGCACGCTGACGGCTGTGTTACGCGAAATTCGTTTGACTTGTTGCGGTATCTGATACTGTGGCGCGACAGCTCGAATAATGTCCTCGTTGTCCTTGGTCAGTTGATCGACGTCGTCGAGCTTGAGAGATTGCACGCGCGTTTGTCGCGAATTTCCTTTGTCGGTTCCAGAGACGATGATCGCCTGATCCGCACCCAGCGCTTCGACGCGCTGGAGAACGTCGCGGTTGGTGCCCGCGAGAATGGAAACGGCTGAGACGACAGCGCCGACGCCGATGACCACGCCCAGAGTGGCCAGCAATGATCGCAGAAAATTCTGTCGCAGAGCTTGAATCGCGGTTTGGACTAATCGTAGGTGAAACATCGTTTTCTCAGCGTGCGTTCTGCGTTGATACCTGCGCGCGGGCTAAAGTCCGCTGCTCGCTCATACAGGAGCGGGCGCTCGACCTCCTGTGGGTGAACCGCGGCGACTCAGTCGCGAATGTGCTGCTTCCGCGGTCGCGAGAATCTCTTGCCGTCGTCGCGAATCGATCACCGAATCGTCGACCACTTTGCCGTCCTTCATCTGAATGACGCGATTCGCCTGCACGGCTACGTCCATTTCGTGCGTGACGATGACGATCGTGATGCCGCTTTGATGCAGTTCGTGGAAAATGTCCATGATCTGCTGGCCGGTTTTGCTGTCGAGGTTTCCCGTGGGTTCGTCGGCGAGGATCAACTCGGGGCTGTTCACGATTGCGCGGGCGATGGCTACACGCTGACACTCGCCGCCGGAAAGTTCGTTGGGTCTGTGTTTGGCGCGACGGGCGAGACCGACGCGATCGAGTGCGTTTTTGGCGGTTGCGCTGGAAAAGGCGCGACGAGTATAGACCAGCGGCACCATGACGTTTTCGAGGGCTGTCGTGCGCTGAATCAGGTTGAATGTTTGAAACACGAATCCGATCTGGCGATTTCGCAAATCAGCCAGTTGGCGATCGGTGAGCGTTTGAACGGCACGTCCGTTGAACTCGAAGGAGCCGCTGCTAGGTCGGAGCAGGCAGCCGAGGATGTGCATCAACGTGCTCTTGCCGCTGCCGGATGCGCCGATGATGCTGACGAACTCGCCCTGGCGAATGGTAACATCCACACCATCCAGTGCGTGCACGGTCGAGTCGCCCATTCGATATTCTTTGCGTAGCTGGATCGTGCGAATCATATCGTTCAACGGTAGGGCGGGTTCCACCCGCCTAATTCTGAAACCAATGCGGCGGGTGAAACCCGCCCTACAATCCTCGGGTATTCACCACGGCCAAGCTGTCGCTTGACCGTGCTACTCTTCGCCATATTCCGTCATCGAAGCGGCGGGTAGAACCCGCCCTACGTTTTGGTGTTATCCTCTTCGTTTCGGTCGAGTTTTTTCCTCTTCCTTCTTGGCGGGAAGCTTGATGTAAACTTCCTGGCCTTCTTTCAAACCTTCGATGACTTCGGAATAGTTGCCATTGTCGAGGCCGAAGCGGCAGGCGACGAACTCGGTCGCCTTTTCCTGCGGTTTTGAATTCGCCTTGGGAACATACACACCAAGCTGGCCCTTTTGGCCTTCCTTGATGGCTTCGTTCGGAACGAGGACGACGTTGGTTGCTTTTTCCGACGTGAAGCGCACTTCGGCCCGCATGCCCGAAAGCAGTTTATCGCGGTTGTTGCTGGTGACGACGACCTCGACGGGGTAGGTCGTAACGCCTTGAATCAACTTGGGCTCGGGAAAAATGCGCTGAATCACGCCGTAGAATTTCTCGCCGCGACAGGCCTCGACCGTGATCTCCGGCGGGTCAGCCATGCCTTTGGCTGCCTCGTTCAGATCGTCGGGCATCTCGACGACTGAATCAACGCCAGGTCGCGCCCATTCCGGGGCGATTTCGCGGACACGGCCGATGTCGGCTTCGTCGACTTCTGCGCGAACGACGTAGCGATCGATATCGAGCAGCACAGCCAGAACGGTACCGCCTGTGAACGTCGTCTTTCCGCTCTGAATGATCTCGCCGATTTGGGTGCGCATGTCTCCGACGATGCCGTCGATCGGTGCTACGATATCTGTTTTCGAGAGTCGTTTCTCGGCATCTGCCAAATTGTAGTCGGCAGACTCGCGCGTTGCTTTTTGCTGGCGAACGTCTTGCTCAGCTTGAGGAATGGCGAACTTGATTCCTTCGACTCGTTGTTGCGACTGGATGAGTGACTCTTTTGCACTCTGGTAATTGATTCGCGTTCTCAGCAACTCCTCAGGATTGCTGATTTCCGGCTGATCTTCGAATTTCTTTAGTTGAAATTCCGCATACTCTACCTTACCTGCCTGATCGCGAACTTGTGCTTCGGCGGTCTGCAAATCTGCCGTCTTCATTTTCTCGAGCGCGAGTTCCGCATTTTTCAACCGCGCCTCGGCAATTTCCAAATCCTGCCGCGCACGCTTGACGCTGCGTTCTTCGTCATCGCGATTGAGGCGAATCAGTAAGTCGCCGGCCTTCACGCGATCGCCGGGCTCCTTGGGAATTTCAACAACTTCGCCGCTGGCTTCGGCTTTGATCTCGACGCGGCGAGAAGGCTTGATTTCACCGGTGGCAGTGATGGGCAAGGTCAGATCACCGACCATTGTCTTTTCTGTCTTGCCTTCGAGGCCTTCCAGCGAAAGGCGCTGCTGCTTCATCCAGTAATAACCACCGCCAAGAGAGGTGAGCAGAAGGACTAAAATGACTATGTTCTTCATAGGTTTCGTGCTCCTTCCATGGAAGCCGATTCGAACTCGCGAGAATCAAGATGTCGTCTCGACCACGTCGAACTAATTGATTGGGCTTGGCGAAAGTCCGGCAAGGTGGTTCTTTTCAAGCAGCGCTGACCAACGCCGGTGTGTACTCAAGTCCAAAGGTCTCAGCCACGGGTTTGTTCGTCACGCGGCCACGCTCAATGTTGATTCCCATCGCCAGGCTCACGTCCTCCTTGCACGCCTGCTTGTACCCTTTGTCCGCCAGTTTGATCGCATACGGCAATGTCGCATTGGTCAGTGCGTACGTCGATGTTCGCCCGACGGCGCCCGGCATGTTGGCTACGCCGTAATGCACGATGTTGTCGACGATGTACGTGGGGGCCTCGTGCGTGGTAGGTTTGATCGTTTCGCAGCAGCCGCCTTGATCGACGCCGACGTCCACAATGACCGCGCCGGGTTTCATCTTGGATAGATGTTGTCGCGTCACGAGCACCGGGCACCGGGCACCGGGAATAAGAACGGCACCAATCACGAGGTCAACCGAACACAAGTATTTTTCGAGCGTGAGTCGGCCACTGTACACCGTGTGGACGTTGGACGGCATGACGTCATCGAGATATCGCAGGCGATCGATGTTCACGTCCATAATCGTGACGTTAGCGCCGAGACCGGCTGCGACTTTGGCTGCGTTGGTGCCGACGACACCACCGCCAATGACCAGCACTTCGGCTGGTTCCACACCCGGCACGCCGCCGAGCAAAATGCCGCGCCCCATCATTGGGCGCTCGAGGTATTTCGCACCTTCCTGAATACTCATCTTGCCCGCGACTTCGCTCATCGGAGTGAGTAGAGGCAGACGGCCGTTCGCATCAACGATCGTTTCATACGCGATCGCGACGGAGCCGGTTTTCATAACTCCCTCGGTGAGATCGCGATCGGCGGCGAAGTGGAAATAGGTGAACATCACCTGGCCGTCGCGCATCATGGCGCGCTCTGGAGCCAGCGGTTCTTTCACTTTGATAATCAAGTCCGCCTTGGCAAAGACTTCCTTGGCTGATCCGACGATTTTCGCACCGACGGCTTCGTATTCTTCGTTGGTGATGCCCGAACCTGCGCCGGCGTTGGACTCGACGATCACGGTGTGCTTGCGGCGAACAAGTTCGTCTACACCCACCGGTGTCATGCTGACGCGATACTCATGGGTCTTCGTTTCGGTGGGGATTCCGACAATCATTTCTTGAGTGCTCCAATGATGCATAGAGTGATCAAATCAAACAAAGTCCGGACCTCGAATGACTTTGACGCACTGACACCAACGAACGGCAATATAGTCGTTGATCAGCCTCTTCGCAATTGAGCTAACATTCGCTATCTGACGACTTTATACCGTTTTTTGTGCGGTAAACTGGCTGGTCCTACAGTCAATTCGGTAGGGGAAATGGTGATTTCGATTGCGCCGACATCAGCCGTGTTGAGAAGCGGAAGATCGTCGACGGTTTCGGCGAGGCCGGTAGTGTTTTCATCCATGCGTTCGATGGCGGAACGGATCGCAATCGACGGTGCGACGGCTTGAATGAAGCGGCGCGTGTTTGGTCGAACGGAGCCGTGGTGGGGGAGGAACAAAACGTCGGCACTGAGTCCGCCCAGCGCGATGAGCCGCTCCTGTGCTGCTTCCTCGATGTCGCCCGTTAGTAATACGCTTCGACCTGCGTAGGCGATTCGGATGACCGTCGAAGTGTCGTTATCTTTTGTAAATCGCTGGCCGGGCGGTGGCCAAAGAATGTCGAACGTCACATCTCCCACGCTCCATGTTCTGTCGGATGATTCAATCGTCGTGGGCGTGTGGCCCGATTGCTCCATGAGTTTCAACAAATGCTTGCTCGGCGAGGAGGGTTCGCTCATCGGCGCGAAATACTCGTTCACGAGAACTGGACCGCAGTTGATTCCGCGAAGCACCGAAGGCAGACCGCTGAAGTGATCCATGTTGGGGTGGCTTATGTATGTGCGCTCGATGCGATCGATGTTGCGATATCTTAGGAATGGCAGTACCACGTTTTCGCCCACGTCATTCGTGGCGGAACTACCCACGTCGCATAGAACAGCTTTGCCATCCGGTAGTTCAATCACCGTGGTGGAACCGCGGCCTACGGACAATGCGGTAATTCTGAGAATTCCCGAAGGTGTCGGCGGAATGCACCAGACGACGATCGAAACAACCAAAGCAATCGACGACGCGGCAAAGAGAGAGTTAAAGAATCGAAGATAGGGTACAGGCTTTGTTTGATCGAAATTGTTCACAGATTCTTCGGATTGGTTCTCAATCTCCTGCAGTGGCGCTGAGTTTCGTCGCGGATCGAAGCGGAGAATGATCGCAAGCAGGAATGCGTAATAGGTGGCGATCAACCACCATGTCGGCTGTGGGGTTGATGCGTTAGCTCCGGGAAACTGCGACATCCATTGCACTATGGTGACGATGATCCGGTCGAGGAGACTCAGGCCCATGCCGAGGATGCCGCTCAGCGTGGGCGATATCGGCGTGAGGACAAGTTTGGCAAATCCGAGACCCATCACCAGCGACATGAGCGGGAAGATGATGACCGAGTTGATGGCGCCCCATGGTTGAAGCTGATGGAACGTGGTTGTTGTGATGGGTAAAGCCATGAGCCAGGCGCTGACGGCGACAGCCAATGCAATGCCAACCCATCGAGCAAACTTTTTCGCAACGAGTTTGAATCGATAAGACAGACTGATCGTTCCTTCGGGATTCGCTGCCACACTTTTCAGAAGGTCTTCGAGGGGGGATTCCTTCGATCGAACAAGACGGGCTTTGAGATTCGCGTAAATGGATCGGCAAAGCGAAATCAGGGCGGGTGCCAGGAATGAGACACCAAGTACGGCTGCCGTCGAGAGTTGATAGCCGACATCAAACACCATGGCAGGATCGATGATCGCGAGGATGATTACCGTGAGGCAAATCCAGTTCAGATGTGAGCGTGTTCGATTGGCGAGGATTGAGACGCAGTAGACGAGTCCGATGATGGTGGCGCGAAGAATCGGCGGCCGAGCATCGGTGATCAGCGCGTAGGCGATCGCGACGGCCACCATCACGTACGCACGTCTCCTTTGCGATACACCAAGAAGTCGAAGCGGAAGCTGTGCGAGAAAAAAGACAATCACGACGTTGGTGCCGCTGGCGGCGAGAAAGTGAATGCAGCCGGATTGGATGAACACTTCGTTTAGTTTGCGGTCGACGTGTGATTGTTGGCCGAGGATCATCGCCTCGAGCAGGCCGCCTTCGTCTTCGACAGAGGTAGACAGATCGCTCATCAGCCAGCCGCGTAATTTGTTCTTCAACCAGAGTCGTAGTTTGAGATCTAATCCGGGATTTGCCGTTGCGAGCTTGGTGAGCGATTCGCGGTGACCGCAATTGAGTCTGGCGACGATTCCCTGGCTGCGATTGAAGGCGGCCCAATCGAAGCTTCCGGGGTTGCTCGGTGGCGTGAGAGAAGAAACGCGTCCAAACACTTCGACGAAATCGCCCTCGGCCACATCGACCAGGACCTCGTTGAACGTGGTGCGGACCCGGCCCGAGACGTTTTCCCAGCCGTTGGCAGATTCAATTTCCTTGGCCTGAAGGACAAAGGCTGTTCGGTCATCGCCATAAGTCCAGCGTGAAAATGGGTTCGGTGGTTTGGGGATCACGCGCGGTGGAGAAGCGATCACGCCGCGGAGGCGCACCAGCGCTCCAGTCGGTGTCGCAATTCGTTCGATACTTGTCGGATCGGTTTGTCTGGTGCGTTGAGCGTGCAGGAGGCCGCCCGCGCTTGCGGCGACCAGCAGGAGCAACATCGGGCCGAACAACAAGCGTGCGACCGGGAGAATCAGGATCAGCGTACCACTGGCTAGTACCGTCCAAAGCATCCAAAGGGGCGGTGAGGTTGCGCGATCGAGCACAATGCCGATCACGATTCCTGCTGCAACCGGCAACAGCGGAGCGGTTCCGGCAAACTTGTTTGACAGCTCAGTGAATGAGCGAGCGACGGTCATTCGAAAGCGCCCATGAAACGGAAGATGAGCCGATGCAGGCAGGATAAATCACAACTAGCCGTCATCGCAAATCTCAATCCTTGTCGTGTTCGCCGCGATCGGCCATAATTGCTCCGGCGCGATCATTGGGTTTCAAGGCTCTGACATGCAAGTTTTGTTTTACGCTTGGTGCTTTCTCGGCTTCGCGGTCGGAATGGTCTGGTTCCTTCGGTTTCTCACCCTGGGCCGAGTTCTTCGAAAGCGACGAATCTTGGTCCCGAACTCGTTTGGCGCGGTTCCCGCCGATTCCCCCAAAATATCAGTGTTGGTGGCTGCCAAGGATGAAGAGGGCGCGATTGAGTCCTGCATTCGCTCGCTGATGTCGCAGGACTATCCCCATATGGAAGTTATCGCGGTGGACGATCGCAGCGGTGATCGCACTCCCACCATCCTTCGATCGCTCGCGCGGGAGTTTGCCGGGCGGCTGCACGTCATTCATGTGAAACACCTGCCGGACGGCTGGCAGGGCAAGAGCAATGCGATGTTGCAGGGCGTGAGGGCCAGCACTGGCGAGTGGCTTTGCTTTACCGACGCTGATTGCACGCAGGTTTCCAATCGAACGCTCAGTGTGGCCATGGGGGAGATCGCGAAGAAGCAGGTCGATTTTCTGTCGATCACGCCGATGCTCGATACTCCAACACTCTGGGAGAAAATCGTTCAGCCGGTTTGCACGGTAGCGTTGTTGCTCTGGTTTCAGCCGAAGCGAGTCAATAATTCGCAACGAAAGAATGCGTATGCAAACGGGGCGTTCATGCTGCTGACTCGCAAATGTTATGACGCCATCGGCGGACACGAAGCTTGTCGCCAGCAACTCAATGAAGACATTTTCATGGCGCGGCAGGCGAAAGAGCGGGGATTTAAGCTCCGAGTCGTGGAAAACGATGGTCTCTACAGGACACGAATGTACAGCACGCTGCGCGCCGCGTGGCGCGGTTGGAGCCGAATATTCTACGGCTGCCTTGCGCCAATCGATCGACTGGTTCCAGCGCTTGCATTCATGGCCGTCTTTTCTTTGATGCCTTGGATTAGTGCATTCGCGGCGTGGACTACGTGGATCGAGAAAGGTAGCCAACAATGGCTGTCGGCGGCCATCGGGTGGACCGGCGTCGTGCTTTCCCAATGGTTGGTAATGGCGCGCTATTACCCTGTGCTGCGTTTGAATCGCTGGTGGTCGCTCACGCATTTCGCGGGTGCGTTCGTTACGTTTGCCATGCTGGTCAACGCGCTGTTGAAGTCATGGGGTGCGACCACAACGACGTGGCGCGGCACCGTATATCGCAAGCATGAGTATACGAATGAGCAAGCTGCTGATGCCGATCCGCTACCCGTCCCAGTGAGCAGCATGGAACGTCCGGTTCAACATGTCTGACGCACCTTCCACGCCCGACGTATTGAAGACGATTCAAGACGTCGAGATAACCGACTACCTCAATCTATCGGGATGGCGCGGATGGGCGCTGGGTGGTGTTGTCGCGACGCTGGTTCTGCTCTGGATTTATCGACGAATCATGAATGTGGTGCGATCGCGTCGACCGGCGCGATACAACGCGAAACTTCAGCCGTATGCAGAGGGATCGGCCGCCTTGGACGAGAATCTGGCCGCTAAGCGTCGTGTCGAGGCAATGAAGATTGTGGCGACGTCGAGCAAGGACACGATTGCTGGTTATGAGATTATCGAGCAAGTGGAGGCTGTGTTTGTTGATGGGTTTCGCCGACCGGAAGAGGCGCTCGAAGGGTTAAAGGCAGCGGCCGCTATGAAAGGCGCGAACGCACTGACCAATGTTCGACATGAAAGATCGACAGCCGGAAAGTTCGCGGCAGTTGGCGATGCGGTGACGGTGAAGAAGACCGCGACCGTAGTTCCTACGAATCGTGAAACGAATAATCTTCCCAACGTGGCTGACGAGAAGCCGAAATCAATAGGAAATTGACGAGCCGTTCTGTTTTGCCGTAGCGAATTCAAGGTGATTGACTCTTCTCCAAATCAAACAGAAGTCGCTGCAAATCCACGTGAATTTTGCATCGCGGCCGGCACTTGGTTCATGGCGATCGGTGTGATGTTCTCGATTCTCGGCCTGGCTGGCGGTGTGTTTCTTGGCGTGACGGCGGAGACTGTTTCGAAAACGCCGGCCCATTGGCTCGGTTATCTACAGGGCGAATACCAGCATATCGGCTGGCGGTTTGTTTTTTATCTGACGACGTTTCTGGGAGGAATGTTCTTCCAGGCTGTGGGGATTGGTCTGCGTTCGGAAAAAGTGCGCAGCGCATCGCTGGGGCTGATTGTCACGCTTTGCCTGGTGATTGCTAATGCACTGTTGGGCGTACAGATGATCCGCAACGATCGCATTGGTACCGCTATCTGCGCAGGTTTACTCTGCGTGATCTGTGGATTCCTGTTTTTGACCAGCACAGGTTGTCACGCGACGTTTTGCAAATACCCACCGCCGCCGGATCAGAACGCTGTCACGCCTGCGCAACTCGAGGAGATGCGAAGTCGCCGACGGCGAAACTACGACTGAGATTCGTCGCTTTCTGTTCTCGTCGTGACGGGACGATGTAGTAATGTTCGTCAACAAGGTATAATCCGCTGATCGGCGATTGAACCTGATGCGGAGGTAAGAATGACGCATTTGAAGAAACTGATAGCACTCGGATTGTTCCTGTTTGTACCGTGTGCACAAGTGCGCTCGGCGGATACACCGGCGAGCACATCCAATGCGAAGGCTGTCATCAAGAAAGGGCTGGATTATCTGGTGTCCAGCCAAGCTCAGGACGGTTCGTGGAAGGCGTTCGACAAGAGTCATCCGTCCATTACCGCACTCGCGGTCAATTGCATCGCGCGTGATCCGGAGTTTGGACCGAAGCACGCGGCCGCTAAGCGCGGAATCGATTACGTACTTACGTTTGTTCAGCCGGACGGTGGCATCTATCGCCCGGAGGACGGGCAGCCGAACTACCAAACCAGTATCGCGCTGATGGCGTTGGCGGCGATGCAGGACTCCGCGTATGACAAGCCGATCAAGCAGGCTCAGGATTATCTGAAAAAACTCCAGTGGGATGACGGTGAAGGGCACGAGACATCAAGCCCGTGGTTTGGCGGGGCTGGTTACGGTCGGCACAAGCGGCCCGATTTGTCGAACACGCAGTTCATGCTGGAGGCGCTCAAGCAGAGCGGTTTGCCCAACGATGATCCGGTCTATCAGAAGGCGCTGGTGTTTGTTTCCCGGTCACAAATGTTGGAGGAAACGAACGATCAGCCCTTCGCAAAGGGAAGCAACGACGGCGGGTTCATCTACACACCGGCGAATGATGGCGAATCGGAAGCGGGAACTGAATCAGTGGACGAGAAGCCGCGCCTGCGAAGCTACGGCACGATGACCTACGCCGGGTTTAAGAGCATGCTCTACGCGAAAGTTGATCGAAACGATCCGCGTATCAAGAAGGCGCTGGAATGGATGGCCAAGCATTACACGCTGGATGCCAACCCGAACATGCCCGAAGGAAAAAGCAACGAAGGCTTGTTCTATTATTTCCACTCGTTTGCGAAAGCCATGCAGGCGTGGGGCCAGCCGACGGTGAAGGACGATCGCGGTGTAGATCACAAGTGGCGCGAAGAGCTGTTGACGAAGCTTCAATCATTGCAGAAGCCCGATGGCAGCTGGGCCAACGAAGCACCGCGATGGTTTGAAGGCAATCCGCACTTGGCGACGTCCTACGCGATCCTCGCGCTGCAGGCGACGTTGGAATAACGTGTTAGGGAATAGGCACTAGGCAATAGAATAGTCACTTGATCGTTCACTAAAACAGGTTGAATCTATTTCACCGCTGGAGCTGTGCGTTGACTTCTGACGAAATGAATGATGGTAACGACACGGCGTCTGAAGGCGACTCGCTTGGCGGCGAGCTCGCGGAAGAGAACTTCGTGGAGAACGACGGCGCTCATGAGTATGCCGCTCCCACCTCGAACGAACCGGTTGATGGTTTCTCTACCGTGCCGGAAGCCGAAGAAGTAGAAGACGCGACGAGGGCGAAGGCCCAGCCAGCCATCAATGAGACGTCAACGTCACTTGCTTGGGATCGTGACTGGTCTCCCCAGAGATTGGCCAATGAACTGCAACACATCGAGGATGAAATCCGCGAGGTCCTGGACGGCCGCGACCCGCGTCGAAAGCGAAAATTCACCGGCACGCGACGCTGGCTTGAGCTTCAGGAAGATCTGATCACGATGCAATTCGGCGATAAGTTTGATCAGCCGACTCTCGCGCGGATTCAGCAGCTTGTTCGGCGACGACATTCTCTCTTTAGCCAACTTCGTTACCTCGCAGGAACGCGGCCGACGTGGAATACCTGATTGCCAAATAGGGCGGATGTCGCATTTCGTGTTCCCGGGTTTCTGTTATTCACGTGCTGCGACATTTGCTCCAAGCCGAAGTGAACTGCCTTGAGTAGCAAACTGTTCTTTCGTATGGAGCTGCATGATGCTCTCCCAAATGACTTTCGCAGCCACCTCATGCCCTTCGGGAGTCCAGTGTTGATCGTAAGTGAAATAAGCCTGTTGGCCCTGCCTGATAGACTCTTGAAGTGCTTCCGTTGTCGAGATGAAGCGAATTCCTTCTCGCTCGCAATACTCCCGCACGACCTGTTCCGTATCATCGATGCGTTCAAGTAATGCAGCCATGAACGTTGGGGCGTCGGGCAGATCACCCTTGAAGCTGATCGCGGTGAATGCGCGAACTTTCTCTGCCGGTAACTGTCTCGCAACAGTCGGCATAACTACATGAGCTTTCGTTGGAGCATATGCGAGATAGAATTCCGCTCCGATCGCTTTGCAAGTCTCGGATATCTCGACAAGGATTCGTCGCGTGTTGAGCCACTTGAGGTCTAGGGAAAACTGATCAGCATCTTTCATGCGATCGCGCAGTTGTTTAGGGGCGAAAGCGTAGCTCTTGGCGTCTGGCCCGGGTGGGAAACGAATCGGCATCCAATCGAGCAATTCAGCCCCTTTGAGGGGGCCGCGCGAGTTCATCGAGCCGAACACGCTAGTGATTCCCCGGTCCAGCAGATCAAGAAGGGGCGATTGGGTCATGTACGTCGAGACGCGCTCCAGAAAGCCAGGCTCCGAGCGTTCCTGATCGCTGATGGCCGAGCGAAAATCATTGCCTTCGTACAACATGCAAATGATCTTCTTAGGTTTGAGATGCACGCCGTATTCCTTGAGCGAAGCCAGATAGTTGAGCGGGTCGTATCCGGAAATGCCGAGGTTACACACTGTCCAACCCGACTGCTCCGCGAGCCTGACAGGCCAGGGGTGTTCATCCGAAACGCCCGATCCCTCCGTGAAACTATCGCCAAGGGTGACGACATCAGCCTGGTCCAACGTCGCCGCATTACGGAAGCCGCGCCCGTCGGTGCGTAGCGTTCGGCGAATGGTGGGATAGCCCGGCGTTGCGTTGGGATAGGTTCGTGCAGCCTCGGGCTTGTCGACGAAATCCTTTAAGGATTCCTCTACGAAATCCTTGGTTGAATCGAAGTTAGGCGGGTGATGGTAGGCCAGAGAATCGCGAACGTAATGCAACCGACCCGGTGTTCGCATAAGGAAATCGAGCAGAATAAGCGCAGGGATCATGAAGATCGTGATGGCCATGACCTGAAACCATCGTCGCTTGTACTGTTCGCCGACGGCGCGATCGATGTAGAGTCCAAACAATGAAATGATGGTCATGCCGATGATCCACGCGAATTGTGTTCGCGAGTATCGGCCGAGCATCGTGTGACGATCGTTGGCGATCTGCTCAACGACGTTGCTGGGGATGATCCATAGTATTGCATTGATCACCAGAATCGCGATCAATGCGATTTTTTGTCGAATAATCAATCTCATGGGACGCCTGCTTCAAATAACCTCCGATCAGCATGGCTTAACAACGATGGCCTTTGGTGTTGTCGGGCAATAAAACTGGCAAACGCCACAACCGACGCAACCCGGATCAAACACAGTTGGGGGGCCTGCGTTGTCGAAGCGAATGGCTGTCTTGCCCACGGGGCAACGATCCACACATATCGTGCACGATTCCCCGCTGCTTCTTACGCAAAGTTCCTCACGAACTTCGGCGACACCCATGTTGATTAAAACGGCAAGATTGAGAGGATTCAAGGCCCCGGAAGGGCAGACATGCGTACACTTCAAGCCGTCACAGATAACACAGGCTGCGGTGTTTGGGTCAATGAATGGAGTACCATCGAGGGCGCGATTGGGCGAGGCAAATGGCTTGATGGCTAATGCGGGGCATACCTCGACACATTTTCCGCATCGCTGACACATGTCGACAAATCGAGTCTCGTCGATGGCGCCAGGCGGACGGAGTAGTCTTACTTGCACCGGGGCGGGGGGCGTCGATTCGTTGTCGCTGACAAACGAATGTAGCAGTTCTCGTGCGGCTGCTCGAAAGAAGCCTCGGCGATCGCTGTTCGAGTCGGACGGTCGATTCATATCGTTACAAGGGGGAACAATTCCTTATCCTATAGTATTGCGCATTTTGTTTGGCGACGCTGGGATTCGCAACAGGGGATGAATCGCGGTTCGTTTGCGTGCATGCAGAAATCACCGCATAATCCAGCCGTTGTAAAGCGCATCAGGGAAGTTTGTTCGAGAATTCCGGCCTTCATGGACCGCAACCGTCATACAACTGATTCGAAGCAATTGGGCGAGGCTTTCAAAAAGTACCTCGCCGATCGCGGCATCCGATGTACCTCCGCCCGCATTCGCGTGCTTGAAGCGGCGTTGCAGATGCATGAACACTTTGAAACCGAACAAGTCGTCGACGTGCTGAAGGAGCGGGGCGTTAAGGTGGGCAAAGCCACCGTGTATCGAACTCTTCCGTTGCTCGTGGATTGCGGAATCTTGAAACAGGTTCGCTTCGATGTGAAACAGGCGCATTACGAGCTGGCCTATGGCGAAGACCCTCACGACCACATGGTTTGTCGGCGCTGTGGTCGCATTGTTGAATTTGGGGCGGAGGATGTGGTTGAACTCCGCACACGCATCGCGCGCAAGAATCACTTTCACGCGATCAGTCATCGTTTTCAGATTTCCGGCCTTTGCTGGGATTGTTCGATCGCCTGCCCGGTGGCGTCGGCTGTGGTCACCACAAAACCGCAAGGCAATGGCAGGACGTCGAATAAGTAACGGACTCCCGCACGTTTAGTGAGTGGAACACTGCAATGGGATCATGGGAGTCAGCCGGAGAGCGTGGCATCACGAGTATGACCTCGCGATCTCGCACGTCGTCAACCGTCGTTGTTCAACGAACGCTTATTGGCGCGACGGCCATCTTCGTTTTGTTATCTGTCATACTCGTAGACGTAGCTATTGCCGACTTTGCATCTAGGCCAAGCCCCTTACCCGGGTTACTGGCTGATCTGCTGGCTCGCGGCAGCGTGATTCCCCTGATCTTCCTGGCGACAGTTCTTGGTGGAGTTTTTGAACTCGACCGCTTGCTGCGAAAGAAGGGGGCAAATCCGTATGTGAAGACTGCTTACGTGGGCGTGGCTGCGTTGATGATCGTGCCATGGTTTTCCGCTGCAGGACTCTTTGGTCACAAATTGCTGTGGGTCGAGGGACTGTTTGGTACGCTGGCAATTCTGTCTGCTATTTCTGCTTCTTTGGTGATTCGAACGGTCCTTCGATTCGATCCGCACAATTCGCTTACTGATTTCGGCGCAACACTGCTGATCATTTTCTACTTGGGTTTCCTTCCGTCATTTGCCATTCAAATGCGGTGTGACGCCAATCGCCCGGAACAAGACGGTGCATGGCTGATTCTGATCCTGCTGTTGATGATCAAAGCTACAGACATAGGTGGATTCCTGATAGGGTCCTGGTTGGGTAGGCATAAACTGATTCCGTCGATAAGCCCCGGCAAATCGGTAGAGGGTGCGATTGGCGGCATGGCTGCCAGCGCGCTTGTCGCGTTCCTCGCCGCCTACCTTGCGTTGCTTTTGGATCTCGTGCCGAACCAGATTCGATTGATCCAAGTTGGAGAAGGTCGCATTGATTTGCTGGCCTTCCTCGGAGATATGTCGCGAGCATTGAATTGGTCGGTCGGCCCCCTGGGAATGCCCAAACCAATAGGTGTGGCGGTTTTTGCGATCGCGGTTTCGGTCATGGCCCAATTCGGCGACCTTGTGGAGTCATGCTTTAAGCGGGACGCCGGTATGAAAGATTCTAGCAATCTTATTCCGCGGGCCGGTGGGATTCTTGACCTCATCGACAGCCCGATCGCGGCGCTGCCGGTCGCGTGGCTCATCTTGACGCTCGTCTAGGTTTGAGCGAAAAAACCCCTGTTTTATGCGGTTGAAACAATCAACTGCACTTTGCACCTTGATTCAGGAAGTAGCGTTGAGGCGTAACCTCGGACAGGCGGATTGAAGCCCCTTGGACATCACCATTTCGATCGAAAACCCCTCGCGACAGAGCGCCTTGTTTGGGACCGCTGATCGGCACTTGCGAACAATTCGCTCGGCCTTTGGTGTGCAGTTAGCTGCACGCGATGGGCAGATCATCGTTAACGGCCCGACCGAAGGTGTGCAGCGCGCGGCGCACACGATCGACTCCATGCAAAAATCTTTGCGCACGCGTCCCGATCTTCCTGACGAGCTTGTGCAGGACATTATTGAACGCGTGATGGCCGATGCGACTCCTTCGAATTCTCCCGGCGTCGATGTGTTTCTGCCAGGCGGTACGATCGCGCCGAAAAACGCGGGCCAAAAGCTCTACATGGACGCGATGCATCAACATGACCTTACTTTCTGCATTGGTCCCGCCGGAACAGGAAAGACATTCTTGGCCGTCGCTGTCGCGGTTGGTCTGCTCAAGCAACAGCGAATCAAGAAAATCGTATTGGCGCGTCCGGCGGTGGAGGCGGGGGAACGTCTTGGCTATCTGCCGGGCGATCTTCAGGCGAAGGTCAATCCGTATCTTCGTCCGTTGTTCGACGCTATGAACGACATGATGAACTTCGAGCAGCTTCGTAGGGCCATGCAGAATGATGTTATCGAAGTCGTGCCGCTCGCGTTCATGCGCGGTCGTACCTTGAATCACGCCGCGATCATTCTCGACGAGGCCCAAAACTCGACACCGTCACAGATGCTCATGTTCCTGACGCGACTAGGCCACCAAAGCAAGATGATCGTCACTGGCGACGACACGCAAAGCGACCTGCAAGGTGGCGACGCGACCGGACTTATTGACGCGATCCAGCGCTTGGAGGGCTTGCCGGGTATCGCCACTGTTCGCCTTTCGCAGAGTGACATTGTCAGGAACAAGCTGGTGCAGCAGGTCGTAAAGGCATACGCAAAAAACGGCGACGCCCGATAATAGACGGCCCAGTCATATTGAAATACAGTATGTCCCACCTCGCGACGCAGTTGATGATCGTTCACGCCGATACCACTTCAGCGCGGTAACTGGTCCGAATAGGGTTTCATCCGGTTGGATTCAGCCCACGGACGGCGGTAGAGTACTAATCAGTGGCGTTTCAGCGCAAAATCAGACGTGCCCAGGCACGACAACGTCGAGTTCGAACCACCGGCTCCATCTGGTCGAGAGTGTTTCAGGCCGTTGTAAGTTGGCCAACTCTCGTCGGGGTTATTTTCTCACTTTCAGCTTGCGCGATCGCTCTAGTCGGTGCGGGGGGCTTGAACTATCTGGTCGGCCAGCGAATCGACCAACCAGTTTTTGCTCGGGTCGACTTTCAGGTCGAAGACGTGAAGGGCACAGAGGACGCCCGTGAGGCTGGCCTCTCTGCGGTTCCGAGCTATTTCACTTACAACAAGAAAGAATTGACCAGCGAGAAAATCCGCTCGGGCTTAATGCGTCTCTATGGTGTTGCGGCCGACGCTGAGACGTTTCTCGACTACCAAGCTTCGCTGAAAGAAAGCGGCTGGCCCGCGGATCAAAACGCATACGACAGATTGCGTCAGTGGATCGAGTTGCCCAACGACGCCGGCCGGATCGAATTCGAGCGCCTGGTCGAAACGATGCCCATCGAACAGGAGTACATCGTTCGCGACTTACAGCGCGAGCCGCGCACTCCCAAGAGCACCAAAGATTATATCATTCTACAAACGGTGAACGCGACCAACCAAGTTGAGTTCAAGGAGCTTCCGCTTTCAGAAGTCATCCCGCACGGCAATGAAAAGATTCTCCAGGGCACCGGCGCAGAATTGGCCCGGCGTTTCCCTCCAGAATTGCAGCCGACGGTAAAGTCCATCGTGCTTGCGACCCTGAAGGAACAGCCGACGATTATCTTTGATCAGGCGAAAACACTGGCTGCAATGGCTGAGGCTGAGAAGAACGTCGCACCTTCTTACACGCGGTTCCAAAAGGGAAAGCCCTATATTCCGCCCGGTGCACTTTCACCGGAACAATACGAGTGGATGAAGGCGGAACGCGCCGCTCACGCCGAGTTTCTTGCTCAGAATTCGGCCGAAGCACTTCGCGCTCGTAGGCAGGAAATTCTCCGACACGTCGGCCTGGGCGCGCTGGTGATACTTCTTTCCGTTGGGTTTATTTCCTACGCCGCATCGTTTCAGCCGCGAATTTTTCAAACGAAGGGTCATTCGATTGTATTCTTGTTGCTGGGCGTCGGCGCACTTGGACTTGCGAGATTGCTCGGCAGTTTTGGGTCGCAGGTTCCGGGATTGATATACACGCCGTTTCTGTTGCTGACCTATGTTTTTGCCATTGTTTATTCGCAGCGATTCGCCTTAGGAGCGTCGTGCATCGCATCGTTGCTCGTTGTTGCAACCGTACAGGGCAGCTTCGGTTTTTTGGTGCCATTGCTCGTCGGCGCGACCGTGATTGTTCATCAACTGGACGAGGTCCGCGCGCGAACGAAGCTGATCTCCGTCGGGTTGCTCAGCTCATTGGCTATCTTCCTTTGCTCAGTGGCTGTCGGTTTCAGAAATGGCAACGAATGGAACATGGTCTTGCAGCAGGGTCTCTGGTCCGCTGCTTGTGCACTTTTGTCCGCGTTTCTGATTTCCGGCCTGCTGCCGTTTGTTGAAAAGCTATTCCGCACGGCAACCGCGCTCACGCTCCTCGAATGGCGCGACCCGACGCGGCCACTGCTTCAGCTTCTCGCACGCGAGGCGCCCGGAACGTATGCCCACAGTCTGGTGTTGGGCACCATGGCTGAGGCAGCCTGCGAAAAAATCGGCGCAAACGCTTTGCTCGCGCAAGTCGGCGCGCTCTATCACGACATTGGGAAAATACCGAAGGCGCAGTACTTCACCGAGAATCAGGACGGGCGCATAAACCGTCACGAAAACCTCGCACCGACAATGAGCCTTCTCATCATCCTGGGGCACGTGAAGGACGGTCTTGAACTCGCGCGCGAATTCAAGTTGCCGCGCATCCTGCATCAATTCATCGAAGAGCATCACGGTACGACGGTCGTTCGGTACTTCCATCATGTTGCCACCGAAAAGCAGGCGCAAATCGCAACCGGTCGCCACGATCGTGAGGTTTCTGAATCAGAGTTCAGGTATCCGGGCCCAACGCCACGGACGCGCGAATCAGCGGTACTCATGCTGTGTGACGGGGTTGAGGGAGCAGTCAGAGCGCTGGGCGAGCAGACACCAGGGCGAATCGAATCCGTCGTCCACCAAATTGTGGCGGATCGGCTGAATGATGGTCAGTTCGACGAGTGCGACATTACGTTGCACGAGATTCGCCAGGTAGAAGAATCGCTGGTCAAGAGCCTGATCGGTATCTACCATGGACGCGTAGCCTATCCTCGTGCGCGTCAGGCCGAGGAGGCGATGCCTAAGGTATCGCGCTCGGGAGTAACTGTCGCGGGCTAGCCTCATTCGGGCTCGATTCACCATGGACGAAGACGCATCATACCTGATCTCTGTCACGAAACGGTGCTCTGCCCCACGGGGCATCAGAACCCATCTGGAAGGCGCGGTTTGCCAGACGCTTGCGAGTCACGCAATTACGCGATCACAGGTGAACATCACTCTGGTTGACGACGCAGAAATGGCGGAACTGAACGAGCGACATTTGAATCACACCGGACCTACCGATGTGCTTACGTTTGACTTGTCGGAAAACTCAAAGCAACTGATCGAGGGCGAGATTGTTGTTTCTGTCGACACAGCCGCCCGTGAGTCCGCCGAACGCAGGCATTCGCTGAAAGAAGAACTGACGCTCTACGTGATTCATGGAACGCTGCACTTGCTTGGTTACGATGACTCCACGACACGAAAGGCCGCCCGGATGCATCGCAAGGAAGATGAAATTCTGACTCAACTTGGCCTTAGACCGGTCTATTCGGGCGGTGGTGCCGAAGGGCGTCTCAAGAAGCCGGTCAAACGAACTCAATCACTAAAACGGGAATCACCGCGAGCACCTGCGAAGGCCGGAACTCGGAGCAAGGTCTAACGTGATCTGGTTCTGGATCATCCTGACCACCGCCGCGTTGACGCTATTCGCGACGCTGAACCTCTCGCTGCATACGGCCGTTCATTCTCGGCTTGCGGAGCGACTGGAAAAGGCAACGCGCCGGCGTTCTCCTGAAGAAGTTCTGCGTTTGCGGCGCCATTTTGTGCATTCGACCGCGCTGCTGCGCTCCACTGCAACACTGGCGCTGACGGTGATGGTGCTGTATGACGTCGGCGCACTCCAGCCGAATTCGAGTCTCCTTCGTTTGGTGCTCGGTTCTCTCCTGGCACTCGTATTCATCTTAATCTTCGGAGCAGCGATTCCCCATGCCTGGGCGAAGTACGGCGGCGCGGAGCTTTTTGTCCAATTGCATCCGTTGCTCACGCTCATCCGACTCATGCTCTATCCGCTCCTTCGTGCCATGGACGTCTTCGACACAATCGTTCGACGATTGGCTGACGTGCCCGCACCCGACGCGCAGTCGGTAGCCAACGAAATGGAACAGGAGATTCTCAGCGCTGTGTCCGAGGGTGAGATGCTGGGCGCCGTTGATGAAGAAGAAAAAGAAATGATCGAGTCGGTCATCGAGCTCGGCGACAAGCACGTTGAGCAGATCATGACGCCGCGAACCGAGATCGCAGCCGTTCCCGATGACGCCACAATCGACACAGTGCTGCAGACGATACGTTCCGCCGGTCACTCACGTATTCCCGTTTATCACGAGACGATCGACTCAATTCTTGGAATTATCTACGCTAAGGATCTGCTGTTTCGCGACGACCGCAAACCGTTCGAGGCGAAAAAGAGCATGCGTGCAGCGCTTTTCGTGCCCGAGTCCAAACTGGTTCGCGATTTGTTACGCGAGTTTCGCGAGAAGAAAGTTCACATCGCGATCGTGTTGGACGAATACGGCGGGACAGTCGGGTTGGCTACCATCGAAGATATCCTCGAAGAACTGGTCGGCGAAATCGACGACGAATTTGACGTGGAAGGTCCGGCTGAGTTGAAGCGAATCGACGCTGAAACGGTCGAGGTGGACGCGCGTATGCGAATCGAAGACCTCAACGACATGCTCAAAATTACCCTGCCGGAGAACCCGGATTACGAAACACTTGGCGGTTTCGTGTCCAGCACGATGGGCAAAATTCCCAAAATCGGCGAGGGTTTCGAGCACGACAGCATCGGCATCCAGATCATCGGCGCCGAGCCGCAGCGAATTACTCGAGTGCGGCTGCGCATGAAGAACGAGCCGAAACAGGAAGTGCTCGAAGCCTGAGGTTTACTTTCCAAATAGTCCAAGCACCAGTTCCTTCATGTCGGTATCGCGGAGTTTTCGTTGGGCGATCGTTGAATCGGCCTTCGAGGATATCACGACAGTTTTGTGACGATCGCCGCTGGCTGGCACTCCATGTGAGCCCTTGACCAGCCCCGCATTCAGCGGAATGCCCTTGGTCGCCGGATCAAAGAATAACTCGACCGGGTCGTAGCCCGGCTTGCGATGAATGTCTACGGTGCGCGCGAACGAAGGTGCGTTCTTGTCGACAAGCCACCAGTAGTAGGCAAACCATGAATCATCGCTTGAAATCAGCACGATGTCGCCGCTGCGATCGTGATTAAGGCCGACCTTGGCTCGATCCTCGCCCGCGATGACTCCATCCACGCAACTCGTCGAACGAAATAGATCCCACACTTTCTTAATCGTCGCGCCATTTTTTGACTTCACGTAGACGTGAGCGAACTGATGATCCACCATCGCGAAGGCTTCACTTGCTGCCAGATCGATGTGCTCGCCGTCGTCGAGTGTTTTCACCCGAAGCAAACCAGCCTCACGCAGTATTCGGTTCGGGTGAATGGCGGAGTTGACGGGCGTCAGGGCATATTCGCCGACGGCGAGGTAGGCGACATCCTTTCCTGGCGACGCACCCTCCATAAGCCGCACAAAGTCCGCGATCGCACGATCTAGTTCCGCCACGGAATTCTGTGCCTGCGGACTATCAGGACCGAATTTCTGTGCTGCGTAGTCCAGATGAGGTAGATAGATCCAATTCAAATTCGGCTGGTGCCATTCAAACAGTCGATGAGCCGCTCGCAGAATCCAGCGGGTCGAGTCGATATTCGATAGGGGACCCCAGTAGTGTTGCAGCGGGAAATGTCCCAGCGAGTCGAGCAATCGTTGGTACGTACCTTCCGGCTTCGAGTAGCACCAGAGCTTTGTCTTCCCATCCGGCTCGTGGATAGGTTCTGGAGTCACGATGAAGTCGGCAGATGCATCCTTGATATTCTGCGCATGCCAGACGGCCGACGTGTAATCGGGAAACCGCTTTTTCAGGGCGTTCCAGATTTGTTCGCCGACGAACTTGTCATTGCGGCCCACCCAGAACTCGACGTCGTCTCGCTCGCGATAGTAGAACCCGTTCGCGATCACGCCGTGTTTGTTCGGCGGCAACCCCGTGAACATGCAGGCCTGCACAGGCGAAGTGACGCACGGGAATGACGGTTCCAAACCTGCCATCGCCCCGCGATTTGCCCATTCGAATAACATGGGCGTTGTCGAAGCCTGAATATCTTTTGGCCGCAGCCCGGGAATCGAAAAAACACAAACATGCATAGTCATCTCACCGCCCTTGACGGGGTGTTTGATCGTGCGTACCGTTTTTCACAAGCGATGCCCCCATCGTCTAGTGGCCTAGGATATCAGGTTCTCATCCTGAAGACAGGGGTTCGACTCCCCTTGGGGGTGGTTGCGAGGAAGTAAGAGCGAGTTCGCTATTGTTCAATACAGTTCGATGCAAATCATCGTAATTCTCGTTGGAATCTAATGTTCCGAAGCGATCTTCCAAGTCAATCGCTGTGGCCTCGGTTGAATCACGTTGAATTGATTTGATCGGTTTCGAGCATTGTCGCGCCAAGCAATCCGACAAGACATTTGAAGTCGAGTTTGGATTTGCATCGTACGTCCCCACGGCCTTTAGTTTCTGTTCGTCGGAACTTTGGGACAGATTGGGCAATTTGGCGATCGCCTGGTGGAGCGAGCCTCTAAACGTCACCGCGTACACGTCTGCCGTCATTCCTACAGTCGCGTGCCGCATGAGTTCCTTGGCGGTTCGCAAATCGACGCCGGAACGCAGTAGCATTGAAGCAAACGTAACGCGGAACGCATGGAAATCGCACACCCGACCCAAATCGTCCTCGTACGGGATACGTGCTGATTTGAGATCCTTCCGGAGCATTACCACGACGTTTTCGGGACGGGGGAGTTTGAATACGGTTGCCGCCGGATGCTTGTCAGCCATGAATGCCTTGAGTCCATTTGCCGTTTCCGGTCGAAGCGGAAGTGTGGCCGCCGTTCGATTCTTGGCGACTTCAGCGCCAACGGCCACCGTGGGTTGTGGGGAATCGAGGTCGAAGTCGGCCCGACGCAGCTGGCGCAGCTCGTTTGATCTTAGGCCCGTCTCGACGGCCAACCGGTAAAGCCAATATCGTTCCTCACCCGAAATTTCAGTGGCGACTTTGCGGGCACGTCCTTGATCGTCCTTTTCGATTCGCCAAAAGGTGAACATGGAGCCGTTCCGCGCAGCTTCCAGGATCGCCGTCAACTCGTTAGGCTCGAAGGTTCGGCGAACATGTCTGCGGTCGGCTCTTGAATTTAGCGCCGTAAGGTGCGTCAACGGGTTTTCAATTGCCCGCTTGTTCTTTACCAGCCAGTTTCCGAATTGTTTGCATGCCGCGAGATAGTGATTCGACGATTTGGCGCTGAGACCCTTTTTGCCTTCCCGCTGTTTCGCCATGAATCCGGAGACTTTTTCCGCTTTCAATTGGAAAACGAATTCTGCCCCAATACCATCGATTGCCTTCGTAACCCGATTCGCCGTTTTCTGCACGTATGCTGGCGTAGCGCCACCGTCGAACAGGGATTTCTTGAAGTCGGCGACGTGATCAGTCAGAGATTTGATATTCGCGGCGCGCTCGCGGTCATGCAGTTCGATCGCGAAGAGCCGATTCAACAGCTTTGAGGGCAATGAATCCAGCCAACGGCGAATTTCCAAATCAAAAGGCTCGCCAGCAATGCGCAATTCAACCAATCGTTCGACGTAGCGACCGAACGACTCTGCGGCGCGGCGTTCCGCAAACGTCGGCATCCGCCGGGTGCCGTTTTTGTGGTCCTTGAACTCAACGTACCAAGGTCTCGCAGTCTGGAGTTGACCCTTGCGATTGACAAATGTCGCTTGAAAGACTCTGGCCATTGCTTTACCTACGTTCGCCCTAGCTTTCGTCGTCTAAGTACTATCTCAAGGCCCAATGCTTCAATGATTCGAGATGCTGTGCCACACGAGACGTCACGCCGTCCGTTTACGAACGCATGAACAGATGCATACATACGGGTATGACCTGGGAACAGATGGTGCATCACTTGTTCCAAACCATGCCCAGCAGGAAATCATTGTTGAGATTCGGAACATGCGAGCGAACGGCAGTACGCCGGAACAAATCGCTGGCCATCTGACGACGCGCGGTGTACCAACGAAAACGGGAAAATCCGGTAGGTGGACGCATCAGTCCGTTGCGCGAATTTCCGCAAGGCTTGTTTGACAATGGGACAGCATCAAACTCGCCATCATAAACTTTGTCCGTTCAGTCAAGTGCAGGATTGCTTAGACTTGGAATCGTAATTTGGACGCATGTTCCTTTGTGTTGGGCACTTGTTATCGCGATTGTGCCACCATGAGCTTCGATGATTGACCGAGAGATAGAAAGCCCCAATCCAACGCCAGGTGGTAACTGACCTGAACGCGCCGGATCCGCGCGGTAAAAACGATTGAATACGTTGGGCAAGTCATTGGCAGAGATTCCAACCCCGTTGTCCGTGATTTCGACGCTTGCATTTCCGTTGTTAGACGAGAGTGATGCGACAATGCGCCCATTCGCGGCCGTATATTTGACGGCGTTGTCGATAATATTGCCGATTACCTGTCGAATTCGCCCACCATCGCCGAGAACCATTACGGGCTTCAAGTCCCTTGTCAGCAATTCAAGTCCCTTTTCCTCAGCCAACGGTGCATACAGATCAATCATGTCTCTAACTGCGCTCGCCAGGGAAATGGGCTCAAACTTGATAACTGGCTCGCCAGCGTCCAGCCGCGCAAGGAACAGAAGGTCCTCCGCCAGGCGTTGCAAACGCTCGTACTGCGGTATGCACTCTTCAATCGATTTCCGAAGTTCTTCCGTTGATCGGTGCCGGGAAAGCGCCACTTCCGCACATCCTCGCAGTGCAGCCAACGGAGTGCGCAACTCATGTGAAGCGTCGGCGGTGAATCGCTGAACCTCCCGTACTTTCTGCTCGATACGACGCAACATGTCATTGAGCGTTTCCGCCAGCCGATCCATTTCGTCGCCAGTTCCGGAAAGCGCGATTCGAGCGCGCAGATCGCTGGCGCTGATCGCATTCGCAGTGTCCATGATGTGCCGCACCGGTTCCAGACTGCGCGAAGCAAGAAAACTCCCTAACGCTAAGGCCAACAGCGGTGCAATCCCAAGTACAGCTAAGCAAATTCCGCGAAGACGGGACAAGGATTCCTCCAATTGTTTCAGCAAATAGCTGCACTGAGCCGTACATTTCCGACCATCGGCCAACTCCACGCGCTGGCTGCACACGCGGAATCGGGGAGCTTTTCCTTCGGGCTGAAGCGTTTCACAAAAAATAAGGGACTCATTACTGCCCCAGCCGTAAGGCTGCTTCCAGGCTTCGCGCAAATCGTCTTCGACAGCGCTGCTTACAAAGACAAGCCCGTTGTCGTCAATGAGTCGAAAACCAAGATCATTGCGAGAACGTACGCCAAGCTCCTTTTGCAGGGATAACTGTAACCCCGAATCGTCATTGGGATGTTCATTCGCCGTCATGGCAAGTTCACGAATTTCGCCTTCCAGAAAGGCATCGATCTGCGATCGCATGGAGAAGTACATCCCCGCGTACAGCGCCGCACACACGACCGCGACAAGCAATGTGCATAGACCCGCGCTCCAAAGTGTAAGCCGCGTTCCTATGCCAATCTTGAATCTACTTCTCTTTTTCAGTGAGGACATAGCCGACGCCGCGAATGGTGTGCAGAAGTGGTTTGTTGAACCCGTGCTCTATCTTACGTCGGAGTCGATTCACGTGGACATCGACGACATTGGTCATTGGATCCTGATGCAGATCCCACACATGCTCAAGGAGCATCGTTCGCGTCAGCACTCTTCCCACATTGCGGCCAAGATACTCGATCATGGCGAACTCGCGTGGGGTGAGGTCAAGGCGTTTTCCGCGTCGAGTCACGCTGCGGCGCATCAAATCTATCGTAAGATCGCCGACGACGATTGGTTTTGTGGCCAATCCCTCACTGCGACGCAAAATGGCATGCATCCGTGCATGGAGTTCAGCGAAGCTGAATGGTTTTGCCAAATAATCGTCTGCCCCGAGATTCAGGCCTGTGATACGATCGTCGACCGCATCCCTCGCTGTGAGACAGATGACTGGTGTGCGGACGTCCTTCCCGCGCAATTCTCGCAGAACATCGAATCCGTCTAGTCCCGGAAGCATGATGTCGAGGATGATGACGTCGTAGGGCTCCTTGGATGCTAGCTCCAATCCGTCATGCCCGTTGCGCGCAACGTCCACCGCGCATGACGCCTCGATCAAACCCTTCCTGACGAAGGATGAGATTCCGGCATCGTCTTCGACAACAAGAACACGCATTTATTGGCTACGAATTCTGCGGAACACCTGAGAGTCGCGCCCTTAGAATTGCAAAGCGTTTCATTTGCATCTGCGAGCGATCGCCAAGCAGTAGTTTCTTCCAGCCACACTATTTCTCTTCGTCGTCGTCATCTCCGTCTTCCTTTTGTCCCTCCTTGCCGCAATCTTCGTGAAACTCGCGACCATCCGCAGTGACGATGATCTCGCGTCCCTTACCGTCGCTCTTGAAATGGGCCTCAAAGAGGTAAACTGTTTTTCGTTCGAAATGAACGGTAGTGTCTTTCCCTGCGGTTTTTTCGATCGCCGTTTTCGCACCGTTCGGGACTTTAGCCGCTGGAATGGACTCTTCAATTTCGACAACGTCGCCTGTTTCCGTGACCAGACCGTCGACATTGCCATCCGCCGTTTTCCACGATCCTTCGTAGTACTTTTGCCCGTGTTCAACTTCCTCCGCGAATTCGGTAAACGGAGCGCCGCCGGCTAACTTCTTCAACGTATCGAGCGCAGCCTTTGGCACTTCAGACTCCTTTATTTGTTTTTCATAGTCACCACCCTTTGGATCGTTTTGGGCGAAAGCAAGAAGCGCCCCGAGAACTACGACCAGTGCAGTACAACCAACACAGCAAGTCTGATTACGATACATGTTGATTCTCCTCAATTGCGTAAGTTGAAGTCACGTCGCGACATCTCGTGTTGAGACCTAGTGCTTGTAAGTCACACGCCGACACGGACCAATGCGTGCACCACAATACCACGAGTAGACCCGCGAATCACTGGCCAATTGATAACCAATCCCCCTCAAAAGCAATTCATTACGGATTTGTCATCTTTACGTAATGGACGAACGCCGAATATAGAATAGTCTTCCTCATCGTTTCCGACAGGGGGTCGGCGACTCGAAAGCGGGTGCGGCGCGGCGCCGGCTTGGGTTGAAATTGAACAGTTTTGTTCCCGCCACAAGTACGCAAGGAGACCGTATGCGAAATACCTCTCGACGTCTTCGCACAGTAATCCCGTCTATGGCATTATTTCTGCTGATTTCGTCTGGTTTGCGAGCCGCATCGCCGGCGCCAAGCGACAATTCCGGTTCAGCATCATCGACGAACCCGATGAGTCTTGTCAGCTACAACATGCAGGATTCGAATGTAACGAAGGAAAAAACCACAGTCGTGACGCATCAGTCGTCGGACAACCACTGGGAGATCGATGGACCCGTGTTCCTGCGCAGCGCTGATCCGGAACCGCCGGGAGAAGTCATAGTCAAAAATATCTTCGGCTGGGATCATTCAAAGAAAAAGAAGGACAAAGGCAGCTACCCTTGGGATTACAGCGAAAAGCGCGGTGATCGCGACGAATACGAATATGAACTCGAGGTTGAATGGGGTGTCGTCGAAAATCACGAGTTGATTTTTAAGATTCCCGTCCAGCTTGGCGACGGCCGCGTTGACGGTAACGGCGATCTCACGATCGGCTGGCATTGGAGACTCTGGGACGAGCAGGAAGTGATTCCCGCGTTCGCAATGCGAAACTTCGTACGGTTACCAACGGGTATCGATTCGAGCGGAGTCGACTACGAAATTCGAGGTTTGTTCACCAAGACTATTGTCCCGGGTTCGACGCGTTTGCACCTCAACCCGTACGCCAAATCAGTCAACGGAGACAACGAAGAAGACGCTGAAGACTTCCAGTACGGGGCCGCCATCGGCGTTGATCATCGTCTCTCCGACAATCTCCTGTTCATCACGGATTACATCTACGCTTCGGAAGAAACGGAAGACGCGATGCGTGCGAACCACGAAGCGGAATTCGGCCTCGATTGGGAATTTGCTGAACACCAGAAGTTAGGCATTGCGTTCAACGTCGGTCTTGATGGGGACACGGACGGCCCCGAGTTTGGTGCCGAATTCAGTTATATGCTCTCTTTCGGCGGCTGATAGGAACGAGACGAGGGGAACTTCCTCGACATAAGCACGAAGTGAGTCGAATACTCGCTCTTGGTAAGCCCGCATCTGTGGGTTGCGCGCGATGTGCGCGCTGCGAAACCTGGTGCGGCGAATCTTGTAGACGACTGGGAGATTGCGGAAATCGCGTTGGCGCGGTCGCTGGGGTTGAGTCGGTCCTACGCGCCTTGGACACTCAGCAGACCCCTTCCGCAACCCCGGTCGTTGAATCTTGCGGAAACTCGCCCTTATCGCAGTGACTCGTGGGGCAACGTCACTCCATCAGCGTTTTGTATGTGCCGTGACTTTGCAACAAAAAATGACGCAGCGTTCTGGACAATTCTCTCTCTCACACGTGGCGTGCTCGAAAATCATTAACGCGATCATGGCGGCTGCTACATTCATGGTCGTCATCGGTTGCGCCACAGTTTCGCCTCACGCCGACTACCAACACACGCTTGAGCAAATTCGCGAACGAACCGCAATTGATGACATCTACGATCCGGAGTCGGAGGAGCTTGTCGAAGCGAAGGTGGCCGCGATCCTCGAAAATGGGCTCACCGCCGACGAAGCCGCGAGCATCGCATTGCTTAACCATCGGCGGTTCTGGTCCCTGTTCGACGGGCTTGGTGCGTCGCGAGCAGAAGTCGTGCAATCCGGGCTGCTCTCCAATCCGAATTTGAGCTTGAGCATTCGATTTCCCGAAGGCGGGGGGCGTTCAAAGCTGACAGCCGGTTTCGCCCAGCAAATTGTCGATTTATGGCAAATCCCCATACGAAAGAAAATCGCCGAAACGGAGTTGGAGCGAGCAGTATTGGGTGTCATGGAATACGCGCTCACCCTCTGCGCGACGGTCAGGGTTGACTACTTCCAGCTGGCCGAGTTGATCCGAGCGGAAGAGTTGGCCAACGAAAACCTGGCTCTCGTGCAAAAAGTGGTGGACCTCGCAAACGCGCGTTTCCAATCGGGTGAAGTGGGTCAGGCCGACGTAAATATTTCTCGCGGTGATCTCCTCACGGCGCAGATCGATCTGATGACCATCGCGCGCGACCGCAAACTTTCTCAGATCGCGCTCGCCCGTGATTTGGGTCTTTCGCAGCAAGACGTTGAAATCTCTCTCGTTGAAGATGCATTGATCCCGCCCGCAATGGAATTCCCGTCGGGTCCTCTGATTGAATTGGCCATGACACGCAGGGTCGATATTCAGGCAGCAGCCGCGACGATTCGCGGCGCCGAGGAAGAAATCGTTCGTCAGCACCGCAGCGTATTCCCAAGTGTGAGCGTCGGGGTGGAAGCAGAGCGTCCCGCAAGACGGGCGCTGCCCGGCCGCAATGTACTGGCCGACACGGCGAGATCGTCCGTGGCCGCGGGGAAGCTCACTGCTCCAAGTATCCAGTCGCGAGCCGAGCGAAATCAGGAACGGAGTCAGATCATCGATCTCCTGCTCGGCCCGACGCTCGATGTCACACTACCCGTGTTTGACCAAAACCAGGCCCAGATCGCCAAGGCAAAGTTCATTGCTCATCAGCGCCGCAATGAGTTTAAAGACATGCTCGACACTGTGGCGCGTGAAGTGAATGACGCCATCGTCAAACGAGACGCCGCCGCGAAACTGGTCGAGTTCTATCAATCGCAATCGGTTCCGCACGCCAGGCTCACTGTGGAGTCAGCCCGGGCTGCCTACTCAGCAGGTGAGGAGACTGTGCTCGTGCTGCTTCAAACTCAGCAGAGTCTCAACAGTCAGCAGCGAGCCCAGATCACTGCGACGCGCGATCTTGCGCAGGCGACGGTTGAGCTGGAACACGTGATCGGAGGTCGCGTTCAGGTCGAGGAGGAAACGGATAGCAGCAATGAAAACGAGATCGCCAACAAAGCGGGGGTACCGGATGAAATGCGCTAGGCCGTTGCAACGGTCCATCAAATCCTTGGCGATCGCAGTCTTACTGCTGCAAGGGACAGGATGCGCATCCACTGATTTCGCGACGTTCATTCACGACTTTGCTCGAGAGGCATTGGCCGCAGTGTTGTTCTGATTCAGGCAACGATGTGATTCGAGGTGTGCAAATGAATGTGATAATGTTGCGCCGATGGTTACCCTTGTTCCCGCTCGCAACCGCGGTTTTTAGTTTCTGCAGCATAGGTCGCGCAGAAGACGAAGCGGAACCGGAATCGCCCGTCAAGATTTCGCACGACGAATCAGGGCATTCAATTCTCATCGTCGATAAGGAGACGCAGGAAAGAATCGAACTAGCAACGGTCAAACTGCAGAAACAAACATTTCAACCGGAAGTCATTGCCTATGGCACATTGGAGGCTGATCCGGGCCAGACCTTTACGTTGCGATCGCCTGTCGCGGGCTACCTGCGATCGGCAAACGAGAAGCACTGGCCGAGTTTGGGTGAATCAATCGACGCCGGCGAAACCATTGCGGCCATCGAGCCGCGCCTGACGCCCACCGAATCATTGGACTTGCTCACTCGTTGGATGGATGCCCGCGCCGAAGTAGATGAACTCGAAGCCGAAGTCGATGCCGCACGTTCCTCCTTTGAAAACAAGAAACGGCTCAACGAAGAGGGCAAGGTCGTTTCCGATCGAAGCATGGAAGAGGCTGAGGCGAAACTCAAAAGCAGCGAAGCACGTCTAGCCGGGGTTAAACAACGTGTCGACGCGCTCGAAAACATGATGCCGAATCAGGAAAAGGGATTGCAGATTCCTTTGACCATTGAAAACGGCGGCGAAATCGTCGAGTTGACCGCGCAACCGGGCGAAGCTGTCGAAAGCGGACAAGCGTTGTTGCGGGTAACTCATTTCAACACATTGATCGCACGCGTTGCAGCGCTTCCTGGCACGGAAGTCCCGAACACGCTTTCACAGGCACGGCTGTCCTTCGCCGGACACCCGGATGCTGTCGTACCCGCCGACCCCATCGGTCGCGCACCTATGGCGGACCCAACCACCCGATCGGATACGTTGCTTTTTCGCGCTTCTGCTCTGGAAGATATTCCGCTTCGTCCCGGCACTCCGGTCATCGCCCACATACCAACAGATGGCGCGCCCATCACCGGCACCGTCGTTCCACGATCCGCAGTTCTCCGGTATGGCGGCCTAGCTTGGGTTTATGTCGCCGTTTCGGAAACGCAGTTCGCGCGACGGAGCATCGACCTCGTCAGCCCAATCGAGAGCGGCTGGTTCGTCACTTCCGGCGTCGAAGCCGGTGAAGCGGTTGTGACCGCCGGCGCGCAGTCGCTTCTTTCCGAAGAGCTCAAAGCAGAAATCGAAAGCGAAGAGGTAGCCGAAGAGTAAGCGAGGTCCACGTCCTACATGCTTCAACGCATCGTCAGTCTGTCCGTACAGTTTCGCGCCATCGTTCTCGCGTTGGCGGGGATCATGTTGGCCTACGGCGTCTACACCGCGGCGCATGTCAAACTCGACGTCTTCCCCGACTTCGTGCCACCCGAAGCCGTCATCCAGACCGAGGCCCCGGGCCTCTCGCCGGAACAAACCGAAGCATTGGTCACGCGTCCCGTGGAATCGGCGCTCGGCGGGATTCCAGGGTTGGAATCGATGCGGTCACAATCGATTCAAGGTCTGTCGATCGTGACCGTGGTCTTCAAAGACGACACCAACATTTTCACCGCGCGGCAACTCCTCACCGAACAACTTGGCACCATTCGCGATGAACTTCCGCAAGGCATTGGTCCGCCGAAACTCACGCCGCTCGTCTCATCCACCATGGACTTGCTCAAGATCGGCTTGGTTTCCGACTCCAAGAGCATGATGGAGCTTCGGTCATTCGCCGATTGGGTTCTTCGCCCTCGATTGCAGGCAGCCGAGGGCGTTGCTTCGGTCGGCGTCATGGGTGGAGACGTTGAAGAAATTCAGGTCCAGATCGACCCCGCGCGATTGATTCCCTTCAATTTGAGTCTCGCCGAAGCCCTGACAGCCGCGCGCGAGTCCACCGGCTCAAGAGGAGCAGGGTTCATCGAAACCGAGAATCAACGCGTGGTCATTCAATCCGAGGGACAGTCGTTAGATCCCGCAGTAATCGGCGAGACGATCATTCGCCAACGCGAGGGAACCATCGTCCGCCTGAAGGACGTGGCCGATGTCGTCATCGCCCCAGCCCTCAAGTTTGGCGACGCCAACATTCAGGGACGCCCCGGCGTTCTCGTGAAACTCCTTAGCCAATACGGCGCGAATACCTTGGCCGCGACCCAGTCGGTCGAGGAAGCGCTCGAGGAAATGAAGCCGGTTTTCGAAGCAGAAAACATTCAGGTCTATCCAAAGCTGCATCGACCGGCGACATTCGTTGAGACAGCCATTCATCATGTGACGAAGTCCCTCTATCTAGGGGCCATATTCGTTATTGTCGTTTTGTTCATTTTCCTTCAAAACGTACGCACCGCACTCATTACCCTTACAGCAATCCCGCTCTCGCTGCTGGTTGGGGTTGTGGTTCTTGATTACTTCGGCATTACCCTGAACACGATCACACTGGGGGGCTTGGCCATCGCCATCGGCGAGGTCGTCGACGACGCCATCATCGACGTGGAAAACATTTTCCGGCGGCTCCGCGAAAACGAAGCCTTGGGTCGCCCGCAGTCTTTCCTCCGTGTCGTGCTCAACGCGTCGCTGGAGGTTCGCAGCGCGGTTGTATACGCGACGTTCGTCGTCGTATTCGTGTTCGTCCCGGTTCTCACCATGAGCGGATTGCAAGGTCGCATGTTTGCTCCATTGGGATTGGCATACATTTCCGCGATTCTGGCATCGCTCGTCGTCGCCTTGACCGTAACGCCGGCGATGTGCGCGTTCATGCTTCCGAAGATCGCCGCGCGATCCGCCGACCACGAGAGCGCGTCCTTGCTAAAAACACTCAAGCATGCATACGCCGGAATTATCAACCGCGTCATCATCTGGCCCAAAGCGACGATCGGCTTGGCCGCTTTGCTGTTCGTTGCATCGGCGGCGCTCTTCACCAAATTCGGCGAGGAGTTCCTCCCCGAGTTCCGCGAAGGACATTTCGTTTTGCAGGTGTCAGCCGTGCCGGGCACCTCGCTACCGGCGATGACCAAGCTCGGCACGTTGATCTCTCAAGACCTTCTGCACAATGTAAAGATCGACGACGAGCCGATCATCGATACAGTCGAATTCCAGGTTGGTCGTGCCGAACTCGGCGAAGACCCCTGGGGACCGCATCGCAGCGAATTCCACGTGGAACTTAAACCCGATGTTCCGGGTAAGGACCAAAGCGAAGCTCAGGAGCAGATTCGAGAGTTATTGGCTCGCTACCCCGGGGTCACATCAGAGGTACTTACCTTTTTGGGTGATCGGATCAGCGAGTCGATCAGCGGCGAGACGTCTTCGGTCGTCATTGATTTGTTCGGAAATGATCTCGATCAGCTCGACAGCACGGCTGAACAGGTCGCGGCCGCAGTTGCAAAAATCCACGGCGCTGCTGATGTTCGTGTGGCCTCGCCACCCGGCGCGCCGCAAGTGGTCGTGCAGCTTCGCCGCGATCGTCTCACAGCCTATGGATTCAGGCCGGTGAGCATTCTGGACACACTCGAATTCGCTTATCAGGGCCAGAAGCTCACGCAGGTATCAGAAGGCGCAAAGGTCCATGACGTCGTGGGTTTGCTCCCTCCGGAAGCACGCCGCGATCCGGAGGCGATCGGCTCGCTGCTCATGCGAAACGATGAAGGGACGTACGTTCCCCTTCGCGAGCTAGCCGACCTGACGAGCCGCACGGGGCGATACATGGTTCTGCACGACGGAGCGCGACGTCGGCAAGCCGTCACCTGCAACGTCGAGGGCCGCGACCTGGGCAGCTTTGCCGAGGAAGTGGAAGAAGTGGTCTCGAAAATGAAAATGCCCAGCGGCATGTATGCAGAGTTCAGCGGCGCAGCCGAAGCGCAGGAATCAGCCCGCAACGAGTTGCTGATACATTCCTCATTGGCTGGATTAGCAGTGTTGCTGCTACTCGCGATGGTCTTTAGAAACTGGCGAAATCTCGCGCTGGTGCTTCTCAATCTGCCGTTTGCGTTTTCAGGTGGCGTGGTGGCCGTTTTCCTGTCCAGCGCAACTCTTTCCATCGGCTCAATCGTGGGATTCGTGACACTGTTCGGCATCACCATGCGCAATTCGGTCATGATGATTTCGCATTTTGAACACCTCGTAACGCACGAGAAAGAAACATGGTCCAGGGCAACCGCGGTGCGCGGCGCGACTGAACGGTTGATCCCCGTTCTCATGACCGCGCTGGTCACTGGTCTTGGTCTGTTGCCGATTGCATTGGGGACCGGCGAAGTGGGCCGCGAAATCGAAGGTCCGCTCGCGATCGTCATCCTCGGTGGACTGTGTACCTCGACGCTGTTGACGCTTCTGGTCCTCCCGACGCTGGCTTTTCGATTTGGAAGGTTCACCGCCGAAAAGGAACTTGCCGCCTGACTAGACCATGTAACACTCAACCGTAGCGTGCGCCACATTCTTCCCCCCTCACTAAGGGGGGATTGAGGGGGGCAGGCGATACGCTTGACTGTTAGTTGCTCAAGACTCGAATGCAAGGTGGGTTGCGTTCAATGACAAAGAGTAGTTGAATGCAAGCTGGCATGACAACGCACTACGCGGTTGCCTGCGAACCGGTTCACGCAACGACATTGGAATCGACGATGCGTCCAGTTATCTATTATTGTCTGGCAATTCCAACTCTTGTTTTCCTCAACGCCTCGTGCATGAGCGCGAAAGATCACGCTGCCAAACTCGCGTCCACGCGCGAGGAGCAGCTTACGGTTGGCGTCGTGCAGAAGGAGATCCGTGTCGGCATGTCCCAGGCTGATGTGGCGGCCGCACTTGGTTCACCAAACATCGTGACAAGAGATTCCACCGCGAATGAAACATGGATTTACGACAAGATCGCCACGGAAGCGTCTTACTCGTCTGACTCAGCTGGCCTTAACGGTGGCGTGGCCGCTGCCGGCATTCCCGGCGGAAGTACACTGGTTCTCGGCGGCGTGAGCGGAAACTACCAACGATCCGCCGGTGCAGCTTCCACGAGCCAGCGAACCCTCACCGTCATCATCAAGTTCGATGACGCGAAAAACGTAAAGGACTTCAGCTATCATTCCAGCCGGTTCTGATGATCTTCGGAGCTACGTCTTGAAAATCGCCGCGCTCCCCGCTCTCTTTCTCCTGATCGCCTGCCCTTCGTGCCAGCAGCCGAAAATACACAAGTCGCAGTTGGAAACCCGGCAAATCCAGACTCGCGAATACGAAATCAAGGATCCCAAACGCGCCCTCAAGGCCGTCTTGAACGTGCTCCAGGATGACGACTTCATCCCCAGACAGGCCGACCTCGAACTCGGTTACGTTTACGCCGTGAAAGAAACCGACATGACCAACAACGGCGAAATCTTCTGGTCGAAATTCTGGCACGGCAAGAACGCTCGCTGGCCCCAAAATTCGATCATCGAATGTGCGGCCAACGTGACGGAAATCCGCAACGGCATGCGATTGCGTGTTAACTTTCAGGTCAAAGTGATGAACAACCGTGGCGAAGTCGCAAAGGTCGAATCGATCGGTGATCCGACGTTCTACCAGAACTTTTTTCAACAAGTAGATAAAGGCGTCTTCTACGAATTGGAAGGCGTTTGAGGTGCAAGCATTCCGGTGGCTCAAGTGTGACGAGGGGTTCCCGTCACCTTCCGATCCGAAAATATGGCATGTGACCTTCTCGTTGCGGTTGCTTTTGAGTTTAACAGCCGTCTATCCAGCACAAGCATTCGTGCGCGGCCCTCTTCGACGCGGTGGCGAAGTCGAAAAGAGGCCACAACAACCCATGCGGCTACAACCTAATCGAAAACGAAAACGGTGTTTGTTCCGAATTCGGCAAACCATATAATCGTTCAGTCGTGACTAGCGTCCCTTCCTCCCGCTTAACCAACCACTCCGGCTTCGCCTCGAACTTCCCATTGACTCCGGCCAGCATCGCCCTGGCGAGGCCGTTCGCATCTGCCAACGGAACCACGAAGGATCGCTTCGACGGATACCAGCAGAGCTTCGTTCGGTGGCGGTTCCACCGTCGCATCGTCAACCAAACGCGACCGGCGTGCATTCGATGATATACAAGTATGGCAACCCACTTGCCCCAAGGCACGCAGGCGACGAATTCGTCTACGGTTTCGAGGATACTCGGCTTTTTCTTTTCACAGGCTTCCGGCATTTGAATCCCTCCAATTGCTAAAGTCGTACTCCGTCACCGCAAGCCGCCGAGGTCTGTTCATACTTGCACATGCCAGTTGCGGTTTTCTTCCTTGAAGCGAGCAGAATCGAACAGAGACGTATTACATCGTGCAGTCGCGCGTGCGGCACGGAATTGTCTTTCTTTGGTAGCCACGAGATAGCCCCCGCCTATTTCTTCGCTCCCATCCCAACTTCGACGTTTGCTTGTGACTTTTTCAATTGTTCAGCCTCGGCCTGCGCCTCCCTGGCTCGATCGTCAATCGGATCGGACAATTTTGGAAGACGGGCTTTCTTTCGAAGCACATCGCGCAGGAATTCCAGGTCCCAATTCAGCTCCATCGCGGCGAAGTAGGCGTCACATCACGTCTCATGGAATTGATCGGCGCTTTCCTGGAAAACCGATTCGGGGGTCAACTCCTCAAGTTCGACCCACAGGCGATCGGCGAGTGCGGACAGATCCGTCATCCGTTTGGCTCTGATCTTTGGTCTACCTGCCATTACCTCCGTCCATAACACTCCAAGGCACTTCCCGTGACTGTTGGTTGCTGGAATTCTATGCTTTGGGTTGCAAGATGGAAGAAGGCAAGGAATTTAGGCTGATGCTCGACATCATTGCGTTGAGTGCCAACTTATGCCATCGCGTGGCATCAGTGCAATAATATATAATGCGATCAAGAAGCAAACGCGCGCGTGGGATTGTACCAGCCTGAGGGTTTCGATGAAGTTACCCTGACCCCTCCGTAACTCCGTCAACCGAGTAAATGACCGCTCCTGGCCGCACGTCATGACCGGATTGACGACTCCTTTTCCCGACGGGCCATCGCCTTGATCGCAGCTTCTCGTTTCGATATCGCACTACAGGTAGTAAGCGAAGCCTGATGCCAATCCCAATAAATAATGGCGCGCTCTTGCGCCAGGCTTTAATTCGTGCACAATGCGTTAAGAAAGGAGACGCAGGATGCACG
>CAZBRD010000021.1:0-78330 GCA_964494205.1 uncultured Phycisphaeraceae bacterium | reverse complement strand
CCTGCGATCGAAGGCAGCCTGAGCCAGTTTCCCTATAAGGTGGAGCTATTTAGCGGCATTTCTCAATCGCGGTAGCAACAATTAGTTGCTTCGTTATGTTCCTACCTTTTGTATTCCGCACCGAAGCACGAACCTCAGACATAGTCGAATTTGGGAAGTCGCTGAGGTTGCCCACTGTCGATTCAAGTGGTCGTTGCAATGACGGCTTTGAATACGCCCCATTGCACAATCGCTATTGCTTATTCAGGGATTGGAAATCTGTGACACCATATGAAAACTCATGGGGAGGGAAAAAGATCCCTCCCCATGATTTCACTTCGGCTTGAGGACTCACGGTTGACATTCGGGGGTCAGCTGACCCAAGTTGTAACTCTTGAGCACCGCCATATCACTAAGCATGGCCTGCCCCATCATTGTGTTAAACTTGACATGATAGGGTAGCATTCCAGTGAAACCCCCGAGCAGGTCGTTTGCGTGGACAATGGTTTCGCAAACCGGCGCGGGGTCCGATCCTGCCGCCGTGTTCAGTAGAGCGGCTATCAGTTGTTGCGCAAGATGGAGACTAGCATCCGCCCTTGGCGAATTCAACAGGATGGCCATCAATTGCGGCTTGGTATAACTTTGTTCCCCGAGATGCAACGATTCCACAGGCCAAACCTCGGGATGTTTGGCCCAGTAGCTGTATTTGTGCGGACACACGTCACCAGTTGCCACAGTAACCACAAAATCGCACTGTGCGGACTCGGCTCCATCTGTGGCCGAGCAGGTAACCGGCGTTTCACCTAAAGCGAACGCTGCGCCTGAGGGTGGATCGCAATTAATCTCGGCTTCGACGCAAGTTCCGGAGACTGTCGGCAAGTCGTATGTGACAACCGCCGAGCAGCTCCCAGCGTCAGCTTGCACTGTCTTGTTGTCCGGACATACAAGGGAAAGCGGTTGATCTTCGACCACCGTGACTTCGAAGCTGCAATTGGCAGTACCCTGTTCATTAGAGGCAGTGCAGTTCACCATCGTAGTACCCTCTGTGAATGTTGATCCCGATGGTGGTTCACAGCTCACAGGAGTGTCAGACGGTGTCACTACTGGATCGGGAAACTCGACGACCGCGGTGCAGAAACCGACGTCCGCCGACACTGTGATGTCTGCGGGGCAGGTCAGCGTAAGTGCTTCGCAAGGATTGGGCGAACACGACGTGTCCTCTGTCCAGGTCAGACCATTGGCGCTAAAGCAGTCTGCCTCAGTCACCTGTGTGCATTGGCCATTCGACAGACAACATGCGCCCGACGCCGCCGGGCAATCCGCGATAGTGAGCCTAAAATCCAGAACGGCAAAACCCTCGTCGTCCGGCATCCGATCGATCATGAGATAATACGTGCCCGCATCCAACTGCAGGTTGCCGATAGTTGCCACCGTTCCAGTTGTGGTCACGTGGGCCAGGCATGCCGAGCCCGGTGGGCAGGCGTTATCAAGCACCACACCGATGGAGTGATCGTTCGCCGACGCCCCAGCCACCGTAATGTCAACGCAATGGGCGCTCGACAAGTTGATTTCGTAAACGACGTCATCTCCGTCATCGAAATCCCCAAGACAAGTGTTGGAGTAGTCTTCCTTCTTGTCTACCGTTGTATTGATGTCGTCGAAAAGCACCGACGTTATGAAAAGCGGGAACTCACAATCCTGTCCTGGTGGGTCAACTTCTGGTGCGCAAGGCGGATTCAGATCGCCGCACGCCACACCGATGCTCCACAGATCATCAACCCCGTCACAGTTGGCTTCTAGAACGTTATCGATGCAGACCTGATTCTCTGTATTGCAGCAAGCGCCGGTTGGCGCCCCACTGCAATCGGTGATGCTGAGTGTGAAATCCAGACTCGCACTCGCGAGCGGCCACCGGTCGATCATCAAGTAATAAGTGCCCGGCGGCAGTGTCAGATTGGTGATAGTAGCCACGTTTGTTTGACTGGTGCCCATCGCAATGCAGCTCGTGTCGATCGGGCATGTGCTGTCAATGGCCACTCCGATCCAATTGTCATTTGGGGTTTCGCCCGTCACGGTGACATCCAGGCACTGTGTACTTGATGTGGTGAGTTCATAGAGAATGTCATAACCGTTGTCGAAGTCGCCGAGACAGGTGTTTGTGTAATCGTTGGCTTTTCCGCTCGTCGTGTTTGATTCGACAAATGGCAGCGAGCTTATCGCAATTGGGTTTGTACAATCCGTTCCGTCGGGATGAATAGCTGACGTGCAGGGGGGATTGAGCTGGTTGCATGCCAGCCCCACGGTCCAGGCCATGCCTGACCCCTGACAGTTAGCCTGTGTGATGTTGTCACTGCAACTCTGCGTGCCGGTATCACAGCACGCTCCGGTCGGCTCTCCGCACGTGAAGCTCTGTGCCCGGATGAATACATTGGAATCGAGGACCTGGTCGCCTGCATCCGCGAGAGCCAGCTTGATGTGATTCATACCCGGGCTTAGTGTTCCCGTCGCCGTCAGAATCACGATCATTCCGTCCATCTGGATATCCACTGCCCCATTGCAAGGAAACGTGCCTGGTGGAATATCGTTGCAATCGTTGTTGATGAAGAGGTTGCAGAAGCTGCCGGCAGGCGGGTTGTACGGATTGTCGCAATTGACGTTATTGATGCTGACTGGTGTCCCCTGGCTGCCGGGAACCAAGGCGATGTTCTCGCCATTGAGGAAGAAACCAAATACGTCATTGAACGGGGAATTCACCCATTCGTTGTATTCTTCCGACGTGAAGACATATTGGAATTGAATGACTTGGGTCCCTTCGCATTGGAAATCAAACTCCAATAGGCAGGCGTCAAACGTCGTAAATCCAGGGATCAGCCCATCGAGGTCGGGATCGCCGAACCCCGCGTTTACGCCGCTCACATCGTCCTGCGTGTTGGGTCCGGGGGCTGACGCGATATCGCCGCTGCTCAACATAATGCCGCCTTCGAATCCGATGATTCCGGTACCACCGGCGAACGTACCAGCCGCCGAATTCGAACCGGTAAACGTCACGTTCGAGACGACTACACCTGGGCCAAGAAGTGCGGTGACGAGATCAGCCGGAGTTAAGCCCGAATTGAGATCCTGCGTCGTGATGGCCGGTAGAGCCGCGGTGGAGAGCTGGATTCGGTTGGTTTCACCTGGCGACAGTTTTGGCCGAGCCCGTGGTGATGCAGACATAGCGGACTGCGAAATAATCGATGTGAAGAGTATGAAGGTGAGAGCGAGCCCCCCTGCCTTAGAGAGGAATGCTGATGGTACAATACGAAACCTGTTATGTTGATACATGTCAATTCTCCTTAGAGTTGATTTAGCAAGTAGAGTGCATGGTCCAAATCGAACCAAGAGGCGGAAACTACTTCGACCGCGTGCCGATACATTGGAATTCGCAAAGCATGGGCCTGATGGAGCCCAGTGAATGCGCGGAGTACTTATGCGTTAGCGTTCATCCGCTCAGTTGTGCCTTGTCGGTCTATATGAGAAGAACGTGGTTTCGAAGCATGAGAAGTGCAGATGCACTCAAGCTCGGTTGAATGAACAATGACGAGGGATCATTCGCATCGCGCGACTCACCCGACTGAATCCGGGCAAGCAACCAATTCTCAATCACGGGGAAACCGCATTTCGGCCCAGTGTCACGAGGTGTCGATACTGCAATCAACCCGGTGGAGACGATTCCCAGAATCCGGACGCCTCGATGCGTCGCTTGTAGCTCCGGTCCCTGCCCATCAGATCCCCATCGGCCTGTATGACCAAACGTTGCTGAAAGCGCCGCGTTGGAGAATAGTTCGCCCGAGCTCAAGATGTGCAGATGGGCGCCATGAGCGCCGTGCTGATGCAGCACCAAGGCCTCGCCCAGGGAGGATCCAATCCCCACCGACGGAACAAGAGCCAAGATCAGCAGTACTCGTCCCACGCGGCCGAAACCTGTACGAAGCACGCTTATCGTAGATCACCTTCCAACAGAGTAGCAGACCCGCAATGGTTGGACTTCCGGCTTTCCGTCTATTCAACTGCGGTCAATTTGCGATTTCGAGTTTTGCTACACGAGATCTGTAGCAAGTTGCGTTCCAGAACGAAGAGCGGACCGAACCCAGCTGTCATTGTTGTTCACCGGTGTGTTTGAGGCCGTTAGTTCATGACTTAGCTCGCAGACAATCTATTAGCCCGTCGAACGACAACGCGTGGCATCTGTATCGGTGCGCAAAAACTCGCACAAGCTCCGAACTTTGCCTCATCAGTCACCGCGTGAAATTCCGCATCGCGATGGCCACGGTCGTTTTGCTTGCGCACGATTAGAACTGCACTTCCGTTTGAAATGGCATGCAACATGTAGGCCGATTTATGTCGAATGCTCCTCGGCGGCTCGGAACGTAACGAGTATCCCATCAAAGCACGCCCGGAGGATTTGCAAGGGGATTTGCCATGTCGCTCAAAACGTTTCATTGCGTGTTTGTCTTGGTTTGCATGGTCGCAGCCGACATGTTTGGTGCGTGGGGAGTTTATCATTATGCGCAGTACCACGACTTAAACTTCTTACTCCTTGGAATTGCCTCTCTTGTCGCAAGCTTGGGTATCGTGGCCTACGCGTTTTGGTTCGCGCTTAAGTCTGAACAAGCGCATTTGTAAACATAGCCCACGTGTCATGCGAGGATAGCGGAACATTCTCGTATTGGTGTTACGACTCGCTGGCGAGTTGCAGCCCCAGGAGTTAATCAAGGCCTCGATCAGCGGGAAAATGGAAGACACACTGGGAGGTGTACCTTGAAAAATGCACTGTATGGAGGACTCATTGTCGCCGCGATCGCCATCGCATGGACAGCGCGACCCAATCGATCAACCGCGCCCCCGGTCGAAACAACCGCATCTGTTGTCATGAAAATCCCCCATGGCGATGCGCTGGCCGGTCATCAGGCTTTCCTCGATCTGCGATGCAATGCGTGCCACATGGTCGACGCCGACGATGCTAAGCGCCCTGTGGCCTCGCCCGCAGTTCCGGTCGTCTTGGGTGGAATTCAGGCAAAACAATCAAAAGCCCAACTCGTGCAGTCGATTCTCGCACCGTCTTGCGAGATTGTGCCCGGCGTACCCGACGTGAGCAGTGGTAGCCTATCGAGAATGGGGGATTATCGCTCTGCCATGACCGTCGCGCAACTGCTCGACTTGGTGGAGTACATCCAATCCTTGGATATCCCGAACCGTCAACTAACATCCGAAGCGCCGCAAGCCGGATAGGCCGACAGCGAGTCGTAGGTATCGGTTTAAAGAATTCCACAACAGCCGAACGGGTAGCTTTGGAAGGTTTCGAGCGTGGAGCATGCGAATCAGCGACCTTGGTCCCGACGCTGTACCTGACGCCAGGCGCCAAGCACAAGATCGAGCATTATCGAGAGGTGCGGAAAAACACTCGCCGTACAATACTATTCCAAATCACCAAATCGAGTGGTGTTGCCTGAATAACCAAAATCATAGCGAACTTCTTCAAGCCAATTGCAAATACTGCAAAAGACCGCTCGTGGTCTCTCCCTTGCCTGTGTGAACCATAGGAACTCGTCGTCTTCCGATGCGGTCAATGTTCGTTCGGCCACATGGGTACTCCGGATGAGGCCTTTTTCCATTGAGTTCACGAAGGATTGAATCAGAGAGTCTATCAGTAATCTTGACTAAACCCTTATGTGGTCTGCAATCACAAAGGAAAGGACTACTGCGATGAAGGAGATTGATAATCACCATGTAAGTAACAAGATGCTTGGCATACTATCCACACTGTTCGTTTTGGGGCTTGGGTCGAGCCTGCTTGCCCAGATTCAGCACACGGTAATCCACAGCTTTAACGGTGCAGACGGTTTTGGTCCAATGGCTGGCGTGGTCGAAGGACCTGACGGCGCGCTCTATGGCACAACCAGGGGCCAGAGTGGAAGCGAGAACCTGGGCACGGTGTTCCGATTGAATCGTGAAACGCTTGAACTAACTACTCTTCACAATTTCACGGGCACTGATGGTTCGACGTTGTACTCTGGTCTAGCGATCGGAAACGACGGCTTACTATATGGCACTACCTTCGACGGAGGTGGTTCAGAATTTGGTACATTGTTTCGAGTCGGCATTGACGGGTTAGGCTTTCTGTCGCTCCATAGTTTCGCTGGTGCAGACGGAGCCAATCCTGCTGATCTGGCGCTGTTTCAAGGGATTGATGAGAAGTTCTATGGTGCGACCTCTGAAGGTGGTCCAAACAACGGAGGCACTCTGTTTCAGTTTGACGAAGCCACGAGGGAACTAGTCACAATTCATGCATTCATGGCTTCGGGTGGAGGAGGTGTGGACGCAGGATTGGTTCCGGGAAGGGATGGCTCGTGGTACGGAACTACCTATAGAGGTGGCGCATTCGGAGCCGGGAGTGTGTTCCGGGTCAACCCAACGACGTTTGTGCTAACGACTCTGCACGACTTTGGCGGCGATGGAGGCCAAAATCCTGTTCCGGGAGCGCTGATGCAGAGTACCGATGGAATGCTGTATGGCACAACCCAACTGGGTGGGTTCGGAACCGTGTACAAATTGGACCCGGAGACGTTGGACTTCACGAACCTTCACACATTCACCGGTATCGCCGATGGTCGCACTCCGCTCGGCGGAGTCACCGAGGGTCCCGATGGATTCCTCTACGGGACCACCGTGCTGGGCGGTCAGGGCTACGGCACCATATATCGCGTGAATCCCGCTACGCTTGCATACAATATCGTTGTTCCATTTGGTGGAAGTAATGGTCGCAGCCCGTCCGGCAATCTCTACCGGGCAAGCGACGGCGCACTTTACGGTGTGACGCGTTTGGGTGGCGATTTCAACTCCGGCACAGTATTCCGATTAAGTTTCGCCGTTCCCTGCGCCATAGACGCAGACTGTGCGGGCGTTGACACCAGCCTATGTACGTGCAATCACTGCGCAGCCGGGTTCTGCACCAGCATGCCCGTCGAGTTCGGCAACGTGAACTGTTCCGCAAACCAAGCTCCCGATCTAGATGACATACTATGTGTGTTGAGCGGCTTCACTGCATTTGATCACTGTCCAAACGCCGACATCGCGTCAACGACGACGCCCGGCGCTTGCCAAGGCGATGGAATGATCAACCTTGATGACATACTGGCTGTCATCGGCGCGTTCAGCGGAACGAGCCCATGCGCATGCAGTCCGTGATGGTGTACCGAGTATGTTGTTCATGCCCAGTTAGTGATGACGATGCACTCAATTGAATCTAAAGGGAGAACCTCTGCCTCGGGAAGACGAATACAAACAGAATACCGATTCGACCTGTGATCACCCTTCGGTCTTGAAGCGATATCCAATCCCTGTTTCGGAAATCAGGAACTCGGGATTGGCCGGGTTGTTTTCCAGCTTCTTGCGTAACTGGCTCATGAAAATACGGAGGTAATGCGACTCCTCCGCATGTCCCGGTCCCCAGACTTCGCGAAGCAACTGGCGGTGTGTCATCACCAGGCCCGCATTCTTGGCGAGCGTGGCCAATAACTTGTACTCGATGGGAGTCAGATGAACCTCTTGCCCCTTTCGAGTTACGATCCTTCGACTCAAATCAATCGTAACATCAGCCGCTTTGATCATTGCCTGTGCCGCTGGATTTGTGTTTCCCTCGCTCCGCCGCATCGCAGCGCGAACACGGGCCATAAGTTCATTCACGCCAAACGGCTTCTGCACGTAATCATCGGCGCCCGCATCAAGTGCTGATACTTTGTCTTTCTCCTGACCGTGGGCCGACAATACGATAATAGGAATTTTCGACCATTCACGAACGCGCCGAATGACCTCAACCCCATGTTGATCCGGCAGGCCCAGGTCGAGAATGATGGCGTCGGGTCTGCTCTGCGTAGCCTCCAGGATGGCCTGTGCGGCTGTTCCTGCTTCAACCAACCTCCACCCGGCAGCTTTGATCGCTGGTTCCAGAAATCTGCGGATGGGAGCCTCGTCGTCAACCACCAGTACCGTCGCGATTGGATGACTCACGATGACTTCTCCAAGCCGACGGTTTGACCTGATCTGGAATCTTCGACTTCCATTTCGGAAATCGATAGGGCCGGCGGTGACAATGATTGCGGAATTGTGAGCGTCAGGCACGCCCCGCCTTCCGCTCGATTTTCTGCTATGATCTCACCCTCGTGCAGACGCGCGATCGCGCGACAAATGGCCAGACCAAGTCCAGTCCCCGTCCGGATTGATGGTTGCTGGCGCGGCCCAAAGGCTTGGAATGCACTCTTCGCAACTCCGTCTGCAAACCCCGGTCCATCATCCTGTACTTCCATGATCAACCGGCTGCCCTCCGCATGACCGCGAATTCGTATGATCGTTCCGGGCGGAGTGTATTTCGCAGCATTCTCCAGCAGGTTAACGAGTACCTCTTCAAATAGTACGCCGTCGACGTGGATGAGCGGAAATTCCTGCGATATTTCTGTTTCCACGATATGTCGCGCCAGATTCCCGCGCAATCGATGCAGCGCTGCGCCCACCAGCTCATCCAGCGGAAACCACTCCCGCTTGATCGTGAACCCCGGCGATTCGAGTCGAGTCATTTCGAGAATCTTCTCCACCAATTGGTTGAGACGATCTGACTCGTCAGTAATCGACTGCAACAATTCGCGACGCGCGTCTTCGGTCAATGTACCTGGATGGTTGAGTAAAGTCCCGGCTGCCCCAGCGATCGTCGCAAGCGGCGTGCGAATGTCGTGCGATACGCAGCTCAACAGCGAGCTGCGCAATTGTTCTGCTTCGGTTTCGTGTCGCGCCTTCTGTGCCTGGGCTGCATACTGACTCCGCTCCAGAGCGATCGCAAGCTGGGTCGCGAAAGTCTCCAGCAGATGTCGCTGATCTGATTCGAGCGGCGTCGCGGGGTTGCTCGGCTGCAACGCCAGCACGCCAAGACATCCACCCGACGCCGTCAGCGGAACGTACATCGCAGCCGATGCGGACAATGTTTCCGTGCTCCATCCCGCCCATCGCTGATGCGCGAAGACCCACTCCGCAGCCGCACGTTCTTTGGAAGACTCCACGCGAAAATTACCCTGATTGGCCGCAAGTGTCAGATGCTGCTGCGCATCAGGAGTGAGAATGGCTGTGTCTCCCTGAAATACGTCAGCGATGTGCCGCGCCGCGGCACTCACCATAGAGTCGGTATCGCGGGCGGCCGCGAGTTGCCGACTCATAAAATACAATGCGATGGTTCTGAGGTAGCGATTTCTGGCGGATTCAATCTGCCGCCGGACGCGCTGCGTGAGTCCGCTGATGATCAATGCGGTCATCAGCAGCACGACAAGCGTCAGCACGTATTCGACATCCGAAATCGCAAAGGAAAAATAGGGCTCGATGAACAGGAAATCGAAAAGCAACGCGGACAGAAACGACGCCAGAATGGACGGTCCCAGATTGAAACGGCTCGCAACGAGCACAACCCCGGCCAGATAGACCATTGTCAGATTGACCGCGGAGAATCGGCCAAACATGAGCGATGCCAATCCGGTGCACACAGCCATGATCGCGAGCGTCCACGCATACGGCTTCCAGTCCGACGGCTTCGGCGACCACTTTGCTCGCGTGTGCTCCTGATCTTCGGGCTCGCCTTTGACGACGTGTACGTCAATCTCACCGCTTCGACGAATCAGCTCACTTACGATCGAACCTCGCAGCCACTCGCGCCACTGCGGCAGCGCCGGTTTACCAATCACAATCTTGTTCACATTGCGTTTGATGGCGAAGCTGAGGATTTCGTCGACCACACTCTCGCCGGAGAGAACCGTGGTCTCGGCGCCGAGTCGTTCGGCAAGCTGAAGGTTCCGGCGAACCTGTGCCGCCGCTCGCTCACCAAGCCGTGACGTCTCAACACTGACTGCTATCCACTCCGCTTGCGCGGATGACGCCATCCGCCGGGCTGTGCGCACGACGCGGCTCGACAACGGACTCGGCCCCACACAGACGAGGATGCGTTCAGCCGTCGGCCACGGTCGTTGGTCGCCGAGTCCCGCGCGCTCCAACAGCACTTGTGCGCTGACTCGCTGCGCAGTCTGCCGCAAGGCGAGCTCGCGCAACGCGGTGAGGTTCTCCTTACGAAAGAAGCGATCGACGGCTTGGCGGACCTGTTCGTGCAGATACACCTTGCCCTCGTGAAGTCGATCGATCAGATCGTCGGGCGGCAGGTCGACAAGTTCGATTTCGTCGGCTCGCTCCATGATGGAGTCGGGCACGGTCTCGCGCACAACCACGCCCGTGATCTGTGCGACTACGTCGTTTAATGATTCGATGTGCTGAACGTTTAGCGTGGTGTAAACGTCAATGCCCGATTCGAGCAGCTCAAGGATGTCCTGAAAGCGTTTTTCATGACGTGACCCTTCGGCGTTGGAGTGGGCCAGCTCGTCGACGAGGATTAACGCGGGTTTCCGCTTGAGCGCGGCATCGAGGTCGAACTCGCGAAGATTCACGCCGCGATAACTGATCGTGCGCGTGGGCAGAATCTCCAAGCCGGCGACCAGCGCTTCGGTTTCTTTTCGCCCATGCGTTTCAACATAGCCCGCAACGACTTCTTCGCCCTCGCGTCTCTTTTCATGAGCCTCGCTGAGCATGGCGAACGTCTTACCAACGCCCGCCGACATACCGAAGAAAATCTTCAGCCGGCCCACTCGTCGCTGTGGGTCTTCCGATTCGAAGCGGGCGAGCAATGCCTCGGGGTCGGGCCGCTGTTCTTCGCGAGATCGCTCCATGCCGTTACTCCGTACACATTCTCGCTGGAACGCATCCAAACGAAAAGCTCCTCGATGGAATCGAATATTCCATCGAGGTACCTTATCGCCAATCTCGATGGTGAATGCTTAGGATGCGCCGCCTTGCAGCATACTGAGCGGAATCTGCAACAATCCGGTCAACAGGAAGAGCAGCAGCTCGTACAGTAAGTCAGTGAAAAACATGAACGTGATCTCCTTCAAAAACGATAGCAGAATCCAATTCCCGCCTGGAAGTCGGGAGCCTCTTCGTTCAAGCCGACCCCGGCGCGAACGTCAATTTGAAAGTTGTCATTAATCAGAAATACAGGTCCGAAGTCGAGGTTGTGCTGGCAATCACTGTTCCGCGTGTTCGGATACAGACCGTAGTATTCCAGGAAACCACCAACCTTGGGAGTAAACTGGTAGAACGTCGCAAATGAGGCGCCGGACTGAAAGAACCGGCTTTCGCTATCGGTAATCCAAGTGGCCAGTCCGACTCCGTAGATAGACAATTTGCTAGTCAGCGAGTAATTCCACGCGAGTCGCACTTCCGGGTCGACGTCGCCGGTGGTCTTGCCACTGGTTCCCGTCGGAATGGAAATCGCGGGAATGATCGACAGGTTCGGAATCCATCCCTTCTGCTTGAGAAGTGGCGCCTTGAACCCGACGCTCATATCAGTGGCACCATCCGAATGATCCTCAACGTGGATGTTGCGACCTGCGAAGCGACTCGTTCCCTCGCCATGAAACTCAGTCAGCGAACCACCGCCCCACTTGATCCGCAACTCGAAGTTGTCCGTGAGGCCCGTGCGAAGCGAGACCTCACCGATGGAGTGGTTCGTGACACGAGAGGAGTTCTCATGGTCGTAATAGAGTGAGTATCCAAACTCAAGGTGCGTGTAGCCTCTTGGAACAAGTACATAGGTATCTGAAAATCCTGGACGATCGGTGGCGAGGCTCGAAGAAGCAGCCGGACGATTGATGAACCAGAATCCCTTTTCGTCTTTGGCCGCCTCAGGTTCGATAGCAGCTCCCTCATAGCGCATCGAGAGACTTGTCGACGAATGCGCCTGACCCTCTTCGTTCTGCGCCATAGACACATCTATGACGCTGAAGAGGCAGTACACAAGCATAAAGATGCACACCCGACCTCGCGAAACCAATAGTTCGTTCGGTAACATAGTTTTCCTTCTGTCGTGAGGAAATGAGATCCAATTATTGATCTAGCGAAAGATTCAGTTTAAGCACATTCACGCGCGGTTCTCCGAAAATCCCAAACTGTCGCGGTTCTGTGTTCTGTTCCACCAACGTTCGCACGTTTGAGTCATTCATCCCACGCGCTTTCGCTACGCGTGCAATCTGTATCTCCGCCGCAGCCACGCTAATGTGCGGATCGAGTCCGCTGCCGGACGCCGTCACAAGATCGACGGGGATCGAGACATTTTCCGGAATACCAGACTCACGCAGTTTCTTCACGCGGTCCGCGATGGCTGATTTCTGATTCGGGTTCCCCACCGCCAGATTGCTTCCGCTCGAGGAAGCCGCGTTATATGGAAACGGCCCGGTGGCTGAGGGGCGACCCCAGAAATACTTGGCGTCGTCAAAAGGCTGCCCTATCAATTCGCTCCCGACTACTTTTCCATTGTGTTCAATCAGGCTTCCATTCGCCTTTGCAGGAAACACCACCTGCGAAACGGCCGTAACGGCCAGCGGATAGACGAGACCGGTGAGAACCGTGAACGCAAGCAGCATGATCGCCGACGTTTTCAGTTGTTTAAGCATGATAACTTTCCTTACGCCAATCCCAGTCCAACCAGCAATAAGTCAATCACCTTAATGCCGGCAAATGGCACCAGCAGTCCGCCAACCGCATAGATCAGCAGGTTTCGACTCAACAGCGCCGATGCTTTCGCGGCTCTGTACCGCACTCCGCGCAACGCCAGCGGAATCAGACATACGATGATCAGCGCGTTGAAAATCACCGCTGAGAGAATCGCGCTTTGCGGCGTCGCCAGCCGCATGACGTTGAGCGAACCCAACGCCGGATACGTGCCAACAAACGCTGCGGGAATAATCGCGAAATACTTCGACACATCGTTGGCAATGCTGAACGTCGTCAACGCGCCCCGCGTGATTAGTAGTTGTTTGCCAATCTCGACGACCTCGATGAGCTTCGTCGGGTTACTGTCGAGATCGACCATGTTTCCGGCTTCTTTCGCAGCCTGCGTACCTGTGTTCATGGCTACCGCTACGTCCGCTTGTGCAAGCGCTGGAGCATCGTTCGTTCCATCACCGCACATCGCAACGAGGCGCCCTCCCGCCTGGTTTTCACGAATCAGTTTGAGCTTGGCTTCCGGTGTCGCTTCGGCGAGGAAATCATCCACCCCCGCTTCAGCCGCAATGGATGCAGCCGTCAACGGATTGTCACCGGTAATCATGATGGTCTTGATGCCCATCTGCCGGAGCTGACTGAATCGCTCGCGGATACCACCCTTCACAATGTCCTTGAGATGCACCACGCCAAGTGCCTTTGAGTCTTTCGCAACGACCAGCGGAGTGCCTCCTTGCTTCGCGATTGACTCAACAGTCGTGCGCAGCGCCGAAGGAAATGATCCGCCCTTGCTCTGAACGAAACGCTCAATGGCATCCGCCGCTCCCTTGCGAATCTCACTTCCGTTGAGATCAACACCGCTCATGCGCGTCTGCGCCTTGAACGGGACAAAGTGTCCGCCCAGTTCATGCACATCACGGCCGCGGATCGAGAACTTCTGTTTGGCAAGCACGACAATGCTGCGGCCTTCCGGAGTTTCATCCGCCAGCGAAGCCAACTGCGCAGCGTCTGCGAGATCCTCGACTCGAATGCCCGGAGCAGGAACGAACTCGGTCGCCTGTCGATTGCCGAGGGTAATCGTCCCCGTCTTGTCCAGCAGCAACGTGTCCACGTCGCCCGCCGCCTCCACCGCGCGGCCCGACATCGCGATCACGTTCGCCTGAATCATTCGATCCATGCCGGCGATGCCGATCGCAGAGAGTAATCCGCCAATGGTCGTTGGAATCAGACATACAAGTAGCGCGACCAGCACAGTTAACGTAACCACTTCACCACGGCCGAGATTGTTCACGGTGAACAAGGAATACGGCAGCAGCGTCGCGCAAACGACGAGAAAGATGATCGTCATGGCTGCGAGAAGAATGTTGAGCGCGATCTCGTTGGGCGTCTTCTGTCGTTTCGCACCCTCGACCATCGCGATCATGCGATCGATAAAGCTCTCGCCGGGGTTGGATGTAATGCGAATGATCAGCCAGTCAGAAAGCACGCGCGTACCGCCGGTCACCGCGCTGCGATCACCGCCGCTCTCGCGAATCACTGGCGCGCTTTCGCCCGTGATGGCACTCTCATCAACAGACGCCACACCTTCGATCACTTCGCCGTCCAGCGGAACGAACTCGCCTGCCTCGACGAGGACCACGCGCCCGGCGCGCAGCTCATAGCTGGGTGTAATGAAAACATCGCCATCGTTTGGATTCGACGAAAGCTTTTTTCCTGACTTGTTCGTACGATCGGGATTGTGCAGAACTTTGGCGAGTATCTCGCGACGGGAGCTTCGCAGCGTATCCGCCTGGGCCTTACCGCGTCCCTCTGCCATTGCTTCGGCGAAATTCGCGAAGATCACCGTGAACCAAAGCCAGAGCGAAATCGCCAGTATGAAACCGGGAGACGCCTCGCCGCTCCCCAACAGCGCCTGGCCATAGAGCACCAGCGTGATCATCGCGCCGATGAGCACCACGAACATCACAGGGTTGCGAGCCTGGTGACGCGGATCTAGTTTACGGAGGGAATCGACCAGCGCCCGCTTCACAATCGGCGGATCAAACAGGGGACGTATTTTCGATGGCGTATTTGTCATGGCATTAGCTACCCGCGGGCATGCTCACATGCTCGGCGATCGGGCCAAGCGCCAGCGCGGGGACAAACGTCAGCGCGCCGACAATGAGGACAATTCCGATCAGAAGAAAAACAAACAACGGCGTGTGCGTCGGAAGCGTGCCGTCCGAGGTTGGCACGTGCTTCTTGGCAGCCAAAGAGCCCGCCAGTGCGATCACGGGAATTTTCACCCAGAATCGCCCCATGAACATCGCGAGACCCAACAGCAAATTCATCGTAGGGTTATTCGCACCGAAGCCGGCGAAGGCGCTGCCGTTATTGTTGGAGGCCGACGAAAAAGCATAAAGGACCTGCGAAAAACCGTGCGGCAGAGGATTGCTCATCGAAGCATCCACCTGTGTCGTCATGACGGCCACCGCCGTTCCGACGAGCACGCACAGGCATGGCGCGAGTACCGCAATGCACGCCATCTTCATTTCATAGGCTTCGACTTTTTTCCCGAGATACTCGGGTGTTCGCCCAACCATCAGACCCGCAATAAACACGGTGACGATGACGAACACGATCATGCCATACAATCCGGAACCAACGCCGCCGAAGATGACTTCGCCTAGCTGCATCAGAACCATGGGAACAAGGCCGCCCAGCGGAGTGTAGGAGTCATGCATGGAGTTTACTGAGCCGTTTGAGGCTGCCGTCGTCGCCGTCGCCCACAAGACGGAGTTGGCAATGCCGAAGCGAACTTCTTTCCCTTCCATGTTTCCGCCGGACGCTTCAAATCCGGTCGCGTCCGCGAGAGCCCGCGTCGGCTGATATTCCGAGTAAAGACACAGCGCGAGCGCCCCTACGAGCACGATGTACATAGCCGCGAGCAGCGCCCAGCCCTGCCGGGTATCCTTGATCATTTTTCCAAACGTGTAGCAGAGCGCCGCCGGTATCAGCAGTATCGAGAGCATCTGGAGGAAGTTCGCGAACGGCGTGGCGTTCTCGAGCGGATGCGCGGAATTGACGTTGAAGAATCCACCGCCGTTGGTGCCGAGTTGCTTGATCGCGATCTGCGACGCAGCCGGACCTACGGCGATCGTTTGCTCGGTCACCGCGACCTTCTCGGTGATCGGCTGATCGTTGGCATCCTTGAGCGGCGAACCGTTCGCATCCAGCTTTGGTTGATCGTAGCTCGTCGCTTGCACCAGCGTCGCCGTCGCATAAGGCTTGAACGTCTGCACAACGCCCTGCGAAACCAGTAACAGCGCGAGAATAATGGACATGGGCAGCAGGACATACACAGTGGATCGCGTCAGATCGACCCAGAAATTGCCGATGTTCGTCGCCTGTTTGCGGACGAAGCCTCGAATGAGCGCGACCAGAATGGCCATACCCGACGCAGCCGAAACGAAGTTCTGCACGGTGAGTCCGAGCATTTGCGTGAGATAACTCATTGTCGTCTCGCCGCCGTAGCTCTGCCAGTTTGTATTGGTCACAAAACTGACGGATGTGTTAAACGAGCAGTCTGGTGTAACGGCAGGCAGGTTTGCCGGATTCAATGGGAACCACGCCTGCGCTCGCTGCAACACGTAAAGAAAAACGAACCCGACGACATGAAAAAGCAGCATGTCGATCGCGTACCGCTTCCAATCGGTTTCGTCCTCGGCGCGAACTCCGCTTACCCGATAGATTCCTGCTTCGACCGGCCGCAGCCACCGCATGAAACCGGGTGTGCGTCCTTCAAAGACCGCAGCCATGTAGGAACCCAGCGGTTTCGCACACAGCGCGAGCACAACGAGGAAAAGCAATATCTGGATGGAATCAGCCAGCGACATTTAGAACCACTCCGGTTTGATCATGGCTACAAAGAGGTAGGCCAATAGCACCAACGCGAGAAGACCACAGATCAGATACATGGTTACGTTCGCCGCCAATCTGGAAACACATACCGAATGCAAGCGATGCATCCGGCAAAGAAACCGAGCCCGGTTATCAAATAAAGCACGTCCATAACGATCATTCCTTCCTATAAACTCTAACCCATTGGATATCAGGAAAGTGTAAGGTTCGACGGGGGCGCGTAAGGATTTCGTAAAGATGAGGAGGCAACAGTCAACTCTGTGCCACTTTTTCAGAAAGCTCTGACCACCAAAAAAGCAAGGTCGCGTGCGACTTGTTGCCGCACGCGACCTTGCCGTCGATTAAGCTATTACCGCTATCAGTTCTTGGAATTCATCGAATCGGTCAAACCGGGAATGTTCGCAGCGCCCGCCGGAACAGTGATCGACGATCCCGTGAAATCGCCGCCGATCGGCTGAAATCGACCGCCCAGATGTTGCGACAAGAACGCCTCAGCCACTGCATTGAAACTCATCCGGTTTTCGGGGCGAGCAAACCCATGACCCTCGTCGGGATACAGCACGTACGTCACCGGAATCTTCTTTTCCGACATGGCTTTGACGATCTGATCAGCCTCCGCCTGCTTCACTCGCGGATCATTCGCACCCTGACCGATGAGCAGCGGCTTCTTGATTCGATCGACGAACGTCAACGGAGAACGCTGGTTCAGCATCGACTTGCCTTCCTCAGTGCGGTGATCGCCGACTCGCTTGGTGAACATCTCGATCATCGGCATCCAGTACGGCGGAATCGTGCTGAGCAGTGTCACTAGATTCGACGGGCCGACGATATCCACTCCGCACGCAAACGTATCCGGCGTGAACGTCAAACCAACGAGTGTGGCATAACCGCCGTAGCTGCCACCCATGATCGCGACTTTCTTCGGGTCGGCGATCTTTTCCTTCACAGCCCAGTTCACCGCATCGATGAGGTCGTCGTGCATCTTGCCCGCCCATTCCATGTTGGCTGCGTTAATGAAGTTCTTTCCAAAACCGGTCGAGCCACGGAAGTTCACGCTCAGCACCGCGTAGCCGCGATTCGCCAGCCACTGGTGCATCGGGTTCAAACCCCAGCCGTCGCGCGCCCACGGACCACCGTGCACGAGCAACACCATCGGCAGCGGCTGACTCGGACGCGGATTCGAGCCATTCACTTTTTCCGTCGCGGGCAGCGTGAGATAGGAAACCAAATCCATCTTGTCGCGTGACTTGATGACCGTGGGTGTCATTTTCGCGAGGGTTACGGTCTCCAGTCGCTTGTTGTTCGTAAAAAGGAACTTGGCTTGCTTCGAACCGCGATCGAACAGGTAGTATCGCACCGGACCGTTGTCCATCACGTAGGAGACAATCCACTTCTTGTCGTCGAGCGTCCGACTGCCGATGTTGAAGTCGCCCTCAGCCACCCCGCGCAATTTTCCGAGATCGCTTTTGACAGCTGGATCAATCGCACGCCATTCATTCCGCTGATAGTTGACCGAATACGCCTGCACATTTCGCTCCGTCGGGTGCAGAAGAACTCCGCCGATGTCCGCCTTGGAATCCTCGCCCAAGATGGTTTGTTTACCGGTGGCGAGGTCGAGCGAAGTGAGGGCTGCCGTGTTGCGATTGCGACTGTCAATCAGATAGAGAGACTTCCCTGTCTTGTCGACGGCTTCGGCACTCGTGGTGAGTGCGTCCTCCATACCGATCTTGATAAATGAAGTCCACTTGCCGCCGTCACCTGCCCTGAGGACATCCATGCCGCCCTCCTGCGTCTGCTGCGACGCGAAGAGCACGTTGTAGTCGACGTCGGTTACGAAATCGGTGAAGCCATCGTTGTTTTGCAATACCAGCTTGCGCTCGCCGGTGAGAATGTTGATGCGATGCACGTCGTGGTTCTTCTTGTCGCGATCGTTCAAAAGGACCAGAACTTCGTTGGGATTCTTGTGGCTCACATCAGCCAGACGAGCGGCTACGCCTTCGAACGGTGTGAGGTCTCTGGTGTTACTCTTGACGAGATCAACCGCATAGACGCGCCAGTTTTCGTCGCCGCCCTTGTCCTGCGTATAGATGATGTGCTGGTTCGTGTAGGCCCACTGATAATTGCGAATGCCGCGATTGGAGTCACTCGTCACCGGGTGCGCGCGGGAAATATCATCGATCGACGCGACCCACACGTTTAGCACGTTGTTAACCGGCGCGAGAAAGGCGAGCTTCGTGCCGTCCGGGCTGATCTGCGGGGAGGCGCGATCAGGATTGCCAAACAGCGTCTCGCGTGGAATCAACACGTCCGCGCCGGCTTTCGCGACTTTCGGCCCGCCCGCAGCCGAGCTCTCCTCCGCCACGTGGGTGTTCTTTTGGCAGCCGGAACCGATGACCAGCAACAACGCCAGGGGAATGTTCGCATACTTTGAAATCACGAGGTGTCTCCAAATAGCCTTCCAAATTGTGAAAACCGACCCAATCCGTGCGAACAGGATAGCAAATCGCCGACGATCCCGCACGCAGGTCACCTTCGTGATTGACATGATATTACACTTGGCCCACCATGCCTTTGGCTTGGGAAAGTTCGTTTGCGGCGGGACCATTGACCTATGTCTAATGAATCAACGATGCGCGTAGCGGTCATCGGTGCCGGGCGGATGGGCACGCACCACACCCGTGTCTATTCACAAACGAAGGGCTGCAAGCTCGTCGCCGTCGTTGACAAAGACCTAGCCCGAGCGAAACCGCTCGCGGATCAGTACGGCTGCCGCGCGGTCGCGGATGTCAGCGAAATCATCCATGAAATCGATGCCGCCACGGTTGCGGTGCCGACGGTCTATCACGCCGATGTCGCGATGCAACTCATTCGCCGTCGCATCCCCGCACTGGTTGAAAAACCGCTCGCACCGGACGCAGCCACCGCTCGTAAACTTCTCGATGCGTCGCGCGAATACAACTGCCTGCTGCAAGTGGGGCACTCCGAGCGATTTAATCCGGTCGTGCGTGCCATGCTCAAGATGGGTGTCACGCCGCGATTCATCGAGACCCAGCGCGTAAGTCCGTTCACGTTTCGCAGCGCGGATGTCGGCGTCGTGCTCGACATGATGATTCATGATATCGACATCGTGCTGCACCTGGTGCGCGGCCAGATGCCATCCGATGGCACTCCGCTCACATATTCTGTCGAGGCTGTCGGTGTTCGCGTGCTCGGCGCCAGCGAAGACGTCGCCAACGCGCGCGTGCGGTTCAGCAACGGCTGCGTCGTTAACATGACCGCCTCGCGATTGGCGCTCAAGACCGATCGACGCATTCGCATCTTCTGCCCCACCGCGTACATCACGATGGACTTCCAGCGAAAGACGGGCAACGCGATCAAGCTCAAGGACAATCTCGATCTCATCCGCCTCGCGCGGGAGAAGAACTTTGAAGACCTGTCGCAGATGGCCAACATCGATTTCAGCTCGCTCGTGCAACTCGAGCCGATCGTTGTCGACGATGTCGAGCCACTGCGCGCCCAGATCGATTCGTTCCTCGATTCGGTGCGCACGGGATCGGCTGCGGCTGTGAGCGCCGAAGAAGGGTTTGCAGCGGTCGAACTGGCGGAGCGAATCTCGAATCAAATCCAGGAGCAGGACGGCGGAGCGGACCTCGGACGCCTTGGTTCTGCGTTGCCATCGTAGCGAGCAAACCTCCTGACCATTGATCCCGGTTATTGATCCTATAGCCAACTGGCGGCTCATGCCTGCGTTGAATTAGGTCTGTCATTTCAGTCACCCTTGAGGCTGTGCGGCTGTAATTACAAATGGCTAATTCGCTAGAGTGAAAAATTTCCGCTAAGTAGTGACACGCTGTGGCACTCGCAGAATTACAAATTGCGAATTACAAATTACAAAATGAAAGCTGGCCATCTTGTTCTCCCATTTGAGGAGCCGAGAAAGTCGGCTCGCAAAGTAGCCGTCTCGTTCGCATCCCGCAGATTAATCGCGCACCGTTCAGTCGTGCCTCCGGCACCTTTCCTTTTTCATACAATCTTTACCCAGCACATCGTGCTGGGCTATTTTCAATTGTCCCTAACGGGACAACGATGTTCCTTCTGGGTGATTAATGCAAACAGTATCAACCACGCTTTCATTACGCATGGTGAAAGACTTCATTTCCAGCTCAATAACGTGGCGCTCGCTCGTTCGTGGCTTTCCAATCGAGCGCGCGCCGGCGAAGTTATTTGCGAGGTGCGATTTCCGTTAGGGTATTCTGCCTTGTCCTCTGATCTTGCGCTAGGATCGCCTGCACGTCGCCCTTTCGGAAAGTGGCTGCGATCCAGAGGAGGACCGGAATCACGTAGGTGCCTGCGTTTCGGCGGAAGATCGCCAGGTGCAGATAACCGAACGCCTTGATCAGCCACGGCGTGCCTCCGGGGTCGACCGCTTCCCATCGCGACCATTGAGCAAACGCGAGAGCAAACTCCAAACGAAAGGCCGTGTATGTGAGCGCGAGAGCAGCCCCAAGCAACAGTGCCCACATTCGCCGTCGCCAAGCAAGCGGCGTGGCCAGCACAAAGGCGACAACCATGATGGGCGGGGTGTAAGCGTATTGCTGGGCACTGAAAGGAAACGCCTGGGCGTCTAAATCATCGGTCGCAGGCATAATGAACACAGAATCATCGAGGCCGCGAGGGTTCGGTATCGGTTGAACCTGAACGGTTTGGAATCGATTCAGCGCGGACATCCACAGTTGGGCCAGCGGTCGAAACGCAGCCGAGAACGGTGGACCAACAACCAGCCAGAGTAACGACAACAGCGCGAAGCACACGCTGCTGCCGAGCACGAAACCGCCGATGAGTTTAGTTTGTTGGTTCATGCGACGTTTTCATTGCGGATTCCCTCTGTTTGCGCAAAGGGCTGAATCATGCCAAAGCTTGATGCGTTCACCACGGCCAAGCTGCGGCTTGACCGTGCCACCCTGGGTGCACGTCCCTTGCTTGCGTAAGGGGCTCTGCCGGTTTGCGTCCACCGAGTGGATGTCATTATCTGCATCATTGTCGAAAACTCAGACCCCCTTTGTCCCCCCTTAGCAAGGGGGGATCAGGAAGGCTTACTGCCGCAGAGAATCAAAAGTCACTCTAACTGCTGACATTTGCTTCCGGTTTCGGCGGCGGTTTGGTGGCCCAGAGTGCCCATGTGGTCCACAGGCCGACGGTGAGCACGATGAACGCCGGCTGCCAGACATCGACGTGCATGGTCTCGAACGCGCTGCGCCAATAGACGCCGACGTAGTAAAGCGAAACGATGCGAATCATGTTCACGACGAGCAGGACGAGCATCCCCAGCGCGATGCCGATCACCTTGGTCCGCATCGGCGTGGCGAGTGCGATCACTCCTGCGATGTAGAGAGCCATCGGTTCGACCGCGTCGCAGCCGCGGCGGATTTCGAGGCCGTATTCCGGTGTGGAGATGGTGACACCGCTGACCGACGCCTGGCGACCGAAGACATTAAGAATCTTGGCGGTAACCTCGGCGTTGAATTGCAGGTACGCGTTGAAGAGCTTGTCGCCGAACAGCGGCGTAGCCATCAGGCCGTAGAAGAGGCCCATCGAGACCGCAACCAGGGACACGAAACGCAGGACCGGACGGCGGTCAAAGTAGTGGCGCAGTTTCCCTACGCCAGTGAGCTGTATTTGGCCGTCGGTCATATCACGCAATATTCAATGGAACCACAGAGAACCGACACATTAGCATGACAGCGCTAGACCATTTCATCCTGAAGCGACTAACCGTTTGAGCCTGAAAGGCTCATCGTTCATAGCCGGGGCGTCGAGCGCAGCACGACCCCCGGTTGGATATCCCAATCCTTCGCGACCCTGAAAGGGTCGACTTATGGACCCCAAGAGGACCCCTACAGGGTCCCGATCGCTACGTTTTTTCCCCGTGGGTTTCGCTCGCTTACGCGAACTCAACCCACGGCTATTCACGAACAGCCTTTCAGGCTGCGGCGCTAACCACACCACCGCATCACGCACTGAATCACCCGACGTATCAGCGCGCCGGAAGCCCAAGCCGAATCCTCAGGATACGCATTCCGGGCGCGCGTTTCCACTTTGCTGGAATTGAGGCAAATGCGGGCCGCTACCAAGTCGCGAAAAAGAAACGGGTCGGCGATTTCACCGACCCGCTCCGTTAATTACAGGAATCGAAACCAACGAATGCAAACTTGCGCACTGAAGCGTGTGCAAAACAGTCGGGTGCTGAAGCACCCGGCTCGCCTCACGGCGTTGACTTCGTTGCTTCTTCTTCCGGAAGTTTCAGCACCTGGCCCGGACGAAGGTTCGTCGGATCGTTATCGACAGTCTTCTTATTGAGGGCGTAAAGCTGCTTCCAGCGAGCCGAATTGCCGAGTTGGGCCTTTGCGATGCTGTAGAAGGAATCACCGGACTTAACAGTATATGTCTTCGCGCCGGTTGATCTTGACTTTTCGGCGGCAGGCTTGGCTGCGTCCTTCGTATCGTTTGCGTCCTTGGATTCTTTCTTGGCTTGCTTGCTGTTTCCTAAACCGGGCTTCGGCGGGATCTTCACGATCATGCCGACGCTGAGGCGACGTGGATCACCAAGGTCCTTGTTGCTCTCCTTCAAAAACTGCTCAAGCTTCGCATCGCCGTAATACGCCTCAGCCAGCTTTGCGAAAGTGTCACCGGGTTGCACTTTGTGCGTCTCGACGGCCGCATCGTCGGTCTTCATGCTGGCGAGCTTCGCTTCGCCGACGGGAGATGTCGCAGGGACCGAAGCGGGCTGCGGGTTCGTCGTCGGATTCGAACCAACCGTTGGTTGTGCGGCAGGCGGTGGAACGCGGGTCGGCTGCATTGAAGTCAGCGTGTTCTTGGGATCAGTGACGTTCGATTCCCCCGGCGTCGGGGACTTCACCGGTTGATTGAGCTCAGAACTTGGTGCCGGCGGCGTCGGCGAGGTAGCGCTCAACGTGGTCTGCGGCATCGCGGGCGGTCCCTGTGTCGCGGGTTGATCGGTCGGCGTGCGGCTGGCGACGGTGTCTGTCTTGGCTTCATTACCTGCTGGCGGCCAAACGGGTTTGGGTTGGCCGGCAGCCAAAGCGGGATTCTCAGTTGAAGTCGCGGGCGTAGTTGGCGTCGTCGTCGGGTTCGTCGTTGGCGTGGGATTCGGGTTTGCAGTTGTCGCTGCCGGGAAGGTTCGCGTGGTGTGCGCGGCGTCCGTCGGATTTGGGTTGGGCTGCGTCGCACCGGGTTGGCCGCCCGGCTGACCGGAAGCCAGTCGCGGGTTGCTGGTGGTTGGGGTCGTCGGCTTAGTTTGCGGAGTTGTGCGACCCTTGTTGGGAGTCGTTGCGGGAGTCTTCGCAGCGTCAGTCTTGTTGGGTGTGCCTGGCTTTGCGGGAGTAGTCGCTGCGACCGGCGCGCCGTTAACCGGAATGTTCGACTCTTTTTGTCGGCCGAACATGAAGTAACCGCCGACGACGGTGCAGATAACGGCTGAAACGCCCAGACCCAGTTTGACTTCCGCGCGCATGACAAACTCCCTTTTGCAGCACACCCGATGAGACAGGACACGAAATCGCCGCAGCGCACTCCGCGCTGCCTACGTCTACGTCTTATGTCGACTCACAACCGAGCCGTGCTATAAAAAATGCGAAACCAATCCCACGCAATCACGCCGATGGAACCTCATGAAATGTATACCACTTCAAAAACGCGGGTCAAGACAAATTGTCATGTGACAAACGCGGCGCGCGATGCGAGGCAAATCACGTTGTGAATTTTGTTGGCCAAGTGGAACTGGGATGGCGATACTCATGAAACTCGCAAACACAATTTGACCTGTAAACAGGTTTGTAAGACAGAGAAGTTATCAGTGAAAGTCATCGCAGCCATCGAAGTTGACCTCGTCACCACGCCGTTGGGGACGAGGAGTCGGTGCGCGGATGAACTTGGCGGTGTGCCGGTCTTGCGACGGACAGTCGAACGGCTCATGCGGTGTCGAAATCTGGCGGGGATTCATCTCCTTTGTCCGCCGGAACAAGTGAATCGGTGCTCGAAGCTCGTGGATGGGTTGGCTGCCGTAGTGCATCCAAATGCATTGGGACCTCCGCCGTGGCGGTCGCTGGTGCAGCCGGCGCGGAAATGGGCGCTGGATGGGTGGCGCGGGGGCATCGGCGGAACGACGGTGTTTGATGAGTACACCGATCCTCGGGTGCTGAGCGAGTTGCTTAGGTCATTAGAAAGAAGCCCCTCACCCCAACCCTCTCCCCAATGGGGAGAGGGAGGACTGAAGAGCACGTGTTCGGACATCAACCCGCAGGCTGTGTTGAGCGTGCCGCCGGCTGCCCCTTTCTTTGATCCCGGAATCGCGGATCGGATGATCGAGCATCGCAGAAGCATCGGCGATGAGGCACGGCTAGTGGTTACGCAATCGCCGCCGGGAATGGCCGGTGTCCTGCTCGACCGCGAGTTAGTGTTGGAGCTGGGCGAGCGCGGCATCCCGATCGGGTGGCTGATCAGCTACAAACCGGATGCGCCGCAGAAGGATGTCATCTTCACGGCTGCCTGTTGCGAATCGTCCGTTGAGGTTCGGCACGCCGTCGGGCGGCTCATTATGGACACCGATTCTTCCACCCGAACCATTCAAGACCTTCATACCAATGCTGAAAACGTGGATGCGCGGGAGATCGCTCGGCGAATGACTGAGCGAGAGCACGGCTATGTACCGGCGATGCCGCGCGAGGTTGAGGTCGAACTCACCACTGACGACACTTTTCCGGATTCCATGTTGCACCCAAGGGGATCGAGGGTTCCGCGACGCGGCCCGATTGATGTGACCGTGATTGGCAAGCTGGCTGCGGAGCTTGCGCGGGTCGACGATTCGCTGGTGGTGCTTGGCGGGTTTGGTGAGCCGCTGCGACATCCGAAGCTGGGCGAAGTGCTTCGGACGTTGCGACCGAGTGGTCGGAACAGTGGTGTGTACGGACTGGCGATTCGGACAACGCTGGTCGACCTCACCGACCAACATATCGACTGGCTTCTCGAATGCGGCGTGGATGTCGTCGAGGTGATGCTCGATGCGTGGAGCGACGGCCTTTATGCGACGCTGCATGCTCGCGGTGACGCGAACGTCGGCAACATAAAAAGGGCACTGGCGGCCATCGACCGATTGAGTCAGCGGCGGGAGCAGGATCGGTCGGCTACGCCCATCGTCGTGCCCTCTATGACCAAGTGTCGAGAGAACGTACACGAGCTCGACGATTTTCACGATGGCTGGCTGCGACGCGTGGGCGCGGTCGCGATCCACGGCTACAGCCACCGGGCCGGACAGTTGGAAGATCGAAGTGTCATTCGCATGACACCGCCGACGCGAAACGCCTGTCGACGACTCAAGTCGCGATGCGTGGTGCTGGCTGATGGTAGCGTCACGTTGTGCGATCAGGATTTCAAAGGCGCCCAAGGCGTTGGAAACTTGAGAGAGCATTCGCTGGAGGCCATTTGGCGCGGGGCGAGGTTTGAGCACATTCGTAAAAGACATGCGTTGGGCGATTATGCGGTAGCGTCGTTGTGTGAAAGCTGCGATGAGTGGCACAGACCTTGAGTATTGCAATTGGGTTGAACCACAAAGGCACCAAGACATAAAGAAGAAGGCTGACGGGAGTGTAACGAGGCAGACCTATCGGAAATGGGCTGGTTGTACTCCTGCGTTTGTTTTCGCAGTGCATTTCGCCTCGTTTTTTGATAGCCAAAACGCGGTTCGACCTTGCGCGGTTTTGCGCGGCGCAGGTGGAATACGCGGTTTTCGGGTCGGCTATGCAGGATTTATTCGCGGGAAAAAAAGAAATGCGCAGAACTTTGATTGAGGCAGAGAATGGGGGTTGGCTGGGCCGTTTGCGGGGATTGTCGATTGGCGATTCTCTGATGTCGATTGCGGTGATTTGTGTGGCCATGGCGCACTGCGTGCAGGCACAGCGGTCGCGGAGATTGGGCGATGCGGTTTGGTTGATTCGTGTTTTCATACATTGATAACAACACGGGTGATCGCTTGGTATTGTGCACGAGACGAGCGCGGGGAATTGGCGCGAACGATGCGACGAGCAGGACATTTCCGGCTGGGAGACTGACAACAGGTGGGTGCAGAACACCCATCCTACTCGCCTGCCCTCCAATGAACGGATCGAAGAAGGAAACCGTAAGTCATTGATGTTGGCCGATGTGGATTTTGTCGCGGTTGAGCGCTTCCACACAAACCAGACCGAGCCATCACTCAATGCCCATTTCTCTTTTTACAACGGAATTTGTTGCGTACCGGCTGGTGGCGAGTTAGGCTATTGGACGTATCCCACAGGCGGCATGGTCTCTTCTTTCTGCTGGAGATTCTGACATGACTAGAAAGCTGGTTTCAACAGTGGTTGGTTTTGTCTGCGCTGGTTTTCTCACGAATGCGGTTCAAGCCCAGAAAGTCTATTGGACGGATATGACTGGGCATTTGGTGCAGCGCGCGGATTTGGATGGGGATGGTCAGGAAGTCATCATTGTTGATCCCATTACGGTAAGCCCGGTGGGTGTAGCCGTTGATTCAGTCGCAGGCAAGCTGTATTGGGTCGATCCTCCACTGAACAAGGTATTCCGTGCCAACATAGATGGATCGGACATTGAAGATCTTTCTGCCAATGGCCTTCTTGGAAACTTCAAAGGCATCGCGCTCGACATTGCGGCGGGCAAGATGTACTTGACGGACGATGCAACCCCCAACCAAGCACGAATACTTCGGGCTGACCTTGATGGAAGCAACACAGAAGCTCTGGTTTCAAATCTTCAGGCGGTCTCGCAGATCGCGCTCGATGTTGCGTCCGGAAAAGTTTACTGGACGAATGCCTTTAACGGCGGACAGATTCGACGGGCGAACCTTGATGGTTCCGGTATGCAGAGCCTTGCGGACTTCGGGTTCGGGAATAGTGATTTCATCAACCTCGATCTTGCCGGGGGCAAGATGTACTGGTTGGATTTTGGCCGAGACTTGATCCGACGGGCAAATCTCGATGGCACAGGCACCGAAGATCTTGTATCGCTTATCAGCCATTCCGACGGAGTTTATGCAAAAGGGCTTGCACTCGACCTTAACGCCGGGCGCATGTACTGGACGGACCATGGCCACCTCATGCGTTCTGATCTCAATGGTGGCAACGTCGAGCAATTAGGTGACCTTGGCAACGTAAGTATTGGGGCGCTCACGCTTGATTCTGCGACTGGGGCACTCTATTGGACGATTGAATCTCATTCGACCATTCATCGCGCTGACCTGGATTGGGCGAACATCGAGACCCTTGTGGCTGGGGCGCTGAAGCTCCCAAGAGCGCTTGAGCAAAACCCGGAAACCAACTTGATTTATTGGGCATCGTCTGTGGTGGGAGGCGATGGAATCTTCGTCTCAGATCAAGACGGTAACAACGCGGCATTGCTTCTGACGTTGCCTAACGCGTCCGTAACGGACATAGCCATCAGCCAAAACTTTGCCAAGCTTTATTGGGTGGACAGTCCCGGCCATAAAATTCAGCGATCCAATTACGATGGGACCGGCGTGGAAGACGTTATTCCAGCGACTACTGCGGAACCATTTGGGTCGTCGCCAAGCGAACCGTTTGGCATTGTAATTGATGATGCTGCCGGGAAGTTGTATTGGACGCAGTATGAAGCTATTTCGGGAACTGGCGGTTTCATCAAGCGCGCGGACCTTGATGGTACGAATGTAGAGCTAGTCTACTTTGAACTCTCCTTTTCCCCGTTTGGAATCGACCTCGATCCGATCAGCTCCAAGCTCTACGTCACGGATACGACGCCGACGAGGCAGATCGTTCGAATGAATCTGAATGGCACTGGAATTGAAACTCTCGTTGCACAGCCTGACTTGCAGTCGCCACGGGATATCGCGCTCGACGTGGGAGGCGGGAAAATATTCTGGGCTGACGGTACGCGGATTCGGCGGGCGAATTTCGACGGATCGAATGTTGAAGACGTGGCGACTGGTCTGGGTACAGTTCATGGCCTTGCACTGGACCTTTTCTGCGACTTGCAAATCTATTGCGACGTAAACGCATCGGGCGGGGTACCGAATTTGGACGACGTTCTGTGCACGCTGCGCGGATTCGCGAATGCAGTTGATTGCCCCAGCGCCGACGTGAAGCCGTGCGAGGCCAACGGGACTATTAACCTCGATGATATTCTTTCCGTTCTGGCTGCGTTTGGTGGGAACAACGCGTGCCCGGATAAGTGCGAGTAGGATTTACATCTAGCGCAATTGAAAAGCGCCGTGTCGATCATCGACACGGCGCTTTTGTTTTGCTCAAAGTTCAGTTTCGCTTAGCTAGATTCTCACCGTCACCGTTTTCACTTCTGTATACTGTTGCAGACCGTATTCGCCGAGTTCGCGGCCGATGCCGGATTGCTTGAAACCGCCGAAGGGGGCGGCTGCGTCGAAGACGTCGTAGCAGTTGACCCAGACGGTGCCGGCGCGGACGCCGTCGGCGATTGCATGGGCCTTAGTGATGTCCTTCGTCCACACAGCAGCCGCGAGGCCGTACATGGTGCTGTTTGAGCGGCGGATGACTTCGTCCATATCCTTGAACTTGATGATGCTCATGACCGGGCCGAAGATTTCTTCCTGGGCGATCTTCATCTCGTCTTTCACGTCGGTGAAGACGGTGGGCTCGATGAAGTAGCCGTTGCTGCCGACGCGGCCGCCGCCGCATTCCATCTTTGCGCCGTCCTTCTTGCCGGCTTCGATATAGCCCATGACTTTCTTGAATTGCTCTTCATCGACCTGCGGGCCTTGCTCGGTCTTGGCGTCGAATGGATCGCCGACCTTGCGGCGCTTGGCGCGCTCGACGCTCTTCGACACGAACTCGTCGTAGCATTTCTCCTCGACGAAGAGTCGCGAGCCGGCGCAGCAGCACTGACCCTGATTGAAGAAGAGGGCGAAGTGGGCGCCTTCGATGGCTGCGTTCATGTCGGCGTCGGCGAAGACGATGTTCGGGCTCTTGCCGCCGAGTTCAAGCGTGACGCGCTTGAGGTTGCTCTTGGCGGCGGCTTCCATAATCAGCTTGCCGACTTCGGTCGAGCCGGTGAAGGCGACCTTGTCGACGTCATTATGCTTCGAGATCGCGCCGCCAGCTGTCGGGCCGAAACCGGGGAGGATGTTCACGACGCCCGCGGGGAAGCCTGCTTCGACGATCAGCTCGCCGACGCGGAGGGCGCTGAGAGGAGTTTGCTCAGCCGGTTTCATGATGACGGTGTTGCCGGTCGCGAGTGCGGGGCCGAGCTTCCACGCCTGCATGAGCAGCGGGAAGTTCCACGGGATGATCTGGCCGACGACGCCGACGGGCTCATGCTTGGTGTAGCAGAAGTATGGGCCGTTGATGGGGATGGTCTTGCCCTGGACTTTGTCGGCCCAACCCGCGTAGTAGCGATAGCAGGCGATGGTGAGCGGGAGGTCTGCCTTTGATGAATCGTTGTAGGGCTTGCCGTTGTCGAGTGACTCGAGGCGAGCGAGTTCGTCTTTGTTTTCTTCGATGAGGTCCGCGAGCTTGTGAAGCAAGCGGCCACGCTGTGTGGCGGACATCTTGCGCCACGGCGCGCCGCGCTCGAAAGCGGTGCGGGCAGCTTTGACGGCTTTTTCAACGTCGGCTGCATCGGCTTCGGCGACTTTGGTGATCGACTGGCCTGTTGCGGGGTTGATGGTATCGAAGGTCTTGCCCGAGGTAGCGTCGACCCATTGGTTATTGATAAGCAGCTTGGTAGCGCTGATTTTCACTTTGTTGTCCGAGGCGGTCATGGTTGCGGTGGTCATGTTGCAGCTCCTGTCTGAATGGTTTGGTCAATTAAACGGGAATTATAGTAATGGAGAGTTAGGGAAAAAGGCAAACATTGTCGGCTACGGGTGTTCGAAGACAACCGCGTTTTCAGGGTCGTGAGGCCATTGCGACATGGTCCGCGTGGGCCTTTGGAAGGCAGTTACATTACCTCTATACATGTATCCCGGCGGGTTTGTGCAACTGCCCGATAACTTCAGGCTTCCCCGGCAGAGACCGATTTACCAAATCAAGCGTACGTATGGGGTTCGCGCCGACCCGGGTATCGGGGCGGTCGCGCGCCGGCTGTTGCCCGTTGGCGACGTTGAGGAAGCTGCCATGGATCACAACTGGTTCAGACTGGAAACGCCACCGTTTGATGATCGCGCGGATGGGCGACTTTTTCATAGCACACCCGATCGCGAGCGCATCCTCGAACAACTGATGCAGCATGCGCAGTTCGGAAAAGGGATGGCGCTGCTGACGGCAGATGCGGGGCTGGGGAAGACCATGCTGCTGCGCACGTTGCTGCTCCGTCTGCACACCACGGACCATGCGGCGATGCTGTCCTGGCCGCCGGATTCGGATCGAGACGTGATTCGTGAAACGTGCAAGCGATTCAGCGTCGGATTGCCGTTTTCAAAGGATCGCGCGCGGACGGCGAAGCGGCTTCGCACTCATCTGCAAAAAATGTGGGAAGTCGGGCATCGGTCGCTGCTGATTATCGATCAGGCGGAGAACTTGTCGGCGAATCACTTGTCGCAGCTCGCGGAATTCATGGCGGGGTCGACGGAAGAATCAGAGTCGATACGCGTGGTGTTGTGCGGTCGTCCGATGCTGTCGCGGGTGCTGGAGCGAACTGAGTTCACACAGTTCCGGCAGCAGATCACGGTCACGAACACGCTTCGGCCCATGACACTCGACGAAACGAAAGACTATTTTCGAACGCGGTTGATCGCGGCGGGGCATTCCGCCGGCGATCTCTTCGAAAATGAAGCGATACAACTCATCCATGCAGCATCGGGGGGCGTTCCGCGATCGGTGAACGCGGCGGCCTTGCGCGCGATGCAGGCTGCCCGGTTTGCGGGCGAGAAACGAATTCGTGCGGTTCGTATCATCGCCACATCGCAGATGAGCACAACCGTGAGTGCACCCTTGGAGTCGATTCGACCCGCCGCGATTGCTTCGGCGGAACGGGCCTCGAAGGAGAGTTTCGGCGTGCTCGGTGTCACTGACCCGTATACGTCGGCGAAAGAGCGCGAGGTCGTGATGACGGCCTCAAGCGGGGTGCTGGGCGGAGCAAACGTGTCGCGTGAAGTGCAAGCGATTGGCGCATCAATTCCCGGCATCATCGGAGAAATGGCCCGCGAGATGCCGGTCAGCGAAGTCACAACAGCAGGAACGATTCGAACCGCACCTGACAGCGTCACAACGGCAGCCAATATTCAACGCCTTGAGCAATTGCTGGCCCGGGCGGAGCAGAGTGCGGCGACACTGGATATGTCGGTGCGCGATTCGGTGGGCGCGGGCGAGCGGCTGTCGTTCGTGCGCGATCGAGCAGATCGGCTTACACAGGAACTAAATCAATCGAACGAACAGGCTGAGCAGACACTCTCGCATGTGAAGCGTCGATCGGAAGAGATTATTGATGAAACCGATCGCCGGGTCAGCGATGTGCGTGGGCAGATCGGGCAGGTGTTCGAGACGCTGGCGGAGTCGGACCCGATTCGACGCATTCAGCAAGCTTGCAGTCGCGCGGATGAAATCGAAGCGCGACTCAATTCGTTCAGCGATCAGGTGGCGCAGCGGGCTGAGGAACAGCTTGCGCGAATGGGGGCGCTGGCAGAGAAGATCGATCGCGCGGATATCGCACAACAGCGACTTGAGTCGGTCCTCGGTCGGATTGACAGCATGCAATCGGCCTTTGATTCGACGATGAAGACGATGCAGACTCGCATGGAAGACGTGATTTCCTCGACTGACCGCATGCAGAAGAAGTTCATCGATAACGTTTCCGAAACGGAAAAGCGATCCGCCGAAATCGAGCGTCAACTGAACGATGCATCGCTGCACGCGGTTGTCGAAGTGGAAAATGCACAGCGGTCATTGGCTACGGTGCGGGAGCAGGCAGCAAACGAGATCGAGGAACTTCGCGGGGAGTTGAAGAACGCAGAGCGCAAGAAAACGTCCATCGAACAAGAACTGACCAACAGGCTTGCTCAACAAAACAGTGAAGCAAAGCAACACGCAGACGAGTGGTCTGGGCGAATCCGACAATTGCGGGAACTTGCTAGCGCTACCGAAGACGAAATGCTCGATACGGTTGAACAAACGAAGAGCGAGTTCGCGACGATGGCCGCAGAACTGAAGCGCAGTTTCGTGGCGCAGCTCGAAGATCGCACAACCGAATCGGCGAAGCAATTGGAAGAAATGACCGCGCGTGTTGGTGAACTTCAGGAGATAACGACGGCTGCTCGGGCAAAGGCCACGGAAGAAGTGAGCGATATGCGTCGTCTGTTTGCGGAGCTTGCGGGCGAGCGAACGGAGCGCATCGACGACTTGCAGCACTATATGAACGCGCTGGACGGGCGCTATACGCAGTTGCAATTCCGCGTCGGCGAGATCGGACAGGAATTCACCGGCATGGAAACGAAGATCAATCAATGGGAGACCAAGCTCACGGGGCCGCAGAAGCTGATGGAAACATGGATCGAACGCGCGGAAAGCGTGATCGGAGAGCTTTCCACTTCCGTACGTCGCGCTGACGATCTTCAAAACGGCACGAAGGAATCGGTTGGGCGACTGGAATCGCTGCGTCATGCGGTGGCCAGCACGCTGGTCGATCTTGGGGCTGCCCATGAACGGGTCAAGCCGCTCACCGATCGGGTGGCGGAGGCAGAGGGTGTGGCAACTTCACTACGTGCGGCTACCGACGAGGCACGCAGCACGAATAAGCAAGTGGGTGAACTGGTCGCCACGTCCAAGCAATGGCAGGAGACGGTACGTCAGGTTTGCGCATTGACCGAAGAGAAATCGCGTCAGCTTGATTCGCACAATGCGGCTGCAACGCAAACGTTGCGGCAGTTGAGCGAAGCAACGATGAACGGCCAAAAAGTTCTGAATCGTGCGAACGAAATCACGAAGGAGTCGGAATCGCTAGCGGCGACGACGCGCGATCAGATCGAGAAGATGACGCAGGAAATATGGTCGCTGAGCACCACAGCGGAGGCACGGGCCAACGAACTCAACGCGGCCGGCACCAGATCAATGGAAGTCATTGAGCGTATCACAGAGCTTGCATCCCAGCGGGATACGATCCTCGGCACGCTAACGGAACAAGTGAAGGCGGCCCAGGAATCGGTGCAATCGATTCAGGAGCACACGTCGCAATCGGCGCTGTTGGCTGAGCGATTGTCGGCTGTGACGCCGCTGATTCGCATGGCCCAAGAAACAGGCGACGTGATTCGCAAGGCGCTGGACGATGCGACGCGCGTGCACACGGATATTGTCACCGCAACGGGGCTCGGCTCGGAGCAGTGCACGGAACTGCACAACGTGACGGGGACCGCGCAGTCGCTGATTGAAACGCAGCAGCAGGTCCTTCGCCGCGTGGAAGAGGCGGTCGGCGAGCTGAATGAGCGGCTCGACGAGGGTCGCGGAACGGTGGAGGCGCTGGAGCATTTGCGCCGTGAATTCACCACGCAGGCGGAAGGAGTTCACACAAAGCTTGACGAAATGCGACGACAGGCTGCGGACGTTGAAGGCAAAGTGATGACCATCATCACCAAGCCGCAGGAGATCATTGCGACGGCTCAGAATCAGGCTGCACAGTTGGAACGCGTGTGCGGCGTGGTGCGAAAGGTGTTCGCGGGATTGTCGCAGGCGAGTCTCGACGCCGTGCAGAAGACAAAGGAGTTCAAAGAGGTCAGCGAAGCGGCGGTGGATCGCGTCGCGCGGCTGCAGGGCGAGACTGATCGTGCGTCGGCCACGTTGCATGAATGGGTGGCGGAGGCGGTGCGCGTTCAGTCGAGGTTGGAAAAGCTGGTGCAGCAAGCACCGTCGATCGCGGCGACGCATCCGGGTGATGCGTTGCACGGCATCGCGCAGCGGTTGCAGTCAAATACGGTGGTCGAGATTCCCCGATCAATCGACTCCCCTATCGGGACGCAGGCGAGTGGGTTGCGAACTCTTGTGACGCCTAAGACAACACAGCCGGTATCTGCGCCGACGAAAAGTGTGACGTCGTCGGTTCCAAAAGCGCCGACAGATCGGATTTCCGCGATGATTGAAGAAGCGAAGGAAGCGGCGGTAGTTAACCGCTAACTCTCGCGCTTGTTTTCCTTAGACTTTGAGGGCAGTGCCCTTTCAGGGCACTTGTTGGCGTGTGATCATCAAGCCAGGGTAGCTGCTACGCTGCAACCCTGGGCTTTGTTACGTTGCACCGTTGGTGCAAACCGCTTCGCTTCGTGCAGCCACGATAATCCCTGCCGCTTCGGCTGCTGCGACCATGTTCTCTCGCTCAACGATCACCGTTTTTCCTGCCTCGATCACCAGCATGGCCGCACCGGCGCGGCGGAGTTTTTCGATCGTCTCCGGGCCGACGGTGGGAACGTCGAAGCGCATGTCCTGATTTGGTTTGGCGACTTTGATCATGGTCCAGCCGCCGCGGGGGCATAGTTGGCCTGTGCGTTCGATCATGCGGTCGGTGCCTTCGATGGCTTCGACCGCGATGACTTCGGTTTCTTTGACCGCGATCGATTGGCCGATGTCGAGTCGGCCCATCTCTTTGGCGATCGACCAGCCGAACTCGATGTCGCGAAGCTGGGCGGCGTTCGGCTGGCGGCGGGTGAGCACGCCCTCGGGGGCCATGTGTTCGGGAGTGTATTTGACGCATTCGTCCATGATCAGCCCGTGTATTGCCAGTTCGTCGGCGATCGCCCGCAGCACGGTGTCGTTCCGCTTGTCCGGTATTCGCAGAAACCAAATCTTCAGGGCAGTCAGGTCGGGCAGCAAGCGGAGCATCCGCCATCGGCCATACATGCTGTCTTTGGCCACCGAACCCGCGAGGATGACGCGATCCGCTCCCGCACGACGCAGCAGACGAATCCAACGACCGGGTTTCGCGAGACCGGCCCAGTGAAACTCATCGACGAGATTGGCCAAGGCGGGATCGACGAAACCCTGCAGGCCAACGACAGAGACTTTGATACCTTGCGCGCGAGCACCCTCCGCAACCATGAAAGGGAAGCGACCGGCACCGGCGATGAGGCCAAGGGATGGCATCGAAGGATTATACGTGAAGGCTATGCGTTTTCCCATGCACGGTCATGGAAAGTGTTCACAAGACAGGTAGCGAAATTCGCCCGTCGTTTTCTTCCGGTTCGCAATCCCACACTACGCCGGTAATGGACGTCACGAGTGGGTCGATGTCCGGTTCGCGAATGGTTCGCATGTCGAAGCAGACTGCCTCGTCGCGAATGCGTGCGACGACGGGCGTGTCTGATTCGCGAAGTGCGCTGGCGGCACAATCCGCACTCATGCGCGAGGGTCGCCATTGGATGACCACGGTGGGAAGCTGCTCAGTCGGCAGCGAGCCGCCGCCGGCGTAGGCTACGTCGGAGCAGACGAAGAATCGTTCGCCGGGCAGTTGGGATTCGAGTTGTTGCACGATTGAATTGGCGAGGGTCGCAAGCTCATCGGTTGACGCCGAAAGCATAGCCAGCGTCGGGATTTGCTTCATGGCTTCATCGGGGTCGGCGTAGAGTCGCAGCGTGGCGATGAGCGCGAGGAGTGTCATTTTGTCGACGCGATAGGTGCGGAAGAGCGGGTCTTTCTCGATGCGTTGAATCAGATCGCGGCGACCGACGATGACGCCGCATTGCGGGCCGCCGAGGAGCTTATCGCCGGAGAAGCACGCGAGATCGGCCCCTGCTTCGATCGAGTCGCGGACGCACGGCTCGTGCGGCAGGCCGAATTGGGCGAGATCAATAAGTACGCCGCTGCCGAGATCGTCAACGACGGGTAATTGCTTCCGGCGACCAAGCTCGACGAGTTCTTCGAAAGAAACAGATTCGGAAAAACCGACGACGCGATAGTTGCTGGGGTGCACGCGGAGGAGCATGGCTGATCGTTCGTTGATCGCGGCTTCGTAGTCGGCGATGCGGGTGCGGTTGGTCGTGCCGACTTCGCGAAGGATCGCGCCACCGGCGGCCATAATGTCAGGGAGGCGATAGCTGCCGCCGATCTCGATGAGCTCGCCGCGAGAAACGATGACCTCACGTCCGGCAGCCAATGCTTTGAGAATCAGCAAAGTTGCGGCGGCGTTGTTGTTGACCACCGTGGCAGCCTCGGCACCGGTCAGTTCGCTAAGCTCGCGCGCGGCGTGTTCGCTGCGGTGGCCGCGCTCGCCATTCGCGAGGTTGTATTCCAAGTTGCAGTAGCCTGAGGTGCCTTCGGCAATCGCTTCCAGGGCGGCGTCGCACAAGGGCGCCCGGCCAAGCCCGGTGTGTAGCACGATGCCGGTGGCGTTAATCACTCGTCGAAGCGACGGTTGCGAGCGCTCGACGATTGCTTCCTCGATGCGCGAGATGACGGATTCGATATCGACTTCGTCTTCCCACTCGCCGGCGAGGATTTCGTCGCGGATTGATTGCAGCGTGGCCTGCACGACCGAGACGACGGTGTTTCGCGGCATGGCTTCCATCCACGCGAGGACTTCGTCGTGCTCGAGCACGTGGTTGACAGATGGGATGGAGCGAAGGAGATCGTTGTTTTTTTGTGTCACGAAGCGGCACTCGCGAGGACTCGGCGATCGTCAATTCGTTTGGTGAAACCGACGCGATCGAGATATTCCATAAACGGCACGACGTATTTTCGACTCGAACCCAGTGCTTCGCGGACTTCGCTGACGGCTACGGACTGCTGACGTTGGATCAGGCCCGCGACCGTCTCGCGCAATTTGGGCTCGTATTCACGGTGAAGGTACGTCTCGGCGTCGATTCGGACAAGTTCGCCGAGGGCAACCGCTAGTGTGAGTAGTTTTGCGAGTCGTTTTTGATCGACCTGGGCGGAAATGATCAGATCGGCGTGAGTCGGCGGCTGAAAACCGCCCTTTTGAGCCTGTTCGACGATGATGGCCAATGCTTTTTCGTCTGCTTTTGACAAAGCTGGGGCGAACTCGGGGAGGCAGATGAAACCACCGAGCCGTTTGACGGTGCCCTTCTGAATCAGGGACTCAAGAATCGGCTTGGCGACCGATTTGGTCGAGACGCGTTCCAGAAAGGTGACCACGGAATCCATGGATCGACCTGGGGCATCGGGGTGAGTTTGGTGAAATCGGCGTAGCCACGAAACTAAGGCTGTGCTCATGTCATCAAGCGTAGACTGTGTCGCCCTGACTTGCGTGCCAGCGACCTGTACCCACCGATGTTGTTGTTTGAGTACGGCGTACGCGGCGGGGATGCCGTTGAGTTCGATTCCTGCTCGGGCGCAGACTTGCAGGTCATCGATGGCTGCGAACCCGACTTGGCGAAGAACTTCTTCAAGACGATCTTCGGCGTGGTTTGATTCGAGGCGACGCAGCGACTCGATCAAGCTGGCTACGTCGCGACGGCGGCGGCGCGCAACTGGTCGCAGGACGGCTCCCCCACCGATCGTGTGACTGGCGGATGGATCACGCAGGATGAACCGTTGCCCGTAGGCCGACGTGAGCGGTTCGCCGCAGCGAAGTTGAGCATGGGCTGACTCGCCCGGCGCCAACATGCTCGCGCCCAAAAGAACCACGCGAACGGGAACTTCACGCGTACCTATGCATAGATGGACGACACCGGATGATTTCAGCAGGCGATCCGAACTGGCGAGACATTCAATACGCACATCGAGCAGGTGCGATTCTGTGAGATAACCCGGTGTGGCTAATTCGCAACCGCGTTCGAGCTGGTCGCGGTCGATGCCGGTCAGGTTTAATGCGGCGCGCTGTCCGCTGCTGACGCTGGCTTGGTCCGAGCCGTGTGATTGCATTTCCCGAACGCGACATTCATGACCACCGGGGAAAACCTGGAGTCGGTCGCCGGGCTGTACCGAGCCGCGGAGGACTGAGCCCGTCACGACGGTTCCGCGTCCCTGCACGGTGAACACGCGATCTATCGCCATGCGGAAAGGAGCACTTGCGCGCCTTTCGGCGGAGCGATCAACGGCGCGAGCCAGTGCGGATTTGAGCTCGTCCAATCCCATCCCCGTCACTGACGAAACGGGGCACACTTCAACGTCTGCCAGCGGCGTGTCCTCGAGCAGTTTCGCAATGTCATCCTTGACGAGTTCGACCACTTCAGGATCGATCATGTCGATCTTGGTGATGGCTACCACGCCGCGTTGGACCCCGAGCAAACGTAGGATTTCCACGTGTTCGATCGTCTGCGGCATCACCGAGTCGTCGGCTGCGACGATGAGCATGACAAGGTCCATGCCGGTCGCGCCGGAGACCATTGTTTTGATGAAGCGCTCGTGGCCGGGGACGTCGACGATGCCGAAGCGGATGTCGCCGACGGTCAACTCCGCGAAACCAAGCTCGATGGTCATGCCGCGCGCTTTTTCTTCGGGAAGTCGATCGGGATCCGTACCCGTCAGTGCGCGAACGAGGGAGCTCTTGCCGTGGTCGATGTGTCCGGCTGTGCCGAGGATGAAGTGACGGACGGTGGCACTGGATTCGAGGGTTGGGGGTGCATGTGTGATTGTTGGCGTTTTCATTGCGTTCGATATATGTCGATTGAAGTTAATTCCAAAAAACTTGTGCCCTGCCCTTTTTGGAAGGACAGGGCACGCTCGTTGACTCATTTTCTCGCTGTTAGTTGACCGTACACAACTACTGTACGACCTTCGCGCTCTTAAAGAAGGTGTCGACAGCCTGCTGCCACTTTTCCATGGTCTTGAGGGAGCCGGTGACTTTGATGTAGTGTGGGCCCTTGGGGTGGTCGACGATTGCGGCGAGCATGCGCGTGCCGGCTGTCTGACCGCCACCGGCCATGGAGTTGTCGACCGTGCCGCTGATATCCACGACGGTCACTCGCACATTGCCTTGTTCGGTCTTGGTGATCTTGGCTGTGTCGCGCGTGTGGGCGGAGCCGTCGGCCTGCTTGACCTGCTTGAGCCAGCGCTCGATGTTTTCATCGTCCTTGCCCTTCATGGACGGGTAGTAAGTGATGCGCGCCTGCGCCGGTTCAGATTCCCCTTCCGCTTTCGCAAGTGTGAAGATGGCCACGGGACCCATGGCAGTTGTTTGAACCGGTGCTGCTTCCCAGCCGTCGGGCACTGTCATCGTGATCCCATCGAGCTTGAGCGTCTTGCCTTCGAGCGATGCGCCGTCGGTGAGCTTCTTAGGCGATGCGGGCGCGGCTTCTGCCGGTTTCGCTGCGGGCTTTTCGGCAGCAGGTGCAGCCGGCTTCGGATCGGCTGCGAACGAGCTGCCGGTGATGCACATCACTGCGCCAAAGATGCCTGCGGCTGTCATGCCGAACATGGAACCACGAAAAACGGTTGACCTATTCATATTTGAACTCCCATGCTTATTGATAGTGCTTCTGACGAATCTCGACCCCCATCGTGGGATGCGCGTCATTTTCCGCAACATATTACCACGAACGGTGCGGGACTCAAAAATCAACGCTGACTTGCGCGTCATGAAGGGCTACCGTGGCAAGGGTCGGGGCGACGGCTATACTTTCGCAAGTGAGAAGCCGACTAGCAGGTCAACACGCTCAATCTTGCGGGTGGCACGGTCTTGCCACAGCAAGGCCGTGGCGTAGCGACGGAGACCATGGCCAAGCTGAAGCTTGACCATGCCACCCGAAACTTTAGTTGTGTCGGAGCGCCTGCTAATACCTCGTTTACTTAACCATGAGCCAGAAAAGAGATTTGTACGAAGTGCTTGGCGTTGCTCGCTCTGCGTCGGAAGACGAGATCAAGCGGGCTTACCGATCGCTGGCGAAGAAATACCATCCGGATCGGAACCCGAACGACCAGTCAGCGGAAGCTAAGTTCAAGGAAGTGCAGCACGCGTACGAGATATTGAAAGATGCCAAGAAGCGGTCGGATTACGACCAATTCGGCGAAGTGGGCGTCGGCCAATTTCAAACCGGACCGCGCGGGCAGAAGGTCTACCAATGGGGCGGCGGGTCGACGGTCAACGTCGATGATCTGGAAGACTTGTTCTCGACGATCGGAGGCGGTGGCGGCGAGCGGCCCAGCATTTTCGACCAGTTGTTTGGATCGCAGGGTCGGCGGACGCGAACGCCTACGCGACAGCGGGGCTCTGATCAAGAGCACCCTATCCAGCTGACGTTCGAGCAGGCGGTGCGCGGCACCATGATTTCGATTCGACTGACCGGTGGGAAGAATGGTCGCGCGGAAACACTGGAAGTGAAAGTGCCGCCGGGTGTCACTGACGGGCAGCGTATTCGTGTGCGCGGTCGCGGGCAGGAAGGATCGCATGGGGCTGAGGCGGGCGATCTGTTTCTCGTCTGCTCGGTTCAGTCGCATCCGTATTTCACGCGACAGGGAAATGATCTGACTGTCGACGTGCCGATCACAGTGGCTGAGGCAACGCTGGGGGCGAAAATAGACGTGCCCACGCTGGATGGTTTTGCGACAGTGACCGTTCCACCGGGGACAGCCAGCGGCGCGAAGCTGCGACTTCGCGGGCGCGGAGTACCGGAGCACGCGGGCGTTCCTGCCGGTGATGAATACGTCGTGATTCAAATCGTGCCGCCGAAGTCGATGTCTGATGAGTTGCGCAGTGCCTACGAAAAGACGGCGAAGCTGGATCATTCTAATCCGCGAAGTCGACTGCCGTGGAGCAAACACTGATGGATGACGGATCGCTCGGACAGGAAATCAAACGATTGCGGGCCGCACTGGTTCTTCTATTGGTCGGCGCTGTATTCATCATTTGGGCGTGGACGAGCTGGATTTATCGCAACGCCAACATGATGGCGACGCAGCCGATCCGGCAAACGACAGGAGAACCCGCAGTCGCCAACATTCATGCTGCGCGAAGCATGTCCATGTTCCTCTTTGTCGGGTTGATCCTCGTGCTGCTGGTGTTGTTCGGTGGGTATGCTCTGGTGCGTGCGGGGAGGCGACATCGTGATCGCATTCTCATGGGGCCGTCGAGGGCGACGTCGAATGACGATATCTGGTCGCAGCAGAAGCCGAGACCCGTTGATCTGAACGACGAAGAGGATTCAGAACCACAAGCATGAAGTTGGCTGGACGAGTCGCGTTGATCACGGGGGCCGCGCGGCGCGTGGGCCGGGCGATCGCGCTGGAACTGGCGGATGCCGGCTGCGATGTGGCCATTCATTATTTGAATTCGGAGGACGATGCGCGATCACTGGCGATGGCGATTCATGCGAAAGGGCGGCGGGCGGCTTTGATTCACGGTGACCTGAACGATCCGCGCGATTGGCAGCGAATCGTAGAGGCGGCGGTTGTTGCGCTGGGGCGACTCGATGTTCTGGTTAATAATGCTTCGTCCTTTCAAACTTCGACACCGGACACGATCGATTCGTTTGACGTCAACACATGGGACGCCATGCTGCGCACGAATTTGGTGGCGTGTGCCGCGTTGATTCATCATGCGGCGATTCAAATGCGGGCTGCGGGCGCAGGCAAGATCATCAATCTGTGCGATATCGCAGCGGAGCGACCGTGGGCGACGAACGTGGCGTACTGTGCGTCTAAGGCCGGGCTTGTTTCGTTGACGAAATCGGCTGCGAGGGCGCTGGCGCCGACGATTCAGGTTAATGGCATCGCGCCGGGGATCGCCGTGTTTCCTGATGAATATTCTGATGAGGAGAGAACCAAGCTAATCAGCCGCGTTCCCTTGAAGCGCGAAGGTTCGCCGGAGGATATTGCGAAGCTGGCGCGGTTCCTTGTTGAAGACGGTGATTACATCACGGGGCAAATCTATGCGATCGACGGTGGACGCAGCGTTGCGTGAATGGCGGTCATTGTCGTACTTGGTTTGTTCTAATTGCGTGAGTCAGCCTTTGGCGCGCTGATCCTCAAGCAAGTCAGCGATCGTCGAGTCAGCCAGCAAGCCTCGCGCGAAATCGGCGGCGCGTTCGCACTTTTCTTCCAGTACTTCCACCGAGCGAGTTCCGAATGCGAAGTCTTTCTTACCGACGATTTCGCCGGACAGTTTGCCTTCGATGGCTTCGACGACATCCAGCAGGCGTACGGTGCTTGAACTTTGCCGAAGTCGATAACCGCCCGATGGCCCGCGATCGCTTTCGAGAATCCGTGCCTTGACGAGTTGTTGAAGGATTTTCAAAAGGTAGTCCTGCGCAGTTCCAAGACCTTCAGCAATGCGTGCACCTGATAGGGAAGTTCTTTCGGTGTTTTGCGCGATGTAAACCACGGCCAGCACGGCGATGGCTGATGAGCGTCCTAGCTTCACAATATTTCTCGCCGCTTCCTCGCGGCCACCCTGTTGATCGTACCGCAAGTATCCCCTTCTTGCGACGATACGAACTGCGTGCCTTTTGAATGAGTCGATCGATTATCAAGAACTACAAACGTCGGGACATCTTCTGACGACGAGCACGACTATCGAGTCGTCGGCTCGAATTCTTCTGCCGACGTTGCGTGCACCCACTTTTCGATTGCACCAGCGGTGCCGTGTGGCATCGTGCCCCGACCTCAGTTTAGTTGTTAACGACTCGCATGGCGTTGTCAATGATTTCTAAGCGGCAAAGACGGTACTCTTTATACTCGTTTCAAGGTGCGCATCGGAAGGCGATACCTGCGTTTACTGCAAGAAAAGACCGCGTTTTGAAATGCTGCTTGATGCGCTAACATCAAACGTCGACACATTACAGCAAGTTAATTTTCTCATTTTTGTGCTGTCCGTCGATGAGGCTTGCCAAATTCGGGTGGGGCCGTTGCAGGTCAAGGTGTTGGGTCGTGGAGAAATGCGGACTATTAGTGCCATTTTGTGGCACCCGCTATGAGAATCTCTTGGCCGAAAAAGCAGGCGGGCGACGAACCGAAATTCGCCGCCCGCCGATGATGCGATACTCGAACGGCCTTTAGGGCCAGCTTCGACTACTCAACGATTTCAATCGCCGCAACATCCTCCGCTGTGGCAATACCAATCGTGCTGAGGTCGAGGTACATCGAGGACGAACCCGCTGTCGTCGAACCCAAAGTAGTCGGATTGAAGCGGAATATATCCTCATCCCCACCGGAGAGCCCGGGGACCGAGAAATTGCCGTCGGTCGACAGCAGAATGGCACCTGACGCCATCAATGCGGACGCGTCGACGTTCTCCGCCGCTGCGGATAGGCCGACATCACTGCCGTCAAAGTACAACGAATAACTTCCTGCGGTCACTGAGCCGAGACTCGTGGGAGTAAACGCGACCAAATCGGGGCCGTCGCCTGTTGCACCAGTTACGCTGAATGAGCCAAGCGTCGAGAGGATCAGTTGACCCGATGCATTCACATCTACGGCGTCGAGGTCTTCATTGTTTGTAGACAAGCTGACGTCGCTCCCGTCAAAATAGAACGAGAACGAGCCGGCTGTCGTCGTACCGAGAGACGTGGGCGTAAACCGAACTATGTCGGAATCGTCCACCGACGTACCGCTGGGACCACCAGTCAATCCTGCAACCGTCCCCGCGTCCGCAAACGACAACAGGATCGTGCCGTCACTCAATCGCGCAAGGGCATCGATGGCTAATGCGCTTAGTCCCACATCGCTACCATCGAGGATCATGGACCAGGTTCCTGAACCCTGATTGTAAGAAACGATATCCTCGTTTTCGACAGTGCCAACACCTGGCACGGCTGTGCTATCAACGAACGCCATCCATACTTCCGGACCTGTTCCGCAAGTGTCGGTCGATTCGTTACACTGCTGCGCACCGCACGGATTCGTTCCCGCCTGGCAACCAAGCGTCACATTGCAGGTTTCTGTTCCATTGCAGAACAAACCGTCGTCGCAGGCGGAATTGTTCGCCGTATTTGTGCATGAATCTGTGCTCTCGTTGCAGGCATCCGTGGTGCAGGCGATGCTGTCGTTGCAATTCGGTGCAGTGCCAGCCTGGCAAGAGCCACTTACGCAGGTTTCGGCCCCATTGCAGAATAGGCCGTCATCACATTGGCCATTGGTTGTGCAGCCTCCGCCACCAGCAAGTTGCAGCGAGTTGACGACGTCGATGCGACCCCAGCCGAAACTCGAATCGAATCCAGGCGTGCCAAGGTCAACCGCGCCATTTTGAATAATTGTCCGCACTTGAGCCGGTGTCAGCGACGGGTTCACATCCAATATGAGCGCTGCCAGACCTGCGACATGCGGGCAGGCCATGCTTGTGCCGGCGTTGCCGACGATCGAACCGCCGCCAGCGGCGATACTGGCTGAATAGATCATTGCGCCCGGAGCGGTTACGTCGATAAACGAGGCGCGGTTGCTGAAGCAGACCAACTTGTTGACCGTGATACCCGAGTCTACACAGCAACCCCAGTTAAACGACGAAGTCGGATCTTCGCAGTTCGGATAGTTATCATCCCACGTAGCACCAACTGCAATGACATTTGATGCACAGGCCGGAGAACGTGTACCGTTTGACAGACATTCATTGCCGGTTGCGACTGCCACCGTGACTCCGGCTGCCACCGCATTATTCGCGGCGATCGCCCAGGTATGCGTGTCGCACGTGCTGGTGAACGCGCTGGTGCCGAGACTCAGGCTGATGACATCCGCCTGTCCACCCGGAAGACTCGTGCTCGCGCAATGGTTAATGCCCGCAACGATATCTGAACTGAAACCACCACCGGCGGAATTCAACACTTTTACGCCGATCAACGTCGCATTGGGAGCAACTCCCTGAAACGGCTCAGGCCCGACACAACCGAAGTCAACCGTGAGACCGGTGCGCCCCAGTGCGATTCCTGCGCAATGCGAACCATGTCCGTTGTCGTCTTCCGGGTTGCTGTCATCATTGGCGAAGTCGAACCCGGCGGCTGCATCTATGCGAGAGGAAAACATGACGTGATCTGAGTCGATACCGGTGTCCACCACACATACGCGCACACCTGTTCCGTCCGCAGTGATACCCGCGCCGTTGATCTGACTTTGCAATCCGCGAATTAAGGGCGTGCTGTCGTGCAGGCTGACGTAAATACCGTACTCATCGTCCTCAACCTTGACGACGCCTGGCAGAAGCTTCAAGGCAGGCAAGGCGGCTCGCGGAAGGTCACGAACGTTGATTGCATTCGGGAGCACTTCGTATTCGTACTTGATGCGGGCCCTCTGTTGATTGACAAAGTTCCTTAATCCCTGTCGAACCGCGCTCACGCCTCCCGCCACGTTTGGAGTATCCAGTTGCGGATCAAAGTGGACGATCACGCTCACCAGCCCTCGCGCCGCAGCCCGGGCAATTTCATGATCCAGCCCAACCGGAAGGTTAGTAACAGGATCGATCGGTGCTTCCTTGGCTTGAGCGATGCGCTCAGCAAGCGGCTGTTCGTCGCTCAGCGTCATTTCAATCAATTCATCCTGTTGGTCCGTTTGCAAAACGACCTCATCGACAACAGCCAACTCCTCGGCGAATGCTGCGGCATACTTCCATTCGGTCAGCACCGTCAATACGAAGATGAACCCGAGAGACTTGATCGCAACCACTTTTGCTTGCATGACATACCTCCTGCAATTCGGACACGGAACAACATAAACTAAGGATGACTCCGGAACGGGTCGCTACTGATGGGTTCTGGGGCGCGAACTAACAATACGTCCTCAAACGCATTGTTATGCAGTGGCATCGCGAAGAAACCCGAACGAAAGACGCTATGGGAAACAATCTATCAAAGGTGTTGAACTACTTCCAACAGTTTTGGTGCATATGTTTAATGCGGTCGCACAAAGGTTTGTGAGCCTAATTGCGTAACCTTGAATGGAAAGAGGGTTGTCTTATAATAGAGGGTCTACGTGTTGAGGCGGTCCTTTCCTACCCGGTTGAGGACCTGCAGGGGAAAAACTTAGCCCCTCTCATGCTTTTTCGCTTTGAAAGAGAACAGGGGTCGTCAACGGGTTTGCTCGTTGTCGCATACATAAGGGCCTGAACTAACAATGCAACAAGCCGTCGCCGCTCAAAAGGACGAATCAGTCATCCCAACGGAACCGGACGAGGTTTCATCTTCCTCCTCACGAAATGGTTCTCCGAAAATCGACAAATTGTTTAGAGCGATGTGCAAGCACAAGGCTTCTGACCTGCACATCAAAGCGGAGACTCCACCCAAGCTTCGTCTTAAGGGAAGCATACGGAACATGGATGTGCCGCCCCTCGCCAATGCCGAAGTCGAATCGATGATCTTCGAGATCATGAACGAACGGCAGATCGCGCGGTATCACGAGAAGGGGTCGATGGACTTCGCGTATCAATTGGGCGACGCGGACCGTTTCCGTATCAACGTGTTTCGCCAGCGAGGTAAGACTTCCATTGCTGCCCGTCGTGTTCCGCGGGAAATTCTGAACTACCAACAATTGCACCTGCCCACGTCACTGAGCCGATTGGCCGAGTTGCATCAGGGGTTGATTCTGCTGGCTGGTATCACCGGTAGCGGAAAGAGCACGACGATTGCGGCTATGCTCGAGGAAATCAACCGCTCGCGAGCGTGTCACATCGTGACGATCGAAGACCCGATCGAATTCCTGTATGACGACAAGAAAGCGTTTGTGAACCAGCGTGAAATCGGCCTCGACGTACACAACTTCGCCGATGCGCTGAAGTATCTCATGCGCGAAGACCCGGACGTGATTCTCATCGGCGAAATGCGCGATCAGGAAACGTTTGGTGCGGCGTTGGCGGCTGCTGAAACCGGACACCTAGTATTCGGAACCATTCACGCGTCGAACGCGTCGAGCACGATCACACGTATTCTGGAACTGTTCCCGGAAGAAGCACGACCGCTGATTCGCACGTCGCTTGTGTTCAACCTTCAAGCGATCGTCTGCCTGAAGCTGCTGCCCGGTCTGCGGCAGGATATTCCGCGACTTCCGGCGTGCGAGATCATGTTTGCGAACAGCACGGTTCGAAAGCTCATTTCCGAAGAGCGCGACAACGAAATCGGGTCGGTCATTCGCGGGTCGTATCACGAAGGCATGATCGACTTTACCGAATCGCTGCGACAATTGGTCGAGAACGAGCTGATCTCGGTAAAAACAGCCTACGCGGCTGCCCCGAACCCCGACGAACTGAAAATGCGCCTGAAGGGCATTTCGGTGACGGGCGGCGGCATCATCGGGTAGCCGAACTCCGAGCTCTGAAACTGCGTACCAATACTGCGAGACTGTTTTGGTCCCGTCCCACTTCCCAAAGCGAGGGCGGACGTTACGATGCTCGTTTCGGTGGAGTCACCCGCCTCTGGGTGGTCTAGACCTGACTAATTGTTGTTGTGAGATTTTCCTACCTGCGAGATGTCCGAGTCCATGAATTCGACTTTTATTCCCGCCATCCTCGCCGCAGTCCCGGGCCCCGGCGTTTATGTCAATCTGATCAAGATCGCCGTGGTGCTCGTCCTGATCGTGGGGTGGGCAGCTATCCTGCAATGGGTGGATCGCGACACGGACGTCGTGAAAACCAAGCGCGAGCAATGGAACCTCATTACTCTTTCAGGCTCTGTGGTGGCGTTTCTTGTGCTGCTGCTTGGGCCATGGCAGGGCGTTGGGCTGTTTCTCGCGGGCATCGGCCTCTGGTTGGTCATTGCCGGGGGCGCGATCATGGCGTACGTCATTCATCGAAACGGACGCGTGATTCCGGCTGCCAAGGTGCTAACGGGTGACCATTTCAAGCGACTTCTCTCCGGGCAAGGCGATAAGAAGGCCAAAGTCTCGGACAAGGGGCAGCGCGTGCGTATCGCCGATCATGCCGGGAAACCGCAGCAATTTCCCGATGACCCTGAAGCCGCCGTCGATTTTCAAACGACGCAGGATTTTCTTTACGACATGCTGTGGAGGCGTGCTTCCGATGTGGATGTGGTGGCCGGGAAGGAAAAATTCCGCGTCGTCTACCGAATTGATGGTGTAGCCAACGAACGACCTGAGGGTCTTCCACCTGAGGAAGGCGAGCGCGTGAATCGCTATCTGAAGCGAATCGCGGGCTTGAACGTGGAAGAAATCCGTCGGCCTCAAACGGGGAAGATACAAACAGCGCTGCTCACGCATGCCGGGAGCATGGGGTTCACCGAGGTGAACACTTCCGGATCGACTGCGGGTGAGCGACTTCGACTGAAGTTCCAAGCCGGTCCGCAGATCATGCGACTCAACGAAATCGGTCTGCCGCAGGCGCGGATCGAAGCGATTAATGAGTTGATGGAACGCCATCACGGCTTGTTCATCATCTCGTCTCCGCAACATGCCGGACTTACAACCACTGCTTACTCCATTCTCAAAGGTCATGACGCCTACATCAAGAACATCCACACCATCGAGCGCCGCCCACTGGCTGACCTCGATAACATCACTCAGAAGCAATACGAGGGTAACAACAGCGACGTGAATTACGCACGTATGCTGCAAAGCGTGCTGCGCCGCGAGCCGGATATTGTGTTTGTCGGCGAGTGTGAGGATCGTGAGACAGCCCAGATTGCGAGTCGAGCTGCGGCGGAAGATCGAAAGATTTACCTGGGCCTCAACGCCAAAGATTGTTTCGATGCGTTGAGCAAGTACCTCACGTTTCTTGATGATAACAAGATGGCGTCCCGCGCGTTGGTCGGTGTGGTAAATCAACGGCTCATTCGCAAGCTGTGTACAGCCTGCCGAGAAGCGTTCCGCCCGGACTCCAACATTCTCAAGAAACTCAACCTGCCGGCAGATAAAATTGAGAAGTTCTACCGGCCGCCCACTGAACCGATTCTGGATAAGAAGGGCAATGAGATCATCTGCCCGCAGTGCCAGGGAACGGGTTACGTGGGTCGCACCGGCGTGTTTGAGCTGATGATCGTCGACGACGCCATCAAGCAACTGGTTGCCGAGGGCGCGTCGGTCGATCGCATCAAGTCCCAATGCCGCAAGAGCAAGATGTATTACCTGCAGGAAGAAGCGCTGCTTAAGGTTATTGACGGAACCACCAGCATGGATGAAGTGCTTCGTGCCCTGCGTGAGAACGGAAAGTAGCCGCGATTCATTGTTTGGAGCCGACTGATGTGGCTGTCGTTAATCCTGATCGTACTTATCTGCGCCATCGCGTTCTTCCAGGCGACGCAGGGGTTGTTCAGCGCACTCATCATGACGTTGTTGACGCTGTGCTGCGCCGCGTTCGCGCTGGGAGTCCATGAATATGTAGCCATCAGTTGGCTCGCGCCAAAGTGGCGACCGGACTTCTCGTTCGCGCTGGCGCTTGGTGCTTCATTCGGCATTTCGCTACTCCTTCTGCGCGCAGCCATGGACAACCTGATTCGCCGCTCGTGCCTTCTCCCATCTTGGGTGGATCGCGTCGGCGGTGCGGTGTGTGGACTTGTGACGGGAATTACGATCGCTGGTATCGCAGCTCTCTGCCTCCAGTTGGTGCCTTTTGGCGGGTCGTTCCTTGGATACGGACGGGTCGAATTGCCGAACCGCGTGGTCGACGAAGACCAGCGCGGAGCCGGCGACCCGACACCGCCCGATCCCACGCGGGCGGAGGCCGAACTCTGGTTCACGCCGGATCGCTTTGTCCTGGGCATGCTGGGTGTGTTCTCTAACGGTCTCTTCAGCGCCGATCGCAGCTACAACGACGATAATATTGACTACTTAAGAACAGTTGGCTGGCGGAATGCAGTTCCGGTGGAAGTTCCCCGCTACGCGCCCGCCAAGTCGATCGAGATCAAACGACACGAACCGATTGCCTTCGTCTATTCGGAGGCTCCGAGCGGTCGTTTCGATCAGCCGCCGATCTACGAACCCATCAACCCGGCTGAGGGTCACAAGTATCACATGGTTCGCGTGTTGCTCAAGAAAGAGTCGCAGGGAATGGCCAAGAGTCATTTGTTTACGTTGCGTCAATTCCGCGTGGAAGGGCACGACAAGGGCAACCCGGATCGTCGGCAGCAGTTCTATCCCATCGCTATCCAGGTGGACAAGGATCATGACGGAACCAATCGTCACGTGAAAATCAAGAAATGGCGGCGAGGTGATTGGCCGGTGACGGACGACGTGTTCACACCGCGCGAGGGCAATAACAACGAAGTCGAAATCGTCTTCGAACTGCCCAATGATTTCGAGCCGGAGTATCTCGAATACAAGCGCGGCGCTCGGGTTGAGTTCAAGTTTCCCAAAGCAGGAGAGGGTGCAGTGGAAGGCACCGCACTGGCTCCCCCGCCGCCACCCACACCCAGGCCCACAACACCGAGTGAATCGCCGACCAGCGGCACCATCGCTTCCGGTTCAGCAACCGGCGGCGGCAATGTGCGATCATTCTCCGCCACCCGCTGGAATTTTGGCGACACGCTGCCGGTCACACTCAAGCAATACACGCAGTTGAAGAATGCGGAGATCAGCCATGGCAAGCTGCGTATGGGCCATCTTGTCGGCTACAACGATGAACAGGCGGAAGGTAAAGCGACGCCGGTGAACAAGTTTGATGTCCCCGATGACAAGAAGCTGTTTCATTTGAGTGCGAACTTCCTGGAAACAAAGAGCATGCACGGAAAGGCGCTCGGCTTTGCCGTCAAGACAATGCAAAACTACCTCGTGCAGGACGAAGCTGGAAATCAGTACCAACTCGTGGGCAAGTATGCCGAGGCGGACGTTGACGGCCGCCGGGTGACGGAAGTGCAATTCTTCGCGGATCAGGCGGGTTCGATCGGCGGCGTCGGCCAATTCGACAAGATCAAAGAGCGCCACCTCTCGGGCGATTATGCGCTGGTTTTTCTGTTCCTTGTCGATCCCGGCGCCAAGATCGTTTCATTCAGCACGGGCGGCGGCGATGCTCGCAAGCAGGACCTGGCTGAAGACAACATCGTCGCGCCGAAGTAGCGCCGCGCGGCCTTGGAGCCAATCAACAACAAAGCGAGGTCGGGCCGCGAATGCTGAATGTCGAAGAGCGAATGGTGAATGTGGACATTGTCAGCTTGGGTCACTGGCCGCTTGAAGCGGTTTGAACAGTTCACTAGTTGCGATTCAAAGCTCCGGCGAATTCGCCTCCGATGACAACCGATGGCACTTCTGAACGCACAGCCACAAACAAAGGCCTGATTGCCGGCAACGAACCTCTGCCCGTTGGCGCAGCATTCCTTAGGCCGCCCTTCGATGACTGCCCGAGCTGCAATTACTCGCTCGAGGGACTGCCAGCTGCTCATCGTTGTCCGGAGTGCGGGTTTCCGTATGACGAGCACACGCTCGCCTGGGTTGAACCACTGCCATGGCGGCCGATGTTGATTGCTGTCGCCGTCGTGGCTGTCGTCGCATTCCTTTGTGGATTTGTGTTCCATCTGCCGGGTGGATACGTGTCTCTCATGCTGTTTGGACTCGGAGTGCCAAGTGTCATCCTCGCGCCGTTGCTGTTGCTTCGCAAACCGATGGTGGCGATTACGCCGGAAGGGGTGATCGTTCGCTCTATTCTTCGAATCGAGCAGACGTTCCCGTGGCATGAGGTCATGTCGCTCGAAGTGAGAATTCCACCAAAGCATCGCGGGATCAATCGCATGTGGCTCATCACGAGCATGGGCAAACACCCGCTGCATGTTGTTTTTGACCACGAGGCTGACATGCGGCGGTTTGAAGAATGTTTGTGGAAGGCGAAGGAGCATTATCTTTCGCGGCAGCAGGGTGCATCTCTTTGACGATCCGATCCATTGATGATTGCCCTATTTGCGGCTACTCGCTGGAGGGTCTGCCGGCAGTTCATCGCTGCCCGGAGTGTTTCTTTGAATACGATGAGTTCACACATGCCTGGACAAACAAGAAGCTCGCCACGTGGGCGATCGTTTTTTCACCGTTTGCTGGCGTGATGGTCTACTTTGTGGTGCGCGAGATACACCGAAACTCATGGTGGAATGACCCGTTGATGCTAATCTTGGTGGTCATGCTCTTTTTGGCATTCGCCTATCGAATATTCAAGATGAAGCGCCTTGTCGGGACGAGAGAAATTGTATGCGTGCATGGCGGCGGGCTGCTCATTCGATCCCACACCCAAGGTGAGAAGAACTACACCTGGGAAGAGCTTCGGGCCATCGGGACCGAATTGATTGGAGCCCCATAGTACAAGCCCGTTGTCGACATCAAGGCAGTCTTGCTCATCAGTCAGCTGACGGCCGTGGTGCGTACGAGACAGAAACGCTTGGCAATCAAGTATGCCATTGAGGATGGCCTGAAGCGCTATTTGAATGAGCAGCCCGCTGCAGCCGAAACGTCGGAGACTAATGAACAGCAGCGGAAATGATGTAGAATCGGCTGAATGGATGCAGAAACCTGCACAACCAATCTCCAGCGCTGTCCGGTCTGTCATTATTCACTTCATGGTATGCCAGTAGCGCATCACTGCCCCGAGTGCTGGTTTGAATACGACGAAAAAACCAGAGTGTGGGAACCTAGTGCCGCGTTGATCCGGCGCACTCTCTTTGTTGTCCCGGTAATGGTTCTCTTCGGATTCTTTCCGTTGTTATTGGATTGGAAACTCAAAGCGCCAATTCCGCTTTTCGTGCACATCATTTCGCCACTCATATTCATTAGCAGTTGCTTGTTCATGATTCGTCTGTGCATGATCGGAATGTTCATCGCCATCGTACCCAGCGGCCTCTGGTTTCGGGGGCGGTCGGGCAAGTTGCGAAAACTTTCCTGGCACCAGCTTGAGCAGATGGAGCTCAGTCAGTTGGATGCTGACGTCGGTAGCCTGATCCTGCCGGGCATGCACCAACGGCTGTGGCGCACCGTTCAATTCGTCACGCGAAACCGCCAGGAGAGAAGGATCCTACGCAAATCCGTCCAGTTGGCCGTCGCTCGCCATTTCTTTCCCGATGAGACTAACGCAATCGAACAACGGGCCATCGATATTGCAGGTGCCAAGAGCGAGAGTCCGGCCGGTAAGGGTTCGGCGCGGGGTGTTACGCATTGTCCATACTGCGATTATTCGCTGGTCGGCCTGCCGACACCTTATCGCTGCCCGGAGTGCATGTTCGAGTACGACGAGAATACTTGCTCGTTCAAACTCTACGCTTCAAGCATGATTTGGCATCTCCTTTGGGTGGGTCTTACCTTGCAACTCTTTAAGGTTGTTCCGATCATCTATCGTCAGGGGCCGGTGCACCCTTCGATCGTGCTGGTTTTCGCTTGGGTAATTTACTTCGTGGTCAACGTTCGCATGCGGCTTTATCCGCCGTTTATCGCGTTCGGACCGCGCGAGATCGTCATTCGAACCCGTGTGCTTGGTCGGTTGTTACGATATCCGTTTAGCGAACTCGAATGCGCCTTCGAAAAGGATAAGGAAAACGAATGGGGCCGAAGAATTGTCATCAACTTAAGGACAACCGACGGTATCACAAAGAAAATGAAATTCGTTTTCGATTTGCGCGAGGCTGCTCGCTGTCGACGACATTTGAGGCGCTATGGGGCGGTACGATAGAATGAAACGGTAAAGCGCGATTTGGCGTTATCGACCCATGGAAAACAGTACAACTACAATATCAACTACACTCGATCGCTGTCCTTCCTGCCGATATTCGCTCGAAGGCCTCCCCACCGCACATCGATGCCCCGAGTGCGGCTTCCTGTATGACGAGCAGACGCGAGTCTGGCATGCAAAGAGTTTTTGGAAATTCGGCGGGATCATGTTGATCCTCGCGGTGGCGCAGGGACCACAAGCCCTCGGGCGCTTGCGCGAGAAAAGTCCGCAGCACTTTCTTTTCTGGCTCAATGTAGCCGTGATCATCGTGTTGGTTTGGTTTCTGATCCGGCTGCTCATCCGCTATCGCGCGCATCCGTTCGTGGCTGTCGGACCGGGCGGGGTCACTTACAAAACAGACAAATCAACGGCGGCGATCGTGCCGTGGGATGAGGTTGTGGCTGTCGATTTGGGTCCGCCGGGGAAATTCAAACACGTTCAACTGAAAACAAAGTCGAGCACCAAGCCGATTGACCTAAAGAGTATCATTTTCAGCCAGGACGTTGCCAATGAGTTTCGCCAAAGCGTCGAGGCGCGCATGATCGCGCCATCCGCGATAACACCACGTTGATCATACGCGAGGCGATTGAGCTCAAGATCGGCTACGGCGATCCGGGAAGCGCATGAGCAAATGACAACTCCCCTCGACAAACCCGCTCTCGATCGCTGCCCGGCTTGTCGGTATTCGCTGCAGGGGCTGCCGTCCGTCTATCGCTGTCCGGAATGCGGGTTTGAGTATGATGAGGGGACGATCATACTGTCTGAGACAGTCAGCAAGACGAGTCGATGGTCCCTCTTGGCATTGATTCTGTTGTTCTTCACGGGACCGCTTGACGAAATAGTGCAGGGCATATCAACAAGAGGTTCATTGCTTACGACTCGTTTCATTCTCAGTTTGTTGGCTACACTCTTCTACGTCGGGTTTACGGGCTTCATGGTTCGCTTTGCTCTGTATCCGCCGACCGTGATCGTTAACTCTGTTGGCGTACACCTGTGCCCGTTTCGACGGATTCGGAAAACCTACTCTTGGCCAGAAATCATTGATGTGCGAATTGAAGGCCACGGCGACATTAGGCGAGTCTGCAAACTGTACCACGTTAACGGCGTCCAGAGCTTTCGCTTCTATTTGAATCACGTCTTGAGTTTTGAGTTGTGGAAAACGGTGAAGGCGCGTCTCGAAGCGCGAAAGCAGTGCACACAATCGATCGAGCCGCCAAATGACTGATTCACCGACCGACAACGTCGCCCCGCAGCCGCTCGATCGCTGCCCGGTGTGTCGATATTCGCTGGAAGGTCTTCCGAAGGCGCACCAATGTCCGGAATGCGGGTTATTCTACGATCCTGAGACGGTCGTGTTCAAGACGCAGACTTCAAATGGGCATCGCCTGATTTGTTCTTTGGTTTTGCTTGCTTGCCTGGAAAGATTCGTGAGAGTCTTGGACTTTATTCGAAGCGGCAATCCAATCGATGGTGAATTCTGGTTTGCCATGGTGGTCTTCCTCATATTGGCGTTGACCTTCTTGTACTTGGCCACAGAGGTGATGTTTCCTCCGTCAGTTATCATAAACCAAGAAGGCATCCTATTTTGCTCACGCCGAAAAATGCGCAAGAAAGTTCATTGGAACGAAATTAGTAATGTGAAGACTTCGCCCGAAAGACAGGGTCCGTATCGTTTTGAGGTGTCTGTTCACGGCACGGATAAGTGTTTGAAGCTTTTTCCGAGATCATATAGAGAGCTAGTTCAACTAGAGGGAGCAGTCGACAGAAGACTCGAAACAAAAGCTACTTGAGCGATGCGATACGCTCACACTTCCCACGTCGCGTTTGCCTTCACGCCGCGTTCGAGCTGCATTTTCAAATTGGTCAATGATTGGCGGCAGAGTTCTTCGAGGGCTTCGCGGCGAGAGTCGGGCGTTTGCGGCAGTTCGCAGCGATAGGCGAGGGCGGTTCCGCCGTCTTGCGCGGCGAGTTCATAGCTGACGTGAAAGAGATTCTTCGTGCCGAAGCACAGCCACTCGGGCGGTTCCCAGCCGAAGACGCAGCATTCGCACTCGTAGCGCCGGCCGAGCAGCACGCCTGATTCTTTCCATTTGAACTCAGGGCCGAGGTTGGATGCGTTGCATTGCTTAGCGTGCGTGATCTGATATGCAACGTAGTCCCGCTGGCGCAGCACATCGGCAATGGTTTTCCACGCCGTAGCGGGCGTTACTGCGAAATGATCCTGTAGCTCAATCGTCAGCATGAGATGCGCGCCTTACGATCTGACGGAGAGTATACCGCGCTTTCGAGAGGCTTCCTACTATCCAGCCACGGCCAAGCTGCGGCTTGACCGTGCCACCCCTGCGTACGTGAAGTTCCTACCAGTCGCGTCGAGGAGGCAATAGGCAGCAGGCATTAGGCAACAGAAGTAAGGCAAGAACGCGGCAAAGAGGCATACATCACTAGTGCCTATTACCTGATGCCTAATGCCTTTGTTCCGTACAAGCGGCAGGCAGATGGCATTTGGCCACTGATCCGTAGGAAAACGCTACAACACCTTCTCGATCTTGGCGGCTAACACGAAATCGCTCTCGGTCAGGCCATTGATCTTGTGCGTCCAGATTTCGACGCTGACTTTGCCCCAGGCGAGGTACAGATCGGGGTGGTGCTGCTGCTCTTCTGCGATTGCGGCCACCTTGTTCACGAACGCCAGTGCTTTCACGAAATCCGGAAACGCGAAGATCTTGTACAGGTGCCCCGGAGCGTTGAGGCTCCATCCGGGAACTTGTTGGAGCATTCGGTCAGCCGTGGATTCATCCATTGGCGGTACGCCGCCGCGACATGGAACACACGTTTTGCTTGCCAAATCGGACATGTTTCACCTCACTTGCTTGCTTACTGAGCGGAATCGATCCTTGCCGCCCGACTCGCCAAACTCTTATACTAATGCAAGTCGATGGCCGAAGTTAGCTCCCCTGCTTTGGCTCGTTCGCGTTCATACTAAGGTTATTGATTCGCTTTCATTCCGAGAGAGCCATGACTATGCCCGCACACAAATCAAGATGCAAAGCTCTTTTCCTGACATTATTGTTATCGTTCGCTGCATCCGCCTACGCCCAGCTCGAACCGCCGGTGCTGACGCAGTTCGTGGGGCGATGGGATCAGTTTTCCGATTTCTACGCCGACGTGTGGGGCGATGGGCATTACGCTTATCTTTCGCATTTCGGCGACTCCGGCGTGAACATCCTCGACATCAGCAACCCGGCTAACCCCGTGCAGGTCGCGGAGGTTCGACCCGGGCCGCCGAATCAGTTTGCGTCGGCGCAGGATGTGCAGGTAACCGACGGGTTGATGTTCATCGGGCTCGAAGCCGACGGCAACGACGGCGTGCTGATCGTGGACGTGCGCGACCCGGTTCATCCGGTGCAACGAACGCGTGCGCACACCGAGCTATTCCAACGTACATGAACTTTACTATGACAAGGGGATTCTCTACATGGTCGGCGGCGCTGGTCCGATGGTCAGCATTGTCGACCTGACCGACTACGACATCAACAACCCTCCAGCCACCATCACGACGCCGCTCTGGACGGTGACCGGTGTTGGCACGCAATTCGTTCATTCAATCACGGTGCGGAATGGCCGACTGTATTGCTGCGCGTGGGGGAGCGGGCTGTGGGTGTATGACGTATCGCGCGTGCGCACGCAAATGCCGACGCTGATCGGCACGGTCGAAGGCGAGAACGTGCACACCTGCTGGCCGACCGAAGATGGAAAGTATGTGGTGACGGCTGAGGAGAAGGACCACGGCGGCATCAAGCTCTTCGAGATCAACAATCTCGCCAACGGCATGATCAACCTGAGCGAGCGTGACAGCATCATCCTTCCGATCGCCAACGCTTACAGCGTGCATAATCCAATCTTTGTGGGCGATCGCCTGTATGTCGCTTGGTATCAATCCGGCCTGCACGTGTTTGACCTGAATCGTCAGACAAGAAAGCTCGATTTCGCAGGCAGCTATGACACGTTTGCAGACCAGGTTCAGGGCTTTGACGGCAACTGGGGTGTTTATCCCTTTCTCGGTCCGGACAAGGTTCTGCTGAGCGACATTACCAATGGGCTGTATGTAGTCAATGTCGCAGGGCCGGCACAGATCAACCCGACGCTGCCGAAGTCGCTGCACCCTGTGTTTACCACGCCCGTGCATGTGTCAGTGACTGACACCATGGACCCCATCGAACCCGATTCTGTGACGCTTAATCGTGTGCTGCCGGGTAATCCGGAGGCGAACATCGCAATGACCAATCTGGGCGGGGGTCAGTACGAAGCCACTCTGCCCAAGCAGAAGTGCAGTGAGCCTCTCGACTACTATTTCAGCGCTCAGACTATGGAAGGCGAAACGGTTTACTCACCGCTGGGGGCACCCGTCAGAACGTATCAGCTCCGTACATTGACCGCAGAAGTAGATGTCATTCGGGATTCGTTTGAAACCGCCACTGGATGGACCGTTGGCTCCCCCGATGATGACGCCACGGGCGGGCAATGGGTGCGCGGGATTCCTAACGGCACATCGGCCCAGCCGTCATCGGGCGCGCCTTACGAGAATGGCCTCAGCTGCTTCTTCACCGGGCAGGGAGCCATCGGCGCTGCCGATGACGCGGCTGACGTGGATCGCGGTAAGACGTCGGTGCGCTCACCGATATTTGCCGCGACCGATGGCGACTATGGCTTCGGATTTTCGTATTGGTACTACAGCGAATTCGGGGGCTTCTTCGCCAGCGATGGCATGGAGGTTTCGATTTCGAACGACGGCGGCGCGACATGGCGTATCGTCGATCGGATTTATGTGAGCGCAGCCGAGTGGAATGACAAAAAGTTTCGAATTGCGGATTTCATCACACCGTCGGCGACAATGCAGGTGCGTTTCACAGCGTTCGACCTCGGCCCGCGTTCGATCGTGGAGGCTGCGATCGATGAGTTTGTTGTGTTCAAATACGTTTGCAGCGAGGAATACGGCGACAACAACGGCGACGGTTTCGTAGACCTGATTGACTATCAGGGTTTTCCGGAGTGCTTCCACGGATTGCAGAGCGGAGTGGTCACTTCATGCCTTATCTTTGACACCGCGTTCGATGGCGACGTGGATTTGCGCGACTTCAAGACCTTTCAATCGTCGTTTACGGGTTCGCCGTAAGCGCTGGTTCCTCAGTTCAACTGGATTTGAACGTCGACCACGAGGCAAAGCACTGCTCACAGAGCAGTGGCACACGGTCATACGACGATTCAACAGCAATAGACCGCTATCGCCCACGGTGACTGTTCATGCTGTCGGGGTCTTTGGCGAATCGCTGTGCGGTGTCCATTGAGATGCGGCCGGTCATCGCGAGACGCTGTAGGTCTTCGTCGAGCGTGTACATGGCATCGCGTTTGCCGGTTTGGATGGCTGACTCGATCGATTCAATCTTTCCGAACCGAATCGCACTGCGGATCGGCATGTTGACGTGCATGACTTCCAGCGCGAGAGCGCGCTTCTCACCTTCCGTCGCAGCCGGTAGCAGGTGCTGGCTCACCACGGAACGCAGAGCCAGAGACAGTTGCGAGCGCACATCATCTTGTGCATCGTGAGGGAAAAGATCGGCGAAGCGCGTCACCGCGCCCTTGGCGTCGCGCGTGTGCATGGTCGCGAGAATTAGGTGACCCGTCTCAGCGGCGCTGAGAGCCATCTGCGCGGTGTCTCGATCGCGAATCTCGCCGATGAGAATGACGTTGGGGTCCTGTCGCAGGCCGTACTTCAGACCGTCGTAGAATGAATCCACGTCGCGGCCCACCTCGCGCTGCGTGACCACGCTGGTGCTGACCGGTTTGTGAACGTATTCGATCGGTTCCTCGACGGTGATGATCCGCGAGCCGCCACGGTGGTTGAGCAGATTGATTAGAGCCGCAAGCGTGGTTGATTTACCCGAACCAGTGACGCCGGTGACGATCACCAACCCATTGGTGTATGCGATCAGCCGTTCCGCGAGCATCGGCGGGAAACCCATCCACTCAAACGTCGGAATAACTTCCGGCACGTGGCGCAGGCAGGCACACCAATCGCCCTGGGCGATGAACACATTCGCGCGAAAGCGCACCGGCTTATTTCCATGCAGCACGGAAACGGAAAAATCGAAGTTCTTTCCGTCCGCGTTCAAACGCGCGAGCAATCGCTCGGGTGTCATCGATTCGACGATGCCCCGCGATTGCTCGGCTGAGAGGAGTTCCTTGCGATCTGACTTGAGTTGCCCGTGAACGCGGTACATCACCGGATAACCCGGCACGAGGTGCACGTCCGACGCGTCGAGGTCGACCGCGCGGTGCAAATACTCAGCCACCGGTCCGGACAAACCCTTGTCAGTCAATTGCGCTGTCATGTCCTACCATGGTACACGGGAGGCGGCGTTTGGCTGCACGTCCGAAATGCGTGTTTCGCTGGTTTCGCCACTTGGCAATCGCCACAAAGCGGCTGAGCTTTCGCTGACGCCCGCGATAATGCGTTCCAGTTTCGCCAGCTCGACCTCCCAGCGATAGTGCCGTCTGACAAATTCCTGCGCCGACTGACCGATGCGGCGGGAAAGCTGCGGCTCGTTGAACAAGGTGGTGACCGCGTTCGCGAAATCGGGCGCGAAGTCGGCGATCACGAAATGTTCCTGATCGCGACCGGTTAGGCTAGTCGCCACTCGGCGCGTCATCACGACCGGTTTTGCGGCGGCCATGGCTTCGAGGACTTTGTTCTGCAAACCACGGGCGATCGCGAGTGGGACGATGCTCACATCGATCTTGGCCAATTCGACAGCAACGTCATCCACTTCGCCGACGACTTCGATGCCCGCGATCTTCGCGAGCTTCCGCACCGCGCGCGTTGGCGAGCGGCCAATGATGCGGAACCTGGCTGTCGGGTGCGCGGCGCGAATCGCGGGCCAGCACTCGCGAGCGAACCAGCAGACGCCGTCGACGTTGGGTTTGTAGTCCATGACACCAACAAAGCCGCACACGCGCGACTTATCTGTGGGACCCGTTTCCAACCGGTCATTGTTCGTCCGCGCTGGGGAATCAACCCGGTCGTTTACCTTCACGCCATTTCCCACGACGTGAATTGCTCTTTCGTGGGAATGAGATGGCGCGGTGATTTTCAGCCCCACAGCTTCGGCTTTTGTAATCAACACTGTCGCGTCGAACGCATCGACCCATTCCTGCTCTTTTTTCGCGAGGCGTTCGGCTTCGAGCCCGTAGAGGAGGCGTATGACGCCGCGCGAGTGCTTCGCGTAATCCTCCCATTTCGCACTGTCCCGGTCGCACATATCAAGTATGCGACGTGGCACTGATGCCTGCATTGCATAGTGGGCCATGCTTGATGAAAAGGCGACGACCGCATCGAATGTCACGCTATGGCACCAATTCTTGATCGCGTCGTGCATCTTACGCGATTGATAGTAAGACTCGGTGACGGTGCGGCCTCGCAATAGTCCCAGCAGCCCGCGAATCTTAGCGGAACGAGGTTGGAGCGGAATCGCGATCACGTCTTCGCAAAACTCGTACAGCGCCGCGACATGGCGCCAATCGCGTTTGTCGTCGACGAAGCAGGCGCACCACACTCGATGCCGTTTGCTTAGAAATTCGATCTGCCGAAAGGCGCGTAGCTTGTCGCCCTTGTTGGGCGGGTACGGAATGCGATGGGCAAGGTAGAGAATGTTCATGGATTAGCCGGGAATGTGCCTTGAAAGATAACTCCCCAGCGGGCGAGTGACGGCCAATGGCATCAACGACCACATGCGCCGGACCGGTTGAAACATCGGATTCGAGGGAGAAACATCGACTCGTTGTCGTTCGTTTGCACTCCATCGCTGGTAGCCAAGCGGCTGAGGCTCGAATCCGTGGAATCGCTTGAAATCATAGCTGCCGGGGTTGTCGCGTCGGGAACGCCCGAAGTCGAAGATGCGATAGCCTTCAGCCACCGCCCGATGCATCACTGAGAAGTACGTGAAGTTGGCGGCTGAGCAGCATCGTGATTCGTCGCTCGCCCCGAAGAAATAGGGGAGCACGCGATCGCGAAACAGGAAGGTGACAAGGCCTGTCACAGGTTGACCTTGGTGCTTGACGATGCACACCCAGTGTTGCTCCGGTGTGTTGGCGATCAATCGTTCAAAAAAACGAAATGGGTAATTGATCGAACCGAGGCGCCGCATGTTGACGGCGTAGAGTTCCCAGACTTCCCGCAGATGCTCGTCGCCGAAGGAAACTTCGAGGCCGAACTTGTCACGTCCATTGCGAGCGGCCGCTCGAGCCTTGCGCGGCAACCAATCGAGAACTTCTTCCGTATCTGTCGGCAGCTCGCGCTCGAAGCCGACGTATCGATCGATGGTGTCAATCGATGGCACTCGCGCTCGCGAACTGCGCAGGTCGATCGAGTCGGAATTCTCCTCGCTTGCAATTTTCCGTGCTTCGTCAAAAAGCAAACTTACGATTTCGTCATCGTCCGCCAGCACTCCCCCACCGACGCCGTACGGCACGCTGACCAATCGTCGACCGAATAGGCGACTCGCAATAACGACGAGCGGAAACACGCCGACGATCGCTCCGTCTCGTAATGCAATCAGGTAATGAGTTCGATGATCAAAGGCCTCAACGATCGAATCGCGCCAGGCGAATGCGTGAAAGAGCGTGGCCTCGGGGTGTCGGGAGATATATTGATCCCAACGGGAGCGATCAGCCGCCGTTGCCCGTTGAACCTCGAGGCGCGGCGAACTTGCGTGGCTATGGTCATATTGAGACGCGAGGGATGTTGTCAGTAGTTGAGGCATCGCGTTCGCTCAAGATTGAAATTGACCCAACAACGTTATTTGGTTCCCAAACTAGAGTTATCGGAAACATTGACGAGGCACGAAACCGGCAACCAACAACAGAAAACATAAAGTCTCACTTATTTTTCAAGGTGTCGGCTTAGACGCCTTCAAATGTGTGATTTTGTGCGATTAGCACAGTTCCCTAAGAAACGCTTTGTCGATCACGTTGATACGTTGGCATCAGCGAAACTCGCTGGTCAACCGAAATGAACAAAGGTAGTATTATTGGGCTGCCATCTTCGCTCGGTCTGCGCTGTGGCCGCCTGCCCTTATACGTAACAATGGACTACTAAGAGTCAGGGCAGCTTACGATGAATGAACTGGGAGGTAGATGAACATGAGACGATCGGTACTGTCAGTTTCTCTGTGCTCCGTCGCCGGATTGGCGACCCCCTTGTTCGCGCAGACCGCCGAACCCACCACGACCAAGGAGACGAGCGTCGTGCGCACCACGGAGCGCGAAATCAAGCCGGAACGCGAGGCGCGTCCGCGGGCAAGCACCAACGCGGCGAGCACTTTGCTTAAGAAACGCGTCGAGTCCATCGATTGGCTCGACAAGCCGTTCGAAGACATTGTGAAGTGGTTGAGCGATCAGGGCGAAAGCCAGGTCAACGTCATCATGCGTGAAGGTCCGCTCGGCGTTGAGAGTGTCAGTCGCGATACCGCAGTAAATCTTCGACTGATCAACACGACGGTCGGCGATGTGTTGAATGAAACGATGCGTGCACTGTCAGAAGACGGCGAAGTCACGTATCACGCCCATGGCAATACGCTCACCATCTCTACCAAGCAGGACTTCGGGCGTGAAATGTATGTTCGCGTGTATGATGTAACTGATTTGCTAATGCGAATACCGGATTTTGGCCAAGGTGCTCCTCGCATTGATTTGAATCAGACTGCACAGAGTAGTGGCGGGCAGGGAGGCGGTGGTGGACAGTCCGTGTTCGGTGGCGGCGGTGGCGGCGGACAGGGAGAAGAAAATCAAGAATCCGGCCAACAGGGCGAGATGCAAACGCTCCGACGTCTGGGTGAAATACGTAACGTGATTTTGCGAACAATCCATCCGGAATCGTGGGAAGACACGCCGCAAAACATCGGTGGTGGTGGACTCGGATTGAACTACGGGACTACAGTTGGTGCTTCAGGAGGCGGTAAAGGCCGCATCAGCCCTTATAACCGGTCTTTGATTGTGTACAACACGATTGAAGTACACGAAGCGATTGCCGGCTACTTCAGTTACGACGAGTAACGCGTAAAGAAACAAAGTTCTCTAACTCAACTTAGTATTGCGTCAGGATCGATCGGGCGTGAGCCGTGCACGGACGTGTGCCTCTGACGCCCCTTCGATCCTGATCGTTTTTACTGGGTTTGTTTCGCCCGAAGTGACGCTGACATCGCGCGGCCTCACGCCCATCCATTCCGCCAGAAATTCGACGAGAGCTTCGTTGGCTTTTCCTTTTTCGGGGGCAGCCGCAACCGCAATCTTCGCCCTCCCCTGCCACTCGCCCATGAACCGCGTGCGTGATGCCCCGGGAACGACCTTTACGGGCAGAATGACGGCCCCGTCTTGCATACGCAGTTCGATCATGTCGATATGATAACCGCTGCTAATTATGCGGCCCATGCTGAGGTTTGGACGCAACGAATGGCATCGCGGCGGTAAGACTATGACGGCAACACAATACGAAATCGGCGTCATCGGGTCCGGCAATGCGGCTGAGGGCATTGTGCACGGACTTCTTCGCAACACGGTCCTGCTTGACGATCGCATCATCGCCTCGGACCCCAATGAACTCCGGCGAGCGTTGTTTGCGCAGAAATTCCATATCTCGGTCACGGACAACAACCGCGACGTGGTGAAGAACAGTTTCATCATCCTGCTGGCCGTCAAGCCGCAACAATTCGCGGAGGTCTGTCAGGGGTTCGCGGATCTGGTGCGGGCCGACCACCTGATCGTTTCGATTATGGCTGGCGTTTCGACCAGCACGATCGAAGGCATGTTCCCGAATATCAAAGCGCGAGTCGTTCGCTCAATGCCCAATCTTCCCGTCCACGTCGGTGCGGGCATGGCTGGAGTTTGCAAAGGCAAACATGCGCAGGAAGTCGACCTTCTGCGGGCGCAGCGGATCTTCGACGCGGGCGGAAAATCGGTCGTGATCGAGAACGAATCGCAGATGGATGCAGTCACGGCCGTGTCCGGATCGGGGCCCGCTTATTTCTACTATTTTGTCGATGCGCTGACCTCGGCGGGCGAAGCTGCGGGGCTTTCGAAACAGCAGGCGGAGATTCTCGCGAAACAAACCTGCCTGGGAGCGGCGCGAATGATGCTCGAAATGGGTGAGCCGCCATCAGTGCTGCGGCAAAAAGTAACTTCGCCCGGCGGCACGACGCAGGCAGCCATCGAATCGATGACGCGAAACAAGGTGTTCGAACATATCAGCGAAGGCGTGCTGGCTGCGTGGAAGCGGAGCCAGGAGCTGGGGCGCTGATAGCCTAGGGACAAAATGCGGGACGGGTTTCCTACCCGTCACCAAACCGGTTGAAAACCTCGCGGTTACCCGCAAGATTCATCTGTTTCGACAGTCCAGCGATTTTCGTCCCGTAGGGACGATCGAGGATAGCCCAGCGTTTCAACGCTGGGAGAATGCGGATTTTATAATCACAAAGTCCCGTAGGGACGGCTGAGCGAACGTTCAATCGTCCCTACGGGACTCAGATGACTCTTGGTTTCCTTTCCCCAGCGATGAATCGCTGGGCTATTTTCATGTCGTGCCTCCGGCACGTGTTTTTTCTACGCTTTCAACCGCACATGAGGATTGAAATGGGTAACAGCAGGTTTGGAAACCGGTTCCACATGTTGCAATAGTGTTTCTCAATTGTCTGCCTGGTCATCCCCGCATTGAACTAAGATCCTCGCCCAGAAATAATCTGAAGAAATTTTTTCATTTCGTGTAAGAAAACCGCCCTACCCACAGACAACTGTTTGAACGCGGGCGACGTCGAACGAGTTTCGCCACGCGTTTGAGCGTGTGACCGCTTAAAAAGAACGGGAACTGCGTCGATTGGGAAGGGTCACACACGCAAACGCCATCGGCTGCAAGCTCTGTCCAACGAATCCCCATCGCCCCGACCCAGGCCGAACCCCGACCGGTCCGGACGACGATCACCTTCGCGTCGTTCCACCGGTTGGGGGCGGCCATTTGCATCTCAAAGGGAACTCGATTGAATTGGCAGGACATCAACCGACTCCGCGAAAAACAAATGCCTCTTACATTTCCGCCTAGTTTCGACACATTGTGGAACGTAGATTGCTAACTCTTTGTCATTGGAACATCCCTCTCGACGCGCCATAGCTTAACAGCCCGTTGAAAAACTACTTTGCAACGCGGTTCACCCTGTGTAGCGCTATCGAAAACGCAGTTACTCGTGCCCGATTCGGACTTTTTCAATGGGCTGTTAAGGGAAACACTGAGGTCATTGACTGTTTGAGTTCGGCGCGCTCCTGCGAGCCAATCGGACAGTGCCAACGGAGGAATACCATGTCATCATGCAACTCTGAAAACGAGTATTTCTTGCTTACTCATTATGCCGGAACTGGATTAATGCGGTCAGCCCGAAGCACCAGGAAAAGCGAAAAGCCCTTTCATAAGATGCGACACCAAATCCGTCGTTCTCCTTTTCTCATCGCAGCATGTGCATTGGCAGGGTCTTGCTTGGCGGTTTCGCACGTTGATGCGTTCGACACCATTTACGTAAGAGCAAGCGCCACCGGCAGCAATGATGGAACAAGCTGGGGCGATGCTTACACCGACTTGCAGGACGCATTGGCTATAGCGCTCCCCGGCGATGAAATCTGGGTGGCAGCGGGCACATATCGACCGGCTGATTCGGGCGGCTCGCGAGAAGCCACTTTTCAACTGCTTAACGACGTTGCCCTCTACGGCGGCTTTGCGGGCGGTGAGACGTCAATTGAGCAGCGCGACATTGCGATGAATGAGACGGTTCTCTCTGGAGACCTCAACGGAGATGATGTACCGCTGATTCCTGCGAGTGACTGCTGTGTGGCGCATTCAACGCCTGGATGCGATGACACAGCTTGTGCCATTGAGATATGTTCATCAATTCCTGAATGTTGTACGTTAGCTTGGTCGTCACAGTGTGCAAATGCCGCGGCATTGGTTTGTGGCGAGTGCGAATCCACAGGTATGCTATCGGACAATTGTTTTAATGTCGTAACAGGCAATGGTACAGTATCCAGTGCTCGCATCGACGGGTTTACTATATCGTCCGGCTACGCCGACGACCCTGAACCCCATACTTCGCAAGGATGCGGAGCTGGTATGATAAACGAACACGGTAGCCCAACCATTCAAAATTGCCTGTTCACCAAAAACGTCGCGCGTTGGGGTGGGGCCGGCATTTACAATATTGACAATAGCCATCCGCTAATTGCCGGGTGCGAATTCGCCTTCAATACTGGACATTCTTTGGGGAATTGCTCAGGAATCGGAATTTATAGCCGAGGCGGTAGCAGCCCGATGATCATCGATTGCTTTTTTCATTATAATCTGCCAACAGGCATTAGTGCCGGCGGAGTGGTTTTTGCAATCGATGCGCTAACTCATCTGACCGTTATCAATTCGACATTCATGAACAATGAATCAGTCTTTGGGGCAGCAATCCTATTCGATACACGCTCAGGTGGCGAGCTTATTAATTGCAAATTCCTAGGTAATCATGCCAGCATTAGTGGCGGCGGTATCTATGCCCACGTCGAAAACAACGTAACTCTGTTGAACAGCGTTTTCTCTGGAAATAGTGCAGCAGATCGCGGCGGTGCACTGCGAGCTGGTCCGTATTCGACACTCGTTCTTGAAAACTGCACAGTCGCCGAAAATTACGCTAACCTAGGTGGTGGCCTCTATACTACCCCGTATGCCAAATTCGTCTCGATCACGAATTCTGTTTTTCGCGGCAATACAACAGGTGAAGCTCGTGGATTGGCCGGGCAAATCTACCCTACCTCTCTGTTGAATGAATTGGCTGTCGATTATTCGTCGATCGAGGGGCTTGAAGATCAAACCATCGGCATCGGCAACAATAGTTCCGACCCACTTTTTGTGAATGCATTAGGTCCCGACGGTACCTTTGGCACTTCCGACGACGATCTGCGCCTATCGCCAGGTTCACCTTGCATCGATGCCGCCGACAACACAGCCGTCTCTTTCGACGCGCTCGATCTCGATGTCGACAACAACACGACTGAGCGAACGCCGATCGACCTCGACGGCAATCCGCGATTCCTCGATGACGCAGCCACAGTCGACACCGGTTCAGGGACCGCTCCGATCGTGGACATGGGCGCCTACGAGTTCATCATCGACTGCAACGAGAACCACATTCCCGATTCGGTCGACATAGCTTCAGGAACCAGCCCGGACGTGAATCAGGATGGCGTTCCCGATGAGTGCGGCCAGACGGCAGCTATTGTCGACGCGACGCCGCCGACCAATGCGATCGACTCGCGCCAGCCGCACAATCTCAACGGCAGCAATGCAACAGGCTGGTACTTCGTTCGGCTCACGCTGAGCAACGCGAACCAGAGCGTCGGCAAGTCGCAGTTTGAAGTGAGTGAGCAAGGCGGCGATGGAATCGCGCCCGGCATTGCGGCTGTCAGTGTGCAAGGCACACAGGCGCTTGTTCTGTTCAGCACGCCAATCGAACTCGGAACGTGGACAACCGTGACGCACATTCCCAGCGGGACAAGCACGCGCGTCGGCTATCTGCCGGGCGATGTGAATGGCGATGGCACTGCGTCGCCGGTCGATATCCTCGCGCTCATCGATGCGATCAATGGTGTCACGCCACGACCCGATTACGCCACCGACATCAACCGCGACGGCACCACTGCCCCGGCCGACATTCTTCGCGAGATTGATTTGCTTAACGGCGCCGATGCGTTCGAGCCGTGGCTGGGACGCACGTTGCCGTGATGTAAAGAGACATTGCGTCGCGTATGGTTGAGTGTCCACGTTACGAGCCGAATTGAAATAAGGGTGGGTGCTGAGCACCCACCCTACATTTTTCGACTACACTTCTTCAACGAGGCCATCCGGTACATTCGAGCACCACCGGACATGAAGTGCCACGCAATGACACCTTCAGCGTCGTTCTCAGAACGAATTCCACAGCAGCTGGTTCGTCACCTCGTGGTGGAAGATGACTTCGCTGCGCTTTACGGTCGTGCCCAGGTCCTTCGGGCAGCGGTCGGCTGCTCGCTGCTTCAGTTCGACGTATTTGCCGTGCGATTCCTCACCGATGATATCCACTGACAGTCGGCTGGCCTTGAACAGCCGGATCGCGTCATAGATGTTGTCCGGCAGGAAGCGCGTGCGATAGCGCTTGCCTTCGGTTGGGTCCGGCGGATCAGGCAATTCACCTTCAAGGCCCGTCCGCAGCAGAGTGTAGAACAACAGATACGGGTTCGCATCCGGCGCGACCGAGCGAACTTCGATGCGGGCTGAACGCTCATTGCCCAGCGGGATTCGAATCATGGCTGCCCGGTTGGTGGCTGACGCTTTGATCTGGTTCGGGGCTTCAAAGTTCGGGTCGAGGCGGCGATACGCATTCACGCTCGGGTTGAGCACGAGGCAGATGTCCACCGCGTTATTCAGGATGCGATCCACCACCGTCCACGCATATTCCGAGAGTTTGTCCTGACCCTTAGCGTCGTAGAACAGATTCTTGTTTCGCTTATTCAGCGAGATGTTGCAGTGCATGCCGCTGCCGTTGATGCCCGCGACCGGTTTCGGCAGGAACGAAGCCGTCATGCCCATCGAGCGCGCGACCTGGCGGCAGATCAACTTGTACAACTGAATTTGATCCGCACAAACGAGCGCTTCCGTGTACCCGAAGTTCAACTCAAACTGCGATGGCGCGACCTCCGGATGGTCCTTCTCGTTACCCAACCCAAGTGATCGCTGGGCTTCAGCCGCTCGATCGATGAACTGACGCAGCGGGTCCTGCGGAAGTGAGTGGTAATACCCACCGCTGGAAATAAATTCGAACTTGCCCGTTTCGTCGTAGTGTCGCTCGGCGTCTATGCAGTTGAACAGGAACCCTTCGATCTCCGGCGCCACGTGCATGACGATCTGGTCGTTCTTGTACATCTGTGCGCAGAACTGACGCAGGCGCGAGCGGAAGTCGTTGGAATACGGCGAACCGTCGTGCCCGCGAACCTCGCCGAACACGATCACTTTGCCGGGGCCAAAGATGTCGCTGGGAAGCCAGTAGAACGCGGGCCAATCGATGCCGATGCGAAGGTCCGACTCGCTGATTTCCGAGAAGCCGCGAATGGACGAGCCGTCGAACGTGAGGTTATCAGCCGACTTCAACAAGAACTTCTTGTCGTAGTCGAGCATGTGGAACCGACCCTCTAGGTCGGAGAAACAAACCGTAACGGCCTTGATCCGCTTTTCATCGGTGAGGTACTTGCGACGTTCCTCCTCGACCGATCCGGGGTCAACCCGCTCGACTCGCTGGTGCTTGGAGCCGAGGTTCAACTCTTCCAGCTCGTCGTACGGAATCTCCAGAAAATTACGCAACGATTTGGCGTCCATGTTCATGTTCCTGCATAAAGTCGCGATACCAGTACTGTCGCTCGCCGAATGGCTTGGCACTCATTTAGTATTCTATTGATTAGATTATAATCGGTTAATTTTATGTTTACCAGTACGAAAATAATCATAATCGGCAAAGCATCTGGTTTAGCTGTGAAATGTGGTCCGAGAAGTGTTGATTGACAGCCTCAGCCCCGATCGATACGGTTACCATCGGAATCCAGCGAATGATTTCATGAACGTCAGGGCCGTCTGTGGCCCTGTTTTTGTGTCCAAACAAAACCGGTCTTCGCGATTTAGGTGCCCATGCCCCACGACCGCAACCAACACGCCTGCGTCTTTGGCCTCGGCTGGGGTGACGAGGGAAAAGGCAAAATCGTCGATCTGCTCTGCCCGCCGTTCGACGTCGTGGTGCGGTTCAATGGCGGCGCCAATGCCGGCCACACGGTATGGGTCGGCGGCGAAAAGTTCGCGGTTCATTTGTTGCCCAGCGGAGTTCTGCATGAGGGCATCACCAACGTCATCGGTCCGGGTGTGGTCGTCGACCCGATCACCCTCCTGCAAGAGATCGATCAATTTACCCAGCGCGGGATCAACCTCGATGGGCGTGTGAAGATCAGCGATCGCGCGCACCTCGTGCTGGCCTATCACAAGATCGAAGATCAACTAGGCGAGCGTGCGGCCGGCGAAGCCGGCAAGATCGGCACAACCTCGCGCGGCATCGGTCCGTGTTACGCCGACAAGATGCGGCGATCGACGGCTGTGCGGTTCAGCGATCTGATTCACGAGACCGATCTCAAATCGCGCGTGCGTCGGCAGGTGGAAGATCGTCGGCGCATGTTCACCGCGATGTACAGTTCCGACGGCAGCCTCTCAGCTGATGACGTGATCAAAGATATCGAAGTGGCCCAAAAGCGCCTAGGGCCGCTGATCTGCGACACGACTGATTTACTGCATCGCCGCATGGACGAAGGCGCTCGCATCATGTTCGAGGGGGCGAACGGCGTCCTGCTCGATCTCGACCACGGCACGTACCCGTTTGTGACATCGAGCAGCACCGGACCGCATGGCATCGGGGCTGGTGCGGGTGTACCGACGTCGCGCGTTTCGCGAATGATCGGCACCCTAAAGGCTTATTCAACCCGCGTCGGCGGCGGCCCGTTTGTCACCGAACTCACCAACGAGATCGGCGATTGCATTCGCAAGCAGGGCAATGAATTCGGCACGACCACAGGCCGACCGCGACGTTGCGGCTGGTTCGATGCGGTGGCTGCTCGACACAGCGTGCGACTGACCGGTGCGACCGACGTAGCCCTCATGCACGTTGACACGCTTCGCGGCATCGGCGACGTCGGTGTCTGCACAGCCTATCGCAGCGAAGGCGAAACGTTTACGACCCTGCCCGCCCACTTGCCCCGACTAAAGAATGTCGAACCCATCCTTGAATTCCTGCCTGGTTGGAGTGACGATCTTCGCGGCGCGCGGAGCATGGAACAACTCCCCGCCACCGCACGTAGATATGTGGAGCGAATTGAATCTCTGCTCGGCGTGCGAGTGTCGATGATTGGCGTCGGGCCGGATCGCGCCGAAACGATCATTCGTCACGACATGGCTGACTTTCTGAACACCTCGCACGCACTCGCCACGTGAATCAATGACCGAACCCCCTATTGATCTGCAGATCGAACTTGGCCTGAAGCGCGAACAACTTCCGCGGCACATTGCCATCATCATGGACGGCAACGGCCGTTGGGCGAAGCAGCGTGGCCAGATGCGCATACAAGGGCACGAGCGCGGCGCGAAAACCGTTCGCGAGATCGTCACTCACTGTGCGCGACTCGGCATCGAAGCCCTCACGCTCTACAGCTTCAGCACCGAAAACTGGAAGCGACCGGCTGAAGAGGTCGACTTCCTGATGGGCCTCTATGTGAAGTATCTGATCGCCGAGCGCGAGACGATCATGGGTAACGACGTGAAGTTCCTGCACCTCGGTAGGCGCGCTGCCCTTCCCACATCTGTGTTGCAGGAGATGGATCGAACGGTAGCGATGAGCGCCGAAAACCGAGGCCTAAAGCTCTGTCTCGCGCTCAACTACGGTTCGCGCGAAGAGATTGTCGATGCCGTTCGCGCCATTGCGACGGAGGTGCAGGCCGGTGATCTGCAGCCCGACCAGATTGACGACGACCTAATTTCCCACCACCTGTACACCGCCACTTTACCAGATCCAGACTTATTGATTCGAACAGCCAACGAGCGGCGCATCAGCAACTTCCTGCTTTGGCAGATCAGCTATGCAGAAATCCATGTCAGCAAAACGCTGTGGCCGGACTTTACGCCGTCGGATTTGAATGAAGCCATCCGTGACTTCGCGAGCCGCGAAAGAAGATTCGGAAATATCGTTGCGCAAAGAGCTTAGCACTGGCAACCAATTTTTTCGCATTCGATTGCAAGGAAACTGCGCCGATCGGAAATAAGCTTGCGACGGGGTGCCCTGCGAAAGAGATGAATTCCAGAAACCAGGTGGATTTTGCAGGGGTTTGTGCTTAGACTGATCGGCCGGGAACGCGAGTTTGGCAGCGTGATTTGACGCGGCGAGAGTAAGAAGCACACGGATTTGGGATTCGCGCATCCTTGGGGGATTCCCTTCTATGCTGGATTTCCAAAGTTTCGTTTGAGATCTAGAAGGGGTTGATACACGTATTGAGAGTGATTGCCTTCGAGTGGGCGCGGCCTAAGGGAACTGCCGCAAGAGTGTCGAGGGCTTAACGGAGGAGGGTTCATCAGATATGTCGCAGCAACTTCACGGAATAATCGGGCTTGGATTGATGGCCTTGCTGGCTGTCACAAGTGTCCAAGGTTCGCGAGTTCAAGCCGAACTCGTTTACGGTGTTACCTCGCAGGATTTTCTGGTCTCGTGGGATAGCGCTCAACCGACCAACCTCTTGAGTGGCGTGGCCATTTCCGGCTTGCAGCTCAATGAGAACCTCGTCGGCATTGATATGCGCCCGGCGACGGGCCAGATCTATGGCGTTGGAAGTTCAAGCCGAGTCTACACGATCAACTCATCAACCGGCGTAGCCACACAGGTTGGTGGCCCGGCATCGTTCTCGCCGTTGCTTAACGGTGCGAACTTCGGCGTCGATTTCAACCCGACCGTCGACCGCATTCGCGTCGTCTCAAACACCGATCAAAATCTGCGACTCAATCCGAATGATGGCACGGTCGCGGGAGTCGATGGTTTGCTGGCCTATGCAACCGGCGACCCGAACTTCGGCGTCGCTCCGAACGTGGCTGCGGTTGCTTACACGAACAATTTCATGGGCGCGACGACAACCACGCTGTACGGCATCGATCCGGGCACAGATGCACTGGTCACCCAGAATCCACCGAACAACGGCACGCTGAACACGGTCGGCGGCTTGGGCGTCGATGCGACTGATATTCTGGGCTTCGATATTTCCGGTGCGACCGGCACTGCTTACGCAGTGCTGTTCGATACCGCTTCGAATCGCTCGGTGTTTTCATCGATCAACCTGGCAACCGGCGCAGCCACTGAAATTGGCGAAGTCGACGGCGGCACGACGATCACCGGTATCACGGTAGTTCCAGAGCCGGCAACGCTGCTGCTGGTCGGTGCGGGCATGATCGCCGCCATGCGACGACGTGTTCGGTAAGAATCGCCCGATCAATACAAAAGACGACAAAGCCCGCCGAATATCGGCGGGCTTTTTTGTTGGCATACGTCCACGGTACTCGCCAGACGACAACTTCCGGCATTCAGACAGTCCTTCTGCTGTAGAACAGTGGTCGGCTCGCTGCGTAGTATTTTTCAAGATGGCTGCGGACAACCAATCCTTGATGTACTGCAAGACGTGCTGGTACAACCTTAGCCATCTCAGCGAACACAGATGCCCGGAATGTGGCAAGCCTTTCGATCCGAACAATCCACGATCGTACTCCCCAAGGCCACATGAGTACCGCTTGGATAAGATAGCCCGCTGGTTGGCGCATCCGGTCGCACTCATGATCTACCCGTGGTTGTGTATACTTCACCCGATCGCCGCCCTCCTCTTTCCCTTGGTTCTCATTACTTCCGTTAGCGGCAGTCTCTTTCAACGACGGTTTGGGGGTGCGATGCTTGTGTTCTTACTCTCGCCATTATCGTTACCGTTCTTGTTTGGAGTCAGCGACTATTTCAAGGGCAAAGCCCGACTGCAGACCATGGGCCTACCCTCATTAAGGTTTTTCAGTGTGGACCGGACATATCGATGCGAATGGGTCACCGGCGGCTGCCTAGTAAATGGCACGCAGTGGATTCACGAGATCCCCAACAACTTCGCGGTGAAGACGTGCATTCGTTTGTTGGGACCTCAGAAAGGTTCTTATGTCGGACCATATCCGACAGAAGAAGGAGCCAGCATCGCGGCATTGAACGGGATAACAGTAACCGCTTCAGAGCTGTTGTCAGACAAACTCTCCATCAGTGGAGTTACCATTCTACTCGACAAAGGAGTTGGTTCCGCACTACTAACAGATACAGACTGGGCTTGGGCACTTGGAAATCCGCGTGAGGAACAACGCATGGCAGAATCATACGGCCCTATCACCGGCGCCATCATTTCTGACTCGTGTCTCGTTTTGCGAATACCAAGTGCCAGTCACTGGAACGGAAAACCATCGGGATACGTGGTGGTGATCGATACGAACAGAGGTCGGCCGTTCGCGTTTTATCCTGAACCCGAATTCCACGCCAGATTTCCCCGAGTGACGTGGAACAAACGCTAGTCCATGCCTGTCTTAGTTGCCCCCTGCCCCAAAAACCGCGAGAATATCCGCTGGTTTTTCGATTTTCCTTCTACTTGGAAAGGTCAACGACATGGGTCTTCTCGAAGGTCGTCGCGGGTTGATTTTCGGTATCGCCAACGATCGCAGCATCGCGAGTCATATCGCCAAGTGTTTTATGGCTGAGGGCGCAACCTGCGGGTTTCCATGCCTTCCCGGCGAAAAGAACGAGCGGCGGACTGGCAAGGCACTAGAGGAGATCGGCTGTACCAATGGCTGGCTGCTGCCCTGCGACGTTTCGAAAGACGCAGACATCGATGCCGTGTTCGAGCAGACGCGGGCGAAGTTTGATTCGATCGACTTCGTGATTCACTCGCTGGCCTACGCCGACCGAACGTTTCTTAAGCATGGTCAATTCGTGGAAACACCGCGCGAGGCCTTCGCCCAAGCACTCGATATTTCCGCCTATTCGCTGGTCGCCATCGCCAAGCGGGCGAAGACCATGATGCCTCGCGGCGGTTCGATCACCTGCATGACGTACTATGGCAGCGATAAGGCCGTGCCGGGCTACAACGTGATGGGCGTTGCAAAGGCTGCCCTTGAAGCCAGCACTCGATACCTCGCCGGCGAGCTTGGCGAATTCGGCATTCGCGTAAATGCGATCAGCGCCGGGCCGATTCGTACGCTGTCAGCCATGGCCGTCGGCGGCATCGATGAAATCTTCGATTGGGTCACGAAGAAGGCCCCGTTGCGTCGTAACATCAGCGCGGAAGAAGTCGGCAAGACAGCCGTATATCTGGCAAGTGACCTGTCCACCGGAATGACCGGTGAAGTGCTTTTTGTCGACGCGGGCTATAACATCGTCGGGCTTTGATTTGTTACAATAGCCTGAGGACATAGAGTAAACACGGGCGACATCACTGCATCCGATGTCACATTAGGAGCGGGAAGAATGCTCAGATTTTCGGCGGTATTTGTATTGGTTGTATTTGGAGTCGCGTCGTCACAACACACATTTGCGGCTGTGAATACAAGCACGTCGGTCGCGGATGCGTTCGTAGCCGCGTCGAATCCAATCAACAACTATGGTGGCGCGGGCGGGCTCGCGGTCGCCGCGGTCGGACTGCCCAATGGTGATTTCGAATCGCTTCTTCGCTTTGACACCGCAGCCGCCAAGGCACAGTTTGACACCGCTTTTGGTGCCGGGCAGTGGCACGTCACCAACGTCGTTTTGCGTTTAACCGCTACTTCGCCCAACAACCCCATTTTCAACACGCAGGCAGCCGGTCAGTTCTCGGTCAATTGGGCACAGAATGATTCCTGGGTGGAAGGCACGGGATCACCGAACATGGCCAGCATGGTCGGTCTTACCTACGCGACATTTCCGTCTTTTCTGAGCAGTAGCGATCAGGCTCTTGGTTCGTTCGCCTTTGACGGCTCGACGTCAGGAGCGAACAACTATGCGTTAACGGTTACCACCGGCGTTCAAAATGACATTCAAGCAGGCGGCTTGCTGGGGTTACATGTCGAACCAGCCGACTCCAGCATCAGCTATGTATTCCACGCTCGCAATTTCGGTGCGGCTTCCGATCGACCGATGCTGAGCATCACGGCTGTATCTGGCCCGGTGCCCGCGGTTTCGACGTGGGGGATGGTCGTGTTTGCGTTGTTTCTGACGATAGCGGGAACTTTGATTCTGCGGCGCGAGAACCGCACCGTTTCTGCGTAAATCTTGCGTTTGCTTAGTCACACCGGGCTGTAACCGTGGGTTCATTGCAACCGAATTCGCACAAACAGTCGGCGAAGGGCGAGTAAATCGTTACAAGCCTGTCTTCGGTTTCGAAGGCCGAGCCGCTGAAGTCATGAAATCTGGCTTCGCGGTCGTCTGCAACCGGCCGGAGCACAATCGTTCCGGTGTCCGCGCCACCTTCGATACGAAACAGCCAAACTCGATCAACGGTTCCTGATTCGCATTGAACGTACGGCGGCACGACCGTTTGTACGCGCACGTCGATGTAGCCGCATCCATTGGTGTGGCCAACGGAACGACCGAACTGATTAAGGTATTCATCAGCCGTAAGACCGACCAAGTCCGCTTGGGAAGCCGTGGCGAATTCCACTCTCGCACTGCCGAGTGGATCACCCGGAAACTCATCGTCAGCGTACACATCATCGATACTCGCGGGCGCGGCATCGCTCGGCCGCCTCACGAAAAGGAACGTCACTCGGCTCATTCCCGACCTTTCGTTGGGCGGAATCAGTTCGTCGACCGAATGATCGCCCTGGCAAAGAATTCCGCGATTGGCGACATTGAGAGTGTCGCTTTCAACGGAAAACGTCCGAATAGTCCACAGGTTTTGAGGATTCTGGTTGTCGAAGCGAAGCGCAGCGATTCCACTGGCCTCCGGAGTACTTTGACGTATTCGCAACAGCACAAGATCGTGGTTGGGGGAAAAGTCGGCATTAACAAAATCTCGCGCTATCGCCTTTCCGCAAAATGGCATCAGTATTCCGCCAGCATCGTCCGTCGTGCCGATCTGCCGTCCTTCGGCATCCAGAACACTGCCGTAATCACGACTGTTCAGTTCAGCCTCATCAATGGCGATCCACTCAATATCAGCACCAGTAACCGGTATATCGCTTTCCTTCTCCGTGATTTGCATGAATAGACCGCAACAAAGCCGAGACTCGTTGCATCCGGCGAGAAGCATCAGCAATGGCAAGTAACGCATCGACAATTTCCCTTTGACTTTCTCCACACGTCTTTGTCAAACGTCAAATCTCAAAAACATATGACAAACATGCTGTGCATAAAAAAAACGCCCGAGAGATCAAACGATCTCTCGGGCGTTTATCATTTCAAGGAAACAGGTTTGTCGTCGGGCTCCCACCTTTCGGTGGAAGCCATTGATACTTCCGTATCAACTGAGAAAGCGCTCACAGTTTTAGGTTCGAGCATAATTGCTGGTTGTCTGCTGAAGGCCTAACGGTCTCCAGCGTAGCGAACCGGCGCTCTTACCATCTAGATTATCCTCTAGAAAGGAGGTGATCCAGCCGCAGGTTCCCCTACGGCTACCTTGTTACGACTT
>CAZBRD010000020.1:0-80021 GCA_964494205.1 uncultured Phycisphaeraceae bacterium | reverse complement strand
CGGGCTCGGATGCCCCCCCTTCCAGAATCGTCCGACGAATGCAACATAACATACATTATAGGACGTTATAGATGCGGTGGGGCGGGGAGGCTGTCCTGAACGAGTCGTCCCGTTTTCATGTCGAAGTTCGATAGCAAACCCCGACCCTTAACTTGTCTATGCACCTCGCCCGCCTAGCCCTTGTCGTTCGCGATTACGACGAGGCCATTGAGTTCTACACTACGCGCCTCGATTTGGAATTACGGGAGGACACCGACCTTGGCAACGGCAAACGCTGGGTTCGCGTGGGTCCAAGATCAGGCAAAGGCGCAGAGTTCCTGCTGGCCCGCGCGGTGAACGCAGAACAGATTTCACGCGTGGGAAATCAGACCGGCGGCAGGGTGTTCTTATTTCTCGAAACCGATGACTTTGATCGCGATTACGCGGCCATGCGATCCAAAGGCGTTCGATTCACGACAGAACCCCGGATTGAGTCATACGGCAAAGTGGCAGTGTTTGAGGATCTCTATGGGAATCGATTCGACTTGATTCAGCCCCGCGTCGATTGACGTTGCGCCAACTTTCGATCCCTGGCGGCTAACATTTTTTCAACAGCAATCATACTCATACCGAACCAAGCTCCCTGTTGCGTAAGTTCATACTGATTCCGATGTACACTCACCACGAGCCCTGCTCGTTCCAATTGATGCAGGTGGTGATACAGCGGACCGGCAGCCTGCTTCGACAGCTCTTTGATTTCCCGATGCGTCGCAATTCCACCAAGCAAACGCCGGACAATTTGCCTTCTGATAGGGTGCGATACTCCGGGCCATGGGTCGGCATGATGATCACCCTTGCTACTCGAAGTTTTCTTTGGATCGGCGGATGAGATTCTCCCGGACGGACACCGCATTTCGGCCCACGCAAGCCGTGTTTTGCGCAATGCATGATTCGTCAGCACGATGACGGCTTCGGCTGTTAGATCAACAGCAGGGGCCTTGCGCCGCGACAGCGTTACCACCCTTCCATTATGACGCAGCGTGATTGTGCGATCCGACGGTCGACTGATTCGCCGCCGTTTCGGAATCGCCCGTCTGTGACCTGATCTCGAACCGGTTGTTTTCTTACTGGCCATACGATTACAATAATATGTAATTCTAGAATACTATACAAATGCGAAGCGGCTCACCCGGCCCGCGACTCGTTGGCGGCGCGCAGGGCGTGCGCCACGAGTCGCGAATTGCGATCGATGATTTCGAACTCGAAGTAGTAGGCAACCAGGTGGCAACCAAACCCAAAGGCAGCCGCCGCAATGTGGATGAGCGCATCCGATCCCGTGCGCCAGTGCATGCCACCCGTCGAACTCATCGCGATGATCGAGAAAATGACAAGGGCGAGATATCGGGTGTATCGTTTCTTGATCGACTTCGCTTTTTCCAGGTAAGCGCGATCCAGCCCGTTCAGATGCACCACCTGGCCAAGGTATTTGAAACTGACTGTCAGATAAGTGAACGCCCCCACCTGGATAAGACATCCAAGCAACAGCGTCAGTATGGCTAATAGAATGTGTTGTTGCGGATTCGTGTTTTCCAGGACCAGCCCAAGTCCACCGGTTCCCAGCATGAGAAGGAGATGAGATACGGCTAAGCCGACAAAGACGCTGCGCACCCTATTTCAGCATCATTGACCCGAAGATTCCCGTAGAAACATTCCGAATCATGGAATTACTCTCACGGAGAGGCGACGACATTTCGCTGGCTCGCGGTCAGATCCTGAATCCGGCGGTTTGAGAACACGATGTTGCTGAACGGTTTCTCTTCGCGACGAACGACTTCCTGATACAGCTCAAGGGCGCGATCGCGGTCATGCAACCGCAGGTCGTACACCACAGCCGCCTGAAACCGCACCGGATGAGGTGTTTCCGGATCCCACTGCAGCGCTCGCTCATACCACTGCACGGCGATCGGCTCCTGGTCTTTCATGTATTCCTTGTAAATCTCGCCCAGTTGAAACGCTGCATCATCAACTTTGTCGCTGTTAGGATACCGCTCGATCAATTGCTTGAACGTATCCGCAGCTTCCACCATGTGCTTTTCGCTGTAGAAAATGGGTACACCGTGGCCGCCCTTCGACATCAGTTTCAAACCACGGTCATACAGTGCGTCGGCGTCTTCGACCGTCGCAACCGGTGTTAACTTCGTCTTAGGAACTTCTGCTTCCATCACGTACCGGAATGTTCGAACACCCCGAATTCCTTTTAGTTCCTGGTCAGCCCAGGCTTGCTTGTCGGCGTAGCCGCGGGCCTTGTAAAAATCACGCAGCTTTTCGAGAGAAAGCACGTAGGACGTGCGATTTGCGGTCATATCTTCCACAAGATCAACTTCCTGTTGATCCGAAGCACGCACATCTATGCCGCGCATGTTGCGAGTGTCGACTCGACTTGGATCCCCCACCGTTGTTCGCGGCCCGCGCGGAACGCGACTCTCGGGCATGGCTGGGTCGACGTTACAACCAGTTAATGACGAAACCACAATGACGGCAATCGCCGACAAAGTAACTCGGTGAAAATTCGAAAATCGATTCATGGCCTCTCCTTGGCGAAGCGGTTGGAAGCTCCGTCCCTGTTAAAACAGGCACGCATTGCAACGCGAAAATCGGAAAACGTCAAGTAAATTTCAACGAACGGTCAGTGTATTTACCATCCGGCCGCGCCTACCACTGGGCTTCTTCAAACGCACCGATACGCGGAACCGACTTCGCCGGCCTCGCCTTCAAGATGGCGTTGGCCAGCGTCATGTCGCCTTTGGTTGTGATTTTCAAATTCGAGGCGTCCGAAAGAACGATGGAAACCGCGTGGCCGCTTTTCTCAACGAGTTGCGAGTCGTCTGTGATATCTTCGCTCTGACTGTCCAACGTCGCGTAAGCCTTAATGATCACATCCTTGCGAAATACCTGCGGCGTCTGTGCCTCGTAGAGGTTTTCGCGCGGAACAGTGGCTTCGACAACCCGCTCTTTCGTCGCTTTCTTGATTGTTCCGACAAGTGGTGCCGCGAGAATCGCCGCACCCGTCTTTGTCGCTTCAGCGAAGACGGAGTCGATCATATCGGCCGTGACGCATGGCCGGGCGGCATCATGCACGGCCACAAACTCAGCATCTGCAGAAAGAATAGCGAGCGCCTTCTGCACGGTATCACACCGTCGTGCCCCCCCTTCCACCACCCTGACTCCCATGAAGCCCAAGTTCGCCCCGTACGAGGATTTCAGCGTCTCCATGTCCTCCGGCGCGACCGCCATGATCGTCTGCACCACATCCTTGCGAGTGACAAAGTGCTCGAGGGTGCGTAGAAACACCGGACGACCATCGAGTTTCGCGAAGGTCTTTTTCTCCTCGCCACCAAACCGCTCCGCCTTACCGGCGGCAGCCACAATAACTGCAAATTTGCTCATGCGGGCACTTTGCCGCGAGGAAGCTCTGGATGCAAGTCAAATTGCCACGCGCACACAGTTTTGAACAGGTTTGGAGGCCGCGATTGAAGGCCACCTACGATTCAGTTTCAGCGCGTGGACGTCGATTCGGAAGAGAATTGGAGCCGATTCGACCAAAAATCATGCGGCCAGCGGACGTTTGGAGCACACTGGTGACAGCCAACTGAACCGTCTCCCCAATACGATCGCGGCATCCCTCCGCCACAACCATGGTGCCGTCATCGAGGTAGCCGATCCCCTGCCCGATTTCTTCACCCGGCTTGATGACTTTGACGGTCAGCGACTCACCCGGCAACACGACCGGCTTGAGTGCGTTGGCGAGGTCGTTGATATTGATGACCGTCACTCCACGAAGCTGCGCGACTTTGTTGAGGTTGTAGTCGTTGGTAACGACCTTACCGCCAAGTTGCAGCCCTAGATCGACCAGCAATTCATCTACGCCAACCTCCTTGGCACTCTTGTCCATTTCGACGTCGAGTATGCGAATGTCAATCTTGTCGTTCAACTGCAGCTTGTTGAGCATGTCCAGCCCACGGCGACCGCGAATTCGCTTCAATTTGTCGGTGCTGTCTGCAATGGTCTGCAACTCATGCAAGACAAATCGAGGGACGACCAACTCCGATTCGATAATCCGCGTTTCGGCGATATCTGCAATTCGCCCATCGACAATGACGGATGTATCAAGCACGAGCGGCCTGGCACCCTTGGTCTCTTTGGCAAATTCCACGTAAGGAATGACAAATCGCACGTCATCCTTGGTTTGAAGAATGAAACTCACCGCGAGATAGCAGCAAGCCACACCGACAGCGACTTTGATGTTGGCGATCAACGCGATTGAAGCCTTGTCGATCGGCGCGTCGGGGTTGGTCGACTGCGTGAACATGTCGATGATGAGCGACAACCCATAGGCGACCACGAGACCGACGATCAAACCAAAGAAAAGCCCGGAGATAGCGGAAAGTGACTTTCTAGGTATCAGTACATCGACCGCGATAACGATCAGGGCAACGCCGGCAAAGCCGATGATGATCAGGTCCTTGTGGCCGCCGAACGGCGACTCGCTGGATCCCTCTGCAGATGCGATGTTCCATCCAACTGCGGCGACCGCGAGGACGAAAATGAAACGCAACAGCATCATCACGACGGAGCTGATGCGGCCGCTGTTTTCCGAAAACATGCTCGCCTGCGGTGAACCTGTACGCATTGCGTTGTTCCTTTACAAATCGGCCCCGGCCAGCCGGTAACCGCGGAGACAACAACTTCATGCGGAAAACGGCTAACGGAGGATTATAGGCATGGAAAATGTCGCATCAAACTGATTTCTTGTAAGGGACACTTTTCCTCTCTCATCTAGCCTTTGACGAATCCCCAGTAACCTACTAGGGTCGCATCGCTTCAGGTAGAGAGCATGGGATCGCTCTTCCAAACGCGAATTGAATCCACATGGCCAACCAAACTGTCATGGATGACTCTGAAACCCAATCACCCTTTTCGATTCCAGGTTCCAGACACAGAAATCTGAACGTGGTCGATGGACCGCTTCGCTCGACGCTCTTTCGCGTCGCATGGCCGGTTCTTGGCGAACAGTTCCTAAACACGCTCGTCGGGATGTTTGATGTTTTCCTGGCGACACAGATTAGTCCGGCGGCGACCTCAGCTGTGGGAATCGGTGCGTATGTTGCTTGGCTTGGGTCCATGCTCGTCATGCTCATTGGCACGGGTGCGACCGCGCTAATCTCACGACACTGCGGGGCGAAGGAGTATTCCGAGGCCAATCGATTTGCGAATCAGGCGATCACGTTGGGCGCGATTCTTGGCGTATTGATAGCGTTCGGCATGGCGACGCTCGCACCGTGGTTTGCGAGTTACGCAAACCTGTCAGGCGAAACGTATCATATCGCAACCGAATTCTTGCGGATCGACGCCTTCGGTCATTTGTTCTTGAGCATCACGCTGGTCGCGTGCGCAAGCCTTCGTGGCAGCGGCGATACGCGCACGCCCATGAAAGTCTTCGTCGTAATCAACGCCGTGAACATGTTCGCTTCATGGAGCCTCGTGTACGGCCTCGGTCCCCTTCCAATCATGGGGGTGCGCGGAATCGTGCTTGGCACGGTCATCGCACAAATAGTGGGCGCGATGATGGCGCTGGCGGTGCTAGCGCGCGGACGCTCCGGTTTGCGCTTGCACTGGAACGAACTTCGCATTCATCGCGAACGAGTCTGGCGGATTTTCCGAATAGGCTTACCGGCTGCAGCCGATGGCGCGGTGATCTGGTGCGGGCACTTTCTCTTTCTCGCGATCATTTCGCACCTTGCCCCACCCCCGACCAATGAATTGATCCTAGCCGCTCACGTGATCGCCATTCGCGTCGAAGCGCTCACCTATCTGCCGGCTGTGGCCTTCGGAACGGCAGCAGCCACGATGATTGGTCAAGCGTTGGGTGCAAACCAACCGAAACGGGCCAAACGCGCCGGGCTTGAAGCCGTTTTGCAATGCGAAGTGATCGCGATCGCGATGTCGGCTTTTTTCTACTTCGGAGCCGAGTTCATCTTTCGCAAAATGGGTGACAACGCAGAAGTCTCCGCGATCGGAGTCGGCCCATTCAAAATCCTCGCCATATTCCAGCCAATTCTTGTGCTTTCCATCGTGCTCATCGGCGGGCTGAGAGGCGCAGGCGACACGCGCTTCCCCCTTCTCATTTCAGTATTTGGCAGCGTGTTCATTCGAGTTTCGATCGGCTACATCTTCGGAATCATGCTTGGCTGGGGATTGATCGGCGCTTGGATGGGGATGTTTGCGGATATGCTGTGGCGCGCCGTGTTGGCCCTATTCCGATTCACAAGCGGCCGGTGGGTTCATGCCAGGGTGTGACACTTCGGGAGTAACAACCGACCTAAGAGGCTCAACAACTGGTCAGTTAATCACAGATCTTGCGCCATCTGCATTTACTCAACTGCGAGAGCGGCCGCACGAACACTGCTAAGCAGCGAATCTGACGGTGTGATCGTGATTCCCTTCGCCAGAGTCATTGCGCCGTTATCGGGATCTCCCGTGCTGTAATAAAGGTAGCCAAGCAGCAGGTGCAGATCGTTGCCAAACTCGCTGGAGTCCATAGCCGCAACCAGTGAACTCATGTGGCGAGCAAGTTCTTCGTCGTCCGAATACAGGCCGCGCACGTCAAAAGGCTCGGCAATCAACTCAGGGGTGATTTCGAGTGCCTGCCTCAGACCCGACGACGCCAAGTCATAATCGCCGCGCGCAAATGAGGCAATCGCGTAGAGCATTAGGGCGACACCGTCGCGCTCGTCACCAAAGGTAGCTAGCAGGAAGTTGCGCTGTGCCTGCGAATAGAGCTTCATTTCCATCGCACGGAAACCCGCATCAAGAAACGGACGCATACGCGACTCGGCGGAGTCGTTACCCGGTGCCGCTTGGGGCGCATGTGGACCATTGAATTCCGGGCCATATTCAGCCGCACCTGTTTGATCTGATTCTACCGGGGCAGCATAGGCAGACGTCGGCTCGCCCTGAGTTGCTGTCGGCGTCTCGATGTACACCGGATACGGCACTTCAACGACCGTTGGTTGCGTCGAATAGTTGTAAGGGTAAGACGATTCGTAATAGTTGTTCTCGTAAACGATCGGCGATGACAACCACGCCCCCGCCCACAACCCGCTGTTCCAATACGGATAGTTGTAGTACACGTTGTGTCGCGGATAGCACGGACGAATGTAGTCGTAATAGACCGGCCTACACCACGAACCATATCGACGACCGCCTCCATACCAGCGGTTGTTAGCTTCATTGCGACGTTGTTCAAAGCCACTACTACGCGGAAGTGGATTAAACAATCTGCTGGGGCTGAACGAATCGACCCTCGGAATAGGCGACGTATATCCTCGACCAATATTGCTGCTATTCCTTGAACTATTCGGATCGAGCTCGTTGAAACTCAATTGTCGCGGCGATCCACCGGCATTTTGTCGGCGCGGCGAATCGATCGAACGGCCAATGCCTCCCATGCGCGGAGTCGTCGATCCTTCGGAACTGCCATGAGGCTTCGTGCCGAATCCAGTCAGCGGCCGGACGAAACCGGGCACCGAAATGCCGGATTGGCCAACTTGATTCTGGCTACTGAAACGTTGCGGTTGAAAAACCGTGGACGGTCGCGGTTGTGCAGGAGCAGCTTGTATACGTGGAGTCTGAGTCTGCGGGCTCGTGCGGTTGGGTGTATACACGCGCGACGGGGTTCGTATGGGAGCCGTCACATTTCGCCCCGGACCGTTGCGCGGAGTATTGCGACTCGGCGAAGGATTTCGCGAAGGCGCCGGTGTTCGCGGCGAAGGCGTTGATCGTGCCGAAGGCGGTGCCGACCGCGATGGTCCGCGACGGTTCGTGACAGCCCCGCGTTTGGCGCTTTGCCCGAACGATTCTGCCGGTTCGAAATCGAACGCGAAGCCGGCGGTAATGATGCAAATCAACGTGGATAGGCGCGGACGAATAGTCATGAGCTGACTCCTTCGAAACGGCCGCGAGACGAGCACGAGGTCCGATCTGCGCTGGCCGCTCTACTAATATCATATCCATCGGCCATGTGGGAGATAAGGGGAAACTCGCCCTTGGTATGTAACAACCTCGGCCATGTCAACGATTTACGTTTCCGCTGGAAAACAGAGGAGTTTGACATTGCAGGGTGTGTAAATGGCCTGCTGCGTACCGCCAATTACAAAATGGAACCAGTTTTTGACCCGGGTCGAACCGGGCCAAAGTGGCCAACTAAGGCGCGATAGATCTGTTTCCCTTTGGTGAGCACCAGCCGATTAATGAACGCCTTTATCAGCCAACCAACGCTCGGCATCGAGCGCAGCCTTGCATCCCATCCCCGCGGCGGTGATCGCCTGGCGGTAGACGCTATCGACGCAGTCGCCTGCCCCAAAGACGCCTTCGACACTCGTTGTCGATCGATAGGGATCCTTAAGCTTGATGTACTTCTTCGAATCAAGTTCGAGTTGGCCTTGGAGAAACTCAGTCGCCGGCGTGTGACCAATGGCCATGAACAGGCCGCCGACGTTTAACGTGGATTCCTCGCCGGTCACCGTGTCCTTGAGCCTGACTCCTGTGATCATCTTATCGCCAAGCACATCAGTGACCGCCTTGTTCCACGCAAACTTGATCTTCGGATTATTGTGTGCACGATCCGCCATGATTTTGGAAGCGCGCAACTGATCGCGGCGATGGATCATGTACACGGTCGAAGCGAACTTAGTCAGATAGGAAGCTTCCTCAACGGCTGAATCCCCCCCACCCACGACGCCGACTTCCTTATTTCGAAATACTGGCAAAGCGCCGTCGCACACCGCACACGCGCTAACCCCCCCACCTGCCTGCGCGAGCCGAAGCTCATTCTTCAATCCGAGCCAATTGGCTGTCGCGCCAGTCGCGATAATGACCGAGTGGGCGAAATACTCCTTGTCGTCTTCCGAAATGACGCGGAATGGCCGCTTCGAGAAATCAACGGCCTTGCAGTCCTGATACGAGTAGCTGTGACCGTCGTTGGGGTCATCGACATTAGGATTGAGGCCGTTGTCAGTGACGATGCGTGTTTTGAAATGCACGGCTTGCTGCTCGAAATACGACATGAGCACCGGGCCGGTGACGCCATGTGGAAACCCGGGATAATTCTCCACCTCGGTGGTCATCATCAACTGACCGCCCGGGAGGACAGTCGTCGGCACCGTCTTGGGTCGTCCCGCGAACACCAGCGGTTCGAGATTCGCACGAGCCGCATAAATCGCGGCGGTCCAGCCCGCGGGGCCTGACCCAATGATGATTACTTTTTCAACGTTGGATGAATGCGACATATTTCGAGACTCCGTTGGAGATTTCATTCAATTCAGGCCGAGGATGATAGTCGAAATCAACAGAGGGCTAAAGCGACTTGTTTGACGCTGCTAAGCTGGAGTTTATGCTTCGCCGCGAGGTTGCAGGAATCATTGATTCGTTCGAAGGCATCGAGGCCCACAGAGTATTGAGATGATTGATCCGGGAAAAAGTTACACGTCACCAGGACTACGGCCAATATTGAAGTGCATGAATGCTTCGATGCGCCCGCTTCACCTTGCGCTCTGTCTGGCCATGATTCTTGTCTGTTCTAGCGGCTGTTCGCAGTCGAAGCCTCGGCGCGAGTTTCCGCGATCCGTCGAAATATGGCGCGAAGAGGGACACGTCGGGCGGCGCATCAGCACCGAGCACTACGAAGTTTACAGCACGGTTGACGACCCGGAGTTTGAGGAAGCTCTGCCGGTCTTTCTGGAGACCGCGTTTGATGAGTATCGAAAGACCCTCGACGCCGAAACCCCAATCGACCAGAAGTTGACGACCTATGTCTTTCAGTCTCGTCAGGAATGGGCTGTCTTCGCTCGCCGGAAATATCCCTTGCAGTTCCCTGTTTACAATCTGATTCGATCGGGCGGGTTCACGGACGGCAACGTGTCCGTGCTTTTCTTCGTCGACCGTGCTTCGACCTTCGCCACGATGGCGCACGAAGGTTGGCACCAGTACGCATCCGCAAGGTATGTGCAAATGCCCGCGTGGCTGAACGAAGGGTTGGCGTGCACCTTTGAAACCTTTCGATGGATCGATGACCGCGTCGTTTTTGAACCGTTGGCGAACACATTTCGATTAAACAGCCTGCGTGAGGCGATTAAGGACGAGTCGCTCATTACGATTCGCGAGTTGCTCGCAACGAACGCGGGCGAAGTGGTAAGCCTCGACGACAGCCGATTCACCCAGTGCTATTACGCACAAGCATGGGCATTCGTCATCTTCCTTCGGTTCGGGGACAAGTGTTGCTGGGCGCCCGGATTTAAGCGATTACTCGCGGATATTTCCGACGGATCATTCAAGACCAATCTAAGCGCACAGCTGCTTGCAGAAGCGAGAGATGGAGAAAACGATTCGGCACACGCTCTCGTCAAAGCCTATTTCGGCACCAGCCTCGATAAACTGGAAGCGGCTTATCGCAAGTACATCACGGATGCGTCGCGGCTAACGAATCCGTAGCGATGAGGGCATTACGAATTACAAATTGCTAATTACAAAAATGCTCTCTGACAAGGTGGGATCAACGATTGGTTGGGGGGCAAGCGGTTATTCGTCGTGATCGCAATTGGACTGTTCAACTAGGAAACGCTGCGGGCGACGCATCTCGGTCATCGTGTGCTGATCGTACATGAGCTCAACGTACAACTGTCGAGCATTTGGCGGATACTCTTCTCGTGAAACGTGCGCCCAGCCGAGCGTGTGACCGATCTCATGCGCCAGCGAATTGGCGAAAACCATCACCCAGTCATCAAACGCCAGCGTGCCGCCGTATTCAAGCAGCTCTTCGCCAAAGATGACGGCCACGTCGTCTTCATGCTCATTGCAGGGGTCATACTCTCCCTCACCGAATCGCTTCAAGCCTTGTGAATCGGTCTGCGTGATCAGAACGACCGTGTCATCGCCGCGACCATCGGATTCAGCTTCCTCAACAATCATTTCCATGTCCGCGACTTCGGAGAAGATGCGCTGAACTTCTTCCACCACGCGCGACTTGAACGCCGGTTCAAGCTCGGCCAGTGAAGTGCCGTCCGGCATCATGAAACGATTGAATTCGAGACCGGGAAGATCGTCGTCGCCCATGATGGGGCTGGTGCCGCCGGTCCAGTCGAGTTGGATGACGTGCTTTGACGGGTTGTCGCGACCGGCATCGTCAGGGTCGACGAACAATGCTTGTTCATTAAAGCCGCAGCCAAAGAGGCCGACAGCCAAACCCGACGATGCAAATAAGATGTAAATAGACCGATTAAGTCGGTTGATAATTGACGGCAATTCTTTCCCCTTTCGCTCCTAGGCGAAACTGCGCCGTTGACTATGTTGTCGTGTTGAGTAGATGCCTGTGGATCATTGTTGACACGTCGATCGCGAAGTCAAACCGCAGATCGGACCCCCAGTAACCTACAGCTTCACAACAACCGCCTCATTTTATCGGGATGGACAGGCAAAGGCAAAATGACCGGACGTGAGGCGGCTTTGGCGAGGTCCCTTATTCATCCCCGCAATACTCGGCGCACGTTTTCGGCGTCTCCCACACCCGAATCGAGCTCAATTTAGCGGGTGCAAGGGCCGAATGCAGCAGCTTCCAGATAACACGGGCGATATTCTCGACGCTGGGGTTCAGGCTCGCAAACTCGGAGCAATCAAGGTTCAGATGTTTGTGATCGAACCGATCAATCACAATTTCCTTAACGGTACGGTCCAAGGCCGGCAAATCTGCAAGCAGGCCCGTTCGCGCGTCGGGCTGGCCGGAGACAGAAACCTCCAGAACGTAATTGTGCCCGTGGCCGTTGGGGTTGGCGCACTTGCCGAAATGGCGGGCGTTTTCCGCGTCAGTGAAGTCCTTGCAATAGAGTCGATGGGCAGCGGAGAACTCGAAGGAGTGGGTGAGCGAGATCATGTTCGATGTTTCCCTTTCAACTCGTAGACGGGTGTAAGGCGACAGATGCAGCTCTAGCGAAACAAGAACTGACTCCGCGTCTATGGTTGGCGTCGCATTCTTCAAGGCATCGCTCAGCGCAACGCCCAGCGCCTCCAACGAATAGCCTTTCCCTTCGATATGCTTGAGTAATGATGGCGCGATGAATTTTCTAAGAAACTGGTCAATCGATTGAATGTTGCAGACGTAACCGGTTTGTGGATCGACCCGACCCTGCACGGTCGCGCGGAGTTTCCAGAACGCGCCGACATCTCCGCTAATCGCTGAGCCCGCCCACGAGTTGGTTGCAGGCTGATGGGCATTCGCAGAAAAAAGTCGCAGCTCGCGAGTGAGTCGCATGGCGGGATTATAGAGGCCCACTATTGCGAGAGTCTAATTGGAGGGTCCATTTGATGGATTGCGTCGTGATGAAAGTCAGTAGATGATTAATTTACCTTCTGGAAAATTACCAATCCAACCGCAGGGAAAGTGTCCTTTCGTATACCAATAAGCCTGGCTGGCATAGTAGCCCGGTGGGTAAACATCAGCGTACTCAGCCTCCATACATACATGCAGAATATCCCACTGAACGCAATCTTCAAATACCTTCGGCAACGAATGTTGGTCAACGATCGATTCAATCTTTCGACGTACAAACGGTTGCGTCACTTTCTTGACTTCGATCACGATGTCGTTCCATTTCTGGAAACGTGCCGGCGATCGCTCTTGCAATCGTTCGCAATACTGATTAGCGCCCTCCAGATTAAGATTCTCCCAATCTTCAGAACTGCAATGTTCGATCGCTTCTTGCCATGAAGACAATACTTCTGCTACTTCCGTGTCAAGCACGCCAACGGCCGAAAACCATTTTGCTCGTTCAAGTTTATCTAACGTTGCAATCGTTCGAGGGTGCATAAACGATCCAATGACAAAAAACAATTCACAAGTGTTGGCACTTAATTTAAGTGACCCGAAACTCGTGACACAAGTCCCGATTCGCCAAGGCCGTAAGCGGCCCGATTGGCTACAGTCTGGACAGCAATGTTAGCAGCTTTTTGCGGTGAGTACGCTGACGCCCACAACGCCTGTTGAAAGGCTTGATCATATGTGGTGTTAGTGAGTGATTTTCGCCATTTTCCCCCGTCGCAGGCGATCCCATCAGCCGCTCCACCATTCTCATGGCGAGCGGAACTCTCGCAAATATGTGCGCCCCTTGAGACTCCTGGCGCTTCACTCGTTGTTAGAGACGTCGACTTTCTTTTCCGGATCGAAATTCTCAACGACCAATCGCGCAATACCTAGCGCGATCCATTGCACATCCGCGCGGTCGAGATTAGTGAGAACGACGACGGCGGTGCCCGTCTCAGGAAACATGAGCAAGAACGCCGACGCCTGCGGCGTACGCCCCATGTGTCCCGTGACGCGATGGCCGCCCACTTCGCGCACAAAGCAACCGAGTCCGTACTTCAGCTCCTTGCCCGCATTGGTCTTGTTGGGCGTCACCATCACCTTGATCAATTCCGGCTGAAGCAATTTGTTGGTATTCAATGCAATCACAAAGCGCGCGACATCGTCCGCCGTTGCAAGCAACCCGTCCGAGGGCAGCCGGTCGCTGGGATCAAACGGCGGCGCGTTGAGCAGGTTGCGCGACCTATCCATACCGTATCCGCGAACACGATGCGGAACGATGTTCTTGCTTCGATCAACGTAACTCTGCGCCATACCAGCCGGCGCAAAAACCGAATCACGCAAGGCATCATCCAGCGATTTCATGTTGATGCGCTCGATCAGCAGGCCGAGCATGTTGTAAGCAGGCGCGCTCATCAGCAACGTCTCGCCGGGCTTAAACATCAGTCGATCGTCTTTGAACGAGTTAAGCGCATCGACCATGGTCGCGTAGTTTTTTCGGTTGTAGAGTTCATCGTCATTCGTGAAGTTCCGAACTCCCGACGTATTCGCCAAAACGTGCCGAACCGCAATCTTAATTCCCTTGTCAGGATACTCGGGAACGAATTCTCGAATCGACGTATCGAGACTCACCTTTCCCGATTGAACGAGCTGCAATACGGCTGTAGCCGTGATGGTTCGACTAATTCCGGGTATCGGAAAAACGGACTCGCGGGAAGCAGCGACTTTGTTCTCGACATCCGCCAGCCCAAACGCCTTCGACCAGGCGATCTGATTATTGGTAACGATGGACATACTGACACCGGGAATACCCTGTTCCTTCTGCACTTCCAGAATGAACGACTCTATCTCCGCGATTCGCGGCAGCGGCGGCGCGGACGAAGTGTCAGGCTGCGTCACAGCCATCAAAATTGTCATGCAGAGCATCAAACCCATGGCATCTTTGTCCTCATTCAAGTAAGAAACGTCCAGCTGGTGTTGTCTTTTCTGTCAGAATCTCACCGCTCAATGCTACATTTTTGTACGGTTCGTGACGACTTCAAGGTTCGCAGAGCCGTTCAATTGCTGATATTATCCACGATGCGTCCATGGCCGACAAAAAGAAAGCTACGTCAGCTTTGCGTCACTGTCGGCGTGGAACACTAGAACGTGCAACGAGGTCTCGTCATCAACTTAGGAGTCCCTTCCATGCTTCGTAAACTATTCCGTCGAATGTTTGTGCTAGCCATGCTCGTAGCGCCGGCTGTTACGGCGTTTGCGGGCGATCCGATGAAGGACGCGATTCAAACGCTCCCTTCAGACGTGATCGCCATGATCGTCACGCCGAGTCTCAAGCAGCTCGATGCCGATTACAAGCAGGCTGTCGTCGATCTTGGTTTACAGGGCCTCATTCAACCACCATACAACTCGCTGACCGGCGCACTCAAGACTGTCGCACCGCAATTGGCCGGTCTCGATGAGAATGGTACGGTAGCAATCGTCCTCTTGCCTCCCGCCAGCTATGTGGAGATTGACTCGCATCTCGTTGTTGTTTTGCCCGTTACGGATCCCAAGGCCCTTCTCGAAGGCATGAATGCCAAGGCCGGCGAAGGAAACGTCTGGGATTTCAACTTCTACGGTCAGCCGTCGTTTGGAGTCACCGCTGACAAGCGACTTTACATTTGCAAAACGTCCGACGTCGCGAAGAAAGTCGCGGCTGCAAAGCCGGGCCTGCCGGAAAAACTCAAAGACAACGATCTGAAGTCGCTCGAAGGATTAGACGTCGCGGTGTGGTTTGACGGCGAAAAACTCCTCAAAATGCTGAAACCACAAATCGACGGCTTTATGCCCTTCATGATGATGGCCATGGGAGGCACCGGCGACCCCTTCGCGGCCAAGCAAATGGAATCGATGAAAAAGGACATCGATTCGTTTGTTGAAGGCGTATCCACCTTCAGCCTCGGCGTCGGCATTGAGAAGTCAGGCGTCGATTTGCGCATGAATTTCTCGGCCAAACCCGGAACGGAGTTTGCAAAGAAGTTGAAGGTCCGCACGACGAAGGACTCGCTCTTCAAGGGGCTGCCCGGGGAAAACTATGTGCTCGCCGTCGGCCAGATCGCCGACCCCACGCAAGCCAAGCAAGCGCTGGATGCCATCAACCCATACATCGACGTGCTCGCAGGCGTTGAAGGCATCGACAAGGACAAGGTTAGTCAATTGCGCAATGCGTTACAGGAATGGATCCCGCTCGTGACGCACTCGTGCGCGAAGGTCGAAGTCCTGCCACCCGGCGAGTACGGAATCATCGGCGTGTCAGCCGTCGCAGAGACCAGTGACGGAAAGAAGTGGATGGAACTTACAGGAAAGATGTTTGACACTGCCAAGAGTCTCGTCATTGAAACCAAGAATGAAAACGTCGACGAAAAAATGAAGGGCTTTATGAAGGGCCTGACGTACAAGGTCGAAGCTGAGACCGCCGGCGGAGCGAAAGTCGCGCAGTTGAAATTCGATTTCACGGCCATCGATGATCTCGATGACGACGAGAAAGAAGAGATTACGAAAGTTCTTGGCAAGGACGGTTTGACCTTCCGCCTCGCCGCTCTCGATTCAAACCAGATCGTGTTCACGTTCGGCGGTGGCCCAGCCTACATGGAAAAAGTCGTTCAGTCCGCCGCCAAGAAGGAAGCAACGCTCGACTCTAACGCGGGCATCAAGAAGGTAGCAGCCAATATCCCCGCCGAACGGCAGTCAGTGATTTACGTCGCGCTCGACGAAACGCTCAAACTGATCAACGAGCTGAACAAAGCCACCGATGAAGATGAGCTGCCGGTCAAGATTCCCGCGGGCACTCCCCCGCTGGCCATGACCGCGACAGGCGGCGATGAATGGATTCGGATGGACGTTTTCCTTCCGACGGAGTTGATCGTGGCGGGCAAGAACGCAGTCATGACGCTAACCGGCGGCGCTGCACCTGCGGCAACGACGGAGCTCCCGACCGGTAGTGACGCAAAAACAGCCTCTGCAAAGTAAGCCTCGTATCTGTACTGTCAAAGCGGTGCAGAGCGGAATCCGCACAGCAGGCCTGAATTTGCAGGAACAGTCTAAGCCTGTTTGCTCGATCATAGGCGGGAAAGAACGCTATCAATAGAGTTTCGGCAACAATGACGAATTCGCCGGGAACAAAGTCAGCCGCCACCACCCATGCGTCCAGCCGCGGTAGCGGCGACACGCGGCCAGCCCACGGCGGAAGCCGTGGGACTTTCGGACACCACAAATTGCGAAAGCCCCGGTAGGGGCGAAGGAAGCGTCGTTTGAATCACTGCATGATTCGTCAGGAACCCACATGACGAGTCGTGCGAATGGATTGACGGATTGAGAATCATGTTGATTCGAAAACCTGGAAGAACTCGGTTCAGTTGTGCGATCAGCCTCCTGTTAGGTGCGATCGTCCCCCTCGGGCAGTGCTACGCTGGCGTTGAAACGCCGGCGGAGTCCCCAAAACGTGCGGACATCAGCGCTCGCGCAGAGATTCACGCCGCATCCGTGAAGCAACTCATCCACGAGATGCATCGCAGTCGCGCCGGCGGATTCACCACCGAGCTTTGGAACATTCTGCTGGAGTCATCCGAAAACACGTCGAAGGGATTCAACCACGAAGAGCTTCAGAAAATGCTCGCCCAACTTCATTCGTGGAACGACACCGCGTTGCATGGCGCGACATTCGCCCCAGACACGGAAGGCAAGTCGCGCTGGGCGCTCCAGGTGGATTGGCCGATCGCCGAACTTCACGAACGCGTCAAAGCGATTCTAGCTTCGGATACCGCGAAGGATCTGCTGCGCGGCGTCGCATTAAAGGAACGGGACGGCGGCGGGTTTGTCATCAAACTGCCGGACTCTAACCTTGCGTTTCTGATTCCGGTGGGCGGCAGGCAATCAATCATCGCATCGCATGCCGATCTCGTCCCGCCGACCGATTTCATCAAGCTTGAATCCGGCGATGGCACTTCGGCTGGCGAGCCGCTGGTGACGTGCCGCCTGAATCTCGCCTCCACCGAGAAGGACAGCGGCGCCACGTTCTTCTCCAACTTCAGCGTGTTGACCGCAGTCACCTACGCGGGACGTGTCGACAGCGACGGAGATTGGGACGAAACGATTCAACTCGCCTTCCCGCCGATCTCCGGCATGGGCGTGAAAATGTTCCTCGGTCGCGTGAAGCAGTCGTTCTTCGTGCCGAATGAAGCGTTCTTCGCTGGTGCGTTCAATTCAACCGTAGCGCCGGGCATGCTGGAAGGCATGGCTGGTTTCGGCCCCCAATTCATGGTCAGCGATAGCGGACAGTTTGAAATGGTGGGCGCGGAGTCGCTCGGACCGGTTTCAAGTCGGATGGATTCCGAATTGTGCCTGACGGTACTGCCCGGTAAAGGTTTTCTGCCCGCGCCCGATCTGGTTTTCCAGATGAAATCTCGCGACCCCGACAAGTTCGCCGAGGACGTCCGCAAAGCCGTCGAGGAAGTAAATAAGATTTATCGTATGCGCGATCAAAAAGAGCCGTGGAAGGAAGTGACCATTCGCGACCGCACGGTTTTCTGGAACGACGGCGGTCAGCGCGGCAGTTTCATGATGCCGCTGACCATGCACCCCGTCCTCTTCATGACTAAGGAAACGGACGCCAAAGGCAAGGAAAAGGACTTTCTGGTACTTGGCTGGACAAGCACCTCACCCGAGGGATTTGTTCGTCGCTGGCTGGACTTGCCGCGAAACAAAGATAGCCGATTTCTGCCCTCAGGAACAAAGACGGACGGCGAGGCATGGATCAACTGGAAGCAGGTCTATAAGTGGACCCTGCCCTACTTCAACGTCGGGCTAAACACCGGCGGCATTCGAACGCTCTTCCCCAAACCGGAAGCCATTAACGAAAAACTGTCCGATGCGAGCGTTAAGCTCGACCTGAATTACACGGGACTGAGCGCCAAGCACAAAGGGCCGATCCCGCTCGGAACCATAGCCCTGCCGTCGATGCTGGCTGCCTCGCTGGTAGAGGATTCGGGCGCGAGCGATTTATCTCGCGAGCGAACCGCGAGCCAGCAACTTCGCGTGCTTTATCACCACTGCAAACTGTTCCACAAAGACCTTGGTCGTTGGCCGGCGGAGTTGCAGGAGCTCGACGGCTACGTGGACTTCGCGGGAAATCCTCAACTCCTTCACCTCCGACTCTCCGCCAAGAAAGAATGGTCGGAATGGCTCGACAGCATTTTCGAAATGCCCAAAGACGAAAAAGAAAAGGAAGAAGACGAGGAATTCAAATTCGATGATGACCTCTACGTCTTCAACTGGGGCAAGGACAAATGGTCACTCGGTTATGCCCCGAAAACATTTGAACACCTCGAATCGTTGTACATTGATCAGGATGGCCTGATTCATCGGAAGGAAAGAACTGTGGAGAAGCAGGCCGTCGCACCTGCGGCTGCGCCCGAGTCGGGCCCGGCTGAGGTTGCTAAAGCCGCTGTCGAAGAACCCAAGGAGCAAGCACCATGAAGCTGGCGAGATTATGGTTGATCCTGTTCGGTCTGATCGCACCGGTCTGGGCCTCAGAGCCAGAACCGGAAAAGAAGGACGAGCAGAAGTCACTGGCCGAGGAGAAGGACAAAGACAAAGAGAAGTCCAAGGACAAGGACGCGGACAAATCGAAAGAAAAGTCCGACGCCGAAAGTCCCATCAAGCGGCTCGTCGAGATGAAGCTCGATGAGTACGTGGTGCCCGCTCGCGCGATCAACTTGCCGCTGCCCGGCCGCACGCGCACCGTGCAGGACGTGCTGGATCGCCTCGAAGAATGGCAGAAGGACGACAAAGTCGGCGGAGTTCTACTCGATGTCGGCGGTCTCGCTCTGTCGTTGCCTGATGTCGAAGAACTGCGTGCGGGCGTAGAGCGTGTGCGTAATTCCGGCAAAAAGGTGACAGCCTATTTCAACGATGGCAGTCCCAACGCCTACTTGCTCGCATGTGCAGCCGACGAGGTCGTCCTCGCCCCGACTGGCGGCGTTTCGCTGCCCGGCGTGGGAAGCGTATTCCCCTTCCTCAAGGGTCACTACCAGATGCAGGGCATCGAGTTCGATGTCATCACCGCCGGCCGCTTCAAGTATCCCGGCTTCATGAACGAGCGCGAACCGAATCAGTATTTCAAGGAAGCGTACAACGCGATCCTCGATGGCTGGATCGAAGACTACAAAAACATCATCATGACCAGCCGCAAGCTCTCGCGAGAGGCCGTGGACGACATAGTCAACACCGCGATGTTCGATGCCAACGATTCCCTCCAGCGCGGACTCGCTGACCACTTGGCCTATTACGATGAATGCCGCGATCGCATCCTGCGTCGCGACAAGCTGAAAAAGTATCAGGGATTCGAGCGAAGCCTTGCAGACGTGAACTCGTTGCAGGACTTCATGGAGATGATCAACGACGAGATGCGCCAGCAGGAAGACGCCCGGAAGGCCGTCGGGCCTAAGATCGCCGTGCTCGACGCTCGCGGCCCCATCATCGATCAAAACCTCGGCGCGGGAATGGCCTCACAGGTCATTTCGCGCGATGCGTTCGTCGAAGTCGTCGAAGAACTGCGCAAGAATAAGTCGATCAAGGCAGTCGTGATGCGCGTCGATTCACCCGGCGGTTCGGGCTACGCCTCCGACGTGATCTGGCAACAGCTTCGCAAACTGAACGAGGAAAAGCCGCTCGTCGTCAGCATGGGACGAGTCGCCGGTTCCGGCGGTTATTACATCGCCTGCCCAGCGCGGCGAATTTTTGCCCAGCCGACAACAATTACCGGCTCGATCGGCGTGCTCGGCATTTTCCAGATGGCGCAATCCGCCTTAAACCGGATGGACTACGAGCTCTTCGAAATGAAGCGCGGCGATCGCGCCACGCTCGGCTCCCCCCATCGCGCCATGGACAAGGACGATCGCCAGTTCATTCAGGACTACATCAACGACTTCTACAGCATTTTCGTCGATCGCGTCGCCACCACACGCCGCTTGCCCGCCGCCGAAGTCCGCAAGATCGCGGAGGGCCGGATCTACACCGGTCGCCAGGCCAAGGAAATTGGCCTCGTCGATGAACTCGGCGGACTCGCAGAGGCCATCAACTCCGCTCGCGATTTCGCTAACATTCCCGCCAGCGCAGAGCTGAAGATCGTCCACTACCCGCGTTCCAGCAGCTTCGGCGAATTGTTTGAGTCGCTGGGCGCAGTGAATATGGAGCAGGCGGTCAACACGTTCCTCCAGGCAACCGCTGCGGCTCCGGTGGTGCCCTTCGATCAACAGGTTCTGTTCTTCTCGCAAACAACCAAGCCTTTGTGCTGGATGGGAATGCCGTCGCTCGAAGAGATCGGCATGGCTGCACCCGTTAAGACGAACGCGATGAATTGGCTCGAAGCAGCCAAACCAGCGGTGAACATGTTCACCCCGACGCGCTGATCTGCGGCGCATCAACGCGCGAGCTCGATAATCACACCCGACCACCGCCCTACCAGGCGGTGGTCTTTTTCTTTGAATTCGCTTGACATACGATCAATTCGGCTCGACCCTACACGAAATCGTTGGCGCATCTCGCGCAAAGGAGTGCTGGTTCCGTATGGATGCGGTGATCTGCGGTATCGATCCGGGTTTAGCCATTACCGGCTACGCAGTGATGGCCGGGCGACCGGGCGCGATGCACATCCTCGACGCAGGCGTTTGCCGAATCGATCGGGCGCTTGAACTGCCCACTCGCCTCGCACGACTTCGCAGCGACGTCTTATCCGTACTACAGGAACATTCTCCCGCCGTCGTTGCCGTCGAACAACTCTACGCACATTACGAACATCCTCGCACTGCCATCTTGATGGGCCATGCACGCGGCGTGATTCTGTCCGCTGCGGCCGAACTGGGCCTCGCCGTGCGAAGCTTCGCAGCCACCCGCATCAAGCGATATCTCACAGGACATGGCCGGGCCACGAAGCTGCAGGTCCAGCGTTCGGTCGAACGCGAACTCGGCCTGTCAAAACTCCCGGAACCGGCTGACGTGGCGGACGCCATCGCCATCGCGATGACCTGTGCAGCCGACCTGTTGAATCCAATAGCGACTCGATCGCCTCGAACACGAAGCAAGACGCAAGCGGCGATATTGGCGACTTTGGAGTCGCGGAGATGATCGTTCGAATCACCGGCATTATCGCGGAAATCGCCGAAGGCTCGGTGGTGGTCGAGCAAGGCGGAATCGCACGAGAAGTCTTGGTTCCGCACTACGCAGTCGGCGAACTGGCTGCGTTCCACGGCCGAAGCGTGACACTGCACACGCTCGAGTTTTTCGAAGGGAATCAGGCATCAGGCAATCTGGTTCCGCGCATGCTCGGCTTCACGCGAGTGGAGGATCGCGAGTTCTTCCAACAGTTCGTGAACGTAAAAGGAATCGGCCCCCGAAAGGCGCTGAAAGCCCTCGCCGAACCGGCAGGCCGAATCGCGGCATGGATCGAATCGGGAGATGCCAAAGCCCTCTCACGATTGCCGGGAATCGGTCAGCGCGGCGCGGAGTTGATAGTCGCATCACTCAAAGGCAAACTCAGCAGTTTGGCCGCAACGGCTGCGGTGTCTATGCCAAGAGAATCGGTGGCGTTGTCTCGACCACAGAAAGACGCCCTCGAAATCCTGGTTGCGTGGGGCGACGGTCGCGGAGAAGCTGAGCGCTGGTTGGATCAAGCAGCGAAGTCGAACGGGAAAATCGATTCAGCCGACGAATGGGTCCGGGCGGCGTATCGCATAAAAGCGGGAGGATAATTACGAATTGCAAATTACTAATTACAAAAGTCTATGGACGCCCACGTAATTCGGTCTGACACGAAACGCGTCCGATGTCTTTGTAATTCGTAATTCGTAATTCGTAATTCAAAAAAATGGCACGCGATCGTATCATCTCAGGAAGTGCTCGCATCGAAGATGAATCCTTCGACAGCGCTCTTCGTCCCCAATCCTTAGCCGAGATGATCGGTCAGCGCGCATTGATGGAAAAACTCACCATCGCGATGGCCGCCGCACGAAAGCGCGGCGAACCACTGGAGCACATTCTACTCGATGGCCCACCGGGTTTGGGGAAGACAACGCTGGCCAACGTGATCGCCCGCGAAATGACCGGCAAGACGCCGCGAATCACGTCTGGCCCCTCGCTCGCGAAACAGGCCGACCTCATGGCAATCCTCACTAACTTAGAAACCGGCGACGTCCTGTTCATCGATGAGATCCATCGACTGCCAACGATCGTGGAAGAATTCCTCTACCCTGCTATGGAAGACTTCCGTGTCGATTTCACAATCGAAGGTGGTCTCAGTGGCCGCGTGGTGAATTTCGCCTTGCGACGATTCACATTAATCGGCGCGACGACGCGCGCAGGCATGCTCAGCAACGCGATGCGCGATCGCTTTGGCCACTCCTATCATTTCGATTTCTACGGCACGGACGATCTGACGGAAGTGCTTCAACGATCAGCCAGAAAACTGGGGGTCGACGCCGAGACCGACGCCCTCGACCTCATCGCCGCACGCAGTCGCGGAACCCCGCGCGTAGCCAACCGCCTCTTGAAGCGTGCGCGTGATTATGCACAGGTGCGGGGAGACGGCGTGCTCCGCCACGATCTTGTTCAAAGCGCCCTCGACGTGCAGCAGGTTGACGCCCTCGGCCTCGACGAGCTCGACCGCTCGTTTCTCACTTCGCTTATCAAAATCTACAACGGTGGCCCCGCCGGCATCGAAGCGCTCGCCGCCACCATGGGTCAGGAACGCGACACACTTGAAGACGTAGTCGAACCATATCTGCTGCAAATCGGTTTTCTAATTCGCACCCGCCAGGGTCGGCAGGCCACCGAGGCCGCGTACAAGCATCTAGCCATCCCTTTCACCCGCACCAATTCACGAGCGACAGCAGATCAGACAAGTCTGTTCGCATAACGCTGCCTACAACGTGCTCACCTAGCGGGCGGGCAGGTCAAGAATCGCCGAGTGCCACTGCTCTGCGAGCAGTGCGTTTAGGATTTGTGCCGCAGTCCCATGAGCTGTGCCTTCTACTCGCAGCTACAAATCCAATGAAAAGAAGGCATTGGCTGTGTTGATCACGGCTGCAATTGCAGCGCTTCCGCCATCACATGAAAGATGACGTTCTGTTCCATCACCCCACGGAATAGATGTGCTGACGGTCCATCCGCATAGAGCGGAACGTCTTCTCCACTGTGTGTCTCCTCCTCCAGCGGCACGAGGCACTCCTGCAAATACGATGGCGCCTGCACGTCGGTGTTTTTCAATTCGGGACGACCGTGCGTGATCCCCTTGAAACCCTTGCCTTCGTGATCGAACTTCTTGGACCCTTCCGGTTGCGAAGCCGATTCACCAGCGTATCCAGGTCCGTTCGCATAACTCAGCGTCGTGAAAGGCAGCCCGAGCGCATCCTTCTTGGGCGCGTCCGTTCGCTGGCCGTCGCGCTTGTTTCCCCACACCAGCCCCAGGATCGGGTTGCCGCGCGTCGCATGCCCCCCCATCACAAACACATGACTGTGATCAGCCGTGACGACGATCAGCGTTTCTTCGCGCTTCGTTTTCTCCACCGCGACCCGCACGGCGTTGGCGAACTCAATTGTCTCAGTCAAAGCGCGATAGGCGTTGGTGGAATGATGCGCGCGATCAATCTGACCGCCTTCGACCATGAGGAAATAGCCCTTTTCATTTTTCGATACTACATCGATCGCCTTGCGGGTCATCTCGCTCAGTGACGGTTCGCCGCCGGTGTCGCTGGCGCGATCGATTTCGTACTCCAAGTAAAGCGGATCAAAAAGGCCGAGCAGATGATCAACCTTCGCCGGATCAATCGCGTCGAATTGCGACTTGTTCCAGACGTAGGCTGCGTTGGATTTTTTCTGCCACTCAGTTGTTAGATCACGACCATCTAGTCGCCGCCCTTTTTTCGATGATTCTTCGGGATCGTCCACGGTACTCGGCAGGAAATAACTGCGCCCGCCCCCCAGCGCGACTTCGAGGCCGTTACCGATGGGAAACTCGATCAGTTGCCGTGCGATATCCGGGAATCCCGCAGCCCGCGCTTCTTTGCTAAGGCCCGCGTCATCTTCCCATTCACGTTCGGGCGTGTGCGCATAGCAGGCCCCGGGCGTCGCGTGCGTGACTGTCATGTTGGTGACGACGCCGGTAGACAAGCCCGCCTTTTCTGCCATTTCCAGGATGGTGGTAACCTCATTTCCGCTCATCGACGTGTGATCGCCGCGAGTCACGTCCTGATCTACGCTCAGGACGCCGGCCTTCGTCTTCACTCCAGCAACAATGGCGGTCATCGTCCCCGCGGAATCGGGAACCTGCTGGTTGGTGTTGTAAGTCTTAATCAGTGCGGAATACGGAAACTTCTCAAAACTGAGCACGTTCTCTTCGCCCGTTTTTCCTTGCTGCTGACCCTCTAGAATGCGCGCGGCCGTGACCGTGGTTACACCCATCCCGTCGCCAAGAAAGAGGATAATGTTCTTTGCCTTGGCTGTGATCGGTGCAAGTTTCTTGGCATTAGCCACGAAATCGCGGCCATCCGTATACCACTGTTCGCGCGACTCACCGGCGATGACAGCAGAAGAACCAAGTATGCAGAGCGAGACGACGAATAGCGAAGCAGCTTTCATGAAACCTCCGGCCAATGCAGCAGAATCCATGGGGGATATTTCAACTCGCCAGCGAGGGTAGCCGCAGGTCGACTCGTGTCAACGCGATGTGAATACAGATTTGCGTTTCGTTAACTAACCATTACCCGAGACCGCTATTCAAGCGATTTCGTCGCGGCAATCAGCGCCGACCGCATGGGAGGATCACCCGCGCCATGCGCACCAGTCTCGACCATAACCAGTTTCGACTTATTCAGCTTCTTATGTAACTTCCACGCGGTGATCGGCGGGCAAACTACGTCATATCGCCCCTGCACAATGATCGTCGGAATGTCGGCGATATTCTTCGCGTTGTTTAGCAGCTCTTCATCTTTCACGAAACAGCCGTTGGCCATGTAGTAATTCTCGATCAACGAAAAATCGTAGGGGTCCCAATCGACGAAGTTCGCAGCCACCTTTTCGTCGGACGCGTTCATGCTGGCCACTTTGATTTCGTAACTCGCCCACCCAACGGCGATTTTCTTTTTGGTGGCCTCGTCGCCGTCCTTGAGCAGTTTGAACAACTGCTTCGGATAGTGCATCTTTCTCGGTTCTGGAATCAGCTCCTGGAGTTTGGCATATTCCTCGGGGAACAAGGTGCCCACGCCGCCATGATAAAAATGGTCAATCTCGGACTGGCTGCCGAGAAACACACCGCGAATGACAAGTGACTCCACATTGGCCGGATACTTCTCCGCATAAGCAACCGCAAGCGTCGAACCCCACGAACCGCCGAAGACGTGCACCTTGCCAAGCTTCAGGTGCTCGCGAAGTTTCTCCACATCCTCTAACAGCGCCGATGTGTTGTTGTCTTTGAGTTCACAGTGCGGCTTACTCTTGCCCGCGCCCCGCTGATCGTGAAGAACGATCTTCCACTTGGACGGATCGTGAAACCGTCGCAAACCGGGATAGCTCCCCCCACCGGGGCCGCCGTGGAAAACCATGACAGTTTTACCATTCGGATTACCGCAGATTTCGTAATAGATTTCGTGCGTGTCGGAGACTTTAAGAAAGCCGGTCTCGTATGGTTCGATTTCCGCGTAATAGTCGAGAAGCGGCTCTTCGGCAAAGACGACCGGTGAACACGCAAAAATAAAACAGCCGGTGATGACTAGTAGTCGCATTGATCGCGGATAATTGTGCAAAACGTTCCATTTCGAATAAATCAATTGCCAAAGTCTTCAGCCGCACCAATGTCATAATGTACAAACGAAGAGGAAATAATCTTCAACGTGTTATCTACGAAGTTCTCACATCCCTCATGCGTCAAATGGCAGATGTCGTTGAAGTTCTTCTTGTTCCTGGGAATCAGCCGATTCTGGTCAACGAGTTCGAGCTGATGGGTTGTCGCCAGGTACTTAATGACCACGTTGTGCGCATCAATCGCCGCAGCCACATATTCCGGTTTCCCCCACAGCTCAATCGGAAGCGCATGCGAGCAGTAGTCGAGCTCCCGCTTATCGAATTTCTCTTTCGAGTAGCCTTCCGGGACATAGTACGCGACGGACATCAAGATAAGCCGTTCGTTCTTTGCAGCTGCAATGCGAATAATACCCTCGATGTTTTTCCTGAACGACGCCGCAGTCTTGACGTCTTTCCCCCATTCCATGTCTTCAGGTCGTGGTTGATGCGTCGGCACATAGCTCGCCAGCCCCAGTCGTTCAAAGGCTTTCGAACCGAGAAATCTGAACGTATACGGCTCGACAAACCATCGAGAGTCGCTCGCTCGCTCCCATGCATTGATGAGGCTGTACCACGAGTAATGCGAGTAATCAGCCTTGAATACTTCGGGAGGACAATTGTTCGCTCGCACCTCGTTGATGCCATGGTAGACGAGCACCAAGTCGAACTGCTTATCCTGCAAATGACGATACTTGTAATAGCTATCGAGCGAAGTCTGACCGGGCATCGCGAGGTTGTAGACACGGGCAGGATGGCCCGACAAGAACAGCTTCTCCCGCAGCAGATGCTCAATATTGCCATAGTTGTTGTTCGGCACTGACCCGCCGAGCAGGAGTATGTCGAGAACATCATCCGTCCTCGACGGCGTCGCGTTCTCAACTGAAACAAGCTCCGGGTAAAACGACCGATGGATCATGCGCTGAGCTGTCCAAACCGGCACACCGCGCATCGCCCAAAAAATTCGCGAACCAACTTCGCCAATGCTCAACAGAGCCAAGACAATGAAAGAAAGGAAAACGACTTTCCTTCGCCGCGATATGGCAACCGGCTCAGCAGCGCGATCGTTGTGTGTAGTTTCGGACATGTTTCGCCGCGAGAAGACTCAGTACCACCAGCCATCATGCGCCAATTACGCGCTCTGCCTGCTCCAGAATTCCGCCGACGTCAGCACAGGATTCACTTCAAAATCGACGAGGTCGCTCCAGTTCGCGATCCACTCATCAAGCAGCCCGCGCGACGTCGCCTCCATGATCTGGAAGCAGACACTTCCCTCGCTATCGAGCCAACTGCACTGATACGTGACCCCCTCGGGCATCATGCGTCCTCGCAGTCGAAAGCGCTCCCCCGCCGCCTTGAAATCCCCGCTCTTGAACCGCTCGATGACCATGTACAACATGCTTCGCGAGTGTATCCGGCGCACTAACCGTGGCAAAGATGCAATCGAGCAACACGTTCTTCGATTGACAGAAGATAGGTGTGATTTACACTTAACCTTATTGTCCCCGTGGCACAATTGGATAGCGCGTCGGCCTCCGAAGCCGAAGGTTACAGGTTCGAATCCTGTCGGGGACGGTTTGAACGCATCTTTCGTCGTTCATGCACTCTTCGACATTCGGCATTCGCTGTCCCGCATTCTTCATTCGCCCTTTTGCATTCACCCGTTTGACCTTTTGGGAACGAAGGCCGATTATTAGCTGGCGTTTGAAGTTTTATCGTGCCCGCAATTCGGCCAGTCGGACTTTGATGGGAACTGAACCCTGTGGCTGAGCGTCCAATACCCAAGGAACCGCCAGTTGAACCCGTGTCCACGCGTCCGGTTCCTCTTGAGGATTTGGAACTGGTCGAGAAAGTCAGAATGGGCGATTCGGCGGCCTACGCGGTGCTTGTCCGAAAATACCAGGACCGCGTCTACAACACGTGCTGGCGGATTTCCGGCAACGTGGAGGACGCGCGCGACCTCACGCAGGACGCATTCCTGAAGGCCTACGAGCGAATCGGCGAGTTCCGGCAGCTCAGCGGCTTCTACACTTGGGTGTTCAGGATTGCGGTCAATCTGGCGTTGTCACAACGTCGAAGCGTAGCGAGGAAGCGAACAACGTCTTTGGATGCCATGACTGAGGCAAGCGGTTCACAGGCAGAATCGCTTATCGCGCGGAGCAAACATGCAGCCAACCACGCCGATCAGCATGCGATCGAGGCCGAAATGCAGGCGCACGTGGCCCGAGCCCTCCAGACGCTGGACGAAGAGCATCGCGCGGTCGTCGTGCTCCGAGACATGGAAGGCCTAGACTACGCCGAAATCGCGGGGATTTTGGACGTACCCGCCGGAACGGTAAAATCTCGGCTGCACCGAGCGAGAATGGCCATCAGGCAGGCAATTCTGCCGCTGATGGGCTCCGCTGGCCCGCGAACAGGTTTGAAGGATGCGTGACGTGGAACGCGAACGGATGGAAGAGTTGCTTTCCGCCTATCTGGACGATGAGCTCCAGGACACGGAGCGTGCGCAGGCGGAGCGCCTGCTCAAGGAGAACGCGACCGCCCGCAAATTGCTCGAAGAGCTTCGCCTCACGTCCGCAATCGTTAGCTCTCTTCCTCGACACACCGCGCCAGAATCAATCGCCGAAGACGTGCAGCAACAAATCGAACGCCGCGCCCTGCTCGACCACGTGCCACAACATCGTGTGACGCACACAAGTGGCCGGCGAACACTGCAGATATTTGGTGCGATCGCAGCCATGTTCGTCATCATGATGACATCCGGCTGGTATCTGGTGGCGCACTCTTCTCGTGAATTCTCCAGAAAACTACTCGCTGAAAATCAAACCAAGATGCAGGAGGCCAAGGATTCACTGGCCGCCAACAAGCCGAAAACTGGGGCAACAAAACCGTCGCCCGTTTCCGCGACAACAGCCAAAGTCGATCTCAAGAAAAGTCAGTCACTTGGCGACAAAGTTGCCACCAAGACCGGTGAACTGGTCGCGATGGCCCCCTCGGAAACGTTTGAATCAAAGCTGCGCAATCAGATGGCCCCTGAGTTGCTCCAGCAACATTCCTACGCGCAAGAGCCGGTCCAGCTTCAAGTCGTCGTCGAAAACGAGCGACAGCGCGACGCGCTCTTAGCCAAGCTGACAACACAGTTAGGTCAACAACAGTTCACTCGCGTTTCAGATGCAGCCGCCAGAAAAGAGCAATCCATCCCAACGAACCAAGCCGTTTATGAACCCGGCACGCCCGGAGTCAATTACCAGAATACATTGAACCGACAGGTGCTGGTGCGTGCGCGAGCAAGCGACGTCGGCAAAGTCCTCGGCGACGTCGAAGCAGCTCAGCCGCCCAACGCGCAGATGATGCTGAATGTGGCCGGAAACACGCTCGAAGGTAACCAGCTGGTCAAGGACAATTTCATCGCTTTGTCGCAGACTCAAAATGAGCTAAGTCTAAGTGCAAGTAACAAAACGCCCGCGAGGTCGCGAGCGCAATCGGAAGCTCTTGAATCTGAGAGCGACGTTACACTCAACCTGCCGGATGATGATAACGCCGCTTCGGTGACCAGTGCGTTTCTGCAATTGGTGGGAATTGACCAGAAAACAAGCGACGAACTCGGCGAAAAAATGGCGGAGGCTGCCAAGAAGAACAGCACACCTACAGAAGAGCGCGACGCAGCTCCGAAGCCTGAGAGTGGTTCCTTTGCCGAAAGCAACGTAGGACCTCCCGCGCCGAAGGATGAAACAACAGTGGCGGATGCCGATGCGAACGCCCAAGCCGCTGAAGTCGAAGAAGGCGGTTCACTCGTCGCAAACGCAATGAAACGCGCAGACGATTCACGCAAGAATGAAGCAAAGGAAAAGCAAGCCGGTGCACCCGCGACAACCTTGGCAGCCGCTCCGCGTTCAGGGGAATTCGCAGACGTGTATCAGCATAAGGCGGATGAGTTCATTACGTTCGTCATTGATATCGCCGTAGCCCCACAAGACACAGCTCGCCCTACAACCGACAAGCCCACTTCCGTCGCTTCGCCCAAATCGGCGAAACCAGTTGAGCACAACGACAATCGCATGGAAAAGAAACAGAATTGAGTTGGAGAGTGTGTCAACAACTCCTCTCCCTTCTTAACCGATTCCAATGATTACACGCACGAATGCCTCATCACAGACCCCAAATATCCATCAGAGCCGGGAGCGCAAGCGACCGGTTCGTTGCGGACTTGGCATGATGTGCACCCTCGTACCGTTAGGGACGAACCGAGAATAGCCCAGCACATCTTGTGCTGGGTGTAGTGCAAACAAATGGCGGTTAAAGTGCCGTAGGCACGACTGAAACCTGCGACGTCATAGATGGAATTATTAAGCTAAACTTGACCGACAAGCATCTTGTAACTCAGGCCCCGACAAGGCATTGCGCCCATTCACAACCTCGACCGATCACCTTCCAAGTTATAACGGTATGACAACGCGCTGGCGCAAAAGACCCTTTTCGCCAATCGCTATTCGCCATTCGTCATGCACAAAGTGCCACGGCGTGTCACTACTTAATTGGTTTTTTTCGTTTTTAGCCATTTAGCCATTTGAAACCACAGCCGCAAGGCCTCAAGAATTACTGCAACGAGCGAGCAATCACTCCCCCCTTGGCAAGGGGGGACAAAGGGTGGTCTGGGTGCGCGATAATGACGCGGCTTGTTCTAAACGTATTGCTCACCAAATTGCTGTCGGATGTTGGTGACGAGTTCCTTGATGCTATGCGCATCACGCTTCGTGCAGATGAGCGTCGCATCTGGCGAGTGAATGATGACCAGATCATCGACGCCGATCGTCGCAATGAGATGATCGTCTTCGGAAACGATGATGTTGCCGCGTGAAGCAAGATGAATCGTGCGCGAGCACGCGTTCACGTTGCCGTCGTCGTCGGCCTGAATGACCGTCTCCATCGCGGGCCACGAGCCGACGTCGACCCAGTTGCAGTTCATCTCGACAACGAGGACCTTCTCCGCCCGCTCCATAACGGCGAAGTCGATGCTGATTCGCATGAGCGTGGGATAAAGCTGCTCCAGCTTCGCCTGACGTTCCGACGTGTTCCACGCAGCCGCAATTTCCGCGATCGACGCGTACGACTGCGGCAGGTGTTTCTTCAGCTGGCCGAGAATCGTCGACGCCCGCCACGCGAACATGCCGCTGTTCCAGTAGTACTCGCCGCTCGCGACGTACTTCATGGCCTCAGACTGATTGGGCTTTTCGGTAAATCGGCGAACCATATAAACGCCGTCGGCCACGCGATCGCCGCGCGCGATATAACCATAACTCGTAATCGGTCCTGCGGGACGAATACCGAGCGTAACCAGTGCATCGGAATTCGACTCAGCCATTTGATACGCCTGCTCAACAACCGCGACGAATCGATCGATGGGCGTGATCACATGGTCAGCTGTGAAAATCCCGACGACGGCCTCAGGATCGCGCTCAGCAAGAATCGCGGAAGCCATGCCGACGGCATTGGCCGTATCGCGCCCCACCGGCTCGCCGAAGAGATTATCTTTGGGCAATTCGGGGATTTCAGAACGAACGCGGTCAGCGTGTGCCTGATTCGTGATGACGCAAATCTGGTCAGGTTTGAACATAGTCGAAACGCGATCGTACGACTGTCGAAGCAAACTCTTGCCTTCGAACAGGCGCATGAGCTGCTTGGGGCGATTGTGGCGACTCAATGGCCACAACCGTACACCCGCTCCGCCGGCCATGATGACAGCATGTCGCATGTTCGTCTCAACCTATTTCGTCGTAGTCAACGCGTTCCAACTGGGCGAACTCAAGAACCCAGGATCGCCGCTGACCATCTTTGAACAGCACATCCACGTGCGTGCGCCGATCGCCGCGATGGAGTGCCATGACCTGCCCCAAACCGTGGGCCGGATGCCGGACCAACGTCCCCGTGCTCCACTGACTGATATCGGCAGGCAAACGCCCCAGGTCCGGTTTTGGTTTGCGAGGAGTCGCCCGCGCCTGCTTCTCGCCGACATACTCTAACTCATCGGTCGGTAGTTCGTCGAGGAAGGGGCTGCGAACGGTCCGCTCGGTGATCCCACGAATCATGCGGTACTTTGCGCGCGAGAGGGTGAGGCGCTTTTGGGCCCTTGTAATGCCCACGAAAAGCAACCGACGTTCCTCCTCCTCGTCGACCTGATCGTCGTCGCGCCGCATTGGCAGAATCCCCTCTTCCAGCGCGATCACGTAAACATGCGGGAACTCAAGACCTTTGGCTGCGTGAAGGGTCATCAAGGTGACAGAACCGCTCTGATCGTCAACGGAATCGACATCGCTAAGCAGCGCCGTGTGTTCAAGCCATGTGGCTACCGTTGCTTCCGGAAACTCTTCTTCATACTCAGCCGCAGCGCTGATGAGTTCGTTAAGGTTTTCGATCGGTGCGTCGTCGAGGTCTTTTTCGGAGCTGTACATCGCGCGCAGCCCGGTGTCGGCGATGACGCGCGAGAGCGCTTCAGAAGGTCTAAGCTCCAGCGTTGGCCGCATCGATTGGATAAGGTTTGCGAAGTCGCGCACTTTGCCCGCGGCGCGACCAATGTGTTGAATCTTGGATTCATCGCATAGCACGTCGAACAATCGCTGACCCGCAGCCGTACCGAGAGCACGGAGACGGTCGATGCTCGTATCACCGATACCGCGCGTCGGCGTGTTGATGATTCTTATGAGGGCCACTTCGTCGGCTGGGTTGATGAGCACCCGAAGGTACGCGAGCACGTCCTTGATTTCTTTGCGGCTGTAGAACTCAACGCCTCGCGCGATCTGATAACGTACGCCTTCGCGGATCAGGGCTTCTTCCATCGCACGACTCAATGAGTTGATTCGATAGAAAACAGCGATCTCGCCGAGGCTCACGCCGGTCATGGTCAAGCGCTTGATATCGAGTGCGATTTCGCGAGCTTCCTCGTCGCCGTCTTCCACTTCGATCACACGCACGCGTGAGCCTTCGCCGTTCTTGGTCCAGAGCGATTTGGCTTTGCGCTTCTGGTTTTCGGCGATTAGTCGATCGGCTGCGGAGAGAATTCGCTGAGTGGATCGATAGTTTTCTTCGAGTCGCACGACTCTCGCATTTGGATAGTCGCGCTCAAACGCGAGAATGTTCTCGATGTTCGCGCCGCGCCAACCGTAGATCGATTGATCGGGGTCGCCTGTCGCACAGAGATTTCCATTCTGTCGCGTGAGTTGTCGCGCTATGAGGTATTGTGCGCCGTTGGTGTCCTGGTATTCATCCACCAGAACGTATCGATAGTGATCCTCCAGGTCGGCTCGCAAGTCTGCGTCGCGATCGAGAGCGCGGGCGACATACAATAGCAGGTCGTCAAAATCGAGGCCGCCATTCTCCTTAAGCAAGCCCTCATAACATTCGTAGATTCTCGCGATGGTTTTTGCGTGCCAATCGTGTGCCATGCTTGCCGCTGCTTCGGCTGTGATCATTGCGTTCTTGTGACGACCGATGACCGAATCAACCATCGCAGGTGACCAGCGATCCGAGCCGAGATTGCATCGATCAATAGCCTGCTTCACGATTTTTCGGCGATCATCGCGATCGAAAATTGTGAAGTTCTTTGGGATACCGATTCGTTCGGCATGTCGGCGCAGGATCATTGCGCACAGCGAGTGAAAAGTTGTCGCTGTGATTCCCGGGCCCACTTCCAGTGATGCAATTCTCTCGCGCATTTCGCGAGCGGCTTTGTTGGTGAAAGTGATTGCGAGAACGTGTCGGGGGCGTGTGACGGTGGTGGCCAGATGGGCCGCACGGCGGGTGATGACACGCGTCTTTCCGCTACCGGGTCCAGCGAGGATGAGCAGCGGGCCATCCGTGTGCGCGACGGCCTCGCGCTGGGGATCATTCAAATCATCAAAGAGTTTTTCCGCTCTCGCATCCATGCTGGTCGCCATGACAGTGATATAGCCGTTGAACTCGGCATCGTCCACCAATGTTATGGCTTGGATTCAGTGAGCGGCAACGGAAGTATGAGGATCGCCAACCCCTGGAAACGTAGGCGACGCTGGATGGCGTAGGCGGTCTCGTTGTGCAGCCAGCGTTGATACCAGCGCGGGCGATCAAAGACGAGCGTGCCGGCGAAGTAGACCGGTTTGGAACATTGCGTTGCGATTTCCGCGCAGATTTCCGACGCCTCTTCCACTACGTCTGTACCGATGCGAAACGTGTATCGAGCCGGCCGACCCATTTTATGGGCAAGCTCGACATATTTTTCCATCATGGCTTTGGTGTTTGCGCTGAGTGATTGAATCTGGTCATCGCCTGTGAAAAACTTAGAGTCAATCGCACCGACTGAAAGAAAGTGGAAGTTGTGAAATGTGTCGGGGAAGAGTCGCACAACGTTCAGAAGCAAGTGAATCCCCAACCCCCCGTATCCGCCGACTAGGATGGCTGCCGTTGGTTTCGATGGGTCGTACTCCGGTATGTTCTTCGGAGCTTGGAGCAAGCTAGGGAGGCTGGCGAAGGTCTTGTCGATGGCCTTGACCGAGCGAGTGACACTGTCGTAGTGCCGGTGAATCCAGGCACAGAAAGCCAGCAAACCGAAGGTGATCACCAGCGTGACCCAGCCGCCGTGACTGATCTTCTCTACCATCATGACGCAGAGAATCAGAAAACAAAGCACAAACCCCACGGAGTGAATGATGAGGTTCTTGATACGATGCGGCTCGGTTTTTTCGGCACGCCAACGAAATCGAACCATGCTCAGCTGGGCGAGGGAGAAAGTGATAAACACGTTGATGCTGTACATGATGACGAGCAGAACCACTATGCCTTTGGTGTAGAACAATAACGCCAGAGCTGCCCCGCCCATCAGTATGACACCGTTCTGCATCGTGAGCCGATCCGAGAGCGCCGAGAATTTCCTCGGAAGCCACGCATCAGCGGCCATGCTGGCCATCACGCGCGGCCCGTCGATAAAACCCGTCTGCGCCGCGACGAAGAGGAGCACAGCCTCCGATATGATGACAACCAGTGCGAAAGCATGTCCGATTGGGATGCCCGCCGGTTTGAAGGTATCTGCAATCGAGTTGGCCAACACCGCATTCAATGTCTGCCCTTCCTGAGGTTCGACGTGCCAAAGCATGTAGCAGACCATTAATCCTGCGGCCGTGAAAGCAAGCGAGGTAGCCATATAGACCATAGTTCGCTTACCGGTTTCGATGCGCGGCTCTCGCAGAATTCCGACGCCGTTGGCTACGGCTTCAATTCCCGTGTAGGTTCCCGCCCCCATCGAGTAGGCCTTCATGAACACAGCAAAAATGCCCCAGAAGCCGATCGTGGCCATGTCGCGATTGAAACCAGTTGAAACAGATCCCGCGACTTCCCTTATGTATGAAAAATGCCCAAAAACTCCCCACAGAATAAGAATGATGTGCGAGACGACGAAGATGAGGAAAATCGGTATTAAAGCGGTGACGGATTCCTTGACACCGCGCAGGTTCATCACGATCAGGAATATGACCGCTGCGAACTCGGCGGGAAGCTTGTAATCATGCCAATTGCTTGGTAACAAACTGAACACCGCATCACCGCCTGCGGCAATCGAAACAGTGATCGTAAGAACATAATCGACCAGCAGGGCGCACCCGGAAATCGCTCCTGGAACCGCACCAAGCGATTTGGTCGTGACCAAGTAACCGCCGCCGCCCGTTGGAAACTGCTCAATGATTCTTGAGTAGCTGTAGGAAATGATGAACACCGTGAGCGCTGACGCCAAGGCTAAGAAAAGCGCCAGGTAGCGATGTTCGCCGAGCGCGTGGTACGCTTCAGCCGGACCATAGGCGGACGATGAAAGTCCGTCGGCCCCCAAGCCCACCCATGCAAGAAACGCGACCAGCGACAGCTTATGGCCGAGATTGGGGTCAAACACGTTGCGACGCGGACCCATCAGGGTTTCGCGAATACGCTCCCAAAGACCCCTGGGCGGCTTCCTTACGCTTTGCGAGAGTAATAGCTGCTCAGCCTCGGAGGGAATTTTTTGCGTCATAGTTGAGTTCGCAGAGGCGGAGTCGAATCGGTTTGCCGCAACCTGGCGCGTGATCTCGCTTACAAGTTGCCGCCATTCACATCGCGCCGATGGGAATGGAATACAAACTGGCGATCATCAGGACCGCAATCGTGCCCGTTAGAATATCCATGGGAATTCCAATTCGCAAGAAATCGGAGAAACGGTAACCACCCGCACCGTAAACCATCATGTGAGTTTGATAGCCGAGCGGGGTTGCGAAGCCGAGTGAACCGGCCACCGTAACAGCCGCAACGAAAGGCATGTAATTCATGTCCAGATTGGTCGCGGTTTGCAGTGTAATGGGGAAAACGAGCGATACCGCGGCGCTGTGAGATACGATTTCCGTCAAGAGGAGCGTGCAGCCATAAATCGCGACGAGGCTCCACCATGGACTACCGCCTGCCGCGGAGGTGAGCGTAGTCGCCAAGGCGCGTGCCACTCCTGTTTTTTCCACGGCGGCCCCTAATGAAAACGCGGCGGCGACTGAAATGATGATCTTCCATTCGACACTGCGGCGCGCGTGATGCGCCGTGCAACAACGCGTAGCCAGCATGATGCCCGACGCCAACATGGCTGCTTTGAGCATTGACATGACCTCAAAGCTGGCGAGTGCAATCATGCCGACCAAGATCACGAGTGCGAGAAAGGCACGATCGTGGCGAATCGGTATCGAGTCTTCAACCTGGCTCACGAGATAAAAGTGTCGCGAGTTGCGGTGCTTTTGAGCGAAGTCCAAGTGGGCCTCGAGAAGCAGGGTATCCCCGCCCGCGAGAACGATGTCGCCGATCTTGCGCTCGATACGCTCGCCACGGCGGGCGACGGCGAGCACCGCAGCATTGTAGACGGAGCGAAAACGTGCTGCACGGACCGATTGACCGACGAGCGGGCTATCACCTGCGATGACGGCTTCGATGAGACAACGTTTGGAACGTGGGGCGTTCAATTTGAAAACTTGATCGGTAGCCGGCGTAAGGCCGCGCATCTTCTGAAGGTCGAGCATCGCATCAACGACGCCGACGAAGATGAGACGATCATTCGCGCGCAACTTTTCCATCGGCGCGACGGCAACGAGGATTTCGCCGTCACGCTCGATCTCCGCGAGGTAGCACTGCGGAAGCTGACGTAGGCCGGCGCCTTCAATCGTCTTACCCACCATCGGCCCGTTGAGTTCCACCATCATCTCGATTGTGTACTGTCGCGGATCGCCAAAGGTCTCGCTGACGGAACGGCGCTCAGGGAGCAGCCAGCGATGAAATAAGACGACGAACAGGACGCCGCCAATTGTGATTGGGACGCTGATCCACGTTAGTTCAAACATGTGCATGCCGTGGCCTTTGGCCTGGCGAAGCATTCCGTCTGCGAGCAGGTTCGTGGAAGTAGAGATGATTGTAATCGTTCCGCTGAGCACGGCCGCATAGCTCAGCGGAATCATGAGTTTCGAGGCCGGGATGTTGTATTTCTTCGCCCAGTCGTTAACGGCAGGCATGAACATGGCCACCACGGGCGTGTTGTTCATAAACGCGCTGATGAACGTCACGGGGAACATCATTTTCGCGAGCGCACCGGTCGTCGTTTTTGGGCGACTGAGGAATTTTTCGGTGATCAGGACGTTTGCACCTGTTGCCTCCAAGCCCGCGACGACGACGTACAAAACGGCGATCGTCATGATGCTCTCGTTGGACAAACCGGCGAAGGCTTCTTTGGCCGTGAGAATTCCAGAAAGTAGGAGTGCAGAGGTTCCTCCCACCAACACCAGGTCGGTGGGAAAATCGGTCAGCGTGAGAGCGACCAAGATCGTGACCACGATCCCGATCGTTAACCACGCCTGCCAGGTGAGGCTCGCCCACAGCTCCCAACTCATCGAGCGACTCCCATGAGGGGTGAAACTTCGAGCTCCCTGCGACGACCCGGCAGAAATAGCTCGCAAAGATAGACAGGCTAATCTATCGGCTGACCGTGGAGCCGCCAACCGGATTTGTTTGGGGAAATGCCATTATAGATAGCCGCACCAGCAGCCGTTTTTGCATAGCTCATGCTAATATCGACTTGGTGTCGTGCGTTTTCGATTGCGTCGGATCCAGTTTCGATTGTGGCCAATGCACCTGATTCGGCATCAGAATTCCGCAGGAGATGATGACTTTCAAGGCGTCTTCTACACTCCAATCGAGTTCGATCACCTCTGATCGCCGCGTGACAAACACAAACCCGCCTGTCGGGTTAGGCGTTGTCGGGACGAAAACCGAAACTAGGTCGTCACCGGAGGCCGAATCGATCGGCGCTGAGGTAATAAAGCCGATGGAGCGAGTTTCGCGTGAGGGGTAGGGAACCAAGGCAACACGTTGAAACGATGTCGTCGTTGAGCCGGCCAGGCTCACCAGGATTTTCTTGCAGGCATGATAAACAGTGTGCGCCAGAGGCACAGTATCTACAAATGTTTCAAACAACATGATGAGTCTTCGACCGATGATGTTGGCCGTGAAGACGCCGATGCCGTACAAAATAAAGGCCGTCAGAAAGACGGAAAAGATGGCCAATCCCCATTGCAGCGCAGGATTCTGAAGCTCGGCGTCGGTGAAGCCGCCCCAGTGCATGTCGCCGATGGTCCAATCGCGTTTGAGAACACCGTAGACGACCCAGTTCGAAGAATCGCGCAGTAATCGAAAGACGAATTGAAGGACCTTAATGGTGATGTAGACCGGCAGGACGGTGATAAGTCCGGCTGTGATTCGCGTTCGAGTCAATGCCTTGATCGTCGCCCATACGCGGCTTTTCTTGGGCGGTTCATGGCGCACGAATGCGGATTCATCGCTCACGTGGGCATCCTCCCTGACTGTCCACACATTCTGAACTCATGACCAATTCACTGGAACGGGTGAAATCCTGATTCGACACGCTACCATAACAACCGCGAGGCCGGTCGAGAAGAGACATATCGTGTCTACAACCGGCGAGCCTCGAACGGGAGCAGTCGATGGCGCAACTATTCTTTGAAATCGGCATCATATTCGTACTCCTGCTGCTCAACGGCATTTTCGCGATGTCGGAAATCGCCATGTTCGCCACACGACGAGCGAGGTTGCAGCAGCTTGCAGAGGAAGGTGACAGCAACGCAGCGGTCGCGCTCAAACTGGTCGAATCGCCTGTTCGTTTCCTTTCGACGGTGCAGATCGGTATCACGCTGGTTGGAATCATCGCAGCTGCGTTTTCCGGCGCGACCATCGCAGAAAAGCTGGCCATTCCGCTCGAAAAGATTCCAGTATTCACCGGATATGGCGAACCGATCGCTTTGACGTTCGTGGTTGTCGTGCTGACTTTTCTATCATTGCTTCTCGGCGAATTGGTTCCGAAGCAACTTGGGCTGGCGCGATCGGAACAGATTGCAACGCGTATTGCGAAACCCATGTTGCTGTTGTCCAAATTAGCGAGTCCCGCCCTGGCCATTCTTGAAGTGTGCGCAAAATGGGTCCTCATGATTCTGCGAGTGCAACCCGGCGCTGAGTCGCCCGTGACGGTGGAAGAAATCCAAATCCTCATCGATCAAGGCAAGAAAGCAGGCACGGTCGAGGAAACCGAGCATCGAATGCTGGAGCGTGTATTCCACCTCGATGAACGGCGGGTGGCCTCTTTGATGACGCCGAGAAACAACATCGTGTGGATCGACGCCGATGCTACATTCGAAGAGAACTGGAAGATTATTTCGACGAGCCGGCATTCTTATTTCCCTGTTTGTCGAGAAGACTTGCAAACGATCCTGGGAATGCTCTCGCTAAAGGACGTGCTGCAGCGGATGCAGTCGGGCGAGCCGCCGAAACTGACGGAAATACTTCTGCCGCCTTTGTTTGTTCCGCCGAGCATGTCGGCGCTTAAGCTTCTGGAGTTTTTTAAGCAGACCGGGCGGCATATCGCAATCGTCACCGACGAATACGGTACGGTGGATGGGCTTGTCACGGTCACGGACGTACTAGAGTCTATTGTCGGCGATATTCCTTCTACCGGCGAGAGGGTAGAAGATCCGGCCGTGCGTCGAAAGGACGGCTCATGGCTGCTGGATGGAACGCTTCCGATCGAGGATCTGAAAAGAATGTTCCATCTTGATGAATTGCCGGGCGAGGACGAAGGCTACTATCACACGGTCGGTGGGTTCATGGTGACACACCTCGGGCGGATTCCATCGATGGCTGACTCGTTCATGTGGAACGGGTTGCGATTTGAGGTCGTCGATATGGACGGCCGACGAGTAGACAAAGTGCTTGTGGTTCCGCCCAAGGGGAAGCACGTTTAAACAAGTTAGCAAAATCGTATTGCATCCGAAGGCTTGCCGGTGAGTAACAATTAGAAATGCGCCACGGTGGTCGGCCTGCGCGCTGTGAATTTCATCAATGGGAGTATGCCATGCGTTTGCGAATTGGTTTCGTTTGTCTCGTGATTACTGGAATTGTAGGGCTTGTTGCGGCCCAAACTCGCGAGCGGCCACCCGGCGGAAGTTCGTCGGCTCGCTATCGGGTCACGAGCTGGCCGGACCATACCGGAACGGACAAGTCATATTCCGAGGAAGTCGAGGAGCACCTCAACAAGATGGCCACCGAAGGCTGGAGATTTCATAGCGATCTCGTGGGCCAGACGGCCCGCATGATGGTCTTCGAAAAGGAAAAGTAGTCCGTTGAGTTCAAAAAACTGAAGCACTCCTCAGCATTCAACCGATCTCACGTCGCGCAACACCGCGGTGTGTTTGCCATTTCATGAGTAAAGATCCTCACCCGGTTGACTTAATCGTGCTTTAACCCCACTGCCTATCCCTTACGATTAGGCGTGGCATGACAATTGCACTGCGTCTTTGGTGCATTGCTGGCGACCAAGGAGGTTCAGGGTATCATGCGCGGATCAATTCAGTCAGTGTTGGTCGGGCCGAGCACTTTGCCGCCAAAAGGAGTTTTTGTCATGAATGCAAGCAGAAGTCACTTCATTGTTTGGGTCGGACTTGGGTTGGGGCTGTTCGTTGCAGGCTGCACCAGTTCACCGCCAAGCAACAATTCAACGCGAGGGACAATCGCCGGCACGGTCACTAACAGCCTGACGGAAGCACCGATCGCCGGAGCAACCGTTACGCTGGTTCCGGAAGTGAGCGGAGTGACCATCACGAGTGATTCTTCCGGCGAGTTTTCAGCCCAGTTGCCTCTGGGAGTCTATTCGTTGACGATTGCGGCGAACCACTTCGAATCGCAGATGCTTCCCGCGAGCGTGACAGCGAGCGAGGTTTTTCCCGTGGAAATCGCTTTGATTCCGAGCGCGCCCGTCGCTCTTGAAATCTCGGTAGAGGGTGATGCTGCACCGGGTGCGCAGGTGGCGCTGACCCTGGCGACAACGCCGCTCGATGGTTCTACAGTCCAAAGCACCACGTGGTCGCAAAAAGAAGGCGCTTCGGTTACGGTAAGTGGTGGACAATCTGCCGAAGCGACGATTACTCTACCCGCCGAAACTTTGTTTAAGAGTCAGCTCATTCATGTCCTGCGCGAGCCGCCGATTACTGCCAACGAATTGCCACCAAACGTACCGCTGCCAGAAGGTGAGTTTCCGGGAGGATTGCCCAATCGCTTCCACGTAGTTGGATTGAATCCGTTTGCGCTTGAGAAGGCGGCGGCGGTGGCCATGACCGCGACGGTTGTGACCTCCAGCGGCACCTACACGAAGGATGCGGAAATTCACACAGCCCTGCCGTGGAAAGCCGCAGGCGGCATCCGAAACGTGCCTCTGGGCGTGCCGGTGCTTCTACATGGACGAGATCATATCGATGAGGATGGCGACGGACGAAATGACGAAACAGACGTAGTGGTTGGACAGTATGGTTGGGCGCTGGCCGGTCCACCGGGGTCGACGGCCCGACTCGTCGAGCCAACTTCGCAGGATCCTTATTTCATTCCCGATGTCTCGGGGAAATACACTGTCGTCATTATTGATACGACACGCGCACCGGGCAACGAGAATGTCGTCATCGAGATTTATGCCGGCCCGTGGCAAGGAGTCATCACAGGACAAGACAGTGAGGGCTTACCGCTCGCGGCCGACTGCACGGTCTGCCACAACGGGAACATCGCGCCGGACAACTTCACGCCATGGCGCCAGACCGGACATGCAGCGATCTTCAAAGACAACATCAACACGAGCACGCATTACGGCGAAGACTGCTTCAGCTGTCACAGCGTGGGCTATGACCGCGACGTGAACAACGGCGGATTCGATGACGCGGATGACTTCGAGGACTTCCTGGCAGCGGGGCTGCTGAACAATCCAGGAGATAACTGGACCACAGTCATCAACGATTTCCCGCAAACGGCCCATCTCGCGAATGTGCAATGCGAAAGTTGCCACGGACCGCAGGACAGCACCGCGCACACGACAGGCTGGTCACGAGTTACTCTCGCGTCGGACTCGTGCGCGGTCTGCCACGGTGAGCCGTTGCGGCATGCACGATTCCAGCAATGGCAGCTAAGTGCGCACGCCAACTACGAGCTGGCGACAGACGAGGGCACCGACGGTAGTTGTGCACGTTGTCACACGGCCAACGGCTTCCTCGCGTGGCTACCGATTTTGCTGGATGATGATCCCAACACAGACCCGCTGGCGAATGTAGAAGTTACATGGACGGCTGACGAGTCACATCCGCAGACCTGTGTGACTTGCCATGATCCACACAGCAATGGTTCGACCACGGGCGTCGACACTGATGCGACCGTTCGTATCAGCGGAGACACACCGCCGCTCATCGCGGGATTCCAGGTATTTGGCGCGGGCAAGGGTGCGATCTGCATGACCTGCCACAACACGCGACGAGGTTTGCGCAATGACGACAATTTCGACATGCACTATCAGACGCCCGACGCCAGTCGCTCGCCGCATGGTTCGGCGCAGACGGATGTTCTCGTTGGCGAGAACGCATACTTCGCGGCGGTCGGTGTGCGAGGGGCGCACTCTTTGGTCGAGGACACCTGCGTTAACTGCCATATGAACCGAACCGAACCGCCGGATCTTCTCGCCTATCAGAAAGGCGGCACGAACCACACCTTCTATGCGAGTCCGGACATCTGCGTGAAGTGCCACGGCGAGGCATTCAATTCGCAGGGGGTGCAGTCGGCATACGAGGCAAGCTCGGCGCAACTGAAGCTATTGGTAGAAAATGCTTACCTCAGCTTGATCACGCGGGTGATCTCCGATGGCAATACGATCAGCCTTGGTGATCAAGGGACCATTACGGATGTCGCAGCGATTGAAGACATTGAACTGGGAGAAGGGAGCGGGCGCGTTTCGCTTGCGTTTACATTTACCGATGAAACCACGATCGGACCGTTAGGCGTCAACAACATCAAAGTCATTGACGGTTCGGGCACGGACATTGGCGAGATCCTCAACTTTGCCGACCCGCGCCTCGTCAAAGCAGGTTGGAACTGGAACCTTGGCCAGAACGACGGAAGTCGCGGTGTGCACAATCCGACGTTTGTGTTCACGTTCATTGATCTGGCGATCGATGCGTTGAACGATCTCGCGCAAGAGGAAGCTGAAGGGTAGGCGCGGTTTTTGCAATTGTGGTGCGGGTACGGGAGTTCGATGAGATGTCGTCGAACTCCCGTTGTTTTCTGAGTGCACTTTCACAAGAGTTGATTAATCCCCCCCGGTGAATGCGATACAAAGGGCGGCAATGTCGCGAAGATCAGTGTGGCCGTTGTTTTCGTTATCGAGGGCTTCGCATCCAAGCGAAAGACGAGCAACAGGGCCTGATGTGCAGTTGGCGACTAGGGCGTAGTCATCCAGGTCGATATCGTCGTCACAATCAGCGTCTGCAAATGCGGCGGTGAGCGCGGGATTCAACATGAACGTCATCTGTCGCATGGTCACGGGCGGCGACTTTCCGGTTTCCTCCCATTGAGCGTACAGGAAATCGCCGGCATCGTTGGTGACGTTTTCATCGCGCAAAAACGTGATGTACTCTTTGCTGGCGGTTTGATAACGCACGGTAACTTCGGCTGTCGTCGCGGTCGGCGGGATGCGGAACAGCGTGTCATCCCAATACTGTCCATCGACATACGTGGCAGCGGCCGGCGCTGCCTGCGCTGCTTCGAACGCTGCATTCGTAAATCCGCGCGGCGGAATGCGATTGTCTTTGTACCACTTGTTGTTCAGCACGAAGTGGAACGACGGCGCAGCGGGCAGGCCCGTGGCGGCGGCCAACGCTTCGTCTGGCCCGAGCTTGGCTTCGAATACCTTCGTGTCGGGCGTGGTCAAATGCGCGGTGTCCACATCGTACATTCCACGCTCGGCGATAATTGCAAGGTTTTCATCTCGAAAGACGACGTTGATCCACATGCGCCGGCCTTCCGGATAACCGGTCGGAAGCTTGTGGCCCGTCTCGTTCACAATGCGAACATTCAGGTTGCAATCTGCCTGTGAGACCTCGAGCGTGCAGGCGTTTTCGAGCATGTATTGCGTGCGTTCCTTGCTGTCGTGCAGGTAATCAAGATTCAATTCCCAGCCGTAGATGTTGGCCAGCATGTCCTGAACCCACATGTTGCCGCCGTTGAAATCGTGCGCCGGGATGTTGGGACGGATAAAGAATGGATCGAAGTCGAACGCACAGCCAAACGCCTCGGTATCGGGCATGTGGCAATCCTGGCACGATTGCATAATGCCGGTTGGGTGGTTGCCACCAAAGACACCGCCATGGTCCACACCAACAGTCGCGTACGTGCTGTTGAGCCATTCGCTGTACGTTCGTTCCAACGGAAACATATCGTACTTTTCCTGCGAGGGATGCGGCTCGCCGAGCGTATTGAGAACGTAGTCGCCGTTTGGTTGGCGAGTTAGTGCTGGGTTGCTGACGTCGTGGCAGGTGCCGCAAAACTCGCTCTTGGTGTGGAATGGCGAGACCACGATGTCTACACCATGCAGGTTCAGAGGCACGTCGGAAAACGGCCCGCGCCTGACGTCATCGGGATCGACAACGTAGGAACCGTTCCCCGGTGATGAAGGCAGGAGACCAGCGCTCTCCAATGCGGCAAGGATCGGTTCGTCTCGCTGCGGGCTGATTCCTGGTTTGAAATCCGGATCGACCATGCGATGGCAAAAGTTGCAATTCACGCCATCGTAATCCTCTTCTTGGAGCGCGGACCCATCCGTTGGGAATGAACGACCGCCCAGCCACCCGCCCGGCGTGTGGCAACGCAGGCACAAGTCGCCACTGTCGCCCGCGTCCTGTGTTGCGATAGCCAGGCACGCATGAAAAAGCGGATCGCGCGCGGAATTGGCCATCATGCTCCCGCGCCAGCGGGTGTAGACCGGCACCTCAACGGGGTCATAGATTTCGTGACAGACTCGGCAACTGCCCGAATGAAGAATGAAATCGAAATCCTGGCCGCTGGATTTGTCTGGCTGTGTTCCGGCCAGAAGAAAATCGCTAAGATTTGTTTCCACCTGTGCAAGGGCGACAGGGACTGTCAACATCAGTGATGCGACGAATCCACATACCCATTTACCAGTTCCGATCGGTCTAGAACAGGATCTCGAATGGCTCTTTACCATGTCTGGAATATCCCCCCTACCCACGACGCTGCGTCGCGGCTTCCACAATCCCTGGCGTGACGAAATGAGGAACCGAACGGGCGGCCTCATCGAATAGTCGATTATAGTGACCGCCTCGCGCGGATCAACGCCGAGCCGGTTTTCGGAACCGTGAAATTCGTTCGAAAAACTGCGTTTGCTCACCCAACCTGCGTTTTTCGGAAGCCGCGAATTATCACGCACCCGCTGGTTGCTACAGACCTCACCACCATTAGAATCACTTCGTAGAGAAGAAAGGACGGATCGCGTGCGTTTTTGCGTGGTTACATTGCAGGGTGAACAGGGGCCGAAGCTGTGTGTTGGGCGGGATGATGGTGTGCTGCCGTTAGACGGTCCACCGAGTCTGCGAGATGCACTGGAAGCTCATGGCGCGGACGGTCTCTTGCGGTTCGCGTCGGACACAAAAGGAACCGCGATCCCGCTGAACAAGATCGCCCGCTGGCATTCGCCCGTTCCCAATCCGCGGACGTTTCGAGATTTTTACGCATTCGAGCAACACGTGAAGGCTGCACGCGCGCGGCGCGGGCAGGAGATGATTCCCACGTGGTATGAGATGCCGATCTTTTATTTCTCAAACCCCACCTCGTTGCGCGGTCATCTGGAACCGATCAAGAAACCAAAGTCTACCAAGGAGCTTGATTTCGAATTGGAGGTCGCGTGCGTCATCGGCAAGGACGTGCAGGACGTCAGCGGTCAGGCGGCTGAAGATGCGATTTTTGGTTACGCGGTGCTGAATGACTGGTCGGCGCGAGATCTCCAGCGCGAAGAGATGAAATGCATGTTGGGTCCAGCCAAGGGAAAGGACTTCGCCACTTCGGTAGGACCATGGGTTGTCACCAAGGATGAACTCGCGGATCGTCGGGTCGGTCCCGGCAAGTATGATCTGATGATGCTTGGTCGGCGCAACGGGAAGGAGACCTCACGCTCCAATTTCAAAACAATCCATTATGATTTCACACAGATCCTCGAGCGCGGGTCGCGCGACGTGATGCTGTTTCGCGGCGACCTCATTGGCAGTGGAACGGCGGGCACAGGCTGCATCCTTGAACTTGGCCCGGAGAACGTCGGCGGCTGGTTGCAGCCGGGCGACATCATGGAACTTGAGATTGAACGACTTGGCATATTGACCACGCCTATTATTGAATAGCGGCGCGATCGGAAGCGGTGCGGCGGTGGCGGAAACGCTGGAACTCAATGACGAGCAACGCATGTTGATCGCCATGCGCGACACACTCTACGCTGGCCATTGGGGTGATTTTCTATTCGACTTGCGCGCGCGACTGGAAGGCGCGCCACATGTCTTCGAAACGGTCAAAACATCGGAACACATGCAGCACACCATTCGCAGCCACATACGCATGATTGAGCTGATGGAGGAGTGGGAATCGTCACACGGTGAAACACTGAAAAACCTGTTATCCTGATTCACACGGCCACGTTGTGCGTTACTGAGACGCCCGCCGATTTCCCGCATCTAACACTGTTATCGTTGACCCTAAGGGGGAACAAAACTAGAATCGCATCGTCAGCGAACAGGCACCAAACGAATACACCAGAAGGAGTAATCATGGCAGGCGCAAACACCCTTGAGTTTACCGATCAGAATTTCGAAAACGACGTGCTGAACGCCAGCAAGCCGGTGCTGGTCGATTTCTGGGCGGAGTGGTGCGGGCCTTGCAAGGCATTGGGACCCGTGATCGACGATCTGGCAAACGACTATGTCGGCAAGGCGCTCATCGGCAAGGTAAACACTGACAGTAACACGGATACTTCCGTGAAATTTTCAATCAGCAACATCCCGACAGTGATCCTTTTCAACAAAGGTCAAATCGTCGAGAAGTTCGTTGGACTACGCGGTAAGAAGGATTTCGCAGCTGCCTTGGATAAGCTTGTTGGGGCAGCGTAGTTTTAGGTAGAGGAGAGAATAACTCCCGCCCTTCATCGCACATCGTCGATCACTAAGTCGGATGCGTGATCGTCGTACAAACAGAGGCGCGAGGCCCAGCTAAGCCATGGTACAACCCAACATCAACCTTGACCTCTTCGATAGCGACCCGCCGGGCCAGAAATCCCATGGCGGGTGCGGAAGTTGTGGTTCGGGTGAGGCAGGGGCAAAGTGCGGCAACGGGCTCGAAAAGATTTATCCCACCACAGCCGTTCGGTTCGGATACCTCCGGTATATCGGGGAATTCACTCACGCCGCCGACATGCGGTTCACTTGTGGCGCCAAGGTCGTCATTCAAACCCGCCGCGGCATCGAGATGGGCGAGCAGGTTTCGCTCACCTGCAACGGCTGCGATAAGTCGGTCACCCGCGATCAGATGAAGTCCTGGGTGGACACCTGCGGTCAGGAATCCTTCCTGTTCGACGCGGGCCGCATTCTTCGCGAAGCGACCGCTGCCGACTTGGCCGAGTATGCACATATTCAGGCGGGCAATCGCGAGCGACGCGACTTCTGTCAGACTGTGGCGGATCGCTTCAAACTGCCGATGAAGATTGTCGATTGCGAAGCGCCGTTTGGCGGCGAGAGATTGATCTACTACTTCATGTCGGAGGAGCGGATCGATTTTCGCAACGTCGTAAAGGAACTGGCCACTGAGTATCGAACACGCATTGAAATGCGCCAGATCGGTGCTCGCGACGAAGCGCGCCTGCTGGCCGATTATGAAACGTGCGGGCGCGAAGTCTGCTGCAAGGTGTTCCTCAAGACGCTTCAGCCGATCAGCATGAGGATGGCGAAGCTTCAAAAGGCCACGCTCGATCCGTCTCAGGTGTCTGGTCGATGCGGACGATTGAAGTGCTGCCTGCGTTACGAACACGTAGGTTACGAAGAGCTTGATAAGAAGCTGCCAAAGGTGGGAGTACGAATTCGCACCAATCATGGAGAAGGTGTGATCGTCAACCGGCAGATTCTGACGCAGCTGGTGCAGATCAGGACTGACGAAGAAAAACTGGTCACAGTGGTAGCCGAGGATATTGTCGCGGTTGGTGTACCGCCCAGCGCGCGAAGAGTCGTGCCGGGGAATGAGTCCGGTCCTCCTAGGCGCGAACGCCCACAGGGTCGGCCGATGCCCGGGAATAGACCGCGCCCGCCCGTTCCTCGACCGGAACAAGCTCCACCCCCAGCCGCCGAACCTGCTAGAATTGATACAGAACCGGCAGCCGATCAGCCTCCGGCGGAAACGAAACCGCGCGATGGAGCGGACGACTCGCGCCGACGTAGAGGGCGAAGACGCGGAAAACCACAGGGACCGCCACAACCGCGCCCCGATGGCGAGACTCCCCCACCGTCGCTGAATTGAGCGAGCCAGTTTGAATAAGGATTAGTGTTTCAAATGTCGGATATCTCACAAACAGCCAAGCGGGCGTCCAACAAGCTTCAGGAACTTGTTGATCATGTGAAGGTCTTTCCGCCGGAAGCATTTCTGTTCATCCGCGAGGGGCTGGCGTTTTCGGTTGAGAAGATGCACGGACCGGAAACAGATGCGCATCGAAAACTCTATGAGTATATGAGCGAGCGAAACATCGATTGGTCCGATCTCTCGATGCAATTCCGCGAAAAATCGCTGGCGACCGACATCGCCTCTGCAGTTGAGGCCGCGGGTGGTGTCGAAAAGCTGAATCGCCATGTCAGTGGGCGCGACCTTTGCTGGGGCCTGCGGGATTATGCCCTTCGACGCTGGGGTATGCTCGCCCGTTGTGTGCTCGAGTCGTGGAGCATCAAGACGACGGAGGACTTCGGACGTATCGTTTTCGGTTTTATTGAATTGAACCTGATGCAGAAGCAGGCGCAGGATACGCTCGAGGATTTTCAATCAATATACGACTTCAAGGCTGCGTTCGACGAAACTTTCAACGGCGGCCTGCGTGACTTGAATTGCGAAATCGAACCTGATAATGAACCCGACAGCGACGATTGATTGCCCCGCGATGCAATCGTCATTCGCCCCGCACACCTTTGGCGCGTAAGGCGAACTAGTGGTCCTTGGGCGGCGGCGGGAGTTTGGATTCGCGATCGATATCGTCGGTCACGTCCTTAATGCCCTTCTTGAATGACGTGATGCTCTGCCCCAACGACCTAGCAACTTCCGGCAGTCGGCGGCCAAACAGCAAGAGCGCGACAATGCCGACAATCAACCATTCCATCCCACTCGGAAAGCTAAGGGCTAATACTTCGTGATTCATTGTTATGTCCTCGAATGCGCATCGTCGCACCACAACCCGGTGGACGTCTCGGTCTGTTGAAAATAGCCAAGGCAACTAGACCGACGATCAGCCATTCCGTACCGTTGTGTAATGCGATGATCACTGTGGAAGTATAAACCCTCAGCGCCGCGACGGTCAAAGTTGCAACTCAATCAGATATCGGCACGCAACTCATTTGAGGCTATCACTTTCCTTGTCACAGGCCGATGATTGCATACAATCCGCGTTCGCAGCCGTGAAAACGACTTCCCCGGGTGCGTTCCGTCATGAAAAGCGATCGATTCTGATATGGGCCAACGTCGATTCCTCATTACAGCAGCGTTACCGTATTCCAATGGAAGATTGCACGTCGGACATATCGCGGGAGCGTATCTGCCGGCCGACACGTACGTTCGATATTTGCGCGCGACAGGGGCGGAAGTCCGGTTCATCTGCGGCAGCGATGATAACGGGGTGGCCGCCCTGAAAACGGCACGCGAGCAGAATCGCAGCGTCGAAGAACTGACCGCGCATTTTAACGCCTGCCAGCTTCGTGATTTCTCAGGATTGGGAATCCAATTCGACATTTATGGCGGCACGCACCAGCCCGACTTCGTGAAGATGCACGAGAAGTTCAGCCAGGACTTTTTCCTGAAGATTCACGAGAAAGGATTGTTCACCAAGCGAAAGACCAAGCAGCTCTTCGATGTGCAGGCGCAGCAGTTCTTGCCCGATCGATTCGTGAAAGGTACGTGCCCGCATTGCAAGTCGGATCAGGCCTATGGCGACCAATGTGAGAACTGCGGCCGAGCGCTGGACCAAGTGTCGTTGATCAGTCCAATCAGCGTGATGACCAACACAAAGCCGGAATTGCGTGAAACGGTACATTGGTATCTCCGCCTCGATCAGTTGCAGAGCAAATTGACGGGCTGGCTGAAAAGCAAACGTGACGCCGGCGCAGGTTCGTGGCGACCGATGGTCATTAATCAATCGCTTGGTCGCATCGAAAACGAAGGATTACCCGAGCGGGCGATGACGCGCGATCTGACGTGGGGTGTGCCGGTGCCGCTCGACGATCCTGATGCAAAAGGTAAATCGCTTTACGTCTGGTTTGATGCACCAATTGGATACGTTTCGTTCACAGCCGCACATTGCGAGCGTTTGGGCGAGGGCGCAGAGAGCTATGCCCGATGGTGGAAGGACCCAGATTGCAAGGTGGTTCACTTCATCGGCGAAGACAACATTGTATTCCACACGATTACATGGCCCGCGATGATGCTTGCAACACATGACAGCGACAACGTGCAAGGCGAAAAAAGCGAGTATCAGCTTCCGCACAACGTGCCAGCCAACTCTTTCATGAACATTAAGTTCCCAGGCAAGGAGGAGGAGAAAATCAGCAAGAGTCGGGGAACGGCTGTGTGGATTGAGGATTATCTAAAGACGTTCGATCCCGACCCGCTTCGCTATTATCTCACGTCCGTCGCACCAGAGTCGGCACGGACCGCGTTCGATATCGACGATTTCTTCGCCAAGAACAACGGCGAGCTGCTCAACGCGTTTGGCAATTTCTTCAACCGCGTGATGACATTCGCTCATAAGTACTTCGAAGGAAAAGTGCCGGAAGCTGGCACACGTGACAACGTCGATCGCGAACAGATGGATCGTCGCGCGGCAGCCATGGAAAAGGTTGGCGCTGAGCTTGAGGGTTGCAGATTCAAGGCAGCCTTGGGTGAGGTGATGGCGTTGGCCCGGGCGGGGAACGCATATTTCGATGCCACCAAGCCATTCTCCAGCCGCAAGACAGATATGGCAGCTTGTGGTCGTGCGATCAACGTGTGCCTTCAGACTGCAAGAACGTTGACGACGCTCATCGCCCCGTTCCTGCCTTTCACCGGTGATAAGTGTGCAGCGATGCTGGGCTTGAGTGGTGATTACAAAAGTTGGGCAAGTGCAACATCAGAACTGCCAGATGGACAGCAACTTGGAGAGCCCGTCATTCTCGTCAAGAAACTGGAACCAACGGAGATCTTTGGCGCGGCGTAACAAGGCAAAGCGTTGTGTCTTAGTAAGTCCTCGATGGCATGAGGATTTTGAAACAAGTTTGGGCAAATGATGTTTGAAGTAAATCGCAACCCGTCGCTGCATGAACTACGCAAGTTTGGTTCCGCGATGCTGTTTGGCTTCGGCGTGATTGCGGTGCTCATCTGGTGGCGAACTTGGGCAAAGGCTGCGATACCGCGAGGTTTTTTTGAATGGGCCGGCAGCGGCTGGCAATTTGCCAGCGTCTTTCTCTTTGCGCTCGGCATGACACTTTTTGCCATTTCGCGCGTTTCGCCGACGGTCACAAAGACCATTAACGTGGCGTGGATGTCAGTTTTCGTGCCTGTGGGCATTGTGATGTCCACCATCATGCTGAGCGTTGTGTTTTTCATCGTACTCCCGATCTTTTCGCTCATCGTGCGGTTCAATGATCCGCTGCGAAAGAAGCTCCACTCCGGCCCAACGTACTGGGAAGATTATCCGAAATTTGAGCCCACCCTTGAGCGCATGCGGCGACTTTTCTAGGACGCCCTCGCGCTGAGCCACATTGGCATGATTCTGGGACTCGCATCGCCACGTAACTGAAAGCCGAATCACGCCATCGCCGACGAACGAGAGGCGATTGTTTTAGACTCGCTAAGACAACTTGCGCCGATCGTTTTGAATCGCCCTGGGTTAATCGCATGCGAACATCTTTGCGCCAACCGTGTGGATTTCGTTCTATGACCAGATTGAGTTTGCGGGTGCTCACGACAACAAAATGCTTACTGCTGCCCCTCTTATTCGCATCGGCATCGTGCATTGAAACTAAGTCGCCGCCGTCAATTCGCGGTGCGAGTGAATCAATTCCCCAACTGGCTATGCTATCCACCCACAAGAAAACCCTGCCGTGGACCGTGATGATCTACGCCGGAGTGGACAGCAGCGCCGAGCCTTACATCATGCCGCACCTACGGGCCATCAAGGAGTCATCGCAAGGAGGCGTCATCGGGAATGTTGTGCTTCTCATCGACCGCACGGACGGAGCAAGCAAAGATCGAAAAATCCTCGGCGCGGACTTCAACGACACGCGACTATTCCGGCTAACCGATGGCCAATGGACGCGCATCTCGGGCGGAACAGCATTTCCGGAAATCACGCTGGACTCAGACCACGAAGCTAACACCGGCGACCCGGAAACGCTTCGCAAGTTCATTCGAATGTCGAAGCACGAATATCCGGCTGATCATTATGCACTTGTCATCTTTGGGCACGGTGAGTGTCGCTCGGTTTGCCCTGATATCTCAAGCGTCGATTTGCTGAACAGAGATTCCGAGGACTCGCTTTTCGTCGCCGAAATCTCTGAAGGTCTGACAAGTGCAGAATCGGTCGACGTGTTGTGGGTCGATGTATGTTCCTTCGGCGGCATTGAGAACGCATACCAGTTTCGTCCCGAATCGAATCGGTTCCACGCGCAGGTGATGCTTGCAACTCCTCCGCTCAGTGCCCCCGCTCCGGTTGTCCGCGTTCTGGAAAAATGCGGTGTCATCGGCGACATTCCCGTTCGCGGTCCCATTCCGCTGGATGCGAAATCGTTCGGTATTGCCGCGATCGACGCAATCGAACATCGCCTCCTTGAGCGCGAGCGCGTCGGAAACGTCGTGCATTATGAATGCTGGGGATGCTACGATCTGGCACGCGCGAAGAATGTTAAGGAGTCTGTCGATCGGATGTCGCGGGCCATCGATGAGACCGATGGCCGCATCGTCGTCGAGGAAATCCGCGGGTACGTCAATACGAAACGCTCCATGCACTACGCGTACATCGGACATCCGCGACAGTGGATGATCAGTGCTCATTTTGATTTGTACGATCTGGCCTCGCGGATTGCAGACGACGACCGCCTGGCCCCGGCAGCAAGACGAGCAGCACGGGATGTCATGCGCGAAACTGATTCTCTTGTCATCCAATCTGTTGGAATGTCGCGATACAAGGATTTCGCACCAGGCAAGAATGGAATCTTCATCGTGTTTCCCGGGGTCATCTCGGGCGACTCACAAGGCTCAACCTGGGAATCATTTGGCTGGTATCACCCGTTAGATCGTCGAACCCACAAGAAAGAGTTCGGCAACCTCGCCTGGTGCCGCGACGGAGCCGTCGAGGGCGATGGCCGCGTGGAGAATTGGTTTGAACTAATGGATAAGTGGTTTGATGAGGCCGACGGCGCAGGCGGCACTAACAGTTATCGATACTAGTGCTTGTTTGGAGTATCACTACAGGGATTCGCAGGCACCCGGCGCATTTGTAGAAAAGAGACGGGGTGAAGGTCCCGCCAAGACCTTCACCCCGCCGAAGCTGTTACGCTCAGATCACCTCCTTTCGGTGGTTTGAGTTACCAATTCAGATGCATCATTCACCCGAGCGATCGCGATTCGCTCACGAAAACTTCTTTGTGCCGAGTAGCGATTCTCGACACAGCAACTTACGAATCCGGCTCCGCGTCGCGGACGAGCTTGCGAAGCTGGCCCGCCAAGTCCTTTTCACCGAGCACAAACGTCACCTTGGCTCCCGACAAAACGTCCTGCAGGATTTCCAATTCCTTCATCCGCGCAAGGATCGGGTTTTCCGCGAGCAGCTTGGCTGTATTGGCCTGACTGCGCGCGGCGGCCGTCTCCTCACGCCGCTTGATCAGGTTGGCCTGCGCGGCCTTCTCGGCTTCGATCACCTGGTTCAAGATGGTCTTCATCTCTCCCGGCAGGATGATGTCACGCAGACCGACACCCCGGATCACAACGCCGAACTCGGTCGCTCGTTGCGCGATCGCGTTCCGCACTTCGCCACCAACTGACTCCTTGTCAGCCAGCAGTGCGTCGAGCGATCGCGTACCCACCGCAGCCCGGAGTGCAAGCTGCGCCTCGCGGTACAACGCTTGCACGTGGTCGTTGACAACAACCATGGCCTTGTACGGGTCGAGCACCTGGTAAGTCACCAGCAGGTTGACGCGGAGCGTGACCTTGTCCTGGGTCATGATTTCCTGCCCCGCGACGTCGAGCACTTGCTCTCGCAAGTCGAGACACTTCCACGTCACGCGGCCAACGTCCCTCCAGTACACGTAGCGACCCTTGCCGAGTCGATTGGTGATCTGGCCGTCGCGCGAGAACAAGACGGTCTCGTACTCGTTCACTTCGAGCCCGGCGAGCCATTTCGGCGCATCCGCGTGCTTCAGAACCGCATCCATCTTCGGGTGCGAAAAATGAAGCGCCTCGACGTTGAAGACTTCAACGGTCAACTCCAACGGCTCGCGCCAGAACGCGTGTCGACCCGGACCGACGATGTACGCCAACCGACCATCCTTCCAGACGAGCGCCCGCTGGTTGTCTTCGAGGTCAACCACGGTCAGCGCGTCGCGAAGGGACGGTTCACGCACGAGCACGTCGAGCACCTTGTGATCGAACCGAGTGTCGAGCGTGTTCACGACTTCAACCTGCGCACGAGCTTTGCTCCACAGACGACTCCACAGGCGATACTTGCCCGGACGGAGCACGTCGCGAAAATCGCCATAGCGGAACAGAAGTCCCAATTCATGCTTACGAATACGAACCTTTCCGAACATATTTATGCACCTCCTCTCATAGGTGTTTGTCATAATTTCGCGGACTGCAGGGTCATCTACACGATTCGCCCCGTGCTTCGTGCGGAGTCAGGCTTGAGGCGCGTCGTTTTCGTTCCCATTTGGTGACCAATGACGAATCAATGGCCACCGCGTTTCGTCGCATTTGACGCGTCGGGATCCACCCGACTGCATAGCACATCGCACGGTGTCGTTTTGGCTGCACCAGTTCACTCGAGTCTGATACAGCTTTCGACGACCGGCTTACCATTCAACAACTCCCGCAATCCGCTTTCGTCCACGATCTCAATCGTGCAAGCGCTAGCTTGGTGTTTGAGGCGGGAATCGAACCCGCGACCCTCACGTTATCAGCGTGATGCTCTATCCGTTGAGCTACTCGAACGCCTCATCCAGTTATCGTTCTCGATGCCGTTTGCGGAACGCATGTGGGAAATGTTTGAAACATCCCCATGCGCCGTCGGCCGACAACGGTTGTGGCCACATAGAATCGATTGATTGGTGAAATCACCGCGCCGTCGTCAATTTCGAAATCATCCCAGTAGTCACAAGCGGACCGTCGGGGAGCAAAACGACATTGATTGATGATGCGTGCGCGCGGAATCAGCGCACTGTACAACACAGTTCTCTTCAACATTCAATCAGTCCAACAAAAAAGCCCTGAAGGTTTTATCCTTCAGGGCTTTGAGAAAGCCTACCCAATTAACTGGGTACTTACCCTGAAGGTGGACTATGGGAATCGACCGTTGATTCGCGCGCTGGCGTATAGCAATCGCAGTGCCGCATTACGTGCGGTTGGCGATTGAACGCCGGCACAAATGCAATAGCTTTTCCGCGATTTATCGCAGCGCTATTCGCGATTCTGCCTAGCAGCGAACAAATTGTCATAAGCTTCCAAGTCATTTAGTTACCTCAGGGATCATCGTTCGGGAATCAAAAAGGGAATACCTCGCCGATGAGACAGGGAAGTATAACTCATAAAAAGTGTCTGTCAAGTAATGTAAAAGAAAAAATGATTCCTTTGCTTATTGTGAGTATTCGGCTTCGCCCTAACCAACGATCGGTGCACGTCGTGGCCAATCGAGACCGTTCGGCAGGATGACATTTGAAAATTCGAAATGAATGACTCGTCGCGGTTCAGGCAAAACTGACTTTGACGACGCGTGCAAGAGCAGCGGTCGCATCAACAACAATCCACCGCGAGATACAAGACATGTGACTGAGTTTGATTCAGCACTTGAGGTAGCGATTTGGACATCGGATAAATACCCACGAGTATGACTCGCCGGCACAACGCGAAGTGATCCATTTTGCAACGTCGATGCGTCGAGATGAATTCTTACAGCCAGGACTTGTTCCATCATCGCAACTGGTGGTCGCGCATGAATCGTCCCCGCCTTGACGCACCAACCGGACCACTCCGGAAGATCAACGCGAGATGCCAGTGGTATGAACGTATCCTGATGCCACGTTACCAACCAATTCGCATCCGGCGTTTTCTCAAAGAGTGTGGCTTTGTGCGCGAAGGCAGTAAGACCAAGTATTTGCCGAGCCGGATGTGCGATACTCGGATGATTAACCAGTGAAGCAACGGCTGCATGATCAATCAGATTGCGAATACCTCCGCGATTCGCTTCGCGCGGCAAGCTTGCAAGCGACTCAATCAACGAATCGCATTCATCTGACGAGAGCGCATCATCGATGATCGCAAAGCCGTCGCGATCAAAGCTCTTGACGTCGAACTGTCTTACATCTCGCCGAGTCATGTACGGCAGCTTAACTCAAAGACGCCGACGTAACACTCATGTATCAAAACTGCAATCGCATGCACAAACACTGATTGGAAGGCGGTTGCGGACGAGCCTCCGAGAGCACAGCCGATAATCAATCTGTCCGTGTTTCTACGCATGCATGAAGCGGACTTTCGTTGACACGCGCGATGTGCAAATCTAAGATCGTTCGTGTTGAGTTGAGAATCATGAACGGCTGACAGACTCGATTTCGAGTTCAAGTTCGTGAGTCAGTCTTGTGGTCGCGATGAGGGTCGACCGAGTTCATTGAACAACACCGGGAGCCTTTGCAGTGCCCACGTTACACGTGTTGCAGGGTCCGGATAAGGGACGCACGTACGAAACTCCGGACGAACCGGCGTTGATTGGTCGTTCCGCCGAGCACATCCAGCTTACAGATGACAGCACCTCACGAAGGCACGCGGAGATTCGACCGAATAACGGATCGTGGTATCTCGCTGACCTGAATAGCTCGAACGGTACATTCCTGAATGGGCGGCGAATCGTCTCCCCTACTCCCATCAAACACGGTGATCAGATCAAAGTCGGCAGCACACTGCTGGTGTTCAACGGCAAGGAAAAAGGCAATGGCCACGCGCGGGATGAAGACTCGCGCGATCTAATCGACCTCGACGTCAGCAGCAACTCAGTCGGCGCATCGATTCTCTCTGCGGTCAACACGGCGCAGGAGAGCGTGATTCTGCAATCTCCGGAAACAGCCGACGCGGTGGCTGCGTGGAATGTCGTCTATCAAATCGCAGAAACGATAGGAACGACTGACTCCCTTGGCGGTCTGTTGGAAAAAGTGGCTGATATCATTTTTGATAATCTGATTGTCGATCGCCTCCTGATTCTAATGCCCAGCGGCGAAGGCGAGAGGCTGTCGCCGCAGGTCGTTCGACGACGCAAGCATGAACGCTCAGGCAGTCCGCAAATCGTAGCTTCAAGAAAAATCATTCATCACGTGCTCAAGAGTCGCGAGGGCGTGCTCTGCGCCAACGCGATGTCGGATGAGCGCTTCTCCGGCGAGGACAGCCAGGACAGTATTCACCGACTTGGCCTGCGCAGCGTCATTTGCGTGCCCATTCTGCTGCGCGACAAAGTCGAGGGCGTCATCCACATGGACTGCTCGATGTCGCACCACACATACACGCACGAACAGTTGCGACTTGCGGTGGCTATCGGCCGCCTCACCGGCATGGCCATGGAGAATTTCCGTCTACTCAACATGCGTGTTCGCAACGAGCGTTTAGCCGCCACCGGCGAGACCGTCGCTTACCTTTCGCACCACATCCGCAACATTCTTCAAGGCATGCAGGGCGGAGCCGAGGTCGTTGAACTTGGCATGCGGAAGGAAAACTTTGATACGGCTAAGGCGGGTTGGAATCTGGTCCGCAGCAATCTCGATCGCACGTTCCATCTCGCGATGAACATGCTCACCTTCAGCAAGGACCGCCAACCACGCATCGAACCGGTGCAATTGAATCGAATCGTTGAGGATGTCATTACCCTGGTTCAGGGTCGCGCCGATGAGTGCGAAACCATGGTGTTGGCGGATTTGGAGGAGTTACCTGCCATTCCGCTGGACCCTGAAGGCATCCATCAAGTTGTACACAACATCATGCTCAACGCTCTTCAGGCAGTTCCGCATAAGTCTGGTCGCGTCAACGTCCGAACCCATTACGAGCCCGATCACTCGCGTGTGACTCTCTCGATCGGGGACAACGGGCCGGGTATTGCGCCAGGTGACCTTGAGCACGTCTTTGATGTCTTCCACTCGACAAAAGGCCAAGGCGGAAGCGGCCTGGGGCTGGCCGCGGCGCAAAAGATCGTACGCGAGCTTCGTGGTGTGATTGATCTCGAAAGCAAAATCGGCGAGGGAACTACGTTCCACGTTCGACTGCCTTCCACGGACGCGAGCCTCGCCGACAGCCGAAAGACTCATGGCCCGCGTCCCGGCAACTAGGCATCCGTGGTTCTTGTCGACGCGGCAGCTAACGGATCCGGCATTCCCCGCTCCTTACAGATAGCCGCTACGATCCCCTTCAAATCCATGACTTGATAGTCATCGAGCCTGACGCTGCGCTGCATCCCGCCGCCGTCGAAACGCACTTCGATTCGTCCTGTTTTTTGGAACTCGCCGGCATCGATAGCACTGATGGACGCAAGCGGGATTGGCTGTCGTCCAGTTATTTTCAAGGAACTCGAATCAACCGCCACTCGGAATAGCAGCACTCGTATCATATGAACCGCAAGAACGACACCAAGCACCGAAAGCGCAATCCCGATCCAGCGCTGAAGTTGAATGTCGGTATCGCTTTTCCCCGCTCGAACCCACTCACCTGCGCCCCCACCACCAGTTTTCACCTTCACCCAACCAGCCTGCCCCATGTAATAGGCTTCGCCACCATGAACGAGCGACGGCTTGCCGAACGCCGTGGTCAGCTTTTCGACGCTATTCAGCTTGTCGCGTCCAATAATCCCAAGCCTGCGGTCCGCTTCCGAGGCTGTGAGATTTGGATCAATCACCAACTGGGAAGCGGCCACCTGGTCGAGATTGAGCAGTTTGATCAACTCCTGCCGGTTCCGCTCCGGGTATCCCCGGAAACCATCCCACAGATAGGCGACGGCAAATCCGATAACCATGAGAGAGATCAGGCTGACACGAACGATACGTTGCCGGGAGGAGCCTGAATGAATTGCTGTCATCAAAAATCACCCCTGCCTGTGAAGCGCCCTGGCGCTCCGGCTTATCGTGGCGAGATCGAACGGTCCGCACGAGCGACCGTGCCCCAGAGGACCGCCCACGAGGATCCCAATTGTCTCTTACCCTGGTACAAACTCTCGCAACTAAGTGCGAGCGTTACCTTTGGCGGTACATGGTCCCCCTGCCGGAGTTGAAATACCCCGACTTTCGATAAATAATGGAGCGATCGATAACATAGTTTGATCATTCACGAGGGACACCATGAACAGCCTCGGCGCTCACTGCGACGAATTCTATATCAACAGTCGTCTGTACCTCAAACTCGACATGACGCTTGAGCGCGAGACGGTCTTACACTTTTTCGATCGCATTCGCAAGGAGTATCCTCGCCTTCGCAAGCTTCGTCGGCGAGAAAACGGTGCGATCCTTCTCGAAGAGGACCCAAACGAGGAAGGCTCGCGAAGGTGGCTTCGCATTGATCCGATGAGCCTCCGTTTCGGCCACATTGGTCCGTCGTCCACCGAGGAGGTCAAGAAATTCGGCGATCTGATTCTGACGCAGGCACCGTACCACCTGACGTTCAGCGACATCGAATTCGACCATCTCGAATTGGTCTACGGCTTCGATCTGCACTATCGCGGCAATCACGACCAGCTTGTGGCTGAGACGCTACTCGGCGAACACGCCGCCGCCGGTTTCCTCTTCAGTGACCAAGCCACGCACGTGATTGACGCTCAACCGTATTTCGGAATCGCGCTGTCGCCGGAGTGCGACTTACAGGCGTATGTCGAGGTCAAATCTCGAACTGCCACCTACGCGGTTCGAAGCGGAGCTTACGAGACCGAGCCGATCGGCGTGTTGTTGACCACGCGCAAATATTGGGGGCTGGAAGGGGATACATCCATCGACGCGGCACTCGGCAATCTCTTCGACGTGGCGGACGATTTGGCTGCACAGAAGATCGTGCCCCATTTTGTGAATCCGCTGGCCGCCGCTATTGCGAGCCGATCCTGACCAGCGTTTATATATCACGAATTTCGCGTGAATAAGCTATCAATCGCCTATGCGCGTCGATAATTGTCACTTCTTGCCGCAAATTCGCCGAGCTGTAACATGAACTCATAGGAGTTTCATGGGGCGACGCATAACAGAAGCAAACAAACAAGAGAAGCCAAACAGCCGAACTGCGCAAACCGCCTCCGCCAAATCTTTCGCATCGAGTAAGGGACCAATCTTTAGATTTGCGATTGGCTTTGCCCTGCTGATGGGATTGTTTTCCGTCTTCTTTTACGGCGTGCTAACCGACACGCGACTCTTCCAGTGGTATCTCAATGTTAACGCCTCTGCCTCCGCCCTTGTGCTTCGATTATTCGGTGACGATGCCCGCGCCACCGGCGATATCCTGCAATCAGTGACCACCAACGCGAGCGTGCAAATCAGGCATGGGTGCGATGCCATCCTGCCTGCGGGTCTTTTCGTAACTGCTATTCTTGCTTTTCCGGTGGCTCTACGATTGAAATGGCCGGGCATTCTGTTGGGAACATCCATTCTTGTCTCGTTGAATCTGGTTCGGATCATTTCGCTTTATCTCGTTCGAGCGCATTGGCCCGATTGGTTTCACACGATGCACGTCGACGTCTGGCAACCCGCGTTTATTTTCTTCTCGCTTTCCTTCTGGATTCTGTGGGCACTCTGGGCCACGAAACCGAGAAGCAATCAAACAGTCCTGAGTCCTCATGTCAGCGCGTAAACCGATCATCAAATTTCTTGTGTTACTTGTTGCGCTGTACGCTGTTTTTATGATCCGCTGGCCCGGACTGGAGCAACTCTACGGACGTGTCTTTTCCGCCTGCGCCAATTTCGCGAGTTACCAGATGTGGGGCAACGGTCCGATGTTCGGCACGCGCGCGATTGTGCAGGTGAAACATGCGCCACTCGAAAACGATCCCGACCACGACGTGCAAATTCAGGCTGCCAACAAGGAACATCTGCAGAGCATCGACGACGTATACAAGGTGCGCACCAGCAGTCGACACCTTGGTTACATGCCGACGGTGGTGCTTATGGCTCTCATCCTCGTAACTCCGACGGCTTGGCCTCGACGATTATGGTCACTGCTAGTTGGATTGATTCTCATCCATGCATTCATCATGATTCGATTCATCGTCGCACTGTTAGGGATTTTTCATAGCGATGCTCGCCACGGACTGTTCAAATTCGGACCCGTCGGTTCAAAGTTGATGACGGTCCTTGTCGACATTCTTACGACCGTGCCGGCGACTGCTTATGTTGCGCCCCTTTTCATCTGGATCCTCGTTTCATTTCGCGGCGACGACACGAAGCTCCTCATCACAAACGAAAAGCCGCAGCCATGAATCGAGTTGCGGTTGTTCTGGATTCATCGTCTCTGGAGCGTCGAAATCTGGCTGAATCGATTTCAAAGGAACTGGCGTGCCCATTAGTCGAGGCCTCAGTTGAAACCGACGTTTCAGCTGAGCTGGTTATCGCCGTCAGCGACTCGCGAATCGAACTGAGAGATTGCACGAATCCGCGATCCTCGCCCATCTTCGTTAATTTCACGGACGCGGAGACGAAACGCCGATTAGGAGCCCATTCATCTAGTACCGATCCGCTACTTCGTGCGGTCGATCCACATCGCGAACGCCCCACCGTTATCGATGCGACCGCGGGTTTCGGGGCCGATTCATTTGTACTTGCTATACACGGATGCGAAGTCCGAGCGTTGGAGCGATCTGCGATCATGGCCTATTTGCTGCAAGATGGGTTACAGCGGGCGAGGAAATCAAGCTCGGTCATCATTCGTGAGGCCGCAGAGCGAGTCAATGTTCTGCATGGCGACTCGCGAACTTACTTGGCAGATTTGATGGAACGCGATTGGCCCGACGTCGTGTATCTAGACCCCATGTATCCTGCCCGTCGGCGAAAAGTCGCAGTCAAGAAAGAACTGGATATTTGCCGTCGAATCGTTGGTGACGATGCAGATGCAAGTGAATTACTACAGGCCTCAAGAAAAATTGCTCGCCTGCGCGTAGTCGTGAAGCGGCAACGACATTCACCGCCGCTCGCCCCCGATGTTCACCATGTGATAAGAAGCAAACTCGCACGCTTCGATGTTTATGCACCGAATCGATGATGTTGGAGAGTATTGAAGGCAGAAGAAGCGCGAGGTTACAACTCGAACTGGATTTCCAGCGCCGCTTTCGGATCAGAAACGCGGAACACGCCCAGCGAATGATCGGTGCCCTGTTGGGCCGTGGCGTAAACGTAATCGATATTGATTCCCGCGTTGCCCAACGCCCGTGCTATGCGAGCGAAGGCCCCCGGCTTGTTCGGAATCTGAATGGTGATAACGGGCGTGACGACGTAGGCCGCACCCGCTTCGCGAAGCGCTTCCTTCGCGATGGTCACATTGTCGACCAACATGCGGAAGGTACCAATGTCAACCGTGTCCAGAACGGACATCGCGCGGATGTTGACCCGTTGCTCGGTAAGTGCGGAACACAAGTCGGCCAATACACCTGGTTTGTTGGCGAGGAAAGCCGAAATCTGCTCGTCCGCCGAGGCCCGAACCGTGACTCTTTTTTCCTTACTCACCGCGCACTCCTCGCGTATGATCCTTCGCGGATGTACCGCCTATCAAATTGAAGATTGGAGAAAGAGATGCTCCAACCCGAACCCGCCGCATGGTAGCATATCGACAAAACGGCAACAAGTTATGCAATAACATGAGGGTTTTCGACATGGCGGATTGCAATTTGAGTGCGGAACCAGCAGCCATCGGCGCGGCGATTGGCAGGGTTCCCAGCGGCTGTTCCATCCTGACGGTCGAGCACGCCGGCAAGTCCACGGGGATACTACTTTCCTGGATTCAACAAGCCGCCTTCGATCCGCCGCTCATGACCGTCTGCGTGAAGTCCGGGCGACACGTCATTGACATGATCGAGGGCGCGGGGCGGTTCCTGTTGAACGTCATCAGCGACGAACCGGCTGCCATGTTCAAGCACTTCGGGCGTGGGTTCGGGCCGGAGGACGAGGCCTTTTCGGGACTGGAAATCGCACCCACCGAATTCGGGCCACAGCTTTCTGCGTGCGTCGCTCATCTCGGCTGCAAAGTGGTCAATCGAATTGATTGCGCCGATCACACGCTGGTGGTTGGACAGGTAATGAAGGCAGCCGCCAAAGAGGGTGCGAAGCCCTACGTTCATTTGCGGAAGAATGGCTTGTCGTATTGAGGCAACCCTACAAGCGATACAAGCAGAAAACCACCAGTGGTGTTGTGCAGACTATGCCGTAGTCTGCCATGAGCACATGTCAGGGGTGCATAATCCGATTGAAAACACTATTCTTCAGGCATTCGTGTGTTTGAAGTGAGAAAAGTTAGCTGGAATTAACATGAGTCTAGGCAAGGAAATCTCTCGGCGTCGGACGTTTGCGATCATCTCTCACCCGGACGCCGGAAAGACGACGCTGACAGAGAAGTTCTTGCTGTACGGCGGCGCGGTCAATCTGGCCGGTTCGATCCCATCGCGAAAAAACCAGCGTGCGACCACTTCTGACTGGATGGAGCTGGAGCGCAAGCGCGGCATCTCTATCAGCTCAACGGTGCTGCAATTTGAGTACCGGGGTTACGCAATCAACTTGCTCGATACACCGGGCCACAAGGACTTTTCGGAAGATACTTACCGGGTACTCACCGCAGTGGACGCCGTGGTGATGGTGATTGACGCCGCTAAGGGTATTGAAGCTCAGACTCGGAAGTTGTTCGAAGTTTGTCGGCGTCGCGGTGTACCGATCTTTACGTTCATGAACAAGCTTGACCGGCCAACCAAGGATCCGTTTGAACTACTCGATGAACTCGAGAATGTGCTCGGCATTCATGCTTATGCAGCCAACTGGCCGTTTGGAACTGGTGCTGCCTTTCGCGGCGTGTTCGATCGGCAGGCACGACAGGTTCACCTTTTTGAGAAGGTTCCCGGAGGTTCGTATCGGGCACCAGTCACAGTATCTTCCCTCAGCGACAAATCCGTACGCGATGAAGTTGGTGACGACGTTTACCAGGCAGCAGTTGGTGAATTGGGAATTCTTGACGCAGCTGCCGCAGGTTTCGACGAGAAGGCCATTCTTGCAGGCGAGTTGACGCCGGTCTACTTCGGCAGCGCCAGCAACAACTTTGGTGTGCAGTTGCTGCTCGATTCGTTTCTCGAGCATTCCTCGCCGCCGCGTGCTCGTTTCGCAGGAGATGTGCTCGTTGAACCCGATCGGGAGGAATTTTCAGGCTTTGTTTTCAAGATTCAGGCGAACATGGACCCCAAACACCGCGATCGAATTGCGTTCATCCGCATTTGCTCAGGGAAATTTCAGCGCGACATGAGCGTTCGCCATGTTCGCCTGGGACGGACGGTGCGTTTGTCCAGTTCCCACAAACTCTTCGCCCGCGAACGAGAGACCGTTGACCAAGCCTATGCGGGCGACGTGATTGGACTAGTGGGCCATTCGGATTTCCGAATCGGCGACACGCTCTCCGAGAATCCGAACATCGTATTCGACGAAATTCCCCGATTCGCGCCCGAGTGTTTTGCCTATCTGCATTACGCGACCACTTCTCAATTGAAGCGTTTTCGTGCCGGCCTCGATCAGTTGCTGCAGGAAGGTGTCATCCAGTCGCTTCAAGTTGAGGGACCGGCACGTACCGTACCGTTACTTGCCGCCGTCGGTCCGTTGCAGTTCGACGTTGTTCGATACCGTTTAGAAACCGAGTATGGCGCGGAATCACGATTGCAGTCGGCGCCCTGGGAAGTCATGCGCTGGGTGGACCCGCAGGTTCCTGCTGAAGAACTTGAAAAACTGCTCTTGTTCGGTGGAACTGTCTTCGCGACCGATTCGGAGGAACAAAAGGTATTGCTTTTTTCAACGATTTGGGATGCGCGGCATTTCGAGCAAAAGAACAAACAAATTGCTCTTTCGGACATTCCATTCGCGAGTCATTTCGGGAAGCATCGCGCGGCTACATGATGTCGGCGCTCCATTGGGCGAGATCAGGCGAAATTGTTAAAAGCAGTGTCGCCTAATGTGACGACACTCTGTTCACGACTTCAATCCGACAGTTAGCGGCGTACGAAGATAGCAATATTATCCATAGGAAACGATATGGTCGCTTGCCATCGGCCTGCGATGAAGTTGAATACATCGCGGTTGTAGAAGCAAACGTGCGTATCATCGCGAATGTAGTACCAGGATGGAAATTCGGCTATCGCGGGCGCGAAGCGCGTCATGACAGCCAAGATGCCGCCGGGGCGCAAGGCCGCGAATAGTCGGTCGAGTTCTTTTCGCGGGTTAAATAAGTGTTCGAAAACCTCTGACGCGGTAATGAAATCATACGTTTGGGACCAGGCGTGCTCGTTGGGTTGGTAATACGGGTCGTACAATTCAACCGCGCGACCAGACTCACGGAGCATGGCCGCCAAGGCAGGTCCAGGTCCGCAGCCAAAATCGAGTCCGAGTGCGCCAACTGTCGTATGCTTGATCACTGATTCAGCCAAAGGAAACAGAAACTTTCGATAGCGCGAATCGTCAGGATCGTTTTGATGAAAGTCATAGCGAGCTTTTTCTTGAGACGCGTCGAGACGTTCATTCGGCGGCACAAAGATAAGGCTGCATTCCAAGCATTGATAGTAATGTCGAGTCGTATCGCGATGGACAAGTGAATGATTACTGCTGCCACAAAGAGGACACGGTGTCCGCTCGTTGCTTGCAGGTTCGTTTGTACGAGTGCCTGTCGAAAGTTCGTTTTGCATTGAGCCCTTAATAATACCCCGAACTTTCGCCAGTTCGTAGCTGGTAGATCTCACATGGCCACACTTCAGGCGTGTCTTGATGCCGTTTGTGATCTTTGAATTCTATGATTCACATAGGCGTATGAGTTCCGCTACAATCCCGGTCCATGGTCTCGCGTTTACAGTGTGCGACATTTTTTGGCATCGAAGCCCAGCTCGTGGAAGTCGAGGTCGACGTCTCGAAGGGCGGCTTCTCAGGAACCGTCGTTGTCGGGCTCCCCGATGCCGCAGTGAAAGAGAGCGTCGAGCGGGTTAAGAGCTCGCTGTACAACTCCGGCTACTCGTTTCCTCGATACAAGACGGTCATCAACCTGGCGCCGGCGGATTTGCGAAAGGAAGGCAATGCGTTCGACCTTCCCATCGCGCTCGCGATTCTGTTGGCCAATGGCGACATCGTTTCAGAATGTGCCGACTCCTATCTGATTACCGGAGAACTCGCGCTCGACGGGCGAGTTCGGCCCACCCGTGGTGTTTTGTCGTCCGCGCTGCTGGCACAGAAATGCGGGTTTCGCGGGATCATCGTGCCCGCGGAAAACTCTTCCGAGGCCGCTGTCGTTCAAAACCTTGAAGTTATTCCCGTTGAATCGCTGACACAGGCCACGGGCTTCCTCGCCGGAAAGTTGAAGCTCGAACCAGCGACAGTTGATCTCGGATCTGTGTTTGCGGCGGCCTCGCATTACGACGTCGACTTCGCCGATGTGCGCGGACAGGAGGCCGTGAAGCGAGCGCTGACGATTGCTTGTGCGGGTGCTCATAATGTGTTGCTCATCGGCCCGCCGGGTTCGGGAAAAACGATGCTGGCCAAGCGAGTGCCGACCATACTGCCGCCTCTCTCGATGGCTGAGTCTCTGGAGACAACGCGGATACATTCCGTCTCCGGCGAACTGAAACCCGGTCAGTCGCTGCTGGCGACGAGACCGGTGCGAACACCCCACCACTCGGCTAGCACGCCCGCGCTTGTCGGCGGAGGGACGGTTCCGCAAGCAGGAGAAGTTTCTCTGGCACATCACGGCGTCTTGTTCCTCGATGAGTTTCCTGAGTTTTCGCGGACGGCTCTCGAGTCACTGCGTCAACCGCTTGAAGACGCTGTGGTCACGATTGCGCGTTCGCACTCGACTATCACATTTCCTGCATCATTCCTATTGATGGCGGCCATGAACCCCTGCCCCTGCGGCTACTTGACTGACTCCCGACGCAGTTGCAAATGCACGCCTATTCAGATTGAGCGATATTTGTCGAGGATCAGCGGGCCGTTGATTGATCGAATCGACATTCATATCGAAGTGCCGGGCGTGCCGTTCACGGAGCTTCGCAGCGTCAAGGATGGGACGGGGTCGTCCACCATGCGCGAACAAGTGCAACGAGCACGGCAGAGACAACGGCAACGCTTCGGCGATCAATCGACCGTGACGAATAGCCGCATCAGTGGCAAGTCGCTGCGCGAACATTGTCAACTCGATAAACTCGGTGAGCAGGCGCTGCTGCAAGCGATGAATGAGCTGGGCTTGTCGGCACGGGCGCACGACAAAGTTCTGCGAATTGCTCGCACTATTGCCGACATCGAGAATTCCGACAACATCACGACCGAACAAGTCATGGAGGCTATCCACTATCGGCGACTTGATCGGCGATTGTGACATGCAAGCCGATTTGCGACCAGGTACGCTGCTTAGACCCCCCTCAGTCCCCCCTTGCTAAGGGGGGATGGTATGCATCACAGTCAATCCTCATCAACCGCCGTCCGGCTCGACTACTATCACGTGCGCGCCGAACATCGTGTTCGCGTGCGGTTCGCAGAAGTATTCGTAGTCGCCGGCTTCGGTAAACGTGAACGAAAATGTCTCTCCACGCGAAAGCCGTTCGGAGCGAAAGATTGTGCCGAAATCATCGTCGTCGGGGTTGCCGGATGTTGCGGTGTGTGCAACGAGGTCCCTGTTCGTCCAAGTAACCGTATCGCCTACTTCGATCGTGATCGTTTCGGGATCGAATGCAATTCCCTGCATGAACACTTCGTTTTCGCCGGGCGTGGCTGCGGGCGTGCAGGCTGTTTGAATCAAACTCATTGATGCGATCCCAAGCGCGACGAAATAGCGTGTGCGAATTACCGCAAGCGACCAACGGACCATTTGAAACTCCTTTGTTTTCCTGTCTTGTGCAGTGCGGACAACCCGATGCTGCGTCCCATGTAATGTTATGTTGCTGGAATGCGATTGCACAAAGCTTATCGTAAGCCTGCGTTTCCTGCTGCGTATCGTTTCATTCTTCTGCACGAACGTGATTTTTGGCTCGAAATCGAGGTCGTGGACTTGCACTTTTTTGCGTCGTGCAGAGTGTATATGCCGCTGGTGCGTTGAAAATGCGGATTCTTGCATGCTTCCTGCACCAGAAAATTCTTTTCACGCAGAATCCCTCGCAACATTAAGAGTGACTATTTGGCTACATCGAAATGGGCTCACCATTTTTCTCATGAGTACGCCTCCAATAAGCTCTGCCCAAAAACTTCGATCGTGATCGTTCTGTTTTTCCGGGCCTGTGATATCCGCAGATGATGGTGGCAACTCGATTAGGCACGCGGACTTAACAAATCGCTGAATTCCGGCGTTTCTAGCATCTCAATAACTCGTTCCCTAAGATTAGAAGGGAATTTCACGATGTATCGAAATCGCCCCTGAAGACCGGCTATACCAGAGAGCGGCGGAGCGGAGCGTCCGCCGCGGAAGGAGTCGAAGTATGATTCAGCAGGAAACGGCACGGGTGATCAAGAAAGAACACGACATCGTCGAGCGCCTCATTGATGAGTTGCGGCAAGAGACGGCTGTCGTTCCACGGGTAAACCTGAAGCCGTGGGTGGAAACCGTCTTTCCAAAGTTCGAACACTTCCGGGCGCACATGACCAAACACATGGCACTGGAAGAAGTCGATGGGTACATGGCAAATGTCGCGCTGCAACTTCCTGCATTGGTTAAGGAGTTGGACAGACTTGGCCATGAGCACGAAGAGCTGATGAAAATCATGGACGGGATCTATCAAACGCTGGGAGATTTGCAGGATCATGACCATTTGCTGGCGCGAGACTGCTGCCATCGGATCGGTCAGTTGCTTTCCTACGTGGAGCATCATGAGAACGAAGAAACACGGCTCATGACGTTTGCCTATGGCCAGGAATTTGGCGAAAAGGACTGAGTGGACGGTGCGTTCTTATTGGTCGCGAGGAATGTTGTTTACTAGCGGATTTTCGTGTTGCAACATCGCGCGGCGCGACGGACAATGCGGGGCGAAAGGGAGATCATCACATGCCCACAGCCCAATCCATTCTCGACAAAAAAGGCACGGATGTAGCGACTGTCGATGTTAAGGCCAGCGTGCTTGACGCAGCCAAGATCATGAACGCGCGACATATTGGCGCGGTGGTGGCGACGACCGGCGATCGCGTGGTCGGGATTTTCACCGAACGCGACATTCTCAATCGAATCGTGGCGGCAGGGAAAGATCCAGCCACCACGACGGTCGAACAGGTTATGACGGCGCCGATGGCGTGCTGTCGTCGCGACACGAAGTTGGCGGAATGCCGGGCGATGATGTCGCAAAAACGCATTCGCCACTTACCGGTCGTGGAAAATGGTCGGCTGTATGGAATGATTTCGTCCGGCGATATCCTCGCGAGCGAAGTGGCGGATCAGCAGACAACGATCGAGTATCTGAACGAATATTTGCACGGGCATCGATAAGATACAATCCCTAAATCGGTAATCGACTTCATATCTTTATCATTCGCCAACTAGACAGTTGACGAATCGCCTTACCGTGGCCATCCTTGCGACGGCGGTTAGTGAGTCAGTGGTATCCGACGATTACGTTATCAATCATCCGTTTCGGAAACTGCTGACGCACACCAGCTGGCGCGGAGAAATTGGATGCAACGTCGAGTAGTTAGAAATCCTGTTCAGGCATCGGTCACGCCTTTAGTAGCTTTATGCGCTCTGACATTTTGCCTCGTTTCAAATTCCGCATGTATCCGTCGGACAATCACCATTACGACCGAGCCGCCGAACGCTCGCGTGTACCTCAACGATCAAGAAATCGGCCGTAGCCAGGTTTCGACGGATTTCCTTTGGTATGGCGACTATGACGTGGTGATTCGCAAGGAAGGTTACAAGACAGTCGAGTCCAACTGGCAGATTGACGCGCCGTGGTATCAGATCGTACCGCTCGATTTCTTCGTCGAAGTGCTTTGGCCTTGGGAAGTTCACGACCGACGAGCGCGACACTTCGATCTTGAGCCGCAAGAGATCCCGACAGCAGAGGAAGTGGTGAACCGGGCGGAAGAGACGAGAGAGAAGGCGTATCAGGCGGGGCAATAGTATCTAGCTACTGTGCGATAAATTGTCGTCTGAAGCTTTGGGTTCCCAGTAAGTGTGCTTTCCATTCAACGCCCCTCAAACTTCGGCGTTCGTTTTTCGAGAAAGGCCGTGACGCCCTCGCGGTGGTCTCTTGTTTGACCGGCCGTGGTTTGGAGTTGGGCCTCGTATTCCAATTGCGCGTCGAGATCGTTGCGCCAAGCGGCGTTCATGGCGCGTTTGGTTAGGCCGATCGCGCGGGTGGGCATGGCTGCGAGCTTTTGGGCGAGTTCCATCGTGGTCTTCATGAGGTCTGCGTCCGGCACGACCTGATTCACAAGGCCGAGGCGGAGAGCTTCGTCAGCTTTGACTTTGCGGCCGGTGATGGCCAGCTCAATCGCGCGCGATAGGCCGACGAGGCGCGGCAAGATGAAGGTGCTGCCGGTGTCGGGAACGAGTCCGACGTTGACGAATGCTTCGATGAAGCTGGCGGATTCGGCGGCGATACGCAAATCGCACACCAGTGCCAAACTACAGCCCGCACCGGCGGCGACGCCGTTCACGGCTGCAATCACCGGCTTTTCCATCGTTCGTAGTTTGACGATCGTCGCGTGATATTTTTCGCGCAGGTGCGCGCCGAGTTCGATGGGCGCATCGCTTTTGTAGCGATCGGCTACGTCGGCCAAATCCTGACCGCTGCAAAATCCACGCCCGGCACCGGTCAACACGACGCAACGAACCGAAGGGTCTTTTTCCGCATCGCGAACTGCCTTGGACAATTCAGCGAGCAGTTCGTTGTTGCAGGCGTTTAGCGCATCGGGCCTGTTGAGGGTGATTGTGCGGACGCCACCGTCATTTTGAGTGATTACGACCATGTTTTTATCACGAGGAAAAAAACGCGATTCGCGAAATAAACGGACAAAGTTCCCCTTGCTCGCGCAAGGGGCTCTGCTTCTCCTGCCGACTACGCCTGGCCGAAAATCGGCAAAAACAATCCGGCTACTAAACTGGAAATGATTGCAGAAACCACCGCTGCAATCTGTGCGATGAACGCCGTCGATTGAATAAATCCATCAATATCAAGACCAATAACAGCAAGCATGTCTTTTCTCCCGAGCAGCCAAAACCACCTGTGTCCGCGTTCCGGCGGCTTATGACGCTCGGCGACATTGTACTTCGCACCATTACGCTGCCAAGCGAGATTGAGTCCATCCGTCGATATGATAAAAGATGGCAAAGAAATGTGACCTAACGGGATTAAGATCGAATCGAATAAGACAATTCGGGTTTAGAAAGCCCGCTACAGGAGAGCCATCGTGACGCAAACACGCATCGAAAAGGACACCATGGGCGAAATGACCGTACCAGCCAACGCGTATTGGGGGGCATCGACACAGAGGGCGGTCGAGAACTTCCCGATCAGCGGGTATCGGTTCAGCCGGCGGTATGTTCGCGCGCTCGGTTTGATCAAGCTTGCGGGCGCGAAGGTGAATCACGATCTCGGAAAACTGGACGCGAATCGATTCAAACTGATTACGCAGGCCGCACAAGAAGTCATTGACGGGAAGCTCGATGAGCATTTCGTGCTCGACATTTTTCAGACGGGTTCAGGCACGAGTACGAACACGAATGCCAACGAAGTCATTTGCAATCGCGCGATCGAATTGGGCGGCGGGAGAATCGGCTCGAAGGAGCTCGTACATCCCAATGATCACGTGAACATGGGGCAATCGTCGAACGACGTAATTCCGACGGCGATACATGTTTCGGCTGCGGAGGCGATCAAGCATGATCTCGTGCCCGCGCTCGAAAAGTTGCACAAGACGCTGACGGCCAAGGCGAAGGCGTTCGACGGCATCGTGAAGATTGGCCGGACGCACTTGCAGGATGCCACGCCGGTGCGACTGGGGCAGGAATTTTTCGGGTATGCGCGGCAGGCTGAGTTGAGTGCGATGCGCGCGGTGAAAGCGATCAAGTCGCTTCGTGAACTGCCTATTGGCGGCACGGCTGTCGGTAGCGGCATCAACACGCACCCTGAATTCGGCAAGCGTGTGAGTGCGATTCTCAGCCAATCAACCGGCATCGAATTCGTCGAAGCGGAGGATCACTTCGAGGCACAGGGGTCGAAGGATGCGGTGGCGGAGGCGAGCGGTCAGTTGCGTACGATCGCGGTTGCGCTGACCAAGGTTGCGAATGATCTCCGCATGTTGGCCAGCGGTCCGCGATGTGGAATTGGGGAGATCATCCTTCCTGCGACGCAACCCGGCAGCAGCATCATGCCTGGCAAGGTGAACCCGGTGATGTGCGAAATGCTGATTCAGGTGTGCGCGCAGGTCATGGGCAACGACACGGCTGTCGCGATTGCGTGTCGCGATGGGCACTACGAACTGAACGTCATGATGCCGGTGATGGCGCACAACTTGCTGGAGTCGATCCGCATTCTGGGCAGCGCCGTGTCGGTATTCAACGATCGCTGTGCGGCGGGAATTGAGGCTAACAAGGAACGCTGCGCCGAGCTTATCGAAGGGTCGCTCGCCATGTGCACCAGCCTCGCACCGCTTGTCGGTTATGACAAAGCGGCTGCGATTGCCAAGGAAGCGTACGCTACCGGCAAAACGGTCCGTGAAATTGCCCGTGCGCAGAAAGTCCTCAGCGATGCAGAATTGAACAAGGCGCTTGATCCGATGTCGATGACGAAGCCGGGGTGATGGTTTTGCTGGCAATTGAATTCCTTGCGACACCTAGTCCTATTTCGAAGCGAGCAGCTTGTTGATCGCCACCACGAAGTCTTTCTTGCCGCGCAGACCTGAAAACTTTGCGATGACCTCACCATTGTTGAATAGAATGACGGTCGGGATCGAGCTTATCGAGAATCTCACGGACGATTTGGGGTTGTCGTCCAATTTCAGTTTTCCGATGCGGGCTCTTCCTTGATAGTCGTCAGCCAGCGAGTCGATGACCGGGCTTAGCGCTTTGCATGGTGAGCATCCTTCTCCCCAGAAATCAACGAGCACGGGAACGGGGGAGTCCAGAACGTCTTGATCGAAGTCCTGATCGGTGAATTCGAGGGTGTTGTTGTCTGCCATCGTCATCCCCTCATGATGATCCAATACGGTTGCTCGTAACGGAGTTTGATGCATGAATCTCCGAAGAGTTACATTGGTTTTTTGTAAAAGATGTCGTCATGAAAAAAACTGTGCCGAGAAGGAATTCTCGGCACAGCACAGATTTTCGGCGTAATACAAAATCAAAAAAGGTGGGTGCAAAGCACCCACCCTACTTTTTGACCTACGAGCGATTCAACCAGTTTTCAAACGCTTCGAACGAATGCGGGCGGCCGAGGAACTTGGCGACCAGATTCTCTGCCTTGTCCGATCCGCCCGGGTCGAGCACGCTGTGGCGGTATTTCATGGCCGTGCGTGGGTTGAGCATGCCTTCTTTTTCGAACTTCGTCAGCAGGTCTTTCGAGATCACCAGTGACCACATGTACGTGTAATAGATGGCCGAGTAGCCGTCGAGGTGGCCGAAGCTGCACTGGAAGTGCGTACCGTCGACGTATTCGAACGGGCTGTACTTATCCTGCAGTTGAACCATCAGCTTCGTTGTGTCGACGTTGGCCGGGTTCTGGTTGTAGTAGTTGAGCGAGACCGACGCGTAGAACATCTGATGAGCGGTCTGGAGGCCCTTGCCGAAGTCGCGAGCCCGGCGAAGGTTGTTAACTAGCTCGGCGGGGATTTGTTCGCCGGTTGAGTGATGTCGCGCGAACAAACGAAGCGTTTCGAGATCGAAGCACCACTCTTCGAGCATTTGCGACGGCGCTTCGACGAAGTCCCATTCGGTTGAGATACCACTGATGCCCATCCACTGTTGACGGCCGGCGAAGATCGCGTGCAGCAGGTGGCCAAACTCGTGGAAGAACGTCACGACGTCGTCATGCTCCATGAGAGCTAGGCCGTCCTTGCTGTCCTTGGGGTTTGGGAAATTGCAGACGAGCACTTGCTGCGGCAGGCGGATGCCGCGAATGCCTTCGCGATAACCGAAGCAAGCGGCGTGCCCGTACTTGTTATCACGCGGGTGGAGGTCGAGGTAAAAGCGACCGATTTTCGTGTTGCCTTCATAGACATCCCACGCAGTGACGTCGGGATGCCAGAGGGCGAGTCCATCGACCTGCTTGTATCGAACGCCGAAGAGCTTTTGCGTAACTGTGAACAAGCCGTTCTGGACGTCGTTGAAGTTGAAATATTGGCGGACGGCTTGTGAGTCGAATGCGTATTGTTCAGATTTGACGATCTCTTCGTAGTAGCTCTTTTCCCAGTCGCCGACGGTCTTGGCATTCGGATCATCTTTGCGCTTGCGAGCTAGGAGGGATTCGAAATCGCGAGCAACCGCAGGCTCGCTGGATTTTGAAATGCGATCGATGAATTCCTGCGCGTTGGTAGCGGAACCGATCATCTTGTCTTCGGTGATATAGGCAGCCCAGTTCTCATAGCCGAGCAGTTGCGCGAGTTCATAGCGCTTCGTTAAGAGACCCTGAAGGACATCGACATTCTTCGGGTAACCGCGATTCTTGAACTCGGCATACAGACTCTTGCGTGCGTCGCCGTTTTTCGCGTAGGTCATGAAGGGGATGTAATCGGGGTACTGCGTGCTGATCTTGATCTTGCCATCCGTGCCGGGCTGATGCTTTTCAATCCAATCGGCGGGGAGTCCGTCGAGGTCGGACTTGGAAGCGAGGTTGATGCTGCGTTCGTCTTCCACCGTGTTCTTCGCGAAGTCCTGACCGAGCTTGACGATTTCGTCGTTGAGCTGCTTGATCTTGGCACGCACGTCATCTGGCTTATCCACACCCGCGCGGCGGAAGTTGCGGAGAGTCTTCTCGAGCAGGAAGCGAGTCGGAGCGTCGGCGCCGGCGGCGTCCATGGTGCGAACTGCCTCGTACAGATCTCGGTCGAGGCTAAGCTCCGTCATGTATCGGGAGACTTCCTGTTCGTTCTTTTCCGCGATTTCGCGAACCGCCTTATCCGGGTGCACGCGCGAGAAGAGATTGCACTCGCTGGCTGATGCTTCGAGGTGCATCATCAGTTCGTTGAAGGGAACGAGCGTGTTCTCGATGGTGCGCTTTTCGGTGACGTCGCCGATTCGGGCACGGAGGGATTTCGCCCAGGCGAGATGACGAACGGTGTCATTGTCGAGTTCAGCCGCAGAGCGATTGAGTGGGGTCGCTTCTGTTTCCCATTGCGCCTTGGCGGTGCTCGTGGAGATTGAATTCGACATGTTGGAACATCCCGTCAAAAAAAGCCCGCCCACCAGCAGGACACCGAAAAGACTCTTCGCCATGTTCTTTCTCTCTGATCGACTCTATGTGTTTGAATCTCGAACTAAACCAGTCGTTTTCCGGGGTGCGCACGGCGGAAAAGCCGCGGCCCGGACGTGGGTAAGCGTAGTGTCGGGCGATGAAACGTCAACCTCAGTTATCGCTGACGCCGAGGGAAACCCAGATCATGGTCCGGAGATTGAACAGCATGTGAATCAAGATGACGGGTGCGAGTGCGCCGGTTCGCTCGTAGACGTAGCCAAGGAAAACTCCCAGAAGGAAAATGGCTGGGACTGTTTCGGTCTGCGTCCAGTGAACTAGAGCGAAGAATACGGAGGTGAATGTGATCGCAAACCATGATCGGCGGGTGGCGGTGGCGACGAAAGTTTGCGTGAGGCCACGGAAGAACGGCTCTTCGAGCAGCGGTGCGAAGACCACTGAGCTTAGCCAGAGCAGTACGATGACCCAAGAAGGTTGATCGACAGCGCGAAGGGCCTGGATGGTCTGATGTGGTCGAAAGACGTGGCCAGGAGCGAAATACTTGATGATCTCGATCGTCATAACAACGATGCCTTCGCAGATGCCGATGGCGAGGATTGATGTGATAAGGACAATCGGGACAAGTCTGGACCAACGTAGCGTAGGGCGGCCCCAAATGAATTGTTTCACGCCGCCGCCGAATTGAATTGAGGCAAACAGGCAACAGGTGATGATGCCGGCGCATTGCCCCAGCGCGGCTGCAACGAGTTGCAAGCGCTCCTCCGGCCAGGGAATCGGCAACAGGCGAAGCAGTTGGAATAGGATCAACGAGGCTAGCAGGTACGCGGCCAACGTGGCGATAATGGTTTCCGCGCGGAACTGGTTGGGGCGCTCGACGAACGCGAGTTTTTGGCCCCGCCAGGCGCGGGCTATGACAACCACGAGGATGATGATGGCGCCGGCGATGGCGGAAATGCGGATTGTCCAGTCGACGTAACGCGTCCAAGGGTGAGCCGGCACTGAATTAGCAACGAGCGCGGCGAGGCCGGCCGATAGATTGGTGACGAGAGTTTCAACGTGGAGCATCGGCGATGACTATATTGGACCGCATACTCAACACCAAGAGAGAAGAGGTTGAGGCTGCGTGGCGGATGCGGTCATTGGACGAGGTGAAGCGGCTCGCGGAGTTAGCCCCCCCACCGCGCGATTTCGTGTCCGCTCTTATGCGAAAGACCGGAGAGCCGATACGAGTTATCGCCGAGATCAAGAAGGCCTCACCGTCGGCAGGCGTTATCGTCGAGAATTTCGACCCGGCGGCGATCGCGCGAGCGTATGCAGAGAATGGCGCGGCTGCGATCAGCGTGCTTACGGATCGTACGTACTTTCAGGGGGCGCTGGAGCACATCGAATTGGTGAAAAGGAATGCGGCAATACCGGTACTTCGGAAAGACTTCATCGTAGATGAGTACCAGCTTTACGAAGCGAGAGCAGCCGGCGCGGATGCGGTGTTGCTGATTGTCGAGGCGATTGAAGTCGAGCGAACGAAGGAGTGGTTACCCATCGCGCGGAAGCTTGGAATGGGCGTGATCGTCGAAGTGCATTCCAGTGAAAACCTGCTCGCAACCTTGGGCGCGCTGGGGGCACCAAAGGGGACGAACTATTTTCTCGGAATCAACAATCGCGACCTTGCGGAACAAAAGACTTCGACGAATAACGCGCTCACTTTGTCGGCGATGATCGGAGAAGGTCAGGCGGCGTGGATCGCGGAAAGCGGAATCAAGAGTCGACAAGATGTTCAATCGGCGGAGCGGGCTGGTGCTTGCGCGGTGCTGGTCGGAGAATCGTTGTTACGAGCAAAAGATGTTGGAGAAAAGCTGCGGGAACTTTGTGGAATCTAACCACGGCCAAGCTATCGCTTGACCGTGCCACCCTAACGCAATTTGTAATTCGTTACTTGTAACTTACTCAGCTGGTTCAATCGTCGTCGTGATCTTGGACGACATGAATTGCTCGTGGTATAGCTCTGCGCGTTCTTTGTGGGTCACCAGCAGCAATGCTAGCCCAGACTCGTGGGCTTCGAGCGTGCGCTCAAAGGCCTCTTCCGGCGTGAGGGTTGTGAGGTTGAGGATCGTCATGATGACGTGTTCAAAGCTGTTCACGTCGTCGTTGTGGATGAGTACGCGGAACGGCGGCAGTGGTTTGGGATCGCGCTTGGTCGGCACCGGTTTTTTCGCCGGAGCTTCCTTCACTGCAACAGCCGTCATCGAATCGCCGTCCATTGTTTGCCCCTGAAAATTATCGTCAGCCATGACATCCTCCTGCAGCGTCCGAAAACACTCGCGCGAAACGCGAAGAATGGGATCACGTTGAAACTATCGACGGTTTAAGTATATACCAATAAAGCCTTTAGAGCAACATGATATTTGGCCGTCAAACGCAGCTACTTGAAGCGGACCGTTGCGTCGGCGGTTAGCGTCTTTCCCGTCAGGTAATCCGCAAACTCTGCTGTGGCCATCAGTTGGCCCGTTTTTGGCAGTTGCACATTTGCGGGAAACGGACACTTCATGGCGTAGTGATAAGTTCCGAACCGGCCATGCCAAAGATGTCGAACTTCTTCCATTTTCGTGAACGGATAGACACCGATGATTCGGGGCGTTTGCAGGTCGGTGTTGTCGAGAAGTTGAATACGGATTTGGCCCGGAGCTTTGACCTGATCGCCATCCGCATCAAGCAGTCGAAGATAAACGTTGACACCGTCGTCTCCCGGTTTGCCGTCGTAATCAGCCCCGCCGGAAAGCGAGGTGATTTCGATTTTGACGGGTGCAAAAGCGTCAGCGGGACGATCGGGGCCGAATAGCCTTAGGTTGTCGATCTGCTGTTGCAGACCGTTTATTTGCGAATCGCGGTCGGCCAGCGTGCGCTGCATTTGATCCACATCTTGTTTGAGCGCGTCTCGCTCGCGCCAACACTTGCCGACATCTGTTCCGGAAGCACAGCCGAACAAGGGCAGACCCAAAAGCAAAGTGAATAAGCGGAAGCCGTAGATGCACCCGAACGTCGATTTCTGGAGACCGATCTCGTTCATGGCGGCGCGTATAACCTAGGGATACAGGAATCGCAAGTGATGATGCCAATGTCGAAGTGGTCCGATGCATGCACGCCCGCCTTGTCAAACCTGTGAAATTAAGTTGGCTGCTCCGAGTCAATTTACTTGAGCACACGGTAAAAAACGGCTATTTTGATCCTTAACAGCCCGTTGAAAAAGTCCTTGACGCCCACGGTATCATGAGGTTCGCGGAA
>CAZBRD010000019.1:0-83901 GCA_964494205.1 uncultured Phycisphaeraceae bacterium | reverse complement strand
CCATGTTCAATCGATCCGCCGCGTGAAAAGCAGGGTTTTTCAACGGACTGTTATACGTCTCACTGTCCGAATTGGACTGAATCCGCGTAGCAACGTCTTGAAAATAGGTCTTTGTTCCCTCGAAGCGGGCGAAAAACTCGCTCCGCAAACCTTTGGTCAACAAACCGGTGTTGATGACAGCCATGATTGCCCCTCCATTTTCATATTCAACGATTCAAAATCACGAATTGAAATTGTCGATTTCATGATTTCCGAATGTCGATTGATTTCTCTTTCCAGATTCGACAATCGAAAACTGGGAATCGACAATTAAACGTAGTCCACTTCGACGAGGAACGATCCCGGGTTCGCGGCCGCGCCGTTCGTGACCGCCAGCGTCAAAATGCTCCCAGTGGCGACGTGCGTGTTACTCAAGCTTCCCAGGTCGGTCATCGCGTTCGCATTCGGAAACACGACGGCGGTGTTGAACGTAAAGCTCACGACCGTGCCCGCACCGGTGGCCAGCGCGACCACGCACGTGTTCGCATCGTTGATGCCTGCGGCTGACGTCGATTGGTTGACCACTCTCGCGGCTACCAGCCAGCCCTCGGCGTCGAACGCGTGGATTGCCCGCGCTGCGATGTCCACTCCCGCGCCGAGGTCTTCGACGGCGTGCGTGACCGTTTTCACGAGTCGACGCAAGGGGTCGATACGCAAGATCAACTCGCCGGTGGCCGGTACATCCTGCGCGACGCCGACATACGAGTTGCCGCTCCCGCGCAACTGCAGCGTGTCGTCCGCCGACGCGAAGATCGGCCGCCCCGCGCTCGCGGCCGTGATTCCGGACAACGTCAACGCAAAGTCACCCTGCGTGTATACGCGAATCGTCATCGCACCGTTCGCCCCGCTGGAGTTGTCCACCTCTTCATACGCAATGCCGGCAAACGCATCACCCGCGACCAGCGGCTGGGCAAACCCCGACGCGTTCACGCCGATCAGCGCACCTTTGAACACATGCTTCGTCGCAGCCACCGGATAGGTCCGCAACTCCTGATCCACATAATGATCCACTTCCCGATTCGCTGTTAATGCCATAATTCCGTCCCATTCCTTTCGATCTACCGCGAATTGATAGGTGCCTATTGATTGCCCGAAAACCGTGCAAATGTCTTCGATTGACGATTTCTGACGGTCGCTTCCAGTGGTTCATTTCATTCGAGTTTGTGTGGCGGGTGGCACGGTCAAGCCGCAACTTGGCCGTGGCGCTTCGAGATTCCATCCGAAACTTCTAATGGAACAGGCCGCTAGTGCGCAGGATCAATCGAATCGACGTTTGCCAATCGGCCATCGACAATTCGATTAGTTCATGACGCGCATCTGATCGGCCACATATGCCTCTTCGCTGGTCAGGGCGGCCAACTGTCGATTGGCGCGATATTCGGCCCTTGCCCGCGCCGCGACTTTGTTGGAGTTGGATTGTGCGTCAGTTTGACTCGGCGGCTTGGTGACACCGCGCGGCACCATAACCGGCGCCGTCCGCAGCCACTCCTCAAAAAGCCCTTCCTCGCGCCGCACCAGCTCCTCTGCCCATGCGCGCTGCGCTTCCACTAACTTTCCCTCGCGCACAGCCGCCGCGATCCGTTCTTCCACCCGCCGCTGACTCGCCGCCACTTCCAGCTCGCGCAATCGCGCGCCCGCCGCCACCAGCACTTCTTCCGTTTCCACGCCCTCGTTCAACTTCAGCTCGCGTCGAAGCACAACCAGTGGTTCACAATCTGCGCCCGAATCGGAGTTGAATGGCCCCTCGCCAGTAAAACCTGCCTGTTTATTCACGATCGGCGGCATCCCTACGATCGCCGGTTTGTTTGTCAGAGCAGCAGAGTGGATAGCCACCAACTTGCGATCCGCTTTTCGCACCGCCGCCACCGGCGACAGGTAGCGATACTGTTTCGACGCCAACTGCTCAGCCGCTTGGTTGGTCCATTCGATGTCCGCGAGCAGGCCCACACCGGGCTCGGCATAGATTCGCTTGATCCATCCCGCGGCCGGCGCCTGTCCGTTCGGAGACGCAAATTCGCCGCCCAACGTTTGGTGTTCGTAATCAATAGGCAGATCGGTCGCGTGGTCAGCAAAGGCCAGTGAGACCAGCGCGGCAGACTCATCGTCCACCACGAAATCCCCGTTCGTGCTTTCCACTCGCCCCCAAGGCGTCAGCAGCACCCGTGTCGGCACGCGATCACCCGCCAGCTCCATCGAACGCATGGGCCATCTCTCTGAATCGGTTTCATTCGCTCGAAATGGCCGCAATGTGTATTCCTCCACATGCAATCGATGAGTGACTTTTGCATTGCCACAATTGTGTATCGTGTCCAACAGTTTCATAGCTTCTTTCCCCTCCGGATACTTCTTCGAATTCGGACACCCCAATAACAACATCAGCGCTCGCTCGATAGTTGTGAAAAACAGTCGGATTGTTTTCGTCTCAACCGTCTCTTGCGAAGAGAGCGTCAGCGGCTCGAATGATTGTTTGCACCGGTCAATGAGGTAGTGCCGTCGTACGGAGGGATTCCCAGTGAATCCAGCGCCCAATCCTGCGACACGCGCAATCCCAGCCGATTCACGGCCTTGTCCAGCACATCAGCCAGGTCGGCTGCGTTGGTCGCCTGACGCACCTTTCTCCGAAAATGAGGCACGGGCGCATCGGGTCCAAACTTCAATCCCACCAGCGGCGTAAGCAAATCGCGTCGAAGCGTTCGTGCCTCTTTGCGCATGTCATCCGCCAGCAAATCGTGTCGCACCTGCTCATGCACTTGCGAAGCCGCCAGCGTTCCGCGTTGGCCGCTGATGTCCGTTGTCAGCGTCTGGCCAAGCCAGGCTTTGCTCATTTCGCGGTTGAGGAACTCCACCAGCGATTGGTACGGCGAAGTCTGCGAGTTGCGTTTGGTTTCCACGATTTGCAGCTCAACGGCGCGGCTGAAGATTCCGGCGGCGTTGCTGCCCAGCGACTCCAGCATGTGCAGCAGCTCACGCTTCTCGTCGGCCGTCGCAGTTGGCTCATAACGAGCGAGCCGCACGGGCATGCCGAAAATCTCCGCGAAGATCATCCAATCCTTAAGGGCAAGATTCTTCGCCAGATACACCATCGCCGTCACGCGCAGCAGTCCGCCGCGCTGTGCATGACCCGACACGCTGTGCGGCGTGTGCACAATGAACTTGTTGGGCGTTAGCTCGATTCCGTTACGCGGCTCCTCAGCCGTCAACACCCGCGGTCGATCTAACTCATCAAACACAATCCGCGTGAAATCCACCGGCGCAAAATCGACTGGGACAAGTTCACCGCCCACCTCATCCCAAACGATTTCGACAATGGAGATGTTCCGCCCGATTGCGAGACTCAAATGCTGCAATGCATCTTCGAACCGATCGAGACGTCCGAGCACGGCGCGGCAATACCCCGTCACTTCGTCGTTCAACGCCGTGCTGTCGGCACCTACATTGTCGCGCCGCGACGCACCTGGCATCACTTGCTCTGGTGCCATCACCTGCCACTCCAAACCGGTAAGCGCGAGCCGCCGCGTATTGGCTACGGAATACAGGTGCGCATCCTTTTCCTCCATCTCTTCGAACAACTGCATCGCCGTCGAAAGCGACCCATCGTCCGCCTCGCGCAATACCGCGGCCAGCCTCGACGGCGTCAGCCCCGCACTCGGATAATCGCGCACCGAGTCCTCCGCCCGCGGCACGATCACCTGCCCCACCCGAGGCCGGTGCACTTCCCCTCGAACCGCATTCACAATTCGCTTCAGGAGCTTCATCTCATCCCTCCACAACGAAACCGAAATTACGAATTACGAATTGCAAATTACGAGATGCGACTTGCGACTGACCCATTGAAGTTGTAACCACTGCCTTGCGTAACTTTGTAATTGGTAATTCGTAATTAGTAATTTCTCCTCACCACGATCCCCGCTTCGCATAACTCAATGGCTTCGCGGGGATCGCCTCTACCATGGCTGGCGTTTCCGCCGCCGCTCTCACCGCCATTGCAGCCGCCCAGAAACGATCCGCATGACTTCCCTCTCGCCGCGGCGCAACCAATCGAAAGTTCCCCGACTCCGAAATCGCTCGTTCCACGGAGTGCCAATCCTTGCGAATCCGTTCATCGCTTGGAATGCGAATACGTGCGCTCTCCACCGCCAAACGCAAACCCGTAGCCACTTCCGACTTCGCGTTTGCCGTAAACACAACTGGCTCGATGCGATGCTCGCCAAACGCACTTACCAGTTGCTCACCCAACTGCATTCCTAAACCGGTCGCATCAACGCAACACTTCCGCACCTTCCGTAGACGCATCAATTCAGCGATCAATTCGAACTGCGCCTGAAATGTCGCCTGACTCAATTCAAACAGCCCGACGGTGACAAGCTTCGCTTCCTCGCCGTATTTTGCTTTTGGGAATGCCTGACCGACTGGCTGTTGGGTGGCGTACTTACCTTCAGTGTCAAAGTCTCGCGCCAAGACCCATACGACCGTCAAATCGCGCACGCGGCCGATGTCCACGCCAACAAACATCTCACGATCGTCTTGCGCCAGCGCACCCACGCTCGCCGATGGTTTCAACGATTCATCCACACATGCGTCAATCTGCTCATAAGTGAGGAAAGCCGTGGCCCCGTCAATGAACTCGCACAGAAACTCCTGCCGAAAAAGCAGGTCGTCGTTCATCGCCCGCTGCATTTCAACTGCGTCAACCTTCAGCCCGTTCGCAATCGCCTCATGCAGCGTCAACGTGCTGGTCGAGAAGGATTGATTGAATTGCAGCTCGTAGAATACATTGCCCTTCCCACGCGGGGTTGACGCGACGTCCAGTTCCCCGTCGCCACGCAGAAGCGTGGGAAGCATAGCCGCCCAGATTTCGCGGTCGTCAGCCACCATCGCAAACTCATCAAGCAACACGTCACCCGTGTATCCACGAGCCGTCAGGGGATTCGCGGGCAATCCGAAAATCCGCACGCCATACGGCAACACGAGATGCATCGTGTTGTATTCCACCCCGCTGCAACAACCCCGTTCGAACCAATCGCATGCGATGCACATGGCCCGACAGTGCATGCGTACTTTTTCCAACAACTCGCGACATTGCCGTTCGCCGGCGGAAAGAAAAATCTGATCCCGCCGTCGCGTCAGCCCGCGCAGCAGTCGGCGCAATGATTTCGTGAAACTCTTGCCCGTCTGCCGCGCCCAGCAGTTCCAACGAAACCTCGCCGGATTGAAGACATCTTCAAACTGATAAGGCAACAGCGGAATCCGCGGCGCCACAGTCGCTGGCACTGTTGGTGGGCGTACCTCCTTCGTGTTCGGTTCATTGTCATTCGCCGTTTGAATTGACATGCCCTAATAACAACACCAGCGCGCGCTGTTGCAGCACAACAGAGGGAGCGCCATTGTTTGGGAGATTTTGAGTGGAAGCGAACCTCCAGCGCATGGACGACGCAATTAGTATTGCGCATTATCAGGAGTGTTGCAGGAGTTTATTGACGAACCGCTCCACGCGACGTTTGAGGCGTTTAGCCAGTGGTTCAGGCTCGGCAGGGAGTCGCGCGACGCCCGTCATCCCATGCTGGAAGTGCTCAGCCTGATGATGTGGAATATCAATCGCGATCTCGAAGAACGGCTGCGACGCTTCGTGCGTCTGCGGATCGATGATGATATCGCCGCCTCCAAGTTGGGTGAGCGAAGGATGTGAAACTCTCCGCGAACCGGCCGGTGAGAGATGCGATATTTTTCCTCGCACCGTTTGCGCGGGGTCAGCCGTCGCTCGAAACTCCACGACCTGACCGACTTGAGGCTTGCTGGCGGCGGCCTGGTCCTGCGTGAGTATGGCCCGCACGCGCCAGTCCCCCGCCGCGATCGTCGAAATCGGCGCACCCTCATGAACATAGGAACCTACGTCGCGAGGCCGCAAACTCCCGACAACCACACCTGCCTGCGGCGCGCGAATGCTCAGTTTCTTCTCTTCGTCTTTCGCATGTTGCAATTGAACCTCGGCAGCCACCACGCGGTCATGCTCCATCAGCACACCGCCGGGATCGTGCACGCGCATCGCATCTTCGCGGATCTGCGCGGCCCGAAGGGCTGCTTGCGAAGTTGCCACCGAAGCATCAACCGATTCGCTGGCCAGTCGCGCGAGCGGTTGCGACTGTTCGACGGGCTGACCGGGTTCAATCGCGATCTCCTGAAGGAAGCCGTCAGACGGCGCGCGAATCACGAACTCCTCCGTCGCGCCGATGACGCCGGTCGCGCGCACGCTGGCGGGCAGCGGCGCGAACAGCGCCACAGCGGGAAATACGAGGAACAAGGCCGCACTGATAGCCAACGCACGCCAGCGAATCGAGGCCGTCTCCTGCGATTGCCAGAGGTACTTCGACATCCGCATGATGAACCCGATCACCGCGTTCGTAATGTAGAACGCCGCGAGCGATAACCCAAGCACGAAGAACTTCGTCGCGATCAGCGCGGCGATGCCAAGAACCAGCGTAACGCGATACACAGCCGCCGCAGCCCCGTAGACAAACAACAGGGATTTCAGCCGACCGTTGCCCGCCTCGGCAGGGACGGGCAAACCAAGGCACTTGCGCTTGAGCAGGTTGATGAAAAACTGCGAGGCCCGCGCCCGCAAATTCGGCACTTCGGTCAAATCGCTCAGAATGTAATACCCGTCATAGCGCATCAGCGGATTGATGTTAAACAGAACGGTGATTGTGCCGGCGAGGAAGATCACATTGTACGCAAGTGAGCGAATGAGCGACGGTTCCGTGACGCTCCAGACGAGAACCGCAATCGCTGCGAAGATGCTCTCCACATACATGCCGCCGAAACAGACGACGAGCCTCTCCCACTTGCGATTGAAACCCCAGCACGCGGTCGCGTCGACGTACGCACAGGGAGTGAACATCACCAGATACGCACCCATCTCCGGCACGTGCCCGCCGTAGTGCTTGCATGCGTACGCGTGTCCGAGTTCATGAAACAGTTTCAGAACGATCAGCGTGATCCACATGAGCGGGAGATTGCGCGACGCGAGGAGCCCATCCAGCGGCTTGGCCAGTTCGGCACGTTGGCTGAACCCGACGTAGGCAGCACCGATCATCAGCACGAGCCACAACACAAAGGCGGTTCGCGAAAACAACGGCCGCACTAGGTGCACCGTCCGGTTGAGGAACGCATCGGGATTGACCAGCGGTATGCGAAGGAACATGAACCCCATCAGCTTCTCTTTCTTCTTCGCCGCCTGCTTTGCGACAAACCGCTTGTAGAGCTGCTTGTCGTCTGACATGGGCAGGCGAAGAAAACCGAGCCGGTGCAGATTCAGGATGAAATGATAGAACTCCTCCTCATCTTCGGCCGACACCTTGCCGTCGCGCACCAACTGATCGAACACTGCCGACAATGGTTTGGCCGCGGTCAGACGGATCACAATGTCATAATCTTCCGGTGTCAGTTGCTGGCACTGAAACGTCAACGGATCACGAATAGCATAGGACGGCTCGCCGCGAAACAAATGTCGCGTCACTTCGAGGTCCTCGCGCAATCCCACGTGCACCGCGCGCAGCTTCATTGCGAGCGGAGTTGCGGCGGCCGGACTTTTCGATTCTAGACCCATAGGTTCAACCGCACGTAGTCAATCGCTCGGTGCAAGGCAGCCCACCAGACCGGTCGCGCTCCCAGGTGTACCCGCGCGACACCTTCCATGCCGGGCCGCATCCATCGCACGTCGGCTTTCAGATCAGCTTCGGCGATGTAGATGTTGTCCTGATTGTGCGTATGTGCAGCCGGTAACACGCGCGCGATCTTGAAGTTGTGCACAAGCTCGGGACGGGCCAAAGTCGCAAACGCCCCCGACAACTGCGGCGTCACGTCATCGGCTGCGGATTCGCTGACGGAAAGTTCCAACGACCATAAACCCGCGGGCGCGACCGTCACCAAAGGTTCTCCTACGGGCACCAATGCTCCGAGTCGCGTACGCAGATCCCCAGCCACAACCATCCCGTCCATCGGCGCGCGAAGTTGCGAACGCTCGATCTTCCGATCAACCAGCGCCAATCTCGCCTCCGCCAGCTCACGGTTGGCCAGCGCGAGCTGCGCTTCCACCGGGCGATTCTGTGAGGTCGCCTTGTCTCTTTCACGATCGAGAACGGAAATCTGCGCGACAAGTTCCGCACGTTGCAGACGAAGATCAGAAGTATCCAGCTCGCAGAGAACGTCACCTTTCTTTACAGCATCGCCTTCGATGGCACGAACCGATGCGATCGTTCCATCGAATGGAGCTGCAATGTGAATCGGATTAGCCGCCCGCAGCGTCGCGGGCACGGTGAGGTCGTAGTTGATCTTCCCAAAAAAGAACCAGAGCAAGAACAGAGCCGCCGTCGCAACACCCGCCTTCATCGACCAGTGGCCCGCTGTCAGCAGGTTGTGAATCGCGTGGCGAAGAGAATCCAAGCCGTGCCGGAACAGCCCGCGGCTCGCGTTGCGAGCAAGCACAAGCGTTGGAACAAACGGCTCGACGTTCTTGCAGATCTCGTCGAGTGTCTTGGCTTTGAACGGCTTGTCCGGACGTCGACGAATGCTGAGTATCGCCGCGATGCGCGACCCGACTTTCAGAGGAATGGATGTTACCGCGTCCCCTTTGGCTGACGCGTGCCATTGCTTGTGCAGGCGATGGCCCGATGAAATGGGCTTCTCCGTCCAGCCCTCTTCGCGCTGACAGACGATCACTTCCTTTGCGTCGAGGCATTCTTCCATGGCTGCCCGAAGCACGACAACGCCCGGGCTTTGTTTGCGAACTTCATCGAGACCGGAGATGGACAGAATGTGAACCCGCGAATCCTGCACCAGGCCGACGGCCACCATGTCGGCGGTGAGTGTCGTTCGCAATTCGTTGGTGATCGTGTACGCCAACTCCTCGGCACTGGTGTATTCCTGGTGCGCCGGAAATGCACCGCCCTTGCCTGGTGCCGCCGACGTCTCCTGACGCGCCGGACTGCCCGTCGCGGCTTTTTGGCCAATGAATCCCACCAATTGCGATGTCAGTTGAACAGCCGCTTCGATGGTCGCGAGCCTTTCGGTCAGCGACGTTCGATCCAGCGGACCAATGACCATGGCGAACGCTCCGATGGAAGCGCCCGCCGCATCGACAACCGGCGCTGCCACGAATGCGATGCGCTTCTGTCCCGACTTCGACTGCAGCAGTTTGGCGCTCATTCCGTCGCTGCCCAGCGATTCGGTGAGAAACTGCGAAAGGCTGCCCTTCCAGAATGCGGGATTGGTAGTGCCGGTGTGACAATGATCGTCGATGATCTCAGACGCGCGCCGGATGTGCCATGTTGCGTAAGGGCTGGAATGTTCGCGTGCGATCGCCTGAAATGCCGCAGCGAAAAAGGCGGGCTGAGTAGCTGCGGAGCGAGCGAGCAGTCCGATCTGTTCGAAGATCGACCTGCGCGGCTCGCCAACGGCTGCGGCGGGCGGGGACGGTGATATGGTTGGATTCTGTTTCACGATTCGGCTTTACGTTTCATTGGGCAATACTAGTGCAACATTTCGGCGCCTTCGTCGATGTGTTCCGGCAGCGCGATCGCATTAAAGAACGAAAATCCGGCCTCGAAAGCATCCTCGCGAATTAAGCGGCATCGCACGCAGCGGGCGAACGTCAGCGGCACATGAATCGCCTGTCGATCAAACTCGAGGCGATAAACATCGCCGACATGAGTGGGCAGCGGAAACAACACACTGCACCCACCTTCCGAGATGTCGCCGGTGACTCCCTTCAGCTTGAACGTGATGAGATCGCGCGAGTTTCCGGCGCGAAGAATGACGCCCGCCTTGATCGCGATGCGAAAATGCGTCCGCTGGCGGCGAAGCTCATCGGACGTATTAGCCTCCATCTCTTGAAGCAGGCCGAACGCCTCGTCGTCATTCAGGTTGTTTACCGAGTCTTCCGGTATGTTGAACATGGACACTAGTTTGGCTCCTCTTTCGGCTGGGAAGAGTCTGCATCCGAAACTCTTGATGGCTCCACTGATGCAGCACCCTTGGACGATTTCACGAGCGACGCCGGATCGATGGATACTTTGATACCCGCCATCCACGCTCGATCTTTGTTGTCAACCAGGAGTTTCACCTTGAACGTCTGGCTTGCGCCGTCAGCCACTTGATTGGCGAGGACGATCGTTCCCAATCTGGCGGGCCAATGCGGTTCAATCGGAGTGATCTTCATCTGATCGCCCTCGCGGAGGCAGGGCGCCAATGAGATGGGGCAGTCGATGGCCACTTCGAGCACATCGACCTGAACCAAGGTCAGTACGATCTCGAACTGATCGACGGATTCACCCGCTTTGCGGCTGACCTCGGTGACGTATCCGTCAAAGGGAGCTTTGATGTGAAACTGATCCAGCAGTCGCCGCTGAAGTTCGAGCGTGCGACCCGCCTGATCGTTGGCAAAAACAGCTAGCTTGTATTCGACACCGAGTACCTCCGCGTCGCTCTTGGAGTCCTCAAATTCTTTGGGTGATGCGCGGTCGTCGCCATGAAGTTTGGTGCGCCATTCACGATCGCGTTCGGCGCGATCCCAGCGCGCACGGGCGAGGTCAACCTCAAGCGTTGATCCTGCTCGGGCGGCAGCGATATCGACGTTGGCGCGCTGCACCGTATCATCGAGGGAAAACAGAACGTCACCCTCCTTGACCTGATCCCCCTCCGCAAAATTGACCGCCGACAACCGGCCCTGCTGCACGCTCGCCAAAGGCACGCGCCGCCGCGGCGCCGTCAGCGCAGTCAGCGGTGAGCTTGGTTCACAGACAAGCGCGGAACGATCAGCCTCAGGCGGCGCGGGCCCGTGACCGATGACGGAACTCGCGCAGACTGCGAGCCATAACATCATTGCAAATCTGCGCATACAGCCTTCTCGGTCTCTCTTGTCGCCAACAGCGGCCGTCCAAAAACCAGGACCATAGTTGATAGGGACTACTTAGTTTCTTCGGTTAAGACAGTATGGGAGCATAGCCGGCCCCACCATGAATTGTGTGACGGTGGGTCCGATTATATCGCGGCAAATTGGTACGGGAAAAACATTTTCGCGTGCTACTTGGACAATGAGTGCCACGGAGTGTCATCTGAAAAGATGCTGCGAGTTGAGCGCCTGATGTTCAACGCGAACTGTTGTTCTTATCGGGCTGCATGGGTTCGCGGACGGTCAGTCTAAACGAGGAGGTATACGTTCGGAGATAAGTCGTACGTCATTCCGCCTATTCAACTGTTTTCGGACTGGCGAAGAAGATAGTCCGAAAACGAGAGTTGGCGCAAGAAAAAGAACTCGCCCTCGACCGCACACACGATCGAAGGCGAGAGAGCGAAATCAACTATTGCGCTTAGTGGTGAATCAGTCGTCATCATTTTCCTTGGTGGGTTTCTCTGGTCTTTCGCCTCGTCGCATGGCGCCACGACCTCGTTCGCCTTCGCCTCGCGTTTCGGGCTGTGCAAGAATCTCCTCGACCGTCTTGCGCTGCTCGTCGGTCAGTTCTTTCAACATGGCCTCACGAACCCGCTGCATCTCCTCTTCCTGCTTTTTCGGCTCCCACTTGGGACGCTCACCCGCTTCTCTCCCCCTTCGTGGAAAACTCTCACTCACGATCTGCCTCATCTTGCGCTTTTGATCGTCAGTAGCCTTTACCTTGGGATCCTCAACAGCACGCATGATCCGCCCAACGTCACCCACGCCTCGGCGCATTCCGCCATCAAGACGCAGACGCGAAGCCATCTCCTGGAACTTTTCCTTTTGGTCGTCGTTGAGTTCATTCTTTAGTGAATCGATAAACTGTTTCGTTTCTTCGTTCTGAGCCTGTTGCATGCCCGTTCGCTTCGTTCGCATTTCCTCGATCAACTTCTCGGCTGTTTCCGTATCACCGGATGCGCGCGCTTCTCTGATCCGCTCGCGAAGGGCCTTTGCTTCGGCTTCCTGGTTGTCCGCAGCATTACCTTCTTCTGATTTGTTGCGCTTGCGAAGTGACTGAACATGCTCTTCGAACAGCGTGTTGATTTTCTTCTGCTGCTCCGCGTTGAGCCGAAGCTTGTCGTGCATTTCTTCGCGCAGCTTGTCCAGTTGCCCCACGAGATGCTCACCCTGCGCTTCACGGCGACGTTCATTCTCGCGCGTTGTCTCCGGCGAACCTTCATCGCCCGCTTTCGCACCCTTCTCGGGTGCAGTCACAGCAGACTTGCCATCCTTCGCGTGCTTCTCAGCCCAGGCTGTGCCCGCGATGGCGCCGCTGAACGCCAGCGCGATCATGGGAATCAAGGCGTGTTTCTCAAACGTATTCATGGTCAGTTCTCCACATTCTCGGGTTTTCTTGGGGGCAAAAATCATCCGAAGCTGGCAATTTCCCTTCTCCTACATACTATCGATTAAACGCAGCACGACGGTAGTCGATTGCTAAGCAGGAAGTCACTGCGAGGTAACAGGAGCCGGTCGACTGAACGATAAGTAATCCAACGGCCCGTCTGCGAAGCCCCGGACGGGATATTCCGGACAGCAAAGCCGAATGTGCGATTAAACATGCATCTACTGACTATACTTGCGTTTGCATTCCTGTTCTGGCGAGTCGATCAGCCGGAAAGCTGGGTTCTGATCGGGCGCGAGCGGACATGGGTTATTCTTGCAATTGCACTCGGTCAGCCGGTTCTCCTGACACTGGCAGCCTGGTGGAGCGCGAAGCGAGCGCGACGACAGATGGCCGGTTCCGGACATAATTCGGTCGACTCGCAGTACTCCTTCCACCGAACGATCACGATTCTTCGCGGCGTTATGATTGCGGGATTTGCGGTCACTGTCTTTCTGACAGATTGGCCCAAGTGGTTTTCATGGGAGAGCAAACATCCCGCACTGCAAATCTTCGGTGATTTCATCACGCTTGCGCCGTTCTTTGCGGCTGTGCTGGGCATGTGGATCGCAACCTTTCCTTTCGAACGCATCGTGCGAAATGAAGGCTGGTCTGCAGAGGAGACGGCTCACGAAGCCAAAGCGCCGGTCTGGCAACTCAAGTCATATCTGGATTTTCAGATACGACATCATCTACTGATTGTCGCGGCGCCGATGACGATCATCCTCTTCGCCGCAAACCTCACACGCGGATACGAAACAAAACTGCAAACATGGATCGGATTGCCGTGGGGTGCCGATGCGGTGCTTGGAGCGGTGGCTGTCGTTGTGTTTGTAGTCGCACCGGTTTTGTTGCGGCGCATCTGGAGAACAGAGCCTTTGTCCGCCGGACCGGTTCGCGAGCGACTCGAGTTGTTGTGTCAGCGAATCGGACTGCGGTGTCGCGAGATTCTGATTTGGAAAAGCGACGGCATGATGATTAACGCAGCTGTCATGGGTGTCTTCGCTCCCTTTCGATATGTACTGCTCTCTGATGCGCTGCTGGCAACGATGAACCCGAAACAAATTGAGGCTGTGTTCGGACACGAAGCCGGACATGTTCGCAAGCACCACATGCAGCACTTTCTGTTGTTCGCGCTGGTCGGCTGGTTCGCTGTATCGGGGTTGATGGAATGGATGGCGCTCAATGTTGCCGATGAGAAATCTTGGTGGGGCAGCCCCGCCGTGGTCATCCAAGGGATCGGCATCGTGGCTACCATCGCAATCTGGGGCGTCGGGTTCGGATGGTTGTCGCGACGATTCGAGCAGCAGGCGGATTTGTTCGGCGCGCGCTCGGTGACGCCCGATGCGACGGAGTGTCGAGTTCCATGCAGCGTGCATCTTGATGCACAGAGGATGCTGGACGATTCGAACCGCGTTTGTGCCACGGGCGCGATGGTGTTCGCATCGGCGCTCGATCGAGTGGCTGTGTTGAACGGGATACCGCATGATGAAAAAGGCTGGCGACATCCCTCGATTTCTGGTCGGATTCGATTTCTGACGTCCGTCGCGGGCGATCCGGGGCGGGCGGAGAAATTCGAGCGAGGAATTGCGACGCTCAAGCGAATCATGATTGTGCTCGCGGTGATTGGGGCTGCTGCAACCGGGGCGTATTTGTATTTTGTGCCCGAACCCGCAGTCATGAGACTGCAGATCGCAACGATGTAGACTTGGCTGACAAAGCTGGACGATAACGAAAACGTGGGAACGGCGCGGATCATCGACGGACAGAAGCTGGCGGCTCGCATCAAGTGCGAGGCGGCGGAGATGGTGCGCGAACTCGCAGCTGAAGGAATCGGTGTGAGTCTCGATGCCGTGATCGTCGGCGATCCGGCGGCGGGCGAGATATACGCGCGGTCGCAACGGAAGCGCTGCGAAGAAGTCGGCATTGAGTATCGATTGCACACGTTGCCTTCGCGATCGACGGAAGCCGACATCGCGGCGTTGATTCGCAAGTTGAACGCCGACCCGAGTGTCACGGGCATTCTGCTGCACTTGCCGTTGCCGGAAGGAATCGACGCACCGGCTATGCAGTATTGCATTGATCCTTATAAGGACATTGAAGGCGTCAACCCCTCGAACATTGGCCTGCTCTTTTACGGCGATCCGATCATCGCGCCGTGCACAGCCATCGCCGTGATGGAAATTCTCAAGGAAGCGGATGTTGACCCACATGGGATGAACGCGGTGGTGGTCGGACAGGGTCCGATCGCGGGCAGGCCGGTGACACTGTTTCTGCTGCAGCGCATGGCTACAGTCACCGCGTGCCACGTCGCGACACGCGATTTGCTTCAACATACGCGACATGCGGATTTGTTGATCGTGGCTGTCGGCAAGCGCGACCTTATTCGCGCGGAACACGTGAAGCCTGGAGCAGTAGTCGTTGACGTAGGAATCAATTCGGTCGTACTGCCTGATGGACAGAAAGCGATCGTTGGCGATGTGTGTTTCAATGAAGTGAAAGAAATCGCGAGCGTGATCACACCCGTGCCCGGCGGCGTGGGGCCGGTGACGGTGGCGATTCTGTTGCGAAGTGCGGCTGAGGCGGCGAGGCAGCAGCGCGTGACACCGAGACGTTTGAGCAGCTAATCTGGGCCAAAACATTCCAGTCAACCTTGAGGCCGTTCAGTGGCAATTCCAAATGGCTAATGGCTAAAACGTGAAAAATTCTGTTAACTAGTGACACGGTGTGGCACTCTTCAGAATGACGAATTACAAATGACGAATTACGAAATGGGTTGGCGCGGCGAATGATTCGCTTGTTTGGGGCAAAGTCTTTGCGCCGGCTGTCAGTCGTTGCGCGAGCATGAATCAGGCTTGTTCTTTCGCTAAGAACGCGGATTTTGGTTTCTGCACTCCTGCGCGGCGCAAGTGGAATTCGTGGCTGGAAGGTTGGAATCGAGGAATTTGAAAAGAGAATTATTATTTCGCGCAGAATGGCGGGGGCAGGGTCGCGATCGGGTGATGTTGAGGGGCGATGCGGTTGCGGTTGGCGCATGGTGATGCATCTTGCGAACAATTCCAATGTACGATCAAGGTGGGTTCAAAGAATCCACCCTACAGATTAATAACAACACTGGTGATCGCAGGAGAGATCGTTGGTGAATGAGCGATTGTTTTTTCTCGCGCAAAGGCGCGAAACCGCAAAGTAGCGGAAGTGGGGAATGGATTCCCGAAGAGTTTGGTGCGAGAAGGGATTCTCAAGCAGGACGAGTAGCAAATCCGCGAAGTGTTCATGGGGCTAAGACCCAATTCAAATTCGGAGTGCATCTTCCCCGAAACGACAGTCATCTCATTGCTTCAAGTATGTTCTTGGGATTGTCCCCACGCCATTTCCGGTAGACACGAGCGATTTCGGGTATCGTCAGTTTGTATTCTGAGATGAGTAACTCGCCTTTACCGTGTGGAAAGCTGCCGAGCCACAGCATCGCGTTATTGACGGCCGTTTCATCGGCTTCGCTTACGTCGGGATAGACCGATGCGATTTCAGCCATTTCGCTCCGATCACAACCCATGATGGTATGGAATTCAGAATCCGGAAAAAACGGGCCGTCAGCGGCAGCGACAAGGCATCGCTTGATCAGTTGTTCTTCGTCAGGACGCAAGAATTCGGTAGCCATTCAGACAATATCACCATCAAAAAAAGGTGGGTGCAGAGCACCCACCCTACTTGCTAAATGGTTTGCGCGAAAAGCGCTGTCGATTACGGAATGATCACCCTCACGCGGTTATTGTCTGAGTCGGCGATGAAGATGCGGCCATCGGGGTGGACTGCTACGCCGCCCGGGTAACCCAACTGAGTTTCCTTGGCGGGAAGGTTATCGCCGTTGTAGCCACGGACGCCGGTGCCCGCGATGGTGGTCACTTCGCGCGTCACAGGGTCAATCTTGCGGACCGCGTGGTTGTCCCAGTCGGAGATATAGAGATTGCCTGCGGTGTCGACGTCAACATTCGCGGGGAAGTTGAACAGCGCCTGATCGCCGGGGCCATCCTTGAAACCGGACTGCTGCGGTACGCCCGCGAACAACTCGATGGTCGGCGGATCGACGCTGAGATCGATCGCGCGGATGATGTGGTTGCCCGAGTCGCACACGTAGAGGTATCGCGGCGGGTTCTCGACACTTAACTGCGACCCGAAGTTGGGCACGACGGGCGTGTTGTTGATGTTGAAGACGGCCTCTGAAGCCGGGCCGCCGTCGCCTTCGTACCCATTCATGCCGCCTTTGCCTGCCACGATCTCGAGCGTGCTGTCGGTCCAGAGATTGACCGGCGTGATGCAACCTGCCGGCTGAACGCGTTCACGTCCGGAGCCGAACGTGAAGAGGCGGATGCGGCTGCACGCCTGCTCGGAGATGTAAATGTGCTGGCGATTCGGGTGAATCGACACTGCGATGGGCAGCGCGAGGAACGTGTCGATGACGCTCGTCGGTTCCGGGTTATCTGCGCTGCACTGTAGATCGCAGAGGCCCGCGAGTTGATCGCGGTCGCCGCCATTCACGAGGTTACGCGGATAGCGATACATGTTCTGGTTGTGCCAGTTGGCCATCACGAGGCCGCCGTCTGCGTCGAACGCGACGTCGGAGGGGTGATTGAGCGCATCGTCGCCGGTGACTTTGCCGGTGCCGGCGATGCTGGTGATGCGGTCCATCTTTCCTTCGGTTTCCTTGTCGAGGTAGACCATGCGGATGCGGTGGTTGTTCCAGTCGTCGATGCAGAGATCGAGCGTGCCGTCGACGTTCCAGTCGGTGAGCGCGACGCGGAGCGGTGAATAGAGCAGTGCTTCGCGAGATGGAACATCGTCGCCGGTAAATCCGCTGATGCCGTTGCCCGCGACGGTGCAGATCTCGCCCGACACGTTTTCGCATTCCTCGACCACGCCGACTTTTGGCGGCGGGGCAATGAACGCGAGGAAGTATGAGAGCTTGGTGCGCTCGTTGTCGGCATCTGGCGGAGCTGTGTCGGTCAATTGTTGTACGGTCGGGTTGGTTGTGACGCCCAGCGTGCATTCGGCTGGCACGTCATCGGGAACGGCGCCTTGCAACGGATGGCAGGTAATGAGGCCTGAAAGCGCAGCGTAGACGTTGTCGGGGTCAGTGCCGGCGATCGCCTGTCCAAGTCCACCTTGCAGCACTCCCTGCGCGCTCGCCAAGTGACAGGTAACGCAGCCCGCCTGTACATACAGGTTGTAGCCTTGAGTAATCAAGCTGTTGCCGTTGAGACGCTGTCCATTGCCGAGTGTTCCGAGGAACGTGGCTACGTCTTCGATCTCCTGATCGGTCGCCGGGAGCTTCACTGGATGGGCCCGTGTGACCTGAGCGGAACGCAGCATGAGATCGACGCGGTTTTCGGGCATGTTCTGAATGTTTGGCGCATCGAGGTTGCAGCCGCCGACCGCGTCGTTGCAGTGGCAGGAGGCACAACCATTACGTGAAAAATATTCAAGCCCTCGGATGGCTTTGAGCGTAGAGTCGTCGCCACCGTTGTTCGGGTTTTCGCCCGGCGTGCAGGACATCAGCGCGAAGACTCCGCCGAAGAGTGCGATCGAGGGCACTAGAATTTTTGTAGTTCGCATCACTTAAGTTACCCCATTCCCATTATCTAACTGGATTCACTTTTCTAATTCGATGGTTCAGCGTGTCGGCGATGTAAATGGTTCCATCGGCTGCGATGGCTGCACCGCCCGCTTCATTCAGGCGTGCCTGGGTGGCTGGACCGGCATCGCCTTCGTAGCCGCCTTGATCGGGACCGCAAATGCCCGCAACGGTGCGGATCAGGCGGGTCTCGAAATCAACGAGGCGCACGCAATGGTTGAATGAATCGCTGATCAAAATATCGCCGCTGCCGTCGGGAGCGACGTCGACGTCGGCTGGACTTTTGAACTTCGCCTGCGTAGCCGGGACGTTGTCAGCCACGAGGTCGTCGCCGCCGCCTGCGAACGTATCGATGGTTGGCGGGTCTTGATTGAGATCGACCACGCGAATGCGTTGGTTTTCGGAGTCGGCTATGTAGAGCAACTGACGATCCTGATCCATCGCGAGGCGGAGTTGCGGAACCGCATCGAACCCGGACTGCACGTTAATAGTGGCATCGAAGACCGATCCGCCGTCACCGCTGTCTGAATAATCGGGTTTGGTGCGACGGAAGTTGCCGAACTCATCCACGAGGCCGCCGAGGAAACGGGAGACGATGTTGTTGCGAAGCGTCGTCACCATCGTTTCGGCTGATGAGTAGTCATCGTCGGCATCGGGGCGAATAATGCGAATTCGCAGATTGCCCTGGTCGGCGATGTAGAAATTGCGATTTCGGTCATAGACGACCGAACTAGGCAGGTTGAAGCGCGTCTGGCCGCGATCGAAATCCTCATAACCAGCCGCGATGTCATCGGGGCCGGCGCCACGCTCATTGCCCCACAGGCACATGATTTCGCCCGCGACACCGTTCTCGTCGATCGGAACGTATTTCACTTTCCACTGGTGCCAGGCGCCGATGAGAAGGTTGTGCTGACCCGGGATGAGATCGTCGAAGATGAATGACGACACGTGATTCATAATGGCATCAGCACCCAGAACGGGTGATCCGGCCATCGAGCAGCTGTCGCCCAGCAAGCCGGTGCCGACGAGGTCGATGATCGGACAATCGGGACCCATCTTCCCGTTCTTGTCCGGGACCATGATGCAGCCTGCCGTTTCGATGCGCTTGATGGTGTAGTTATTCCAGTCGTTCACGACCACGCGACCTTGCGGATCCATCACGACGTTTTGCGGCCAGAATAGGTACTCCTCCCGTGCGTAGGAATTGTTTCCGGCTTTGTTGCCGGAAACGCCGTTGCCCGCGATGGTGCAGATGTTGCCGGGAACGTCGTCGCATGCGGGACCTGGATCTTCGACGGCGTTACCGCCCAGTGCAGCAAGGTACGCAGCGATGTCATCGATCTGCGAACCGGTCAAGTCAGGCATTTTCACAGGATGGCAGTTGGTAACGTCATCGGGATTCGCGCATTCATCCACGAGGACAGTGCTAATGTCCGCTGCTTGTCGACCGACGACGCGCGGTGCACCGGGGAACACCGAGATACCAAGTCCATCTGCGCCGTGGCAGTTGATACAACGTCGAGATTCATAGAGCAGGCGACCGCGCTCGGCGGGAGTGTCCTCGTTATTGTCGACGGGTGGGTTTGAGCCTTCCGGCGTACAACCGGCCACGACGAACAAGGCAAACACGCCAGATGCCCACGCTCGCGATAGATTTGACTTCAACATTGTTTGCTAACCCCCTATGGCATCAAACTATACAAGTTGTTCGGAATTACAGACCTCGAGCGGCGCGCTTCATCCGCCGTGTGTGAAAAGCTTCCCAAGTCTGTCCGCCTCCGATTGGTACTAGGCTATTGTTTTGGATGTGTCGGGTCAAGGTTTATCAACCCAAACGTCGACGGACTTAGAGAACGAAAACAGCGATTTCCGGCAGGTTTCACAGGTATTTGAGAACTGGCGCGTTTACCGGACGCAAGGTCGACATTGCAGTGTTGGCGAACTAACAGAGTTGTCAGCGGAATTGGAATGCACGGCCCAAGATCGTTTTCGATCAGAGTCATTCCCTAATTAAGAGCCCGTAACAAGACAGGAAGCCGATGCCAAAAAGACCCTCACCCCAACCCTCTCCCTAAGAGGGAGAGGGAGGTATTGTTACACGATCTAAGTTTCCTCACACTTCGATCGGCTCGAAGCCAATACCGCCCGGGACTAGATGGGCAAAATAAGCTTCAACCTTGTCAAGACCGGTGACGCGGCGGACGAAGGCGGCTGCACGGATGAGGTCGGCACGTTGGACCAGTTCAAGACGGCGGCCGTCGAGTTCAAGGCGGGTGGCGTAGAAAGCGCATCCTTCATGGGAGATGAGGACGATACGGCGGAGGCCGTGGACTTCGACGAGGAAATTCAACTCATCGACAACGCCCTGAGCCTGGACGTGCGCCTGGGGATGCTCTGCTAAACACGCAGGGCCGCCGGGCAGTGCGACGCGATCGTATCGCGGCAGTTTCAAGCCGGTCTGGAGGAAGTCGTCAAAGTGTTCGCCGACGCGGCCGTCGGAGCAGTAGATGGCGGCGGCGTGAATGCGGGCGCCCTCATAGGGCAGGCTTGTGCGATACGCGAGCTGATCGAGTTTGGGGGCACGTTTTTCCATGGCTGAGCTCATTTTAGCGGATGTGGATGCAGAGTCACGTTTTGTGGCGGTCGTCATGAGCTGAATCTCTCCTTCCATTCCTTGAGTATTTGCAGGGCTTCGAGCGGGGTGGTTTGATCGGGATCGAGCGTGCGGATCGACTCGATGAGTTCGTTCGACGGTTCTGGGAAAAGTGACATTTGGCTGTCCTCGCGCGTTCGGCGGCGGGCGAGCTGCGGGGTGCGCGATTCCTTGGCGAAGCCGCGCTGCAATTCGTCGAGCACTTCCTTGCTGCGCTGGATGATTGGCTTCGGGATGCCCGCGAGCTTGGCTACGTGAATGCCGTAGCTCTTGCTCGCGCCGCCTTCAAGGATGCGATAGAGGAATACGATGCCGTCATCGTGCTTGTCGCTGGCGCGATATTCGCGAACAGCCACATTGTAGTTCTTCACACCGCGAAGCAGCGAAGCCAGTTCGGTCATTTCGTGATAGTGGGTAGCCACGAGCGTGCGACATTTGATTTGCGTGGCTAGATGTTCGGTGATTGCCCACGCGAGCGAGAGACCGTCAAACGTGCTGGTGCCGCGGCCGAGTTCGTCGAGGATGACCAGAGAGCGGTGCGTGGCGTGGTGGAGGATGTTCGCGGCTTCGGTCATTTCAACCATGAAGGTTGATTGGCCACGCATGATTTCGTCGGCTGAACCGACTCGGGCGAAGAGGCGATCGGTGACAGAGCATGTCACGCTGCGTGCGGGGACGAAACTGCCGATGTGGGCCATCAGCGTGAGCATTGCGACCTGGCGGATGTACGTGCTCTTGCCGGCCATGTTGGGACCGGTGATGACGAAGACGCGATCGTCCGGGCCGGTCATGAGCGTGTCGTTGGGGACGAAGCGATCGCCGAGGGTTTGGTCGAGGACGGGGTGGCGACCGTCGTGGATTTCGAGACGGCCGTCGTCGGTGATTTGCGGACGAACGAAGCGACGCTGAACAGCCAGCTCAGCGAGAGAGCTTAAACAATCAAGCTGGCCAATGGCGTCGGCCGCGCGAAGGAGAGCAGGCAGTCGCTGGGCGATTTCGCCGCGGACGCGTTCGAACAGTTGTTGTTCGAGATTGATCGCGCGTTCCTGCGCGGTGAGCACTTCGTTTTCGTAAGTCTTCAATTCCTCGGTGATGTAGCGCTCGGCGTTTTTCACGGTTTGGCGGCGGACGTAATCGACGGGAGCGCGGTCGCGCGAAGAGTGCGAGATTTCGATGTAGTAACCGAAGACGCGATTGAAGCCGACCTTGAGATTGGGAATGCCAGTGCGCTCGATTTCGCGACGCTGGTATTCGAGCAGAAAGCGCTGGCCATCGGTGCTGATAAGGCGAAGTCGATCGAGCTCGGCGTCGAATCCGTCGGCGATGAAGCCGCCCTCCCGCGTGTTGACCGGCGGTTCGGGGGCGATGGATCGCTGGAGCAGTTGCGCGATGTCGGCGAGACCGTCGAACGCATCCGCGTTTGAACTGAGAAGTGTCGATGCATGCTCGCGGATCGACGCAGCAATCTCAGGCAACAATGTAAGCGTGCGACCGAGGCCGTGCAGGTCGCGCGGCGTGGCGCGTGCGAGTGCGATGCGCCCGGCGATGCGCTCGATGTCGGACATGGAGCGGAGCTTTTCGCGAAGGCGCGAACGGAGGATGTCATCGTCGACGAATGAAGCGACGGCGCTCTGGCGTTCGATGATCGCGTTCACATCGATCAGCGGTTCGCGAAGCCAATGACGTAGTCTGCGTGAACCGATGGCGTGCACGGTGCGATCGATGGCGTTGAGCAGTGTCCCTTCGCGCGAACCGGTTCGCAATGTGCGATCGATTTCGAGCGAGCGCCAACTTCCCTGATCGATCTGCATGTAATTGGCGGTCTCGCGGCGACGAATCGCGGCGATGTGCGCGAGCGCGGATTTCTGTGTTTCGTGAAGATATTGAATCACGCAGCCCGCGGCGCAGAGGCCCGGTGTTGTCGAATCAAAGCCAAAACCGGCGAGCGTGACGACTTCAAAATGATCAAGCAGAGTTTTCTCCGCTTGAAACGTCGCGAAGTCGCTGGCTGAACGGCGCGCGAAGGCGGTGTTGCAGATTTCGCGAAGGCGTGTCGCGAGTTGTTCCGCTTGGCCGCCGCGTTCGTCATCGATCAGCAGTTCAGCCGGACGTGCCCGAACGAGTTCGTCGAGCACCGATTCGGTGGCGATGTCGAGCACTTCAAATCGGCCGCTGGCGAGTTCGATGAACGCGAGGCCGGTGTGCTGGCCGCGAATGCAGACGGCTGCGAGCAGGTTGTCCTCACGTTCGCTGAGCAGCGAGTCGTCGGTGAGCGTGCCGGCTGTGACGATGCGGACGACGTCGCGGCGCACGACGCCTTTCGCCTGCTTCGGGTCTTCCATTTGCTCGGAGATCGCGACGCGATAGCCCGCGTTGACGAGCTTGGCGAGGTAACTGTCGAGCGCGTGGTATGGAATGCCGGCGAGCGGGATGGGGTTGTCTGCTTTGCTGCGCGAGGTGAGCGTGATGCCGAGCACGTTTGCGCAGGTGACCGCGTCTTCGTAGAACGTTTCGTAGAAGTCTCCCATGCGAAAGAGGAGGATGGCGTCGCCGACACGTTTCTTCTGCTCGACGTATTGGCGCATGGCGGGAGTAAGGGAATCTGATGTATGCACCGGCGGCGACTTAGCAGATGAGGTCGAAGATGTTTCAACGAGTGATGACACGCGAACAACCTTGGAAACGAGTCTCTGCCGCCGTTAATTCAGTGTGCACAGGATACAACGACATGAGTGCGTGGACTACACGGCCCAGAGGTCATCAAACAAGTAGTTGCATTCTGTTGATGGCTGAAAATCAACCACCAAGTGGCTGAATTTCAACCACTTGGTGGTTAATTTTCACGGGTTCGGACCTGAAATTCACGAGGAAATCAGCTTCAGGAACTTTCGCCGGCCACGTTGCAGGATGGCACCGGGGGCGATGGCGATGGGTGTGAACGGGTCTTCGAGCGTTTCGTTGTTGAGCTTTACGCCTTTTTCCGCGATCAGCTTTTTGGCTTCACCGCGCGAGGCGGAGAAGCCGACCAGGACCGCGAGATCAGCTGGCGCGATGCGGCCATCGGTGAGCTTGTCGGCGGGGATGCGGAACTCTTCGATGTCGTCGGGCAATCCGCCGCCACCGCCGCCGTGGACGCGCTTGAACTCGCCTGCGGCTGCGTCGGCTGCCTGAGCGGAGTGGTATTGCGTGATGATCGTCTTGGCTAAAGCCTCTTTGCTTTCGCGCGGGTTGGATGATTCGGTGTTGCAATATCGCGCGACTTCGGACGCGGGCAGATCGGTGAGCAGCTCGAAGTAATTCCGCATGAGTGAATCGGGGATGCGCATCACCTTGCCGAACATTTCGCTGGGTGGGTCGGTGACGGCGATGTAATTGCCCATCGATTTGCTCATCTTGTTCACGCCGTCGGTGCCGACGAGCAAGGGCATGACCATCACAATCTGCGGCGGCTGATTGGCGTTGCGCTGCAGGTCGCGGCCACAGAGGTTGTTGAAGGTCTGATCGGTGCCGCCCAGCTCGACATCGGATTCGATGGCTACGCTGTCGCGGGCCTGCATGAGCGGGTAGAGCAGTTCGTGCAGGTAGATTTCCTTGCCCTCGGCCTGTCGTTTGGCGAACGTGTCGCGCTCCATCATGCGGGCGACGGTCATCTGGGACATGAGCTTGAGCACGTCGCCGAAGTTCATTTTGCTCAGCCACTCGCTGTTGTGGCGAACTTCGAGCTTGTCGGGCGCGAGGTCGAGCACTTTGCCTGCTTGCGCCAGATACGTCTTCGCGTTGGTTTCGACTTCGCTCGTGGTGAGCATCGGGCGTGTTTTCGATTTGCCGCTCGGGTCGCCGATCATGGCTGTGTAGTCGCCGATGATGAGCACGGCTTTGTGCCCCGCGTCTTGAAATTGACGGAGTTTCCGTAATACGACGGTGTGGCCGAGCGTAAGGTCAGGCGCGGTTGGGTCCATGCCGAGCTTGACGCGAAGGCGCTTGCCGCTGGCGATGCGAGTGCGCAGTTCGTCGGCTGTGTAGACCTCAGCGGCTCCGCGAAGCAGTGTGTCGATCGAGTTCGTTGTTCTAGTGTCCGTCATTCATCGTCTCTGGCTTCGCGTCAAATCGCACGCGTTCGATCGCGGTCGCGCGACCGGTGTTGGTATCGACCGAAACGAGAATACCGTACAGTCGCGGATCGCCTTCCGCCACATCGAGTGTGCGTGGAACGCCGGTGGTCATGGCTGCGAGCACGCGGTCTTTCATGCGGCCAAGGACGGAATCATACGGGCCGGTCATGCCAAGGTCGGATATGTATGCGGTGCCTTTGGGGAGGACGCGCTCGTCAGCGGTGGGCACGTGCGTGTGCGTGCCGAAGAGTACGCTGACGCGGCCATCGAGGTGCCAGCCCATCGCGACTTTTTCGCTGGTGGCTTCGGCGTGCATATCGACGACGATGGTCTTCACGTCTTTCGGGATCGTCGCGAGCACGCGATCGACCGCCGCGAAGGGACAGTTCACCGGTTGCTTCATGTACATGCGGCCAAGTATTGAAACGACCGCCACTCGATGGCCATTAGCCAATGTGCGGACGGCGAACTCCTTACCTGGCGCACCGGTGGGCAGGTTCGCTGGCCGCACGACGCGGTCTGATTTTTCGAGAACCGGAATAATGTCGTTGCGGCGATAGATGTGGTCGCCGAGCGTGATGAGGTCGGCGCCGTACCGAAGGATCTTGTCGAAGAGCGGCGGCGTGATGCCTGCGCCGTTTGCCACATTCTCTGCGTTCACGATCACGCAATCGATCGAATGTTTGGCTGTAAGGTCAGCAAGGCCTTGGCGCAAGGCGGCTCGCCCGGGTGGGCCAACGACATCACCGATGCAAAGGATGCGGATTTGCATAGACAGGCCATGCTAAATAGGTCGGATCGATAGGGAAAGTAGTTTCAAAATGTGGGCACGGTTCGGTGGGTGCGGGTTTTCACTGGCTTGCAGATCGCGTTGACGACGTGGACTCTGTGAGGCATTAGGCAACAGGCATTAGGCATTAGAGGGAAACTGGACTTTTGCCTTCAGTTCCTACTCTTCGTCCATTGAAAGCCGACGAAACACGGACTTGCTCTTGAATGTTCAGGTGTGCTACACTGAAAAGCTGTAGTTTACCCCGCCGTAGTATCCCCCCCTACGGTTTCCCTCGATACCGACAGGAGTGATATCGTGATGTGCCATGGAAGTTGGTTTTGCCGTGCCCGGTTGTGTTTTGGGTTGCTGGTTGCAGTTTTGTCTTCCAATCTCTTGGGACAGAATCCCCCGATGAACACGACGCTTGTGGGCCACTGGGACGGATACAGCGGCAATTACTCCGAAGTAACGACCGACGGCAACTATCTTTACGGTGGCAACTTCGCGCGCGGCGATGGTCAGGCCGCGCGTATGTTCGTGGTTGATATCACGAATCCATCCAATCCCACTTTGGCCAACGAAGTGCTTATACCGTCCCCCAACAACTTCAAGTCTCCGGAGGATGTGATGTTGGCGGACAATGGACTCTTGTTTGTGGCGATGGAAACCGGAAATGCGGATGCTTACGCGATTTTTGATGCCCGGAATCCGCCTGCGTTGCCGCTCCTGGCCACGGGCCGGATGAGTGTCTATGGGCGTGCACACGAGATTCAATACCACGAGGGGTTTCTGTATATCTGTGACAGCACCAACCCGCGGGTAGGAATTGTCGACCTTCGCACGTTTGATCCGGACAATCCTCCGGCATCACCGATCACGTCGGAAAAGTGGATCATGACCGGCGTCGGCATTTCGTTCGTCCACGAGATCCTGCCTATTACGCTGCAACATCCCACGTTGGGCGAGGTGAAGTGGCTGTTTGCCTCTTCGTGGAACAGCGGTTTGCAAATCTACGACATCAGTAACGTCGCGAACGCGACGCCCACATTCATCGGATCAGCGCCGGGCACAGCCACTCACTCCTGTTGGCCGACCAGCGACGCCAAGTTCGTCGTCAGCGGCGAGGAACGATCGAACGGCGGCATCAAGGTTTGGGAAATCGCACCGGCTGGCGGCGGCACGATCAATCTGACAATGACAGACAGCCTTGTACTTTCCACAGACTCCTTCAGCGTGCACAACCAGGCGATCGTCACCAGTGGCAGCGGCCCAACGTTACGCTATCGGTTGTTTAACGCGTGGTATCAGGCCGGTATGCAGGTACATGATATTGACCCTACATCGGGCTTGCTGAATTTCGTAGCCAGCTATGACACGTTCCCACAGGGAAACACTGGCACATTCGCAGGTAACTGGTCGGTGTATCCGTTTGAAGGAGAAGACAAGATTATCCTCGCCGACCTCTCGGAAGGGTATTTTGTTATCGATCTTGAGCAGACTCTGTTTTCAATCAGCTATCCGCAAGGTCGGCCGATGTATGTGCTTCCCGACGGCAGCAGCCAATTGCGCGTGGCGACAACACCGGGCGCAACTACGGCTGATCCTGCTGGAGCGACGATGTGGGTGCAAATCGACAACGGCCCTTTCACTGCCATCCCGATGACACAGGATGTGAACGGCGATTTCCTTGGCCAGTTTCCGACGGCGCCTTGCGCAGCAACTGTTCACTATTACATTGAAATTGCAGCTGTCGGGGGTGGCGGTGTCAGTGATCCATTGGGTGCGCCATCGCAAACCTACTCGGCTCAGGTCTACGACGAATCTCTGTTTGCGACCATCGTGTCATACAACTTCCAGACGACCACCGGATGGACCGTTTCGAGCACCGCAACGGCGGGCCAATGGAATGCGGGCGTACCTTCGGGCGACGGAACCCGCGGCGATCCGACGGTTGATTTTGATGGCTCCGGACAGTGTTACCTCACCCAGAACGGTCCGGGCGATACGGATGTTGACGGTGGTGCGACAACATTGACGTCACCCACGCTCAACGCAAGTGGTCTGCAAGATGCGGTGTTGAGTTATGCCCGCTGGTATTCCAACACAGCCGGCGGTTCGCCGAATGCAGACATTTTCGAGGTTGAGATCTCAAACAATAACGGGAGCAGTTGGGTTGACCTTGAAACCGTGGGACCTTCTGGATCGGAAGTTTCAGGCGGATGGGTGGTGAAAGAGTTCCACATCGCAAACACGCTGCCGCCGACATCAACGATGCGAGTACGGTTCATTGCCTCTGACACGGGGATGGGCTCCGTCATCGAGGCAGCCATTGACGCGGTGGCCATCAAGGATTTCATCTGCGATGTGCCGGTTTGCGGCGATGGCGACGTCGAAGGTTCGGAAGAATGCGATGACAACAATACAAACAACGGCGATGGGTGCAGTTCGACTTGCACTATCGAAGTTCCGGTGTGCGGTAATGGCAACGTGGAGTTTGGCGAGGAGTGTGACGACGACAACACCAACAACGGAGACGGCTGCGATGAGAACTGCCAGATCGAAGTGCCTCCGGACGCCCCCGTGGTGGCTGCTGTCGGCTCTCGTTACCTGTCCGTTACGGTTTCAGGTGGGACCGAACCGGTCGCGTTATTGGTGACATCGCCGAGCGAGACTTGCTTATCGGCCTATGTTGATTCGGTCGGCGAGCTGACAGCTCTACCTGTCTATCGGACGCCAGCGGAATGGTCGACCGTCTTTGTGAACGGAACAGCTTTGGCGCCTCAGACGGCCTACAATGTTCAAACCGAGTTGCAGACTGGACTTACATCAGCCGGCGCTTCTGATTCGCTTTGGGGTTACGGCGATGTGAACGATGACGGTCTGGTTAACCTTGATGACATTCTTGGCGCTATTTCGGGTTTCCAAGGAGACTTTTCGATGGCGACGCTGCAGGGTACAGATCAGCAGGGTTGCAATCCCAACGGTGTGATTGATCTCGATGATATTCTCGCGGTTCTCACAGCCTTCACGGGACAGGGTTTGAGCTGTGGTGACCCTTGTCCGTAGCGTGTGAAAAACCGCTAACAATCAACAAACGGGTTGAGTCGAAAAGGGAAATTAGCTACACTACGTAAGGATTTTTCGGTCGTAAGCCAAATGTGTGTCCGTGGTTCGGATGACTGCGGAAGCACTCTTTTTGAAGGGGATTCGAGCAATGAGACTAGGTTCGCGCTTACTTTTGTTGGGTTGTGTTGTTCTTGGATTGTCACAGAGCTTCGCAAAGGCAGATGCTGTTGTTTCTTTGGAAGTTTATTCGAAGAACGATGTACCCCTGGCCGGCGGTCCGGCTAACACGGTCAACGCCGTTCCAGGCGACAAGCTGGAGCTCATCTTCCGCATTCGTAGCTGGGGTACCACGCCTGCTCCGAACAACCTGAAGGGCTTCCAGCTATCCACACTTTACAGTGATTTCGTTTCGGGAACTGCTGGAAATGTGCTTCCAGAGGGGTTCCATGCGACTACTGACCCTACCCATGTTTGCCCGGCGACTCCCGTCGGCGGGGACAATTTTGACAACTGCTATACTGAACCGTCATTCCCCGCCTATGTTTTCGCAGGACACGGAACTGCATTCTTGTCGCAGTCAACCAACACGTGCAACTACCGCTGGGCAGGCGCGTTGCTCAATACTGCGGCCCCGGATCCAGGTGGAGCTGCTGGTGGAATTCGCGAATATGCGGGCACTTTGTTCATTCGTGTTTCCAATGATGCCGCCGGTACTTTCACTTTGAAGCCCAATCCCGACCAAGTCGACGGCACGTTCCTTCGCAACCAAGAAAACCTTCCGTTGGGTCCGGTCGGCTTTGAAGGCTGCACGATTGTGACTCCGAATAACATGCCATTGATGATGACCAGCACCGTTCCTGCAGACGGCAGCATCGATGCTCGTCAGCCACACGCGATTTCAAGCCCAACTCCACCAGCAGGTTGGAACTCATTGACCGCGACGTTCTCGGCTGCTGCCGCGGGTCTCACCCCGGCGAGCTTCGAGGTGACGGTTGCTCCAGCCGGTGGTCCGGTTCCGACGATTTCAACCGTGGTTCCGAACGGCAACAACGCGGTGATTACGTTCAGCACTCCGATTCCGGCTGGCAAGTGGACGCGCGTTCGTCACATCGCCAGCAACACGGATACTTGCCTCGGATTCCTTCCGGGTGACGTGAACAACGATCGCACTGCCAGCCCGGTCGACATTCTGAAGGAAATCGACCACTTGAACGGCGTCGTGACGTTCCAGCCGTTCCAGACTGATGCGGACCGTTCCGGCATCACGAATCCGGCTGACATTCTGCGTGTCATCGACATGCTGAACGGTGCCGATGCGTTCGTGGTTTGGAATAACGTGAGCATTCCGGCGAGCCCATGCAACTAGTGATGATTTGAATTAACGCGGGGGCGTCGCATAGTTTTAACAAGGCGAAGCGACGTCTCCACAAGGAATAAGTTGAAGGCGTGCGTTGGTGATACTGACGCACGCCTTCTTCGTTTTTACGTGATGGAAATCTGTATGTGGCCAAAAGTTGACGACACTTGATGGGTGGACTTAGGATTCACTTATCACTTATGACAAGTGCGGCGGGGGTTCCCTTCGATCGCCGTGCGTGTCGAGTCACTTTTCGGAGTCATCTAATGACGCTTTCAAGACTTTCGGCGGTCGGTCTTGTTCTCCTGTTGGCCGTCCACGCTGCTTCCCACGGTCAAGCCATAGTGTCCTTTGAGGTGGACAAGATAAATGGCGTACCACTTCCGGGCGGGCCGTCAGCGACGGTGTCTGCCTGGCCTGGCGACGTGCTGGAGCTGATCTTCCGCGTGCGCAACTGGGGAACTGTCCCGCCGCCGAACCAGCTGAAGGGATATCAGTGTTCCGTGCGCTTCGAAGAGTACTTCAATGATTGTTCCGGCGACGTCCTTCCTGTCGAGTTCTATCAACTTACCGATCCGCAACATGTGTGCCCCGACGGCGACCCTATAGGAGGTAACAGCTTCGCGTACGTCTTCATCGATACCGCAAGGCCTGATTTTGTGTTCAGTGGCAATGGGACAAGCTTTGTGACGACCTCGACCAACGGATGTGACTATCGATTGGCTGGCGCGCTCCTTAACACCGTCATGGCTCAGGGAGATGGACCCGCCTATCTTGGAACGATTGTCGTTCGCGTATCAGACGATGCAGTCGGCACATTTGTTGTTGATCCGAACCCCGACACGATAGACGGCACTTTTCTGAGAAACCAGAACAACATGCCTCTGGAGCCGGTTGCGTTTGAGGGTTGCACGATCAACGTCGGCGACATATGCATTCCCGTTTACAACCCGCTCCACATTGACGCTCGACAACCGCACTCGATCATTAATGCAAATGATCGGCAGGGCTTGGATCGCATCACTATGCACTTTGATCTCGGCTGTGAACAGCCGTTCACGGAAGATGATGAATTCGTCGTAACAGTCGAGCCGACAGGTGGTGCTGTTCCGCAAGTCGTTGAAGTTATCGCCGACTGCGAAGATGTCACCATCGTTTTCGATTCGATCATTCCCGCAGGGAAATGGACGCGTGTTGCTCGCGTATCTGATGGACAAGACGTGTGCGTCGGTTTCCTTCCCGGCGATGTGAACAACGATCGTACAGCCAGTCCGGTTGATATTCTCAAGTTGCTCGATCACCTCAACGGCATTGAGACCTTTGATATAGTTCAAACAGATATCGATCGTTCAGGCGTCACGAATCCGGCGGACGTACTGCGCGTGATCGATTTGCTGAATGGGGCTGACGCGTTTGAAGTTTGGAACGGGCGGACGCTGCCGCCGAGTCCGTGCAACTAGCTATGGGAGGCGACAATCGTGAAGGCAATGGGTTTCAATATCGTAATAGGTATCGCAATATTGGGTAACTCCTATTCTGCTTTCAGCCAAGCCGTCGTTTCACTGGAAGCAGAGGTGAAAAACGGCGTGCCGATTCCCGGCGGACCGGTGGCCACAGTGACGGCTGCACCGGGTGATGTGTTGGAATTGATCTTTCGCGTTCGGAGCTGGGGGACAACCCCGCCGCCGAATAACCTGAAGGGTTACCAATGCGCGATCGGTTTTGAGGAGTTCTTTGCCGAATGTTCTGGAAACGTGCTACCCGTTGGATTCTATGAAATCACGGATCCGTTACATGTATGTCCTGACGGTGAACCGGTGGGCGGGGACAATTTTGACACGGCGTACGTCGATAATACGCACCCGGCTTTTGTGTTTGCGGGGCACGGAATCGGTTGGCGCCCTGTAAGTACGAACACATGTAATTATCGCTGGGCATGCGCGCTGTTGAATACTTCAGCGCCAGACCCGGGGGGGTCTGCCGGCGGCATTCGTGAGTACATGGCTACGCTCGTCGTTCGTGTGTCCGACGATGCGAACGGAACGTTTATCCTCAATCCTAATCCTGATCCGGTGGATGGCACGTTCCTCCGAAATAGTGCCAACCTCCCGCTTCTGCCGCTGTTGTTCGAACCCTGCACGATCATTGTGCATCCACCGTTAATCTTCGTTGCTCCCGATCCGCCCAGCGGATCGATCGACGCACGTCAGCCGCATGCCATCAACGATGCCGTCGCGCGGCAAGGATGGGATCGGATTACCAGTCATGTACTTACCGATTGCGAAGGGCCAGCTGTGGCGCCGGCGGATTTCGAAGTTACGGTCGAGCCGCCCGGTGGAACGATTCCGCAGATCATTGATATTACGGATGACGGCCAAGAAATAACTCTCCTTTCTGATTCGCCTATTCCGCCAAGAAAATGGACGCGCGTGCGACACGTTGCAAGCGGTGCGGACCTGTGCCTTGGTTTTCTTCCGGGTGACGTAAACAACGATCAGATAGTCCACTCCACCGATGTTCTGCGACTCATTGATCATCTCAATGGTGTTGAGGATTACGAAGTGAATCAGACGGACATCGATCGATCGGGCGTCACGAATCCGGCGGACGTGCTGCGCGTGATCGATTTGCTGAATGGGGCCGATGCGTTTGACCCGTGGAATGGACGTTTCCTGCCGCCGAATCCGTGCTACTAGGTTGTGTGCTGATCCAGCGGTGCCTACAAAAATTGGTGTATTGAGTAGCGTTACCTGTAGAAGTCTTAGAGGAGGCCTATCGTGAAAACCAATCGAAGTTTCATCGCCATGACCTCAATCGTGCTGGTTCCATGCAATCTCCTGCTAGGACAGGCTGTAGTGTCGCTCGAAGTGTACGCCCAAAACGGCGTTCCTATCCCGGGCGGACCGGTCGCGACCATTGATGCATCGCCCGGCGACGTGCTGGAACTGATCTTTCGCTTGCGTGATTGGGGTACAACTCCTCCTCCAAACCGTCTGAGAGGCTATCAATGCGCCGTCCAATTCGATTCGTACTTTGGTGGATGCCATGGCAACGTGCTTCCCGAGGATTTCTACGCCACGACCGACCCAGAGCATGTTTGCCCCGATGGCGAACCTGAGCCAGAAGAGAATTCTTCCAATTGCTTTATCGATAATACGCAGCCCATGTTCGTATTTTCGGGTCACGGAACATCGTTCCTGGTCACTTCCTCTGGCGAATGCAGGTATCGCTGGGCCGGCGCGTTGCTTACCACGGGGCAGCCCAACTTTGATACAGGAGTTCGATATTACTTGGCCACGCTGATTGTTCGCGTGTCCGACGATGCCGCAGGCGTGTTTGTTGTTGGACCCGACCCCAATGCCATTGACGGTACGTTGCTTCGGAATCAGAACAATGAACCGATACTACCTATTCTGTTCGAGTCATGTGCGATCATCGTGGGCGACCTACCCCATATCACAGCAACGAATCCACCCAGCGGCGCGATCGATGCACGACAGCCGCACTCAGTCCATGATGCAAACGCGCTGCAGGGTTGGGATTCGCTGGCGATTCACTTCAACGAGGATTGCAACACGCCGACAGTGACCGCTAATGACTTCACAGTAAGTGTTGAGCCGCCCGATGTGGCTGCGCCGATCGTCACAGACGTGGCCGTCGGCGGCTACGATGCGGTTCTCCAATTCGATTCGCCAATTCCCGCGGGGCATTGGACGCGCGTCACCTATTGGCCCAATGGAACAAACATCTGCCTCGGTTCCCTGCCGGGCGATGTGGACAACAATCGCACGGCCAGTCCGGTCGATATTCTCAAATTGATTGACGCTCTTAACAGCCTGACGACATACCAGTCGTTTCAGACTGACATCGATCGATCGGGCGTCACGAATCCAGCCGACATCTTGCGCGAGATCGATTTGCTTAACGGTGCGGACGCATTTGAATCGTGGAACTGGCGCACGCTGCCGCCGAATCCGTGTTTGCCTTGAAACAGTCTGTTTGTGGTGGGGTTGTTTCGTGGGAAGGCTTGTTTTCGAACGAGGCCGACGGGATTCGAACCCGCAACCACCGGATCGACAGTCCGGTACTCTAACCAATTGAGCTACGGCCCCAAAGGGCTTAACCCTCACGCGGAGGGGATAGCATCTCGTTCATTTTCGCGGGGTCGGATTTCACACCCGACCTAGCGAAGCAGTGATTCTTATCGGAGGGAAAAGAAAACGTCAAGAACCCCAATTCTTTGCCGCACGAAGCGGGCCGCGACCGCGATTTTCTGACTAACAAGTCAGCGGATTCCACGCAACGGGCGAACTTCGACGAAATTGCGTACCCTGCTGACCGTCGCGCCAATTCCTAGTACGCGATTGTGCCTTAACCGCCAAACGCAGCCGGGTTCAGTTGATCCTTCTTGTTCTCAACTTTCGCGTTGTCATCGGCGCCGGGCATTGGTTCCTTTTGCGAATCGATGACAGGCCAATCGGGTGAATATTTCGCGTTGATCGCGATGTATTCCTTCCATTTTTCGGGAAGATCTTCCTCGGCGAAGATGGCTGTCGTCGGACACTCCGGCGGGCAGAGACCGCAGTCGATGCAGGTCTCCGGATCAATCGCCAGAAAGTTCACGCCTTCATGGAAGCAATCGACCGGGCAAACCGCCACGCAGTCGGTGTACTTACAGTTGATGCAAGGTTCAGCCACGATATGGGCCATAACATCTCCTCCGCATGATCGTATTCCGCGTTCCTCGCGCAGCCCGCGCCAAGGACTATCGTAATCTCCGGGCTGTTAGATTATATGCGGCGTATTCGGCTGCAAGGGGTCTGTGAATAAGAAAACGACTTTGTTGCGTTACCGGTCGCTCACGTCAACATGGCGGCGCTGCGCTTGGCCATGCCACCCAACGATCTGTCTTAGCTATTTGGGTCCAAAAAGGTTAGATCGAAATCTGCCGTTGCCCGCTGGGTTCCCGCAGTTTTCGGAGCCGTTCAAATAGTTTCGTGCTCAAGATGGAATTGTTCGACGGTGACTCGATCCGGGATGGAGGTTGAGGCCGTTGGAGCCAAACCCAGCAGAGCCAACGTGTCGCGCTGGACGATGCCGCGTAGTTGCTCGCGCGGGATGACCGGCAGGCTGGTTCCACCTACGAGGTGGTTGATGCTGTAAAGGTTCTCAATGCTTTGGGCAGCCGTCGAGAACGGGAAGCCGCTGCCGAATAGCAGCTTGTCCATGACGCCGTGCTGATGAGCCGAAAGTAGCGATTGATAGGCAAGCCACGGTCGCTGAAGCAAACGGCTGATGTCGGCGAAGACATTGGCGTGTTTGCCGAGCAGCACGATGGTTTCCTCAACCCACGGGTAGCCAAGGTGGGAAATGATGATTTTCAGATTGGGCAGCTCGCGGGCGACTTCGTCGAGCAGAAACGGGCGGGCGAAATCGAGTCGCGTAGCAGGCGTCAGAAACGGGCCGGTGTGAAACAGGACCGGCATAGCCAGACGCCCTATTTCGGCGTACACCGACATCGCGTGGCTGCTGCTGGGGTGGAAGTCCTGTGCTGCCGGTGCGACCGCGACGCCGCGCATGAAAAGCTCTTCTTTTGCCTTCTTCAAATCAGCGATTGCTTCCTTGGGATTGCTGGGATCGATGCCCGCAAAGCCCAACATGCGATCGTTGTGGTCGTGGACGTAAGCGGCGATGTGCTCGTTAGTTATATCCGCAGCCTGGTATCGACTCTTGAAGCCGAGCACGATGGTCTTGTCCACTGGTTCCGCAGCCGCAAGGTGGCGCGAGACGCCGGCGGCGATATTGGTTCCCGCTCGCGCAACTTGTTTACTGGCACTATCTTGAAGTGACGCCTGCTTGTCATGGGGCGGAAGACATCGACCAAGCTGGTCGAGGGAATCCCACGTGAAAGTGTGACAATCGATGATCATGAAGGTGAAATAATAGGGGAAAACCGGTCAAAAGTGAACCGGCGTAAAGTATTCGTAACAAGCCGTTTGGCAATTAGTTGTGGGTGGGTGTGAAAACCCCTTCCCACGGCGAGGAGGCGGTCGCGTAGCGCTTCTTCGGGATTCGGCCCGAGGTGTACGCCAGTCGACCCGCCTGGACCGCGTGGGACATTGCCCGGGCCATCTGGATGGGGTCTTTCGCTCCGGCAATTCCCGTGTTGAGAAGCACGCCATCGGCGCCCAGTTCCATCGCGATGGTGACGTCGGAGGCTGTGCCGACGCCGGCGTCGACGATGACGGGGTAATCGGGGTCGCCATCCTTTAAGTATTCGAGGCAGAGGCGGATGTTGGCTGGGTTGAGAATCCCCTGGCCGCTGCCGATCGGTGAGCCGGCGGGCATGACGCTGGTCGCGCCGGCGTCTTTCAATCGCTTGGCCAAAATGGGATCGTCGTTGGTGTAGACAAGCACTTCGAGGCCCGCGTCGACGAGTTCTTTGGTGGCTTCGAGCGTGCCGATGGGATCGGGCAGCAACGTCTTCTTGTCCGCGAGCACTTCGAGCTTGACCCATTTCGCGCCCGGGTTTTCCAGCCCTTCGAGCAATTCGCGACTGAGCTTGGCGGAGCGAACGGCGTCCTTGGCGTTGAAGCAGCCAGCTGTGTTGGGAAGGACGGTGATACGCGTGAGGTCCAGATGATCGAGGATGTTGTCCGGCTTTGCGCCGCCATCGGCGTTCAAAATATCGCGGCGGACAGCCACCGTTACGACTTCCGACTCCGACGCGACGATGGAAGCTTCCATCAACTCGTAACTCGCGTACTTGCCCGTGCCGACGAAAAGGCGCGAGGAAAACTCAAACGAACCAACGCGATAACGATCCACTCTTTCAGCCCCCTCCCACAAAGGTAACGATCTCGATGGTGTCGCCTTCCTGAATGATCGTCTCGCCGAACTTCTTGCGCGACACGAGGTCCTCATTGATCTCGACGGCCACACGACTGGGGCTCAGATCGAGATCGCGCAAGAGCGCATCCAGGGTTGTGCCCTGCGGCAGCGACTTCTCTTGTCCGTTGATGGTTGCGTTCATGGTCAAATTGAACCGGAAAAAAGACGCGAAAAATAGCGTCGAAACCGCCTCTAATCTTAGTTTGATTTCCGATTCGGTTCAATTTTGCGGCAGGCGTTGGGCATAAATCACGAGAACGTAAACTATAGCGGATGCAATTACCGCCAGCCCGATGGCCACTTTGGATTGCAGGCGCTGGGCCGCGACGCCTTCACCTTCGGCGGGCTCTTTCCTGAGCGACCAGAGCACCATACCCGCGAGGCACATCGCGCCGGGGCCGCCGAACATGACGACGAGCGGAACGGTAACGTCGTTGAACGCAGGGCGATAGGCGACCATCGCGAGCGCGAGCATGAGAGTGGCGAGGCTGATCCAGACGCTGGCGAGGGCGAGCACGCGGGTTCTCCATTTCGACGGACGATTGTCGAGCGTGTACGATAGCGGCCTTGCCTATGCAACGCCAAACCAACACCAACATGATCGATGTAGACGATGCGCAACGCATTGTGGTGCAACAAGCGACCCCAATGCCCACGGTCGAATTGCCGCTGCGCGAGGCGTTGCATCGCACGTTGGCGAAACCGATCGCGTGCGACGTTGACTATCCGCCATTTGATCGCGCGCTGATGGATGGGTACGCGGTGATCGCGGCTGACACGACGAATGCTCCGGCGACGTTGCGAGTAGTCGGGCAGATCGCGGCGGGGAGTGATCCTGTACGAGCGATCAATCGCGGCGAAGCCATGCAGATCAACACGGGCGCGCCGGTTCCGCCGGGAGCGGACGCGGTTGTGCGCGTGGAAGACACGGGGCTCAGTTCCGATCGTTCGTCCGTGTTTGTGAAGGTGACGGTGAAAAGACGGCAGTCGATTACTGATCGCGCCACGTACGTTTCAGCGGGCAGCACGGTGTTGAAAGCCGGATGCAGAATCACGCCGCTGGAAGTTGCGGTTGCAGCTACTGCCGGGGCGGCGCGTGTGACGGTTTACCGGCAGCCCAAAGTCGCGATTCTGGTTACGGGCGATGAGCTGATCGATGTCGATGAAAAGGTAAGCGGCGCGAAGATTCGCAATTCTAACGAACCGATGCTTGAGGCGTTAGTCCGCGCGGACCATGCTGAACCGATGATGCTCGGCGTTGCGCGGGATGATCGCAACGATTTGCGATCGCGCATCGAACAAGGGCTGTCGGCCGACGTGCTTTGCATCACCGGCGGCGTGTCGATGGGTGAATTTGATTTTGTTCCGGAGGTTCTCGCCCAACTCGGCGCGGAAGTCTGTTTTCAGAAAATGATCATCAAGCCCGGTCGGCCGGTGCTCTTCGCGAAATCGAAACAGGGCACGCTGATTTTCGCTTTACCGGGCAATCCGGTGAGCGCTTTTGTCGGATTTCATCTGCTGGTTCGCCTAGCGCTGGCGGCGATGCAGGGCCGCACTACGATGGACGCCAGGCAGACGGCAGCGAGGTTGATCGGCTCCATGAAAGCAACGGAAAATCGGCGAAGCTATTGGCCTGGTACAGCGCGCACAGATGCGGACGGCGCCTGGGAGGTGACGCCGCTGCTGTGGCACGGTTCCGGCGACGTGTTTGGAATGGCGGGGGCCAATTGTTTGATCATGCGTCCGCCGGGAGCGCCCGCCGTCGGCGAAGGCGGATCCGTGATGATCCAATTCCTCGAATCGGCGTCCGGTTGATGTCACGGTTGAAGTTGTTTCCATGAACGTAGCCTTGTCATCCGCCACGCAGACAGCCGCCAAGCGCGAATTGCACAGCGCCCCTGACCTCGCTCACTTTTCGTTGAAGAGTCACGCATCGGTCGCTGCACTTTGCTTTCTAACACTGCTTCTGAAAAGCCTGATCTTCGCGCCGATCAGTTGGTGGCCGCTTTCGTTCATTTGCCTTGTGCCGTGGATTCTGGCGGTTGTCGGTTCGACGCACGCCCCGCGCGTGTACCTCTACACCTACCTCTGGGCTGCGATCTTTTTTTTCTTCAACATGCGATGGTTGATTCCCGCCGCCGGCGTTGGTGGGTATTTGGCGCTGTCGCTGTATCTCGCTGTGTATTTCCCGCTGATGGCCTGCCCGATTCGACATGCCGTTCGACGCCGTAATTGGCCGCTCGCAATGGTGGTCCCGATTGTGTGGGTGGGCTGCGAAATGCTGCGCGCAGTCATAGTGACGGGCTTCCCGTGGTTCTACCTTTCGCACAGCGTTTATCTGATTCGCCCACTTATCCAGATTAGCGATCTGGTCGGGGCGTATGGAGTTAGCTTCGTGATAGCGTCAATTAATGGACTCATCGTCACACTGATTCTCGCCCGCCTACGAAAGAAGTCGCAACCTGAATTCGCACAAAGAGGAAACAACCTACTGGCAATTGTCGGCGTTGTTTTCATTGCGATACTTCTTGTCTTCACGATTGCCTATGGAATCTTTCAGCTCAATCGCGATACAACCAAGGCTGGTCCCCGCATTGCGCTCTTGCAGGGAGATTTTCTGAGCACCGTCGATTTCGACTCGCTGCCTGAAAATGAACAGTTCTCCGAACGCGACAAGATGTTCGTCTACGTGAGCATGATGAAGGAGGCTGCCAAGCAATCGCCTGACCTTTTCCTCTTGCCAGAGTCACCATGGGTGATGTTTCTGAACCCGGAGGAACGCGACTATCACTTGCTCACACGAGACAGTTACGCGGCGTTATACGCCATGGCGAAATCCTCGCAGGCGTACATTGTCACCGGTTGTGCGACGAAGTTTCGCAGCCCGAACGATCTCGTCGCCAAGACGCGAATTCGAAACTCGGCGTCGGTCTTCTTTCCGGATGGCCGCGATATTGAACGATACGACAAGGTGCATCTTGTGCCCTTCGGTGAATATGTTCCGTTTCGTTTCGGCCGCCTGAGGTTCCTCTACCTCTGGCTGAACAAGCTGATGCCGTTTGATAGCCCGGATGGTTCGGACGAATTCTCAATGTTTCCCGGCGAGGCGTTTCATACCTATACGATGACCGCCAAATCGACCGGCCAGACATTGCGATTCGGCATCCCGATTTGCTATGAAGACGTGGTGCCGTATGTGGCGAGGGAGTTCGTTTGTGGCGGCAAAGATACGAAGCAGGCGGACTTCCTGCTGAACATCAGCAACGACGGTTGGTTCGGTCGCGGCATTCAACAGCCGCAGCACCTCGCGATATCGGCTTTCCGTGCCGTAGAGAATCGGGTGGGCATCGCGCGGGCGGTGAACACCGGTGGCAGCGCCTTCATAGAACCATCGGGAAAAATTCACGATGTGGTCAAGGGCAGCGCGAGCGATCCGCTGCCGAAAAACGTTGGATACTCGGTGGCCAACGTATCGATCGATTCGCGATTCTCTTTTTATTCGCGGTATGGCGATTGGTTCGCGTGGCTGTGTGCCCTGGGGTGGCTGTTGCTGTATGGTGATTACTGGTGGTGCCGCGCGAGGACGCGCGAGGTGACTTGATAGGATTAGGATTAAAGGCATGAGGCCAATGGTATTCCGCAAATCGATTCGGATTTCCCGTTGTTCGCGCATTTCGATGGCGGGATTAGTTAGCGTTTCTCTATTTACTGGATGCGCCACGACACAGAATTCACCATCAAATGCTCCGCCTGTGCGATCTGATTTGCGATCGCAGTCGGTGGAGGTTCTTCGAGCGGGTTTGAAATATGAAGCGAACCCCATCGTGCGGGTGCAATCGGTCGAGGCCATCGGCTCGACGGAGAGCTCCGACCTCCTGCCGTGGTTGCGGACCGCTTTGCTGGACGATCAGCCAGCCGTTCGTTTCGCCGCCTGCGTCACGCTGGGGACGATGCGCGATAAGGTCTCGGAGTCCAAAATCCGCGACTTGCTTCGCGGCAACGACGTCAACGTAAAGCTGGCTGCGCTGTATGCGATCCACCGGCTTGGCGATTCGAGGCGAACCGGCGAACTATCGAGCTACCTGTTGCAGGACAAGGATGTCATCGCGCGGCGCCATGCAGCCATGTTGATCGGCCTGATCGGCGATCCGTCGGCGATCAAGTTGCTGGCGAAGGCTATGCGCGACAGCGATGCCGGTGTAAGGATAAACGTCTTGGCATCGATGGCGCGGTTGGGCTCCAAGGAGGCTAAGCAGGAACTCGTGTTCATGACCACATCGGGCGTGGGTGCGGACGAGACGCTGGCGATTCAGTCGCTCGCGGAATCGCGCGATCAAACTTATCTCGAAACGTATCGATACAAGCTGGCGAATGCGATGCACACGGAGACGAAACTTGCGGCTGCACGAGCGCTGGGGATGCTCGGTAACGATGAGGGGTTTGAAGAGGCGATCAAGATCATTCGCACGCCACCCGCGCCGCGACCCGACCCCAAAGACCCACCGGCTGACCAGGCGTTGAGGGTGAAGCAACTCGCGGCGGGTGCATTGGGCGAAATCGGCAAGTCGGACGCCCTGCCTGTTTTGAGCGCGGTACTGCAACAGGACAAAGACCCACGCGTGCAGGTATCAGCCGCACAGGCGGTGTTGAAGATTCTCAAGCGCCAGCGCTCGAACGCTACATCCGAAGTCCTAGCTTCGCCCGCGACGAAACGAAAATAATCCTCGGTAGTTCCTTGTCCCACCCCGTTGGAAGGTGTGCATGAATTGGTTTGCGTTCACCGTTATCACCATCGCCACCTTTGTCCTGCAATCGACCATGGCTTGGCGCATGGAGTTCTGGGGGGCACAACCCAACTGGATGCTGGTTGTCATGGTCTTCTACGCCATGCACGCGCGGCCACCGCAGTCGATCGTTGCGGGCTGGCTGATTGGTCTACTGGCGGATTGTTCAACGATTGAGCGCGCGGGGCTGGTCTCGATCACCTTTGGACTAACAGCCACCCTCGTCACGATGTCGCGCGACTATGTTTTCAGGTTTGGGTGGATTTCCCAGTTGCTGGTCACAGCTGCCTCGTGTGCATTTGTGCAGTTTCTTTGGTTGTGTTATCGCTTCGTGATTTACGGCGCACACGAATCTGTGTTACGCGAACTTTGGAGAGGCCTCATTCTGACTTCGTTGTACACTGGCTTATGGGCGCCCGTTTTGCATTTTGTCTTCCTGCGATTTTCCAAGATTCTTGGGATCCCTCGCCCCAGAAACGTCTACGCCAATTCTCGGTGATGGTGAGTTGTGTTTGAGAACCGGCTTCGAATTCTGCTGATTGTCTTTGTGCTCGCCATCACCGTGCTCGTGGTGCGGCTCGTCGAATTGCAGGTGGTTCGGGCTGATTCATTTCGCAAAGCTACCGAACAGGCGCTCACGTTGCGGCCGACAAGCTTGCCGTTCGTGCGCGGCAGCATACTCGATCGGCACGGTCAGATGCTGGTGGGCGACAAGCCGAGTTGGGATCTGCGCATCGACTTTGAGGTGCTTTCGGCTGACGGCGATGCGGCTGTCGATACATTGAAGCGACAGGTGAAGCGATGGAAGAAATCGAAGCGTTATCCCGGGATGGTGACAGATCAAGACATCGCTCAGGCGTTTCGCGCGGACCTTGAACAAATGTGGCGCGACATCGTGCGTTTGTCGCCGCCGGGTGATCCGGTCTCCATCGCGGACCTTCGCAGGAATGCAGCCGAACTGGTGGAACGAATCCAGCGGGTTCGCAAGCGCGTCGAGGAACGGCGCGGGTTCGACAGCCCGGTGGCTGAGGAAACGCAGGCGCATACCGTGCTGGAGGGGCTGGACCGCATGCAGTCGATCGCGGCGCGGGAGCTGTTCGAAAAGTACCCGTGGGTTCACGTGGAGCCGTCCTCGAGTCGCGAGTTCATGGGCAATCTGACATCGCTGGCCCACGTCATTGGGCGAACCGGCAAGGTTGATGCCGAGGATATTGAGCGCGATCCGAACCCAGACGATCTCTTCGCACGGTATCAGGCGGACGAACGAGTCGGCACCAGCGGAGTCGAGTTTGCGGCAGAAGCACTTCTGCGCGGTCGTCGTGGCGAAATGGTCGTCGATCGCGACGGCCAGCTCGTGGAGTTGTTCGACGCGCGAAACGGGCACGACGTCATGCTCACCATCGACGTCGAACTACAGAACCAAATGTATGATCTGCTGGGTGAGACGGTACATGCAACGCCGGATTGCTCCGGTGGTTCCATCGTCGTTCTTGATGTGCCGACGCGCGAAGTGCTGGCGCTGGTTTCTTACCCGTCGTACGACCCGGTGCGGTTCAACGAGCAATACGAAACGCTGCGCGATGACACAGACTACAACCCGCTCTTGTTTCGAGCGATGGCCAACCACTACGCACCGGGCTCGATCGTCAAACCGCTCGTGTGCCTCACAGGACTTCAGGACCATGTGATCTCGCTGGACACTCGCGAGGAGTGCACGGGCTATTTGTTCGAGGATCACAAGGATCGCTGGCGATGCTGGGAAATGCACGGCACGAATCAGCGCATGGCCCACGGGGCGATCGACGTGGTTGAAGCGCTGACGGGCAGTTGCAACATCTTTATGTATCGCCTTGGCGAGCGACTCGGCGTGCCACGACTGACTGAAGGATTCGCCCGCGTGCATCTGGGCGAATATTCCGGTCTCGGTTTTCGCGAGGAAGTGAGCGGCATCAACCCAACGCCTGAGTGGTTGAGCAAGAACAATCGCTTGCCGATCACAGCCGGTCACGCGCGAAACTTCGCGATTGGCCAGGGCGAGGTGACGATCACGCCGTTGCAAGCAGCCAACCTGATGGCCTGCTACGCGAGCGGCAAGTTTCAACCGGTGTCGATGTTCCGAAACGGAGTGCGTCCACCGGCAAGCGACATGGGCGCGACCCCCGAACAATGGTCGGCCATTCGTCGCGGTATTTATGGTGTCGTGAATGACAAGGACGGAACCGCGCACAAATACGCCCAATTTGAGAATCCCGACTACGTGCTCTGCGGAAAAACGGGATCAGCCACGACAGCCTCGCGCCCTACTTCGTTTCGAATTCGATATCGCCAACCGAACGAAGCCCAATGGGAGGAAGCGGTCATCCCCGGCCGCGTGAAGCGCGACGCAGAGGACCGCATCAAGTGGGATTATCCCGGCGCGATCATCGATACGAACGGCATCGAGGTTGTTGAACGCTGGCCGCGAAATCCGCCGGAAAACGATGAGTACGCGCATGCATGGTTCGCGGGCTATTTGCAATCGATCGGCGCAAACGGTGAGCCGCAGTGGAACGCTCCGCCGCGAATCGCCTTTGCCGTGCTCGTGGAATATGGCGGCAGCGGCGGACGCGTGAGCGGGCCATTGGCAAAAAGGGTCGCAGCAGAGCTAATTGATCTGTACGGCACGAAACTCGATGTCGATGGTCGCGGCAGGTTGAACGGATCATGAGTCGCGACCGTAACGAAATCAACCAACCCACGATCGCGATCTGCGTGGCGGTGGGCATTCTGGTGATGGTCGGCATCGCCAGCATTTACGTCACCGACACGCACTACACAGCCGGCGAAGACGGGCCCGCGAATGCTGCCAAGCAACTGTCCGCACTCGGACTGAGTATCGCGGTCGGAGTTGCGATTGTCTGGATCGGGTATCAGCGGATCGCCAAGTTTGCGTATCCTCTGTTCATTGCATCGTTGCTTTTGTTGCTGCCGTTGCTCGTGGCTCGGCTGACGCATTCCACGCTCGGCGGATTTACGCCGCAGCGAAACGGTGCCTATCGCTGGATTCGATTGCCGGGCATTCAGATTCAACCATCCGAGTGCATGAAGTTCGCGTACGTGCTCGCCCTCGCGTGGTATCTGCGCTATCGAACCAATTACCGCACGTTTACCGGTTTCCTGTGGCCGATCGTCCTGTCGATCATTCCGCTCGGCCTCGTGCTGGTGCAACCGGAACTCGGAATGACTTTGTTGCTGATCCCCGTGCTGCTCGTGATGCTGTTCGTAGCCGGTGCCAAATGGCAGCATCTGCTGTTAGTGATTCTCGCGGGCATCATCGTTGCGCCGTTGACGTGGAGTCATATTCACGACTATCAGCGACGACGCGTGTCGGCCGTGCTGTTGCAATCGGATGATCTGCGCAAAGCGATCATCGCCAACCCGGAGAAGTACAAAGCCTTCGCGGACAAGCGGCAGGCGATCGAGTGGGCTGCGAGTTCGGGTTATCAGCTCGTGCACTCGAAAAACGCGATCGGTAGCGGCGGGTGGTTCGGCCACGGCTGGGGGCAGGGCACCTACACGGAAAACAATCTGCTTCCCGATCGGCACAACGATTTCGTTTTCGCGCTGGTTGGCCATCAGTGGGGATTGGTCGGATGCCTGATTGTACTGGCATGTTACGGCGTCATCGTCGTGCTGGGCGTGCGGATTGCGTCGTCAACGCCGGAGCCCTCCGCGCGACTCACGTCGATCGGCATCGTGACGCTCATCGGCACGCAGGTGATCATCAACGTAGGGATGACGATCGGCGTGATGCCGATCACCGGCGTCACACTTCCGTTTGTGTCCTATGGCGGCAGCAGCCTTGTGACCAACTTCGCAGCCATCGCGCTGCTCATCAGCGTTTCTCAGAAACGGCCTTACTTGCTGGCGGTTCGACCGTTCCATTTCGGAAGAAGGACCGAACGACCGCACCCGACGGAGAAGGAGGCGACGAGGCCGACGATGCGCGAGAATTCCGACGAAGGGTCGTTTAGAACGATAGACCGAAACTGAACGGAAGAAAGGACTGGATGCGTCGCCGCATTGTTGCCATTGTGAACCCTATCTCCGGCCGCGGGAGTGCGCTCGCGCGCGTGCGACGGATTGGCGAGCATCTCGAACAGATGGGGGCGACGCTCGACGTGCAGCCGACGGAACGTCGCGGGCATGGGACGGAGCTGGCCCAGCGCGCGGCAAATGAGGCAGAGGCTGTGCTGGCGGTCGGCGGCGATGGAACCGTCTGCGAGGTGGTGAACGGGCTGATCCATAGCCCCGTGCCGATGACCGTGCTGGGGATGGGGACGGAAAACCTGATCGCCAAGGAGATGCGCATACCGACCGAGCCGGACGTGATCGCGCGAATGCTGACGCAGGGGGATTTTCAATCGTGTGACGTGGGCGTGGTGAACGATCGGCGGTTCCTGGCGATCGTCGGCGTGGGGTTTGATGCGGAGTGCGTGTGGCGACTCACGCGCGTGCGACGCGGCCACATCACGCACCTCGACTACTTCTGGCCGATCTTTCGAGCTTTCTTCGGCCATCGATTCCCCAGGCTGATCGTGGAGGCGGATGGTAAGCGAGTGTTTGAAGGGCGCGGGCTGGCGTTCGTGGGATTGATCGCGCGATACTCGATGGGTTTGCGAATCTGCGCGCGGGCAAAGTATGACGATGGGCTGCTCGATTTATGCGTTCTGCCCTGCTCGACGCGGTGCGAACTCATCGCGCACGCCTATCGAATCTTCCGGCAACGACACATTGAGCATCCAAAGACTATCTACCGACAAGTGCAACAAGTCCGGATTGATTCACTCGACAAAACATTCGTCGAAGTTGACGGCGACGAGGGCGTACCGATGCCGCTCGAATGCCGCGTATTGCCGAAGGCGATTCGGCTCCTGCAATCAAGTTGAGGCCGCTACACCTACCAAGCGCCGCGGGCGTGATTCACTTACTCTTTGCTTGGTTCCTTGGCGATTTCTTCTGCGCGATTCAGCGCCTGACCCAATTCACGCTTGCCAGCCTTGAATGCGTCGCCGGCCATGCGATGGAACAACTCAGCCAGGTACTTGTCTTGATCAAACTTGGACGCGGTGCGCCGGCCGCCCATGGTGTAGGACGCATCGAACGCGGCTGTGTGGTTGTCGTCGATCAGACCATCGATGTACTCTGCATCAGCCGCGTAGAAATCCAGCTGGGATATCAGTTCTTTCGCTTCATTCTTGATTTTCTGGTCATCTTGTCCGCGATTGTAAAACCTGATTCCCACAGCCAAGGCAAGAACGACGACGAAACCAATGACATTCTTCATAAGACACTCCGCATTTCCGAACCAACGCGATACTTGATATTCTGCTTTTTGTTGACCGACCCGAACCGGTACGACTTCTCAGTCCTTCGAGAATGTGCGACATAAAGTATGACAATTACCTGACAATTTTGTCAACTACACCGCGCGTGGGCAAAGGGCAGTTAAAGCAGTAGTGCAACAGACATGCAAGACTCGATCCCAAAGCACGTCGTCGATAGCGAAACAAATGAGGCTTCTTTTGAGCTCGATGGAAAAGATGGTTTGTTGGAAAAGTGCCCGCGTTGTTTATATCTGCTCCAAGGGCTTCCCATCGAGCATCATTGTCCCGAGTGCGGACTGCGGGTTGATCGGCGCTGGCAGGTTTTTGGGGGAAGGACGATCCCCAAAAACTCGAAGCCGATGGGGAACATCATGGGTGCGTTCTTGATATTCATCTTGGGATACCCGGTGACAATTCTGACCGCGACCGTGATAGTCGGCGGTGTAGGCGTTAAGTTCTTGAGCATCCCATTTTTGTTGCTGGTCGTATTTTCAACTCTCGCGTGGTTCTTCCTGAAAAAACCAAAGTGCTTTGTCGCGGTCGGACCCAGGGGGTTAGCAATCTATTTTGGTCGCGATTGTTTTGAGGAATACGAGTGGACGGGAATTGGACGCGTGCTGTATGAAATTGGCCACAAACGAATCAACATCCCGCGCGAGGGCGGCGACATCCACCTTACCATTTTCAAGTTCTTCGGCATGCACATCGGCGAAGTCGACCGATGTGTGCAGGGGATCAACCATTACCCGCGTCCCGAGCAGCCAGAATAGCCGCACCTATCACACCGGCAGCGTCCCCGAGCTTGTGTCGTGAAATCGCAATGCCCTCTACCGAACCGTTTTCTTTATTTTCTCGTAAGACCCCATCAAACAGCGCGGGCAAGTTCTCAATCACGCCGCCGCCAAGAATAATGGTCGTCACGCCGAATTGCTTCACAGTGTTCGTTATGGCTGAATTGATAGCGCGGGCAGCCAGATTCACTAGTTCGCGAGTTTCTTCGTCGCCTGATTCATATGCTAATTGCAATGCAGCTAAGTTTTGACCGTTTCTTGTGAGTGACACGCCGGATGCGATCGCTTCGAGACACCCGCGTTTTCCGCAGGGGCACTTCGTCGCAGTTGGCGAGTGATCGACGACCAGCAAATCGAGGTGGCCGCCGTTGGTGCGTGGCGGGTAGACGAACTCTCCATCGACAATGATGCCGCAAGCTACACCGGTGCCGATTCGCAAGTGAGCGAAAGACGCCGGCGCGGGATCAATGGCGATGTATTCCGCCCAGGTCGCGGCCTCGGCGTCCGTCCAGAGTGTTACTGGCTGGCATGCTTTCTCTTGCAATTCGCGAACGATGGGACGATTTTCGAGGAACGGCAGATTGACCGAGCGAAGCAGAATACCGCGATCGCGATCGACCGGGCCTGGCAAAGCCAAGCCGATCCGTGATGTCGCGATCGAAAGATCGGCCCGGATATCGCGAACGGCATCGACAATCCAATCGATCAGGGAATGGCCATTTTGATCGCGAGGCGTTGGAGCAGATTGCTGCGCAAGAATAGGCGCGCCTGATGAGTTCTGCTCAGTCGAACGATTGTCCCGCGACGGCGAAAAACGTGAGCCTGAGTTGGCCGCTCCCTCGCGGTCGCGGTTCTGATTTTGTGTACCGCAACCAAAGGAACAATCAATCGCAGCCACGCGGGATGTTGTGCCGCCGATGTCGACGCCGATCGCGATCATTCATGGGGCATTGCGGAAAGCACGACCGACTCTGATTCATTTGCGGAAAGGCGCGGCGGGTCGATCATCGACAGTCGGGCGTTAGACATGCGACGCATGTGCGGGATGACCTGCTGCCGCAAGGTCGCGCGCGAGCTGCTCTGCGAATCGACAACGGGCTTGCCCGCGCGATCGAATCTTTCAAACAGCGAGTTGTACGCGAAGGCTGCAAAGTGCCCGCCGAGCCGCTGCGTGCGACTGACCTGCTCGCGGATAAGGTCCGGGTCGCGCTTGTCAAACATAACTCCCGTAATCACCGGCTTCGATGGCCGCATCCTCGCCCAATTCGCGAGCCGTGCATCGTACGTCGCCAAATCCGTCGCGTAATTCATGGGATAAACAGCATCGACCCAATCCCGCTGCATCCAGAACGGGCTGTCCTGGAAGTGGTTGCGACGATGCTCCTCTGGAATCGAACCGACAGCCGCCGTAAGCCACGCACGGGGATTGGTCTTATTCATCATCTTGCGAATGTCAGCCACCAGGATGTTGAGCTGCTTCGTTCGCCAGTTGCTCCATTGTTGCGGTGATTGATCGGGCGTCAGACCGGTTTCGCGGCGATAAAGCTGCAGCGTGCGCGGGTCTCGCGGGTAATCGGGAACCTTGGCTCCTTCGGCGTACGAGTTGTTCCACTCGTTGGGATACCGGATGTAGTCCATGTGCAAACCATCGACCGGGTATCGGCCAACGATTTCGCGCATCACCGCGACGAGATGGCGACGAACTTCGGGATAGCATGGGTTTAAGCTCTGGTACCAACCGAACGGCTGGTGCCGCCCACTGGCATCTTTCCAGAACCAATCGGGGTGCGCGCGGAATAGTTGCTTCGGGTCGCTAGGCGGACCCTCACCACGCCAACCGGGGATCACATTTACCCACGCGTGCAGTGCAAGATTCCGTTTGTGTGCTTCTTTGCAGGCGACCGCCAATGGGTCGAACCCGGGATCGTGACCGCCGAACTCCGAGGCCCAAGGTTCCAGCTTCGATCGATAACAAACGGTGCCATTGCCACGCACCTGGAATAGCACGGTGTTAAATCCCGCAGATTTGGAATTGTCCATCACTCGGGCGATGTCGGTGGGGGACTTGTAATCCCATCGCGTCACCCACACCGCGCGCACCTTTCGCTCGCCATTGGGAAGCGGATATAGCTTGCGCGGCCCCTGACATCCCGCCAGCAGCGCAGCCATCGAAACGGCGAACGCCAGTGTGGAAACGCGAATCAAACGAGCTTGACTGGAACGAAGCATAGAACCCTCCTTGGTTCAACAAATTGTCGAAAGTCGAGCGGTGATTGTCGAGTTTCGAACGCGAAAAATCAAGGACAATCTAGTGTTTTCTATCGGGCAGAACGCTGCTAATTCTTCCCTTCGATTCGTGAAGCAGCTGTTCCGCCGTCGGACGATCGACGTTGCGTAATCGCATGACAAGGGCCGTCTTGACCCGACCGTCTGCGGCTTCGAGGAGTTGGTGGCCCTCCTCTCGCGAGCAACCGGTAAGCGTGTGCAGGATTCGCACGCTACGATCGACGAGCTTGCGGTTGACGGATGAGTTCACGTCGACCATCAGGTTCTGGTAGACCTTGCCAAGGCGGACCATCGCGATGGTGGTGATCATGTTGAGGACCATCTTGGTGGCTGTCCCCGCCTTCATGCGTGTGCTGCCGGTGAGGACTTCGGGGCCGGTGAGTACGCGGATCGAAACGTCGGCGTCGTCGGGCACCTGCTCGCGCGGCACGCAGGCGAAGAAGACGGTGGCTGCACCTTTTTCCTTTGCCCGGCGGATTGCCCCATGCACGAGCGGCGTGGTGCCGCCGGTGGCGATGCCCATCACGACGTCGTTGGCCGTAACTTTCGCTCCGTCGATCGAGCCAGCCCCGTCGTCGGCGCTATCCTCGGCTCCTTCGACGCTGCGGAACATGGCTTCGCGCCCACCAGCAATGATGCCCTGCACCATTTCCGGATTCGAGAGAAACGTCGGCGGACACTCCGCCGCATCGAGCACGCCGAGCCGGCCACTGGTGCCCGCACCGACGTAAATGAGCCGCCCGCCTCGCTGAAACGCACTGACCACTAACTCGATGGCTGCACAGATGTCCGGTTTAACCGCTGCGATGGCGGTGGTGATCGTTGCGTCTTCGCTGTTGACGAGATCGAACGCCCGCGCGACGGACATCTCATCGAAGTTCATCGAACGCGGATTGCGAAGCTCGGTGGTGAGATGGCCACGGTCGTTCATGGACAACTATCTTAGAAAGCGCGGGACTGATGTCGAATGAGTCAAATGCAATCTCATCGATTCTTGCATGTTCACATGGAAAGCCGTTCAATGACGGTGGCGACGTTTGATAATCCTCGCGACAAATCCGACGATGACATCGCAGCCGGCGTCAGTCTAATATGGTTCGGCAAATCAAAGAACGAACCCGACACTATTTGAGTGTCATACTCTGACACCAGCAGTTCATTGAGCTTGTCTCCGCTTACCCCCAGCGGAAGTCGAATACAGTCGAATAGGGCTCCGTGGTTCGGATAGGCGTGCAACATCGGTTGCGATTTCAGCCACTCGCGGAAGATCGGTTGACTCTCGCGATAGATACGGCGGAAGCGGTCTTCGAGAATGTCGATCCGTTCAAACCCGCGAATGGCCAGCGACGTGGCGGGGGCCGCGTTGTTGGCGCTGAGCAGGTCCATGATTTCGCGAGCGCGGTCAGCCAGCGGCGATGATCCATGAGCGAGTTTCGACAGGCCATCCCATCCGGGTTGCGATGTGGCGCCGATGTTGTGTGTTCCGCTTGTGGACGACCCGCGTGATTGAGTTTGGGGTTGATGCCCTGCGATGATCCACCCCATCCGCAGACCTGCGAGCCCATACACCTTCGTGAGCGAGTTGAGGCCGATGACGTGCGGGCCGAATTGCGCCGCTGTCCATAAACGCTCGCCCTGATTCAGGTGGACCGAATCGAGATAGACCTCATCGACCACAAGGTTCGCGCCAAACTGGGCGCACAAATCCGCGATTCGTTTCATCTCCTCCGGTGGAATGTACTGCCCGCTGGGGTTGTGCAGATTGGTGAGTATGACCGCGCGGGCGTCAGCCCTGAGATACGATTCGAGTTCATTGAGATCGATCGCGAAGTTGTGCTCGGGTCTGCGACGCAGCCAGCGGATATCGAATTTCAAGAACTCTGCTACGCGCTGCATTGGCTGATAGATCGGATGCTCAAGAACCACGCGCGCGCCGCGATCGGCAGCGGCGGCGAATGCGATGAAGTTGGCTGAGCTCGCCCCAGGTACGGGAACGACGCAGACAGGCGGCACGTTGTAGCGCTTGGCGATCAGCTCAATCAGCCGCGGATGACCATAGCTCCCGTGAACCTCAAGCTCGATGGGAGGCTCCGGCCCCAAGTCAGCCCAAGTCGCCTGCGGCACACCGCTGATGGTCAATTCGTAGCGAACCCGATTGTGTACTTTTGCCCAATGAAGATAGTCCATTCAATTTCACCCCTGATTTCGACAGCACCGGCATAATACGGGACTGACATCGCTGGCAAAGTACCGCCCAATAAAGCCGCAAACGAATAATTATTCGGCTGCGTTGATATGTCACGACAATTCCCGACAAGTGCCTCCTGGAAGCCTGCCTTGGCTTATCTCTATTGCGGAAAATAGCGGAACTGTCTGGTAAAAAAGCCCCCTGTGGGTTATTATTTAAGCAGGGCAAATTCCGTCGATGCGTTGCGTCGGGTTGATTTTGCGCGAGGTTTCCTCGCCCGACTGTTCTTATCGGTTACGGTGGAAGTTCCGCCGGCCGATTGTCGTCGCGAATGATTCGCGGCTCGGGTCAGATGGCCGGAGATTGGCCAAAGCAAAACTGAGTGGTTCCTGAACCCCATTACGGGAACTGACTATGAAACGAATCTCACTGCTCTTGCTCGTCGCCATCGGCGTGGCTGGATTCGTCATTGGCTCTGGTTGTGATTCTCCCAACGGCATAACGCCCGGGGTCGGCAACCCAACCGACCCGACCAATGGAAACAACGACGGCAATGGCGGCGATGAACCACCAGCTGATTCCGTCGGCGATGTTTCAAACGGCGGTGGTTCCAACGGCGGACAATCAAGCGGAACGATTCGCGCCCGCGTGCGCAACGAAACCAATTCACAGGCTGACGTAACCCTTCGATTCATTCGCGACAATGCGGTTGTGCACCTCGCGTTCGTGCGGGCGATGCCCGAAACGATCACGATGGTGTTGAGCCCGCAAATGAGCGATCAGCTCGATCTGTCGGGCCTCGACATCGACGGCCACGCACTTGTTGCGAAGTCGCTGATGTATGGTCAGGACTTCGACGTTAATACGCCGGCTGAGTATGTAATTACAAAGGTCACTACGCCACCCACCAACGGCGGCGGAAATCCGAATGATCCCGGCGAGCCTGATCCGAATGATGATCCTCCGCCGGTCGATGAACCGGGTGAACCGGAGCCAAACATTCCGGGTCCGCCTACGATTACTTTGCATGAACCCGCCAGTGAAATTGCTCTTTCACTCGGCTCGACTTTCAATGTTCGCTGGTCGGATACGGCTGACGTAGCCGGCGCTTCGGTCGTTGTTGGCCTGCGTCGAGTCGGATCAGCCGGTATCGTGCCCATGTCGCCTGCGGTGGCTGCCGGTCTTGATGGAATCAACGACGAACTCTCGATCGTGGTGCAGGGAATTCAACCGGGAACGTATGACGTTGTCGCGACGATCGACGACGGTACTGCCACAGACTTCGCGATAGCGCCGGGTCGTATTGTGGTGGATGTCGACCCCGAAAACGTCGCACCGACGCTGACGATTCTCTCTCCGACATCCTTAGTTGAGCTGTCGGTCGACGACGACCTGACAATTACGTGGAACGATGTCGATCCGGATAGCAACGCGACGATTACTTTTGAACTCGTCGCGTCAGCCGGTTCGGATATCGCCCTCGGTAGTTTTATCGTCGGCCCCCCAGTGGCTGAGGATCCCGATGGCGCGATGTCAGATCGTTTGCGCGTCGGCTTGGATTACGTCCTTCCCGGCGAATACGACCTGGTCGGAACGATCAATGACGGGCTGCTTGTCGGCACCGCTCGCATTCAGCACGCGGTTCGCGTGGTCTCCGATGATGCACCGGTCAACGATGCACCGGTCATGACGTTCACACAACCCGGTTCCGACGTGATTGCGGAGTCCGGCAGTTCGTTTGTGGTGACCTGGACAGATTCAGACTCCAACGACGATGCACGAATCTCGATCATGCTCGATCCGGATTTGTTCTTCTCCGCTCCCGATGGCGACGAAATCGTGCTAGTCGGTTCACTCAGCGAAGACGTTGACGGCACCGGCGACTCCATCAGCCTGGGATTGCCCAACAACCTCGCAATCGGTTCCTACCGCGTCGTGGGCGTTATTACTGACGGCCTGATCCAGTCCACCGTGGTTGCTCCGGGTATTCTGATCATTACAGACACCGAACCGTCGGAAGAACCCGAAGTCGAAGAACCGATCGCGTTACCGTCGGTAGCTTTCATCGATCCGGGATTACCCGTTCGTGCACGTGCAGGCGATATGTTCGGCATCCGCCTCGCGGTTGCCCATATCCCATACAACGCATCGGCGCGTTTCTACCTCGACAACACTCGATTGCCCAATGGTCACGAGCGTGTCGACGTGACGCCTGCTGGGTTCGTATTGAATCCCACGACGACTTCTGAGTATGTGAGCACTGGCCTTACCATTCCGACAGACGGTTCCATCCCCAACTCGGCTTGGCAGCGCTCCTTTGACCTTGAAGTCGTCATTACGGTTGGCACCATTGAGTATCGGGCTGTTTCGCTCGCGCCGATTTGGGTGCGCCAGGAAGTGGAGATCGTCAGCGTCGAAATGATCAACTACTGGTGCACGCCGCAGGGTGGCGGATCCAATCCCAATGAAACGTTCGCCGGACTGCGCATTGCTTGGCGCGGCGGCGGGTTCGACGACGGCCTGGAAGTGCTGAACCCGGTTCGACTCTGGTTGTCGGCAGACGGATTGATCCCGGCGAACGGCCAGAACAACGACACGCACCGTATGATCAGTGCATCACAGGTCGAAGGTCCGAATCAGACGCGACTGACCGAAGTGACGGTTCCGGCAGCGTTTGGGCTTGAGTACGTACGCGTGGGCAATTACCTCGTCATGCAGATGGCTCTCGATACCGGTTCGTACCAGTTGGTGCCTGAGGTTACCGACGAGCGATTCGGCCAGATTATTTCTACTCCGTTCGGCGATTCGATCGAGGCTTGCTTCCCGCTTCCGAACGCGGGCTTCGAGCTTGAGCCTTGATCGTCAGTTTTTCCAGAGATTGACCCAGTTCAGTGCAGCCGGCTTGATCGGCTGCACTGCGCGCCAAGCACAGGATATCCAACCCAACAGGCAATCGCGACTTCATGAGACGGAAGCACTCGCGGATTCTTCGACGCACGCTGTTGCGCCGAACCGCCAGCGCCATCTGCTTCTTGCTGATAGAGACCGCCAGTCGCGACCATTTGAGGTTATTGTCCGCAACGAACACCGTCATGAGCTCGTCTTGAGCGGATCGCTTTTGAGCGAACACGCGAGCAATGTCCGCTCGGCGACTGAGTCGCTCACTGGCGCGAAAACGACGATCCGGCTCTGAGTTATTCAATGCATCGGTTTCCACTGGTTATCGAGCTTCAATCCCCGAAAAGTGACTGACCCGTCCTTGGGTACACGTCGCGGTGTTCTACCCGTCCCTGATATCGGGCTCCCATGTCGAAAGGACCACCGGCGGTATCGTCGAACCTGTGAAGTCATTTGACAAGACACCCCATCCGCGTGAAACATGCACGGGTTGTCGCAGCGGCGTGGATGTAGCGTTCGGTTACCGCCCGAGGGCGCGAGGGAGCTTACTGATGTCTTTTCGTTTCGATAGGTTCGCGTTTCAGCGGATCGGAGCCACGGCGTTTCTCCTTCTCTTGGGTGCTTGTGCTGCGTCACCTGACACGGGCAATGACAATCATTCCGATGCCGCCAACGACAACGTCGATACATCGCCCGCCATTACCCTTCTCGAGCCTACGCAGGACTTCACCGTTACGCAGGGCGACACTTTCGAAATCCAATGGGAAGATTCGGACATCGACTCCAACGCCGATATCTCCTTATTGCTTTTGCCCTCCAACGGCTTGCCAGCGCCTCTGGGTACCTTCAGCGAGGATGAGGACGGTGAGGCTGATTCCCTGACTGTGGACACAGCGGAGCTCGATCCCGGCATGTACATGATTCTGGTCACGATCGCCGATGGCATGAACCCTGAAGTGAGCACACTGCAACTAAACTTGGATGGTGTGCCCCTGCTCATCACGGTCGAAGAATCGTAGTTTCGACAAACCTGATCGATGGGTCGTCAGGCGACAAAGAAACTCGTCACCAGGTTTCCAAATCGCACGAAGAGCAGCCAGGGCATGACTTTTCCATGTGTCGGACTTGTCGAGCCGCGCCAGCGCTTGATTCCGAGGTATACCTGAACCGCGTAGAAAACCAGCACCGAAATGCTGAACGCGAGATGGACGATCATCAGCGGGCCCATCTTTGATTTAGCACTGGCTACTGCGTCGCGGGTGAACTCGATATAGGCGACCATGCCGAGGTCGATCAGAATCGCGCTCAACATCAGCGGGATGTGCAGCGATCGACGGCGACGGCAGAATACCCCGACAACAAGAATAACGAAAACGAACGTACTCAGAATCTTCAGAAACGACGGGTGCATCTACCTTGGTTCCTCGTGTGCCTTTGTTGTTTCATTCGCGGGGACATCATAGGCGATTTCGCAAAAGACACACTAACCCATCCGAAGGATCAGCTGAGGACGTACCTCTTGAATTCCCCGCGAGCAGATTGTGACTGAGACCTGCTTCGAGTATTGGCGGAACAGTGGGTTTCGCGGTTTTTCCCAATTGCGCCTATACTCTTTTAGCGACAAGACGATAAGGAATCACTTGGGAGATGAACGTCCATGAACAGCCTAATGACCGCCAAACAGACTGTCTTAATCGTTGATGACAACGCGCAAAACCTCGAACTGCTCGAGGTCTATATGGAGGGGCTTCCCAATGTTCGCGTGGTCACCGCGCGGAACGGCATCGAAGCGATCAACAAGGTCGCGTCCGACCCGCCGGAGCTGATACTGCTCGATATCATGATGCCCAAGATGAGCGGCTTTGAGGTGTGCAAGCGACTCAAAGGAGACCCCAAGACGCGCGACATCATCGTCGTGATGGTCACAGCCCTGAGCGAAACAGGCGACGTGGAACGAGCGGCTGAGTGCGGCGCGGATGATTACGTCTCTAAACCCATCGACCGCGCAGCCCTAGTCGACCTGGTCAAGAATCTTCTCGCAACGCGATCGAAGAATTGATGTAGAGATGAACCACCAAGGCACCAAGACACCAAGTGAATAAGGGGCGATTCCACACGAACTAGATGCTATCGCGAAGGCCGTTGTCGATTCGGCCTTTTCTGTGCATTCAGCACTTGGACCCGGTCTCCTAGAGAGTGTTTATGAAAAGTGCCTCATGTACGAACTTAGGGCGCGCAGGCTAAAGGTAGAATCACAAATACCGCTACCGATTCAATACAAAGACCTCACACTTGAAGGCGGATTGCGCATCGATTTGCTGGTCGAGGGCGCTCTAATTGTTGAACTTAAGGCTATCGACACCTTGTTGCCTGTACACGAAGCTCAACTTTTATCGTACTTGAGGCTGGCAAGAAAAAGGCTGGGGATGCTAATAAATTTCAACGTCCCATTGATTCGCGATGGAACAAAGCAACTAGCACTCTAACCTTTTCTTGGTGTCTTGGCGGTTAACCCCTACGACGCTGCCTGACGCACTCGTTTCACTTCAGCCTTGACCGGCGTTTCGCCCGGGCCCGGCAGCATGAGTGCCTGTTTGCCGTTGTCAGTCAGCAGGTAGGCTTCCGGCGCCTCAGCCACCACGCGGCGCCACGCGGAGCGCTCGCCACGCGTCAGGACTTCTCGCATTCGCAAGCGCAGCTTGTCAACTTTGGTCACGCGCGATGGTGCGGCCTTGCCTTTGTCCACATCCAGCAAGCCGGAATCTAAAAGCCGCGAGAGGATCTCAAACAACACGTCGCCCATCGCCGGGGTCACGGTGCCAAGCCGCACCTCGCGATAGAGTCGATCCATCGCGTTCGTGACGCTCGATCGATTGCTCAGCTTCCGCAAATACCCGTCAGGAATGTGGCTCAACCGTCGTCGCAGAACGATGCGACGGTCCTGCATACGGATTCGCATTTGCTCGCGAAACGTCGGGTCGTGGAACAGGCATGTTTCGAGTTCTTTGTATCGCCGGCACTTACAACGCCGGCCGTCTTTCTTAAAGGCTGCACATCGCTTGTCGAAGGGAAGTCTGCGCGTGAGCCGCACATGCTCCGCTGTTGCGTGTCCCGCCGTCTGCCGCGCCATCCGTTCCGCCGCCAATGCTTCCCACAACAACATCGCCGCCACCCTTTCAGACAAACGAACGAAGGTCCATGCGCACTATGAAAGGAAGGAAATCGACACGCAAAAACCGCCAACCGCACCGCGAGGTGCAGCTTCGATTTCCACCCTTTATCCGATTTTTCCGCGTCCGTTCGGAGTGATTCCAGCAAGGGCGACTGTCCCTAGTCGCCGTTAGGAAGCGTCAGGTCAGCGGCCTACGAAAAGAAGTGAAAGTCCACCCGCTTATTGATCCACGCCACCATGTGAGATTCTAAATAATCGTGCCGATCAAGCAAGGAAAATCCAAGCGAATTACAGTGCGATTCAGAACGATCGCGTTGTCAGAAACTCCTTGAGAAATAAGCAAAATCCGCGCCCGCCTCGCCCATCCCAACACACAACAAGCCAGCCAGTTTCTCCCGGCCACCTATTCCTTCGCATCCTTGCGGAATTGACAAAGTGAATGCTCGTCCTTGGCAAGCGGCAGCAGAATTTGAATGTGCGCACCGCGACCGTCGCGCGGAACCACGCGAACCTGACCTCCATGAAATTCGACGGCTCGTTTTACCGAAGCCAGACCGATCCCGTGCCCCTCGGCCTTGGATGTAAAGAAGAGGTCGAACACACGCTCGCGGATCTTCTCCGGGATGCCCGGCCCATCGTCAATGATGTCCACGATAACCGACGACGTCGCACTATTGACCCGGCGGCAATTCACGCGAATGGTGCCACCTTGTGGCATATGATCCATCGAGTTCGAGAGCAATTCGATGATGGCTTGCACCAATCGCTCGCGATGGCCATGAATCACCATCGATTCGGTGCCGACACTTTTCTCGACTCGCGTGTTTCGCTCATCCAATCGCGGCTTGACCTCGTCGATCGCCTGATCGATCAACCGTTGCAGCTCGAACGGTTCCAGCGGTTGCGTAGACACGCGCGAAAAGTCCAGCAACCGCCCGATCCGCCGATCAAGTCGCTGGCTCTCAGCCAGCACGTCCTGCACACGCAAGCGCGTAGCCTCATCCAGTGTACCGAACCGCAAAGCCAATTGCGCCGAGCTGCTGATGGCAGCAAGAGGATTGCGAATGCCATGCGCGACCGCTGAACATACTTCTCCCACCGAGGCCAATCGGTCCTGCCGCTCAAGCGCAACGCGTTTCTGATCCTCGACCATGCGGTCATAGGCTCGCTGCAACGTGCGGCCAAAGTAGAACACGCCCAACAATGCGATCACGATCGATCCGAAGAAGAACTTCTCGATCGTCGCCGCACGCTTCAGGTTTTGTTCGTGCTCGACCAGCAAGGTTTGCGTTTCCAGCAGTAGCGCCCGATCAAACACCGACAGCTCATTCATCGCCGATGCCTGGGCGCGATCCATGGCTGCCATCGCGGTAGACGCTTGCTGAAAAGAAGCGTCGTTGGCGTGGTCTCTCGCCGGTTCGGCTTTGGCCTCGGTGAAGTTCGCGAAGATGCGTTCCTCCTCCTGGATCATCTGCTCCACGAAACCGCGAAACGCCGCCAGGTCCACGTCGAACGATTTGTCTTGCCGAACCAGTAAATGAAGATGGGTCTTCAATTGCTCGAAACGCGCCCGCTCGCCGACCACATCACGCGTCTCGAACACGTCGTTTCCCGGCGCGTTCAGTTCAATCAACGCGAGTCGCAGATTGGTCACCCATCGCTTCCGCGCGTCAATCGTGCTCCACCGGCCTAACGCCACCTGATAGGAATCGAGTGTCCAGTGCAGGAGTGCCAAACTGGCTGCGATCGCCAGCACGTCGAACAAGGCGAGAAGGAAGTAGAAGTGATACCAACGCCATTTCATGGGCAACGCCAAGGACAGTCTGTGGAAGCGGTCGAAGACCCGAGAATCATGTTCTGGTTATATCAAAACCATGCGGCGATCCACACTGTCGCGGGTTTTAGAATCCCTTCTCGCACCAAATCACGCGACTCCCCTCCTCCATTCTTCGTTCCCCTTGCCATCCCGCCTTGAAACCCGCACTATAGGCCACGTGAGAAGCCCCAGCGGTCCACGCCGTGACGGCCACATTCTCATGGAGCGGTGTCCGAGCGGCTGAAGGGACCGCACTGGAAATGCGGTGTGCGGGAAACCGCACCGAGGGTTCGAATCCCTCCCGCTCCGGTTCGGCTGCGGCGAAAAGGCCAGGTTAGCAGGGGAAAGAACCTAGGCGGCCAGAATTCAACAATCCGCGCACCCGCGATACCTGCTCTTCTGTTCAACTACTCCGTACGCCGAATAAGCTTCCCATGCCTTCATGAGTGTCGCCAATCCCTGAGTTCCTGCCCGCATTGGCTGAACGCAAAGCCCTTTCGCCATTCTCGATCGACCTAATTCAAAATAATTCGTGAGTACTCACATCGCCTTCCGCCGTATCCCTCAGGCCCGATCACGAGGCGCGGGGCCACGGTGGGACATGCATTGAGCGTGCCCATGAAGTTGTTCGCGCCCCATGGAGTTCGCATCATGAATAGAAGTACCAAAGGCGTCTCAGTTTCGGGGATAGTATTAGCAGCTACAGTTCTTGCGACCGACATAGCAGCCAATGCCGGGTCCCTGACGCCGCCGGCAGGGCCAATCGCGCCGACGATGAAAAACCTGAGCGACGTCGAACCGCGGACGGCAATTCGAAACGACTACGTCAGTATTGTCCCCATCGTGATCAGCTCTCCGGGGTCGTACTACCTCGCGGAAGACATCTACGCGATTCACAGCCAGCACGGCATCGAAATCACGACCAGCAATGTGACGCTCGATCTCATGGGTTTCACCCTTTATGGAAATGTCGAAGTCGGCTCGCTGATCGGAGTTCAAGTCACGGGAAATCAAAAGAACATCACGATCCAGAATGGGGTCGTCAGAGATTTTTTCGGTGACGGCATCAACTTGTTTAATGCAGTGAACTTCAAAGTCAAAGATATCCTGACCTCGAACAACGGTTCTGAGGGAATACACGCTGGATACGGAGGTGTTATTGACCACTGCACGGCGACGTCGAACGGTGGGATGGGGATTCTGACGGCAGGGTACGTGACCGTATCCCACTCGTCCGCGTCCAACAACGGCTCTAACGGAATTGACGTGTTTCAGGGAAGTGTAGTGTCTGATTGTTCCGCCAGTTCCAACGACGGGGCAGGAATTGACGCCACGTTGGGAACGATTGTTAATTGCGGTTCTTTTCAGAACGACCTGGACGGCATTACCGCAACGGGATCTACGATCACCGGTTGTAGCGCAACAAACAACCTTAACGACGGCATTGAAGTAGATTCGGGTTCGCATGTTTACGGAAACAACGTCCGCGCCAATGGAGCGGCGGGAATCCACGCGACTGGCAATTCGAACCGGATCGACTCCAACAACGCGACAAGTAATGCTCGAGGGTTTGACGTCGACGTTAACAACAATCTGATCGTCCGCAATTCTGCCCGATCCAGCTCAGTTTCCAACTACGACATTGTCGCAGGCAATGACGTCGGCCCCATTGGCACAGCCGCAGCAGCGGTCAGCCCGTGGGCGAATATCTCGAACTAAGGTATCGGCTACACAAGATTCAACTCTTTTACTGAGGAGATTCCACATGAAGTTTTCGCACAACAAACTGTCTGTTCCCGTGATGGTTATCGCAGTGGTCGGAATTGCAATGGCAGTCAATGCGGGCAGCTTGACCCCACCAGCCGGCCCCATCGCACCAACAATGAAGAACCTGAGCGACGTCGAGCCGCGCACGGCGATTCGCAACGACTTCGTCAGCATCGTCCCGATCGTGATCAGTTTTCCGGGATCTTATTACCTGGCCGAAGATATCTTGGCGCTTGGCAGTGAGCCGGCGATTCAAATCGCATCAAACAATGTGACGCTAGATTTGAATGGCTTCACGCTCTACGGAAATCTGGAGGTTGGTTCACCCTTTGGAGTAGAAGTCTCGGGATCACGAACCAACATTGCCATACACAACGGGACAATTCGCGACTTTACTTCATATGGCATCGTGGCATCGAATGCCGCCAACTGTCGCTACGAGCACTTGCAATTGTTTAACAACGGTGCAGATGGTCTTAACGCAGGCGCTGGTGCGTCGGTCTCTCATTGCGTCGCACGCTCGAACCAGGGAAGCGGCATCGTCGTGGGGCAAGGCAGCCTCATTTCAGACTGCACCGCTACACTGAATGATGGAATTGGTTTTATCTTGGGTTCTTCAACCATCACTTCTTGCACTGCCAGCCAAAACGGTCTTCACGGAATTTCAGCCGTAACCAGCCTGGTTTCTAACTGCACGGCAAGATTTAATGGGAGCAGCGGAATCACAGCGGGCGAAGGTCAGGTCCGCGGCTGCATGGTCCGAGGCAACCAACTCTACGGCATCACAGGATCGGCGGCACTGATTATTGAAAATCAATGCGTGGCCAACGGCTTCGGAATCGGCACGACCGGACCGGACAATCGGATCGAGGGAAACAACGTATCTAACAGCACGATCGGCATTGACGTCGACGATGCGAGCAACCTTATCATTCGAAACTCAGTCAGCAACAACACGACCGGCTATTCCATTGTGGGAGGAAATACGGTCGGCCCGATCGTCAACGCCGCGGGAATCGCAGCCAGCACCAATCCCCACGCAAACTATGACTACTAGGCCACACTGAGCTAGCCAAACGAGAGTCCAACAATTCCATCAGACTTCGCATGGAGAACGAATATGAAGCGCGAGTTCCTTCTTAGCACGACCCTATCAATGATCATGGTGGCCGCCGCGACGGCGGCATCCAATATCGACTCGGCGAACAGCTTCGCCTGGACTGAAAACACCGGCTGGACCAACTGGCGCGATGCCAACAGCACAAACGATGGCGTCATCGTCGGCACGGATTTTCTGGAAGGCATCATCTGGGCCGAGAACATCGGTTGGATCAACACCGGCAACGGCGCTGGCCCGTACGCCAATACCAATGACACCAACTTCGGCGTGAACATCGTCGGCGACGACGACCTCACGGGTTTCGCGTGGGGCGAAAACGTCGGCTGGATTTACTTCGGCTGGGGTGCAGTTTCCAACGACCCGTTCCGTGCCCGTTTCGATTTCGGCAGCGGTCGATTCCGCGGCTACGCCTGGGGCGAGAACATTGGCTGGATCAACCTCGACGATGCATCGTACATGGTGGCTGCCACAGTGGGCATCGCGTGCGACAGTGACACGGACTGTCACGACTTCAAATCGTGCACATGCGACACGTGCAACGTCATGACCGGCGTCTGCACGTCTTCGCCGATCGAGTACGGCAACACGAACTGCATGGGACCAGCCAATCAGGCGAATCTGGACGACATACTCTACCTGCTGGCCGATTTTTCAGATGGCGCGATACCCACGCACCCGAGCAACGACCTGGCACCGCCCTGCTCCGGAAACATGGCGATCAACCTCGACGATATCCTGCAGATCCTCGCCGCGTTTGGGGGTAGCGATCCTTGCAGTTGCGCACCGTAATGAACCACCAAGATACAAAGGTTCTGAAACATTAAAGGCAACAGGCATCAAGCAATAGATAATGTTTGCTAGAGCGAGAATCCCTTCTCGCTCTTTTTCTTGTGGTGGATCATTTCCCGGGGTTGCGAAGGTCAACCATAGACATGCTGGACGGACTTAGAGGCCGAAAGTCATCAGTCTCTTCTTACCGCGAAGTTGCCGAGAGGCCGGCTTCACATATTTCGCTGTTGCAGAGCATTTCACCAAGGTCTTAGATCGCTGACTGGTCCGACAAACGGCTTAGAAAAACGAATGCAGTCCGCTGCCACCTAAAGCGCAACCGCAAATAAGGGCTCAAGTAGGTCACGCATTAAGAAACCAACAATGAACAATATTACGCCGATTACCACGTACACCGACCGCCTCCCAGTCGTCATCAGAACCAGCGAATTGGGTGTGATTGTCAGACCGCACTCGGAGCAACGTTGCCCAGTGGACCCGCGCAAGTCATAGCCGCAATCCCGGCAGAGCACAGTACCAGGGATACCAGCTTGAGAAAGTCCAAGGATGATAAGTACCAACCCTAAGACGAAAGGCATATGACGCCGGATACCCGACGCGAAGGTCAATCCTAGCGTGTAAAATTGTGGAGGCGGGTTACTGGTTGCATAAGCGGAGTTGCGATACGAGACGCGATTATCAACCTGCATCACTTTGAACTTGACGTCGTCTTTCGACAATGCTGCTGCCAACAGTTCAACTGCTTGTAGTGAATAGAGTCCTTCATCGCTCAAGATTTCTACCACTGCATCACCAAATCGAGGGGTCCTCAACGAAATTCGCACCCGGGCATTCCGTTTTGGAACGTGCATTAGCCCGCCGCCAAAAGGAACACCCGGCGCTTCAATAATGGGTGGGGGCTCCTCACTTTCTATGAAGAGGTCGAACCATGCGTCTCTATCTGTATTCGATTTGTTAAGTTGCGCATCGACCTTGGAATCACCGAGTGATGTCCGTTCAACACTAACCCAGCTGATAACTTGTTCGAGTTCACGATTGATCAAATCGTAGGTGGCCTTGCTTTTCCATAGTCTGGCTTTGACAATAAGCGGAAACGTCAGACCGAATACCAAAAGCAGCAGCAGCAAACAGACCAGGAAATAAGAGCGTGGCCCCATCGAGTGTTTGAATTGGGGCGCCTTGTCGACGAATTCATCCGGGCAACAATTCATTTTCGATCACTGAATACTTGTGGAGAAAAGCTCCACCAGTGGCGGGGTCAACCTCCGTACTCAAAACTTCCCAAACAACGGCACTGCCGTCACCGAAATTCCGCCATCACGAATCGTGCTGAAGTCGCAGGGGCCAATCGTTTTTCGTTCCCAGTAAGGATTCAAGTAATCAAACTCAATCGTGCAGCCGTCGTGCATGTCCTTGCGCTCGAAGGCCATCGGCATTGGCGAGGCTGAAACCGGCACGCGGCAGATTCGCTCGCAGCCGTCCGCAGGCATCGGCGAGGGGAAATTGACGCTCCAGAATCCCGGGCCCGGCATCTCTTCGTGCAGCAATTCACGCGCGAGTCGCGAGGTCAGCGCCGACGCACGGCCCCAATCGAGTTCGACATCGCGACGCGTCGCGTGCGAGAACGCTATCGACTTAATTCCGCAGAAGGCGGCTTCGCGCGCAGCTGCGATCGTTCCCGAATAATACGTGTCCACTCCCGCGTTCGCGCCGCGATTGATACCTGAAACAGTCAACTGCACCGGTTTACCAACCAGCTCGAAAAGCGCAAGTCGCACACAATCGGCGGGCGAACCATCCACCGACCACGCACGGCCGAACAGCGGATGCTCGTGTCGCCGGACCATGATCGGCCCCTTTAGCGTGATCATATGTCCGCAGGCAGAGCGCTCCGAACTCGGCGCGACTACATGCACCGTTCCCATGCCATGCAAAGCCCGATAGGCAGCTTCCAGCCCCGGGGCCTCGTATCCATCATCGTTGGTTAGCAGAATATCCATACGCAAGTCTTCGTCTTTCCGTCCTATAGTGTCTTGATTTCTCGTTGTTCAAGCCTTCGCCTTCTTGCCACTCAAGGTGATATCGTAGTCTGCACAGGGGTAAATACCCCAATTTGCCCAGGCTGTACATGCGGGCGCAGTGGTATCGGAACTCGCCGATTAACTGAATTTCATCGAGCCTCGCGCTCGCTTTAGAAAACTGTCCGATAGCTTCGGACGATATCAAAAAGAGGAACTGCGGTATTCAAACCGCGCGACGCGAACGCGTCATGATTGGGGGACATCCAGCGCGAGGTCTGACCTTCTTCGCGGCCAGACCACCGCTACGACCCACCATCGCCATCGAGGGGCAGAGGGGAAGCTATGAGTGAGAACACTACACAACTGCCGGAGCCGGGTCTCGAGCTCCCAGCCGCTGCGCCGACCGTGCGTATCACCGCCGGTATCGGATCGGCTGCGCAGAAAACATGGAACATCCGTCGACCCATTACGCTCATCGGCTCGCGACGCCCTGCTCACATCGTCCTTCACGACCAGGGGGTCAACCGCGCGCATTGTGTGATCGTCAACACCGGCGCGGAAATCCTCATCAAGGATCTGCACACCAGCGAAGGCACTTTCAGAAACAAGAACCGCATCGAGCTGGCCATACTCAACGACGGCGACATCATCACTGTTGGCGAGACGCGCATTCAAGTCGCCATTCAGGCCACAGCAAACAATTCAGACGACAGCGGCTACGGCGTCGAAGTCGAAGACCCGCTTAAGTTCCCAGAGCCGGTCATGATCCGCCAGGCGGACAACGACACTCGCTGGCGCCTTGAAGAGGCGGTCGCGCTTGTCGGTCGCCACGAGAGCTCAGCCATTTGTCTCGATCATGAGGAAGTGTCCGCGCGACACGCGGTGATCTTCCGTTTTCTCGATCGACCAGCCATCTTCGATCTCGGCAGTCGCACGGGCTTGATCGTCAACAACGAGCGCTGCAATCTCGGCCGCCTGCGCGAGGGAAGTCAGTTCGTCATTGGTCCGTTCATCATGGGTGTGGGTGCAGCGGTCGTTGTTCCGAACAATGCACCCGCCGCGAAGGCACCGTCTCAACCGTCTAAAGAGAAACCGGCTGCGGAATCACAAGCCAAGAACATCGCGATTCCAGGCGCGCCCAAAATGGCCAGCGCACCGCCATCTGCCGCGACACCGCCGCCGAAACCAACTGCTCCAGCCCTCGATATGGGCGCCGTCATGGGCGGCACCGACCCGGTGCGATCGCTGTCGCAAATCGAGAGCGAACTCTCGACGCTTCAGCGCGGCCTGACCGAGTCATGGGAGCGATTGAACTCATGGCAAACACGCCTGCTGGCTGACGCCAACGCGCTCAACAAACAAGAGCACAATCTGGCTACACGCGAAGCGGATGTCGATGCCAAGGACGCTGAACTTCGCGGCCAATTGCACGACCTGACGCGAATCCAGGAACAGCTCGTCGAGCGCGAAAAGGACTTGTCCGAACAGGCTGCACAGATGCGTGCACAGCAGGATGCAGTGGAGTTGCTCCAGCAATCATGCGCTGAGCGCGAGTCTGACGTAGCCAAGAAAAGCGAAGAGCTTCAGCGACGCGAGCATGTCTTCGCCCAGCGCTGGAGTCGCCTGCTGGCTGCCAAGTGCCCGCACTGTGGAAAGCCCGTCAGCACACCGGACCAGAAGAAGTAATCCGCGAATCGATACACCTTTCACCACCAAGGCACCAAGATTCGTTTTTTTGCTAGAGCGAGAATCCCTTCTCGCTCGTTCCTTTTCTGAGAATCCTTTCTCTGATGAGAGCATCTACTGCTTTGGCTCGAGAACTGATTCTCGAGCCAGCATTCTTCTGGATTCAATTCCAAATCTTAGTGTCTTGGTGGTGAAAATTCTGAGGAAGTGCTTACTCGATCGGATCGCCGAACTCTTGCACCCAGTAGTAGGTGCCGTCATCGTTCATGCGGACTGCCATGCCGAGGTCTGACCAGCGCGGGTCGAGGATGACCTCGCGGTGTGCACGACTCTGCATCCAAAGCTCGACGGCTTCCGCCGGTGTTTCCGGACCCGAAGCAAGGTTCTCGCCAACGGCGCGGAAACGATATCGACCGGCGACCGCTCGCTCACCCGGACCATGACCATTTTCCGGATCACGATGACCGAAGAATTGCTCTTCAATCATGCGGCAAGCGAACTCGTCAGCCACTCGCTTAAGGACTGGATTCTCGGAGACTGGCGGAAGATCAAACTCGGCTCGTTCGACGTTAATCAATTCGATGGCATCAGCCGCCAGAAATTCAGCATCTTCAAGCGACAGGCAGGGAGATGGGTTAATTGTCTTTGCAGCAACATCATCACTACGCCCGCCGGACGCGCTGAAGCAGCCGCCCGTCAGGCCGACGATCGACAAGACCGATACGAATCCCCACGTCCGCATCAAACCACCTTGCAGCAACACGGTTGAACTACCTTGAATGAGTCCGCCTTAGGTTAATGCTTTATTCTAACAGTACGTATATGGCCGGACAACCAAAGTCGACAATTGCCCGGTTACGTTTGCGTTACAAGTTGTAGGGTATGTTACACAGGCCCGGGTTCAACTTTCCGGACCAATAATAAAGTGATATCGTCTTCCGTTTTCCCGATCTTGAGGAAAGGCCCCAGATCGACGAGAAGCTCGTTCAGCACAGCTGTCGCAGCCTGGCCGAACCCATCGCATAACGCCTCGCCGAATCGCTCGTCACCCAAGGCTTCGCCCTCGGCATTACAAGCCCTTGGCACTCCGCGGGTGTAAAACGCGAGCAGATCCCCCGTCCGCAAACGCTCGCTCGCGCCGACATATTCATACGATTTATGCTGACCCACGCGCGGCACAGCCGGGTCCGCTAAGCTACGCGAGTTGCCCCGCGAGTCGACTATCATCACACCGATTTCACCCGCGCACGCGTACTCAGCCGCCCCGGTCTTGGGGTTCACAACAAGAATCGCAATGTCCATCGAGCACGGGTCTTTGTCATCAAAGAACAGCCAGTTGAGCGCCTTGAGTTGAATGTGCGGACGATCCGCGTGCAGACCCGCGACACGAAACGCACTGCGCGCCTCAGCCATCGCCAGTGCCGTCTTCGTGGCACCGGAATGCACGTGCCCCAGCAACACCGCGAGCAACCCATTCGGCAATCGCATGACGTCGTACACATCGCCGGCGTTTTTCGTACCGGGTTTGGCATAGGCTGCGATTTGCAATTCGGGCCATTGCGGAACCGAGCGCGGATCGAGCTTCGCCTGCACATCCTGAATCAACGTCAACCCGCTCGTATTCAGTTGCTCGCGCTGCTCGAAATAATTCCCGATGATCGCCTCAAGCTGCGGTGCGATGATGCCTGCAATTAACGTCATGAAATCCAGATCGGCATCATCGAATACATGTTGTCTTCGGCGCGTATCCGCATAGATCAAACCGAGCGCGCCGCGCTTGCCCATGATCGGAACCGCGATCACTGACTGCGTGACATCGTCGCCTGTCTTGGGAACCAGAATGAATTGATGGCGAGCGAGACACCGGTACTCATAGGTTTCATATTTCGGCGGGTTGCCGGTGTACTTGCCCTTGTCCGAACGCCCGTCGACCAGTTCCAGCGGCCCATTGGCCTCGCGCCGAACTCCCATCCAAGACGTTCGTGCATTCAACTCCGGCACCAGCATCTCGACGGTCGCTTCGAGTAGCTTCGCAAAGTCCGTGCAGGATCGCAGTCGCAACAGAAACAACCCCAGTGCTTTTTGCCGGGCCGTGTTGAGCGAAACCTCGACATCCGGCTTGCGGACCTCCGATCGCGGCGGCAAGGGGAACTGTCGAATCTTGGCCAGCTCTTCGACGTTACCTGCCTCGGGAAGAACAAGATCCGGCGCGACATCCAGCGTGAACACGATCGTGAAGTGCGATATTTCGATCACGTCGCCGTCGTCGAGCTCGACGGGCTCGCGCACCGGCTCGCCGTTAATCAGCGTCTGACCATCCAGCGTGGTGGGCTGAAACATCCATTGATCGTCGCCGGTCGGCAGCATCATGGCGTGGTAGGCTGCGATCTCTGTGTCCGGCAGCTGTACAAGATTTTTGGAATGAGAACCAATCGACACCGGCGTGCCGCGAAATTCCACTTCGCGCTCGCTGGGCGCATCGTCCGTCAGGGTGCGAACATCGGTGATCTTCAACCGCATACTACCGGCCTCTACGCCTCGTCACGCACCGCCGCTAGGCGCGTGTTCCACAAACGCTAAAGTGCTGGGACAGAGTATAAAGACGGCACAGGAGGCTTGCCAGCGTGCGTAGAACCCCTGGACCGTAGATTGATATGTCGATTGAACAGTATGTTTACGTCGGAACTCACGAGCTTCCCAACGTAGACCAGTGGCTACATGAAATTGAAGACGCGGGGTTTTGTCTTAGTCTCGACCCCGAAGTCAATCTGAAGTCGCATTCTGGTTTTTGGCCTGCAAAGTACCGAGGCAAGCTCACCGGGTTTGAATTCTATTACGATGGCGTCTTCCGATTGCGTGAGCTTCCCCACAACGCGCACGTAGTTCGTCCATCGCGATTCTGGATTCGTTTTGGCTTTTTGCTGCGACCACATGGTCCGGACAGATTAGGACTTCGCTCGCGAGAACCGGGCTGGCCGGTCGTTTCATTCCGATTTGGGCGCTACTTCAGCGAACTCGTCGCCGCCACGATCGCGGGTGCTGTGCTGGCCAAAATGACTCATGGGCATTATTACGAAGCCGAGTCAGATACGCTTTGGGACGGCGAGAGGGCCATGGAAGAAGCGAAGCAATTAGCCTGCGCACTAGAGAGCGGTTCCTTGCAAGGATCGCCCATCGAAAACGCTTTCCACGAGGAATGAGAAAAGAGCATGACAACACTTACCCTAGGCCACTCGCCTGACCCCGACGACGCCTTCATGTTCTACGGACTCGCGACCGACAAGATCGACACCGGCCCGTGGCGCTTCGAGCACGTCTTGCAAGACATTCAAACCCTCAACGACCGCGCCCGCCGTGGTGAACTCGACATTACAGCCATTTCGATCCACGCGTATCCTTACGTGGCTGACAAGTACGCACTCACCAATTGCGGCTCGAGCATGGGCGATGGTTACGGACCGATGATCGTCACGCGCGAGCCGATGCAGGTCGAAGACCTTCGCGGCAAGACCATCGCCGTGCCCGGCCTGACCACCACCGCATTCCTCGCGCTCAATCTGCTGCTCGGCAAAGGCAACTTCAAGCACCAGGTTGTCATGTTCGATCAGATTCTCGATCACGTGGCTGCGGGTCGTGCGGACGCGGGACTCATCATCCACGAGGGCCAACTCACCTACCAGAACAACAAGCTGCATCTCGTTGTCGATCTCGGCGCATGGTGGAAATCAACCACCGGCTTGCCGCTGCCGCTCGGTGGGAACGTCATCCATCGCCGCCTAGGCCAACCGGCGATGAACGAAGTCACGGGCATTCTGAAGCGAAGCATTCAGTTCAGCCTTTCGCATCGCGCCGAAGCCGTTCAACACGCCTTGCAATACGCCCGCGACATGGGCAAGGAATTAGCCGACCAATTCGTGGGCATGTACGTAAATGACTGGACCATCGACTACGGCGACATAGGCCGCAAAGCAATCCGCGAGTTGCTTCGCAAAGGACATGAGGCAGGATTAGTGCCATCCGTCGGCACGATTGACTTCATTGGTTGATGCGCGCAACAAGAACACCAACTTACTTCCTGACAGGCCCACTATGGCGGGGTGATCCTATCCTTGTATATGAACCTCACGTTGCGAGGGGCCGAAGGTTCCTGGCAGATTTCGTTAAGCTCACTGAAACATGGACTGCGCGAGTTTTACCTTCTTCGAGACCCCTGAAACTCGCGAAGACAGAGATTCAAAACGAATTACAGCATTGGCCACCAGATCGTTTGCAGGTTTTCCTGCGCATGATAGACAGAAAACGGTGCGTTAAAATCGATGAACTTCTCGAATTGATCCCTGAGTTCATCGACGCGTGCCATGTCGAGTTGTGTTGCAGTGTTCTCCTGACGGCGGAGGATGACAGGGTAACATGCGGAATAGGGTGCCATCAGTATTTTGGAATTTCGTGGGCTACAGCAGGACTTGGTCGAAAAATTCGCAAGTTGGCGCGTGACCACGGTCTCCGCATTCCCCCGCACGACTTTGGCTCGCAAATGTGCATTGGACGACCTGCATGGAGAGCGAACATTCGACTTGGCAACACCCGCCGGACAAAGCTCACGGAGGATGCCTCTAAAGCCCCCTAAATGCATTGGCTTTCAACTCGGCCTACAAAGTCTGCTTTACGATCATTGATTGATTCAGGCGCGGCCCCAATAGTGAAAACGCTGCACCCGCTAGAAATCCCGACAATATAATGTCCTATCTAGGCCGGTAATTCCGTTATGATCGAGGTCGGCATTTTAAGGCGAATGTAACGACCTACGAGGGATGGATCATGCGAACTATTTTAGCATTTGTAACATCAATTGTGCTGATCGCGGGTGGTTGCATAGGTGTCACTCCCTCCGATGAAGACCCTAGCAACAGCACGATAAAACGCTGCGACACGGATGCCGACTGCGATGACGGGATCATTTGCAACGTGGACGAGTGCTCATTGGGCGTCTGCTCTAACCATGCGTGCAACCTGGGGGACTACTGTGATCCCGAAGCCGGAGGATGTATCCCGATCCCGGGCGATGTGTGCCTTTCGCAATGCGGCCTGGGACTTGATCCGGCCTTCCCATGCCCGAACCGCCCGCTCGACGAGTTCGAAGACTTCGTCACCTTGCGCAACCAATGGCTCAACGAGGAATTTCCGGTGACGCATTTGGCCGGTCGATGTGCGGACGGCACTCGGTTTCTTGCGGAAGGTATGGGCAACGCCAAGACTCTCTACTTCGATGGAACCACAGGTCAATTCATCGCGCAACGGCTCTTGACTGACGTGAGCGATGAATACTGCTGCGGCGTGAGCTATTGGCCGCTGTTCCACGAGTGCGAGCAACCGATTGTCGACGAGATTTTCTCCGGCATTGAACAGCTCATCGGCGGAATGCTGCCGCCGTACTGGACCGTCGCCCCATGCGTGGACTATGCCGTGTATGTCGATCCGGAAAGAACATGCAACAATCCGCCAATTGCAAACTGCGTCGAGTGTCTCGCTGATGCTGACTGCGACGATGGAAATGCTTGTACAACAGACCGGTGCAGTTTAGGTGAATGTGCAAATGAACCAGTCGTCTGCTCTGAATCCAAAACCTGCGATCCCGACCTCGCGCGGTGCGTGCTCCCACCCGATCGCTGCCTTTCAGAATGCCCGATCTTTACTGTTTGTGATGACATCCCCTTCGAGGAACTCCCCGATTATCAAACGACGCTTGAGGATTGGCGCGATTCCGATTCCGATATTCTCGATGGCATCGTAGGGGTCTGCGCGGATGGCACGCAATTTCTAACCATCACCAGCGGCGTTGCAGAGGACACAAGATACTTCGATCCGCAAGACAGCCGCATACTCGCGAGACGCACTAGCACCGACAGCGATCCAAGCGGCTGCTGTGGTTTGAGCTTTTGGCCTGTTGTTTATCGCTGCGAAAATGCAACGGCCACCGAGGTCTTTGCAGGGACGCGTTTTGCCGAAGGCGACATCATTGCGTGGCTAGCTCTCGGTCCCTGTGAAGCAACGGCCCTGTCGACAAATCCCTGCCAACTCCGCATCTACAATGAGGCCGGCCCCATCGATCCATCAACCATCGACTTCAAGGATTTCGAAACACTTCGCGAGAACTGGCTCAACGATCTTGCGTTCTGCCAAGACGAGACGGGCATACCCTTTCGCGCCGCGGGCACGTGTTCTGATGGAACCGCATTCCTAACCGAGTTGGACGGCTTTACCATAATTACTGATTACTTCGACCCTTTGACCGGCAGGTTCCTTTCGCGAAGTCAGCAATCGGACGGCATCGACGGAACCTGCTGCGGGCTCACGTACTACCCAGAACTCCGCCACTGCGGCGACGCAACGATCACCGAAGTCATCTGCGGAACACAAGTCCAGGTTGGTCAGGTTCTCCCCAATTGGAGCGAACCGCCGTGCGAAGAGGGTGAACCCTGACCGGACACCTGCCATTTTGGTAATATTGTCCTATCAAAAGCTGCTACTCCGTTTCTTAGGGTAGCGGCCGTGTCATCCATGGGTTCGGGCCGTTCGTGAGTGTCGGGTATGTACAAGTTGCCAAAGATATCCCTCGCGCTGGCGTTGTTGCTGGCCATTGGATGTAGCCCATTCGAATCCACCGATCCTCCCGATGAAAGCAACGTCGCCCGATCGTGCCACACGAATGACGACTGCCCCGACGACAACCTCTTCTGTACGGGCACCGAGCGCTGCAGCCCCACCGGCGAGTGCATCGGCACGGGCAACCCCTGCCTCTCCGGCGAGCAATGCAACGAAGACGCAAGCCGCTGCGACAACTGCGCCATCGACGAAAACTGCGACGACCACAACGCATGCACGGTCGAGGCATGCGTGGACGGCCAATGTGCCTACTCACCCTTCGTCTGCCAATACGGCCTCGATTGCGTTAACGGCCAATGCGAGGACCTATGCAATACGACCGAATGCGATGATGGCGATATATGCACCCGCGACAGATGTTCGGGCGGAGTGTGCTCGTGGGAACCTCGCGAGTGTTCGTTTGGCCAACGGTGCAGCACACAGGCGGGCGGTTGCGTTCCCGCTCCGGGCGATCCGTGTCTGCTCCAGTGCCTTTGGAGCGAATGCCATCCACGCCCTCTCGACGAATTCGAAGACTACGAAACACTGCGAACCAGTTGGCTCGCCGATGATGAAACGTGCTTACAATACGAAGGGTATTACTCGTGGCGACTTGCGGGCGTTTGCGCTGACGGGACTCTGTTCCTGGCGGACTTCTTCGGGCTCGGTTCCGAAACACATTTCTTTGACGGCACCACCGGCCAATTCACCAGCCTGCAGTCCACAACCGATGTCATCGATTCCTACTGTTGTGGCCGCGCCTACTGGCCTCTGGATTTCGCATGTGAAGGTGCAGTTATCACCGAGCTCATTTGCGGCACCGATGAAATTGAAGTCGGCGATCCATTCAGTATTTACCTTGATGGATTCTGCGAACCGGACGGCCACGGAGAAGACGCCTGCCTGATCAACTTCTATGAACCGGGCCCAGGGCCATGGACTCCGCCAGCCCTCTCGGATTTCGACGATTTCGATACCAAGAAGGCGCAGTGGCTGGAAGAGACCTACGTCTGCGGTTCGGCGGCAGGATCGAACAACTTTCGTGTCGTTGGCGTGTGTGATGATGCATCCGTTTTCCTGAGTCAATTGTATTACGGCGATTACTTGACCGATTACTTTGACCCTTCAACTGGCGAGTTTCGCGCACGCACGTATCAGTCTTATGAGGTTGACGCGACATGTTGTGGCCGCTCGTTCTATCCGGAACTTCATCCTTGCGAGAACGCGACGATTACCGAAGTCGTCTGCGGAACGCAAATCGAAGTCGGCCAAGTGCTCACAGATTTGAATGAGACGCCATGCGAAGCCGCGTACGATCCTTGTGCTCTGCCGTGTAAATATGTTGGCGACCCCGATTGCCCAAGTTTTCCCGGTCCGAATTTTGAAAGGTACACCACGGCTCGCGATTACTGGCTTTCGCAACCGGGCTGCGCCGGAGAAACTCCTTATGAATTTGGGATTGAGGTTGTAGCCGGAACATGCGCAGATGGAACGCAATTCCTGCTGGACGTCTACTTTATTTCCCATGTTCATTACTATGATCCCGTCACGGATAGACTGATTGCATACATTCGGTGGGATGACGTCGTATACCCCGATTCACCATGCGGTTCAGAGACGTATTGGCCCTCGTTGTTTTCCTGCGAAGACGCTGTTGTCACCGAAGTGATCTGTACGACCAATGACTACGGCTACGAAGTTGGCGACACGATCGGCTACTTGGAACAGAACGACGAACCCTAGCAAATAGAATCTACTTCAGGTATTCGTGTTCGTCCTCTAAGAGCGCCACTCAAGAATGTTCGCCTAATCTCACCCCGGCGGCGTTAATCGATGCTTGGCCTTGAATTCCTTTTTAAACTCGCTTGTCGAGGTCCACAACTGCGTTTCGCTTTGATCAAGCGAGGGCGATGTTCGCGTCCGTCCAAAGTACATCCACATTCCGCCTTCAACGATCTCGCCATCCCTGACGATTTCTGTGTGAAGTACGATACGGATCTTCTCTACTGATCGATATGTCTTGTTGAGGGGAACACAAACATCTGCTGCTTCGGCCGCAAACGAAACTTCTTCAGCCATTTCTCCTTGCAAGACCAGTCCGCGCATCTTTGCGCCAATCTTCGCCCACACAGCCGCATCGGCACCAGCGACGTACTCAATACACAGAAATTGCTTCGACTTGTCTTGCAAAGTTTCAGCGGGCGGAAGGTTTCCTTCAGCCTTCGCATCCGGCGTCGGTTCAGCAACATTCGACCTCGTATCGTTTTTTGATTTCGCAGGACGATAAGACGAGTTCAAAAGTACGTTTGCTTGTTCCGAACGTATCTTCGACCACCACAACGTGGGAACGCACCAATACAGAAGTGCCCCCGCGCCAAGCAGCGCGATACAACCAAGCAGAATTGACCGCGATCGAATTGTCATCGTTGGCTCAGCCGAACGTCATCTTTGACGATCGCAGGCCGCGTTCGGTTCCACTGCGAACAAGGAGAATTAATGCATCAATCAAGTGTAGCGTCACCCCTTGTGGGTGACGTTGCGCCGAGGACAAGCCCCGACGCTACAAGTGACCGAGACATTCTCCGTGTTACCTTAATCCAGACAAAGGACAGCCACACCGACAATCGCCAGCAAAGTTCCCGCGATCGCTCGCAAGCTGATGTGTTCCTTGTACAGCCACTTCGCGAAAGGCAGGATCGCGACCGGTGCCAGCGAGAGCAGCGTTTGGGCGATGCCGAGCTTTACGCGGTTGGCTGAGATGAGTGAGAGCCAAACGCCGAGGAACGGCCCCGTCACCGCGCCGCAGCTTGCAAAGAGAAGCCCAAGTTGCATCGCTCCGGGAACTGCGACCGGTTTCACAAGCCCTTCGCGGCGGCGCTCGCGGTAAGAGCGAATCAGCAGAATCGGAATCATGCCGAGGACCGCAAAGGTCATGCGTAGTAGCGTGGCTGTCTGCGGAAGCATGTGCTGATCGTCCGACAGCCAGCCGTGCCCCATGCCCTTCTTGCTGAGCATCAATCCAGCCGATTGGCAAAGGGCAGCCGCCAGCGCGAGTGCGTATCCCCAACGGACGTGATGAGTATTCTCTTCAACAGCGGCGACCGTGCGCTCGCGAATAACCCACGCGATGCCCGCGAGCGTGAGGCCGATGCCGAGCCACGATTGCAGGCTCAGCGTTTCGCCGAGTGCGATCCACCCGAACATGGCTGCGAGAATCGGCGCGGTGGTCTGCACGAGCAAAGCGCGTCGCGGTCCGATGCTCAAGAATGCCTGAAAGATGCACAGATCGCCGATGGTGAGCCCGATGAGTCCGGACGTGCAGAGGTAAAGCACCTGCTGCGATCGCGCGTCGGGCACCCAGTGACCGGTGATCGCGCGATGCGTGATGGCGTGGAGAATCAGCGCGACCGTCGGCCGCGCCGCATTGACCATCGCCGGCCCGATGCGCTTGCTCGCAGCCGTAAAGAAAAGCGTGGTAAACGTCCACAGGATGGAGACGGAGAGACCGGCGATGTAGCCGATATCGATTGGAAGGCTGCTGAGCATCGGGAAGTTATAGCGGTTCGTCCGTCGTAGGTGTAGCATTCAAGTCGGCAGGATCTTTGCCTCGGACATTGCAATCTTGCACGGAAGTCAGATTTTTCAACTTCGTCGAGTTCGACGTATGGCAAAGGAAACAGTAAAGAAATCCAGAAATCGGGTGTGGGCACCGCGCGACCCTCACGTCGGCGGGATCAAGGTTCCCGAAGACGTGGCTGAACGTGTTCGAATACGTATAGAGATATTCGCCAATCAAAACTATGGCGGGAAATTCATTCGATTGGGCATCCGATTTCGCGGTCAGTATTGCTACATTGATGCGTACACCGAACCAGAAATTCCACCTGATTGGCCGCCGAAAGAGTGGCACGAAACGCGCGAACAATCGACTGAACGACTCCGCCACACACCGACGCATCTTTGCCGCTTGCGATACTTTGGTAATGAAGAGCAATGGTCGCTTGCGTTTTTCACCTACAGCAATGAGAAGTACTCTCCGTGCGTTTTTCCGAACGGGACATTTTACGGCACGCCGGAAGAGGGGTTTGGGGTGGGGGCAACTTACTTGATCGGAAAGACGTAAATTGTTGGAGGATCTAGGTTCACGAGAGAACCTCTTTCAAAGCAATCTCGCCAACTCATCCGGTGTAATTCCAGCTTGTCGCAGGAGTGCGCGAAGCGTACCTCTGTCCAGTTCACGATGATCGGGCACTGAAAGCGTAGCAGGTGGATCGTGACGAAAGAGGATTATGTGACTTCCTTTTTGACGGTCGAACACGAAGCCAAATTACGCCAGGACACCTACGAGATCGCGACCGGATATGACGGGGCGCTTACTCACAAGCAAACCACTTGAGTTTCGAAGTCCTCTTCAGGAATCGGTTGGCCGTGCGCCTGCATCGTCTCGATCCAACCTTCGATCGCTTCTTTGATGTTGGAAATAGCTTCAGCTTTAGTCGTGCCTTGTGTGATGCAACCGGGCAGAGAAGGACATTCGGCGATCCAGTATTGATCTTCGCCGCGCCGCAGAACGACTGAACGCATAAACACCTCCCACTGGATTATACTGCTTTGCGGATTGTGGGGCGATATGGGCCACTCGCTTGTGCCTCATACTTCTCGCCTTCTCTGCGTTGCTCTTTTGGGCCTATACCCCGCGTTCGGCATCCGCTGCTTCGAATGCACATGATCCCCATCGCGTGCTTCGATGTTCGCGCGGTGGCGGCGGTCAGCCAACGCCTCTTTAGGCGGGTGCGCGGGAATCAGCGCGTGGCAGCCTTCGCCGATCAAATCCTGTCGGCCGGCCTGGAGTAACACTTTCCGCACCGTGAAGTAGTTCTCCGGTTTGAAGAATTGCAGCAGAGCCCGTTGCAGCTTGCGGTCGCGGAGGTGCTTGGCGATCGGCACTTCCTTTTTCGTGAACGGGTCGAGGCCGGTGTGATACATGCACGCGGCGATGTCGAACGGAGCGGGAATAAAATCCTGCACCTGCTCCGGCTTGTAGCCCTGCTCCTTGAGAAACACCGCGAGGTCGATCATCGAGTTGAGGTCGCTGCCCGGGTGGGCGGAGATGAAATACGGCACGAGGAATTGCTTCTTGCCGGATTTTTTCGACTCGTCGCGGAAGATGTCGGCGAAACGGTTGAAGTTGTCGAGCGTTGGCCGCTTCATCACATGCAGCGTTTTGTCGTCGGTGTGCTCCGGTGCGACCTTCAGATGGCCGCCGACGTGGTGCGCAGCCAGTTCGTGCATGTAGTCGGGTGAGAGCTGTGCGAGGTCCATGCGCACGCCGCTGGCGACCAACACTTTCTTCACGCCCTTCTGCTTGCGCGACTCGCGCATGACGTCGATGAGCGGGCCGTGTTCGGTACCCAGCAGTTTGCACATCGTCGGGTGCACGCATGACAGCCTGCGGCACATAGCCTCCACCTCCGGCTTGATGCATCGCATTTCGTACATGTTGGCAGTCGGGCCGCCGATGTCGCTGACGGTGCCTTTGAACTCCGGATCAGCACCAAGACTCGCGACCTCATTCACGATCGACTGCTTGCTGCGCGATTGAATGATGCGACCTTGATGCGTGGTGATCGAGCAATACACGCAACCGCCAAAGCACCCGCGCATGATCGTCACGCTGTCTTTCACGACCTGAAACGCGGGGATCGGTTCCTTGTAGCTCGGGTGCGGCTTGCGCGTGTATGGCAAACCGTAATAGAAATCCATCGCCTCTTGCGACTCAGGGAGTCGCGGCGGATTGCAGACAATCGCCTGCCTGTCATGCCATTGCACGAGCGTTCTCGCGTTATATGGATTTGTTTCGAGGTGAATACGACGCGTAGCTTCGGCAAACGCAACGCGATCAGCCTTAGTCTCTTCAAAGGAAGGCAGTGCCATAACATTGGCACCCGCTGGCGGTTGCTCGCTCGCAGGTAATGCATAGGCCACCCCGCGCATGTTGCGAAGATCGCGCATCATTTCACCCGCGTCGAGCCGCTGAGCGATTTCGACAATGGCTGACTCGCCCATGCCGAACATGACGAGGTCAGCCTTTGCATCAAGCAGGATCGATCGCTTGACCGTGTCGCTCCAATAATCGTAATGCGCGAGTCGGCGCAGACTGGCTTCGACACCGCCCGCGATGATCGGCACGCCCTTGTAAGCTTCTCTCGCGCGGTGGCAGTAAGGCAGCGTCGCCCGCTCCGGCCGCAGACCGATTCTTCCGCCCGGCGAATACGCGTCGTCGTTTCGCACCTTGCGGTTGGCCGTGTAGAGGTTGATCATCGAGTCCATGTTGCCCGCGCTGATCGCGAAGAAGAGTCGCGGACGGCCAAACGTCTTCCACGGTTCGCAGGAGTGCCAATCAGGTTGCGAGAGTATCGCCACGCGATAGCCGTAAGCCTCTAGTACACGGCCGAGGATCGCCATCGCGAAACTGGGGTGATCGATGTACGCGTCGCCGGTGACGATGACGACATCGACCTCATCCCATCCGCGCGCGAGCATTTCGTCGCGCGACATGGGCAGAGGTTGTGGCAATACCGTAACCGGTCGCTCGCGCTCTCGGCTCTGATGGAGATCTGCCCTCTTGCGGTTGCGGTACTGATATTCGAGTCGGCGCGGCGGCAGCGGCGTGAACGCACCTGGAATAGCTATTTGAACAAGTGGTGAAGTCGCGCTTCCGCGTGTAGGTTTGTCGGAATACATGTTCTTTCTCGATGTCCCGCCGTCCGAAGCGATCAAGCTCTCGCGGAAGGAACCATTGCGTATTCGCGCAAATCGATGGCGTCATCGACAGGCGTTTCAAGGCGAAGATTGTACCCGGAATACGCTGTTGATTCCAATCCGCATGGTTTCCAGCCAAAGTACGCGATATGATGGCGTCAAATCAGCCGATGAGTGTTTATGATCCGTTCCCTGCGTGATGAGGCTTTGCTGATATTGGATGGTCGCGGAGCCATTCTGGACGTCGCCCGCGAGGTGTCGCGAGTGCTTCGCGACGCCGGGATCGATGCAGCCATCATCGGGGGCGTCGCGGTTGTTTTGCATGGCCACGTTCGCACAACCAACGATGTCGATGTGCTGGTGCCACAGCCGATCGAGGACGTTGGCACGGCACTCAAACGCGCAGGGTTTGACTTCGACGCTTCGCGCCGCGAGTTCCGCAAAGCCAACGTGCCCGTCCACCTGGTTCTCATCGATCAGATTCGCGTGCCACTCGGCAAGACCGATGAAGTAGACGGCATTCGCGTGGCAAACCTCGTCGACCTCATCAATATGAAACTTACCCTTGGTTTGCGCGACCCACTTCGCGCGCAAGACTTGGCTGACGTGATAGGCTTGATCCGCCATCACCGTCTGAGCCCCATGTTCGCCTCGAAGCTGGCTCGCGGAATCCGAACGGAATTCAAGAAGCTGGCCCAAGCCATTCAGCGCGAGAGGTAGACCCTTCCGTGGCAGAGTGGTCCAAGACTCGCCGACAACAATAGTTCCCCTCTGTCATGGCCGATAACTCATTTGAATTGTCGCGCAGTCTGTATAGAAAACGAACAGGGTTCAATCACAATGCCAACCAGCGTTCCCTATTGCGTTCCGATCATCGCCAGCGTCGCGCGACAACTTCGCCCGTGCTCGGTGCTCGATGTCGGCGTGGGGTTCGGCAAGTACGGCTTTCTCTTCCGCGAATACACCGACATCTGGAACATGCAGTCGCTCGACGAGTACCCCAAACAACAATGGAAGACACGCATCGAGGGCATCGAAGCCACTGACCGCTACCTCACGCCGATGCACGACTATCTCTACGACCGCATTCACATCGGCGACGTAACCAACATCATCGACGGGCTCGGCACGTACGACATCATCATCATGGGAGACGTCCTCGAGCACTTCGATAAGACAGTGGGTAACGAATTACTGGACAAACTTCTGGCGCACACAAGCAAGTGCCTGCTACTCACGTTTCCGGCTGACTGCCCGTCCAAGGACAATGTGCTGGGTAACCCCTATGAATCGCATCGCAGCGGCTGGAACCGTCGCGATTTCACACGCTTCCCGCACCTTGCCTCCAAAATGCTCGAGAACTACACCGCCTTGGTCGCGATCGCGAAAACCGCCGATTCGCTGCCCCTGCTCACCCCAACTTTCGCCGCCCGCCGACGCCGTGGCTGGAAGTCCACAGCCAGCTGGATCATGGTTAAGACGATGGGCCCGAGGATCGCTTCGCGTCTCGCGTCGGCGGTCATGGGCGAGAAGGTTGTCTTGAGAGCCTAATCTCAGCTTCTCCTGTCAAAACGATCCATCAGACACGCCCAACGAACGCTTTTTTGACGGCGTTGTGACGTTTTCACTATCATCACCCCTTGGAAGATGTGACTTATTCAAGGGAGATGCCTCGTGCCTGATATCAAGACGCCGGATTTCTACAATTTCGATTCATTACTCAGCGAAGAAGAACGCGCGGTGCGCGACACCGTCGCCCGCTTCGTCGACGACAAAGTGCTGCCGATCATTGCCGATTGCTTCGAGCACGAACGCTTCCCCAGCGAGCTTGTGCCCGAAATGGCGGAGCTTGGCCTCTTCGGCCCCACGCTGCAGGACTACGGTTGTGCCGGCCTGAACAACGTCGCCTATGGCCTCATCATGCAGGAGCTCGAGCGCGGCGACAGCGGCGTGCGCAGCTTCGCCTCCGTGCAAAGCGGCCTGTGCATGTACCCGATCCACACCTATGGCTCCGACGAGCAACGTCAACAATGGCTCCCGCAGATGGCCAAAGCCAAAGCAATCGGCTGCTTCGGCCTCACCGAACCCGACGGCGGCAGCGACCCCGGCGCGATGAAGACGTTCGCCGAAAAGCGCGGCGGCGACTTCATCCTCAACGGCGCGAAGATGTGGATCACCAGCGGCACCGTCGCGGACGTCGCTGTCGTATGGGCGAACACCGACGGCGGCATTCGCGGGTTCCTCGTGGAGAAGGGCACACCGGGTTTCACCTCGCGCGACATTCCGCACAAGTTCTCGCTCCGCGCGAGCATCACCAGCGAGCTGTTCTTCGACAATTGCAAGATTCCGCTGCGTAATCAACTGCCCAAGGCCGAGGGCCTCGGCGCGCCGCTGAGCTGCCTGACGCAGGCACGTTACGGCATCGCGTGGGGCGGTGTCGGCGCAGCGCTCGCGTGCTATCGCGAAGCCCTCGAGTTCGCCAAGCAACGCATCCTGTTCGGCGGGCCGCTGGCCAATAAGCAGCTGATCCAGGTCCGCCTGGCTGATATGGTCCGCCGCATCACCACCGGCCAACTACTCGCCCTGCAACTCGGTCGCCTGAAAGACCTCGGCCAGATGCACCATTCGCAGGTCTCGCTCGCGAAGTGGAACAACGTTCGCCTCGGCCTCGACATCGCCCGCGATGCCCGCGACCTCCTCGGCGCCGGCGGCATCAGCGTCGAATGTTCGCCCGTGCGACACATGCTGAACCTCGAAAGCGTGATCACTTACGAAGGCACGGAGTCGATTCATCAGTTGATCGTGGGGAGAGAGATTACGGGCGTGGCGGCGTTCTAACCTTGCAGGATCAGTTTGTAACCGCTCAAGACTAAATAGCTCCACCTTATAGGGAAACTGGCTCAGGCTGCCTTCGATCGCAGGT
>CAZBRD010000018.1:0-86706 GCA_964494205.1 uncultured Phycisphaeraceae bacterium | reverse complement strand
GGCCTTTTCTATTGGATAAACAACAACCATCAACAAAAGTGCTCAGTTTGAGTATGGAGACGTGTGCCCGCCAAACCCTGCGGGGCCCACGATTTGCTTTGCATGGAATCAAGCAGCCGAACCAATGCAATTCGATGATTTCAACGTCGACTACTTCACCGACCCTCAGAAACCCGACGTGGACCTGCTCACCGGCGGCCTCGGCGTTCATTGGCGAGTCTAGTCCCTCGACCCCATTACGCCGTCCGCACCGGGTGATTTGGGAACTTTGAGGGGCAATCAACCGCAGAACTACAGCTTGCTCCTCCAGAAACCCGATGGGCAACCGGCTGCCAGAAACGTCAGGAGCATTTATCTCAACCCCAGTTCAACGTCCTTTTACTCCGAGATACTCGCCGGATCACGGATCACCGGTGACTTGACCGGAGGCCTGCTCGTCCAACAACAACAGGTATTTCCTTTTTTTGGAGGCGGGATTCGCGGACTGACGATTGATGGCAACGCCTCGGGGTTTATTTCCGCGTCGGCGATTTTCAAACTCGTCATTGGGGGTTCCTATAGCGGTCCGGGGTCTATTACCGCCGGGCAGCTATTCGGTAATCTGGGTCCGCCGGATGCGACTTGCGAAGGGGATCTTGGCGCGGGCATCGAAATCCGTCAGGAGTTGCGTGGGGGCATCAACGTACTTCAGCGCATCGAAGGCGCTCGGATTCGTGTCCTTGGCGGCGTTATTCCCTCAGCAACCATTACGGTCAATCAGATTGTGAGTCCGTACGGCTATGCCCCTGACAACTACTGCCCGCTTATTGATCTCAACGGTGATCACGGGAACACCGCAGGCAAGATCATTTTTCAAAATGTAATCGCCGCTAATGATGTTGTTGTGCACGGGGCCTTGAATTCACCCGGTAGTATTGACTTCAATGGAAGCGACATCTACGGGACCATCGATGTCCGCGGCGGCGGTAGTGGGAATCTGTTGGACGGCGGTATTGTCAGAGACCACGCCATCATACGTCTGGGTCCAGATTCACCTGTGGGGTTTGCGGGTAAAGCGGATTTTCAGGCACTGGAAGATCTTCCCAATGTTCCAGCCGGTGCCCTCGTGGAAATCGGTTCACTCGCCGGCGGAGTCAGATTTAAGGAGAATGTGAGCGGTCGGATTAGAGCGGCTTCCGTTCAGGGAAAGGCCGCTATCACGTGCGAAGGAAGTCTGTCGGGGACCATTGAAGTCGCAGGGAATTGTGGCGGAAGCATCAGCGTGGACCGCGACCTCGAGGCGTCCGGCGAAGTAACTATTGACGGCAACCTGACGTCATCGGGTAGAGTTGTCATAGAGGGGAAGTGTCGAGGCCAGGTGGCAATAAGTCGGCAGACCGACAAACTGTCTCTCATTCATCTTGTCGGCGGTCTCGAAGCCGGATCAAGCGTCTCCGTGAATGCCGGAATGGGTCAATATGATGCAAACGGAACCATTCATGTTGGCATCGCTGAATTCGCGCCTTCACCCCCGGTGATCTTCGATGGGGCAGTTCGTGTACGGGGGAATGCCGGTGGAGGCGGCAACTTGAACGGAGAAATCCGTGTTGTTGGTTGTCATGAAACCGGTGATCGTTTGGACATCTGCGTCTGTGGTGCGATAAACGGTACTGTTGCGATCGAGCAGAAGGGATGCCCCAGTCAAGTAGGTTGGACCTGCCAGAGCGGATGCCCCTAGTAGTTCCTAACAAAAAGCAAGGGGCGCAAACAGACGATGTTTGCGCCCCTTCTTACTATCATTCAATCCTTGATCTACGTTCCTTCCGAGTGACCCGCGCCGACGGGTTCGGCTGTCATCAGCGATTCGTCGTGGAAGCCTTCCAGACGAAGCATAGAGATGCCATCCTCGGTGTCGGGCTTCTGCACGGAGACGACGATCTTCTGCTTGCCCACGAAGTCGCCGCGGAGCATGGCTTCGGAGACCGCGTCTTCGACGTATTGTTCGATCGCGCGACGCAACGGTCGGGCGCCGAACTTCTCGTCGGTGCCGCGCTCGATGAGGAAGTCCTTCGCGTCCTGCTGGACGACGAGCTTGAGGCCCTTCTCCATGAGGCGCTTGCCGAGCTTGCCCAACTCCAGATCAACAATGTTGACCAGATCGGAGTGGTTCAGCTTGCGGAAGACCACGATTTCATCGAGACGGTTGAGGAACTCCGGACGGAAGTAATCTTCCATTTCCGTCTTGAGCATGTTCTTCATCTTGTCATAGGTAACGTTTTGGTCGCGCTTCTGGAACCCGAACTCCTCCTGCACGGTGATGCGGTGTGCACCCACGTTGCTGGTCATGATGAGGATCGTGTTCTTGAAGTCCACGTGACGGCCGAACGAGTCGGTCAACCGGCCTTCTTCCATGATCTGGAGGAGCATGTTGAACACGTCGGGGTGCGCCTTCTCGATTTCGTCGAGCAGGATCACCGAGTACGGCCGGCGACGGATGCGCTCGGTCAATTGGCCGCCTTCTTCGTAACCGACGTAGCCCGGAGGCGCGCCGATGAGACGCGAGACGTTGTGCTTTTCCATGTACTCAGACATGTCGAGCACGAAGAGCGCGTCGGGATCGCCGAACATGAACTCAGCCAGGCACTTCGCCAGATAGGTCTTACCCACGCCGGATGGACCGACGAAGATGAAGCTGCCCATCGGACGATTCGGGTCTTTCAAGCCGCTACGGCTGCGACGAACCGCGCGGGAGATAGCGACCACGGCTTCGTCCTGACTGACGATGCGCTTGTGCAACTCGGTTTCGAGGCCGAGGAGACGATTGGCTTCGTCCTTACCCATGCGCATCAGCGGGATGCCGGTCATGGAGCTGACGACTTCAGCCACAACGTCCTCGTCGACAACGCCGTCGATTTCTTTCGTGCGATCGCGCCATTCTTTTTGCGCGTTGCGCTTCTTCATCTTGAGCGAATCCATCTGATCGCGGATTTGCGCGGCTCGCTCGTAGTCGGCGTTCTTCACGGCTTCATCTTTTTCAGAGCTGAGGCGCTCGAGCTCGCGCTCGACCTCGCTCAGATCTGGTGGTTTGGTCATGGACTTCAAGCGGACGCGAGCGCCGGCTTCGTCCATGACGTCGATCGCTTTGTCTGGCTGGACGCGGGCGATGTAACGAGCGGAAAGCTCGACGGCACGCTCCAGCGCGGTGTCGGTGATCTGCACGCGGTGGTGCGCTTCGTAACGATCGCGAAGGCCCTTGAGAATGCGGACGGTTTCGTCGCGGGTCGGCGGCTCAACGATGACCTGCTGGAAGCGGCGCTCGAGCGCGCTGTCTTTTTCGATGTACTTGCGATATTCGTCTAGCGTGGTCGCGCCGATGCACTGAATTTCGCCGCGACTCAACGCGGGCTTCAAGACATTGGAAGCATCGATCGCGCCTTCCGCACCACCTGCGCCAACCAACGTATGCAACTCATCGATGAAGAGAATGACGTTGCCCGCGCGGCGGACTTCGTTCATGACGGCCTTGATGCGCTCTTCGAACTGACCACGATACTTCGTGCCCGCGACCATCATCGCAAGATCAAGCACAACGATGCGGCGATCCGCGAGAATCTCCGGTGTTTCGCCGTTGATGATGCGCTGAGCGAGACCTTCGACGATAGCTGTCTTACCAACGCCGGCTTCACCGAGAAGCACAGGATTGTTCTTCTGGCGACGACAGAGAATCTGGGTGATGCGTTCGATTTCGTTGGAGCGGCCGATGACCGGATCGAGCTTGCCTTGCTTTGCAATCTCAGTCAGATCGCGACCGAAGGAATCGAGCGCGGGAGTCTTGCTCTTGCCCTTCTTGGCTTCGCCACCGGCTGCGGTTGTGGCAGCTTCTTCGCTCTCATCGCTCGCGCCGAGAAGATTAAGTACTTCCTCGCGAACGTCTTCGAGGCGAAGTGAAAGGTTCATGAGAACCTGAGCAGCAACGCCGTCCTGCTCACGCAATAGGCCGAGCAGCAAGTGCTCGGTGCCGACGTAGTTGTGATTGAGGTTGCGAGCTTCTTCGATGGCGTATTCGATGACTTTCTTGGCGCGCGGCGTTTGCGGGAGCTTGCCCATCGTGACCATCTCGGGGCCACTCTTGACGAGCTTCTCGACTTCGAGGCGCACCTTACGAAGGTCGACGTCCAGATTCTTCAGCACGTTCGCGCCGACACCGGACCCCTCCTTCACCAAACCAAGCAGGATATGCTCGGTCCCGATATACTCGTGGTTGAAACGCTGCGCTTCCTGATTGGCAAGCGCCATCACCTTCCGCGCACGATCGGTAAAGCGTTCAAACATGCTCCGCCGACTCCTATAGATACGCCGCCGGGTACCCGCTTCTACTCAAACGATCCCGATGACGCTTTGGTACTGTTATAAGACGACCGTCCGTGGCCACTTGTTCGTTTTGTATCGACCGATCAATCGCTTCGCACCCGCCCGCGTCGACTTGATTTCGACCAAGTTCGCGGTCTGCGAACGAAGGGTCAGTTTAAGGGACCTTGCCCTCTGCAGTAATACTAGCACCCGTGTGATAGGCTATCAATAAACGCGACGTCACGACGGATTGGCATAATTCCCAGAACTGTTTCATTCGCGTAATGGGACGTTGCACTCACTGTTTTGCGTTGGTCGCTTGGCGGTTTTCTGCGCACGGAGCCCGTGCCGCAAACGACGAAAAACGACAAGCGTTGGCCCCCTCGTACGATGAGGCTGTGCAACGGTTTATCGACCAGTGCTTGCAAGCGTATGAAGAACCTGTGAACGGCGAAAAACCCGGCCCGGCGACAACTATCGAGAAATAAAGGCGCAAAGTTTTCCGAAGGGATATCCAGGGAATCGTTGCGGGTTCTGGATTGTTCGACGCGTTTGGAATATTTCATTAAAGTACCGGGCCCTGAACGATTTGAGTGTTGTTGGCGAGACTCGGGACAAGTTGGAGTCCAATGGCCTTAAGGGTTTGCGGCGGTTAGCTCGCTTCGGCTGTGCAGGTGGAGTCGATCCTGAATGAGAATGTATGTCGTTTATTATCGGTTCAAGAACCCCAACGATAAGAAGCCGGGGCCGGTGCGGCAGTATCGGATCTTCGCGAACGACGCGGATGAAGCCCAGCGCCTTGTCGCGCAATATGCCAATTACCCCAACCTCGAAGTCGTGTCGGTCAAGCTCGCGGGCCGCTGAGGGTTGTCGACCGACTCCCTACACAAGAACCACGGCTCCTGCCACCGGACGTAGCGCCCGATGACTCACTCGCACGTACAAGAGAAAGTGATCGGGGCACTCGATATACTGGCGGCGACGGGCGGACACCTTCAGGAACACGTTCGACTGCCTTGGTCAGCCACCGTTCGCAAAGTCGTCAATTGTCTGCGATGGAATCTGGCTAACCCAAAACATCTGCCGCTAGTCGCCATTGTCGGTGGTGCGTCTTCGGGCAAGAGCACGGTATTCAATAATCTACTCGGCGGGCATTTGGCCAGTTTCATCACCGCGCGTGGGCACGCCACGCGCGGGCCGATCATGGCTGTACATGAACGTCAGCGCGACGAAATTGAACGACAATTGACTGGCGGCCTGTTTCCTGGGCTCGATCGCGTCGCGATTGAACTCGACGGAAATTCCATCGGCGAGCCGAACCAAGTCTCCGTCGTCCACCACACGGTCGACCAGCTTCGCGATGTGTTGCTTTTTGATACGCCCGATTTCACGTCGGAGGCTGCGTTGCTTGAAGGCGACGTCACGCTGCATTCGTTGCCTTGGTTTGATGCGATCATCATCGTGCTCGATCCGGAGCGATGGTTTGATCGACAATCGGTGTCGCAGCTGCGCGAGGCGTCGATTCGCTACGGTCAGCGACGATATGCTTTGTTCAATCGAACGCAGGAGGGAGACATTGCGGATTCAGACCTAGCCCAACTGCATTTGCAGGCGGAGCGTCTGTCGCTTGAAGGATCGACCGTGCTGGAATTCCGCAGAGGGCGTGGATTTTGCAAATTTCCCCCGGGAACGCTGGACGCCCTTCACCAATTCATCACCAGCCAACGCCATGAGCGAACAACGAGCCTGCTGCAAATCGCATCGGATGCTGCCAACGATGTACTCAATCAGAACGAAGAGCGTCGCGTGCGATCGATGGAGCTGCGCAGGCAACTATCGGGCATTGTCGAGCGAGTCGTTCCGACCGAACGCGACTGCATGTTGGCGTTGATGACGCCGGACGAGCGACGGCAGATTGAGGTCGTATGGCGGGTGCTCCGCGCGACCGACACGCGCGAGTGGATCAACGCCCAAGCACAGCGTCTTCAGAAAATGATCGGACAGGTTCCGCTTGTTGGTTCGATATTGTCGCCATCGCGCGTTTCGACGATGGACGAATCACGCAAGTCGGATCGCCAGTCGATTGCGGCTGATTATGGTCGCTCGGTGACGCAGCGGGCACAGCATGAAATCTCGCGTGCGGTTCGCGGTAGTCGGTTTTGGCACGAGATCGAAGCGTGGACGAGGATGAAGGCTCCGGCGATTGAATCGAACAACGATGCCGCAATCCCAGCGGAAATTGAGCAGGTCACGACGCGATTCGATCAGGCATTGAAGGCATGGAACGCGCGCGTCGAAAGCGAATGCCAGGGGTTGACACCAAACGTCAAAGCAGGCGTAGGCGTGGGAATGGCTGCGGTCGCGGTGGTGCTGATCGCCGTACCGGGACCTATCACAGCTCTCACGTTCATAGCTGCGAAGGGCGCGATCGCCGCGACGCTGACGCACCTTGCGGCTGCCAGCGGTGCGGCTGCGTTGTTCGGCAGACAGATCACCCGCTTTATGGAGGTGATTCGCGAGAAGGCGATCGGCAGCCCGGAGTTCACCAGAGTGCAGGAGGCCGCCCGCGAATTCCGCATGACGCTGGAAGTCGCCGCCCGGCGAATCGCAGACGCGGCATGGGGCGAGGCTGATGCGCTGGTCCTGCCGGAAGCTTCGGAAGAAATGAACGCACTCCGCCAGCTTTGCGAGGTGAGCGAGCGATGACAACGCACGCAATCGACACGCGCGCGAACGAATTGGCCGCGATCAATCGGCGGTTGGCGGACTTGCTGAACCAGCAACCCGCTGCACTCGTGGAAGGGGCCGACGTCGCGCTGTGCGACGACCTCGTCGTTTGCGGTGTGCTGGGCGGGAAGGATGTGGGCAAGTCCACGCTGATCAACGCGCTCGCAGGCACGACGGTCAGCGTTGATCGCGACGAAGTCGGCGAAGGCACGTCGCGACCGAGGGCTTACATTCATCGCGATGCGGAGGCTGCCCTCCATCAGCGGCTGCGGCTGATTGCCGAGCAAGTGACTGTCGATGTCACATTCCACGACGTGGCAGCCATTCGCTCGTTGATTCTGATCGACATGCCCGACTTCGACAGTGACTTCGCCGATCATCTGCGCGTCGTGCGACAGGTCTCCCCCCTGCTCGATCGCATCGTCTGGGTCATGACGCCGCGAAAAATCGTCGACCGTGCGTGGGTCGAGATGACGCGAAGCGTGCTGAAGGACGAGAGCAACACGTACTGCGTGCTGAACAAGCTTGACGAACTTCTGGCGGATGACTTTTCGACGAATGCTCTCGCGAAAACCGGAGTCGTCGTCAATGGTGATCCGGCTGAGCGGTTCTGGGCGAGTCAGCTCGATTGGTTTCAGAAGCACCTGCAACGCGCGGGGTTCGTGGCGAAGAACGGGCGATCATTCCAACTAGCAGCCGCATTCCCCAGTGATTCGATGTTTGTTAAACGAATCGGTGCGCTGTGGGATGATCCGGATTGGAAGCGGTTTGCCAGCGACCGCGCGATGGTCACGGACGTGGCGAAACGTGCAGCCGGTGAGATGAGCCGACTTCGGACGGTTGTTCTTTCGCCGGTTTCTGAATCTCAGGCGCGAATCATCAAGCAGGCCAATTCGTCCATTGAGCACGAAGCCAATGCACAGCTCATCCGCAAGCACTTCGAACTCGATCGTTTGATCGAGCAGCTCGCGCCTGTGAACGAACCCGCGTACCAGCAGCAGATTCTCAATGAGGCGTTTGGTCCCGACTACTGCTCGGCCGTAGCGGAAGGCATTCGAAAATCGATGCGAAGTGATCGCGAGCTGGCCGACGAAATCCTTGAGCGACGCGTCGAGCACTGGCCGCTGCTGCGATTGGTGCATTGGCCGTTCGGCTGGTTGTCGCGGTTGATCGGCCGCGGGCTGGCCATGCGCGCGGATGTGCAACCGTATCTGGCGCGGAATCCGTTCGACGTGAATGGTCGATCCGTAACAGAGCGCGTTGGCGCACTTCACTCGCGGTTGTTGAGCGACATGGGCACTGTCGTTGATCGCGCGGGCTTGAACGAAAAACTACCGGCGACAGACTATTTGGTCGGCCGCGTTGAGGCGCAGGTTCACAGTTTGGTTTCAAGAACCGAGTCCGACCTGCTCTACGCGGTTTGGCCGATCGGTCGCAGGCCATCGATTTTCGCGCGGGCGTTTCTGTGGTTCATTCTGCTGTGGTTTCCCATCGTGCAGCCGCTGCTCGAGGGCGGGTTGCAGATGTATCGCAACAGCGGTTCGTTTGACCTTGTTGAGGGTGCGTATCACATCGTCTCGACGCTGAGCGCACTGCACCTTGGCGTAAGCCTGCTGGTGGTGATCGGGATTTTCGTGGCGGTCTTGTCCCTGCTCTATTCCGGCAGCCTCCGCAAGCTCAAACGCCTGATGTCGAAAACGCGTAACGATTCACTCGCGAGTCAGAACATTGATGAATGCCTGACGACGGAAATTCTTGGCCCGATGCTGGAGCCGTTTCGAGAGCTTTTTGTAAGTCTACACGAGATAAATCGCAAACTCTGGCGCCACAACGAACGTTAATCAACCTGGCGGGTTAGTGTGATGGAAAACTCTCAGCCAACGACGCTGCCCGACACCGCCTGCTGCCTCGGCTGCGGATATTTGCTGCGCGGACTGGAGCAGCCGGTTTGTCCGGAGTGCGGGCGGAAGTTTGATCCGAGCGATACAAGGTCATTCGCCCTTTCGCGCAAGGGTCGGTACCTACGAAATTGGCGCGATCGATTAGTCGTCCTGTTCGTGTTGGGGATTGTGCTGTTTGTTGCGGCGCCGCGCGGATATCAATTGGGGAGGCTTAACCTCAAGTGCTACGATTGTGGCGAATCAGTCACAGTTAGGCGATTCAGGCTAATGCCGCCGAGTTGGATTTCTCAATATCCCGGGTATACATGGGAAAGTGCGGCTACTCCAGCCGTCACGACGAATCCACAAAAACCATGTATCCATCAATACGGCGAGGATTTTACCTAGCAAGGAAGTGGCAGCACATTTCTTTACACCCTTGAAATTATTTCCGAATACAACGGTAGGTCACTTAGAGAAATTTCAAAGCCCGCCATTAAGTTGATTATGGAGCAACAGATTCTCCCGTGATGATATTACCGCAAAACACGCCCGAATCCGCCTGCTGCCTTGGCTGCGGTTATCTACTTCGCGGACTGGAGCAGCCGGTTTGTCCGGAGTGCGGGCGGAAGTTTGATCACGGTGATCCGAAGTCGTTTGCTGCGTCGCCAAAGGTTCGAGTTTGGCGGCGGTGGCGATGGCGGTTGGTTGGGCTATTTGCTTTCGTGCTGTTGCTGATCGTCGCGGCACCGCGTGGACGGCAATTCGGGACGCTAAATTTCACATGCAAAACTTGCGGAGAGTCATTGACGCTCAAACGATGGCAACCCCTCCCTCCCAAATGGATGCCTCGCTATCCGGGATATACATCTATGCATTCCGCTCCATCACCTTCATTACCAAACGCGACTTCGTGCCCCCACAAGTACACTATTGTTTTCTCGTGCAAAGGGGGCCATATTATTTTCAGCACATGGATGACAGCAGATGGAAGCGAGGCCACAGGCTATCCAACGATTAACGGTCAACAAGTCACGCCAACGACAGCCAAGTCGGACTTGCGGATCCTGATGGACCCCATGATCGCCGGCGTCGGTCCGTAGTCTTGAAACCCACCGAAAGCCGGATGCCTCCAGTTGTGTATCGGCTGCATTCCCCGCACAATGCTCTCATCTCTCGCGCGGTCGTCGCGCACGCGTCAGTCAACGGAGTTCATCGCGTTAAATGCTCATTACCCTGCTTTATTCTGTTGCGGGCGGTATGCTCACGGTTCTTTCGACAGCCAAGCTGCGTCAGATCGCGTGGCGGTTCTTGCGGCTCATCGGCATACTGACGCTGGCGCTGGCGTGCGGGCCGACGATCTGGAAATTGCGTGAAAGCGGCTGGGGAAATCTGACGCCAACGAGCACGATCACGCTGGGGCTGGCGGCGTCGGTGGCTGCGGCATCGCTGTTGCTGTTTGCGTCGCTCGCACAGAAGGCGTCGGGCTTGATGCGAATCATCTGCTTCATCGGCGGCGTTGCGGGAATTGCCGCAGCCGTTCGCTCGTCACTCGCGATCACCAACCATCTTCCGCCGACGTTTGTGCTCGTTCTGTTCATCTGCATCAGTCAGGTGCTGAGTTCGCTGTTTCTCGGAAGCATCACGATCGCTTGGCTGCTGGGGCACGCGTACCTCACAGCCACCAAGATGACCATCGCCCCGCTGCGACATTTCAGCCGTGCGCTGTCGATCACCACCGGCCTTCGCGTTCTTAGCGTCATCATCATCGGCGGGCTGGGCATCTGGTCGATGCACCATCACGCGCCGTCGCTGACTCAGCAGCTTGTGCAGAACTGGATTGTTGCATCGGTGCGGATCGGCGTCGGGCTTGTCGGAGCGGCGATCTTCGCGTACATGGTGGCGGACTGTGTGCGATTGCGTGCGACGCAGTCAGCCACGGGGATTTTGTATTTCGGTTCGATTTTTGCCTACGTCGGGGAGTTGGCCGGGCAGTACCTGCTGTATGAAACCGGTTGGCCGATGTGAGAAACCGGTCGTTCGCGCTCCCGACCCTGATTCACTTATGCAAATTCGCTTTCATTGCCCTACCGACGGCTGCGTCGCCATCATCGAATATGAACCGCTGGAGTTCAGCGGCCCGACGATGGAATGCCCGCGATGCCACAAGGTTCACACGATCAACGTCTCGCCGTCGATGCGCAATGAACAACTCGTCGACCAATGCGCCGTGTGCAACAGCCGCGAGTTGTTCATTCGCAAGGATTTTCCGCAACGACTGGGTTTGTTTGTGGTGGTCGCGTTTGGCGCGGCTGCCATCTGGTTTTTCCGCACGAACGTGGTCATCGGCTGGTCTATCCTTGCGGCTGCGGTCCTCGTCGATCTGATCGTCTATCTCGTGATCGGAAAAGTAACGACCTGCTACGCCTGCCGCGCGGAGTACCGCAAGTGCCCGCTAAATCCGGCACACGAGGGATTTGATTTGGCCACTTCAGAAAAGTATTGAGCAAACAAGAACAGGTTTGAATAGGACTGAAAGCAAACCCCAATCGAACTCCAGAGACCCTCACCCTGCCCTCTCCCTAAAAGGGAGAGGGATTAATAAAAGAACCGTCGAAAATCACGTGACAACTGCCTGAGAACTATGCGAAACTCGTACGAGAATCATGCTTTCCTAAGCGCTTCCAGAATCTTCGTGCGCGAGGCGCGTAGTGCGGGCAAGAGGGCTCCGATGATTCCGACGGCTGTGCCAAGGCAAAGTGCGACGAGGAACGTCGTCGGCGTCACTTTCAGTTCGTAGGCCAAGACCGTCCATGTTGTGTCGGAGAGGAAGTCCTTTTTCGATCCCGAAACGAACAGGCTCGCGCCGAGTCCCACCGCGCAGCCGAAGAAGCAGATCAGCAGCGACTCGGTCATAAATGACGTGATGATGGCGGCACGACTGAACCCGATCGTGCGAAGCATGGCGATTTCGCGTCTGCGACCGTCGACGGCGGCGAACATGGTATTCGCCACGGCGAACGTCGCGCCGATGGCCATGATGCCGATGAGAATCGACGTGAGCACGACGATCTCGCGCGTTTTGGATGTCAACTCTTCGTAATAGTCAGTTTCAAGCTTCGCTTCGAGGTCGACCGTCGGGCCTTGGATGTAGGCGATCGCCTCGTCCGCCTTCGACGGATCCTCCAAACGCAGCACGACGCTCGAAATCATCGGCCGCTGAAACACGTCCGCGAGGATCGTGCGCGGCACCCAGATTTCGCTTTCGAGCGCCCCGCCGTTGGCCTCAAACACACCGACAACTTTGAACGTGCGATTGCCCAATCGCCCCATCGAGAGTTCACCGTTGAGATCGAGCTGCGCATACCGATCACGTGCGGCCTTGCCGACGACGATCTGCAACGTGCCAGGCTCACAGCGAGTTCCTTCGACAAGTCGAACCTCAGGATGAACCCCGAAGGCCGTGTCTTCGACTCCGCGCACAGCCACGTTGGCCAGCGAACTCGTGGCATCACGGCGCGGCGTGGAAGTCTGCACACACGTCTCGGGACTGATCAGCAATTGTCCTTGTTCATCGCGGGCGATACCCGGCGTCTGCACCAGGTTGGCCACCTGATCGGAAAAGATCAGGCTCGTGCTCTCCGACGTCGCGCCGCGTGCGAGCACCAGAATGTTCTGCGGCGAACCGGTGGCCACGAGCGATGCCTGAATTCCGGCAGCAAAGGACAATAAGACCGAGAGGACGAATATCACGATGGCAATGACCGAAAACGTCAGCAGCGTGCTGAGTTTTCGCACGAAGAGATTTCGCCAGTTGTAGATAAGCGGTAATCGCAAGAAATCACCCAAGATCGCGCAAGGCGGAAACGACCGGCATACGAACCGCGAGGATCGACGGCCACAACGCGGCGATGACGCCGATGATCAGCGAAATGCCAAACGCCCTGATGCAAACCTCAGGAGCGATTTCGAGCGATTGGATGACGGGAATGGTGAGACCCTTCAGCGCCGTGTGCGTGAAAAGAACGTAGGGGATGGACGCACCGACAAATCCACCAACCGCACACAGCAACAAGCTTTCCGACTGCACCAGCCCGAAAATGAGCCCGTTGCCGAAGCCCATCGATTTTAGTGTGGCGAACTCGTTAATCCGATCGCGAAAGTTCATGGTCATCGTGTTCGCAGCCGCCATAACGGCGACCGCCACCGTGACGAACGCCAGAATCGTCAGGTTGGTCGGAAGATCGAACTGTTGCGTGATGTACTCGTTCATAAAGGATTTTTCGTCCTGCGTCTTAGTTTCGTCGGTGGAGTTGGCGAAAAGCGCATCGATCTCGCTGCGATAAGTTTCGACGTCGGCAGCGCTCCCGCACTTCACGAAAAAGAAGCTGACCAACCCTTCGGGGTGGCGAGCATCGTGAAACACGGACTCCAGATAATCGCGCCGAAACCAAAGACTCAGCTTGTCGTTGGCCTTCGGCAACGTGGAAACGACGATAAACTCCAGCATGCTGTGCGGCGGAACGGACATGCGAAACGCGATCCGGTCGCCGACCTTCCAGCCGAAATGATTCGCGTTGGCTTCGCCGATGGCGATAGCGCGCCGCTCGCGGGTCCAAGCGCCGATTTCGTCGGGCGTGAGGCCCAATTCAGGAAACGTGGTCGGAAATGTATCTGGATCAACACCCATGGACGACAATGGTCGCGAACTGTTCTCGACCCGGCCACCTACCCACTGAATCGCACAGACCGAACGCAAATGTTCTTTCGACGGATCGAGCGATTCCATCTTCGCGCGATAACCTTCGGGAAGGCGATTCACGATCGACGTCTTGTGCATGACCGCGAGGCGAAGCTGCTGCACCGCGTTGTCCAGAAATCGATCGATTCCATCGACGACGGCCATCGAAAGTACATAGATGACGATCGGCAGACCGACGGCGGCGGAAGTCAGCAGGGTTCGCGCCCAGTTTCGGGTGAGATTGCGGCAAAGGTAAGTAATTCGCAGGTCCACGAGGTGAATTCTATTACGGTTCGCGAAGCGAATCCACGAGGCCGAGTCGAACCGCGCGGGACGCAGGGTAAATCGCCCCCATCATGCCCACTAGCGCGACCGAAAGAAGTGCAATCCCAATAGCAAACGGAGTGATCTTAATGTCAAACGCCAACGTGGTGAAGGTGCTCTGGCCATACATGTCTTTACTATGCCCCACGAGGTTGCCCCATACGGCGATGGCTGCACAACCGACGATCCCACCGAGCAACGCGATCATCACAGCCTCAACGACGAAACCGGTGATGACACTGCCATTCGAGAAGCCGATCGTTCGGAGCATGGCGATCTCGCGAGTGCGACCAGCGACCATGGAGAACATGGTGTTCGCGATGGCGCAAATTGCGGCTGCGCTCATCATGCCGATGAGAACTTTGGCGATCATCAGGTACGTGCGGATCAGTTTCGACTGTTCCTGCCAGTAGGCCGACTCCGTAACCGCGGACAATTGAATCGCGGGTCCATCAATCTCCTTCAAAACGGATGAGGCGTCGGCGCCCTCGCGAAGGAGCAAGCTTCCCGATGAGTACACTTCTCGACCATAGGCGCTTTCGAGTGACGGCCTGTATCCCCAGATTTCGCTTTCCATCGGTCCGCCGTCCGCAGAAAAATAGCCGACGACTTTGTAGCCGCGATTGCCGCCGAAGCCGAGCGGCAGATAATCGCCGATTTTCAAACCCGCGAATTGATCAGCCGCCTTTTTTCCCACGATGACTTCGAGCGCGCCGGAGTCGAACATGGTTCCCAGCGGCTTGACGTTACGATGCACCTTGAACGCCACCGGTGTCACGCCGCGAACCGCGACGTTGGCGATGGTCTTTCCGCCATCACGCAGCCGCGGCAGGCAAACCTGCACCAGCATTTCCGGGCTCAGCAGAGGCTCGTTGGTTGCGGGGTCGCGGGCGATGTCGCTGAGTTGATTGAGCTTCGCGAACTCATCCTTTGGGATGGCAGAGCTGCTCTCGGCTGTCGCCCCACGCCGGAGCACGATGATCTTCCGCGAATCGCTGGCCATGCTGAGCGACTTGTTCATCGCGTCGGCGAAACTGACCATCCAAGTGAACACCCCCACCACCACCGCAACGACCAGAATCGTCACCAGCGTACCGGCCTTGCGGTGAAACAAATGCCGCCAGTGGTAGGAAAGAGGGAGGCTCATTGCGGCGATTGTAAGGGATTACCGTGTTTTGGAAATCAGCACGCGGCTTTCAAACGCTAAAGCAACCGAATTAATTTTTGAATTACCTCGCGAGATTAATCGCGATCCCCCAACAAAGAACCAACAGCGCAATCGCCCCTATTGCAAATATCGCATCGCGGCGGTGTAAGACTGCTTTCTTCATCGAACCAGATTTGAAGAGTAACCCCCCTGCGACTCCGCAAAGAAACCCGAGACCATGCGCGGCGATGTCTGTGCGACCCTCGCCTGTACCGAGCAAACCCAGCAGCGCGATGCTGCCCGCGACCGGCACCCACCGCTCCAGACGGTTCATGTTCGTCGCACTTCGTCTGCTCCAGCCGATGGAGGCCAAGAGGCCCAAGCCGGCGAATACGGATGTCGATGCACCAATCGATGTGTGCTCAGCGGGTCGAAGTAGAGCGTTGCACAGGTTTCCCGCAGCCCCGGCCACGAGGATCAGGAACCACGCGCGCCCCGACCCAAGCAATCGACCCGCGAACAAACCAACGACGCCTCCGAAAAACAGATTGCCCAGCAGGTGAATGAGGTCTGCGTGCAGGCAGAGCGCTGTCACCGTTCGCCACACTTGGCCATGACGAATCAAACCAGCTTGCGTCCTACCAACGTCAAGCCAATCGGCGCCGAATGCGTTTCGCTGTGCGAGTACAGCCACCAGCAGCAACACGATCGCATAACAGAGTGAGCCGACCCAGCCGTCGCTCAACAGCGGCACGACGACTTCGGGCGTTTGCCAATCGCGATTCTCCGCGGCGTACGCAGCGATTTCGTCGCTCGCTCGCGACTCATCGGGTGCGATAACCAGGATGTCGTAACCGCTCAGTCCGCGGACGACATGGTGATCGATACCGGACGCGCGCAGCACCAGCGCATTCTCACGAATGTCACGATCGTGCGTAGAGTGAAAGACGCTCACCCAGCTGGGGCCTTGCTCATTCATAGCGCATCATTGTATCCAGCGTGACGTGCTGCATTAAGTGGATGCGACTTGTGATGAATGAGAGGCTCGCCACGCACTCAGAGTATCGCTGACGGATCGTTCGATAATTTCGCGGCAACCTACGTCTGCATTTATTTCGTTATCATCCCATATCCATCACGCCCGTCACGCGATTCAGATAATACCGACTGCATAACACGCAGCGTCAAACCCCACAGAATTCAGGTAGATTCGCCAATTTCTCGTGACTAAGCTCCAACCATAGACGGAGGGAACCATATGCAATTCAAGAATTGTGGGACCAACCGGTCCCGACGCGTATTATCTGCTTGTTTAGGACTTGCATCGCTGGCGACGCTGGGCATGCTGGCCTGCAACGTCCAGCTTGGCCCGGGCGGAATCAGTGCGTCGCTGACACTCGGCGGCACGACGATCACGCTGTCGCTGGGGCAGGTCGGCGAGTTCGTCGTTCAACCGAACACAACGATTCGCAACGTCGGCGACACTCAGCCGTTCACGAAGCGACCAGAGGACAACCCCACGTCGGGCACCATGAGCCTGCGCAGTTCTAGCATCACCGTGAATCCTGCGCCGGGCGCAGGGAAAGCCATCGTCACGCAACAGTCGGCGCTAACGGGCGTGGCACGGATTCGTGTCGTCATGGCCGAGGCCGGCGCGGTGTCACCTTGTGACACGGGCATCGACGTCGGCACGTTTGATGTCTTTGTGCAGAACGGCCAAGTAATCGACGTGTCAGACGATCTCAATTTGAGCCTTGGTGCGATCTCGTTCTTCCTGGCCAACAACATGAGCATTTGCGTTGAGGCGACTTCCAATTTCCCGGCCAGCATCGACATCAGCGGCCTCGACGTAACATTTGGGCCCTCGAACGGTTTGCTGCAGGGCACGTTCGAGCTTTCCAACACTTCGAATGAGAATATTGAGATCATCGGACCGGGCGAAGTTGCTGGAACGACGCAATTGCTCGGGCCCGGTCAGAATCGCGAAAGCACTTACCTCAACCTTGCCGCAGGCGACATGCTCACGTTCTACGTCGTTCGCGACGGCCTGATCATCGACTCGGTGACATGTCCGTTTATTGACCGCGATCGATACATCGGCCTCGTCGTGTGGTCGGGGTCGAATCTGGAGTGCATTCAGGTTCTGCCCGCGCCAAGACCGCCGCTTCCGCCAGAGGGTGAGCTGCCTCCGGAATTGGAACTCGACCCGGACATCGAAGCGTGCTGTTATGACGACCCGAATGGCCCCATGGGCGCCATGATTTGCGAGGAGCTTGAATTCGATATTTGCCTTGCGATCGGTGGAACGGCCTTGGGAGTCGGCACGCGATGCGACATTGCAAGTTGCGACGTTTCTGCGTGCTGCTTCAGCGATCCAGCGGATTGCTTTGACCTGTCGCCAGGAGACTGCGAACTTTTCGGCGGCGAAATTCAACCGTACGGTGTGTTCTGCGAGTCTGATCCTTGCGAAGCGGACGACGAAGCATGCTGCCTGCCGGACGGAACTTGCTCAGACGGCCCACCCACCGCGTGTACGTTTGCAGGCGGCGTCACTCGCGGACCGGGGACGAATTGCGCGGAAGGCTGGTGCACCGGGGCGTGCTGCGACGTGAACTTCGCCTGCGCGCAACGCACGCAGCAGCAATGCGAAGATATGGCTGGCAACTATCGCGGCGAACGGACGCCCTGTCTGGCGGATACGTGTGAGTCCACTGCGTGCTGTCTGCCGTTCATCGACGCTTATTCGTGCTTCCTGCGCGATCCCGTTGATTGCCTCATCGAAGGCGGGTTCGACCTTGGCACTACGAGTTGTCCCGATGTATGCCCGATCGGCGCGTGCTGTTCGGATGACGGCTCATCGTGCGATGTCACCGCTGATTTCGATTGCTTCGGTACGTATCTTGGCGACGGCACCGGCTGCGGCGGGTTGGATGGCAACGAATGCCCGCTCGAAGGCGCATGCTGCAAATCGGACGGCAGCTGCCAGGATTTGCCCGCACTGGAATGCAGCAATCAAGGCGGTACGTTGTACGAAGGTTCGTGCTCGACGCCGGACATTTGCCCGAACGTCCCGACCGTGGGCACGCTCACCGGCCAGGTGTTCGACTCATCAACGCTAGATCCGATCGTCGGTGCATTGATTCGCGTCGACCGTTCGCCCAGCCCAATTTTTGTGTATACACGAGGCGATGGAACGTACAGTCTGCCGTTCCCCGACCTGCCGGATTACTTCGCCATGACCGCCTCGGAAATTGGCTATGTCCCCAAGGCCGTCAGCGTGAATAAGACAAATGCCGTATCCAATCCGCAACCGATCAACTTCGCGCTTGTGCCCATCGGCAACGACGCGGTGATCATCGAGGCCATCCCGGATGTGCATCACCTTGGCAATAACTCGTTTGGCGGACCACAGAACAGCCAGTTCCAGAAGAGTGCAGAAGGCGCGAGCTATTCAGAGACATTCAACGTGGAGGCTTCGCAGCTTCCGCCGACGTTCGGCACAGCCACCTTGCGTATGCAGCAAAAGGGCACGGAGTGCGGCAATCCGATCACGATCAACGGCACCGCGTTGAACTCGACATTGTCCAGTGCGCCGTTCGACGGCAGCTTCGGGCCGTATGAAGTCACGTTTAATATCAATCTGCTGCAAGCGGGCGCGAACACGATCGTCATCACCTCGGTCGAATGCACAACGCCGGGCGACATTGATGACTTTGAGTTCGTGAATGCTCAGATTTTCCTGAGTCCGTGACGAACGTTTGGTTCTCGATTGATTCGAACAATCCCCTCAAGAAAAAGACCGCACGAGTTTGATCTCGTGCGGTCTTGATTTTTCTCAACTCACTCTAACGTTCGCGAGCCATTTGCACAGGCCATGATGTTAGTGGTGCTTAGTCTTGATCTCTGACAGCCGGGTGCGACAACGCTCGCGTGCCCGCTGCGAAGAAGTCGAACAGCAGCGACTCGGGGGCGTAGTCGTATTCCACGCCGTCGAGGTTCAGGCTGCCAGGGTCGCCGTCCGACTGTGCACCTTCCGGAACGCCGCTCACTACGCGGAAGTTCCACGGGTTGTAGTCGAAGGCTGTCTGGTGGTTATAGCGAATCACGACCGCGTGGCCCTTCAGGTGGTTCCAGCGAATTTCCTGACCGTTGTCATTCACTGCCCAGCCAACGAGGAAGCCGCGAATCACGCGACCGCCGAGGTTGCTCGGATCAAGGTCAGGTCGTCCGTTCGGATTGCCGCTGTCGAGTACCGAGATCGGCGATACGCCCTTCGGCAGACCAGTCGCGACTGACCAGTAAGCGCTTTCGTCGCCGGTCAAAGTGATCTGGTAATCGCTCCAGTTCCAACCGGGGTGGCCGCGTTCGATGAGCTCCATCGAGTTCTGGTCGATGACCGGATCGAGCGGTGCATCGCCGTTCACTTGATAGAACTGGATCTTCACCTGGCCTGGATTGTCGTTCGCAATAGTGATGAACGTGTCCTGAATGAGCGTGCCGTATGCGTCCCACTTCACTTCGATCACCGGCCATGAGACCAGCGAGCCCTTGAAGGTAGTCGACGCACGGTTGTCAGAAACTCCGCCGGTCAAATCCGTGTCGTTGCCCAAATTCAGCGACGGTTGGTTCGGTGTTGTACCAACGCCTGGCAATTGCGTGATCACGAGACCGCCGTCGTTTGCCTCTTCCGGCTCCTCGATGATGTCGTACTGGATACGAGCGGCCTGCTCGCCCATGCCGACGAGGGTCACGGCTGAACGCATCTCGACGTACGGCGAGCCGAGGAATTGTGTTTCCTCGATAGCCACGCCAAGCAGGGCTGCTTCTGTGCTCTCCGGACAAACGGTGCTGGCCTCGTTCTGAATGCGGGCCTTGCCCTTGTCAGTCTGGAGGTTTTCGATGATCAGGTGATTGGCGATCGGGCCGTAATCACTGATGAGTGTTTCGTCCCAGCAGATGATGCAACGCTCGGTTCCGCTGAAGCGCACCTCGTTGCTGTTCCAGATGTCGAAGCGGGCCTTCGTGTTGCCCGGACCTTCGTTGTCCTGACGAAGATCGAGATCGGTTACCATCAGTTTTAGATCGGTGTCCGTCACACCCGGGCAGCACATGGCACCGATGACGCGAACGACAGCCTGGCACTGCGAGAAGTTGCCGCAATCGTCGGTGGCTGTGAACGTGATGACCGTTCCGTCCTGGTCGCAAGTCGGCGGATAGTAATCCGGCTTGTCATCGGTGATGTCCACTTCGGTGTCGCAATTGTCCGTCGCGGTCGCGTCGAACGCGACAAAGTCAGACGGGAATCCGCTTGGGTTGATACACTCGATCGTGATGTTTTCCGGGCACGTAATGACCGGGTTCGTGGTGTCAACGACTTCGATGACCTGCAACTCGCTTGATGTATTCTCGCAAGCATCGGTCGCGGTCCACGTACGATTGATGGTCATTTCCTGCGGGCATTCGCCAGGGATGACTTCATCAGCGTAAGTGACGGTCGGTTCCGTATCGCAGTTGTCCGTGGCTGTTCCCGTTCCGGTGTTAGACGGATCGGTCGGCTGATCGCATTCAATGGTAATATCCGCCGGTTGCGTCACCACCGGATCGGTTGTGTCCACAACCTCGATCGTCTGCGTGCAGGTATCCATATTGCCTGCATCGTCCGTAGCCGTCCATGTACGAGTAATGGTGTATTCCTGTGGACAGTCGCCCGGTGTGGTCACATCGGACGGCACCACCGTGAGATTGTTGTCGCAATCGTCGGACAAGGTCGGGAAACCGGTAACCGCCGGGTCCGTCGAAGTATTGCATTCGACTGAAGTGTCGGCCGGGCAAGTGATGACTGGTTCGACAACGTCTGCCCCAAGGAAGTAGCTGAACTCCATAACATCGCCGGAAGGATCGGTGACGCAGAGCGTCACGTCCGTGGCGTTGTTGGTGCCGTCCTGATAAGAGTTGGTGTTCGGGACGGTGTTGGCTGAAATCTGTGAGACGCCGCCACCGTGATAAACGTCGCCGCCATCACCGCGGTTGTTTCCGCGCTCCAAGTCGTAGTTTCCATCAGCCTGTAGGAGGGCGACTTTGTAGTGATTGTTGTTGCCAGGCCAGCCTGCTTGACCGGGGAAACCTTCATCTTGGTTATTAGTCTTTCCTTCATCAATGTGCCATACGCAGATACCGCCTTGCGGCATCGTGGAATCAAAACCAAAGGGCTGGCGATTCTCAATAAGCAGGTATTCGCTGCCGCTGAAGTCGATTCGGAATACGGTCTGATTGGTCTCAGCCAAAGGTGCGGCGTAAACGCCGGGCATGATCGTGGTGGGCGTAAGCCAACCGAGTTGCGTCTTGCACCACGCTGAGAAGTGCGGAGGATTCAACTGGTCTCCATTGAAGCCCCAGCTGTTGGCCATCATGCAATACGAGCCGATGCCTTCGCCGCCGCCGTTGGTGTCGTAGAGGTCCGGCATGCCGAAAAAGTGGCCGGTTTCGTGGCAAATCACACCGATACGCCCGATGCCCGTTCCCGAAGTGCCCCACAGACCCGGGTTCACGTGGTAATCGCTGATTGTAATACCGTCGCGCATTTGGGCGGGTATGCCACCTTTGTGGGACCAGATACGATCGGCTTCCGCTGCGCCGTCTACGTCGGTGCCACCCCATTCAGCGCCATATCCGGAGTGAACAAAGCCGATGGCATCAACCACGCCGTCCATGTCGTCATCGAACATGGAAAAGTCGATCAGTGCGTCCGCAGCAGCAAGCGCGTCCTGAATCATCTCGTCCTGCCGTCCTGTGGCACCAAGTCCCGACACGCCATTGGCGTAATAAGCTTCTGAGTTGGGAAGATCAACGAAGCCGAAGACTGTTGAGTTCAACGTCAGGATGCCGTAAGACATTTCAAGGTATGCATCCCTCACGCTGCCCGTGGGGGCGAGGGTTGGGTCGCCGCCGACAGCGTTAAGGAGTACATCGAAGTCGGCGTTTGACGGGAGTGTTCGGCCCACGTGGTTTGTAAAACGCATGAGAATGATGATGTTCTTCACCGTACCAGCAGGTGTAATCATCGGCGTGACGCCGTCATTGCGCTCCAGCCCGTCGGCGATGCCGAGGCGTTGCTGTGCAATGGCTGACCGTGTCGGAAGGATTCCGGGGCGAAGACCTGCATTACGCGGGTTGTCGCGCCCGACGACCGCAGCCGTAGCCACGAGACGACCTTGCGCGCTCACGTCAGCGTACTTATAAATCGCGCCGTCACGCACGACGGTGAAGCCCTCCAGGTCTTCGTACCAGTGGAAGAATTCATCGCCGCGAAAGTGCAAAGCGATTACCGTTCCGTCTGGTTGCTTCTCATGGATTACGTTTGGATTTGCCGGAATCGCGGAAGCTTGCTGCGGAATGGTGCACAAGCCCACAAGCACAGCCATCATGCAAATGGCCGAACGCATGTACGTTTTGCGAGATACATTCATTTGAACCTCTTTCACACTCTTCATCCTTATTCCCCTGGCCTTTCCGTCGAGAGCACGCGGGCACAGTACCCGAATTCAATTTCTGCAAAGTTCGTTTTCGAAAGTGGGATCACCACGGCGACGAGTCCGTTCAAACCTCATCCTAAGACCTATCGCGTCGCAAGATCCCCACAGCCCGAAAGATAGTTCCTATGTTACCGAGCTGCTGGGAACCTGTACACGGCGAAATTGGCCGAATGCAACGGTATTTTGGAGACTTTGCTGGAAGCAGGACTTTACAGGTTTGGTAGGTCTAGATCAGTTCACCGCAGACGGCGCGAGTCTCGCCGAATCCCATTGTATGGCAGATTCTTTCGCCTTTTTTGAAACTCGCCTCGATGCGCGGCAACAGGCTTGCATTGTCGTACAAGTTACTTCTTACCCTTTACGTCAGGCCCGGATTCTGTGTTTTTGCGGAACTTCTCGAACCACCCGACGATGTTCAGCATTTTCGCGATGTGGTGGCTAGGGCGTTGGCGGATGCCGTGCGCTTCGTCGGGTACGCGGACGAGAACGCTCTCGACCTTCAGCAGCTTCAAGGCTTTGTAGTATTGCTCGGATTCGGAGATGGGTGTTCGCCAATCTTCCTCGCCGGTGATGACCATCGTAGGCGTCTTCACGTTCTTAACCACCGAAGTGAGCGACCGATCCATGTAGTGTTGCGTGTGGTCCCACGGCAAACCGGGGAACCAGTATTTCCAGAAGAACACCGATAGGTCTGCGTTCAGAGTGAAACTATACCAGTTGATCACGGGGTACTGAGAGGCCGCTGCGCGGAAGCGATCGGTCTTGCCGATCATCCAGCAAGTCAGCACTCCGCCGCCGCTGCCGCCGGTGATGAACAAGTTATCGGGATCGACGTACCCCTTCGCGATCATCGCGTCGACGCCCGCGTCCAAGTCGTAGAAATCGTCGCCCGGGTAGGCGTGATGAATCAGGTTGCCGAACTCTTCACCGTAGCTCGTGCTGCCGCGCGGATTGGTGTAGAGCACGACGTAACCCTTGCCGGCCCAGTATTGCTTCTCCACGTCAAACCGATCGCCGTAATTCGCGAAGGGCCCGCCGTGGATTTCGAGAATGAGCGGATATTTTCGGGCGGGATCAAAGTCCGGCGGCTTAACGATCCAACCCTGTACGCGACGCGTGTCTTTCGATGATTCGTACCAAATCTCTTCAACCGCGCCGAGTTTTCGCTGACTCAGCAGATCGCGATTGATATTTGTGACAGTGCGTGTCGGCTCGCCTTTGATCGTCGTAACGCCAACGTCGCCGGGCGTATCAGTCGGCGAATAATTGAATGCTATGCGCCCATTCATTGAGACGCTGAACGTGCCGCCGCCGTAGGCGCTTCCGGTTCCCCCAAGATCCTTCGCAAGTGTCAACTTGCCATCCTGTGAATAGAAGTCCAGCCGGGTGTTGCCTTGATCGTCGTACATGATGACTATGCCATCGCCGTTACCAACCCACTCCACTTTGTCGATGGTGCGATCGAGATCATTGGTCAGCGTGCGAACGCCGGTGCCGTCGCGATTCATCACGTACAGCTTTGTCGTCTGATGGCCCTGAAAACAATCGTCAAATCCCGTGTACGCGATCAGCTTGCCATCGGGCGATATTGCAGGGTTGCTGTCGGGGCCGAGCCGATCCGTGAGGGTTTTGATTTCCCCATCTGAGATGATTACTTCATAGATTTCAGAATTGAGCGGCTGAAATTCAAAATCGGCGTGCCTGTTCGCGGACATAATGATCGAATTGCCATCAGGGGCCCACACATGTTTTCCACCGCCACTCGGCGAAGCGCCGTGATGAAAATTGCCGCTGGTCAATTGTCGAGGCGTACCCGGTTCGGCGGGCATCACGAACAAATGAAAGAAGCCGGGTTTGAGATAGCCTTTCTTGTCGAAGCGATAGGTGATCTGATCGATCACCATCGCTGGCTCAGCCCATTTCGCATCCTTCGGCGCTGCCGGCATTTTTGCGATGCTGATCGGGTCCGACGGTACGAAACCCACGAACGAAATCTGCGAACCATCCGGCGACCAACTCGGAGATTGCGGCGCCTGCTGCACGTTCGTGAGCTTGGCTGTCTGACCGGTGTCCATCCAGCGCATGTACAGTTGCGTGCTGCCGTGCTCATCCGACAAGTAGAGCAACCGCGTGCCATCCGGCGACCAGCGCGGCGAGTTGTCCCGCCGATTCCCGCTCGTCAGCGGGCGATGATTCGACCCGTCAAATCCGACAATCCACAAGTTGCTGTAGAACTGATCCGTCATGACATCCGCAAATCGCCGCACATAGACGATCTTCGTACCGTCCGGCGAAATTTGCGGATCGGACGCGTATTCCAGATTGAACACGTCCATATCGGTCAGCGGAGTAGGCTCGCCGCCCCGTGCGAAATGTGTTCCAAGGATGACCAACGTAATAAGCGTTTTGAATCGCACGATGAACTCCTCCGCCACTTGCGCCGTTACTCTGCCTCGGCCCAGACTCGCACGTCGCGGTCGTCATCAATTTCGACGTGAATGATGTTGGCGCGACAGCACACCGGACAATCCTCCACGTACTCCTGAGAACCGCCGGCTGATGGATCGATGGGAACCACGATCTCTTCGCCGCACGCATCGCAAACATAGCTCGCCTCGTCCTTCATGGCGAGCATTCTGTGGGCACGCAGCGATTCTGACAAACAACCACGATACGCCAGAGCCGCTGCCTTCAGGCAGCGCACGATACGCGACGTAAACGCCGCGGCTCAGATCATGACCGAACCTGCAATTAACGCTGTGTGGCGCCCGATTCTCTGCGTTACTTCGTAAGCGCCGCCGTGCGAGTCTCGGATTTTTCTTCCGCTTCTTTGTCAGCTACTTCAACGAGCCGCCCCAAACGTCGAAGCTCCGGAATCCAAGCGGCCATTCCCAACACAACGAGAATCGTCCCGATCCCTCCCGAGACGACGCTAACAACCGGCCCGAACAATTTGGCGACGAGTCCGCTCTCAAACCCGCCGACCTCGTTCGAACATTCAATGAAGACTGAATTGACGGCCGCCACCCTGCCTCGCAGCCGATCAGGCGTGCGTACGCTCACCAGCACGTGGCGAACGACGACGCTGATGTTGTCGAACGCGCCGAGAAGTCCAAGCATGATCAATGAGAGCAGGAAGTTTTTGGATAGACCAAAGATGATGGTGCAGATTCCAAACCCGGCGACCGACCAGAGCAACGCCGGGCCTGCTTTGCGAAACGGCTCACGCCGCGCAAGCGCAAGTGCCATCAGCAGCGCGCCAATGTATGGTGCGGCTTTCAGCGCCCCCAGCCCGATCGGCCCCACGTAAAGAATCTCCTTCGCGAATACCGGCATGAGCGCCGTCGCCCCGCCGAGCAGCACGGCAAACAAATCCAATGCGATAGCTCCAAAGACTGTCCGCTCGCGCCAAATATGTCGCACGCCGTCGAGGATCCCGGGCATGAGGGACGATGGACGCATGAGCGCGAGAATCGATGAACTCTGTGGCTTCTCTCTATTGTCTGGCTCGGTCGTGCGGATGAGCGAAGCCGTCATCGCAAACCAAAAGCAACTCGCGGCTGCCGTGAGGTAAACCGGCCAGGCACGACCGGTCATGGCGATCAAGTAACCAGCCACCAGCGGTCCGAGCGTGGCAGCGAGTTGAAACACGCCGCTGTTCCACGTGATCGCATTGTGAAAGACAGGTCCATTAACACCGCCCGGAATAATCAGCGGAAGCAGGCTCGATCGACTCGGTCCATTGAAGACTCGCGAAAAACCGGTCAATGCAATGAGGAGATACATGGTGCGAACTCCCCATGGTCCGTCACCTAACATACCGGTTTCCCACGCCATCGATCCGAACACGAGCAGCAGGCAAGTGATCGTGAATCCAACCTGCGTGGTGATGAGCGCGCGGCGGCGATCGACGAGGTCTACAATCTGCCCTGCCGGTAGCGCGAGAAGCACAGTCGGCAGAGCGCGAGCGAGGCCGATGATGCCAAGCGATAAGGGATCTAACGTGCGTTCGTATACCTCCCACGCCAGCGCCATCGCCTGCATCTGCAACCCCACAGATGCAGGCAGCCAGCCGATGACGAATAGCCGATAGTTACGCACGCGGAGGGCGGCGAATGTATCGTGGATTGGCTGGTGATTCGTTGGTGTTTTCGACATGCCTTCGCTGGCGGCGTGCATAACGCCAGCCGACTCATCTGCGCGACTTTATAGGAATGTTACAAGAGGTCCTTCCGGTGTTACCTGCGCGTCTATTCGTTTTGCATTCACTGTGCCGAGCATTGCGCAACTGGGCTAACTGGAGCATAGAAGGCGGGAGTCTAACGCTCACTTCGTGTTACTGGGCAGAGGCGGAGTTGAACCGCCGACACACGGATTTTCAGTCCGTTGCTCTACCAACTGAGCTACCTGCCCGTCGGCGGAGTGTCTAATCGCCGCTTCAGTCGGCCACAAAGGTGAGCACGCCAAAGCACAGCAACTGACAGCACCTGCGGGGAGAGTAGGCAAGCATCGGCCTTCGGTCAAGTCGCTGCTGAGGGCAGCGGTGAGGTGCACGCGACAGACCGAACTTGTCTCGATGTGTCTGTCTTCTGTTGGACAATTGTCAGCCGCAAAAACAGACGCCCCGTTCCTTCGACGCGAATGAAATCGGCTCTCGTGTTGACGAATTCAAATCCCGAAAAATGCCACAAGGTTACACTTGCCGGTATGGACCTATCTCGAATCACGTCAACAATGCCAAACCGTACAGACGAGCGACTCGCTTCGCCTTGACACTCCAAAGTGTCTGCGTAGACTTTAATAGTTCGGCGCTTCTGAAAAACCGCCGATGGAGCAAGATGTCCATGGCTGAATCGCGTTCACATTTGACCGTCACCGAATCCAACGGCGTTAGCGTTGTCGGGTTCGCAGATCGTAAGATTCTCGAAGAGCTTTCAATCCGCGAAATCGAGGACGAAATCGGCCAGCTTATTGACGGTCACCCGGATAAGAACCTGCTCCTGAGCTTCAAGAATGTGGATCATCTTTCCAGCGCCGCCCTCGGCATGCTTATCACGCTCAACAAGAAAATGTCCGATCAGACCGGAAAACTGAAGCTTTCCGACATTTCCCCGCAGATCTTTGAGGTGTTCAAGATCACGCGGCTGAACAAACTATTCGATATACATCCTACCGCCGATCAGGCGTTGCAGAGTTTCTAATGGGGTCCGCTTTCTCGCTTTCGAGTTCGCGTCGCATGCCCGAAATTGATCCTGACAATGAGAAGTCGTTCAAAGTCTGCGTGATCAAGAGCGATCTTGCCGAGACTTGTCAGCCCAAGCGCGCGATTCTCTCCGAGTTGGAGCAGTGCGGCTTCTCCGATGAGGAAGTATTTGGCATCAAGCTCGCATTGGAGGAAGCCCTCACCAACGCCGTCAAGCACGGCAACAGCTGCGATCCAACCAAAACCGTCACCGTGCGATACGCAGTCACGAGTAATAAGGTCGCGGTCATCATTCGCGATGAGGGCTGTGGTTTCGACCTCGAGCGCGTGCCCGATTGCACGGCGCCGGATCGCCTGCCCGTCCCCAACGGACGCGGGATCATGCTCATTCGCGCCTATATGGACGAAGTGCACTATCGCGATCGCGGTCGGGAAGTGTATTTCGCCAAGGTGCGCGGCTCGTCACCGGGCCCCCGTTGCTGCGGCAACCACGACGACTGACTCATTCAACACGACTTTCCATGACACTACGGTAAACCCTCTTTTGTCATCGTCGTTTTTTCGACGTACACTTCCGCGTTGGCAGCGTTGAGCGTTCGACTCAGCCTGTTGGGGTAGATACCAAGTGGACACCGCGAAACCAACATCACCAGACTTGCAGATCAGAACCATCGAACCGGCGAAAGTCCGAAGTATGAACCCTGCGCCGTCACTCCTTCGGTTCGAGTACATCGCCGAGTCTCTCGTCATTTTCCTTTTCGGTGCCCTGCTCATGCACTTTTTTTATGCGGGCACGGGCGGTGTCGCCGGCAATGAACTCGGCCTGCCCGGCAACGACTCGTTCTACCATGTGAAGATGTCAGCCATGATGTCCGAAGGTGAAATACCGAAGGAGTTTCCGTGGCTGAAGTACGCGTATTTCACCAAGGAAGGCCACGGATTCGTCAGTCACCACTTCGGCTTCCATCTCCTGATGGTGCCCTTTGTGAAACTCTCGCACTATCTAAATCAGGACTACGCCGCAGGTGGACGCTGGGCCACCTCGGTATTCTTCGGCTTGCTGTTGATGGTGTTCAATCTGCTGCTCATCAGCGAGGACGTGCGCTGGCGGTGGATGTGGCTGCTGTTTTTCCTTCTGATGCCCATTCAGTTTTTCACGCGCCAGGCGTTCGTGCGCGCGATCACACCGTCTCTGCTGATCATGCTGCTGATACTCTTATTCATGTTCCGGCGCAGATACGTGCTCGCGGGCATATCTGTCTACGCAGCCACCACGCTCTACCTCGGGGGCGTGATGTTCGCACCGGTGATCGTCGCACTTTATGCATTAGCAATGGTCTTCGGCCCGCGCGATTCGCGCGAGTTCCCTTGGCTCATGGTTCTTCTCACGCTGTCAGGTTGGCTGTTGGGCGTCTACTTCTATCCGTACAACGACGGCATGGTCGACTTCCTGAAGCTTCAGGTATTCGGTACAGGTCTCACGCCCGACATCCCGGTCGGCCAGGAGTGGCAGCCGTATCAGGACTTATGGTGGTTCACGCAGATGATCGGCCCAACGGCGGCCGTTTGGGCGGTCGCCGTGGCCTTCCGATCGCGACTCGGCCCGACGCTAAGTGCCAAAGAACTGTCACTCATCCTGATGAACTTCGTGTTCCTGTTGCTGATGGCGAAAGCGCGGCGATTCGTTGAGTATTGGCCCGTGTTCGCGCTGCTCAGTGCGGCCTATCTCGTCGCCCCGCAACTTCGACAGGCGTCCGACCGTTTTCGCTGGCTCACTTATGGCAGAGCAGGATGGCCGTTGGCGCTGTTTCCAATCACGCTGGCGATTCTGCCGTTCGCCGCGGCCTTTGTGATACATCATCACGGCAGTCAATTCGCGTTTGTCGATCAGACATTGGACGCCCTGAAAAAGTTCCTTGTCGATCTCGGTCCGCTGCTCGTCGAATGGAAAGTGTGGGCTTGCGTTGCGGTTCTTTATCTCCTTATTGTACTGGTCGGTCCATTTGGATTTCAGCGAACTTCGCGAGACACTGGATCAAGCATCCTGCCATTTACGCTGACACCCTTGATCCTTGCGGCCATAGTCGGCGGCGTTTACGGGACCGTTTATTTGCTGGCGAACTTTGCTGGGAAAAACTGGTCGCAGGGAAAGATTCCTTTTCATTGGACCACGTGGATCGTGCTCGGAGCGATTTGCTTCGTTGTTATTTCCATCTCTCGCGGAACCACGCAGGCGGTCGCGACCATGCAGCCAACTCGCGGAGTCGTGCGCGCAATCCTGGCCATGTTCTTGACGTTTTTCTTCCTCATCGTGGCCACCGCAACCGCCGGTCGACAACTCGTCGACATTCAGGAATCGACTCGCTGTCGCTATGACCTTGTAGCCATTCGCAACATGATGGCGTTTCTGAAGGAGCGATCGCAGCCGGGCGACCTGATTTTCACAGATGACTGGGACATTTTCCCCGTCTACTTCTATCACAACTCGTATAACCACTACATCGTCGGTCTCGATCCCAAGTTCACGCACGAACGTCGACCTGACTTGTGGCAGCGATATATCAAGGTTTCACGCGGAGAAGTGCCGTCAACTACTTCCTACACCGTGCGCGACAAAAACGGCAAAGAACGCAAAGAGCAAATCCAATGCAAGCTCGAGGACATTCGCGACGAGTTCGGCTGCAAGTACGTCATTACGGATCGCGATCATAAGAGTCTCGCGGGCAAGCTCGCTGCTGCGAAAGATCTCGCCGAGCTGATCTTCCCGGTGGCCGATTACCAGGAAGCACAGAAAAAATCATACGAATACCTCTTGTTCCGCATTCGCGAGAATGGCGAAGCCCCAGGCGAAGCATCGATTCCGGAGCCGGACGATCAAGGCATTCTCTATCTGAGCTTACTGACGCCAGTGTCGGTCAGTCAGGACTATGGCGATCTGACGATGGATCGATCGGTCGAGGGCGGCAAACTCCAACCCGGTCCGGACCAATATGAACGTGGGCTGGGGTCACATGCGCCGTCGAAACTTGTGTACGACATACCCGAGGGCTACGACTATTTTGAGGCCACCGTCGGTGTGAATCGCTCAACCAATGGCGCGGGCTCGATCAAAGTCTCTGTTTCGCTGGATGATAATGAGCCGGTTTTCATCAGTCCGGTGCTTACCGGCACGTCTGATCCATCGACCGTTCACGTCGAACTGGGCAAGGCGAGGCGAATCACGCTGCTGGCTGACCCGACATCCGACGGCAAGCGATTCGACCACGTCGATTGGGCCGGCGCGTGTTTTGTCAAAGCCAAGCCTTGAGCACTTCGTTTCCTCTGGGTTACTCTGATTTAGGTTCCATATTCATCAGGTTAGAAATTAGCGTATCGTCATTTCGATTCTTGTCGGCTGCAGCCGCTACTGCATTGTGCAAGCGCGTTCATGGGTATAAGTTTCCGACATGAACCCGCTCAACGCACGTGTCGAGCCGATACCGCATCCAACGTCTCCTGCCATTGAACAGGTTCGTGAAAACTCAGTCACCCCCCTGCCGCCGCGCGGCCCGCGTGAACCGCTCGTGACTCACGTGATTCGTTCAACCGACCCACGCGTCTGGCCAATACTTCTCGGCATCATCTTCATCGGCCTCGCGATTCGAGCATGGATCGTGCTCACGCCGAACATCGGCCATCTGTCCGACATGGGCTTCTTCCAAAGGTGGGCGCGAGGTCTGCACGAGCATGGCATCGGCGGATTTTTCGGCGAGACCGGCTTCTGCGATTACCCACCTCTCTGGCTGCTGATCATGTCGGGCGTGGCGCACATTGTCGCTCTCTTTGACCCAAAGCTTGCTGACGTGAGCGTCCTGCAATCAGCACTGAAAGCCCCCGCCTGTCTCGCGGATTTGATGATTGCTATTCTGATATTCGTCGAGGGCCGCAAGTGGTTCGGCGGACGGCGAGCGGTTGGTGCGAGCGCGTTGTTCTTCCTCAACCCGCTGGCGCTGTACAACTCCGCGTATTGGGGCCAAGTCGATTCGATCCACACAGCGTTCTGCCTTTTGTCACTGGTCTTCATCAATCGCAGCAGAACCGCTCTTTCCGGCGCAGCCGCAGCCATCGCCATGTTGATGAAGTTTCAGAGCATCGCGTTCATGCCCTTGATCATCTTCGAAGTGTTTCGCCGCAAGCGATTCCTCGGCGTGGCGTTCATGCTGATCGGGGCTGTCGTGATGACAGCCTTCGTCACGCTGCCTTTCTCTCTGACCGGCAACCTCACTGAAGTGTTTCGACGCGGATATGTAAACGTCATCGGCCAATACTCTGACCTGTCGCGAAGTGCGTACAACGTATGGTGGCTGACCGGAACGCCGAGCGCATCGGACCTCGCAGTTCCGGAACCGATTGTGAAAGTTGTGGCTGACGGCCGCACGAGTTTTCCCGACAACGCCTCATGGATGCTTCGAATTAACTGGCGCACGATTTCGCTCGCAGCATATAGCTTAGTCGTTGCAATCATTCTCTCACTCTACGCCATGCGCCCCAACGTGATCTCGCGATTCGCAGCCGCAGGATTGCTCGGCCTCGCGTTCTTCCTTTTCCCCACGGAGATGCACGAGCGATACGCCCTGCCGACGATCGCGTTTCTTGCATTCTGGGCGGTCACCGGTGCGTGGCGCGAGCGAATCTTCGTGCTGCTGAGCGCCACGCTGTTGCTCAACGTCTCGATGTTTCTGCCGCCGGACATGGTGGCCAATCAAATCGCAACCGTGCATCTGATCATCTTCGCGTTGATTCTCATTGGCTTGCTCGCGGGAAAAAGCGCCTCCGTGGACGAAACACCGCTTTCAATTCCCGGAGAACAAACGTTTGCGCGCTCACACGTTATCCGCGCGTTCCAAGTGATAACTTTGCTGGCGATCGTTGCGACTATTGGATTCAGTGGTTGGATGGTTGCGCAGGTTCGCGCCGCGCCGACGGTGGTCGACGAAGACAACGTGACGTATTTGAGCACGCTGAAGCCAAAGACGTCGTATCAAGGGTGGAAGGAATTGCAGCACGATCGCAGCGTCGGCGGGTCGATGATTCATCTGGGGGATTCGATCTACCTTCGTGGGCTGGGCACGCATTCAAAGGCCGCGATTACGTATGAAGTCCCCGACGGTGTCGAACGATTTGAGGCTATCGTCGGGCTCGATGAAATCACGGGCGAAAGGGGCAAAGTGACGATCAGCATTGACGTGGACGGCAAACCATCGCCCGATTTCACGCCGAATACTCTCACCGGAGCGGACAAGCCGGTTCCCGTCAGCGTCTCGGTGAAAGGTGCCAAGACACTGACACTAAAGGCGGACGAAGGCGGCGATGGGAACAAGTCCGACCACGTCGATTGGGCGCTGGCGCGGTTCATTGGCGGCGACACCGGTCAGTAATTCTAAGCGGACCCTTTCAGGGTCCTTGTTTCAACATTCGAATCATCCGGGGGTTTTCGCTGCGCTCGACCCCCGGCTACTGATTCGCAGCCTTTCAGGCTGCAACGCATCCTGTGGCTCAAGATTCACAATGAATGTCATCAATAAGTCCGAGTTGAATCTTGCATCGCGATTGTTTCGTCTCTTCCAAATTATTTGTCCTTCATCTGCAGCATGTCAGCCTTCGTCACTGCATCTTCCACGTGGTCGACGTCGCCGAAGCCATCGAAGACGATCGTGAAGGCCACGGAGTCAGAGTAGGCAAACGTGCATTGGAATCCGTGCGGAATGGAATCCTCCTGCAATCGCTTTTCGAGATTCTCGCGCGTGAACGGAGCTTGCGGGCCGGGCTTGAATGTTTCAATTTGCTGGCCGCCGAGCGTTGAAACTTCGCGCTGAATGACCTGCCACTTCTTCGGATCGCTGGTTACGTCAAACGCTTTCTGCCATGTCATACCGGGCGTGATCGCAGCCTTGGCTTTGATGCCCTGGTCGGACGCGTCGAAGGTGTTGTAGCCGCCCGCGTAATACATGACCGCCCAACCGATACCGACGAGAACGAGAAGCCCAATGATGAGTTTCATGTTTCCAACTCCGCAGATCGTGAGAGCTTTACACCAGCAGAACTTTGATCGCCAAATTGTAGCCCAGGTTTACGATGTCCGCTAGCATTGGAAAGATGCGCCCTGGTTTCCATTGATAGTTTGTTCTTTCTGCTGGTGGTTCCAAATGGCTAATTGGCTGCGGGTGAAAAAAACTAGCTAAGTAGTGACACGGCGTGGCACTAACTAATGATGATTGGCGAATGCTGGACGATGAAAAACCGGGGCGGGATAAGGATCGAGTTTTCATTCTTAGCTCAACTTCGATACTGTCCTTTGCTTGCGCAAAGGGCTCTGAGAGTTGCATGGATGCTTCGTGCGTTCAGCACTTAGGCGCTGTAACAAAACCAAGCAATAGCAACTCAAGAGACCCTCACCCTACCCTCTCCCTAAGAGGGAGAGGGAGGTATTGATAAATGCTTGTAAGCTAATAACGCGAATGGCGCTCGTTGAGTGGTGCGAGCAGAGCGTAAATACTGATGGCGGGTTGAGTTACATTGATGCAGGCTGCGGAAACAAGTCCAATTCGATTAACGACGTCGCGACTGCTCTTGCGTGAGCTTGGCCTGGAGGACTGCGGAGCGCTCAATGAGGTCGAGAGCAACCCCCTCGTCACGCGATACATGCTTTTTGAGCCGCAGACCATGGAACAGACGCGCGAGTACATTGAGGAAGGATTACGTTCGCGTGTCGAAGTGCCGCGTAAAGTGTACGACTTCGCGATCGTGCCGCGTATCGACGGCGCGGCGAAACAGGATGACTCGCCCGCGCGACTGATCGGCCGATGCGGGTTCGGAGTTTTTCGTTACGAGCACAAGGAAGCCATGCTCTGGTATCATCTGCATCCATCGTACTGGGGCAAGGGATACGCAAGCGATGCAGTGGCTGCGTTGTTCGATTTTGGCTTTCAGACGCTCGGTCTGCATCGCATCTTCGCCGACTGCGACGCGCGCAACACGCCCTCGTGCCACGTGGCGGAGAAGGTGGGGATGAAGCTCGAAGGCACGTTGCGCGAGAACTACTTCCTCAAGGGCGAGTGGTGCGACTCGGCGATGTATGGGATTTTGGATCGCGAGTGGTTGGAACGAAAGTAGCTCGCCGTGAAAGTTATCCTGTTCGGCAATTCCGGTTCCGGCAAAACGACCATGGCGCGGCGTCTCATGGAAGAGCGGAGCATTCCGCTTCTCTCATTGGATCAGATCACGTGGGCAGAAGTCGCAGTTCGCCGCCCCTTGGATGACAGTATCGAACTTCTTCGACAATTCATCGACAAACACGATGAGTGGATCATGGAGGGCTGCTATGGCGAGTTGGTTACAGCCGCCCTCCCCTATTGTACGGAACTACGTTTCCTCAATCCGGGCGTTGATGCGTGTGTAGCCAATTGCCTGCGGCGTCCTTGGGAACCTGATAAGTACGCCTCCACGAGCGAGCAGGATGCGATGCTAGAAAGACTCATCGAATGGGTGCGCGAATACGAAACGCGCGAGGACGAGTTTGGGTTGAAGGCACACCGCTCCATCTTCGATGGGTTCAATGGGGAAAAGCGCGAATATACGTCGATGGAATCATACGAGAGTATTTGAGAACTTTCGCTCTTTCAGAGCGAATTCGTCTTTTACGCTACATTCCCCAGGGCGCTGCCCTGGGCTTTCCTACTTCGCACTTTCAGTGCGGACGAGAGAATCATTCCATGCACGAATATGCGGCGGGTGAAACCCGCCATACAACTTCGCACTTTCAGTGCGGACAAGAATCACATCGTGTGCGATTGAGCGGCGGGTAGAACCCGCCCTACAACTACTTCGTAGCATTTCCAACCGGTCGCTTGCGCTCCCGGCTCTGATGGGGCCGCTGCCTCGCGGTCGCGGTTTTGATCGTGGGCGCATCACAAGAATCCCCAAATGGTCCGCATGGCGGACCCTACGCTTCTGCCAAACAATAACAGTACCGTGCTTTGGTTCGGGGTCGCGGACGGACCGGCCTTGAGTTAGACTATCTCCCGATTAAATAGAGTTGAGTGAAAAAGACATGTAAGTCTGGGCCGAGGTTGTATCGACTCAGCGAGGAAGAAAGGAAATTCGATGGATGACATGACCGCTCTCTCGTCGGCGCAGGATACGCGGCGACGGGATCGCATGGAGGCGATTACGAAGTTCGTACGCGAGTTTGCACCCGGGGCAAACGAAGATTTGATCGGCGAGATGTTGATTACGCTGTGTCGGCTGGCGGCTGACAACGCGGATCGCGGCGATGTGAAGATTCTGAACACCGCGCTCAAGGAACTCCGCTACGCATTCAAAATTTTCTCGCCCTACGCCGAGGTTCCCAAAGTCACGATCTTCGGTTCGGCACGCACACCGGAAAGTCACCCGCAATACCAGCAGGCCAAACTGTTCGCGGAACTGATTCAGAAAAAAGGATGGATGGTCATCACGGGCGCGGGCGGCGGGATCATGCGGGCGGGTCATCACGGTGCGTCGCGCGAATCCAGTTTCGGTGTGGCCATCAGCCTCCCCTTCGAGCAGGCAACGAACGACGTCATCGCCGACGACCCCAAGCTGGTGAACTTCAAATACTTCTTCACGCGAAAGCTGATGTTCGTAAAAGAGGCGCGAGCGATCGTGTTGTTTCCCGGCGGGTATGGGACACAGGACGAAGGGTTCGAGGGTCTAACTCTGATACAAACCGTCAAGTCGCCGCCAATACCCATTGTTCTCTGCGATGAACCGGGAGGTACGTACTGGCAGCATTGGCGAACTTATGTGAAGGCCGAGCTCCTGGGCAACAAGATGCTCGATCCCACTGACATGGGGTTGTTTTTTGTAACAGACAACGCATCCGAAGCCGTTAACGAGATTATGCGGTTTTACCGGTGCTATCATTCTCAGCGATATCTGGATGGACGGCTTGTTGTGCGGCTCAATAGCGAGTTATCGGCCGGGTTGCTCGACGAGATTAGGTCCGAGTTTGCCGATATCACTACCGACGGGGTATTCGAGCAATTTCCCGGTCCATTACCGGGCGAAAAAGGGGTGTTGCCGGATAAGCCGCGGTTGGTTTTTGGGTTCGACCAGCGCAGCGCGGGGCGAATGCGCATGCTGATCAATCGGATCAACGACGCGGCATCGATCTGACAACCACTCCGTCAAGTTTCCCGGATCGATCGGGACAAGGAGTTGGACGATGTCGAACGCGCCTAAGGAGCACGCTCAGCCGCAACTGGATGACGTGCAGATGGTCGAGAAACTGGTCAGTTCCTATGACCGGATTCGAAAACAACTAAGCAGGGTTATCGTCGGGCAGGAACCGGTCGTCGAGCAGTTGCTCGTGGCCATGTTCTGCCGTGGGCACTGCATTCTCGAAGGTGTGCCCGGGCTGGCCAAGACGCTGCTCATCAGCACGCTGGCGCGGTTGCTGTCGCTCAGTTTCTCGCGCATTCAGTTCACGCCAGACCTGATGCCGTCGGACATTACCGGCACCGAAGTCATCGAAGAAGACAAAGGCACGGGCTCGCGGTCGCTCCGTTATGTGAAGGGGCCGATCTTCGCGAACGTCGTGCTGGCGGATGAGATCAACCGCACGCCGCCAAAGACGCAGTCCGCATTGCTCGAAGCCATGCAAGAGAATCAGGTGACGGCTGCGGGTTTCCCGCACAAGCTGCCCAAGCCGTTCTTCGTTCTAGCCACGCAGAACCCCATCGAGCAGGAGGGAACGTATCCGCTTCCCGAGGCGCAGCTCGATCGATTCATGTTCAAGGTGCTGGTCGATTATCCGACGGAAGAAGAAGAATTTCAGATCGTCAAGATGACCACGTCGGCGCAGGAAGTAAACCTTGAACGCACGCTGAATGCGGCAGAGGTGATGGCGCTGCAGGAGATCGTACGTCGCGTGCCGTGCGCGGACCACGTGATTCGCTATGCGATGCGGATTGTTCGTAACACGCGCGTCGACAAGGGCGATGTTCCCAAGTTCATCAAGGACTACGTTTCGTGGGGTGCGGGCCCGCGTGCGTCGCAGGGTCTCGTCATGGCTGGGAAAGCGCGTGCGATTCTGCGTGGACAATTCCATGTGACCATCGAGGACATCCGCGGCGTTGCGCTGCCGGTGTTGCGACATCGCGTGCTGACGAACTTCAACGCCGAGGCCGACAATGTCACGAGCGACGACATGATCACGCGGCTGATCGAAACTCTGCCCGCGGATTCGGCCGCATCGCTGGACCCATCGGTCGCTCGGCGGGTATTTGCTGCGGAAAAAGGCAAGAATTGATCATACACGTCTGAGGTGTTCCGCCTCATGGAAACGAGAGTTTATCGACACATGGAGACCCTCACCCCTGCCCCGTCGGGCTTCCTTCTTGGTCGCCCTCCGTCTAAGAGGGAGAGGGATGGAAGGGTAGCGTTTTGAGGAACTCGGAATCAACACGAAATACTGGATTATCAGGAAAAAAAAGAATCGTCGATTCGGTTGGAAGCATAAATGTCGCGACACGTTGAAGATATTCGCAAATACCTTAACCCCAGCGTGCTGGCGAAAATCAGCGGCTTGGAGATGCGCGCTCGCATGGTCATCGAAGGGTTCTTCACCGGTTTACACCACAGCCCGCACCACGGCGTATCGATTGAGTTCGCCGATCACCGGGCGTACACGCAGGGCGACGATTTGCGGTTTATTGACTGGAAGGTCTTTGGCCGCACCGACAAGTACTACATCAAGGAATATGAGCAGGAATCAAACCTAAGCTTGCTTCTGGTCGTCGATTGCAGCGAATCGATGAACTACCGCTCAAGCGACGAGCTGATGACCAAGCACGATTATGCGACATGTGCGGCTGCTTCGCTCGCGTATCTCACGATTCAACAGCAGGACTCCGTCGGGCTTTGTTTGTTTGACGAGAAGATCACGCATTTCATTCGGCCCGCAAACAACGCGCACCATTGGCGGACGATCGTACACGAGTTGGCTGGTCGGACGGGGCCGGCGAAGACGTCGATCGGGCACGTGCTCGGCGGGCTGGCGGAACGACTGAACAATCGATCGATCGTGGTTGTGCTGAGTGATCTTCTCGACGATGTGAACTCGATTCTCATGGGTGTCAAACAACTGCGCTATCGCCAGCACGAGGTAATCGTGTGGGGCATGTGGGACCCGGCTGAGCTTGAGTTTCCTTTCAAGGGACCAACGTTGTTCGAGGGTATGGAAGCGTCAGGTTCGATGCTCGTTGAGCCGGAAGCGCTGCGCGAACGCTACCTGGAGGAGGTCACGCGGTTTCAGGCGCAGCTTCGCGCCGGGCTCGGGCAAATGATGGTCGACTTCACGACGTTCAACACGTCCGTCGCCCTCGACGCGATCATCAGCGGCTATCTTTCCACGCGAAGTGCACGGTTGCGCATGCGTTCGTCGCGCGTGCTGGGGGCAAGCTAACCTATGCCGAGCGTGATGTTGCAAGCTTGGCCGTTCGTGAACCCCGCGCTGGCGGCAGCGGCGGTCGCCACCGGCTTGATCCCGATCATCATTCACTGGCTAAATCGACGGCGCTATCGACGCGTTCCGTGGGCGGCCATGATGTTCCTGCGCACCGCCAATCAGCAGAGCGTCACAAGAATGTGGTTTGAACGCTGGCTGCTGCTGTTGCTGCGAATGGCGGCCATGGTGTTGCTGGGGCTGGCGGTCGCGAGGCCGTTTTTTCCGGCGTCGCGATTCGTGCCGATCCAAGCCACGCGATCGCATCGCGTCATCCTGCTTGATGATTCACTGTCGATGCGCGCGACGGATCACCAAGGTCGAACGCGATTTGATCGCGCGAAACAGGCGGTGGATAAGCTGCTGCACTCATTTCCCGAAACGGACGCGATCAGTCTGGTAACGCTCTCATCGCCGGCGGAGGCGGTCATTCGACATGCGTCGTTCGATCATCGCTTTGTGCGCGAACGGCTGGATGCAGCCGACGCCACGCAATCGAGCACCGACATCGAAGGCGGGCTTGCACTTGCGCATGAGATACTGAAAAACTCCCCTGCTACTCCGGAGAATCGATCGGTCTATTTGCTGACTGATTTCACCGGTGCGGATTGGGCATCGCAGTCGGGCGTCGCTTCGAGCGGTGCGATTTCCGCGCTGCAACAGATAGCTGACGCGCTGCCGCGAAGTCAGACATCCCTGAATCTGATCTCCGTATCTGACAATGAGCCGACGAACGCAGCCATCACGCGACTGGAACTGGAAACACCCATGCTGGGTTTAGGCGCACCGGTTCGACTCGCAGTGAACATCGCCAACTTCGGCTCGACCACGTTGCGCGGATTGAAGCTGGAAACGCGGCGGGTTGCGACGGCCGCCGATGCGCGCGGCAGCGATCGGCGATTGATTGATCTGCCCGCCATCGAGCCCGGTGCGGAGACGGTCAGTTACGTCTCGACCGTTTTTGATTCGATCGGCGTGCACGGAATCGAAGCGCGACTTATTGGCGCGACACTGGGCGACAAGGGTCGCTTTGACGACCTGGTAGACGACGATACGCGGTTTCTGTCCGTCGAAGCACGTACAGCCACAACTGTTCTACTTGTCGATGGTCGTCCAGGTTCGAACGCATTGGCCGGGCAATCAGGCTTTCTGGCGACCGCGCTTGCGCCGCAAGCATCGCTCAATGAGCCGTCGATGCTGCAACTGAAGACGATCAACGACTCGGAGTTTGCGGCTGAGTCGATGGGCGCGAACGACGTCATCGCGTTGTGCAACGTCGGTCGACTGACGGGCCAGCAGTGGAAGCAAATCGAGCAATTTGTCGGCGATGGCGGCGGGCTGCTGGTTTTTGCGGGCGATCAGCTTTCGCTGGACAACTACAACCAGTTTGGCTTCGGCGAGGGTCGAGGCGCATTGCCGGTCAAGTTCGGCCCCGTGCGATCCTTCGACGAGCAGAGTGCTGTCGGCTTTAAGGTTGAAACCCAAGCTCATGGTCTTGTCGCGGACTTCGCCAGCGAGCCGACGAGCGGTTTCTTCTCGGCCACCGTTTCGCGATACCAATCGATTGAACCGAACTCGATTCGCGGCGAGGTCCTCCTGCATTATTCAAACGATGACCCCGCCATGATCATTGGTCATTTCGGTCGCGGCCGCGTCGCGGTCTCCACCACCAGCGCCAACATGGACTGGACCAATCTTCCGGCCAAGGGCGATTACGTTACGCTGATGTTGAACACGATCGGCTTCCTCGCGCCGACGCACGGCCAAAATCGAAACGGGCTCGTCGGCGAAACTATTCGCGAGCCACTGACGGCGGCGGAGAGTTCGCTCCCCACGCGCGTCACCACCGGCGACGGCACAACAGTCGAAGGCAGAATCGTTCCCTCGGACGGCACCCTGAGCGTGGAATTCGGCCCGGCGGATCACAGCGGGTTGTACAGCATCGGTGTCGGCTCGGATGTGCGCGTTGCGGCTGTCAACGTGGATGACAACGAGTCCGAACTGCGATCGGCGTCGCAAGAATCGCTGCTTCGCGGCCTCAACCGTCCTGTCCGCTGGATTGGCGACCCGGATTCCATTTCCAATAAGCCAACCACCGCGAATGTGACAGAGCTTGGCACTTTGACGGCCTACGTTGTTCTCGCGCTGCTCATTGCAGAAACGTGGATCGCGATGAAATTCGGCACCGCTCGCGGGCCGCGACAAACGGGATTCGAAGCGAAAGCAGGAGCAGCTTGACTCGAATTCTGGAATGGCTGCTGGGACTTGAGAACATCCGGCTTGGCCGCGATGCCCCCCTGCTGCTGCGCTGGCAATCCGAGCTTCCTTCGTGGCTGCTGTTCAGTCTTTCGATTTTGGTCCTCACGCTTGTCGTTCTCGCGTATTTGCGCGAGCACGGCTCGATTCGTCGACGCATGGTGCTGGCTGGCCTTCGCGGACTCGGCGTGTGTCTCGTGCTGATCGTGATCAGTCGTCCGATGCTCGTGCTGCAGCGCAACCGTGTGGAACCGTCGCACGTGGCTGTGCTGATCGACACGTCGCAGAGCATGGCTGCCAAGGATCAATATGCAGATGCGGCCAGGGCGCAGACGATCGCTGCCGGTGCGGGAATGACGAATTCCGACGATGTCGCTCATACCAGCCGACTGGAACTGGTGCAGAAAGCGCTCACGCGAAACGATGCGGCCTCGTTGCAACGAATCGAAGAACACAACGCGCTGGTGCTGTCATCGTTTTCCACGGTCTCTGAAACGCAGGGGCTGGCGAGTTCCAACGAAGCCATTCCTCAACTCGTTGATCGCGTTAACGGGATGGAAGCGGAGGGATCGAGCACCGATCTTGGTGCGGCGATCGTTCACGCCATCAACCACGCGCCGAGCCGCAGGTTAGCCGCCATCGTTCTTGCGACCGACGGCCAAAGCACGGCGGCAGGCAACCTGAAGGACGCGATCGACCTCGCCAGCGATCGACAGATCCCCATTCTATCGCTGGGAATCGGGTCGCCGGATCGAATCGTTGATATCGAAGTCGGTCCCCTTCGCGCGGATCAGACGGTTTTCGTGAACGACGTCGTGCTCATTGAAGCAACCATCAGTGCGCGCGGACTCTCTGAACCGACAACCGTGACCGTCGATCTGGTCAGTGAGGCGGACGGCCAGAAAATCACCTCCAAGCAAGTGACTCTTGGCCCACCGGAAAACCTAGCACGCGTGGAGTTGCCCGCTCAGCCAATACACAACGGGCGAATGAGTTATCGCGTCGAAGCGATCGCCCTGCCGCGCGAGCAAAACCACTCGAACAACGCCGACCGCGTAGAAGTGAAAGTGCTCGATGACCGCGTGCGCGTGCTCTATGTCGATGGATACCCGCGCTACGAATATCGCTATCTCAAGAACGCGTTGCTCCGCGAAAAGACCGTCAACCTGAGCGTGCTGCTCATCGATGCGGATGAGCAATTCGTGCAGGAAGGCACCGACCCGATCCGCCGATTCCCGGAAAGCCCGGAGGAATTGAACCGCTATGACGCGGTGATATTCGGCGACGTCGATCCGCGCAGCGGCTGGCTGAGCGTGTCGCAGATGACCATGCTTCTCGACTACGTCGGCCACGAGGGCGGCGGGTTCGCGATGATCGCGGGCGAGCGGTCAGCCCCCTACCGATTCCTCGGCACACCGCTCGAAAAGTTGCTGCCGGTGCGGGTCGATCCGGAATTCCTGGGCTTGTATGAGGGCGTGCAGACGGTCGGCTTCAAACCGGTGCTGACCGAAGACGGTCGTCGAAGCCGATTATTCCGTTCGTTCTCAGGACACGATCAAGAAGAGTCTGAGTCCGTGATCGAAGCGAAGCCATCGGGCCCGGAGAATTTCTACGGATCGCTCCCTGATCTTTATTGGTTCGCGCGCACGCTGGGGCCGCGACCGGGTGCCTCGGTTCTCGCGCAGCACCCGACAGTAAAAACGCTGAGCGGTGCGATGCCGCTGATCGTGCTCGGACGCTATGGTGCCGGGAAGATTTTCTTTCAGGCGACCGACGACACGTGGCGATGGCGAAGGCACACAGGCGAGTTCATGCACGATGCGTATTGGGTGCAGGTCGCGCGACTACTCTGTCGCGGCGATCGACTGTCGGACGATCGGCGCGTCGTATTGCGTACTGACCGCCGCGTGTATTCGTATGGTTCGCCGTTAACTGCGCAAGTGGAAGTAAACGACCCCGATTTGCTCTCACAACAGCGCGAGACCGTTGCGATCTCAGTAACAAGAACCGACGCCGAATCCGCCGACGCCGCCGCGTCGGCCAAACCAAAGAGTGATACTTCTCGATCGCCCATGGAAACAGGCACCAACCGCACGAGCGCGTTAGCTGAACGCATCGAGCTGAACCGTGTCAGCGTCGAAGGCGGCCTTTATGAAGGCAGCTTCATCCCCTCCAGCCCCGGTTCGTACACGCTGGAAGTGGAGGACATTCCGCTGGGGACCGGACCATCGACGGCGACCGCGTCCGTGCGGGTGAATCGTCCGGACCTCGAAGGCCGCAAGCCGGAAGCGGATTACGCGACGCTGGAGCGCATGGCTGAGCAAACCGGCGGGAAAGTGCTTTCCTGGGACAAGCTCGAAGAAGAACTGGCATCCATCCCCGATCGCAGCGTGCAGATACCCGACGACGTGACCGAACCACTATGGGACTCTCGCATCGTCCTGGTCCTTTTCGTGCTTATGATATCTACGGAGTGGGTGCTGCGGAAATGGTACGGACTGGTCTGAGGTGTAGTTTAGTTACGAAGGAACAAACGAGGATTGATCGAAGTTCGAAGACCCTCACCCTGCCCTCTCCCTAAGAGGGAGAGGGAGTTAGAAACAAGAAATGGCTGACCACCAACTCATCCTGCAATTGCATTCGCTACGACGCAGCGTGCGGCGACGACTCATGGTTTATGGGTTCTCGGCCGTGCTCGGCGGCGGGATGATCTCATTCCTCACCGTCATTGTTCTCGATTGGTTCCTCTGGTTGCCGCCCGCGTTGCGCATTCTCGGGGCGGCGTTCTTCGCAGTGGGCTGTTTGGCAGCGACGTTTCACTGGGTGATCAAACCGCTGCGCGTGCCGATGGGCATCGAAGTCATCGCCGACAAGCTCGAGCAGCATTTCGCGGCGCTGAAACACCGCCTTCGCAGCAGCGTCGACTTCATCGAACGCCCCGACGAAAGCTCCGCGCCGATGATGCAGAAAGTCGTCGAGCAAACTGAGGAAATCCTGCGGACGATCCCGATTCGCAATGCACTGGTTCTGCAACCGCTGGCTATGCGCGTGTCGTGGCTGGCGATTGGGTCTGCCAGTTTCATCCTGCTGATGATGCTCGCGCCGACATGGATCGGCATTGGAATCGACCGCTATCTGCACCCGCTTGGACAGACGGAGTGGCCGCGATCGGTGGCGATTGAAACGCTGACCGGCGATCAGATTGTGGCAGTCGGCGACGCGGCCACGGTGCGAATGAAAATCACGCGCGGCTTGCGCGATTCGATGCGTGCGCTGGTGCACTTCCGCGATGCATCGGGCGAAGAGTCGCGACTGGCGATGCAGACGGGTGCGGACGGCGAGTTTCACGCGACGATCGACGCCGTCACACGCGACACGACCTATTGGTTCGAGGCGGGCGACGAAAACACGCTACGACGAGCCGCGACGATCAAGGCTGTACGACGCCCGGAAGTGACCGAAGCCACAGCCACGATTCACCCACCGCCGTATGCCGTAGACCAGACCGCACGAGTGCAGGGACTTTCCGAAGGCCCGGTGCGAGCGCCGGTGGGCGGAACGGTGACGATCACGGTCACTTCCAGCAAAGCATTGCCTGACGAAGACGGCAATCGATCCGCCAGTCTATTACTCGGCGACGCCGAGTCGCTGCCGATGCAGCCGTTTGTGAATCAACCGGAGAAGTGGTCTACGACACTGACTGTCGAACGCGATCTGGATTTCCGTATCGAGTTGCGTGACGAGCTTGGGTTTGAAAATCGCGGCGCTCCGCAGCAAGCGATCATCGCCACGCCCGATGCGCCGCCCGCCGTAACTGTGTTGGAGCCGAAGTCCTTCGTGGAATGCACGCCGAAAGGCTTCGTGAAGCTCGTCGCGCAGGTCGACGACGATTTCGGAATTTCCAGTGTCGAGCTGATCGCAGAGAAGGTAGGCGGCAGCGAGGAGCAGATGCGGACCTGGTCGCTCACCGATCGCATGGTGGTGTCCAACCTGTCGGGCAGCGTGCAGGGGTCGATCCAGTATCGCTGGGCCATTGAGTCGATGAAGCTCGCACCCGGCGATTCGCTTTCGTACGTGGTGGCGGCGACGGACAATCGCGCGCTCGGCGACGAAACGGCACAGGTCGGACGATCCAGTCCGCAGCGCGTGAAGATCATCAGCGACGTGGAGTTCGAGATTCGTCTGCGCGATGACATCGCCCAGCTCGAATCGCGCATTCGACAGGTGGCCGTTGATCAATCGGAGTTGATCGACAAGACGTCGAAACTGGTACGTCGTGGCGAAGACCCAAGCCAGCTCAACCCGCAGGAGCGTGAGAATCTAACGAACATCACAACTGCACAAACGCGGTTGGCCCGCCGTCTGACCGAACTCGCCAAGCGATTCCAAGACTTGGCGGACCGCATGGACGCCAACCAAACGGATCGCGAATCGATTCAACAGCTTCGTGCGTTGACAGCAGGGTTCCAGCGCGTGGCTAACGAGCCGATGGCCGCTGCGGGAAAATCGCTGGTTGATGCGCGCGATCAAGGTTCAGTGACCGAGCAGCAGGCGGCCTTGCAACAGGCGACAACCTCGCAGGAGACGGCGCTCAACCTACTTCGCACGATGATGCAGTCGATGTCGCAGTGGGGCAATTTCCAAGGGCTTGTCACCAAGACGCGCGACCTGCTCGATCGGCAGGAGACGCTCCGATCCCGCACGCAGGAACTTGGCCAGGAAACACTCGGAAAAAACGTGCAGGAGCTTTCGCCGGCGGAATCGGCGAATCTGAAACGAACGCAGCGGCTTCAGGAGCAGTTAGCGGCTGATGTCGAGCAGTTGCTCGATCGCATGAAACAATTGCAGGAAACGCCTGATACGAAGGACCCGGCAGCTGCTGAGTCGATCGATGCGGCATTGCGAGCGGCGTCGGCACGCGACGTCGTTCAAAACATGAAGGAAGCGGCGGACGCCCTTTCCTCCAACCGCACGGCCGCTGCATCGATCGAACAGAAGAACGCAGCCGACGCGATGCGCGGCATGATCAATGCGCTGCAGGAGCGTGAGGCCCGTGAGTTGGCGCAGCTACGAAAGCGACTCGATAAGGCTGAGGAGCAAGTGGCGGCGCTGCTGAAAGAGCAGCAGGCGTTGAAGACAGCTACGGATGAAGCGGGCGCGGTCAATGCGAACAACGCCGCGTTTGAAACGCTCAGCCAGGAACAGCACACGCTGCGACGAAACACCGCCGCTGTGGGCGATGACCTGATCGACCTGATGGTGGCTGAAGCTGCCACGCGGTTGATTCGCGAAGCCGAGGAGCCGATGGGCCAAGCGGTGCAGCACCTGCACGACGCCAATCCGATCGATGCATCAAAGGTGCAATCGCAGGCAATTCTGAGCCTAACCGAAGCGCTCGACATGCTTCACGAACTCGCACAGGAGAGCGCGAAAGAGGAGATGCGGCGCACGCTCGTGCAGATTCGCGAAGACCTGAAACGCTTGGCTGCCGCACAACGGGCAGTCAACGACGGTATTGTCAAGGTAAAGACGGCGATCGACGCAGCCGGTCGCATCGCACGGACCGAATCGCGCGAAGTGACGCGACTCGCCCGCGATCAGGGATCGGTTCGCGAACTCGTTGACTCGCTCAAGCCCGACTTCGAGCAGGTGGCGGTCTATCACTGGGCGCTGGATCGCATCGCTCGCTGGATGGACACGAGTCGCGGGCAGCTCGATGCCCGCAAGGTTGACGACGAGCTGGTTGAGACAACCAATCGCATTCAGAATGAGCTTGAGCGGTTGATCGCAGCCGTCACCGAGACGGAATCGATGCCGATGGACACGGAGTTTATCGAGCAAAACAGCGGCGACGGCCAAGGCGGCGATGGACCCTCACAACAGGCGACGTCGGTTCCGCCGGTTACCGAATTGCTGGTGCTGAAGGCGCTGCAGATCGATGTGCTGAAGCGAACAGAAGCAGTCCAGCAAGAAATCACGGTATCGGGCAGCAGCGAACAGCGGCTGCGCGAATTGAAACGAATCGGCGACGATCAGGCTGAGCTTCGTAAGTTAACGCAGGCGGTAACGCAGCGATCGCGACAACCGTAGAACGCGAGTGGCAGTATGCAGAAAAGCATGAAAAGAAACCTCTCAACGTTTTGTATCATGTTCGCCATGGCGATCGGCTTCGCGATTTGTGCGAAGCCCCTCTTCGCGCAGGAACTTCAGGAAGTCAAAGTCGAAGTTCCGCAACAAGATGATGATCCCAAGCTCGGCGAGAAGCTGATTCGCAAGGCTGTCAAAGGCGAAGACGAAGACGTGATGGATCGCATCGCCGAGTTGATGGCCAAGGCAGCTGAACGCCTTGAGGTGCAGCTCGACGCGTCCAAAGAAACGCAGACCGTGCAGCAGGATGTGCTCAAGGAACTTGACAAGGCCATCAAGGTGGCGGCTGCCCAGCGGCGGCCAAAATCGCAGCCGCAACAAAGCAGCAGCAGCGATCGCCGTGAAGCCTCCAAGCAGCAATCGAAGGACAAACCGAAATCCAAAGACCAACAAGGCGCCGCCGCTGATGCATCATCGAACAACGAGTCGAAACAAGCCGAGCAGGCGAAAGCAGCCGGCGATCTCTCCGGCGGTGCGCTGAAGGAATCGCGGCGAACCTGGGGCACCCTGCCCGATCGCGAGCGCGACGAGATTATCCAGGGTTTGGGCGAAGGTTACGTCGAAAAATACAAGGCGTGGATCGAAAAGTACTATCGCGCCTTGCAGGAGAACGACAATTAATCGATTCCTTCTAACACAGCTGCGCTTTCGACTCTTGATCGCTTGTGTAGCGCTAGGTTGCGTTTTCGCCGTCCATATTTCAAATGTTTGCGCGACCGATTCGGTCACGACACCGGTGACGACAAAGTCGGAGACGAAACCACCCGCCACCGCCACGCCGCTCAACTCTGAGATCACCACTGAACTCCGCGTGTCGGTGGACAAGGGGCTCGCCTGGCTCGCGAAACAACAGGGGCCGGACGGCTCCTTCGGTGACATGTCGCACTACGGCCCGCACGTGGGCATCACCGGTCTCGCCGGTCTCGCATTCATGGGCGACGGTAACATGCCCGGTCGCGGGCGATACGCTCACGCGGTCGATGGTTGCCTGACGTTTATCATGAACCACAGTTCGGAAAGCGGTCTGATCGCGGCAGACACCACCCATGGGCCCATGTACGGCCACGGCTTTGCCACGCTGTTCCTCGCCGAAGTCTACGGTATGTCGCCCAAGCCGCAGGTGCGCGAGACGCTGCGCAAGGCCGTGCGCCTGATCGTCAACACCCAGAATGAAGAAGGCGGATGGCGTTATCAACCCGTGCGCAACGACGCCGACATCTCCGTAACGATATGCCAAGTGATGGCACTTCGCGCCGCGCGAAACGCGGGCGTCTACGTGGATAAGGACGTCATCGATAAGGCCGTGGAGTACGTGAAGCAGAGTCAGAACCCGGACGGCGGATTTCGCTACATGCTCAGCTCCGGCGGGTCGGCGTTCGCACGCTCAGCGGCAGGTGTGGCTGCCTTGCAATACGCAGGTGTCTACGGTGGCGACGAAATCGATCGCGGCCTCGAATACGTCGTGAAGTTCACGCCGCCGCAGGACCAAACCGTAGGCCATTATTTCTACGGCCACTATTATGCAGCGCAGGCGATGTTTCTTTCCGGCGACAAGTATTGGCAGAGCTGGTGGCCCGCCGTTCGCGCGGAATTGCTCGAAAAACAGGAGCCCGAAGGTCTCTGGCGCGGGCAGGCGGGCGACGAGTACGGCACGGCGATGGCGCTGATTATTCTTCAGATGCCGAACCGTCTGCTGCCGATTTTTCAGAAGTAGCTCAGGAAGTGAACCAAATGAATCGCACCATGAACACTCTGGTTGTGACACACGTTCTGTCCTTATGTATGGGTTCGGCGTTCGCAGGCCCGGAAGTCATCGTGAAGACCGTCGAACAGGACGCGGTTCAGGGACAGGTGGTCGATTTTGCGGACGACCGTGGGTTGACCTTGAAGGTTAACGACGCCGAGGAGCGGTTCATCCCAATCTTCGATGTCGTGCGAGTCGAGGTGCGACCGCATGCAGCCGCGCCGCTCGTTGGACCTTGGGAAGTTCGCCTGCTCGACGGCGGCGTGCTCTACGGCAACCTCAAGAGCGGCAAGGGTGAACTAATTACGTTTGAAACAAACGCACTAGGCGAACTTGATGTCCCGCTCGATTCCATCAAGCGAATGAGGCAAATGGACGCGGCAGCCAGCCATGCTGTTGCCGTCACTTCATTCCTGGCCGCTCCCCCGCGCAGCGATGACTGCATCCTGCTGGCCAACGGCGATGCGATCTGCGGATTTCTGATGGACATTTCGGATGATTCCGTCACCTTGGAGGCCAAAGGCGGACCGGTGAAAATCCCGCTTCGATCGATCGTCGTGGTAATGCTCTCCGCGCAAGAGACACCACCGCCCAAGGGCACGTTTTTTGTGCTTGATCTGCAGGGCGGCGGGCGCGTCTCGGCCAAACGGTTGAAATGGAAGGGAACCACGATCGATGCCGATCTAACCACAAACAACACGGTCAGTTTTCAATCCGACAGACTGCTGGGGATTTCGGTCTCCGGCGGGCGCTGGACACGATTGGCCGGAATGGAGCCCGCTAGCTTCGAGCACACGCCGCTCATTTCACTAACCTGGGATTACAAGCTGAATCGCAACGCACTCGGCGCGGCGATGCGCGTGGGCGGTGAGTCCCTCGGCGAAGGAATCGGCGTGCACAGTCGATCGCGACTCACGTATGAATTGAACGCGGATTATCGCGAGTTCGTGACCAGCTTCGGCATCGACGACGACAGCGGCCCGCACGCGGACGTAACAGTGCGCGTTATGGTTGATGGTGTTCAAAAGTTGGAGCAAACCGCGATCAAACGCGGCAAGCTCTTTGGCCCCATTCGCATTCCGGTGACCGGGGCGAAGGAACTGGAACTGCTCGTCGACTATGGCGCGAACGGCGATCTGCAGGATCGCCTCGACTGGATTGAACCGGCACTGATTCGCTAACGAGCGTTATCGACGACTGCCAGCCATTGGCCGGCGCAGCTTGATTTTCGTATCGCGTTTATTGTTTTTCGGCTCCTCGGCCACCTTCATAGCCTTCTTAATATCGGGAACCTTCAGCACGACGGTGGTCTTGCCGCCGGGTGCGCCCGATGTGCAGTACATGTAGCTGATGTTCATGTGGGCGGCTGCGAGGCGATCGCAAAGATCAGCGGCAGCACCAGGGCGATTCGGCAACGCGACAGCCAGCACATCCGTCTCGGTGAACGGAATGTTCAAGCGACTGAGGACCGGCCGCGCCCCGGCTGCATCTTCCACGATCAGACGAAGCACGCCGTGTTCCATCGAATCCATCATGGCCAGCGCCTGGATGTTGACTTTCGCCTTGGCGAATTCCGCGAAAACCTGCGAGAGAATCCCCGGCTTGTTGACAAGGAACACGGAGAACTGAACACACTTTTGCATAGCGTGGACCTTTCAATGTTATTTGGCCGGTCCGGCCAATCGGCGTGACATGCCGCCTGAAACTCGTGAATCGCCGCCCCGCCACCGAGGGGCGTTCGTACTATAATCACCACTCGCAGGAACGCCAGCTTACATGGTCAGCGTTGCAAACTGGCTTCATTCCTGCGACGAATCAAACGCGTCACACTCAAGCCGACAAACGAACCCATCATCGCGAGGATCATGCCTTGTGCACAAAAAATGCCGCCCGTCGCGCGCGGGCCCATGTTTGTGTCGCTGTTGTCATTTTCGTTATCGCCGCCGTTTCCACCTGAACCATTATCGTTGGCGTTATCGTTCGATTGGTTGTCGTTATCGATCACTTCCTGCGGACCAAGCGGAGTTGGGTCTTCTACGTCGTCGATTCCATCGTCATCGTCGTCGGGGTCAGCCACGTTACCGATGTTGTCGTTGTCCGTATCGGTCGTTTCGTCATTGTCATTGGGGAAATCATCGACGGCATCCGGCACGTCGTCGTCATCCGCATCGGGAAGCGTTCCGCCACCACCGCCGCCGGCAGCCACTTGAAAGTTCAATACGCCGCCCTGCAGATTGCCGGTCGCGCGATTGAAATCGACGGGTGAATCAAACGCAGCAGAGAACAACGCGCCGGACGCGTCAGCCTCCCCGACCGTAGCGATCGCATCCAGCGAACCCGTTGCATTCGCAACGATGTTAATGGTGGCTACGCGAATAGGCGTTTCGTCCAATCCAAGAATAAAACCCTCGACGTCCATGGTTCCAAAATACGCCGCTGACGGAGACGGAAACGTGACTGACTGAAAATAGAATTCACTCCCATTGGGAAGATCGATCTGCCACACGAAACCACTGAGTGTGATGCTGTCGCTCGTGTCGGCAAAGTCGAACTGCATCAGCCTCAAATCCACCAGCGGACTATCGTCGCCGTCGACCGAGAGAAGAATATCAACCGGCACCGTCGCACCGGCGGGCACGTTGGTGTTGTCGTCCTGCGGAACGAGCGTGACGATGATATCGGCGCAGGCCAACGCAGTCAGCATGCCAATCATCGCAATGGAGCGAATCAGAATCCTTGCTTGGAACATGTTCTAGCTTTCCTTTCCTATCGGTTTCGCCGGCTGATCGTTTGTCCGCAGAAACACCGCCGCACGTCCCCGATTGAGTATTCTTCGGATTCGGCGCTTTGACGCAACAGGCAATTGATTAGTCGCATCAGCCAATAAGAAAAGCGGGACGGCTTTTGACCGCCCCGCTCTTGATTTAGTTCATTCTCAGCCTTGATGAACAAAGGCTGTCACTGAAAGTTACTGCGGCAGGCTGACGTTGTTCCAAACATCGTAGCAATCCGCACCGTTCAGCAGGTCGATCTCGCGAAGGATGTCCGCGGGATTGGCCACGCCCGAACGATCGATGTCCGTCTGGAAAATGCCCAAAATCTCGACACCGTTCAGGTGGTCGATGAGCTTGAGAATATCAACCGGGCTCGCTGTGCGATCGTTGTTCACGTCGCCGGGGAGGAAACCGAGGCGAACGCTCGAAGCGCTGGCCGTGTGGGTGAATACCGTCCACTTGCCGGTCGGAATGCGCGAACTGAGCGTCAGGGTGGAAGTGTTGCCCGCATTTACCACGTTAGTGATCGTTGGGGCGGCGCCTGCCGGATTCGTTGTGATGGTGAAATCACCCGCAACCACGCCAGCTGTTGAACCGCTGAATGTGAGCGCGATGCTGCTCTGACCCGGAGCGTCCGCACATCCGCCGACAATGTTCGACGGCTGACGAGCATCAATCCAGTTAGTAGGCGGAACGCTGGACACGATCGAGATCGGCGTGCCGCCGCAACTCGCACCAACCTGGACGTTGATCGTCAGGTTGCTGATGCTGCCGACGCCGGCGGCTTCCGTCTTCCAGAATACCGTACCGGTCTCGCCATCCTTAATTTGGTTGGCGAACACGTTGAGCACGTTCAGTGAATAGGTGCCGACATTAGCCGGGGCAGTCAGTTGGCCACTGACGATTTCAACCGGTGTGTGGGCAACGCCCGTGATCACATCGCCGATGGGGAACGGAGCATTGCTGACCACGTTCTTAATCGTGTTCTGGCCGCCACCGACCTGCACGAGGTTGCCGTCAATGACGGTGCCGCCGTAACCGGCAGCGCCTGGCGGGTTGTTGATGCCTTGTGGTGTGACGAAGTTGTTCATCGGAGCCGCCGTTGGCACGGTGGCTGGCGTCAACGCACCGCCCGTGAAATCGAGATCGAAACCAACGAGCGCCAAGCCCTCGTTGTTCGTGTCGCTCAGTTGACCCGACACGCTGTAAGTAACCACGCAACCAGGTGGCACCGTAATATTATTGGAACCGCCCGATGTGACGGTAACGTTCAAATTCGCTGCTGACGCCGCACTGCCCGCAGCTGCAAGCGCCAACGCTGTAAGTCCAAGCTTCCTCATGATGACTCCTTCTCCAAAGAAAACGCCGGTCTCAAATCAACCGAATCAAGTACAGTGTAATCAATCCACTCTGGGGCTTCAAAACGACCGCGCGAACTTTGAGCGGCCATTCGCCATGGTAATAGTCGCACACCGACACGTTCGGCGCGAAACGTACTCCAAGTTTGTCGTCCGAAGACGGCTGATACCGTCGCAAAGTCGGTCTGTACCTATTGCCAACCATTATCACACACACCAAATATAAAGCTTCACATGATTTATTGGCCCCATAAACGACAGCTTCGGCCCAATTGCGGCCACGAAGCGGTTCTTATTTGACGCCGGCTTCGTTCACGACGACGGTTAGTAAACATGAACCCGTGGCAAATCACCCGAAGCGTTCGAAGCCTGAATCGACTCAGGCGGATCGCCCATGTCCTGAGCCAACATGGGTTTGGCCACATCGTGACCCGGATCAACCTGTCGCGGTTCGTTCCGGTCTGGGCGCTGCCCAAGCAACTGGCGGCCAAACCAGTCGTCGAATCCCCTGAATCAATTGGTCGTCGCATCGTTCAGGTATGCAATGAACTTGGTCCGACGTTCATCAAACTCGGCCAAATGCTGAGCACGCGCGGCGACCTGTTACCCGACGACGTTATCAACGAACTTCGGTCGCTGCAGGACGACGTCCCTCCGTTCGACAATACCATCGCACGCGACATCATCGCACGGGAACTGAAACGACCCGTTGAGGAGTGTTTCGCCGAACTGTCGCCTCTGCCGCTCGCCAGCGGCTCCATCGGGCAGGTCTACCGAGCAGTGTCAACCGGTGGCACTTCGCTGGTGGTAAAGGTTCGCCGCCCTGACATTGACGATACCGTTAAACTCGATCTGCAATTGCTCACCTGGTTGGCGGAATCTCTGGAAAACCTGATCCCCGAAGCCCGCATGTACCGCCCTACCATGCTGGTCAACGAACTCGACCAAATGTTGACCCGTGAGCTCGACTACATCAACGAGGCCTCCGCCACCGCGCGATTCGAACGCGCGTTCACCGAAGCTGAAGGCGTACGCATTCCCAAAGTCTACTGGGATTTCACCACGCAACGCGTCCTCACCCTGCAAGCCATTGACGGGGACAACGTCGAGCGGTCGCTCAGAAAATGCGAAAGCGGTGAACTGCATCTCGATCGCGGACTCGCGGCCAAGCAACTGGCTGATGCATTCCTGAAGCAGGTCTTTGAGCTGGGTGCGTTTCACGCCGATCCGCATCCGGGCAACATATTGATCGACCCTCCCTCCACCGTCGGCCTGATCGACTTCGGACAGGTCGGCACCATTTCCGACGAGATGATGACACAGATCGTCGTGATGGTTTATGCAGCCGTGAGTCGTGAGGTCAACGTCGTTGTCGATTCGCTGGCTGACCTTGGCGCGCTCGGGCCGGAAACAGACCGCGCCAATCTCGCCCGTGCACTGCAGGTTCTTCTCGACAAATACTACGGCTTGCCCGTCAAGCGCCTGCAACTGGACACGTTGCTGAACGAGTTCACCGAAGTCGTGCGAAGGCATGACGTCGTGATTCCGCGCGAAGTGTTCATGCTGTTGAAATCAATCGGCATGGTGTCGACGGTCATCACGCGACTCGACCCCGATCTGAACCTGCTCGAACTGCTACAGGTCCGCCTCCAGCGCACGTTCCGCGAACGACTTTCGCCCAAGCGACTGACTCGCGAAGCCAGTGTCTTGGGTTGGCACCTGATTTCAATCCTGCGATATACACCCGCACGCTTGCGCGACCTGTTGCGCAATGTCTCGACCGGCGGGTTGCGCATGCACGTCGAGCATGAGAACCTCGACCGCGTGACACAGGAGCTTGATCGTTCAAGCAACCGCCTCGCGTTTTCCATCGTCATCGCCGCGATCATTGTCGGCAGTTCGGTCGTGCTCAGCGCCGGCTCTCAAATCACGATCATCGGCATCAAGCTCCAGACGTTCGGCGTCATCGGCTATCTGGTCGCGGGTATCCTCGGCCTCGGGCTCAGTTGGGCGATCTTTCGTAGCGGAAGGTTACATTGACCCAGCGGACCATCTGTACAATGGAGTCCCAAGAAGAGCGCGCGTGCAAACAAACCGAAAATTCTGGACGTTTGTGCTTTGGGTCGGCGGTGTCGCGATTATTTTGGCGGCGCTAACACCCATTTGGTTACCAATTCTGCCCGGCGTTTTTCCGATTTCACTTCCGCCACTTAACTCGGAGAGGTCTTGGGGCTTGCTGTACATCCCGTGCTTTCTCTTATTTTTCGGTGTCGCTGGAATCCTCTTGGGTGTAATGGGGCGATCCATATGTAAACAGCCACGCAAGAGTACAAAATGTTCGAAGTGCGGCTACTGCATCGACTGGCTAACGGAGCAACGCTGTCCGGAATGTGGTACGCCGTTCAAGAAATAATCCGTGGGTAGAACCGCCTGAATCTGGGCGAGTACACCAAGCAATTGCGCTCATAATGTCGTTCTCAATCCCTTGGACATCCCGACCACACGTGCGCACCCGGTGACAAAGGATCTTCCACTCCGTTGAGGTCCCAATCACAGCCAAGGCGTTCGCGCAGCTTGCCGTCGCTCTCCGCGTGCAAATCGCCGAACAGGTAATTGGCTGTGTTCGCGTGGCGATGCGAGAAATTGTTAATCGATTGCTCGCCGTCGCCGCAGAAGTCCAACTGCTGGTTGGCCTCGTTGAATCGCTCGTGTGCGGGACTAACCGCGAGGCCGATCACCGACGTCTCCGCCACCGGGCAACCGGCTGTCTGACAACCATCCATCACCAGATTCCCGAGATAATCGCCACGATTGGAAAACTCGTTGGCATCACCGATTAACGGCAACTTGGCTTTAAGGTTGCTCATACGCGGAGAAAGCGAATAAGGCGAGGACGATGTGAGCGCGATGCGCCCATGATCATCCACCGGATACACTTCGTTCGCCCACGCGGGAAGATACACGCGATAATGCCCCGAATGATCCTCGGCGAGCTCGGCCTCGGGGCATGTAAACAAGCCTGTGTACTTGCCGTCGAAGTTCCGCTGCACGGGAAAGTGGGCCCAATCGGTCACGGTCTCGTTCGGCAAAACGTGTTCGTAGAGCATTTCCGCCCAGCCATATCCAACAAGCTGGCATGGGTTCGTACCGGATAGAAGTCTCTCGACCTGAGTTGGATGCCAATCGATAACCGCCGGCGGCAATCGTTCCTGATATTCCGCGCCATATGTTGCCAGCGAGTGGCCCATCTCATTGAGATTGTTCAGACAATAGGTGGCCTTTGCCCGCTTTCGACTCGCGCTGAGACTCGGAACGAGCAATGTGAACAGCAACGCCAGAATAGCCGAGACGACTATGACTTCTGGAAGGGAAAACCCCCGGAAACAGCCGAGTGGCTGTGCAACGAATCGTCGAGATGACATGGAAACCCTCTTTCGTCAAAAGAGGGAACTGCGTGCGAGGATGATAGGTGATGCAATTATACTATGTCAAACCACCGCGCAATTTCGATCACGAACTGAATCCATTTTGAACAAGTGCAAAATCACGAAGATCCGATTGACCGCTTTCGTTCGTATCGCCACAGCCGCAGCCCGGTGGCGTAGACACACCCGGGCCAGTGAAACACTCTGACCATGCATTGAAGTCCGCGAAATTGACGATGAGATCGCCGTTGCAATCGCCAAGCACAATCTGCATGCCGTGCGCGGTCAGCGAAAGATCGCCCACAATGCTCGCACCGATTTGCGTCAATGTGAGATTGAGCAACAGTTGGGCCGTGCCGCCGGGCGGAAGAATTGTCGGCAGATCGAACGGCAACTCCGGCAGTTCCAGCAACGGCGCTTCGTCGAATGCAATTTCCAACGGGTTGGAGAGCGTGATGATTGACATGGCATCGCCAATGGTCAGCGTTCCCATCAGCGGCAGCGGAATCGGCGTCGGCGGAATCTCCACCGGATTCCCGAACACATCCACCGCCCCCGTGATGACAACCGTTGGCACTACCGTAAACGTGTAGTCGCTTCCTCCGATGTATTCGAGCGTACCCGCCGCCGGTCCATCCACCTGCACAGCCGTCAATGAAGAAAGAAGCAACTCACCGAATGGCAGAGGGATCGCAGCCCCGATATACAGCGAATCCGGACTTCGCGTGCGAAACGTGTCGAAGTCAAGGATCAGCGTCGCGGGCAGGCTCACCGGCGTGTCGCCGAGATAATCGATCGCAAAGCTATGCAGCAGCACGGTCTCAACTTCCGTGTCGAATTCCAAGCGAAATGAACCGGCGGAATTCGTCTGCGGTTCACCAGCCAATTCAAACCCGAAGGCCGCAGGCACCGCAACATTTTCCGTCGAACCGAACGGACCGAGCAGCCCCGGCTTCGTCCGCGTGCCGGTGGGGTTGGTCATCTCGTCATAATTTCCGATCAACGAGCCCTCGGTTGCAAGAGTGAACTCGACGGACGCGTCCAAGCCGCTGAGCTTCGAATCGATCTCGAAATCGTAAAGGACCGACTGTGCGCTCGCGGCCCCGGCCAGCCACAAGATACCGGCAAATATGCACGCGAAACGAACTCTCGCGTTCGACCGGCTTGAACTAACCTTAGTTGTCCGTATCACGGCTCTTCTCCCACCTCGTCCCGTCAGAATTGCACTTGCGAACGCGAATGCCATTCGTGTCATTGTAATGGAGCGTGCGCCCAATCCAAAATCGCAGGAAGAGAAGACAGTTTTCTCTATCAGAAAGGCACGAGAAAGGATTCTCGTGCCAGCTACCTATTTGGATTTTTCGCTGTTTCGACATTTGGACTTTTAGACTTTTCGACGTTTGGACGATTACTTCCGCTCCAGCACCACCTTGAACGACAAGTCCGCACTCACAACCAGCCAACGTTCGTTCTGCCCGACCGCGTTCCACTGTCGCGCGGCGTCGACTCGACTCATGAAATAGTATTGGTTCAATCGAATACACCGATCGAACGCGACAATCTCCACTGCCGCGCGGCTAGCCTTAAGATACTCCTGCGGAGTCATCCCCGTGAAGGCAGCCACGTAAATATCCGGCTGTTCGCACCGCGCAGGAAGCTCAACGCACACGCGGTCGTATCCCGCATTATTGTCCCGCAGCCACAGCCCCAACCGCACGAGACCGAATTGCTGACTCGCGTGCGGCAGCGTGCTCGACGTTACGTACGCACGAACGTAATACATCCCCTCCACCAGCACAGCCATTGCGACGACTGTTGCAACCACTTGCGAAACGCGCCGCATCGACTTACTCGAAAGCCATGCGACGACATGATTAAGACCCACGACCGCAATCAGCGGAACAAGCAGGCAACAACTCGACGCCCGTAGCGCGTTCGGACTATCTCGCGTGATAGCTGACGGAATGATGCAAACGACGAGCGACGCAAGCAGCAGAAAGCGATCGATGCCGCGAAGCGATTTGCTCGGCCAAACCAGTACCAAGAGCCCCAGATAGAAAAGCGGCCCCATCACATACGTACAGCGCGCGACGGACAGATTGCTCACCCAGCCGAAACTCGCAAACAAATAGGTCGGGTAAAGATTGACGAGGAAACCGCGCCCATAGGTCACGATCGTTGCCGCAACGCCTTGCGGTCGAAGTATCTCGGTGTTCGCACGACCCAGGAATCCAACCGGATAATCGGCAAACGCATACAATTGCGGAGCAGCGCCGATCAACGCACCGATGCCCAACAGGCCGATCAATGCCGCACCCTGCAAAGGATGCACACGCGACCGCACCGCCAATCCGAAAATCAACACGACGCCAACCAGCGCGAACAAAACCGCCGTTAGTCGCGTCGCGGCGTAGACATTGGTGGAGAGTCCGATCAGCAGCCCGCTCAAGAACCACGCGACAAACGCGTGCTTGCTCTCGACACTTCGTACGTAAGCAGCCCGTAACGCCAGTATGATGCCGATCGTGAATACAGCCGGCAGGATCGCGCCTTCATGGGCCATGCGCGAATAGAGAAGGTGCCATGGAGTGACACCGAGAAAGACAATCGCGAGAATCGCACCGCGCCAACCCATCGAGCGGTAGGCCCACAGAGCCGCCAATGCGATCGAGACGACCCCCACCACGCCGGACATTGCCCGACCACCCGCAACCGAGAACCCCACCAGGTACCCCGGGATCGCGTTCAGCCAAGCACACAGCGCCGGGCGATAGTCGGTCGCGCCAAACCCGCGAAGCACGAACGGCCAAGGCGCACCGTGCCGATCCGCACCGATCTCCGCCAGGCACCACCCGTCGTAGATATTGGAAAGCTCGTCCTGATTGATGGGGAGGGGAAAGCGATCGAGCGCGGCGAACCGAAGAACGGCAGAAAAAAGGAGCAACGCGATCGCGACAAGCCAGAACGCACCGCGTCGCGCAGGACGATCCGGCTGCGTGCCCGCAACTTCACCGTTCACGGTCGAGGCCCCCTCGACGCACAGCCTCAATCGCTTCCACAGCCAGCCGATCGCACTCCTCGTTTTCTGGGTGGCCCGAGTGACCGTAAACATGCTCGTACGTCATGTCATGCAACTGAGTGAGCGCGTGCAGTTCCTTCCACAAGTCCTCATTCTTCACCGGACCTGCTTTGCCACGCTTCCAATTCTTCGCAATCCAACCTTCGATCCACTCCGTCAGACCGCGAATCACGTACTCGCTGTCGCTGACCAGATGCACCCGCCATCGTCGATCGGCCTTCAGCGCCTTCAACCCTTCAATCGCTCCCGTCAGCTCCATGCGATTGTTCGTCGTCTGCGGATCACCGCCGGAAAGCTTCTTCTCTTTACCGGTTTCGGGATGTTTCAGAATGGCAGCCCAACCACCCGGCCCGGGATTACCGCTGCACGCACCGTCAGTGAACAGAATGACATCGGGAGTCGAACTCATGCAGCAACAACTTCCTACCAGAGGGCGGACTTCGCAAGGCACAAAACGCGGCGTAGTATAACCATCAAACCCAAACGCGACACGAACAGCAGGACTAACATGGATCATTTTCAATATCGGGACGGCGAGCTATTCGCGGAGCAAATCAAACTTCGTGATCTCGCGGAGCAGTTCGGCACTCCCCTGTATGTGTACTCCCGGCAGACGGTGCTCGATCACCTCGATCGCTTTGCGAAAGCATTCGCCGCACTGAAACCAACCATCTGCTTCTCCGTGAAAAGCTGCCAGAACCTTTCGATCCTGCGACTCGTTCGCGAGGCCGGCGCGTCGTTCGACGTGGTCAGCGGCGGTGAGCTGAAGCGCGTACAGGAAGCCGGCGGCGATCCATCGCAGGTGGTATTCGCGGGCGTGGGCAAGACCGATGAGGAAATCGCGTACGCACTCAACGCGAACATCGGCCTGTTCAACGTCGAATCCGAAGCTGAGCTGGAAAACCTCTCGCAGATCGCCGCTCGATTGGGAAAAACAGCACACGCCGCCCTGCGCATCAACCCCGATGTGGACCCGCACACGCACGTGTACACATCGACCGGCAAACGCGAGACGAAATTCGGCGTCGACCTCGAACGTGCGCAGCGTGTCTTCCGCGAGTTCGCCAAGAAGCCGGGCCTTGATCTGTCAGGGTTGCATCTGCACATCGGCTCGCCGGTCAACCGCGTGGAGCCCTATGTCGAAGCCATTAACAAAACCCTCGACTTGATCGATCGCCTCGCGCGAGACGGATTCGCCATCCGTGCACTCGACATCGGCGGCGGCTTCGGCGCGCACTATGACGACAGCGAGGCACCGCCCGCATCTGCTTACGCCGAGCGCATCGTCCCGCTGCTCGCCGGCCGCAACCTGCGCATCTTTTTCGAACCGGGTCGCAGCATCATCGCCAACGCGGGCATCCTGCTCACGCGAACGCTCTACACGAAGGCTTCGGGCGATCGCCAATTCGTCATCGTCGACGCAGCCATCAATGACATCATTCGCCCCGCGCTGTACGGCGCCTTCCATTTCGCCTGGCCGGTGAAACCGCAAGGTAACATGGTCCCCCCGAGCCGTAGCGCGACGCTCAACCTCGACGGCACTCACCTCGTCGACATCGTCGGCCCCGTCTGCGAAAGCGGCGACTTCCTCGCCAAAGACCGCCGACTCCCTCCCGTCAATCGCGGCGACCTGATATGCATCTTCACCGCCGGGGCGTACGGCTTCGTCATGAGCAGCCAGTACAACTCCCGTCCAAGGGCAGCCGAGGTGCTGGTCGAAGGCGCCGCGCCCCGCCTGATCCGGCGAAGGGAAACCTATGACGACCTAGTCTTGGCAGAGCGTTTGTAGCTTCGCGACCCCGAATTGACGGTTTTCCCCTCCGAAACTATTCTACGGGACTCTCAAAATGAGAGCGCAAGGTGCGGCTTAAGTCACTTCTGGGATGACCGTTGGGACAAGCCGATAAGTCGATAGCCCGTTGGGGGTTGCGTGCCGTTCAACCCGCGATGGAAACCAGCAGGATCAATCATAGCCGGTTCGTCGAATCCCAAAACGCGATTCCATCCGGCGCGATGACTCAGCACGAAAGGCTGACAGATGAAAACCGAACGTCGACATGAGCTGAGAGAAAACGAACTCGTGCATTGGCTGGAGCAGGGTCGTGACTATGCCAGCGGACACGCCAAGCAGATCAGCATTGCGGTGTTCGGCGTCGTTGCCCTCGTCGTAGTCTTTAGCGTCTACGCCCGTTCGCGCTCCGCCGGTATTGAAGACTTATGGCGACGGTTGACCGAACTGAAATTCGATACTCCAGAGGAAGCGAAGAAGGGGTTGGAATCACTAGAGGCTCTCGGCAAGAGTTCTTCAGACTCCGCGTTTACCTTCAGCTCCTTCTTACAACGTGGCGCAACCGGCCTTAAGTACGCGCGGCAAGGCCCGAATGGCACAACCGACAAGGAATTCAACGATCACGCACGCCGAGCGTTCGAAGAATTGCTGCGCAAGTTCCCGGGCAATGCGCTCGCATTCGGTTCCGCTCATAGTGGTCTTGCGACCGTCGAAGAGAACGAGTTCGTTCTCGACGGCAATGCGTCGCACAAGGAAGAGGCTCGCAAACATCTGAAAGCAATCCTCGATCGCCCCGAGCTCAATACGACGCCGTTTCATCGCATGGCCAATGATCGAATAGCGACGCTTGATTCCGTATTCCAGAAAGTCGTGTTCGCACCGGCACCGCCCCCGCCTCCACCGGCAGCAGAGGGCACACCGACGGCACCAATAACGATCCAGGGCGGAGACGACTCCACGGGTTCCGTTAAGCTGACCCCGCTTCCCGGCCCGCCGCCGGGGTTTGAAAACGTGCAGCTGCCGCCGCCTGGCTCGCCGCCACCCGCGGCTGCTCCGCCTCCTCCGCCCCCACCACCGCCACCGCCTGCTCCCGCACCGGTTGGCGACGCGAAACCGGCGGAAGCTCCGAAGGAAGGCGAAAAGCCAAAAGAGAACCCCTAAGCTAGGTCATCATGAATTGACATGGTCACGACGAGGTTGAGTTCGCTTCTGTGGCTCAACCTCGTATCGTTGACCAACATCGGCGATCGACCTTTCGATCGCATTCCTCCCACACAAACACGGAGTTGAGAGCGTTGTTCATCGACCTCAAGACTCGACGCATTGTACGACGTTTCTTTGTTTTACTGCTTACTATTGTTGCGGCTGGTTGTAACGGCGAACGGAATACCCCTTCGCTGACCCAGAACACCGCGACGAAATCGAACAACACGCGCTCGACCAGAAACGCAGGCCCAACCCTCGATTCAGACGGCCAGCGCACGCTTGAACTTCACTCGGCCATCAACGAGACGATCGGATTTCCGTTCACGTTCAACAGCGGCCCCACGCTGATTAAGAACGCCACTCTTTCGGCCAACCTGCTTACTCGCGAATCGGCCCCCCTCGACGCGACGTCCGTTCAGTTGTTCCGTCGCGAGGCCGTGTTCGTCGAAAACTGGCCCGGTTGGCATATCCGATCCATACCGCCGGATCAGCGATACTCTGCTCCGCTTGACGCGCTCGTCCCGCTAAACGCACAGCGCGGCGGCTGGAATACGCGCATCGAGCCCAACACCTCCGGATACTTCTGGGCCGACCTGACCATCCCCAAAGGCACGCCGGCCGGTCTGCACGAGTTGTCACTCGACCTCACTGCAAATGGCAAAACGCTCGCATCGCTGCGCTTGCAAATCAACGTCTGGCCCTTCGTGTTGCCCGATTCGCTTTCGATCGCGACGCTCGCTGAACTCGACCATCGCGAACTTTTTCGCCATCACATCACCGCACAAGGCCGCCCCTATGCTCCGCCATCGGACGATTGGCGCAACGACGCGCGCCGCGACGACCTTGACCGGCTTCTGCGTTCCACATTCACCTTGCTATATCAGCACGGCCTCAACCCAGTCCTCCCTCAATTCGAGCCGCTTGCAAGAGTATCGCCGCGCGGCGAAGTCGAAATCGACTGGTCCGCTTACGATGCGACCGTCGAACCGCTTATGAATGGCGCGGCCTTTCCCGATCGCGTCCCGATCGCGTATTGGCCGCTACCGATGGGCGATCGCTTGTCTCGCCCCAACCCTGCTCAACCTGACGGAGAAAAAAACGAGAAATGGGCCGCACAGTTTCTCACCGACTGCGCGCGCCATTTCCGCGAGAAAGGTTGGCTAGATCGATCGTATGTGGCGACGCCGGACTTCGCGGAGCCTTCGCTCGCCGAAGTCGAGTGGCTCAAATCCGCCCAACGCCTGCGTGATCGCGCGGGCGCGAAAGTTCGACTCGTTTCTTCGCTTTGGCCGCAAGACCTCAGCCCTCTAGGCTGGACGAAATATCCACCGTGGAACATCGAGCACCTCGTCGACATCTGGAGCCCGCCCGCCCAGTTCTATGACTCCGAAGCCATGAACGCACAAAGCGAAAATGGTCGCTCGACCTGGATGAAAGTCGATCGCCCGCCGTTCAGCGGCTCCATCGATGCTCGCGCGCCGCTTGGGTTTGTGCGCGTATTGCCGTGGCAGACGCAACGAGTCGGCGCAACCGTGTTGAACCTCGGTCCAATCGACCGCTGGCCCGCGCCCGACACCAACCCCACCCCCGCCGACTGCATCCGAGAAAACCAGGAAACGCTCATCTATCCCGGCCGAGCGTTCGGCCTCGACGAGCCCATCGCCTCCATGCGGTTGAAGCAACTGCGCCGTGGCATGCAGGACACAGCCTACGTCAAGCTCCTGCGCGAACATGACCTCGGTCACGTCGCCGACGCCCTCGTCGCGTCGATCGTCCGCGCTGCCGGTACCGACGCCTGCCACACCAGCTTCGCCGATGGCGGCCCTATCCAATGGGTGCCATATGATGACACTTTCGAGGATGCCCGCATCATCATGGCCAACGAAATCATGCGCCGCGATCAGGGCGCTCCGCCGCCTACCGACCCCTACGAAGAATTCGCCCAGAACTCCGTCTGGCGGAGATTCATGCTCAACACCCGAACAGTGCAGACAGAAACCTGCGGCGTGCGCATTCGCCCGTCGCGGGGAACGACCGCATTTCCCATCTCGCTTGAAGCAGTCATCGCCGTTTCCAACCAGACGCGCGTGCCATTTACGGGCCGCCTGACCTGGACACAAGTGCCAAACGATTGGCACCTCGACGATACCGACTCGTTCATCACCGTCAGCCGCGACACCACTCGCCTAACGTCGCTTCGCGCCGCGTTACCGGGTCTCGCCGCCTGGCCCTACGGCCAATTGACCGTCCCCTTCGCGATACAACCCGAAACAGGTCCGCCGACGCAACACGTCGCGCGTGCGGCCTGCATCATGGCCCAATCACTCCCCGCACCGATCCGTATCGACGCAAACCTCGCCGATTGGCCGCTCGGTTCCGCCAACGTCGCCGGAAATTTCCAACTCATCGCACCGACGCTCGTTCCAGAAGCGTCGTCCATTGCGTCAAACCCCAAACGCAAAACCCTCGCGTTCGCCGCCGTCGATCAAGCAAACCTCTACATCGCGATCAACTGCGAGTCGTCGACATCTGCTTCCAAGGATCGCCCTCGCCGCAACACCGTCACCTACGACGACCTGATTCCAATCGGCGATGAACTGGCCGAAATCTTGATCGACCCATTGAACTGCGGCAGCCGCTCACCGGCCGATCTGTACCACATCGTCATCAAGCGCACGGGAATGGTCCTCTCGGAACGCGGCGTGCGAGTCGAACCGCCCTGCGGCCAATCCCTCCCCTGGCCCGCCGGCGTGGAGGCAGCCGCCCTCGACCACGGCGACCATTGGACGGCTGAGCTTCGCATCCCGCTATCCTCCTTCGAACCCGCCACCACACACGGCGCGATCTGGGGCTTCAACGTCACGCGCTTCGACGCGGATAACGAAGAATACAGCACGTGGTCCGGCGCTAATCGAAACGCGTACGACCCGGCATCGCTCGGCAATCTGTACCTGCCGTGAGCCTCGAATCAGGCTCGTCCCACGATTTATTCGCGGACGTTTGGCTGTACGCAGTTGTGTGCAGGTCCCCAAAATGGTTGAGTTACCACTTCGCGAGGTATACTATCAAAGTGACAAGGCGAACCTTGGCGTGCCCGACAAAGTATGGAATGACCGAGAAGCAAATGAAGTTAGCGCGTCAATCTCGAAACACGACCTCCTCCCGCGCCTTCACGCTCATCGAACTTCTCGTCGTGATTTCCATTATCTCTCTCTTGATTTCGATTCTCTTACCCTCCCTCAGCCGCGCCCGCGACCAGGCCAAGAGCGTCCACTGCGTCGCCCGACTGAAAGAATTCGGCAACGCGCTGGCCGCCTACGAGAACATCAGCGGTTCCGCCCTGCCGCCCGCGAAATGGTTTCCCGCTGAAAAAGACCTCGAAGAGGGCCCCGCACCGGTTTTGCCGGTCGCCTACGGCTGGAACGAACTCCTCTTCTCCTACATCTACACGGAAGACGTTCGCCTGAAGCAAAGCTATCCCGTGCTCCGCAACGTCGATGGCCGCAAATGGGAAAAGTATTTCATCTGTGCCTCCGTCGGCGATGATGGCGTCAACAGCGGCCACTACCGCGTCTACCTTCCTTCGTGGACGGGCACATTCCTCACCGGGCCCGATGGCCGCTGGAATGAATCGCTGGTCATCAACCCAGAACGTGCAGGCCAGCGCGAACGCGTCCGGCCCAAGCTCCCGCTGATCGGCGACTCGAACGAACTCTCCGAACGCGGCGACGGCATCGGCTGGGACGAGTGCAGCTTCATCGACGCAGGCGAAGCCAACTACGCCGGCAGCGACGGCACCAGCGGAAACCGCTTCTCCGACCGCCACTACGGCGGCGCGAACTACCTCTTCCAGGACCTCCACGGCGAATGGTCCGCCAACCTCCGCAAAGAACTCGCCCGCGACTACGACCTCAACGGCGTGGAAGATGTAAGCGCGGAGCCGTAATCTTCGCCAGCCAGATGAATCGCCGACACTTCGAAGAGCTTTGCTATGCGGTTTACCCTTTGCGCCTTGGTGTCTTTGCGCGAGACCACGAATTCAAGATGTAGGGTGTGGTGCTCTGCACCCACCTTTTTTTCCTACGGCCCCTGCCCCGCAAACGCCCGCTGGACAAACGCGAAATCTGCTAAGTCCACGTCGCCGTTCGGCTCGATGTCGAATAGACCGCAGCAAGGCGTGGTGAATTCCACGCCCGGCGCGGTGCGGCATTGCGTGTAGGCGAAGTAGTCATCCAGTGCGGTCAATCGATCGCCGTTAAAATCGCCGCGATACTCGCATTCGTCGGGCACTTCATCCTCGTTGCAATCGAGACTCGTGCCATTGACCATGTCATTCTCATCGGGGATTTCATTCCCGTTGCAGTCATACGCGCCAATGCGCAGAAAGTAGACATCCTGTTCACCGTTAAACGTCGCGGCATAGGCGACGTTCACGCCGAGATTGTCCGACCACATGTGGTAGTAGTCGCCAATCTTGTGCTGAAGGAGACCTGGCCAACCGAGATGGGTGTTAAAGGGGGGACTCACGGGAATATTTCCTTGCCACGTTTCGCCGCCATCCTCCGAGTAGGCGTAATACAGCTCCGAGAATCTGTAATCGCTGCTGTTCCGTGTGTCATTCCAGACTGCATCCAGCCGTCCGTTGGGCGCGAGGGAGAGCATGCCGAACCAATGGTACGCCGGTGCATCCGGTGGATCATCGTTGACGCGAACGGGTTCGGACCAGGTCCAACCGCCGTCAAGACTGCGAGCGAATTTGATTTGATGGTATCCGCCGCTGAAATCGGTTCTAACAGAAGAGAGAACATAGAGCGCGCCGCGTAGAGGCCCACTCGAGGTGTCGCTGACGACCCATTCCTGGCCGATAAGTCCAGCGGGATTAACTGCAGAGCCGCCGTAGCCATATCCGAGAATGATGCCGGGCAAATATGTGACAGTTGGTGTCATTGACGGATCATAGTAGTTATAGCTTACCCTCCACGTAGAGAAGTAGACTTCTCCCATGGAGCCGACTGTCAGTGTGTCGCCCATGGTATACACCCACCATTGGGCAAACGACTCTCCGCCGTCGACCGATCGAGCCAAATTACCGTGTAATATGTAAATGTTTCCGCTCCCAGGCCCAGCTGTGCGATCGACCACCATCCAGGGCTTGTCGCCGGCATTTGTTGGCACGGGGCCGTGCCACGTCAGCCCGCCATCTGTCGATTTGAAAAAATCGCCACAGCCATCGTTAGGGCAGCGAATCGTGTGATAGTACAAATTCCCGTCGAGATCCGAGTCGAGCACCGGATCACTGCCAAATACACCCTGTCGCAGGACCCCTGCAAATGCCCACGTGTGCCCACCATCATGACTGTAGCCCCATCCGGCCTGCCGAAAATCTGATTCAACCGTATCAAACTGCCGCCAACCAATAACTATCCGCCGTGGGTTGGCTGGATCAATCGCGATCGACGGTTCATTGGCCGCATCGCCGGGAATGTTGCAGCCGAACTCATCGACGTTGACTTGCACGCTCTTGTACGGCCCCAGCACCACCGGCTCACACCGCACCTGCACACCCGGCGGAATCTCCCCCGATCGCGGCATCCACGGATCGCTCGGCGCTTCTTCGTGCGCAACCTCGCCCCCAAGCTCAACCGGCCCCGACCACGCGCGGTTTCCGTCCAAGAAACCCACCACAATCAATGCAAGAACCAACCACACCCCTGCCGATCGGTTTGAACGGACCCAGCGCATACAGCACCTCCGCCCATTCACCAGCAAGATCGAGACCACAACGCCCCCCACTGACCATCCAAACAATCTTTCTCCCTCTCTTTGCGCCTTGGCGTCTTTGCGCCTCGGAATCCGTGCACCTCGGCATCTTTGCGCGAGACCACGAAATCAAGATGTAGGGTGGGTGCTCTGCACCCACCTTTTGCTTTGCGCCTTGGCGTCTTTGCGCGAAAACACCGTCCCCCACGCCCAGCCCCCACCGAGCGCCAGCCAAGTTATTGAAAGCACAGACAAGACCATCCACTCGGTAGGCGGAGCCATGTAGGTCGGGTCCGGAGACTCGACGCCACTCGTCTCGGTAGGCGGAGAAACTCAAATGCAAGCAGCCGGAAAACCCATGACCGCACTCATTCAACAATCGCATCTGGCCCCCACGAAGTGGGTCGTCAATCGACCATCCCGGCCTTCAGGCGTATCGACTCTAGGTTTTAGCTCTTTGGTTTTAGGTTTTAGGCGTTTAGGCTTTAGGTTTTGTAATTCGCCATTCGCAATTTGTAATTCGCATGCAGGTGCCACCCCGTGTCACTACTTAATGGTTTTTTTCACCGCCTAGCCATTTAGCCATTTGGAACCATCGCTTGAACCGGCCAACGGTCACTTTAAAAGTCGACCCGGCCAGATGCCGATAATCAACAGTAATGGCAAGCTGGGAAGGACAATCGATGGCTTCGGCGCAAACGAGCGTAACACCACCATGGCCATTCGTCGCCTTAACCATCGACGTCGAGGAATGGTTCCACGCCCACGCGCTGCAAGTCCCGCGCACCGACTGGCCGACCATTCCCTCTCGCGTCGATGCTCCAATCAACCTGATTCTCGAACAACTCTACCGCCGACAAGCGCGGGCGACGTTTTTCGTATTGGGCTACGTAGCCAAGTCGCGACCCGACATCGTGAAGCGAATCGCAGTCGCAGGCCACGAAATCGCCAGCCACGGTCAGGACCACCGGCGAGCGGACGAGCAATCGATTGCCGAATTCCGCGACGACATCGCGACCTCAAAAAACGTCCTCGAAGATTTGATTGGCTGCGAAGTGCTCGGCTACCGCGCTCCGAGTTACTCGTTGACATCGCAAATGACTGTCTACTTCGAGACGCTCGCAGAAGTCGGCTACGTGTACGACTCCAGCATTTACCCAGCCGCCGCACTGCATCGCAACTACGGCGACCCGACAGCCAACACGACGCCGCATTACATTCACCCGGCGATCTACGAATTCCCGCTCCCGACGCTCAAACTCGGCCCGCGCCGCTTCCCCGCGGCCACAGGTGCTTACCTGCGTTTGGTGCCATACAGTGTCACTCGATGGGCAATCAACCAGAACCTTCGTCGCGGAATTCCCGTTGTAATTAACGTCCACCCGTGGGAATTCGACCCCGATCAGCCGCGCATAAATGTTCCTCTGACTACACGCTTCCGCCACTACGCAGGCCAGCGAAGCATGAAGAACAAACTCTCGCGTTTACTTGAAACGTATGGAAGTGTACCGCTGGTTGATATGCTGCCCGACGGGTGGGTGGCACGGTCAAGCAGCGGCTTGGCCGTGGTTGACTCCATCGATCTTGTCGCTCGCGAAGTCCATCTCGAATCGGTCTGCGCGGGACATTCGATCTCGCGCCACCAAGAACCCGTATCCTAACTTGGTGTCTTGGTGCCTTGGTGTTTCTTCTGAGTCTTCAATCGAGATACGGCTTCAATCGCAATTCCATCACGATCTCATCCTGCACACGAATCCCGCGCTCGCCGTACAGCGGAATCTGCGGTTTCGTGTTGCGGGCTTCCTCCACCGCGTTGAGGTGAATCTCGATCATGCGGAACCCGAGCCGCTGATTGAAGCTGACCACGCGAAGGTTGTCGTTGGTAGTCGTAAGCCAGATGCGACTGAGTGATTCGCGACGCGCGATGTCGATCACAGCGAGCATCAGCTGTGTGCCGATGCCTTGTCCTTCCAAATCGGAATTGAGCGTCAGCAACTCCATTCCTTCAGCGTCGGTGCGAAACGTGAGCAAGCCGATGATCTTCTCGTCGCGACGTTCGATCAGCCCGCGCTCCTGATGTGGATAGATCAGTCGCCCACGGCTCATGACCGCGCGGCTGAACCAGTGGCGTTCGATATATTGCGCGATTTCCTCGCGCTGGTTTTCCGTGAACTCGACGCCGGCCATAATTGGATTTTCTACTCGCAAACCGTTTACAAAACCAGTGACAAATCGCAAACATGATTGCGGTTGCCCGCCTGCAGCGACCGTCCTATGATCTGAACACGAAAGAGCGCAACCCTTGTTCTTTCAGCAGGTAAACCTATGAGCAATCAGCTTGATATCGTCTTTACCGCCCCCCACCCGGACGACCTCGAAATCGGTATGGGTGGCACGATCGCGAAACTGGTCAAACTCGGATACCGCGTCGGTATGCTGCACATGACCGACGGCGAACCGACCCCGCGCGGCACTCGTGAAACGCGCTTCAAGGAGATGAAACGTGCGGCGGAGATTCTTGGCGTTCAGGTTCACGAAGTTCTTGGACTCACTAATCGAACGCTCATGGACGGCCCGGAGGCGCGCTACGTCGTAGCCACCGCCCTCCGAAAATATAGGCCGAAGATTGTGGTGACGATGGCAGGTCGCACGCCGGCTGCGTCGCCAGATCACTATCAGGGTCAGCTTATTGCAGAGGCATCGCGGTTTTATTCGCAGTTGACCAAGTGGAACGAACGCTTCGGCAACACCGAACCGTTTCGCATCGATCATCTGGTTTATAGGCCGGTTGGTATTGCAGCCGAGATCACGCATTATCACTCGCGGTTTGTGGTCGATATCAGCGACACGATGGAGCAGAAGTTGGCGGCGATCAAGGTGTACGAATCACAGTTCGACGCAGAGCGATATGCCAACGTCGAACATTATGTTCGTTCGCTCTGCGGCATGGAGGGCGCAAGCATCGGCGTGAAATTTGGTGAGTTGTATGCCCTGCCGCGATTGCTGGGCGTCAACGATATGGTTTCTCTGTTGGGCGAGTGGAAGATTCCACCGCCGTTCAAGACGGTTCCGGGCACGTGAACTCAACAATTCTTTGCGGCGGGTGAAACCCGCCCTACATGGAATGTCGATAAGGCGAAAGCAACTCATTGAGCTATGTGAGGGGTAATCATCAGAGACGTGTAGTAATCGGGAATACAGGCATATCTGCAGGAAACAATGATGGACCTCTTCATAGACGACAAAGCCACCGACCCGGATTTCACCGAAGGAAAAAGTCTCGACGAAGCACTTCGTTATGTGCAGACAGACATTTGCGACGGCCATCGATTCGTGGTTCGGGTTACTTGCGATGGGCAGGAAATCCTCGCCGACGACATGGAAGATGTTCTGCGAAAGCCGGCAGATTCGTTCGAACGACTTGAGCTGTTCACCAGCACCAAGGGCAGTCTGGTCGCTGAAGCGATGAAAGAGGCACATGCCTCGCTCGAACAAACCGACCGCGCGTGTCGCGAAGCCGGCGAGCTCCTCAGCCAAGGAAAAACCGCGGAGGGCATCGAGGCGCTGGGCGAGTGCCTTGCTGTATGGCAGCAGATTCATGAAGCGGTGGCGAAGTCCTTTCAGCTACTCGCACTGAAGACGGACTCTATGACGATTCAGGATGAACCGCTGGAAGTCGTGCTTGGCAAACCACGCGACATTCTGACTCAGGTGAAGGAAGCGCTCGAATCGCGCGACATGATCCTGCTGGCTGATCTTCTGATCTATGACCTAAGCGAGGTCACGGCCCAATGGCTCGCGATCGTGAATCGACTTCGCGATGAGGCGATTGTGGAACCGTAGACGAACCACAAAGACACAAAGACACGAAGTACGAATGGCGAATTAAGAATAGCGAATGATGAATAGAAGCTAGTTCTTTCGGAATCTTCCTCGATAATCAGCAGCCGGGTATTTGATCGCGTTTTTCTTCATCTTGTTTTCCAGAGTCGATGACAGGTCAATGCCCATTCGCGTCGCGAATGACAACAAGTAAGCGAAAATATCAGCCACTTCCTCGCCGATGTCGCGCATCGCTTTTTCATCGGATTTGATTGACGCCAGTTGATCCGATCGAAGCCACTGGAAATGTTCCATCAACTCGGCCGCCTCGATCGCGATTGACGTTGAGAGGTTCTTGGGATCGTGGAACGGTTCCCATTCACGCTCGGTGACGAAATCGGCCATGAGTTTCTTGAGTGCTTCCAGCGTGGTCGTTGAGTCGTTCATGCCTTCCTCCGAGCGACGGTCTGTCGTGCCATTCTCAACCCTGAAACCGAACAATTCTGTCATGGGTTGCAACGCTTCGTCATGTTACCGACTTGCCGCGCCGATTCCATCGACAAACGTCGCCCTTTTCCCGATATCAACCTATGATTGATTGCCACTATTGGGAGAGCAATCTGGCCGCGATGCGGTTACCTCCAGATGTGTTGAGATAATCATGATCATATTTAGAGCCTGTAACAAGACTGGGTACCGTTGCCAAAGAGACCCTCACCCCAACCCTCTCCCTAAGAGGGAGAGGGAGCAATTGTTACAGATTCTTAGCGAGAATCGAAAGGTGTTTTCAATCCTTGTCGCGTGGTCCGTTGGTTTGACTGCGATTGGCTTTAGTCAAGAGGAAGCGCCGACTACGACGGTGACCGCACCTGAGACTGCAGCGGCGACAATGTCGGATGCCAAAGAAGCCTGGTTGTCCGGCGACTACGACAAGGCGAAGAAGGCTTACACGGAATTAGCAGCTAACGAAACCACCAGGATCGACGCCTCGCTCGGCCTTGCTCGATGTCGCATCATGGTCGGTGAATACGAAGATGCTTTCAGCGAATTGAAATCACTAAATGCTGAGCAGAGCGCCGATTGGCACGTGCTGATGGCTGAACTCCACCGCGTTCAAGGAAACTATGACGACGTTCTGAAACATGCGCGGGCGGCGATTGAAGTCAGCAAAGCGCACACCGGCGCACGATTGCTGCTCGCGAACATGCTGGAAGAGCTTGGCCGCCGGGACGAAGCGATTCAGGCGTATGCGTGGTTCGACAAGCAGATGGTCGAACGCAAAGAGCTTCCGCGAGACGCAGAATGGGTCACAAACATCGCTCAAGGCTTTCTGCGATACAGTACATTGACCAAAACCAATCTGGTCTCACGCACCAAGCACGTGCTGAACGACATGCTTCAAACGGCGTATGGTCGCCTCGACCGCAGTTATTGGCCGGCGCGACTCGTCGCGGGCGATTTGCTTCGCGAGAAATACAACAATGACGAAGACGACGGCAGCATTTCGGATTATCAGGCTGCGTTGAAAATCAATTCGAAACTTGCGGCTGCGTATGTGGGGCTTGGTGAGATATCGCTGGAAAACTGGGACTTTGAGGGCGTCGACAAGAAAGTCGAGAAGGCGCTGGAAATCAATCCGAAGTACGCACCCGCGCTGCACCTTCTGGCGGCTAAGTTCATCGTCGAGCGTCGCTATCAGCAATCGATAGAGACGGCGGACAAAGCCATCGCTATGAATGCGAACGACATCACCGCCCTTTCGATTCGGGCGGCGGCGAGTGCGTGTCGATTCGACCAGCCTTCGGTTGATGCCATAGAAGCACGGGTGCGGGCGATCAACCCACGATGCGCGAAGTTTTATCGCACGCTCGGCGACGCGCTGGGTGGCATTCGACAGTACTCCATGTCTGAGGCAGCCTATCGCAAGGCGATCGAGCTTGAGCCGACCGATGCGAATGCTCATGCAGAGTTGGGCATGATGTACATGCAATGGGGTTTGGAGGATCGTGCGCAATCGGCGCTCGATGCAGCCTGGTCGCTGGATCCGTTCAACGAACGCACGAAGTTCACTCTCGATTTGCTCGACATGTTGAAGAAGTTCGCGAAGTTCGAGTCGAAGAACTTCATCATTCGATATGACGAGTCGTCTGATCCGGGCCTTGGTGAGTACATCGCGGGCTATCTCGAAGACATCTACAAGCCGGTCACGGAAGATTACGATTCACCGCTCACTGAGAAGACCATCATCGAGATTTTCCCTTCGCACAAAGGCTTTTCGGTGCGTATCGCGGGGCGGCCATGGATTCCAACTGTGGGCGCTTGTTCGGGTCGAGTGATCGCGTTGGCTTCGCCGCGCGGCGCGGGCGATCTGATGGGCACGTACAACATCGCGCGCGTGCTCAAGCACGAGTTCACGCACACGGTCACGCTCGCAGCCACGAACAATCGAATACCGCACTGGTTCACCGAAGGTCTGGCGGTCTATCAGGAAGATGCGCCGCGGAGTTTCGATTGGGTGCAACTGCTGGCGGACGCGATCCGTCGCGACGAGCTTTTCGGGCTGGAGTCAATCGATTGGGGTTTCATGCGGCCGCGAAAGGCGACTGACCGCACGATGGCCTACGCGCAAAGCGAATGGATGTGCGAGTACATTGTCGAACGATTCGGGTATGACATCATCAATCGCATGTTGGCGCGCTATCGTGAGGGCGAAACGCAGGCGCAGGTTTTCCAAGAGGTGTTGAAAATCGAACTGGCGGATTTTGATAGAGACTTCAAGGTGTGGGCCAAGAACCAGGCTCAATCGTGGAAGCTCAACCTCACGCCGCCGGAGGACATTGAGGCGCTGGCCAAGGAAGTGGAAGCGCACCCGGATGATGCGAAGCTGTTGGGGAGGTATGCGCGAGCGCAGTTTGATGATGGCGATCCCAATGAGGCGCTGACGGCTGCGAGAAAGGCGCTGGACATCGACCCCAAGGAACCAAACGGTCTGGAGATCGTCGCGACGACACTGGCACACTTTGCGGAGGAAGAAGGCATACCTTCCGACAAAAAGAAGTACGAAGAAGAGGCCGTCAAGTATCTCACAACGCTGCAGGAAGTTGCCCCTGATAACCCAATGGGTGCGAAGTTGATGGGCGAAATCGCGTTGCGCCGCGAGGAGTGGGATCGGGCGACAGACTCGTTGAGTCGTCTGCAACGAATCTGGCCGATAGACCCGCTGAGTTGGCGCGGGCTGGCGGGCATCTATCTCGAAAAAGGCGAGGACGAAAAAGCGTTGTTGCAGTTGTTAGAACTGGCGCGGATGGAGGAGCGCGACGCGGACGTGGCAGCCAAGATCGCGAAGATTTATCGCAAACAAGGCAAGCTGCGAGATGCACAACATTGGTTTCGGCAGGCGATCTACATTGCCCCGCTGAGTGCGGAGTTGCATGGTTTACTTGGCGACACGAGCATGCAAGTCAACGACACAGCCAACGCACTTCGCGAATACAAGATGGTGACCGCGCTGGAGCCAAACAAGGCGGGCGGTTTCGAAAAAGCGGCGGCGGCGGCGAATAAGTTAGGTCAGTTGACCGAAGCTCGGGAATTTGCGAAGAAGGCTGTCGCCATCGATCCTGCATCGTCAGCGAAATCGTTGCTGGGCGAATGATCGAATGAGGAGATTCAGGTACCAATGAACTTGAGTGCCTCATCCCAACCGGCGCAGATTGCACATTGGGCAGACGATCGTGGGCGTCGAAAACTTCAACCGATTGAACGGAAAACGCAAAAGAAGTTCTATGACTCAGTCAACACCAACGCCCGCCAGTTCTCATTCCAAACACATCGAATCCCAACATTCGCCATCGCCATTTGATTCGCTCGCTACTGCGTCGACACCGCCGTGGATACGGTTTCCAAGTGTAACGCTCGCGCTAACAACGCTGTTTGCGGCGTTCCTGCTGTTGCCACGGGTGCAGGGAAACTCCAGGCTCACGTGGACTTTCGCGGGCGTCGCGGGCGCGTTGCTGGTATGGCAACTGATCTTGTGGCAAGTGGCGAAGCGGCGTGGCCGTACACTGGAGATAGAGCTGGTCAGTCCCGTCAAATCGCACTACGTACAGGCGGGTGTGCAGTTCAGCATCTACTTGTATTGGGGCTGGTATTGGCGCGACATCTATGCGCAGTTGCCGTTGGTTTTTTCGCAACTTATTTTTCTCTACACGTTCGATGCGCTGTTGTCTTGGTCGCGAGGCCGAAGCTGGCGGCCTGGCTTTGGGCCGCTTCCGATCGTTTTCAGCACGAATTTCTTTCTGTGGTTCAGGGATGATTGGTTCTTTCTGCAATTCCTGATGGTGTCGAGTGGCGCGCTGGGCAAGGAGTTCATCCGGTGGCGGCGCGAGGGACGCAAGGTGCACATTTTCAACCCATCCGCGCTGGGATTGACGCTTTTTTCCGTCCTGCTGATCGCGACCGGCATGACCCGCGAACTCAGCTGGGCGCGGGAGCTTGCCACGACAATCGATCAAGTGCCGCACATTTTCCTTATGATCTTCCTGGTTGGTCTTGTCGTTCAGTATTTCTTCTCGGTCACGTTGATGACGCTCGCAGCAGCCGGGATGCTCTGCGTGCTCGGTCTGATCTACACCAAAGTCACGGGTGTTTATTATTTCGTCAGCGTGAATATCTCGGCTGCGGTTTTTCTTGGGCTTCATCTGCTGATGACTGATCCGGCGACCTCGCCGCGAACCAATACGGGGCGGTTGATTTTCGGCGGGTTATATGGGGCCGGCGTGTTCGTCCTCTTCGATATCCTGAGTTACTTCAGCGCTCCTGTTCTCTATTCCAAATTGCTGATCGTGCCGATCCTCAACCTCAGCGTTCCGCTGATTGAACGCTTCACGCGGGGTGGAATCGTCGGCAAGTTGAATCGCATCTGGGAAGCAGCGCTCCAGCCACGAAAGTTGAATCTGGTCCATATGGGATGTTGGGCGGCGCTGTTCTCGACGATGTTGGCCACGGGTTTTGTGGAAGCGCCGCACCCGGGAAACTCCATCCCATTCTGGAAGAAGGCATTTGCGGATGGCAAGCATCAGGCGGGTCGCGCGTTGGTGACCGTGGCTGGAAATCAAGCGGAAGCAAACAACTCTGGCGCAGCCTATAACGAGTTAGGGCTTATTCGAATTCAAGGAACAATTCCCGAAGTATCTCAGAGTAACGCTAGTGCCGCGAAGTACTTCGCCCGTGCATGTGAGCTGGGTGACGAAAGCGGATGCGTGAATACGGCCATTCAGTTTCTTTTCCTGCGCGAGCGGCGATCGGACGAAGATGCGGCGCGGGCTCTTGATTTGCTTGAAAAGGATTGCCTCGCGGGTGGGACCGCGCGCAATTGCTTCCTCGTCGGGTTCGCTTATGAAACCGGATATGGCCGGTCTTTGAACAAGGAACGGGCCATCGAGTTTTTTGAGCGAACCGGTTTGGACAACATGTACGCCGTAAAAGGGCTGGCGCGAATCGGTCTTTCCGGCATCGACCCGCCTTATGATGTTAGACCCTTGTTAGCTGCACTTGCTGACGCAGGCAGAAACGGCGACGCCGAGAGTTGTTGGTATATCGCCTACATGTATCACAAGGGAGTTGGGCTTAAGCACATCGAGGAGAAAGCGCAGGCGATGATGCAGAATGCATGCGCGTTCGGATCTGAGAAGGCGTGTGATGCGTTGAAGCAACCCGAACTGCCGCCGTTTTCGAACCCGCTTATGCTTGTGCCAGGTTGGGCTACTGCGTTTCCGATCCCATAGCGTCCACGCCTGCTTTCTCGCGAATTGATGAGTCGAAGGTGCTATTCAACCACCGACGTGAACTCGCCCAATGTTGTGGCCGATCAATGGGGTTATGCGGGCCGAGTCCATCTCTTCTCAGGGCCGATTGGCCCGGTTAGTCTCTGGTAATTGAAACGCGCTGTTCGCAGCGGTTGTTCGTAACGGATTTGTTCATGGCGGAACCACTCCCGGGTTTTAAGATTCTCAACCAAGTTGGCCGGGGAGCGCGCTCAAAGATCAGCACGTGCATGGAGCTGATCTCGGGCAAGACCTATGCTGTCAAGCATGTCGTCCGCCGCGGGCCCGAGGATGATCCGTTTCTCGATCAGGTCGAAAACGAATTCACCGTCAGCCACGGCGTGAACCACCCCTACCTCAGACACAGCTACAAGCTTCACCGCGTTCGAAAACTGCTCCGTGTCTCTGAGTTGTACCTGGTGATGGATTACGTACAGGGTCTGACGCTGGAGGTCGCGCGTCCGAACCGTCTCGCAACATTTCTTACAATTTTTCGCAACGTGGCGGAGGGGCTGATCGCGCTCCATGAATCCGGCTATGTGCACGCCGATTTGAAGCCAATCAACATCATGCTGGGGGCGAAAGGCGTGCTGAAAGTGATTGACTTCGGGCAATCGTGCAAGATCGGACATCGCAAGGAACGCATACAGGGAACGCCCGATTACATTGCCCCTGAACAGGTGCGGCGATTACCACTCGATGAACGGACAGACGTTTTTAATCTCGGCGCAACCATGTACTGGATGCTGACCTCGCAGAATTATCCGACGGCCATTCGTAGCCAGGATCCGACGAATCGGCAAAGCATTACACTACCGCCAACTCCCGTTGCCCCTATCGACATCAATGATAAGATTCCGCTTTCGCTCTCGACGCTGGTGATGGAATGCTGCCGCGAAAACCCAGGCGAGCGACCGGCGGACATGAAGCTGGTGGACGCACGTCTGGCGGTTGTGCAGGACCTGTGGCGAAAACAACGCGAAACAATGAGGTCGAAGTTGCGAGCGGGCGCGATGCCGGACCTGGATGAGGATTCTGATTCGATCGGGAAGGAAGCATGACCGACGCCGCTCGCGCCGCCGAGATCTTCAAAGAGGCTGCCCAACACAATCGCGAAGACCCACTGCTTCAGGGGTCGACCCTCGTATTCCCCAATTATGGTCAACTGGTGATGACCGGTGACATGCACGGTCATCGGCGGAATTTCGACAAGCTGGTGCATTATTGCAGCTTGGATAAGTATGGCGCGCGGCACGTCATTCTTCACGAGTTGATTCACGAGGAATCAGAATCATTGCTGGTGAAAGACAACTCGCATGAATTGTGTTTGCTTGCCGCGAAATGGAAGTGCGAGTTTCCGGATCAGGTGCATTTTCTGCTCAGCAACCACGAACTGGCACAGATCAACGGACATGAGATATCCAAGAACGGCCGAGTGGTAACTATCGACTTCGCGAATACCGTACGCAAGGCCTATGGGCCGGGCTCCGACAATGTGCTTGACGCCATGTACGAGTTCATTCGGTCGTATGCGCTGGCGGGGCGGACGGCCAATCGAGTCTTTCTTTCGCATTCGCTTCCGGGTCCGAGGGAGTTGACCACGTTTGATGTGGAGGTGCTGCGTCGAAAGCCAACGTCGGCTGATCTAGCGGAGCGAGGTTCGGGCCACGCGCTCGTTTGGGGCCGCTATCAAACAGAGGGTGTCATCACAACGCTGGCGGAAATACTTGACGTTGATTTCTTTATCTGCGGACACCAGCCGCAGGAGACCGGTTACGATGTTTTGCATGGCAAAATGATCATTCTCGCCAGCGACCATAACCACGGGGTTTTCCTGCCGATCGACTTAAATAAACCGACTTCGCTTGACACGCTGACAAGGAACATCCGGCCTTTTGCCGGCGTTGCATAGTCACTTCTCCACGCACGTAGCGATTCCAGCCGCAAGCAAGTCACTATCTTCGCCGGGGTTCGACAACAAGTAACGATGTTTGAATTGCTCGTTCGCAACTCCTCGCAGCTTCGATCGAGCGGCATTGCGCTCACTCAAAATACCAGCTGGCAGCACGTTGATTGAGATCGGCCCTAATCGGTTGGAGTTGCGTTTTGACGAATACTCGATGTTGAGCCGACATAGTTCTTCGTCGAAGCCTTGAATCAACTTGTCGATGCTGGGGCAAACCTGTTCAACATGCAGTCGATAAGCGGGCACTTCGCCCCAGACTGGTGAAAGAACGAAGGTTGTTGGTGTAATGCCGAGCGAGATGCACGATCTCTCGAATGCGGTGGTCACTTGCCATTCGGTGAGCTTCTCGCCGGTCATCGAGCTTACGAAAGCACCGCGATGCAGAAACTCGACGATCGGCGCTTGGCCATGATAGCCATGCATCAGCACATGATCGCCGAGATCGTAACGAAAGAACCCGGCGGACGTTGACATGATGACACGATACGTGTGGCCGGGTGTCAACTCGTGGCACTGTCGCACGTCGGGGTTTCCGGATTCGTGTTCGCCCGTTTCAACGAACTCAAAGAAGCTGGATTCGACATCCAGAACTCCGGTGGCTGAGTGATCCTGAAACGGGATCGACACGCGCCCTTCGGTGGCAAGCAGGCCGATATCGCGGATCGGCGTTTCGCCGAATAATCGCGGAAATTGCTGCAGGTGCAACTTCATCGATCCGCCGGTCCAATTGGAAAGCAGCGAGAGTCGCCAATAGTGTTTGGGCAGCAACTCGCCGTGTTTATTGGCCAAGTCTTGAAGACGCCGGGCCGTGGCGACGTCCGGTCGCAGCCTACTTTGCAGATCGCTTCTGACCATATCCGGAATTGGTCCCGGAGCCGTCAGCGTGCCGTCATGGATGTCTTTAATGATCTGATCCGCGTGGGCCGCAGCCGTGTTTCCCAGGCAGACCTGCGTCGCAGGGCTGGCTGTAATCATCCAGGCTACGTCGCGCGGAATCGACAGCCGCATGATCGTGTAATATCGCGCGGTCGAATCTGAGATGCGATTCACGATGGACGGACAGACATAATACTTCTGCACGAGTTTCTTTTGCGAGGCAGCCAGCAAGCCGGAGATCGCCCCGCGCGGAACACCGCGCTCGGTTCGGGATTCATCCATTGGCGAAGTAACTTGGAGGATACCGCGCATCCACGCCGAGGGGTGATCCGCGAGTGCCGAGACGCCGTACACGTTCCAACCGCGGCGGTACTCGCTGAGAAATTCTCGCGTCACCGGCACAAACTTGGGCAGATCCGTGCTGCCGCTGGTCATCGCGAACATCAGCGGATTTTGGCCGCGTGCTAGAAGTGCTTCCGTTTCACCCGCCAACACACGATCGACATATGGCCGCAACGACTCGTATGTCTGGATCGGGACACGCGAGACGAACTCGTTGTAGGTGCGAATGTTCGCGAAGTCGTGATCGCGCCCGAAGTAGCTGGCCGCGTGCTTGCGAATGAGCTGTGCGAGCAAATTTGATTGAACACGCGCTGCGTTTTCGGCGGAGCGCATGAATTTCTTGCGAAGTCGATTTGCGTGCAGACCAGCGATTCCGGCAAGAATTGAATTAATCACAGTTGTGCGCCCCTTTGGCACATTCAGTCTAAATCTCGCGGTCTATCACAATGGGTCGCGGCGGAACCGACTTTCGATTCGTCAACATTTCGAGTGCCTGCTCATGTGCGATGATGAAATCGAGATTGTCTCTTTGTTCACGCATCGAGTCGACGGTGTGTGCGTTTTCGATCGTGAACGGGCCGATGCTCTTGCGCTCCAGCGTTTCGAGGCAACCACCGACACCGAGTTTCGCCCCCAAATCTCTAATCAACGACCGAACATACGTACCGCGGCCACAGCACATTTCGAAATCGATCGTTGGCCATTCGTACTTGTGAACGCAAATCCAGTCGATGCGGACTCTGCGCGGCCGCAACTCCAGTGTTTTCCCGCGAGCACTCAGCTTGTAGGCGGGGACTCCGCGAACCTTCACCGCACTACGCTCGGGTGGAACTTGCGCAATGTAGCCCTCGAATGTGGAGCAGGCCTCGATTATTTCTTTTTGCGTCGGCACGCGCGGGCATTCCACCGAGATAGTCTCACGCTCCATGTCGTATCCGATGTTGGTCACGTCGAGCCGGGCAGTTGTGCGATACACCTTGGGTTGATCCATGATCAACTCGACAAGTTTGGTCGACTTGCCAAGACAAACAAGCAAGACGCCGGTGGCTCTTGGATCGAGCGTTCCGCCGTGACCACTTTTTCGCTGGTGAGTGACGGTGCGGACTTGATCGACGGCACGAGCAGACGTCAGTCCAAAAGGTTTGTTGAGATTGACGATGCCGGCCAGCGGGTTGACGTGGACCTTGCGAACTGGTCGATGCATGGCACTTACGCTATTCACGCGCGATAACCGCCGTAACAGGACGCTCGCCCAATGATTCGCGCCATTTCAACTCGTAGGTTCCGCCGGCACGACCAGATACGCCATAGGTCTCCCTGGCCCCGTCGGCCGTTTCCAATTGAAGCGACGCGAAGCCTACGCGATATGTGCCGAATCGGGTGCGCGTTTCACCCTGAATCGGTCCCGTGGCGGTGAATCGTTGATCAGCATTCAACGTAAGGCGCGAGATTGGAAACTCTGCGTCCGGCGGATCGACGGAAACAGTTCGCCACGAGCCGGTCATGTTGCAGCCGACCACGAGAAAGAGAATCGCAGCGAATGGTGCCCGGCTGCGAAACCCGCTGAAAATCAACCTGGCCGGAAAGTTGCTCATAACGCCTTCTCGGACGTTTGTCCGTGCAAATCTGTGGGTTCAAAGTAATAGGATGCACGATGATGTCAATCTGAGTTTGATCCGAGATCACGAAGGCGCACCTTTGTTGCGGCCCCATTACCTGCTGCCTATACTCTGCGCTGTCGACCCGAATGGTCATACTTTCGTCCAGTGCGATTGCACGATTCCGAGGCGCAGACATGCAGGCGGTGATCAGCCATGCCGATTTATGAATATCACTGCGAATCATGCGGTCATGAATTTGAGCAGCTCGTGCGCACCATGACCGAATCCGATACGCAGAAATGCCCACAATGCGGCCACGCGAAATCGCAACGAAAGCTGAGCGTCTTTTCATCGCGGCAAAGTTCGCAAGCGACGCCGGGATTTCCTGCATCGGGCTGCGGTCGCTGCGGCGACCCTAACGGGCCATGTTCGAACTGAGAAACTTGTAGGCAGATTGGAAGGAATCAGCACTTTGAACGAAGTATCGCAAGCTTCGCTGACGCGGATTCCGATCGCCCTGCTACTTGGATGGCTTGTGCCGGGGTTGGGCCATATTTTCATTCGCCACCGCACGCGCGGGCTCATTTTCCTCGTAACCATCACCGCTACGTTCTGGACTGGTGTTGCGGTTGGCGGAATGCGGAGCACTGTGAACCCAAACGAACGCAAACTCTGGTTTGTGGCACAGCTCGGTACCGGCGGCAACACGCTGCTCGCCTGGGCGGGCCATGAAGCGACCAAGAAAAGTTCTGATTCGCAATCTGACAGCGTTTCGCAGAAGAGTTTTGCGCATTGGAAATCGCTGGATGTGGCGATCCATTACACCGGCGTGGCTGGTCTTCTGAATGTGCTCGTACTGCTGGATCTGATGGCTCGTTCGGAGTTGCGAAAGAAATCGCCCTCACTTGAAGTGGAGACGGTTACACGGGGAGGCTCGCCATGATGGCCGCGCTTGCACCGATCATGCTGGCGAGCATCGATGTGAATGGGCTGGGGCGACTTGCGCTTTCTCTACCGCTGTGTCTGAGCATCGCCATCGTTTACAAGACGACCCGCTGCGAACACGTGCGCGAAATCCCGATGGCTGCGTTGGGTCTCTGGATTACGATTGTGATCACCATGTACGCGATCGGCGTCGGATTGTGGATGTTCTTTCAGATCATGGCTTGATCATGCGAATCGCCGTTCTTCTTCCTTCCTGAACCGACCTCATGGATGAACATTCCACGCTCTCCGCGCAACTAGCCTCGCGAAACACGAAACTGATCATCGCCGGTTTTTGCGGCGCTTTCTTGATTGGTTCGTGGGTCGTAGAAAACTTCCAAGGACCAAGCCCACTCGCTACTTTTTTCATTTGGGCTTCGCTGGCCATCGGCGCATTGCCGGCCATCCAATCGTCGATTGAGAAACTCCGCCAACGAAAATTCGACATCGACTCTCTGATGCTTATTGGAGCCGGTCTATCGGTCTACATTGGAAGTGAATCCGAGGGCGCACTGCTTCTCTTTCTCTTCGCGTTTTCCGGCGGCCTGGAGTCATACGCACTTGACCGCACCAAGAAGGCTATCGGTTCTCTTCATGAGTTAGCGCCACAATATGCCAATCTCCTTGTCAACGGGACCGCGCAGCGAGTTTTGATGTCTGAAATCGCGCCCGGAGTACAGGTGCTGGTCAAGGCCGGCGAAAAAGTGCCGGTCGATGGCACTGTCATGGAAGGTTCTTCGTCCATCAACGAGGCTGTGATTACCGGAGAACACATTCCGCGCGATTGCCGCGTCGGCGACCGGGTATTTGCAGGGACTCAGAATCTCAATGGTCGACTTGTCGTGACCGTCGAGCGCGTGGGCGTCGAAACCACCATCGGTCGAATTGTGGAGTTTGTTACCAGCGCTCAGAAGAACCCAGCCCGTTCCCAGCGGGCGATCGATCGCATCGGACCCGCCTACTCTGTGATTGTTGTCACCGTGGCCGCGTTGGTGGGCGTTGTTTCCTATTTCATACTTCCGGAAAAATCGGAGGCGTTCCGCCGGGCGATCACCGTACTCATTGTGGCCAGCCCCTGTGCGCTGGTGATTGCAACTCCCGTTGCCTATCTAGCCGCGATTGCTGCGGCCGCGCGTCGCGGCGTCCTGATCAAGGGCGGGGTTTTTCTTGAGGCCATTTCAAGAGCGCGGTCGGTGATTTTCGATAAGACGGGAACGCTGACCACCGGCCAGATTGTGCTCTCGACCATCGAATCGTTGGGGAAGATGAATGATTCGGAGGCGCTGCGATACGCCGGGACGCTGGAAAGTTCCAGCACGCACCCCATTTCGCAGGCGATCGTGAAGACGCTCCACTCACGCGAACTGGCTCCGTTTTCGATCACCGAATTTGAGAGCATTCCGGGGCAGGGGTCGAGGGGAGTCGTCGCGAATCGGCAGGTGTGGATCGGCAAACCGGAGGCGATGCAATTACGGGCATCGAATAACTCTCACAACTTGAGTGATCGAATCTCCGAGCTGCGACACAAGGGGTTTACGGTCTCTGTGCTCGTTGTAGATGAAGATGTCGCTCTGCTCGGATTCACCGAATCCGTCCGTCCTAGCGCGAAGGAGTGCATCAAACAGCTCCGTGAACAGGGCATCAAGCGGATGGAGATGTTCACCGGCGACCATCAGGCAGTGGCGAGTTCGCTGGGCGCGATGCTCGCGCTCGACGCCGTTCACGCCGACCTTGTGCCGGAAGAAAAGCTCAAACTAGCGTCGGAAATGCAACAAAAGGCTGGTCCAGTGCTGATGGTGGGTGATGGCGTCAATGACGCACCTGCGCTGGCCAAAGTCGACGTCGGAATCGCGATGGGTACAACCGGCGCCGATGTCACGCTCGATGCCGCGGACGTCGTGCTCATGAACGATAAGCTGGAATCGCTAGCTTGGCTGCACCGACACTCCAAACGAACCTCAACAATTGTTCTGCAGAATCTGTCGCTGGCTATCGGAGTGATTTCTGTACTTTCGGTTTTTGCAGCCCTCGGGAGGATTCCGCTCCCAGTCGCAGTGCTTGGACATGAAGGAAGCACAGTGCTGGTGGCTTTGAATGCCCTGCGGCTCCTGAGAACGAACAAAGGAAGCTAGTACATTCTCGTGGCTACATGGCGGCGCTGCGCTTGGCCATGCCACCCAGCTGCTAGTTCCCTATGAATTTGCAGGCGGTAACTCGATCCACCACGGCCAAGCTGCGGCTTGACCGTGCCACCCTGCCTGCTAACTCGTGCGGAATGAACCATTTGAACCAATCAAAACAAAACCGCCGGGTGAGTTTCCTCAGCCCGGCGGTTGTTCTTTTCGATT
>CAZBRD010000017.1:0-105935 GCA_964494205.1 uncultured Phycisphaeraceae bacterium | reverse complement strand
TACCAGAGAATCAAAGAGTACCTAAGAGCAGCCTAAAACTGCTCAGTTTGAGTCCATAGCAGTATCCCGCGATTGTTAACCAAGCACCGACAAAGGTGCCAGCTAGATTTCTCCGCTTCATCGCACTATCTCCCTTTGTTAAAATGAACCTGAAAGTTTTTGCCGATACGCGTTGCAACGAGTATTAGACATGTGTCGCACCGTCAAGACAATTGTTGGCCTGTTATTGTTTCCGACAATCATTTCCGGTCAACTAGTGCTTTATGAACCGGCGTGGAATTCATACCCGGAAGATCAAGGTTGGGAACGCACAACTTTTTGTAATCCGGAAAGATATCTTGAGGCTGGATGGCTAGTCCAGCACGTTCAATTCGGCCACTGCAGCCCCGACGAAGGAGGAGAATTGGATCGGTATTTTCATTCGCTCATTGAGCTTACCGGAGCGACATCATTTTTCTTGGAGTGGAAATCTTATAGCGACGGACCCTCCGAAGAGATCATTTACGTCGCACCTTCCAATATCACTGCGTCGAGCAACTCGGGGGCTATTGAAAACCATTTTACTATTTCAACAGACCAAGCACGGTACATCCGCGATGTTGACGAGATTCCCCATGTCTTTGTCGATATCGAACCTGATATACCTCATGTCTATCGTCTCGAATATCAAAACACAGGCGCAGGATGGTATGCTTGGACAGTGGATGGAGTTTTGATTGATGAGGGTATTCCAGAAGGTCCGTTCCCTGGTTCGAGTCCAATTTTTCACGGCGTTACCACGTTTAGAGCGAAATCATGGCTGACATCCAGTACGACTCGCTGGCATTATATTCGTGAAGGTGAAATTCCCGTTGCCGGATCATTGGACTTTACGAGTGACGAGGCGATTGACCTATTGGATTATTATCTATTTCGCTGGTATTTCGCCTTAAGCGGTCCCGCTGTTCCACATTCGCGCGGGTGGGATGTAGGTGATGCGGACGACGACGGCGACATCGATCTCGGCGACTTGGCGGATTTTCAGAATCTTTTCATGAACGGCGAATAAGCGGAATTTCTTTTCGTGAATGACGCTGAGCCGACGTTCATGCGCTTCCCGTTCATCGCCAACGGATGCGCTTCCGATTAAGATCGCGGTTAAAGCACAGAGTCCATGACCACGAGCTTTCCCTATTATCCCATCAACGACTTCGGCCCCGTCATGAAGGGCATGGTCATCGGCGGCCTCGGCATTTTTCACGTATTCCTCGCGCAATTCGCTATCGGCGCTGGGATGCTGATGTGCTACTTCCAGTGGATCGCGCAGCAGGGCAAGAGCCAATACGCTCGCCGATTCCTTGATAGTTACTTCAAGATCCTCGTGCTGATCAGCTTCGTCGTCGGCGCGCTCACCGGCGTCGGCATGTGGTTCACCACGATTCAGGTCAGCCCGCGCACCATCGGCACCATGGTCGACGTGTTTCACTGGCTCTGGGCGACGGAGTGGACGTTCTTCGCCCTTGAAGTTGTCTCCGGCTACGCTTTCTATCGCTACTCCGGCATTCTCAACGACCGCCAGCGCATGACGCTGCTCGTTCTTTACACCGTCGCCGCTTGGTTCAGTCTGTTCTGGATCAACGGCATCCTCTCGTGGCAGCTCACGCCCGGCGAATGGGTGGAGTCGCACAACATTTGGGCGGGTTTTTTCAACCCCAGCTTCTGGCCGTCGCTGGTCTATCGCTCCATTGTGTCCATAACCATCGCGAGCCTCATCGCCACCGTCGTCATCAACACGCTGAATGACCTCGACCGATCCGCCAAATCGGAGCTGATCCACATCGCCGCCCGCCCGCTCATCTTTATGCTGGCGATGCCGCTCATCGGATTCTGGTATCTCCGCACGATTCCTTACGATAGTCGCTCATGGCTCTTCGGCGGCAGTGCAGCCATGTCACTATTCTTCGCCGGTGCGGTCGTGGCATCGCTGCTCATCGGTCTCTACTCACTCATCGCCATCATTCGGCAAAGAATGTTCATCAGCGGCCCGACGGCTACGCTTCTCGTCGCGCTCGCGTTTCAGGCGACAGCCGCCGGCGAGTTTGTCCGCGAAGGCGTGCGCAAGCCGTACTCGATCCGCGAAACGCTCTATTCCAATTCGATTTCGAAAGACGATATTGAACGACTTCGAGCAGTCGGCAGCGTCACGAACGACCCGTTCCCGCTCCGCGATGCGGATGAGTATCCAAACGCAGAGCTGCAATTGGGTGCAAAGGTGTATCGCATGCAATGCAGCGTGTGTCACACCATCGCTGGAGCCAACGGCCTGACGCACCTGACCGGCTCATGGACGATGGAGCAGAAGCGGATGAATATCGCCAAGCTCCAGCACACCAAACCGTTCATGCCGCCGTTTGCAGGAAACGCCCAAGAAGTGGAAGCACTTGTGCAGCTTCTGACCTGGACCGTCGCCGGCGGCAAGCAATCCTGGCCCGAATCCAACAACCCCGAAACCATCGCGATGATTGATCGATGGCTGGCAGAAGCCGGCACGGAGCCCGGCATCGTTCGAGAGCGCACCGTACACGTGGGGAAAAAGGACTAATGGCCGCCATCTTTCCATTCGGCTATCCGCTGCCCACGGCGTTCTATCTCGTGCTGTACGTGCTGACCATCATTGGCCACGTCATCTTCATGAACTACGTCTTGGCTGGATGCTGCTACCTCGCGTTCGTCAACGTGTTCCCGGGCTCGCGCGAAAACCCGCGACACAAACAGCCGCTCGCCGTCATGCTGGCTGACTGGATGCCCTTCGCGATCAGTGCAGCCATCACCATGGGCGTCGCGCCGCTGCTTTTCATCCAGATTCTGTACAAAGAGCGTTTCTACACCGCCAACCTGTTGCTCTCACACCGCTGGATGATCATGCTTCCTGTTCTCATCCTCGGCTTCTACCTCGCTTACGTCGTGCGAAGCTGGCTCTATCGAGAACCACTCCGCTTCACGCGCGTTTTCGTTGCGGTCTTGGCCTTTGTCTGTTTCCTGTTCGCAGCCGCTTCATGGTCAGAAAATCATTTATTGAGCCTGGACCGCGAAAGCTGGCCGCAGTTGTACGAATCCAAATTGCTTCGCTATCCGACTATTGAACTAGTTCCGCGAGTAATCATGTGGCTTGTCGGCGCATTCCCCACGTTGTGTGTGCTCATCGCGTGGCAATTCCTTATTGCAAGGCGATACGGGAAAAATGGCGGCCTGCACGCACCTAATCATTTGTCAGCAATATCGCTGAGCGGACTGGTGTTAGCCTTGATCTCAGCCGTCGCCTATGCGTTGTTGGCTGTCAGCGGTATCGCAAAGGTTTTGCGACAACCATCTCATCTTGTATATCTGGCAATCGCGCTGCTCGGCTGGGGGATTCAATTCGCTGGTTGGCTTCAGGTCCGTCGAACGCAAGCGCTCTCCATGAATCGTCTCGCCTTGATATCAACCGGTATGATGATGACGCTTCTCGGTGCAACGGTCCTCCGTGAACTCCATCGCCTTTCGCGAGTCGACATCACGAGCCTCTTCTCGCAACACGCGACGCTCTATCAATCCGGCGGCTTCCGGGCGTTTCTTTTCTTTGCTGTTGTGAACATCATCCTAATCGCGTGGTCCATTCGAATCGTCGCCCGCGCCGCGCGTCAGACTCGACCGAAAAACAGCGAATCAGTCTCTTGATATGCTTACGAGTTATGTTTGTCGACGAACGACAACAAATCGCTGTAATAAACGTGAGGGTCGTTCTCAAACTCCAACGAGTGTCGCGCGTTGTCGTAACCGGTAATACGCGAATCCGGCCATCGCAACCCCTCGACGAATGCACGCGTCTTATCGTTGTCCACGATGCCCTCCTCACCCGCGAGGAACAAGTGAATCGGAACCGGCGCCTGCTGATTCAACTTCGCAAAAATCCGGTCCATTCGTCGCGACGCCAGATAGAAACCAGCCGTACACTGACGAAGCGTCAGCGGATCTGACTTAATGTACTGCTGCCATTTCGGTGTTTTCGTAAATAGCTCGGCATCATCCAGCGGGATATTGAAATAGCCCCGCGGCTCATAGAGCATCGCGAAGCCAATCTTCGCCATTTCTCCCTTGGATACGCCAATTTTCGGAAACAGCCCGGGCGTCACCAGCGTCAGGCTCTGCGTGCTCTTTGGATCGCTCACATACGCGGTCACCGCCAGCTTCCCGCCCCAACTCACGCCAACGACGTGGCACTTGGAAAAACCACTCCGCCCCAACAATACATCGCGCGCCGCATGTGCATCAGCGATCAACTGCTCAGCCGAATCCGCGTGACCTCGATCCTCGCGATTCCGTCCGCTTCCTCGGCGATCGACTTGCATCACGAAATAACCAGCAGCAGCCAGTCGCGCCGCAGACGCCTCATACCAGCCCGCGTGCGATTGAATCCCGTGATGATAAAGAATGCACCCCTTCGGTTCGGCCTTGGCAAACCAGTACCGCGCGTAGGCGGCGTAACCGTCCGGCAACGTAATTTGCAGTTCCTCAAAATCCGGCATGCCCACAGCATACATCGAACGGTTTGTCTCGCACACCGCGCATGCCAAACCCTCTCCCGGAGCGAGAGAGGGTTTCAAGCAAGGGTCCTGAGGCAGAGTTTTGTGAGAGTTCGACTCTGGTTCGAAACTACTGTTTTCCGTTTTTCTTCGGTGCACCAAGCGTCACGCAGTCCATCGCTTCGAACGGCGTTCCATCTAACATCTGGCCCGTGAGCACCAGATCGACCGTCGTCCCGGTGCGCATCCTGTCCAGTCGTAAGTGTCTCACCAGCTGATCATTATCAAACTTCAGCACCAGGTCCGCGATTCCATCACCGCCCAGTCCGTTGCAATCGCAACCGTCGGCCTTGCCATCGCGCGAGACATCGTTCAGCACTCTATGCCTGCTGTGCTTGTGGCGCATCGGTTCCACGCCCGATCCCGTACCGTCGGAACGGCGAAGAACCAAGCTGCTCAAGTCCACTTGCGACACATTGAAACTCTGCGAGCCCACAATCGCGACCTTGAGGAAATCATTCTTCAGCGGCTTGTGATAGTTCGGGCACATAGCCGGCGCGATATCGATGGCCATGGCAGCCGCCACGCAGGATTCCGATTCCTCGTCGCACTGGTCACTCGAGCCGCATGGCGCAGCGCCACTCTGGCACGAGCCGGTTGCGGTGTTGCACGTCTCATCGCCGTTGCAGAACACGCCGTCGTCGCAGTCCGCGTCACTTTGGCAATCCACGCAACGGTTGGCCGATTCGTCACAGAAGCCGTCGCCGCACGGTTCATCGCCCTTTACGCAACCCGCCTCTGCGTCACAGCGTTCCAGGCCATTGCAGAACACCCCGTCGTCGCAAGCTGCGTCACTGGGCACGTGGGCGCAGGTATCCGCGAGCACATCGCAGCGATCGGCCGTGCATTCGTTTTCATCATCACACGCCGGCGCCGGGCCCGATCGACAACGTCCCGATTCGTACTCGCAGTATTCCACGCCGTCGCAGAAGACGCCGTTGTTGCAATCGCTGTCAGTCAGGCAGACCACGCAACGATCATTCACCTCATCGCACATCGAGTCATGACAAGGCGGCGTACCCGGCTGACAGCCAAGATAACCGCAGCTCTCTGAACCGTTGCAGAAGACGCCGTCGTCACACCCACCGCGTTGTTCGCTATGAGCGCACTTGTCCGCATCCTCATCGCAATAGTCCGTAGTGCAGTTGTCGTCGTCCTCGCAGGTGGGGAGTCGGCCATCAAAGCAGACTCCGGTATCGCACACCTCTGCGCCGTTGCAGAACACACCGTCATCGCAGTCCTCGTCGCTGAGGCATTCAACGCACTGTTCGCCGTCCTCATCGCAAAGACTGTCCGCACATGGCACATTCCCGTCTACGCACGCCCCCGCGCTGGTGCACGTCTCCTGCCCATTGCAGAACACCCCGTCATCGCAAACGGCATCGCTCATGCAATCGACGCAGTGGTTCGCGGACTCATCGCACATCTGTGTACCGCACGGTGCAGCGCCATCGACGCAACCTTCCGCGGCATCACAAGTCTCAACGCCGTTGCAGAATAAACCGTCATCGCACATCACATTCCGCGGCGTATTGACGCAACGATTCTGGGCCTCATCGCAGGCATCAGCCGTGCAGTCCACGTCATCATCGCAATCCGGCGCATCGCCGTCCTGACAAGCACTGGTGCCCGAATCGCAGACTTCGGCGCCATTGCAGAACACGCCGTCGTCGCAATCAGCGTCCGATAGGCAATCCGCGCAGCGATCGTGTGCTTCGTCGCAAAGCTGGTTCGGACACGGGTCCTCGCCTTCAGCACAACCTGATTCCTGATCGCATGTTTCTACGCCATTGCAGAACAGTCCGTCATCGCAGGCGCTGTCACTCGATACCGATACGCAGTCGTCTGTGTCCAGATCGCACGAATCGACCGTACAGTCATCGCCGTCGTCGCAATCAACCGGTTCACCCGCCTGGCACCCAAGTTGCGCATCGCACCACTCGTCACCATCGCAGAATGTTCCGTTGTTGCACAGGTTATCGCGCGGTGTGTGCACACAAGTGTCGAGGTTTTCGTTGCAGGTATCCTGTGTGCAGCTCACGCCGTCATTGCAATTGACCGGCAACCCAGGCCGGCATCCAAGCGTCACACTGCAGACTTCCTGACCGTTGCACCACGACGAATCCTGGCATTCATTGTGATTGGGTGTGCTGTTGCATACGCCGGTTGCAACGTCGCAAGACTCCTCTGTGCAGGCGACGTTATCCACACATTCCGCATCCGTGTGACACAGAATGGGGTTCACATACACCCATACCTGGTACGAGAATGACTGTGTGTGGTTTCCGGTGAGCGAAGTGTCCGGAGAGCCACTAACGCCAATATCAATCACCGCGTGGTGCGGGGTCGGGCCCATCTCGATGGCCGAGTCCGTCGGGCTTCCCACCGGCGAAGTCGACCCGCTCAGTCCGCAAAGCGCATCTCGCGCCGCGTTGCCATCAGCCATTCCCAGCACAGTGTTCCCGCCGACGCGCGAGCCCAGCACGACGCTGCTCCCCAAACCAGCCGGAAAGTCCACGTCCACCACCGTCCGTGAACTCGTCCACGGGATCATCACCTGCACCCAGTCCACGTCGCCGGGCGTAACAGATCCCGATGCAAGCAGAAAGCACGAAGCGCCGTCATGAACCCCGTTCGGTCCCGGACGTACTGCCGGAAACTCAGGCGCTTCCATCAGCGCGGGTTGGGCGATCGCAAACGATGGTACGGAGAAGAACAAAGCAGATAAGAGCATTCGATTCATAATCCCCTCCCAGAGATTGACCAACGGAATTATGCAATATCTGCGCGAGCAGGGGATGTAGTTCTTGCTACGACATTATCGGCAAACAGCGAGTTACCGGGGCTAAGATGTACCGCTCGAATGGGAAGTGCGATTCGTGCGAGGTTTCAAGATGTATCGATTGCGCCAAGGAATGTGGTAGCACGACAGGTTTTTCTTCAGCCAATTGGCCGCTCACAGGGAACAAATGGGAGAATGTAGGGTGGGTGCTCTGCACCCACCTTTTCGAAGGTGTCTGCGCTGGATGGCATGGCATGCGATTTATTGTTGAGCGATCACTGATGTTGTTATGAAAGGAGACACCTGAAAGGAGTGCGCCCATGCCCGCCCGTCTTAACGCCCAGCAGCGTTCCCGCCACACTCGCTCCGCAGATGCACGGCCAGAAACCTGCGCGAAATTGTTTTTGTTCGGCAAAAACCTACTTCAAAACCAGCGTGCAGCGAGCGCCAGTGCGGTTTTGGTTTTGCGCCGCGCAAGATCGCGCAAGACGCAACCCCGTTTTCAACACAAAAATGCAGGCTCACGCTATCAGCGCACGAACCACGCTGCGCGATTTCCTGACCGCTTCGTGTCGGATTGGTTACAACGTTTGGGGTCATTTTCAATGCTGCACGTAGGGTGGGTGCTCTGCACCCACCTGTTGTGGCCTGCTTTGTATTCAGCCTACGTCGCGCGACCGTCGAGTCCGTACCGCTTCATCTTCTTGTAGAGCGTTGTGCGGTTAATCCCTAACTGCGCAGCCGTCAGTTGTCGATTCCAATGATTCGCATTGAGCGCTGCGAGAATGATCCGCCGCTCAGGTTCCTCCAGTGCCTTTTCAAGCCCCTGCAAACTCTCGCCAACGACAGGCGCTGCCTCATGCGAATCGAATTGAACCAGCTTCACCGGCAGATCGTTGACTCCAATGTGCGATCCCTTGCACAGCACCACCGCGCGTTCGACGACGTTTTCCAACTCGCGAACGTTTCCTGGCCAGGAATAGCGCTGCATCGCCTGCAGGGCTTCGTCCTCAAACCCGATGACATTCCGCTTCATCTGCTCGCGGAATCGTTCGAGGAACGTATTCGCCAGAAGAGGAATATCCCCCAGTCGATCGCACAGCGGAGGCATGTCGACAGTCACGACGTTGACACGATAGAAGAGATCCTGTCGAAAGCGACCGGCCCGCACTTCGTCCTCGAGATTGACGTTCGTCGCCAGAATCACGCGAACGTCAACCGTCTCCGTCTTGTTGCTGCCCACCGGCTCGAACTGATGCGACTGAAGCACGCGAAGCAACTTGACCTGCAAGGACGGCGAAGCGGTCGCTATCTCATCGAGAAAAATCGTCCCGCGATGCGCCGCTTTGAATTTCCCGACTTTGTTTACGACCGCGCCCGTGAACGCACCGCGTGCGTGCCCGAACAGTTCGCTTTCGAGCAGTGTTTCCGGAATCGCGCCGCAACTTACTTCGACAAACGGCCCGTCGTGTCGATCGCTGCGTTGATGAATGACGTTGGCGATCAGTGTTTTGCCCGTGCCCGATGCACCTTGAATGAGCACCGAAACCTTGGACGTCGCCACCGATTCGATCAGCTCGAACACCTTGACCATGTGGTAGTCCTGGCCAATGACGCTCTCCATACCGAACCGATGGTCGAGCCGCTCACGCAGCACGCGATTCTCTCGCAGCAGCGCCCTCTGTGCCAACGCTCGCTCGATGCAAATCGACAGCTCGTCGTCATTGATCGGCTTGGTCAGATAGTCGTACGCTCCCATGCGAATGGCTTCGACCGCGCTCTCGATGGTGCCAAACCCTGTCATCATGATGGAGACGATCTCAGGCCAGCGTTTGCGAACGGTGTGCAGGAGCTCGAACCCGTTCCCGCCGGGCATGTTCACGTCACTGATCACCACATCGACCGCGTTGCGTTCAATGGCGGAAATCGCCTCGCTCAGCGAATGGGCCATCTGCACGGCGTAGTTTTCCATGCGGAGAAACTCAGCCAGCGGATCGATGATCAGCTTGTCATCGTCAACCAGCAGGATCGTCGCTTTGGCAGTCGTCGCTGCCTTCTTTGCATCGCGTGTCAGAGTGGTAGTGCTCATTCTTTCATTCCCTGGTTAATGGGTCCAGATACAGGGTCGCGTCGATTAGCCGAATGAAACGAAGTGCGCTTATGGAAACTCGCCACCGGAATCTGAACGGAAAACACCGCGCCGCCTTCTTCGCCGTTGGTGGCTGTGATCGTTCCCTTCATCTCTTCCACAAAATCCTTGCAGATCGCCAAGCCAAGCCCCGTACCTTTGCCGACAGCTTTGGTGGAATAGAACGGTTCGAACAATCGGCTAGTATCCGCCGGCAATCCCATGCCCGTGTCCGCTACCTGAATGATGACGTTTTCATGATGGACACCACACGTAATCGTCAGACGTCCACCGCCCGGCATGGCCTCCACCGCATTCTTCAACAGATTGCAACAGATCTGATACAACCGGCTTCCACGCGCCACCGGCATGTTTCGGGTTTGAAAATCGGCAGCCACAACGATTCCGTTTTGCTCGGCTGCGGGAGATACGTTTCGAATGGCCTGCTCAACGATTTCGTTGACGTCGCTCTCGTCAAAAGCGCCTTCCGTGCGGCGCGAGTATTGAAGAAGTTCACTGATGATCTGCACCATCCGCATCAAACCCGTCCGCGATTCGGACAGATAGTTCTTCAGACGCGGATCGTCCCCGTCGCTCAGCAACCGAAGCGCGAGATTCACATAACGGAGGATGCCATCGAGCGGGTTGTTCAGCTCATGCGCAATCTTGGCTGTCAATCCGCCAAGTTGAACCAGTCGTTCCGCCACATCATGCGTCGCGTGCGTGTCGCTCATTTCGTGCGTGTGAATGGCAATGACACTTACGTCAGCTTTTTTCGCATAACCCCCGTTCAAAGGCGAAACATGAATCGAAATGTATTTGTGTTCTGTTTGCTTCGCTGCATCATCAAGCCACATGCCGTGGAACACATGTACAGCCTTCGATTTGATGGCCGACGTGATCTGTTGCGCAAGATCGCCGCTCGCCTCCAAACTCCGAATGCCCTTCATCGCCTCAATCAATTGCGTTGCGACACCAAATCGAATCGCGGCCGCCGCGTTGCGAAAAAGAATCAAGCCCTGTTCATTGACAACAACAACAGGCGTTTGAAGTGCGTTCACGACAGCCAACAAGTCCTGTTGACTGGACGCAACGTCGCTGGCGAAAACCTCGTTGTTTGCCTTGGAACGCATGTTAGATGATACGATACGTCGTTTCGGAACGTGTTTGCCTCGCGGCCCTAGGAACTACCGTTGCATGATGGCAACAGGTTCGCTCCATGACCTATCGTCATTGGTTCGCCGCAAGAAAACGTGTGGGCTTATCGGCGGGCGTGGACTTTATCGGTCAGTGGAGGAGGCCTCGGATGCCGTCAGAGAGGAGGGGAGTTTATCGTCGTGTTCGAGATATCGGTCAATGACTCCGTGAACGATGTAGATGAGCGGCGTGATCAGGATGGCGACTATGAGCTTGAACAGGTAATTGCCCGTGCAAACCTGGATCATCACTTCAAACGTCATTCGCTTGGGAATCACGAAGGCGACGTAATGGACGACGAACGTGTCAACGAGTTGGCTGATGACCGTGCTTCCCGTCGCGCGGAGCCACAACATGCGATGCTTCGTGAGGTTCTTGAACGTCGTGAAAATGAGGACGTCGACAAGCTGTGCGGTCACAAACGCCATCAATGAACCAACGATGATCCACTGCGAAGTACCGAATACCTCGTGAAACGCCGCGCCTGACACCGGCGAACCCGACCACGTCGGGACGCGGATCGCGGCAAACAAAACGAGAAAAGCAAATATGATCATTCCAACCGCGAGGAACGTGAGCTTTCGTACGCCGGACTTTCCAAAGTACTCGTTGATCAAGTCGGTGGTCAGGAACACGACCGGCCACGGAATGACACCGATGGAGAGAATGACCGACTTGTCGAACAGCTTGATGAACGGAAGCTCAAACAGCTTGCCGCCCGTCAGCTCAGCCACGATGGCGTTGGTCAGAAAGAATCCGCCCAGAATGAAGAAGACAAGTTGTCGCCGGGTTTGCGGCATGCGGATTCCGTTTGTTTGTTTTTTCTAATGCACGAAGACCGAAATGTAAGGACTTTGGCTGGCACATGCAAATAGAGATCTATCGATTGAAACCAACTCTCGCAAGATCGCTTGGGCGAAGCGAGGCTTCTAAACTATGTGCAATTTGAACTTCTTGTCTTGAAAAGAAGCAGGGGACCGTGAGCGCTTGCTCTACGGTCCCCCGACTAATCTCAAGAAACTTAATCGATCACGGCCCCTGGTAATTACCGAGGATGATGATCAGGTCGTCGATTTCGATGTCCGTGTCCAGCGTCGTATCGACCCCTTGGCATGTCGGCGGGATCGTTGCGTTATCGCCGCTGAAGCAACTCTGGAAGGCTGCAATATCCCGTAGGTCGACATCGCAGTCGCTATCAGCATCACCGAACGGCTCACAGAGATCTGCCACATCATCGTTGTCGCAATCGGCGAGGTTCTCGCAATCGTCGCGAACATCGTTCGAGTTGCAGTCTGTGCAACCATCGCCGTTGCAATCCGGCGGACTGCCGCCGCCCACGCACGCGCCAGTCATGCACATGTCGAAGGTCGTACAGACGTTGCCGTCATTGCACAAACTCGAATTGTTCACGTGGCCACAGCCGTTTTGGGCGGTGCAGAAATCATCCGTACACGGGTTGTTGTCGTTGCAGTTCATCGGTGTTCCCGGAACGCAAGTACCCGCGACGCAAGTTTCCGTCCCATCGCAAGGATTGCTATTGTTGCAATCGAGGTTGTTGCGACAGCAGTTGGGGACCGGTGTGCCCGGTGCGCACACGCCGCTCTGGCATGTTTCCGTGCCGTTGCAGTTGAGCACGTCCGCACACGATGTACCGTTCGGTACGTTGTTCGGTTGACACAGGCCGCTTGCATTGCATGTGTCCGGGTTGTCGCAGTTGGAACTACGCTGGCTGCCGCACATCGTGCCCGCCGGATTTAGTGTCGCCGGCAGACAGCCGAGTGTCGGGCTGCACGCGTTGTTCGTGCAAGGATTGCCGTCTTCGCAATTGAGCGGCGTGCCCGGCATGCACTGGCCGTTGTTGCAAGTCTCAAGGCCGTCGCACACGTTTCCGTTATTGCAGTCGCTGTTGTCGTCGCAGCAGTTCGGAATCGGAATGCCCGGCTGACAGACGAAGCCCTGACAAACTTCGCTTCCGTTGCACGGATTACCGTCCGAGCAGGAAGTTCCGTTTGGAAGTCGATTGGCCCGGCAACTGCCTTCCCCGTCACACGTATCCGGAAGATCGCAAGGCGTGCTGCTCTGATTGCCACACGGAGTCGTTATAGGCGCCGCTGTAATCTGACAACCAAACACTGAGTGGCACGAGAACATCAGGCATGGTTCGCCCGGATCGCAATTTAGCGGCGTGCCGGGTACGCAAACCAATCCGATGCAACGCTCGAGGCCGTCACAGATGTTGTTGTTGGTGCAGTCGTCGTCCGTATCACAGCAATTCGGCTGAACCGTGCCCGATGTGCAAACACCGGCGTCGCAAACCTCTTCGCCGTTACAGAATTTTCCGTCGGAGCACGAAGTACCGTTCGGCTCCTGATTGTTCTGGCAAACGCCTTCGCCGTTGCAGGTGTCGGCGTGATTACACGGTGATTCGGTTTGGTCGTTACAGGCTGCTCCCAAGGGCTTATCCACATTGCTGCAGCCTTCGATTGGATCGCATGTATCTGTGGTGCAGTCGTTGCTGTCGCCGCAGTCGAGAGGAGTTCCCGTCTGGCACTCGCCGGTAACGCAGGTTTCGAATCCATCGCAGATGTTGTCATTGTCGCAATCTGCGTTGTCCTTGCAGCAGTTTACGATCGGCGTTCCATTGAGGCAGTTACCAAGGACGCATGACTCTTGGCCGTTGCAAACCAGGCCATCGTCGCAGTCCTGATGCGTGAAGCACGTCACGCACATGTTCGTGTTTTCATTGCACTCAAGCGGCGGTGCGCAAGGGCTCGATGCAGGTTCGCATTCGCCGGTGGTTCCGTTGCACGTCTCGGCGCCGTTGCAGAAGAGGCCGTCGCTACAGAAAGCGTTGCTCGGCGTGTGCACGCACGTATGCGTAGCCAGGTGGCATGAAACGATGGTGCACTCAAGTCCGTCGTCCTCGCAGTCAATGTCGTTGAGACATTCAACACAATCAAATCCGCCGCCGTTATCGAGGCAGATCGGAGCGGACGGATCGTTGCACGGGTCATCGCGACCCACGCAAATGCCGCCCGAGCATTCGTCCGTTTGCGTGCAGGCCATCCCGTCACTGCACGGAGCGTGGTCAGCCGCATTGTTCACGAGGCAGGCGCCCGATCCGTTGCAGGTATCTGGATCAGTACAGTCGTTGTTGACATTGCTGCCGCAGGCAGTTCCCGCAGGCTGAAGATTCGCGAGGCACGCTCCGGAGCTGTTGCACGAGTCCGGCAGATTGCACTCGGTATTCACTGGGCTTCCGCACGACGTGCCCGCCGCGCGATTGGTCCACAGCGTTTGTGACGTTGCGGGTGTGCAGGCTTGGCAATCGTTGGCTGGGTTGACCGCGCCGCTTGCATAGCAAACGCCGTCGATCATGCACTGTCCGGACGCGACGATGTGGTTGCACAAGTTAGTTTCTTCGTTGCACGTATCCGTCGTGCAGTTGATGCCGTCATTGCAGTTGGGCGGTGTGCCGTGCACGACCTCGCCGTTAACGCAGGCTGTCTCAACACCGTTGCAGAACAGACCGTCGTCGGGATTGTTCGTATTGTCATTGGTGAACTGGCAAACGCCTTCACCATCGCACGTGTCGTCGGTGCAGGGGTTATTATCGTTGCATTGACTGGCGTTCATGCAGCCAAACGTGACGTACAGCAGACCCGTGCCGTAATGCAGGTGCGTGTCGGTTGCGGCTGTGGCATAGCTGACGAACGCGCCCGTCGTTGCATTCCGTTTCACGATCTTGTCGCTGAAGTTCGGCGGAACGTCCCACAAAGTGCGATCCGCGACCAGCAAGGTCCCATCGATCGCCCACATCAGCGGACCGGGATCGTCCAGACCTGTGGCGAACGTGCCGCCCGGGCTGATCAGCTCCAGCGTGGTCTTGTCGAACTCAAGAATCTTGTGTGTATCGTTGGGGTTTCCAGGATTCACCCATCGCGAAGTCACAAGAATGTTGCCGGGGCGAATACCGGTGGCCGGTCGAATCGCGATACCGACCGGGAAATCAAGAATTGACGTATCAAAATAGTTCAAGAAGGCGCCGCTGACGCCATCGTACTCGATCACCAGGTCGTTGATCGAACTCGCGACGTACAGGTGCCCGTTCGGTCCGAAGGCCATTCCGTTGGGTCCGTATAGACATCGCGTTGAACCGCATCCGGTTCCAAGCAAACCGCCATTGACGAACACACGGACAAAGTCGCCCGTCGTGCCGTTGTATTCGATAATTCCGTTCACGCGATCGATAGCGTTAGCCGTCTGATTGCTCGTGACGAGCAGGTTGCCGTCCGCCTTGAAAATCAACGACTGAGGCAAATGCAAACCGCCCGAGGCAGCCTCAACAAACGTGCCAAGAAAAGCACCGGTTTGCGCGTCGTATTCGCGCACTTCATCCGTATCACGGCACGCAACAAGCAAGTGCCCTGTCAATGGGTGAATGGCGAGGCCCGTGGGGCCAGGGACGTTTGAAACGTGGACGCCGAGAAACGCGCCGGTGTCGGCGTCGTAGCGAAGGACGGCGTCTTCCGATTGGCAGCCGGGTTGGAAGCAAACGAAGCTGCTGACCAGCAAATATCGCTGCGGGGTCCCACCGGATGTTCCGCCTTCTGCTGTGGAATCAGGTGAACCAGAGCTGACCACAATCGTCGGCGCGAACTCTTGCGCCTGCGCGCCTTCCGGGCCCATTGTGGCCGCGATGCAGGTAAGCAAACACGCCGCTGTCCTGGAAATCAATGTCATGTGTGAAGAATACAAGCGTTCTGATTTCATGGAGCCCCTCTTCGTAAGGCAAAAAAGGATTGATTCGCCGAACGGATCCCCTCCGACCGGATGGTATTGCGCTCACCCCAATCCCCTTAGTCTGATGCGCCTAGCGGATCGTATCCGTGAGCTGCTTGGTCTTCAAGTTGGCGATCGTGAGTGCGTGGCGATAAGTCGGCGAGTGCTGAAAAGAGTTGACGCGATATTTATTCACAACGCGTTGTTTAACAGCAGGATCGCTGATTCATTCATTTCGTTCATTGTTATCGACCTTCGCAGAAAGTTAGAGCGTGGCGTAGCGATAACAGACTCGCGGATGATTTTCGCTTGTGTTATCTGACGGTGGTGGCTCCAGAACCACTCGATCGCGCGCAGAGCAGCGCCTATTCTTGTGTCGTAAGTCCAATCTCGCCGGGGATTCAAGAAGCGAAACCGCTGTGCGGCGAGGGCGATGCTTACTCGATTTTTTCGGTGGCCGGAACGAAAAACGCGCACCCGAGCATTCGATGCGGCACTGGTTACGCAAGTCAAATTAAGTAAGCTGGAGTTTCACCTGAAGACGGCTCGTAACGACATGCTAATGAAGAATAAGTGAAGATTTAACTCCTCAGTATCTTTAACGCATCTGCGTCAATGAAAGCTCAGAAAGTCCTAGAAAAAAGAGGGCATTAGGAGACCTCGTATGCTATTCTAGGCCTCAGACCTCGGTTTCTATAAACGCATGTCGTTAGGAAGGAGGTGTGGGGGGTAACTCAAATGTTAGGGGTTGCAGGGCGCGGCAGGAATGCCTACCGCGCCCTCCATTTTTCCATCGCGAAACGGATTCGCCGTCCACGCGTGAGAACAATTCAGTCAATCACGGGGATTACAACCATCCACGCACTTGGCAGGCCTCAGCCACCCGTGCGACAGCCAGCGTATAAGCCGATTCCCGAAGGGTAATTTTGTTCTTCTGTGCCTTGTTCCAAAGCGCCTCAAACGCGTCGGTCATGCGTCGATCCAGCTGCGCGTAGACATCTTCCAGAGACCAATAATAGTTGTAGCAATTCTGGACCTGTTCGAAGTATGACACGGTCACACCACCCGCATTCGCCAGAATGTCGGGAACAACAACGATTCCCCGATCCTTGAGAACATGATCCGCTCCCGGAGTCGTAGGTCCGTTGGCCAGCTCACAAATTGCTTTGGCCTTGATCTGCTCCGCGTTGTGTCTCGTGATCACATGCTCCAGCGCCGCCGGTATCAGCACGTCGCAATTACAGGTCAGTAGCTCTTCATTGCTGAAAACCTTCCCGCCTTCGAAGCCGCCAATCTTATGGCCATTTCGCGCATAGTGTTCGTGGGCAGCGACGATGTCGATTCCAGACTCATTGTAGATCGCGCCGTCCTCTGCGCTGATCGCAATCACTCGACAGCCTTCCTTGTGCAGCAATGTTGCGATGCCGCCGCCGACGTTTCCAAAACCCTGCACCGCATAGCGCGCCTTCGATCGGTCCATGCCCATCTTACGCTCTAGTTCGCGGATGACGCACAAGCCGCCATAGGCCGTTGCCATCTCTCGACCCTTGGACCCACCGAGGGGAAGTGGCTTACCCGTAATCATTCCGGGTGAGTGTGTTCCAGTGATACACTCGTATTCATCCATCATCCACGCCATGATCTGCGGCGTGGTGTTTACGTCTGGTGCGGGTACGTCCTTCTCCGCACCGAGCACGCCTGCAAACGCACGAATGTACCCGCGGGCCAATCGCTCGCGTTCTGTCAGTGACATCTCCTTGGGATTGCACGTGACGCCGCCCTTGCCGCCGCCAAGAGGCAGATCGACAGTCGCCGTTTTCCACGTCATCCAGCACGCCAGCGCTCGAACCGTGTCGATCGTTTCATCGGCATGCCATCGCAACCCGCCTTTCGCCGGCCCGCGAGCGTTGTTGTATTGAACGCGATACGCCTGAAACACGCGGACCTTGCCGTTGTCCATCCTCACCGGCAGCAGTGCGTGATGCTCGTGCATCGGGTTGCGAAGAAGCTGTTGCGTGGATTCATCCAGCCCGAGCATCTGGCACGCGCGATCGACGTGCGCCTGGGCGCTGTGAAACGGGTTATGATCACTATGGGTCGTTGACATACTTCTGCGAATTCTCCTTGAAAAACCGCCCGGCCGTTCCGCGACGGTTCGCAGAGCGTACCAAAACAGTATGGAGTTTCCTAGGTGGGCAAAGTGACGGCAGTTTCCCGCTCTTCTTGAATGGATTGCAGCCACCCGCCGCGTGTTCACGATACAATGCTACAAGATGAACCCCAGCCGTTGGATTTCCAGACATCGACTCAGTCTCGCCGTGGGCTTGGTGACCACGTTGCTCGGCTGCCTCGCGTGGGTGGGGGGGCTGTTGACTCGCCTCGACAACTTCGGCCTCGACCTGCATTTCCGCTATTTCAGCAGCATCGCCGCCGACCCGCGCATCGTCATGATCGACATCGACGACCGCGCGCTGGAAAGCGTCCCGTACAGTTTTCCTTGGCCAAGAAGGGTGTTTGCGGATGTGGTCAGCCTGCTCGATGAATTGGGCGCAAAAACAATCGTGATGGATGTCGTTTTCGACACGCCGGATGAGCCGAGGCAGGTCGATGCATCGCTTGGCAGAAACTACGACTTCGATACCGATCTCACCTCGATCAAAGACGATTTGCCTGGCCCTCCGATTCACATTTTCGATGACGATGAGCTTGCTGCGGCGATGGCACGAAACGGGCATGTTCAGGTGCCTTTGCTGTGCGAATTCGGTGATCATTGGAGATCAGAACAGTACGACGCCGATTTTCAGGAGCTGGTTCGAAGATTCGAACAGGAGTTTTTCATTGAGGAGTTTGGGCTTCTATCGAGTTTCGGAACGGTTCGTGACCGAATTGAATTCGAAGCATTAAGAAGTAAGGCGATCAAAGCTCAGCGTCTCGCTGCTCGAAATCTCGCCCGGTCGTTTCTCTCGAAGAATGTCAGCGGAACGCTTGCAGAATTTCTTCGGACGGTTACTCCACTTGAAAAACAGGACCTTCAAGGGTTTCAGCGGCAGGAGTTAGTACGGGCGTTTCGGCATTCTGTGTCGCTGGAAAACACCCGCGCGCGTCTATGGCGCTTGCCGGCAGACACACCTAAGTTCTTGCTACACGCCGGCAATCCGACACTTCCAATGGAAAAGATCACGGGCGCATGTAAGAAGATTGGATTCGCCAGTTGGCCACGAGAAGAAGGTGGCCCGATAGTGCGAGAGCTTCCTTTGTTGGCGGAATTCGAAAACAAACTGATTCTCCAACTCGGTTTCCAAGCTGCGGTCGACGAGCTAGGAACTCAGGATATCCATGTCAACGATAATGAAATAGTACTGAGGTTCGTTGATGACACTCTGAGCATTCCGTATAGCAACTCAGCGGCGTCATTATTCAATTGGCATTCTGATTTGTCAGGACGGTGGCAGGATAGCTTCCTGCATATTCCTGTCACGCGATTCGTTGAGGTTGCATCGAATATGGATGCAATTCACGAAAACATCCTGCGGAAGCGTTACTACCTGGGACAGCTGGTGACCCTGCGCCATGAATCGCTCCCGGTCGAGCTTTCGGAATATCGGGGATGGGTCAACAAGCGACAGAGTCTTGAGTACGACTTGCGCACGGCACGTAATGGTGAAGAGCAAGTTGCAATTAGAACCCGGCTTGACCAGATTGTCCCTTCAATTGACTCGTTCGAGCGAGAGTCATTGGTATGGCTCACTCGAACTATGGATCTTTGGCGCGACCAGGAACCAACAAGTGACGAAGAACGGCTCCAGAAAAAAACGGCGACTCAACTCTATGCCCAACTCGTCGAAGATCCCATTGACACGGTAATAACCCGTCTCAATTCTGAACTGAGTGCGCGGGTGAAAAATCTGAAGTCGGAACTTCAATTGCTCGTCAAGGACAAGATCTGCTTCGTCGGCTACACCGCCTCCGCGCAGGCCGACCTTGTGGCCACGCCCGTTCATCCGGCTATGCCCGGCGTCATGGTTCACGCAAACATCGCGAATACGATTCTGCAAAACCGCCCGGCGTGGCGAGCGTCAACTTCGATCAACCTGACTTGTCTCGTTGTCCTTGGCATGTTGGTTACGTTCCTGAGCAGCACGCGTGGCGGCGTTTTCGCAGTCGGTGCCCTCGTTTTCCTGCTGATGCTCACACTCTTTGCCGGGGCCTATGTTTTCAAGCATTGGGTCTATCATCTGCCGACCATCGCGACCTGTGTTACCGCCATGTTTGTCTGGGCATCGGTCACGCTCTGCCGTCAATTGATCGAGGAACGCTCACGCAAAAGGTTTCAAGCTGCTCTTGCTCAATACACTTCGCCTGCCATCGCCGCGCAAATCGCCGATCGCGCATCGGCAATCGACTTAGCCCCGCGATCAGCCGTTGTCAGTTGCTTCTTCGCTGACTTGCAGGGCTTCACGACGCTGAGTGAGAAACTCGGTCCGGAACGAACGCAGCGAGTGCTCAATCCATATTTGAAAGCCGTCAGCGACGTGCTCATCAGGCACAACGCGATGGTCAACAAGTTCATGGGCGACGGCATTTTCGCGTTTTTCAACGCACCCATTTGGCCATGCAAAGATCCTGCCTCTGCAGCGTGCCGCAGCGCGCTGGCTGCACAGCAAGCGCTCAATGAATTGAATCGGTCAACGATTGCGAAGGAGGCCGGCGTCCCGCTCAAGATGCGAATCGGCCTATCAACCGGGGAAGTCTTCGTCGGCGATTACGGCAGTGATACCAAGCTCGATTACACCTGCATCGGCGATAACGTGAACATCGCGGGCCGCCTGCAGGCTGCGAACAAGGAATTTGGCACGGGTATACTTGTTGACGCGCAAACCAAGAACGCCGCAGGCGATCAGTTCAGCTTCCGTCCGATCGGGGATCAAAAACTGACCGGCAAGACGCAAACGGTGGCCGTATTTGAGCTGACTGGCTTCGCAAAACCAGGTACTACGATCGCCGCAGACGCATAACCATCAGGCCGAGCATCGCCATCATCGCGCCAGTGACGTTTGCGTTCCAGCCCATGATCGTAGCACAGCCACACCAGTAGGGGCTCCGCGTGCAGAACTCGCCGCCATTCATTGAGCCATTGTCATTGTCGTCGTCAATCGTTCCATCCTCCCCAAGTTGTGCCGTCGGGTATTGCTTGAGATCGACAATGATCGGCTGTCCCGTGGGCATTTGTCGTTCGGTCTTGAAATACGCATCCTGCGAGATCGTCGGTGGGGGGCCAAAGAGGCTTGGCGCATACCCTCGACCCTCGATGACTTTCTCACCTTCGCGACCAGTTCCCGCGCCGAGTGTCAGCGTCCACGTACGGCCGCATTCCTGGTCCAGCGTGGCGTATCGCGTCAGCGCCTGATCCTCTAATTCCGCGTTGAACAAGAAGATCGGATCAAGCGTCATCTCATCAGCCGATAGCGTGGTGTAGAAGCGAGTGAGATAGGGATCGCCGTCAAACACGGCTAACGTCTCCTCTAGCGGCTCAATGATTCCCGCTTCGATTTCGGCAATAATATCGATTCGCGCCTGCCGAAGTTCGTCCTCGTCGAACTCGGTTCGCAGAAGTGCGGGATCATAGTAGTAATATTCAATGCTCGGCGACAATGGCAGCCTGCGACGCAGGATTTCCAGCACCTGATCGTTGGGCAATACGAAGGAGTAAGCCAATTCCTGTATGAAGTTGGCATCGTCAGAAAAACCAGCGAGCAAGGTGAGCTCATTACGATACAGCCCCGCGCTGGGCAATTGATCGATCACGTTCAGGTCGCGTCCTGCATAATCCGTCGCAAATCCTTGGCCGCCAGCGAGATTCATCGCCTCGGTAACCAACGATTGATAGCTCGAATACGCCGCGAATGTTCTGCTGTACCAGTTCAGTCGTGTGTAATTCGGTACGACGTGAAGATAGTTGGCTGGAATCGCGCGAGATTGTCCCAACAACCATACAAGTACGCCCATATCCGGCTGGGCGGCGACAGCCGTAAGGCGAATCGGCACGCAAGGTTCGCCCGATTGATATCGCATGATGAGCGGTTGAATGTCGCCGACGCCCTGATTCTGTCTCAACTTGAGGGCAACAAAATTCTTGCCTTCCGTCACGTAGGGCGCGACCAAGTCTCGGCCTCGGTCCGTTAGATCGTATTCGTTTTCTTCAAGCCAGATGGCGAGTGCATCGGGATCATCGCTGGACAAAACCTGAATGTCGTACGGGCCCACCGTCAACATTTCCAAGACGTCGACGCCGTCATCGGCGACATTGTCATTGTCTAACCCACCTCCAGCATTGGCATCGGGGGCATTCGCACACGTACCAGGACGTGAACAATCGAATTCACACGGCTCGCCCGTGTATTCGAGCACGAACTGCGGTCTCGTGGCCTGCTCAAGAGCAGTGAACACGAGGTCATTTCCAGTTGATAGCTCCGGAACGCCGTCCACGGGCACCACCCATGAGAACTCTTCCGCCGTGCCCGAGTATTGAATCAAGACAATGGCGGTTACTGCTTCGCCGTCCACCCTGAAAATAACCTGCTCACCAGCCTGAACGATTGGGATCGCCGAGCAGAAGAATCCGCCGCACGCCAATGCGCTTTTGGCTGAGAGCAGGACTGATACCGACGCGCAAACACATGACGCCAATCGAAGCGCTGTTCGTTGCTGATTCATCTCAATTCTCCGACTTGAAAAAGACCTCGCCTTCACATTGATCGGGAAACCGGTGAGGTAATGTAAAAAGCTATTTGCCGCCAAGTGGCCGGTCAAACGATTGATTTCGATCAGCTCACAATTGGCTGAACGCAAGTTGCGCCAGTCGGGGACAAATAGTTGCGAAAAAAGAACACCCGGAAGGGGGAGGCCTAGATGAAAAGCAGTCCGAGGAGTGTTTGGATTACATAGGATTCAAAGTAGCTAGTGATGACAGGGGCTAAGCCGGCTGCACAACCTGCCGTCTGAATGACAAATCCACCCGCGAGCGCTAATGTGGACCACCGCACGACAGATTTGAATCGTTTCAAGAGCGCTTTCCTTGCGTCGAAGTTGGGCGTGATGAATCAATGAACGTGGAAACGATAAGAACAGTCGCATCCGGTCGGCCAATCCCGACCGGAGCAAAAGTCAGTCAAAACGTCACGGACCGCCTGCGCCCGGCTGCAAGTGGGCGTACGGACTGACGAAAGGATTCTGAGCTGTCGGTGGGCCGCCCGGCAAGCAACCGCCCGGAATCGTGCAGGTAGGATCAAGTTCGTAATTCGGTACGTCAGAAGCGTACAGCTGGAACTGACCGGGGAAGCAATCGGCAAGCACCGTACCGCAGGGGTCGACGTATTGAGTCAGGGCCGTCAACTTGCTGCAGGCACCACCCAGCTGCGCCATAAACACTCCGGGCACCAACAACATGCCCGCGGCCTTGACCCAACCACGATTCTTCATTCCCGTAATGCTCATTACATGCGACCTTTCGTCGATATTGTTTCTGGAATAAACCGCTCGGCCAATGCTGCGTTAAATCGCAACAATCAACTGATGTTGCAACCGCGTTGCTACGGCTGTGCGTTAATGCAGTCTACGAACAACGGGGCTCGGCCCTCTACCAAATCACCCTCATCTGTAATCGTGGCTGCACCGCGGCAGGGTTGAATCGTGCCGCCAAACGCTCCGTTGTTGCAGTCAAAGATGAAGCAAAAATCCGTTGCGATAAGTGCCTGTTCCCCAGCAAAGCTCGCGCATCCAACACCGGCCTGGAACATGTACCCCGATGCTGCCAACAACGAGGCACCCATCAGACACCGCTTTGTAACAGTTTTTGAAGTCAGCTTCATGAGCAACCGCACCTCCCACTAATACTCCGTTCGGGCCATAGTTACTGGCTGACCCGGACGGGGGCGTACTATAGTTTGACCGCTATGAGGGGGCAAGTCCCACTAGCAGAGGCCATACCGCTATTCGCACCCAGTCGCAAAGCCCGCACCATGCGCAGATTGGGCGCTCGAACCAGTTTTCGGCGTCGGCAAGTGTCCAGGCAACCTCTCAGTATTCCATGAACGCCAAAACTGCCCGCCGGGCAGTAACCGGCTGCAATTTCATATGCGCCGCCAAGGGATATGGTTGCCTACACCATCGCATAATATGGTCTCGGCAACATCGAGCTCGATGAAGTCTAGAGGCGCGCAAACTATCTCAAGCTGTAGTGCAATTGTTCCTAAGTACGCTTCATCTTCAACGTGAACGCCATCGGATAGGAGTGACGCCCCAAACTGTAGTGCATCCAGATCGCTCGCCGTAACTGCCGTCAGATTCCTGAAAACGTAGTCGGGTTGATGGGTGTCGATGGTCAGTGCGATGAAACGACCGGTGCCATACGATAGGCAATTCTCGGAAACAGCGACCCTATACCCTCGCAGGGTCAATGCGTGCGGAAGCCGAAGACGTACGTCAATCAAGACGTAGTCCCTGCCTACTTCCCGCGCAACAAGCCTCAACAAAGCAGTCTTGCTCATCGATCACGTCAGAGAGAACGCGCCGATCGAGTACAAGAATGCGAGCGCGATGGAATTCCGCAAGGAACCACGCCGCTCTTACAATCTTAGCTCGCATAAAGACGAGCTTTAACACCCGACCGCTTGTACAATAAATGCGCTTGGAATAGGTTTGCTCACGAGAATGCCGGAAAAAAATAGAAATCAGTAAAGATTGAAATGCCGGGCCGTACGCCAAGGGCTAATGCGTGCCCGACTGTTGTACTAACTTTAATGATTTGGTGCCCCATGGGTGAAGTAGCACTCGACGCGCGAACAATTCCTGATCGCAAGGGTTCGCCGACTGAGTCTGATTTGACGGAACGCGCCATCGTGGGCGATCGCATCGCTCTAAAGCAAATGATAGCACGTGTTGTCCCCCGGATCAGACAACAGCTTCAGGCATCCATTCCCGTTGAATTTCAATCAGTCCTTTCGATCGACGACGTGATTCAGGAAGCGCTGGTCAGCGTTTTTCTTTCGATTGGTTCATTCGTGCCGAGAAAGGAAGACTCGTTCGCAGCATGGGTTTCCGAGATTGCGCGAAACACGCTGCGGGAAGCTGTTCGAATGCTTCGGACACAGAAGCGCGGCGGCCATCGGAAGCGTCTTGATATTGCCTGCGTGGATGATTCTCGCGACCTGCTGCTGGATCAGATCGTGGTCTCGACAACGACCCCGAGTCGCCACTTTTCGCAATTGGAAATGCGAAACAAGCTGGATAATGCGATTGAGCAATTGCCAGCCATCTCGCGACAGGTCATACGGCTTTACGACATCGATTTGGTGCCCGCTGAGCACGTGGCCACTGCCATCGATCGAAGCGTCGGCGCCATGTACATGATTAGGGCCCGGGCCATCCGGAAGTTGAGTGAAATGCTGGACAGCGAGCTAAGTCGCTAGAGGTACCGTTGGCAACACACGATCACGAACATCCTGAAGATCAAACGCCTGAATATCCGAACGGGAAGAAGAAGGACCCGATCGAACCTGAAGACGATGAACTCATTCGTGATGCCGAGCGAGAGGCGGCCGAATGGGAATCTACGGTCATCGTGCCGCCCGATGCGGCTGCATCCTCCGAGCATGACTCGTCCGAAACGTGGCCGAGTTTCCCCAACTACCGAATATTCCGCAGGCTCAAAGCGGGAGGGCAGGGGATCATCTTCCTGGCCGTCGATGAGCGCAATGAGAAGCTCGTCGCCATCAAAGTATTGCGTGACGGCGTATTGGCGTCGGACCGGGATCGCGTCCGCTTCGAACGTGAAGCCCTCATTCTCTCAAGTCTGAACTGTTCGGGCATTGTGCGCATTCATGAGGCAGGCTGCGTCGGCAAACTGGACTTTCTTGTCACCGATTTCATCCGGGGCAAACAGGTTCTTAAGTATTCGAACGACGCCGACCTGACGATTGAACAACGAGTCGAGTTGTTCACGAAGATATGTCAGGCGATGAAAGTCGCGCACTCGCTGGGCATCGTGCACCGCGATTTGAAACCTGCCAACATACTCGTCGATTCCGATGGAACACCACACATTATCGATTTTGGTCTGGCGAAATCGTCGGCGCTGTTACACGACGAAACGGCGCAAACCATCACCGGAGATTTTGTCGGGTCGCTTCCCTGGGCCAGTCCGGAACAAGCGGAAGGCCGCGTTTCGCACATTGACTCGAAATCGGATGTGTATTCACTGGGCGTGATCTTTTACCAGCTCCTGACCGGCCAGTTTCCTTATATGGTCATTGGCGCTAATAGCCAGGTGCTAGACAACATTTGCAACTACGAACCGCGTCGACCCTCTAGTTTGTCGTTCGACGTACCCAAAGAACTCGACGGGATCGCGCTCAAATGTCTGGCGAAGAGCCGCGAACAACGTTACCCCACCGCGGAATCGCTGAGCGATGAGCTTATCTCCTATCTGAAAGGCGACTCGCTTCCGGGTGGGAATCTCATGCTCGCCCCGCTGATTCGAACCATTCGGCGGCACAAGCAGCGTGTGATTGCTGCTGCAGCAGTCTTCGTCATCGTTGCAACGTCAGCGACGGTCATGACCGTCGCGATAAAGAAATCAAATGCCGCCTCTCGCGCCACCCAGGCCATGGTTGAAGCGGTGGAAGGTCTTAGCGACCTCAACCCAAGTTCGCGTGCCAAGCAATTCGACTTGCTTGCTTCTCGCGCGAAGGTCGAGCTGCGAGATTATCCGGAGAACCTGGCCACCGTACTGCATTCAATCGCAACTGCCCAATTCAATGTAGATCAATTCGAATCTGCACGATTGAATTACAAGGAGGCGCTCGAACTTCGCCGCAAAGTCTACGCCGAACCGCACGAGAAAATCGCTGAGAGTCTTGCCTATCTCGGCTCGGCCTGTCAGAAAATGCGCGATTATCGCGAAGCGGATCGACTCTATCGCGAGGCGCTGGAGATGCGCAGAAAGTTGTACGCGCCGAACGACCGCCGCATTGCGCAAACGCTGAACAACATGGCAACGTTCAAGCGCGAGCAGGGAGAATTGGGGGACGCTATCAAGCTCTTTGGAGAAGCCCTTGCCATCTTTGAGGGATCGAAAGACGACCAGAGTGAGCTCGATATCGCCAAAGTTCTGGGGAGCATTGGTCACGCGGAATTAGACGCCGGACGCTGCGGTGCCGCACAAGATCACTTGGCTAAATCTCTCAAAAGGAAACAAGCGCTCATCCATGAACAATCGCCGGAACGCGAGTTGGCGTCCGTTGCCAATACCCAGTTTCACCTCGCACGATTCCACATGGATTGTGAGCCACGTCATCTTGACGAGGCGGAACGATTGGCGAACTTGGCCTTGGAATACAGGCGGCAGGAGCTACCCGCAACCCATTTCCATGCCGAGTCGTTGTTGCTTATGGCGCGCATCCGTCAGGCTCAGGGAAGAATGGGCGATGCGTTGACGTATATCCGCGCCTGCGTGGAGATAGGAAGCCATATCGCCGGCACCCACCACGAAATCGTGAGGGATGCGCGGCGACTTGCGGCCTCTATCTTTGAGAATCAGGGCAATAGTGATCTTGCCCGGGAATATCAAGATCCGCCGGTGTTGCTAACCAAGAATCAATGATTGCCCGACATCAAGACGCCATTGTGCATTGTTGACTGCAATTTCTTCCGATTACCTTGAACCACGCAACAAACGTACGCCACTCAGCGACAGTCCAAGCATGAGCACGAAGCCGCCCCCTCCGATGGCCCACCCATACCGTGGATGATCCGTGGCTGCTTCGCCGATGCGCAAAGGAAATCCCGCCGCACCGGTGAAGACGATGGTGTAATCGCCGGGCACAGAGGGTCCACCGCCGGTCCACGCACTGTGAACGCCGTGCGCACCCGGTCCATCGGCTCCGGAAACCTCGGTTCGATTTGCAAATGTGTAGAGATTCCCGCTGCTCGATTGCGGCACGTTTCCATAGGCTGTGATCGCAATCAGGTATTCGCCGACGTTCACATGGAAGTTCCCCGAACCATCATTGGCTGATCCAGTCAGCTTGGACGAACCCGAGCTCGTAAACTTTTCATCGTTTGCGAGCAGCGCGACTCCGTCCTCGTCGCGCACAATGCGCATGATCCATAGCTGCGAGTCAAATTCGGCGTAACCACAAACTTCCGACGGCGGATCGCCTGTCATCACGCAATCACCGGGGTCGGTGCTTGCTGAAAACTCCTCTGGATCAGTGACGCGGATAATGTACATATCCTCGAGATCGGGTGTTTTCCCTGCTGTCGAGTTACTGAGCTGACCCATAATCAAATCGAGATGGGGATCGGTGTAGCTTTTGTACACCTTCTGTGCGGTAGATTTGTACGAACCAGCGTCACCGGTCTCGATATGCTCAGGGCCAGCCAACGCAAGGCCGCCGAACGCCAGAGTCACCGCCAACGAATACCCGTATGCATGTCTTGATGACATGACAAAACCCTCACTTTCCATCGAAAATGCCTGATCGAGGGTGGTTTCTGAGGTGCACGCCTGACACGCGCGCAGTGCGACCGGAATCGAACGAGCGGACGGACAACCGGCCCAATGGACCGACGATCGAAGCTCTGATCGACTTGTTAGAACGCCCGGCAGGCAAGCGCCGGCGTAACTCGTCGCCTCTAACCGTTACTCAGAAATCCACGGGATGTGTGCACACATCTACTGATTTCCACGGTAAGAAAGCGATGAGGTGAGTTCAACGACTTTCAATCGGACGAGGTGAACAAAGTCGAATCACAGTGCCATGCGTGTGTCACTGTCAAAAAAGCGATGGGTTCAGATGGGGAGGATCAGCTGCAAAACAGTAATTGAGTGGGGGGGGATGTCTGGTGCTTAGAGTCGTTGCAACAACCACGATGTGGTTTGGCGGCACGGTCAAGTCGCAGCTTGGCAGTGGAAATGATCGTTAATCCTGTCTATTGGTCGGTCGCTGCCGTATCGCTTGTAGACGATTTGGAGCCCATGCGCTCATCCCGCGAGTTTGCCCAGCGTCTTGGCAATCGGCTTGAGTCCCGTCTTGCCCGCTTTGGTCAGCAGCGAAAAGAGCAGGTCGAGCGTTTCGCAAAAACTGAGGATGTCCTCAAAACGCTTGCGATACGCGTCGGCCGTGTCGCGCTCCTGCGCTGGTCCGGACTTGCCCGTCGCGACCATGCCCAAACATCGCTGGATCGTCTCGACGATCGGCTGCACCTCGCGCCGGCGACGCTCGCGCGTGATCGTTTCAAACATCTGCCACGCATCTTTCTCAGCCTCAAAATACTCGCGCCGATCGCCGCGCCGATGCACCCGCTGAATCAAACCCCAATTGACGAGGTCACGCAGGTTCGTGCTGGCGCTGCCGCGCGAGACGGCCAATTGGTCCATGACGTCGTCCGTGCAAAGCGGTTCCGGCGAAAGATAGAGCAGGGCGTGGATCTCAGCCATGGTCCGGCTGATTCCCCAACTCGCCCCCATTTCTCCCCAGCGTCGCACAAACAGGTTCTTGGCTGATTCGATGGTAGTTTCCGGCACGGCTATTCCTTTCAGAAGATACTGAAAGTATAGCACAGATTGGACGAAAAGCAAATGGATCATTGAGAATAACGCTTAGGAAACCGTGATCGGGAGGTTTTCAGGGACTGGCAGGGAAACCCAGCCTGGCCTACTAGTCCGCCGGCGATGAATTGGCCGACTCAACTCCGCGAGACCGTGCCGTCATACCAATGGAATTATCTCGAACTCGACGCAACTCCTCGGGTCGCATGAAGCAAGGCGCATTCATAGGACCAGGCGGCACAAATTCTTGATCCGTTCTGGTGAGCACGAGAAACCCCTTCCATGCAACCGGTTTCAGCGTGCGTAAATAGTCCTCCATCAGCCGTGTTTCATGCAGAGGATAAAGGTGCAAGCGGTTATCGAGAAAAGTCCAAGTACCGCTGGCTTCACCGTACGCTCCTCTGCACCCGGCCCACATCGCATTCCATTTGTTGTCAGAGTTCAGTTCGAGAGTGACATTGTAGCCAAGCCCGTCTCCACAGGCCCAACGGCCCATTAAGTCATGAGATTCCAGTTGCTCGACTTTGGCCTCATTCCAGCTTGGTCGTGAATTGATCGAATGAGATTCTTGATGAGCGGGGTAAGTCGCGTCGTGCGGATGGCATGCAAGCACGTTGACAACGAAAGTAATTAGAAACAAACGAAAAAACATCAACGCTTTCCAAAGCAATACAGCACCCCATCCTGCGTGCCGATCACAAGACTCTGGCGTCCGATCGCGGGCGAGGCCGTGATAGCCGCCCCGGCTTCAAACTTCCAAACCTCTTTGCCGCTCGCGAGGTCAAACACATAGAGGTTTCCATCGGATGAACCGATGTACGCCCGGTTTCCGACGATGACCGGCGATGAATCGACCCGCTTGTCGGTTGAAACTGTCCACGCGGGTTTGCCCGTCTCCGGCTCGAACGCGCGGATCTGTCGATCGCGACCGCCGATGATGACGATCTTCTCGGTGACTGCGGCTGATGAGAGGTAGGGGAATTGGCGCTCCTTGTCCTCGAACGTCCACAGCAGTTTTCCGTCTTTCCAGTCGATGCCGTGAACCTGCTGGCCATAGGTGCCGAGAAACGCTTGCGAACCGAGAATGCAAGCCGATGAACCCGCGACGGAACCAAGATCTAGTTTTCGCTCGACGCTCCCGTCGGACAATTTGATGACGTGCAGATACGCATCGCAGCCCGAGACGATGACGTTTCCATCCACGATCGCGGGAGTCGCGTGAACCTTGCCCTCCGTCTCGTGCTTCCAGATGAGCGAACCGTCCTCGGGTTTGAGGCAATACACGAAGCCGTCATACGAGCCGAAAACAATGCGGCCCTCGGAGAAGTTGGCGGACGATATGATCTGACTGTTGGTTGAGTACTTCCATTTCGCTTGGCCGGTTTCGATATCGATCGCGTGAAAATCGCCGCCGTCATCGCCGAGGTACACAACGTTTCCCACAACGGTCGGCGACGACTGCACCGGCCCCTTGGTGGTGTATTCCCAAACTTTTTCGCCGTTGCTGAGGTTGAGCTTGTACACGCGTTCGGTGTCGCAACCGACGTATACAAAATCGCCCACGATCGCCGCCGACGACGAAAAGGCCTCGTTCGTTTCAAACTTCCATCGAACTTCGAGCTTGTCGGGCAGAGACGACGTAGCCACGCCGGTCAGTTGCGAATTGCCGCGAAACATGGACCAATCGTCGGAAGCGTCGGCGAAATTCGAAGTAACGAACGAACCACAAAGGCACAAAGACACAAAGAGAAGGCGGCGAGGAGAATTACGAAGTACGAAGTACAAATTACGAAATGCCGTTGCAAAAAACAAAGTCAATGTAACGCAGCCAAGATCTAAGATTCGTCGTTCGTGTTTTGTCATTCGTAATTTGTAATTCGAGTATTAGCTAGGTTTGTACATCAACACCATCAACGCACCAACCGCCGCCAGGGCGATGCCGACGAAGAATCGAGCATCCGGCGTGTTGGCCGGTTTGTGCCAGATCATCGAGATGATCGTGTTCACGATCGGCGCGCCAGCGAATACGAGCGGCGCGACATATACTGGTTTTCCGCCGTTGCGGATTGCCAGGATAATCCCCAACGCGCCCAGTGCACCGAGTACTCCCGCGATGAGCGAAAACGAAACGCCCTTGCTGTTGAAGACTGCCGGCTCCGCATTTCGCACGAGCAGAAGCACCGGAACGAGAACCGCGACCAGAAAGTACGCGACGCCAACGAGCAAGAACGCACGCAACGACGCCGGAGGTTTCAGAAAGCTCATCTGCCCATAGTGAAGCATCGGAACGTACGTTCCCCAGCACAGCACAGTCGCCAGCACAAAAAACAGCCACGTTGATTTCATTACAATCTTCCCGTGAAAAACCGGTAATTCTCGATGTCTCACCCTCTCGGGTGGCATGGTCAAGCCGCAGCTTGGCCATGGCGAATGCAATCAGCGATTCAAACTTCTTAACCTGGGCTTCGTCGCCGTCTCGAAAACTTAGCTTGTCAGTTTCTTCCTGATCTCCTCAGGAATCGGCACCGACCTGAACGAACCATTTTCCATCGTGCAACAAACGGTCGTGGCTTTCGCCTTCGCCACCGAACGACCATCCTTGCGAAACTCAACTTCAAATTGCAGCGACTTCTCGCCAACCGACGCGACGCGAAACGTAAGCTCAACGTCGTCCTCGAAACGCAACGGCGCGAAATACTCGCAATTCACTGACGCACGCGGCCACGTCACGCCCGACGATGGGCCGACAACGCCATGCACCGACCTCCCGATCGATCGCCAGAAGCCGTGCTCCACATCCTCCATCCAGCGCAGGTAATTCGAGAAGTGCATCACGCCCGCGAGGTCGGTCTCCACGAACGCCACGCGGCGCGTCATCGTAAACTCAGCGGGCAAGGCGTGGATCTCCGAAGAACTTTTCAATCGTTGCAGCCGAGGGCGGCCGACTGATGAATGACCCGACGAATAATGCAATCGTCGCTGCAGCTACCGTCCAGACGACAGGTGCGAGTCCCCAGTGCGGATGCTCTTCGCTGGCGCCATATTGCGAGTCCTTGAACAGCCAGAACCACGTCGCTGCCGCCGCCAGAATCGAAAAATACGCGCCGACTTTAGTCACTCGCTTCCAATAAAGCGATGCGAACAAAACCGGAAACAGGCTTGCGAAACCTGTAAAGCACCAAACGCCCAGCTTGAATACGCGACTCGTCCCTTTGGTCTCCACGGCTTTGCTTTGTAGATACAGCGCGATCAGGTACGTGATGGCTACGATAAACACAATAAACACGCGGCCGATGAGGATGAGTTGTTTTTCCGTGAAGCGGTTCGGCTTTGAATACTGCGCCACGATGTCATTCGTGAACATGTTGCCGAGGCAAAGGAACTGTGCGTCAAGACTCGACATCACCGCCGCGAAGATGCCGCCCGCAAGCAGTGCACCAAGAATTGGGGACGCCAGCTTGCGCACCATCAACGGCAGCACGGCGTTTGCATTCGCAAAATCCGGCGGCACCACCGGCTTCCCATCGACCACCGCCGACGTCGCCCAGATGCCGATCATCACGCACGGAAGCCAGATGATCATGATCAAGAGCGGCTGCCCGATGATCGAGAGCTTGAACTTCTTCGCGCTCCGCGCCGTCAACCAATATTGGAACAGGTGCGGAAACATCGCCACGCTGAGCGGAATCAATGCATACGTCGCAAACTCCACTTTGGGCGTTTCGCGTGGCGGCTGCGGCTTGATGACGTGAGTCTTCGGATCAGCCTTCCACGCCGTCAGCGCGTCATCGTATTTCTTCATGTCCTCCTGCGTGACTTCTCGCTTCAGCCTAGTCGGATTGTTTTCGAGGACCATCTGCGTAGCCTGCACCGGCCCGCCGAGTTTCTGGGCTATCACCCAGCACGTCGCGAATCCCAGCACCAGAAAAATCACCGTCTGCAACGCGTTCACCCAGGCAGTCCCACGAACGCCGCCGGCGGAAATGTAGTAGAGCACGACCAGGCAAGTCGTCAGCGACCCCAGCCAGAACGGCACCGCCCCTTTGGTCGCTTCAAATATTTTCGGGAACGCACCAGCTGTCATTTGCTCAAGCGCCGTGCCGGAACTGATAACGCCCACGAGCAAATATGGAATCAACAGCGCGATGAGAATCGGAAAGAGAATGATGCCGATCTTGTCTGATTCAAGCCGATCACGGAAATATTGAATCTGAGTGACGTAGCCATAGCGTTTTCCGAACGACCACAGCTTCATGCCCACGATGAAATAGCACGCAGCGTGAACAATGCCGGACCAAGACGCCATCAGCCCATATACGCTGATGCCCGATTTCCACGCTTCGCCGGAGCTGCCGATGAGCGCAAAGGCCGTCATCGTGGTGCCAATGAGTGACATCAGCAGCATGACCGACCCGAGCCCGCGCGAAGCCACAAAATAGTCAGCCACCGTGAGCCGGAGGACCAGGTTGCTCACCACGCCAAGCAGGATGAGCGCGATCAGATAAGAGACGATAACGACAACGGCTGTTTGCCCGGGATTCAATGCGGCTAACATTAGCGTTGCCCCTCCCGGAAGTTGGACGGCGACGTAGCGGCGTCACCGATCGTCTCGCTCACATCCACATCCTTCGGCCAGCAATACTTCACCGCCATTGCCCACAGGCAAGCCGCAACAAGGGAAACGCCTGCGTGATAGGCCAACCCGATGGGAACAAAACCGAAGACGAGCGGATCAACGCTGTTCCACCACCAGTAGTCCTGATGGAGAATCGCCAGCAGCACCAAGAGAAGGGGTACGATTTTTCTCATGCGGGGATCTCGCTTCCCTCGAATTCAATCATCTCGGGCAGCTTGACCCAATCCTTGAGCACCGTGAACACCTCGCTCACGTCATCGTTAAATACATCGCCGATCAAAATCCGCACCACGTGATCATGGTACTCGGGATGCTTTTTTGTGAAAGCCGCAAAACTGAAATCGGGATCATAGAAGGTGTAAACGAGTTGGCGGAACCGCTGCATGCCTTCCATGAACTTCGGCGCGAAGCGGCCGAGTCGCTCACCGGAAAGATCGTTTTCCTGAAGCGCTTCGTGCACGCCGTCAGCCGCCCACATGGAGCCCTGCAGCGCCAGCAGCACGCCGGTCGAGTAAAGCGGATCGAGGAAGCCTAGCGCATCGCCCACCAGCACCCAGCCGTCGCCGGCTGCTCGCTTGGATCGATACGAAAAATCGTTAATCACATACGCGTGGCTGATCAATCGGCCATTGGCTACGCGAGTGCGCACGCCCGGACAGTTTTCCACCTCTTCCAGGAACGTAGCCATCGGGTCGGTGCCGCGATTGTCGAACAGGTAAGGAATGTTTGACACGACGCCCACGCTCGTGATGTTGTCGGGCAGGGGGATGTACCAGAACCATCCGTGTCGATCCGGCGTGCGGATGACGATCGTCGCGCCGGCATTTCGCCCCTCATCGCGATGCGCATCTTTGTAATACGCATAGATGGCTGCATGGCGAAGACCTTGATCCGGATAGCGCAGCTTGAAATGCCGCGCAATCAAACCAGCTTGGCCGGATGCATCGATCACGACCTTCGCGGGAATGAACTTGGTCGCACCGTCCGCCCTTACGTTCACACCGACCGCACGCTCACCTTCGAACACGACCTCGGTGACGTTGACGCCCTCATGCGCCTCAGCCCCATGCTCGCGTGCGTTGTCGAGCATCATCTTGTCGAATCGATCGCGCGGCACCTGCCATGTGATCGAGCATTCATGCGGATAGCGATCGTAGAAGTAAAATGGCTTGGAGTCCTTGCCCTCCGCGTTGACGAATTGCACGCTCTCTTTGCGCACAAAGTCTGACGCATACAGCTTCTCGAGCATGCCGATGCGTTTGAAAATCCAATACGTCTGCGGAATCAGCGACTCGCCGATGTGATGACGCGGAAACTTGATTCGCTCCAACACCAGCGTCGATCGTCCATGATCCGCCAGAATCGTCCCAGCCGTCGACCCGGCTGGACCGCCGCCAACGACAACGCAATCGTATGAATCTCTCTTGAACATAGAACCTACTCAGCGAATCAAATAGTGTGGGACCGGTTTCCAACCGGTCTTGTCATGTCGGGCCGGTTTCTAATCGGTCGAGCGACGGGTTGAAAACCCGTCCCACATTTTCTTGAGTACTAGTGTTCGTTCACAATCTCCAGCACTTCAATCGCCGGCGCACCGTTGCAATGTATCACGCCGACTCGACCGTAGGCTTCGAAGCATTTCCCACCAAACCCGGCGACCATCGGCGATGTCCCGTCAAATCTCCAAAACCACTTCGGCTCGATCTTCCGCATCACGTTGTGTCGAATGAGGATGTCGCCCAGCGGCTTCTTCTTCTGCAAAACCTCATCGCGAACTTCGGGCGAAGTATATCGAAAATCAATCCGGCAGATACCGACTTCAACGACCGCGCCGGACGACGGCAACGAAAGATGAACGAGGCGGTGATAAGAATCCTGTCCCGCGTTTTCATGGATCACGGTGAGCGTGACCGGTTCTGCATAAACCATCTGCAGTCGACGCGTCATGTGTTCTTCATGCACCAGCAGCAGCGTGGCCCACGGCGGTATCGAATCGGCGTCCTTCAGCGTCGCGCCGAGGTTCGCCGTTGGTTCGTTGACCAATCCGCCGCAAAGCGAGGCCAGTGTCGCGACCGCTTCCGAATGCGCTGGAACTGAATCATTGAACATCATGTGTACCGCACATTCTGAAATTGATTTTCAAAGAAGAACGGCAACAGCCCATCGACGCGCAGCAACCCTTCGCGTGTGAGTCTGATTTGCGAATCGTCGACGGTCAGGAGTCCATTTCGACTCAGCGAATCGAGGGTATCACCAAAGGCGTTTGACACATCGGCGCCGAACTTATTCTGGAAATATCCCCGCTCCACGTGCCCGAGCTTCATCTGCAGGATGAACTCGCGGATCAGCCTCTGTCGATCCATCAACGGCAGCGCCCGCGCGATCGGCAGTTTGCCTTGCTCGAGCCGACCGACGTAATCCTCCCACGAGTCGACATTCTGGTAGTGCACACCCGCGAAGTGCGAGAACGACGCTACCCCGGTGCCGATCATGTCCCCGCCGTGCCACAGCGCGTCACGATACACAAACCCCGAATGCGGCGACGGCTTCACCAGCGTGTACGCACTCGAAACGACAAACCCTTCCTTCTCGAACAACCCAAACGCGTAATCCACCCACGCGCGCTTCGTCGACCAGGTCGGCACCGGCGGCAACTCCCCAGATTCCTTCGCGTGCTTTGCCAGCGTCGTATTGTGGGGAACTTCCATCTGGTAAATGGTGACGCTGTCGGGCTGCATCGCGATCGCGCGGTCGACGGTTTCCTTCCACTTGCTTTCCGTGTCGCCCACCATCCCCGCGATCAGGTCGATGTTGATCTGCTTGAACCCGACCTCCCGCGCCCACTCATACGCCCGCCCGATCTCCGGCGACTTGTGCGCCCGCCCGTTGATCGACAAGACCTCATCATCAAAATGCTCTACGCCAAGGCTCAGTCGCGTCGTGCCAATGCCTTTGATCGTTTCGAGCTTGCTTTTCTTCAGCGTTCCCGGTTCGCACTCAAACGTGACCTCGCGGGCGTGCTCCCACCGCCAGTGCTCGGCGATGCGATCAATCAGGTGCTGCAACTGCTCACTGCTCAGGAAGGAGGGTGTCCCGCCGCCGAAATAAACAAACTCAAACTCGCGATCGCCCAGCCCCTCGCATTGCGAATACAGCTCAACCTCTTTGGCCAGCGCGTTCACATACACGTCCACGTCGCTCGAGTTCTTGTCCGTGTACACGCGGAAATAGCAGAAGTGACATCGCTTGCGGCAAAACGGAATGTGCATGTACAACCCGAGCGGTGGGGGAGTGTGACCATTCGAACTCGGCTTGGAGTGCAGCACGCGCTCAGCCACAGGAAGAAACTCCCGCGACCACGCCGAGAACGGCGGATAGTTGGACACAAAGTAGTTGCCCACTTCCGTCCCGCTCGTTTCTTTCAGCACATCTAGCTGCATTCAGGCATCCATTTGCATGATTTTTCTCCCTCTCTTTTAGTGAAAGGGCAGGAGTGAGGGCTTGCAGTTTTCATCCTCCCTCTCCCTTTTAGAGAGAGGGTTGGGGTGAGGGTCTCCTTCGGCAGGCCCAACGACTTCAACATCAGTATATCGAACCGGCGCTCGATCACCGCGCTGTTGATGTACGAATCTGTAGAAAGAGTCTTTGCTTGATAAGAAAATGTTACGCGCGAGAGGTGACGGTTATCACCACGCGCGCTGATAAATTTCCAACAGGTCGGAAACCGTGACTGGGCGCGGGTTGAAGCCAGCAGTCCACTGGCTCGCAGCCTCCTGAGCCATCGTCGGTAGGTTCGCAGACTCGACGCCCAGATCGCGTAGGCCACGAGTCACCTTTCCCGCACCTCTGCACCGTTCAACAAAACGTATTAGCTCATCGGCGCTTAGCGCGGAATTCAACGGCGCATAGGGATAGTGTCCGTTCTCTGAGTTGTATCGCACCACGTGCGGCAGCATGGCCGCGATCGCCACACCATGCACGATTCCATACCGCGCGGTCAGCGGATTCGCGCATGCATGGGCGGCTCCGAGCATCGACTGTTCGATCGCGCAACCCGCCAGATGCGCTCCCAGCAGCATATCTGCTCGCGCATTGTCGTCATTTGGATGACTGATCGCCGTTTCGAAAGATTTCGATAATCGCAGCCAGGCTTCGCGCGAAAATTCCATCGAGACATCGTTTCGCGCATTGCACCCTGCCGTCTCAATCGCGTGCGCCAGCGCATCCAACCCCGTGGCTGCCGCAACCGCCGCCGGTTGCGTTCGCGTCAGGTCAGGATCAAGAATCGCCACGCGAGGCCGCAGGCCGCCGTCACCCGGCAACCGTCGATCACCGCACGCCATCTTTTGATGGGTCTTCTCGTCGCTGATCAGCGCGAATGACTGCGCCTCGCTGCCCGTTCCCGCCGTCGTTGGAATCGCGATCAGCGGAAGCATCGGCTTGGTGGCTTTGTTAATGCCCCAATAGTCCGCGATCTTCCCGCCATTGGTCACCAGCAGGTTGATCCCCTTGGCGCAGTCCATCACGCTCCCGCCGCCGAGCGCGACGATGAAATCAATCGAGCGCATCCGCGCGACCGCCAACCCTCGGTCAACGTCAGCCGTCGTGGGGTTTTCGCGAACGTCATCGAAAATGGTTACTTGCAAGCCCTGCGTGCGAAGCGACGCCGTCGCGCGGTCAACATAACCGGCTTTCGTGACGCCGCCGTCGCATACAAGCAGGACGTGCGTCGCTCCCTCACGCTTCGCGAGCGATCCGACATCCGCGAGTTTCCCGCCGCCGAACACCACGCGCACGGGCGAATGACGCAAACAATCGGGAAGCACAACTTGAGAAAGTGTCATGCAGCCGGCTCGACTTGAAACGCCCGCTGCCGATACAGGAAGTCGAAGAGGTTGCCTTCGTGCGGCTGATCCCAACTGATCCGCCACGTGGGAATCGGCCCGATGTTTAGCCGATCGATGTTTTCCGAATCCATGACTTGTCGAATGAACTGAGCATCGTCGGTAATAACGGTGCCCACCAGCGTCGGCCCGATCTTGTGCGCAATCTCGTTAGCGGGGCATTCAACGACGGACGCGTACGGAAATAGAAACTCGCGATTCGCCAGCGGATGCTCGTCCGATTCGCACCACACAACCGTCGGCAGCAAATACGAACACCGTCCGATTCGCGCCAATCGCTTCGAGCCGCGCTTCGCCTCGGTCAGGTCATGCGCGCCCGATTCCCCCAGATCACGATCAATCGTCGCATTGATCGACTCAGCCATCATCGGGTTCGCAAAAGCAGCTAGCTCAGCCTGCGGATCATCAGCCGCCCGAGCTTGCACTTTCGCCAACTCCGCAGCGACAGCCTCCGCGATCGCTCGTCCGTGCTTCGGCGTCCACACCGCCGACGCGTTCAGGCACGAGCGTCCACCGTTGGCTTTGATCGACGACACGATCACATCCACATACTTCTGCCAGTGATCAGCAGCATCCGGTCCAAGGATCACTTTGCTGAATCCCGGCCCGTGCAACTGCACGCGCGGATCGCGCGCCCACGCCCGCGTCGTGTTCGCATCGCCGAAAAGCATCGCGCGATCGACATTTCGCAAAAGCTCACCCGCGCCAGCATGATCGGTGGGGTAGAACCCAAACGCCTCGCGCGGCGCACCGGCTGCGATGAGCGATTGAATGATTCGGTAAGGGGTCCAGGGTTCTTCGCGTCCGGGCTTCAGCGCCATTGGCGTTTTCAACGCGATCGCTGGAACCCACAATGAATGCACGCCCGGTGAATTGCTCGGCAGCACAGCCCCAAACACCTTCGCCAGTCGCATATAGCTGACGATGCTTCCGCTGACCTTTGCGTAGCCCTGATCAAGAATGCCGGGGTCAAGATGTCGCATCAGCCCGCCGACGACCTGCCCCATCTCCGTCATGACTTTTTGAATCTTTGACGCGTTCGCGCGACACAAAACCATCGGCGATCCCGTCGTCGCGCTAAGGCACCTGATGTAATCGTCAAACGACTGCTGGCCGTCACCAAGCGGAAGTGGGGCGGTCATAAACAGATCGCCCGCTCGCCGACACAGTTCAAACAATTGTGAGGCCGTGAACCGCCGCAACGCATCCCCATCCATACGATGCACGTCGCGCGCGATTAACCCGCTGTTGGCTTGACTGATTCGCGCAATCGGCTCGCCCGTCGCGTGGTGGACGATCTCAATTTCTTCCACGCTCGTATACGGCTGACCTTGTCGAAGTATGGGAATGCGAATCATTAGCATGCGCTTTCGGCGATAAGTGCGGACAACAAGGTGTGGGTGGCACGGTCAAGCCGCAGCTTGGCCGTGGCGGTGCGGGTCAGCTGGCCGTGTGCCACTGCTCTGTGAGCAGTGCGGCGGGTGGCATGGCCAAGCGACGCGCCGCCATGCAACGCCGCATTCGACATTCTGAACTCGCCATTCGTCATTCTAATACACGCCCTCAATAATCGGCGTGGCAAACCCCGAGAATGGCCGCACATCGCCCGCGCCGTCCCACGGATATCGCTCGCACGCGGGATGGCGTATGGCTTCGTCGCGCTCAAGGAAACGGGGCATGAAGAACTCTTTTGTCAGCGTCGTCAGCCGCACGCGCCCCAATTCGCCGTATTCGACGACTCGTTTCGGCTTCTTCGGGTCGACAACCTCGATCATCGCACGCGGGGCAGGGGGGTGATAGATAATGCTGTAGTTGTCCTCTGGGTCGAAGGGCTTGTGACACGCGAGGCCCATGAGCGTATTGCCATACGTTGGCACAAACTCGATCTTGCCCTCAAGCAACTCTTCGCGCGCAAAGCGATGAAACTGTGCGGTCAGCGACGTCCCGCCGCAGAACACGCCATTGATCCCCATCTTGACCAGCGAAATCCGCTCGCACAACGCTTCGAGCAACTTCGGCGTCGTGAATATGCAGCGAACGCCCGGCTGACTTCGCAAGACGGTCAAACCCTGATTGATGACATGGTCCTTGTATTCGTGCATCAGGTCCATGCGGCCGCTCTTGATGAGCTTCACCACCCATCGCGGGTCCATGTCGACGCAGAAGCAAACGCCACCGCGATGCTGACACAAATGCTCCACAGCCAATCGCAACCGTCGCGGCCCGCTCGGTCCGAGCATCAGCCAATCGCCGCCTTTCGGGAATCCTTCGTCGGAAAGCGTGTCGCTGAATACCTCGTAATCGGTGCGAAAGTCGTTGATGTTGATGCGCGACTTGGGAACACCTGTGCTGCCGCCGGTCTCAAACACATAAATCGGCTTCTCGGCCAGCGCCTTCGGCACCCAGCGCCGCACCGGTCCGCCGCGCAGCCACTCGTCCTCAAACGAATCAAACTTGTCGAGATCGGCGTAGCTTTGAATTTCTTTGCGCGGATCCCAGCTCAGTTTCTTTGCGTAATCGAGCCAGAACGGGCAACCCGTGGCCGGATCAAAATGCCACGCGACAATCTCGCGCGTGTGCGCATCCAATTGCTCACGCGCAGTCGTAATCCTTGCATTGAGGGCTGCATTCGATGAGGGTTTGTTGGTGGTCACTGTTGGCATAGAATTCGCAGTGCAATTGGCGTGCGTTTAGTCAATACATCGCTCAAGATTGAAACAAGGGCTTACTTCTTCTCCTCAATCGCAAAGAGCGCCCGCTTGTTAGCCACGTACAACACGCCGTTGGAAGCCACCGGTGTCGTATACACCGCGCTCTGCATGTCGTTCTCAGCCAGCTTCTTCAATTCCTTGCCGTGCTTCAGCACGACGACTTTTCCTTCCTCGTCGCCGAGCATCACCTTACCGTCCACCACATAAGGTGAACCCCAGATGGCTGACATCATGTCGTGTTTCCAATACTGCTGGCCGGTCTTCTCGTCGAGGCAATACAGATAGCCGCTAAGGTCCGCTGCGTAGACCAACCCATCCGCCACGGCGCAGGTCGACATCGTGCGATGAAATTCTTTGTCGCCTTTGTGCCAGATTCTACCGGACTCCGAGATGTCCCCGGTCTTCGTCGCGTCGATGCAATGCAGATGCCCGATGCCCTCTCCGTGCTCCGGGTCTTGCCCGACCGCCAGGAAGACTCGGTTATCGTAGAACACCGGCGTCGCGATGACTTCGTTCTTTGTCCCGCGACCGCCGAGGACGTACACCGCATCCTTAGGATTCAGATCATACTTCCAGATCATCTCGCCGTTCTTTTCATCGAACGCATAGCACCACCCGTCGCCGCCGCCGAAAATCGCCAATCCCTTCCCGTTGATCTTTGCATACGCCGGCGACGACCATTGACCATGAAGAATGTTCTTCGCCGGGTCTTTCCGCTCCCAGATCACTTTGCCAGTCTTCTTGTCGACCGCGATGAAGGAAGGCGCATCCGGCGAAGGCAGATTCAAGTGTCCTTCGTCGACGCCATTTGACGTGTGAAGAAAGATCGTGTCGCCCGCAATAACCGGCGACGACGTAGCCAGATTGTGCGGAAACACGCCAAGCTCCTCGATCATGTCGAGTACCCAGACGAAGTCCGCGTCCTGCGATTCGGTGTGTTTTTCATCCTTAAACGGGCCGTCGTTTTCCCCGTCAAGGAAGCCTTCAACATCCGCGCAGATCAACTCACACCGATTGCTCACGTAATAAATCTTGTCGCCATCCACAAACGCGGAGGAGCAAATGCCCTGTTCCGGCCAATCATTCACGCGTCCCGTCGGCAGTTTGTCGTGCGTTGCCTGCCAGAGCATCTTGCCGGTCGCCTCTTCGAGGCAGAGCACGATTCCCTTGTCACCCTTGCTATGAGGACGAAACTCTCCGCCATTGTTTGTGCCGATGAATATTTTCCCCTTGGCGACGATGGGGTTTCCATAGGTTTGCGAGCCCAAAGGCGCCATCCACTTGACGTTCTTTTTGGCCTTAATGTCCCATTCGGCAGGAATGCCGGTCTCGCCGGACACCATATTGCGGTCCGGCGAACCGCCCCACATGGTCCAGTCGCCCTTTTTCGCCTTGGCGAGCGGTTCACCCTGTGCGACTGAGCACGCCGCAAGCGGGAGCAAAACACAAATGATCGATCGCATGATCGAGATTCTCGTCTTCATAGTTGTCGACTTCCACATGATCGCTTGTTGCCTCAACGTGAATAACTACTCGTTCTTCGACACCACCACGTGATCGAAATACACTTCCGGACCGGCGCTCTTTGTCGTCGTACCGGGCGAATAACCGAACAACGCAGGGCTGCCCTCGGAATGCGGGGTAGGGTCAGTAAACTCGATCGACCACTTCTCCGGCTCTTTTTCTTCTCGCGGCCAAACCTTGCCGAGCAATTTCGCTTTCCCGTCCGCCAGTTCCACGCGGCATTTCATTCGATACCACGTATCAGTTTTCCACGCGAACGGCACGTCATGGCGAATCCTCGGTACTGCTCCCCAGGTCTCAAAACGCAGCACCTGATCGCCGCCCATGAGCGCCAGGAAATACCGTGTGTTTACCAGCCCCATATCCGGCTTGAATCGCTCACCCTTGGGCGTGCCCAAAATGTCCGCCTCGATCGTGTAGCCACCAGCGATCGGCGACGTCATGTACGAGCGCACACGCATGAAAGGCGGCGACGGGTTATCCGCCAGCTTGCGATACACCTTGCTGCCGTCGCGCTCGACCACTTTGCACTTATTCTTCGCGTCCAACCAGCCCGGTGGAACTGCATCAACCGCGAACCCGTCGAAGTCCTCACGGAAGGGGAGCTTGGGGCTCACGCGCAATCGGGCTGTCGCCTTCACTTCGCCGGCCTTGACGGTTACCGTTCCCGCAGCGAACTTCAGATCAGCTCCTGCCGTAAAGGTGCCATCGGGTGTCATCTGACCCTTGACGCCCTCGACGCTCCACTCGACGGCCTCGCTGGGCATCTTCCCTTCCACGACGCGCGTCTTGAACTTCACCGGTTCACCCGGCGCGACCGTGATTTCTCCCGGAACGATCAGCAGCTTGCCGACTCCGTCCTGCGGCTTTTCCGCGGGCATCGGCGGGATTGAAACCGTTTGTTTGGGTGTGTCCTTCTTTCCGAGGCAATACGTGTTGTACCGCGTCATGAAATACACGCGGCCATTCGTGACAATCGGCGAGCCGTAAATCTCATCGATCGCATGATCGGGACGCGTGAACTCTTCACGATCCAGCGAGGTACACTTGTCGCCTTCGTCTTTCACGATATGGAAAATGCCGTTCTGCTCGCCGACATAGATGATGCCATCGGATGTCACCGTCGGTGAACCCTTGCCGACGCGCCCCAGCTTGAATCTCCAGTTCTGTTTTCCCGTCTTTGCGTCAAACGAGTACAAGTCGGCTGAGTTGTCCACAATGTACAAACGTCCGTTCGAAATCGCCGGCGAAGCATAGCCCGCCTCGCAGCCGTCAACCCGCCACACAGTGCCCGATTCTGTAATGTCGCCCGTCTTGGATGCATCGATGCAAACGATACTGCCCATCACCGTGGTGCCGTGATTCTCCTCGCTGTGCGTGACGTACGCATAATTCCCGTCGACAACCGCAGCCGTGTTCAACCCGCGTTTGCTCAGCTTGTACGACCAGAGTGTCTCACCGGTCCTCGCCCGCAAACCATAGATGTTTCCGTCGGCATTCGGTGCGACGAGCATTCGCACACCGTTGACCACCGCTACCGCCGGCGTCGCATACGTCGTGTCATAGGGGGCGCCGCCCGGCGCCGCCCACCACACGACCTCGCCCGAGTTCTTGTCGAACGCCACATACCGGTGCAGCGGTTTTCCCTGATCGCCCCAGCTCGAGCTGAGAAAACTGATGATGACGCGATCTTCATCGATGATCGGCGTGTGCAATCGCCCGCCGTACCCGCTGATGCGACCGAACTCCTCGGTCATTGACACGTCCCACAGCCTCTTGCCGTCGCCATTAAGACAAACGAACTCACCCCCGGAGGTGTGGGCATAGATGTTTCCCGTCTCCGGGTCGCCGACGACCGACGTCCACCCAAGACGATTCTCAACCACGTCGGTATCAAATGGATTGAATACTTGTTCCCAAAGAGTCTTGCCGGTGTTTGCGTCGAGACACAGCACCCGCTCAGCCAACCCAAGACCCTGGCCAACCGGCGCGATCGCGTACAACCGATCCTTGATCAGGATCGGCGTCGTGCGCCCGTCGATCGGCACTTTCCACAGCAGGTTCTCGCCCTCCTGCGACCATGAAGTGACCACGGCCTTTTCACGACTTGCCCCCGTCTGCTCCGGCCCGCGCCAGAACGGCCAGTCATTTGCGTGAACCGATCCAGCCGAAAGCGTCGCAAACAAAAGGAAACAACTTGCCAACCGTTTCATCATCGACTTCATCATCGATTCTTGCACCTCTTCAAGTGAGCTTCCTGCTTTACTCCCTCTCCCTCTTTAGACGGAGGACGACCAAAGCGGGAGTCCGACGCGGTCGGGGTGAGGGTCTCCTGGGCACTAGTGTATGTCCTCGCGTCTCACCACCCGTCGCGCTTTCATATCAAACCGTGGAAGCGATCCGCTGGCAACCGCTCTGACACGCGCAACAAAATGGAAACGATTGCGAAAGGCTTCGGTCATTCGCGTGACAAGCGACGCACTATCTGCACCGACTAATGGTTCAACGACAAGCTCCAACTCGGCCATCGCCCCTTCATCGCCCACCACGATGTTGAACTCCGCAACCTCGTCAAACTCGCGCACGAATCCTTCGACCGCCGACGGAAACACGTTGTTGCCGCGCACGATGATCATTCCGTCGACGCGACCCAGCACGCCGCCCTCAACCCGCGCAAACGAACTCCCGCAGGCACATTTTCCCCGCACTAATCGCACCAAATCGCCGGTTCGATAGCGAACCAGCGGGCTCCCGGTACGGCCAAGGTTCGTCAGCACAAGCTCGCCGACTTCGCCGTCGCCCACTGGCTGCGTGGACTGCGGATCAATCACCTCCGCAACAAATTCAGTTTCGATGATATGCATTCCGCTGGGGTTTTCGGTGCATTCATATCCCCACGCACCGACCTCGGTCATGCCCGCATGATCGAACAACCGCGCGCCCCACGCCTCTTCAATCCGAGCGCGCGTCGACGGAATACTCCCGCCCGGTTCACCCGCGACGATCAGCTTCGTTACAGAAGAGTTGCGCAAATCGATCCCGTTTTCGCGCGCGATTTCTGCCAGACGCATCGCATACGTCGGCGTGCAGCAAACCACCGTCGCGCGATGATCGATCAGAAACTGAATCCGCGCCAGCGAACTCATCCCGCCGGCTGTCAAACAGAACATGCCGAGTTCGCTCGCCGTTTCAAACGCCGACCAGAACCCAATGAAAGGCCCAAACGAAAACGCAAACATCAACCGATCGCTCGGCCCAACGCTTGCACCGTGATAAACCCAGTCCCAACACTTCTTCCACCACGCCCAACTTTCAGCCGTATCCAACCATCGCACCGGCGTGCCTGAGGTGCCCGATGTCTGATGAAGTCGCACAAACTTGTCGAGCGAATACGTAAGATTTGTGCCATACGGCGGCTGAGCCAATTGGTCAGCCTCAACCTCGGCTCGCGTGGTGAACGGAATGGCGCGAAAATCAATGTTCCCGCTCCGAGGATCGTAATTCCTATGTTTCTGTTGATAGAACGAGTTCGTCGCCCGAACCGCCTGAACAAGCCCTGCCCACTTCGCTCGCTGAATCTCCACGACCTGACTCGGTTCCAAGTGTGTGTATGGCGAATCAGACATGAGCCAAGTGTTCCTGCTACAGATGTGCTAAATCGTTGCGGATTTCAATCCTCGCGAGTCGCGCCTTCTATCGATCGGCGACGCGACTCATCAATCTGAATTGTACAGCCTGTGCGACCGGTTCCAAACTGCCGGCAAACTTGCTTCATCCTGTCGCATTCGTGTGAAAATGTAAGCCCGCGTAAACGAGATTTACAGCGCCAAACCTCTTGCCAGCAACTCTCTTGGTGCCTTTGTGTCTTTGTGGTTCATCCCCGATTCCGCTCGTCAGAATAGTTGATAGGCTAGTTGTCATGCGTGTGATCATGCTCGCCGCCGGAGCAGCCGGGATGTTTTGCGGCAGTTGCCTGCGCGACAACCGCGTCGCAGCCACCCTCATCAAACAGGGTCGCGATGTGCTGCTCGTCCCGCTCTACACACCCATCCGCACCGACGAGCAAAGCGTAGCCACCCGCCGCGTTCTCTTCGGCGGCCTCAACGCATACCTGCAGCAGCATTACGCCTTCTTCCGCAAAGCTAAACCCTTGCTCGATCGATTCCTCGATTCGCCGGTCGTGCTTAGCGGTCTCTCGATGTTCAACGGTTCAGTCGATCCCAATCAACTCGGCGCCCTCACCGTCTCCGTTCTTCGCGGAGAACACGGCGCTCAAGCCCGCGAAGTCGAGAAGATGATCGCGGCTCTTCGCGACCTCAAACCCGATTTGATCAACATCCCCGACTTGTTCTTCCTCGGTTTTGTCCGCCCGATCAAAGAAGCGCTGAACATCCCGGTCGTTTGCACGCTCTCCGGCGAAGACCTGTTCCTCGACAGCCTGCGCGACCCCTACAAAACCGAAGCCATCAACCTAATCACAAAGCACGCAACGCTGGTCGACGGATTCATCGCCGTCACGCGCTACTACGCGGACCACTGCATCGCTCGCTTCAACCTCTCCCGCGACCGCGTCCACTACGTCCCGATGGGCATCCACGTCGAAGACTTCGCAGAAAAGACAGAGCTCCCTGCGCAAGCAGGGGGGCAAGGGGTGGCACGGTCAAGCCGCAGCTCGGCCGTGGAATCTGTCATTAACTCAGCGCCGGGTGGCATGGCCAAGCGCAGCGCCGCCATGCAAATCGCTCCCGAAAACAAGGAGAGCGTCGCGCGAACCAATTCCCCCTTCACCATCGGCTACCTCGCGCGCATCTGCGCGGCGAAAGGCCTCGATCGCCTCGCCGACGCGTTCATCACCCTCCGCAAGCAAGGCCGCAACTGTCGCCTGCGTATCGCGGGCTACCTCAACAAACAGGACCGCCCCTACCTCCGCGACATCCTCGCGAAAATCAAACGCGGAGGCGTTCCCGGCGACGCCTACGACTTCCTCGGCGAGGTCGACCTCATCGAAAAAAGGAAATTCCTTCACTCGCTCGATGTCTTCAGCGTGCCCGCCGCCTACCCCGAAGCCAAAGGCCTCTCCATCCTCGAAGCGATGGCCGCCGGCGTCCCCGTCGTCCAGCCGAATCAAGGCTCATATCCCGAACTCATCGAATCCACCGGCGGCGGCCAGATCTATGACGTAAACGAACCCAGCGCCCTCGCCTCGACCCTCGCAAAAATCATGGACAACCCCAACCTCTGCGCGCAACTCTCCACCGCCGCTCAAACCGGCATCCAGAAAAATCACACAGACGAACTGATGGCCAAAGAAACGTGGCTCGTGTTCGAGAAGTTCAAATCGCAAGTGGCAAAGTGAATTCGAGTATTGCGACAACCGAACCAAAATCAGAGCTGGGAGCGCAAGCGACCGGTTTGATTCTCGATGCGCATATCGATCGTAGATAAGGCGGCACCGCCTACTCAATGATCAAATGTATAGTGAATCGGCCTTTCCGATTCAAACGTCACGCGGTGGATCGTGTCCTCCTCAACATCTGTCATCTCTAAAACGAACTCCTGACTCTGCGTTTTGATGTCTGAACCAATTTCGATCGAGTAGACCCGAAGGCTCGCGACATCCGTCGCACAATCCGCTTCTAGCTCGATGTATTCTTTCGCAAGTTCTTTCAGTAATGGCAGCTTCGTGCGCAAGTCTTCGAAGAACGCCCGCTGAACGCTCGAGGGTCCACATTCCGGTGCATCAATGCAAACCATGATGTCCTCGCCAGGACTTTTTGGAAGGTGTGTCCAACCACCACGATCAAAGATCAATTCACCAAAGATCGGGTCCGACAGGGAAATTACTTCGTTCCGTTTGAACAGACTTTGAAACCACCCCATTTGACTTCTCGCATGTTCACCACGGAACGGCAACGTCGAGCCTATCGCAAACCGAAGTTTTTCATTCGCTTTGGGAATTAGAAAGAGGGCAAGCGTAGAAAAGGCCTCTCAGAAGCAACTGAAACAAACTCTAATTCGCTCAAGGTGCCTTCATCCCATTCGGATGGAACGGACAACTCCCACCCTCATTACCCGCCGGTGAAAGATCGTATTTCGCCAGTTCGACTGGCACCAGCTGGTTTTCCCCCTCGCGAATCTTCACGATCTGTTCCATCGCGACATTCTCGAACACCTGCTTGCTCTTCGACGTTGGCCAATCAATCGTGATCGACTTGATGGCTGTCGCTTTGCCTAGCCCGATTTCCTGTTGCAGGCTATTCCCGCCAAAGCTCGAACCCGCAGAAACGATTGCGTGAATGTCTCGATCACCATTCGGCGTGGTCACCGTCACCTTGATTCGTGCCCCGATGGCCGCGCGATTCGTTCGCGCGCCTTCCAACCGCAACGTAATCCAACGATTGTCGAACCCCGGGTTTTCAAACAGGGCACTCGCGAAGAAATCGCCAGAATAAGCCCCGCCAAGAACCTCATAAATATCCTGATCGCCGTCATTATCCATGTCCGCGAACGCGATCCCGTGTCCCTTTTGCAAATGCCCGAACCCGCCAGCCGTGGTGATCTCCTGAAACGTCTTCCCCTCCACCGACCGAAACATTCGATTCGGAATCAACGTGGTCAACAGCGGATCTCCCGTCCCCAAGTACGGTTCCTGCCATCCGTCATTGTCGAGATCGCCAAAGCTCGAACCCATCGCAAGAATCACGTGATAAAGGCCCGCCTCCTTCGTGACATCTGCAAACGTGCCGTCGCGATTGTTTCGATACAAGCGCGTACGCTCACCCTGATTCGGCAATCCCATAATGTCAGCCGCGACATCCGAAACCGAATCAGTCTGCGAAATCGCGTAGTCAGCCACGTACAGATCGACCCATCCGTCGTTGTCGTAATCCCAAAACCACGTGCTGAAACTCTTAAGCGGCTCAGCCACGCCCGCCTTTTGTGTGACATCGGTAAACTTCCACGCGTGCGGCGTATCAGGATTCTTGGAAGGGCCTTCGTTCTTGAAGAGGATGTTTGGCTCACCCAAGCGGGATAGATACAAATCGGGATATCCGTCATTGTCATAATCTCCCCAGCCTGCGCCTTTGACGAACCCGACGTTATCTACCCCAACCTGCGCCGCGACATTCGTAAACGTTCCGTTGCGATTGTTGTGATACAACTCGCACGGGTGTGGGTCCCCAGGTGACGATTCATTACCCACGAAGAAATCAATCCAGCCGTCATTGTCATAGTCCGCCCACACCCCGGCTTGCGTCGGATGGAAGCTGAGCACTCCCGCTTCTTCGGTCACATCCTCAAAAGTTCCGTCGCCGTTGTTCTTCAGCAGCGAATTCGGCAAATGCCCCTGGTCTCGCAACCACGCGCCGCGCAGAACCAGCACATCGAGATGCCCATCGTTGTTGTAATCAGCGTGAGAAATCTGCAACCCACCGACGATGCCGATGAGACCCGTCGACTCCGTGCGATCTGAAAATGTTCCATCGTGATTGTTGTGAAAGTACCGAATCTGATCCATCAATCCCCACGACGAACTCATCACATCGAGGTACCCGTCTCCGTCAAAATCATCGACGATAGCCCCGCCGGCCAATCCCACTTTCGCAAGTCCCGCCTGAGAAGCCACATCATAGAAACGGGGGAACGGCGCATCCGATTCAAATACGGACGGTGGAACCAGATACTCCTTCGGTACACCCGCGGGATACTCGCCTAGCGTCATGTACGAAAGGTTTAGAAGCCAACGAGCGCGAACGTCGTTCGGATTTTCTTTCAATAACGCCATCCACTCGTCAATAGAGCTTCGCGATCCGCGCGGCAACGTGTGCACGCCGCCCCCTTGAATCGGAAGCAGGCATGAATCCACATTGTGCTTCAACTGGCAATTCTCTTGTTCACCAAGTCGAAAGTAGGCTGTGCCGAGCAGTAGGTGCAGAACCCTGATGGATTGCGGGCCGGCCCGCACATTAGGCTGCGAGAACGCGTCCCTGACGCCGAGTAGCGTCGCTACCGCGCCGGCGGAATCGCCCGCCATTACCTGCTCATTGCCGTAATGCACTGCAAGATTCAGTTTGGCGGAAAGCTCCGTCGTTTCATTCATCTGTTTGCGCAGCCCTTCGGCACGCTGAACATTCAGAAACAGGTTTTTCTTGGGGTCAGACTTTTCCGCCAATTCCCGAAGCCTCTCAGCCATCTTCTTCGTGCCCGCGCCCATGTAGGGTTCGGCACGAACGTCGCTGAAAAAGCCCAGGGTAATGCCTGCGACCAGAACAGCCGCCCATCTCACGCTGCAGAAAAGTTTGAAGCCCACGAGCCCCTCCCATTGGATCCGTCGCATCGCCTAGTTACAAAAAGGCAATCATATCAATTTCGGCATTGAAAATACACCTTTGGAACCTCTAACGAAACATCCCTCTCCCGTTGGGAAGGCGTGCGACTAACGACGAAGCACGAAGGCGGGTGGCATGGCCAAGCGCAGCGCCGCCATGTACGGCGGATTTATACTGGCTCTCGAACAGCTCCGGCGTAGGCATGCCACGCAAGCTTGAAATCATACCAGTACCACCATTTGCAAATCTCAAATGGAGGCATTCTAGAGTCCGGTGTCCACATCATGTATCTTCTCGGTCGAGTGCAAAGGAAACGCACTTCGGAGGAATCTGATTCGTTGCTTCTTCAAGTTGATCATCTTTCAAAGTCCTATCTCACCCGCAACGGCGACCTCACCGTCTTGCGCGATGTTTCATTCAAACTCGATCGCGGCCAATCGATGGCCTTGCTGGGTCCATCGGGTTCCGGCAAATCGACGCTGCTAAACATCCTCGGTACGCTGGAATCGCCATCCTCCGGCACCTTCAATCTAAACGGTGACAATCCGCTGACGCTTGCCGAAAAAGCCCAAGCCGAGTTCCGCAACCACATGATTGGCTTCGTCTTTCAGGAGCACCACCTGCTGCCGCAGCTCAACGCCCTTGAGAATGTCCTGTTACCCACACTCATCAGCAGAGATCAATCCGCACTCGCCACACGCGCTATCGAACTCCTCCGCCGCGTCGGATTGAACGACCGCATGGACCATCGACCATCTGAACTCTCCGGCGGCGAACGCCAGCGCGTAGCCATCGCTCGCGCCTTGATCCACAAACCGATGTTGCTTCTCGCCGACGAACCAACCGGCAACCTAGATCGCCACACCGCCGCCGCCGTCGCCGACCTCCTACTCGAACTCCATCGCGACGAGAACAACGTCCTCATCGTCGTCACCCACAGCGAAGAACTCGCCGCGAGGTTCCAGCGCCGCTTCGAACTCAACGATGGCCGACTGGTCGAGCACGAAAATGTACGCTCATAGCCAAGTTCCCAAAGCGCGTTCGCTTGCCTATGGATCCCTCTCCCTCTTAGGGAGAGGGCAGGGTGAGGGTCTCTCTTGACTAGCCTAAACCCATTCCGCTTAATCCTCGCCAGCGTGAAGCACTTCCGCCGCACGCACCTCGCAACCGGCTTCGCCCAGGCAGTCCTCACCGCCGCCATGGCTGGCGCACTCATCGTCGGCGATTCCGTCCGCACGAGCCTCTACGACGCAGCCGTATCGCGCATCGGCCCATACGATTACGCGATCACGCCAAATCGACTCATCCGCGAAGACTTAGCCAATGAGCTTGGGCAGTGCATTTCAGAGAGTGGCCAGACTCAGTACGTATCCGGTAGCCTGCAACTGATCGGCGGCGCAAGTCACGCTGTGACGAGCGTCCGCGCTGGGCGAGTCCAGGTAATTGGGATCGAGGGGCGAGCAGACTGCGAGGAATTGCGAAAGCCATTTCTTGGAGATTCCGAACCAATAAAACAAGCTGCGAAGGATTCAGTGCTTCCTGAACCGTTTACTGGCCGCAATGTAATTCTGAACGACGTCTTAGCTCACGAACTCAAAGCAAAGAAGGGCGATGACATCGTCTTACGAATCAGAAAACCAACCGCGATCTCCGAGGAAACCCTTCTCGGCCGTCGCGACGAGTCGACAGTGTCACTCCGTGTCACAGTGCAGGGAATCCTGCCAACAAAAAACCTCGCCGCCTTCAGCCTCAACCCCGCCGAGTTTCAACCCCGCAACGCATTCGTCCCGCTCGAAACACTCCAGCGCGCCATTGAGCAGCCGAAAGAAATCAACACCATCCTCATCGATGCCCATTCGCATGAATCAATGGGCATGGAAAACGCAAATGCGAAGCAACCCGCGCCGCTAATCACTGCCGCCGAATTATGCGATTGCGTTAATAGCAAACTCACCCTCGCCGACCTCGACCTCACGCTTCGCGCAAACCCCGACAAGGCATGGCTCTCACTCGAAAGCTCCAGCTTCCTCATCGATCCGCAAATCGAATCCGCTGCTCGCGCCGTCATTGAAAAGACAAACGCTCCACATGCAGATGTCCTCGCTTATCTCGCCAACACAATCTCACTGAAACCATCCGGCGAGCCTGCATCCGCGCCACCCAAATCCCGCGACGTCCCGTACTCCATCGTCGTCGCCCTCGACAACAAATCGAGTGCACAAAAGGCATCGCTCAAACTCACCGACGGCACTCCCGCACCCAACCTCGAACCCGGCCAAATCCTGCTCAACGATTGGACCGCCGCCGAACTCGGCGCGAAACAGTACGACACCGTCTGCCTCACGTACTACATCACCGCCGACTTTGGCCAACTCGAAACCCGCGACGCCTGCTTCACCGTTCGCGGCATCGTCACGACAGCCTCCACCGCCGACCCCACCTGGACCCCCGAATACAAAGGCATCACCGACGCCAAAAACCTGGCCGACTGGAACCCTCCCTTCCCGCTCGAAATCTCGCGCATCAAAAATCAGGACGAAGAATATTGGGATCATTACACCGCCGCACCCAAGGCAATCATCTCCCTCGCCGACGGCCGCCGCCTCTGGGCCGAGCAGGGCGAACGCTTTGGCCGCCTCACCTCGATACGCATCGCCGCCGCAACAAATCAGACACTCGAAGAAACCAAACTCGCGTTTGAAAAAGAGCTACGCGCCTGCATCGATTGGCCCGCCTTCGGTTTCGGCATCCAACCCCTCCGCGAGCAAATGACCGCCGCCAGCCGCGGCAGCACCGACTTCGGCATGCTGTTCATCAGCTTCAGCTTCTTCCTCATCATCGCCGCCGCCACGCTCGCATCGCTCCTCTTCCGGCTCCTGGTCGAGCGCCGCGCCTCCGAAATCGGCCTCATCCTCGCCACCGGCCAAACCTCGCGCACCATCACGCGACTCCTCCTCGCCGAAGGCGCAATTGTCGCCGGTCTCGGCAGCGCCCTCGGTCTCATCGGCTCGATCGCCTACTCATGGGCGATGCTCACCGGCCTCAGCACATGGTGGTCCGCCGCGCTACAGACCCCTTTCCTTCATCTATCAGTTTCACCGACGAGCCTCATCATCGGCTTCGCGACTGGCTTCCTCATTTCACTTGGCTCAATCGCCTATTCGGTTCGCGGTGTCACGAAATGGCACCCGCGTGCACTACTAGCCGGCGCGTTGAGATCGGAATCTGCACTTGTCTCTGGTCCCCGTAGTAACACTCGTAGGACGATCGCCATCGCAAGTTTCGTACTCGCCATCGCGCTCGTCTTTGCACCACTCGTAACGAACCAAATTCCGCAAGTCGCCGCCTTCTTCGGTGGGGGAGTGCTGCTACTGACCGCCTCAATTCTCCTGATTTCGGCGACCCTTAGACGAGCATCCAATTCGCGTATTTCGTCGCCAGATGATTTGACAATCCCTCTCCCTCTTAGGGAGAGGGGTAGGGGTGAGGGTCTTTTGAATGTCAACGATGGCGCGCATTCCAACAACCCCAGTGGCGTAGGTCGTTCTCGCTTTCCGCTCCTTCGCCTCGCCTTCAGCAACCTCCGCCGACACCCCTCGCGAAGTGTCATGACCATGACACTCATCGCCTCGGCCGTATTCGTTATCGTCTCGGTCGGCGCATTTCGCCTCGACGTCGCCGACTCCACCGACCGCCATTCCGGCACCGGTGGCTTCTCGCTCATCGCCGAGTCCGCCGTCCCGCTACAATACGATTTGAACACCCCAGAGGGCCGCAAATCGCTAAACTTCTCTGACGACGAATCACAATCACTCGATAACGTTCGCGCCATGCCGTTCCGCCTGCGCCCCGGCGACGACGCGAGCTGCAAAAACCCCTACAGTAAGAAAACCCCGCGCATCCTCGGCGCGACAGAAGAAATGATCGCCCGCGGCGGATTCACCTTCGCCGGGTCACTAGCCGAATCAAGTGACGAGAAGGAAAACCCTTGGCTTCTTCTCGACCGCAAATTGTCTTCAGACTCCAACTCTCCCTCCCCCTCTTGGGGGGAGGGTCGGGGTGAGGGGCTCCCGGCGGACAGTGCTAAAGTACCTCCAAAGACTGAACTCGACGCTCCCATCCCCGTCATCGCCGACGAGAGTGCCATCCGCTGGCAGTTGCATCTCAATCTCGGTCAGGACCTCATCATCCCCGACGACCACGGCCAACTCCGCAAACTCCGCATCGTCGGCATGTTGAAGAACAGCGTTCTGCAATCCGAAGTCATCATGTCCGAATCCAACTTCACGCGACTCTTCCCCTCGCGCAGCGGTTACTCATTCTTCCTCATTGATACAGAGCATGTGGATGGTATGACCAATCGCAGCACCGCTATCCCTCATGAAATGTCAGAGGGTGGCACGGTCAAGCGTAGCTTGGCCGTGGAAAGTGACGACGGCTCGTCGAGTGGCATGGCCAAGCGAAGCGCCGCCATGCATCAGGGTCAGGAATTTGCCTTACTTTCTCAATCCCTCGAGCATTCCCTCGCCCCCTTCGTCTTCGACGTCCAACCCGCGTCCGACCGCCTCCGCGAATTCCTCGTCGTTCAGAACACGTATATCAGCACCTTCCAAACCCTCGGCGGCCTCGGCCTCCTACTCGGCGTCGCGGGCCTCGCCGCCATCCTCGTCCGCCAGGTCTGGGAGCGCCGCTCCGAACTCGCCCTCATGACCGCCCTCGGCTTCAACAAATCGCACGTCAAGCGCGTCGTCCAGCTCGAAAACGCCGCTGTACTCATCACCGGTATCGCCCTCGGCTCGGCCTCCGCGCTCATCGCCATCGCCCCGCAATGGCTCACACAACCTGAAGTCGTCCCTTGGCTCAAACTCGCCGCCACGCTCGCCCTCGTCATCACCCTCGGCCTCACCCTCGCCACCCTCGCGCTAAACTCCGCGCTCGGTAAACCACTACTGCCGGCACTGCGCAGTGAGTGACGGGCCTCTTCTCAATGCATTCAAATAGAGGACGGCAGTGTGAAGAGAATCTGCCCTTGAGTTTCGCCTGGAAGGCGCACGATAGTTGCCAGGGGCTCTCAGCCCCTGGATTAATGCTCTTTCTGTTGCTCCCGCCCGTAGGGCGGACGAACTCATCAATTTCCATATGTCCATGATGCAACGACATAAATGTATTGCTCAATGCAATCCTTGTCGCAGTTCGTCCAATGGATTACACTCGCCTGCGGTTCACCGTTCGTTTTCTACATTCGGAGACCGCCATATGTACGGGATCTGCTCTCTGCTGACCAAACAACTCTTGCTAATGCTTGCAATCGCAGCGCCTATTCCGGAATCAAAGTCTCCCCGCGTATTTCACGCCGCGCGGTCCGAAGAAGCGCGAAGGCAGGCCATGACGGAGTGCTGCCCCCTCGTTGTGCATTTTCTCCCAAATAACCAGGGGGGAATGGAACAGTACGAAGCCTATTACGTCCAGGGCGGCGTTTCTCAGAGTCTGCTCGCTAAAGTCGTTATCCTTGTCCTCCCCATGGAACTGAATCGCGACTTGGCCTCGCAGCTCGGCGTCAATCAAGCCAGCGGATATCGCGCGATTTCACCATATCATTTGAGCCCTCTCGACAAACAGAGCAAACCGACCTGTGTCAAAGGCTTCCGGTGAGGTGTTCCGCGGACTTCCGCGCTGCAACCGGCGGTTGCATCCATTTACCTCACGCAAGTCGTCAAGGATTTTGAGGAGTACGGCGAAAAGACACTGGTGCCTGCATTGAAAGAGCCCGATGCCGAGCCCGACACTGTGCTCGCCTCGTTGCGTTTCATCATAACTCGCAAAGAGGAAGTCAAACCCGACGAACTCAAAGAAATATTGACTACAACCTACAAGGGCCCGCTCGCCCGCGACATAGAAGACACAGCCGCAGTGTTGTTAGTGCGCGCCAGCGAGAGCGAAGCCGACGCCGCGCGCTTTTTCGTCGCCATGTTCGCGATGGAAAAATCGAAACAAATATCAGAAGCTGGAAAAAGAGCTCTTCGCCGAATCCCTGTTGCGGCACGTAAAGCACTCTTGGAAGAACTGGCCAAAGATGAGCCGTCCGGCTCAGTGAAAAAAACCGCCCGCCTCCTGATGGACATGTCAAAAACTCGTCCACCCAAAGGGATAGGTTTCTGGGAAAAAGCAACACACGGTGAACGTCGCAGCGCCGTGGATGCATGGATAGAGACGCTGACCAAGGCCGGCGAATTGTAATGGCATGGTACCCAGCGCGGCTAATTTTCGCATAACTTCGATACTACTCATAAATAGTAGTACTGGATTTTGGTGCCGCTTGCGTACAGTGTGATCGGCGGCACGCACGCCAATTAGTTTGTTGGTTAGCCCTTCGTCATGACTACATAGGCTTCCCCGCTATTTGAATCCCAAAGAAAGGTGATCTTGACTATGGGGGACGTCATTCCATTCCAACGATAGACCTCTGGTGCAAACAGCTTTTCAGGGACCGTCCAATCTCGACCTCCATACTCATAATAGGTCGCGAATAAACCATACCATAAGCGATCAAGGTCTTGATTTCTTACAAACCAATTGTCCACGATGGTTACGTCTCGCTCAAATATTCGCCCGGAGAGAGCTTGGGCAACCGCACTGCGGTCGGCATTGAACCTGAGCAAAACGACGGTGTCACCGGGCCCCCCAACATAACGTCGATATGCGCGAAGGTATTTTACTGTACTTGCAGGTTGAGTGGAAAACGCTTCGAAGAATTGACCCGTAGGATTTGGATGCCTAAACCATGCAGTACCAGCTATGAGCATCGCAGCAATCAAAACGACCACAATAATGATCCACCGTGCGTTCATTAATTGCACACACCGTCATGCATTTAGGTTTTTGGCTTTAGGCTTTAGGCTTTACTTCGCCGTTTCCCCCAACCGCTCCGGCATATCCGCCAGTATGTACGCCACCGTCGCCATCACAGCCACGTTCTGCGAAAGCTCCGTCGGGTTCACCTTGTCCAGCGTGTCCGCATGCGTGTGGTGATAATCGAAGTAGATCGTGCCCTCGACCTCGTGGCCCATCATCACGAATCCCGCCGGCTTCATCGGCCCTATGTCCGCACCCGATCCGCCTTTCTTCGCAGTCATCGGCCCGATCGATTTCTCGAACAAACTCAGGATGTCATTCATCTGATCGACCGCGAGCGCCCGCTTGTCCTCGTCCGAGCAATCCACCGAATACCCCGTCGGTCTAAACGATCCGCCGTCCGATTCGATCGCAGCCACATGCTTCGGTAACTCAGCCTCATGCTCCTTCGCATACGCCTTCCCGCCCGCGAGGCCGTTCTCCTCATTCGTCCACAGAATCGCGCGAATCGTCCGCTTCGGCTGCAGCTTCAACTTGCGAAGCACGTTGAGTGCTTCCATCGCTTGCACACATCCGCCGCCGTCATCGTGCGCGCCGCAACCAGCATCCCAGGAATCGAGATGCCCACTGATGATCACGATTTCGTCCGGCTTCTCAGACCCGCGAATCTCGCCGATCACATTGGCCGACGGCGCAGGCTCCTCAGTTCGCGCTTCCATTTTCAGATTGACGACAACCGGAACTTTTCGCGCATTCAGTCGCGCGATCATGGCCGAATCCTCAGTCGAGATGGCCGCCGCCGGAATCTTCACTTCCGCGTCGCCGTAATTGGTCGCGCCCGTGTGTGGCGATCGCAGACTCTTCGCCGTGACCGAGCGTACCAGACAAGCCACCGCTCCCTGCTTCGCAGCCATCTGAGGCCCACGCGAGCGGAATCTGACAAAGGTGCCATACTGCGAACCGAGCACCGGGTCATACGGCGGCATCGGGTTGTCGAAGAGAACGATCTTCCCCTTCACTTGGTCGCCGAGTTCTTCAAGCTCTTTCTCGTCCTTCACCGAAATGACCTGCGCGGTGATCCCCTCAGGCGGCGTTCCCACCGACCCACCAAGGCCGATCATGAACAAAGTATCCTTGCGCGGTTCGAGCAGCGTGATCGATTCCTGTCCCCGCACCCACTTGGGCACTATGACCGGTTCAAGGCGAACATTCTCGTGTCCATCGCGACTCATTTCGTCCGCCGCCCATTTCACGGCCTTCTCCAGCCCCGCCGACCCGCTGAGTCGGTGGCCGATCTCGTCACAAAGTACTTCCAGTTTCCGCCAGGAGTCGTTCGCCGACATCGCTTCCTTAACGATCCGTTCGGAAACTTCGTGGTAGCGCTCGGACAACTTTTTCCCAGTCGCCGCACTCTCGACTTTCGATTCCGTTTTGGTCTCGCCGAGAACGGGCACCACCCAAACCAAAGCGACGAGAGTCGCGCGAATTGCCATCCGCCGAATCGGAACGAATCTTGTCATCAGTAAGAACTCACAAAAATGCGTAACACTTTATTGCTCAACGCCTTACGGATTAGCGTAGGATGGCGATGATTATAAGTCCCAACGGTGTTCATGCCAGCCCATTAGCTCCAGCCGCCCATAACCACGCGCAATACCCCAAACCGGCAATAACTGCTTACCAGAAAGACCTGAATTAGCTCTTTTCTCGGCCGTGTTGATCTGGTATTATCAGGACTCGGTTGCGGGTTTGGGGTAAGTTTCACGTTATTAAGACGTTGCCGCTTTCCTGACTGCGATCAAGCTTAATCACTCTCCGTCCAATCCCCCATTGGACGGTTCCCCAAGGCCCGGTCCACCCCACCGGGCCGCTTTTTTTGATGAACAAAGTGTCAAGTTTCGGCGAGCAATAAGCTTGAACGTTATCGACTAGCGTGGCCTTCGGATGCCTTCTTCGTTGAACCAGACCCAGATTTGATTTGCGACACGACTTGCCGCGCCGACTGTGGCGAAAAGCTCAGAACGAACCATTCATCCGTCATGCTCAATGCGGGCCCCTCGATGCCCAAATTGATCGACCACGTGCCGTCGTCGCCCCGATTCAGGGTCAATGGGCTGATCCAGGATGGATTCTGCCGGATGAAGTTGAACAGTCGATCCACATTTTCGCGCAGCTGCTTCGGATCTTTCTTGATTCGAAACATGACCGTCCGCGCGAACGGCAGCTTGAACGCGTGCGGTGGAAAGTCGTGAATCACTACGCCGCGATCGAGATACTCCAGAATGTCCCCTTCGATCGAAACCTTGGCTTCGCTCTGCCAATCCCCCCAGAACTTGCGGATTCCCTCACGCGCGCGTGGGCTTCTCGCAGCCAGGTAGGCATCGCTAACCCCATTCAGAAGGGCCTGAGGTTCGCAGTTGATCGCGGCAATTCTCGTCGCCTCATCGGGGATCGCGTTCGTTTCCGTCGGCGCGAATTGGGGACCGATCAGCGCGAACGATTGAATTCCCTGCGCCCGCTGCACAGCCCCTTCCACCACCGTGAATCGATCCTTGCGATCAAACGCGAGAATCGCGCGGTCCACGTCGCTCCATCCCAGCACGGATAGAACTTGATCAACTTTTCGTAGCAGCACTGGGTCGAGCGTCGGTCGCACAGCCGTCATATTCAAGTAGCAAATAGTCGGTGCCTTGGGTATCGAAGTCGCCGCGCGTGCTTTCGCAAACCATTCATCGCGCCCGAGCCCTCGTCGGGGATCCCTGATCGTCGCGGCGATTTGATCGAACACATCTTTTCCGATCGTCGCGACAAACTTCCCGTTGACTCGCCCCCATTCAATGACGAACCAGCTCGGAATTCGATCGTCCGTCAGTTTGCACTGCTCACCGTCAGCCGTCGCACCGCAACTAAGCTTTGTTTCGTTGCTATTCGTGTACGTGTTTAACAAGTGCTGAATGCGGCGGTTAATGGCATCGCCTCGATCCTTCTCATCCACGATCAGCGCCAGCTTCATGCTCGCCAGCTCATGCCCGCCGTCCCATCGCGGCTGAGCCTTAATGTCCAGCAGCGCGATGGCATGAGAGAACGTCAGAACATCCGCATACGTCGTCAGCGAATCAAGCCAGCAGCGCATCTCAATATCGAGATTGCCAAAGAGTCCCAACCCGTAAGCGCCGTCCAGCATAGCCTTGATCGACCCGAGCGAACTCGACGACTCGCTCGGTTGATCACCTTCCGCGACACAAGCAAATACGGCGTCTTTCGGCACAAATGATGCCAAACCTCGGGCCGCATGATCCTCGGCGGACGCCATCCACGGTTGCCCGAAAGCTAAACCAAGGGTCATGAAAACAAGAAGAGGTTTCCTCATAGCGTCCTCGCAGGGCGAAACAGAAACACCATTAGAACAGGTATTCTTGTGATAAGCGTCATATCAGGTGAGTATACTGCGTCACACGGCTGAAAGGACAACAGGCGGCGTTGAATCTTGTCGAGTGGACAAGCAAACGCGGGCTCACAAACGCATGAAACCGAAAGATTGGCTTCGACATTCGCTCGCCAGGAAGCTCAGCCTTCTATTCGGCACAGCCATTCTGCTGATCATTGGCGTGACGCTCATCTTCCCGTGGCTGCACATGTCCGCGCTGAACGAACAGGCCTTGCTCCTTCAGGCCAAACGAATCGCTTCGGCCGCGCAACAAAGCGTCGATCTGGCCAACGTCGATTGGGCACCCGTTCAGCTCGAACTCAACAACAGGTGGTGGCTGATCGCACAACAGATGTCCTTGTCCGCCGATCCGCCTGCGCTGGTTATGGCCGACCAGGTTGGCCCAGAAGGGTTCCGCCGCGAAGCCCTCGACCATCTCGGCCGCAACCCTCATCAGCCAAACTACTGGCGCTTGCAGGATGACAACCGCGTTTTTCGTCTGGCGGTCGCTGTTCGATCAGGTGACGTCGACCCCGAGCCGCGATTGTTGCGCGGCATCATTGATGTGAGATTGCCGGTAGCCGAGGACGCGGGATTCTGGAGCACGGTGGCGACGGTGCTCGCCGGATCAAGCGGGGCGGTGCTGGCGCTGCTCGTGTTCTACATGGTGACGGATCGACAGGTGCTCCGCCCACTCGTGAACCTGCAAAGCGTTGCCGAGCAGGTCACATCCGGCGATCTCGATGTGAAAGCCACCATTAACAGCGGCGACGAATTCGAGAAGCTCTCCGAAGCCTTAAACAACATGCTTGCCCACTTGCGGACCGCGCAGGAGGAGCAAGTGAAAATCAATCGTTCACTCGACACGCGGCTCGGTGAGTTGGCAGAAACCAACGTCGCACTTTATGAGGCCAATCGCTTCAAGAGCGAGTTCCTCGCAAACGTCAGTCATGAGCTCCGCACGCCGCTGGTTTCGATCATCGGTTTCGCGGAACTCCTGCGCGACGCGTGGAAGGCGCAGGAATCGGTCGATCGAAATCGCCTCGCACGATATTCAGAGAACATTCTGACCAGCGGCAGGGGGCTGCTTGAGTTGATCAATGACTTGCTCGATCTCGCCAAAATCGAAGCCGGGAAAATGAACCTGCACATCGCGGAGTTTTCACTGGCTGAAATGTGTCAGGACCTTATCGATTTTGTGAGACCTTTGGCCGACCAGCGTCGTCAGCATTTGGATTTGTTGCTTGCTGAGGATTTGCCACGATGCTTGACCGACTCCGGAAAGATCAAGCAGATTCTGTTCAACCTGCTCAGCAACGCGATCAAGTTCACGCCGGAGGAAGGCAGGGTATCTCTCGTTGCACGGAGCCTGGAAGGCGATCGCGTGGAACTGACAGTGAGCGACACCGGTCCTGGCATTGCGATCGCGGATCATGCTCTCATCTTCGAGCAATTCCGCCAGCTGGATTCGTCCACGACGCGCGAACATCAGGGGACAGGGCTGGGTCTGGCGATCACCCGCGAGTTGGTCCTGATGTTGGGAGGAACCATCACGCTCGACAGCGACGTGGGAAAGGGGGCCACGTTCGTGGTTTCGCTGCCGATCAGCCTTAAGGAGCCGGTCATATTGCCTGCTCGAGTTCTGCGCTGATGATCCCGCTTTATCAGGGCTGCGAATCAGGCGGTTTTTTCGTTAATGATGCGACAAAGTGAACCAGTGTTGAATCGGGCACGCGGGGTTGCTAGCATTCGTCGGGGTTATGATGCTTGACGCGATGGCGACTCAATGCTTCCTCCTCCAGATACCGGCTGAACGTGAATTCTGGAAGAACATGCTGTGGTTTGGCGGTTTGCTGCTGGCAGGGTTGGCAGCCTTGTTGATCGCGCGGTATGTCTTCAATTCGCGAAAGTCAAGGGACCAGGGAATGGGTACATCGTTCTCGCTCGATGAGCTTCGCCTCATGCGGGATCGCGGCGAAGTTACCGTGGATGAATACGAAACATTGAGAAAGAAAATGATCGCGGCTACCGTATCCTCAACATCGAAACCCAAAGAACCCCCTCGGCGGGCTGATGATCCGCGACGGCAATGACGATAGAGCAAATAAGTCCGCGGGGGCTAGAATAAGGCGGAATACGACCGGCACGGGAGTCCTTCATGGCAAACAATCGCAGCACCGGATTCAACGGCGGCAGTGACCCGACGAAGAAGCGTCGCGGCAGCGTGTGCAGCTTCTGCGGCAAGGGCCAGCGCGAAGCAGGCCCGATGGTCGAGGGTCCGAAGGACGTCTACATCTGTCGCGCCTGTGTCGATCTTTGCCAGAGCATCATCAAGCAGGAAGTTCGCCGTACGTCGGGCACGCGCAAGTTGATGGGGCAGATTCCCGCCCCCCGTTCCATCCACGAGTTTCTCGATCAGTACATCGTCGGCCAGCAGCGTGCGAAGCGGGTGCTTTCCGTGGCTGTGCATAATCATTACAAGCGCCTCGCGCACATCGACGCGGGCGGTGCCGACGAAATTGAAATTGATAAATCGAACGTGCTCATCCTCGGCCCAACTGGATCGGGCAAGACGCTGCTCGCGCGCACGCTGGCGAGAATGCTCAATGTTCCCTTCGCAATCGGCGATGCCACCACCTTGACCGAAGCCGGCTACGTCGGCGAAGACGTCGAGAACATTCTGCTTCGTCTCCTGCAAAACGCGGACTTCGATCTTGAGCTTGCCCAGCGCGGCATCGTCTACATCGATGAGATCGACAAGATCAATCGCACCACGCACAACGTCAGCATCACGCGCGACGTTTCGGGCGAGGGCGTGCAGCAGAGCTTGCTGAAAATGCTCGAGGGCACCACCTCAAACATTCCGCCACAAGGTGGCCGCAAGCACCCGGAACAGCAATACATCCAAATGGACACGACCAACATTCTGTTCGTCTGCGGTGGTACGTTTGTGGGTCTCACGGACATCATTCGCCGACGCCTCGGTCACAGCGCGATCGGATTCAACAACGAAGGCGTAGCACACGACGAAGCCCGCGAAGAGGGCGAAACCCTGGCTCAGGTCGCGCCAGAGGATCTTATCGAATTCGGTATGATTCCGGAGTTGGTTGGCCGATTGCCCATGGCCGCCACGCTCGAACCCATGGACGTCGACACACTGATTCGTATTCTCACCGAACCGAAGAACGCACTCGTTCGCCAATATCGCAAGTTCTTCGAACTGGAACAGTGTCAGTTGGAATTCTCGCCCGGCGCGCTCCGTCTCATTGCCGAAAAAGCACTCGCTCGCGAAACCGGTGCTCGCGGCCTCCGCGCCGTCTTGGAAGAGGTCATGCTCGATTCCATGTACGAGCTGCCGAACTATCCAAGGTCCGGAAAGAAAGTCGTTACGGAAGCGGTGGTCCTCGGCGAGGAAGCCCTCATTCCCGATAAGTCCGTGCGCCGCCGCGAGTCCGCATAGTCGCTGGCTCCGCGCAAACCAAATCGCAAATCATAGAATTCAGTTGAGGTCGCAAGGCCGCACCTTGAACTAACCAAAGCCCGCGCGCTCGTCCGTCGATATCGCGGAAGAGAAGGTCGTTCAGATTCTGGTTTCGGGGGATTCAACAAGCATGTCATTCGCGGTACTTTGCCCACGTCTACGCTGTCGCGCGATTCTTCGTGTACCGGAAACCGTTCGTGGAAAAAACGTGCGCTGCTCGGAATGCGGAATGACGTTCCTCGTTCCCGAGAATTACAAACCCAGCAATATCCCGCCGAAGCAACCAGAGAAGAAGGACGAAGCGCCCGCCAAGAAGTAGAACAAGTAGTCTTTGCCGCTCGAAAGTTCGGTGACCGTGTGCCACTGCTCTGTGAGCAGTGCCTTGCCACTCTGTGTAACCCGCAATTTGAATTGAGTGGATGCTCTAGAAAAACGCCCCGCCGCCGCAACAGGCAACGATCGGCAGAATACCACAAATCACCAGCGCAATGATGGCTTTGTCGCGCCGATCATAAACACCCCGCAGCCCAATCAGTCCGCAAATCAGCGCCGCAAACCACACCATCCCGCCGGCCAGTTCGCACAGGATCATCATCGTCATCCACGACGGCAGCCGTCCGCCGTTCTTGTCGATCATTTCCTGCTGCGCTTTCATCATCTGACCGAAACCGCCGGTTTGCATGGTTCTTGACAATTCCAAGAGCTCAGACTGGTGAGGCCGCGTAACGAGCAAGAACGCAACCACGAACGCGATCGCCAGACCAGCCAATACAGCCGCAGCCGTGCCGATGTGATTCCTTCGCAACGCCATCGATGGCCCGCGATGAGCATACATGGGCGGCTCGCTGGCCACGGTTTCTTGACCCGCCCACGCAGGCGAACCGGATGGTTTCGCGGTCGGTATTTCAGAAACTTCCGGCAAAAACGATTCGCGCGGAGCCGTCACCGTACGCCGACAATACGGGCACGCAACCAGCCGCATCGCCCATTCATCGTCGACCTCGATGGGCTGTGAACACGCCGCACATTGAAAACGAATCGCCATGTCCCGAATGCTATCGTTTGACGCGCGGCGGTCAACTTGGGGGCAAGCTGGACAGCAGATCTCACTAGGCGATGCCCGAGCTTTACAATTTGACGTTTCAGATTTGAGATTTCAAATTTCAAATCGGTTACTTCAAAAGGCCCTGCCGTCAAACGAACCGCCACTTACGATCCACTTCGCAGCATTGAGAATCGCGTCGGCACAAATTGGCCTCGCAACGTCACTAAACTGCCTCTCGCACTTCGGACTCGCGAGCCGATCGAATCCAATCGACTCATTGCACGAGCTTTTCGCCATCGGCTATGGGTCGATTGCGCAACATAGCTTCGAGGGGACTAACCGGGAGGTGTCAGTCCGGGTTTCATCGAAACGGAGTTCGTGGGCAACTTTCACAAAAGGATGCGAATCGTGAGCAAGCAGGAGACCATCGACGCCATCGTCAAGCTGAATCCATCGGCCACTCCGGATTTCCTCGTCTCATTCGGCGACGACGAACTGACTCGCTACCTCAGCCGCCTAAACGATCGCCAGAAATCAACCCGCGATGAAATGAGCTGGCGACGAAACGCGCTGCTCAGCGCATCACGTAAGTCAATGAGCATCGCCGGCGCGTAATTTGTAACCGCGAATCATCGCTTGCGGTTCGAGACACTTTGTTATTCGGGTGGCATGGTCAAGCGCCAGCTTGGCCGTGGCAGACTCTCTGCGACATCACTAGTTGGCCCACCGGAAGTTCATACGGTGTCCGACCCATAGCCTCGCCCGGATGGGCGCACGAAAGTTGCCGGCGACTTCAGTCGCCGGACTATGCTCTCTTTTTTTGTTCCCGCCCGGCAGGGCGGACGAACTTTCCGCATATACATGATCCGCCAATCGTACTTCGCCTCGCCTAATTCAAATCCACTTCGTATCATGATCGCAGATATTATGGTTAACTCGACTGCTGCCTCCGCTGCATTCGGGTGGCACGGTCAAGCCGCAGCTTGGCCGTGGTGAGCATAGATGTCATTACTAGTATCGCAAAAATGGTTTCCCCAATGACCGACACTACTCTTCAAACGCGTACCATCGTGGGCATGGAAATCCACGTTCAACTCGCCACGCGCACGAAGATGTTCTGCGGCTGCCCGCTGAAGTTTGGCGTGACGCCGAACTCGTGCGTCTGTGCAGTCTGCCTAGGTCACCCCGGCTCGCTGCCGGTCATCAATCGCCAAGCCTTCGAATTCTCCGTACTCACCGGTATGGCCCTCAACTGTTCGATCGCCCGCTTCACCAAGTGGGATCGCAAGAGCTATTTCTATCCCGACCTTCCCAAGGACTACCAGATCAGTCAGTACGATCTGCCTGTCGCCGAAAACGGTTACCTCGACATCCCCGTTGGCATCAAACCTAACGCAGACAACCAAGCAATAGCAGAGGGACGTACTCATCAATCCCTCGCCCCCTTAGGGAGAGGGCAGGGTGAGGGTCTCCCTCCGCCCGGCATGAAGCGCATCCGCATCCGCCGTCTCCACCTTGAGGAAGACGCCGGCAAAAACCTGCACGACGTCCCCGGCTGCACGCTCGTCGACCTGAATCGTGCGGGCACGCCACTCATGGAAATCGTCACCGAGCCCGACATCGCCAGCGCGGAGGAAGCCTACATTTTCGCCACCGAGTTACAGCGGCTGGTCGTCTATCTCGGCGTCAGCGAAGGCGTGATGCAAAAGGCCCAGATGCGTTTCGAGCCTAACGTGAACGTCGTCATCGAAGCCGATGGACAGGAATTTCGCACGCCGATCGCCGAAATCAAAAACCTCAATAGCTTTCGATCCGTCCGTAATTCGATCGAATACGAAGTCGAGCGTCACATCGCAGCCTGGCAAGCCGATCGTGACTACGTGAAGGGGAAGCGTCCGAACGAAAACCGCGGCTGGAACGACGATCGCGGCACCACCGAGTTCCAGCGGGAAAAAGAAGCCGCTCACGACTACCGCTATTTCCCCGACCCCGACTTGGTGCCAGTCCATGTCACCGAGGAAATGTTGACGGGCTTTAAGTCTTCACTGCCGGAGTTGCCCATCGAACGCCGCACGCGCTTCATCGAGCGCTTCAGCCTCTCCGCCAAGGACGCCGAAACCATCACCGATCATCGCCCGACAGCCGATTTGTTCGAGCAAGTCATCGCCGCCGGCGGCCCAGCCGAAATCGTTGGCAAGCAGTTCGTCAACGCATGGCTGAGCTTAGCCAACGATCGCGGCGTGCGCGTCACCGAGCTTCCCGTCGACGCCGCCCGCATGGCCGAACTCGCGACGATCACAGCCGCAGGCACGATCAACAAAACCGCCGCCAACCAGATCGCACAGGTCATGGTCGATCGCCCCGAATCACCCTCGAAACTCGCCGAAGAATTGGGCCTCATTCAAATCCAGGACCGCGGCGCTACCGAAGCATGGGTCGCGCAAGCGTTTGCTGAAAACGAACAGGCCGTCAAAGACGCGATCGCCAACCCCAAAAAAGCCAAAGCAGCCACCGGCTTCCTCCGCGGCCAAGTCATGAAAATCTCCGGCGGAAAGGCAGACCCGAAACTGGTAGGAGAGTTGATAGAGAAAAAACTCGCTGACTTGTCGAAATCATAGTATTACGTTGGCACGCAAAACTGTGTGTCAGTCATTTTTGCCAATATGAAACAGTCGACTTACTAGAACAGTCATCGATTTGTTGATGAATACGGTGTCAGGACATTGCCCGAAATGCCATGATCGCGGCTACGTTTTCTCATGGTACCCCTTCTTGTGGGTGCTTTTAGTATATTTGGGAACCGATAGCGTGTTGCGTTTTCTTGGCTACGGCCAGCCCATTTCAGCGCGGTATTACGTTTCTAATTGTTTCAGTATCGTTATTGGCGTCATCGCTCTATTTCCGTTGCTCTTTACATTGTTCTATCCGAGGGCTGCATTCCGCAGAACGTGCAAGCATTGCAACGGGCCGGAGAAAATGTAGCAGCGGGTCCGCCGGCCCCACCTGTTTTGCAATTCGAAGACAATCGCTCGATCGAAAGCCTGCGTCTCAATTCGCTAGAATTGTCGTGGTAGAGATCTGTCCTACATCGTTCAAGCCTTATGCATCATTTTGTCGGGCAAGCTCGGCGAGCGCCCATGTTGTTATTGGGGTGAATCAGGAGTCCACCCATGGCCCGACTGCATACCCACGTCCACGCCGCCTGCCGCACGCCTGACACTCTCACAGCCAGGAATCTGCGCAATGTTTTCCATTCGGCGAGAATTCAATGGAAAAACCGCGATGGAAACAGCGCCAATGCGGTTTTCATTTTGCGCCGCGCAGAAACGCAAGAATGCAACCCTCACAATGGTGCGAATAACGAGGGTGAAGTTTGCTCGCGAAATTTACGCGCAACGCAACTCGCAGGAGCTTTGCCGGCCCATCCTTGCAAAACTTGGTGCCTTCGTGCCTTGGTGGTTTTCGCCTCTGCCCAATCGATACTCCCAATCAGCCCCCAAGCAGTGGGGCGGCAGCGACACTTTTCCACTGCAGTTTGCCGATAAAAGAGTAGACAGAAGACTTCGCTTAGGATGCAAGATCGATGGCCGAAATACCAGCCGCCTTACCCGCCGCAGCCGCACAGGCCGTCCACCGCGCACGGGAGATCTCTCGCGACGACGACGCCCATCGTGCCGGCGAAGCACAGATCGCCGACCGAACCGTGCGTTCGATCGACGAATCCAGCACCATCGTCGACACCGAGGATGCGGACAGTCGCGTGTTTGCAGATTCCGAAGGCATGGGAAGTCAGGGGCGGCAGGATCAAGAGGAGGAAGATGAAGCGGACAATTCCGAGAGCGACGGTCCAAAGGCGTGCGGTGTCACCAAGAGACCTGATGGAACATTCCAGATCGACCTCGAGGCCTGATCGCGCGTTATCGCCCGGACGGGCGCACGATAGTTGCCAGTGACTTCAGTCACTGGATTCGAGCTCCTTCTTCTCAACTTTCCGCCCGGATGGGCGGACGAAGATCGGCTCTATTTTTCTGGCGTCTCCGCCTTGGCTGTTCGTGCCTTACTCATGGACTCTGGTTTGTACGTAGTGACGTTTTCCGTGCGAATGACCAGCCCTTCCTTGGTCATCACGGAAGATTCAGAGCTGAAGAAGTCCAGTTTCGCCACCACCGGCGCGAGCTTCGCCAGGATCGACGTCGACTTCTGAATGAAGTCTTTCATAATCTTAGACTCGGTGGTGTTGTCGGGAATGCCGGCTGACATCATCGCTCCGATGAAACCAAACGAACCGAACATCGCCGCCAAATCCTGGCCCGTGTTGGACGTGTCAGCGAACGAAGCCGAAATCACCGGTCCCTTGGGAATGATACCTTCCTTCATATACCGTTCATTCTTCACGATGGATGGCGCGTTACCCGTTGAGACGGCCAGCGACTTCTTCACCGCTCCACTCGAACTGGCGACCATCAACCACTCGCCCGTGACGCCGACCACCGGCTTGGCGAACATGGCGATCGGCGGATAAATGACCTCGTTGAATCCTTCCGTTCCGACATCAGCCGGCTTCACGACCAGGCCTTGCCCCTGCTGCGCCATGACACCCGAAACCATTTGGAGAAACGAATTAATCTTCTGACTGGCCAGTTGCGAATCCTTCACTCGAATCATCATCACGGTATCGGATGGGCTCATCGGCGTGATCACCGCAGCCGGCATTTCATAATTGATCAGTTCGCCGCTCCACCAGCTGAACAGGTCGCGCTGCGGATCGAACCCCAGCTGTGCGAATTGCTGATTCAGTTCCTTGATTCCCTCTTTGCCTTCCGTGCCCGTGCTTTCAATGAACTCGATGATCGTTTTGTAGAGGTATTCAAGATCAACGAACGTATCGACCGTGAAGCTGGTAGCCTCTGCGGGAATGTACTTGTCAAACTTCTCGAAAGGCTTGCGATCAAAGAAACACTTGGCCACCGCCGAAGGCTTTTGAAGATCCTGGAGCTTCGTATAGCCGTGGGTGAGGCTGCGGTTTCCGTCCGTTTCTTCGGTCGTGATGGAGTAATCCACGAAGTCAATCGCCTGAATGACCCTGCCGAAAATCTCCTTTGCTTGTTTTTCCTCTTCTGCGTTATCCGCAGAGACAATGGCCTTCGTCATGAGCCCGTCGAGGCCTTTCATAAACGTCTTCAGGTCGAAGTATGCGACGGAGTTTTCAGGAGTGGGCACGTTCTTGAGAGCTTCGGTGAACTTCGGGCTGGAAAGGATCGACTTAGTCTCTGACTTGCCCGCCAACATCGCGGTCACTACGGGAACGCTGGGATTGCCGAGGATCAATCCGATGACGTCGCCTTTTCGCACGAGCGCAATCTGGAACACCGGAGATTTTTCCGGGCCGATGGGCACGAGCCACTGCTCGACGCCATCCTTGGTCGTGTTCTCCAATTTCATATCGGGGAAATACGTTTTGAATTCCTTCAGAATCGCGACGAGTCCAGCCAGGTTCTTTTCGGTGGACTCCGGTTTGCCGCGCGTGAGGAAGACGTACTCATAGCCAAACTCATTTCCCTGAGTGCCGGGGTACAGCCGCTCGCCGATGGCCATCTCCTGCGTAAACAGGTCAGACCAGCACACGCCGCCGAGCAAATCTATGACCTTGGTGAGGATGGCTTCGAATTGAGCTTTCTGTTCGTCCTGAAGGAAGGAGACGATGAGACCCTTAATGTCCTTATCGATACCGGTGTTCTTTAGCCCCTGGAATAGTTCAAGGTACTTGCTCTCGATCCATTCGGCTTCTGGATTGTGTACACCGTGCACGTACATCCAGTAGTCTTCCGGAATGTACTTTCCCAACGTGAACTGTTTGGGCAGGTCGGCGGCATGAAGCAGGCTTGGAAGCAGCCCGAGAACCAAACTGAATCGAAAAAACTTTGACGCGATCATGATCTCTAGTCTCCCTCAAAACACACGCAAGCGCTTCGCCGTCTGTGTCGCCGGAAAATGAATCGTATCAGAACGTCGCGCGTGACGAAGCGCTGTATCGGAGTCCCTCGCTCCTAACGCATGAGCTTAGTGTTGGTTTCGACCATCATCCAGCGCAACCTGGTGTTTTGTTGTTGGAACTTGTCACTCTCAACGCTGGAAAGGCCGTTCGTCAAAGCACTTCACTCACGCCATTTGGCCGATAAGATTCCTAACAACTATGGTGATCAAACAGATCGCCTCTGATCCGATCTTGAAGTCCCTCAAGCGCGCCCTCGAATCCCCCGGGGGGGTATGGCACGCATCAGGACTGTGGGGATCCTCCGCGCCTATGGCGGTCGCTCATGCGCTCGCGGACGGGCCAAGCTCCGTACTTTTCCTGACATCTCACCTCGAAGAAGCGGACCTCGCCCGCGATGACCTTGAGCTTTTCCTCGGTCGTGCGTGTGAGCTTTTCCCAGCCTGGGATACGCTTCCAGGCGAGGGCCCAGCCGCGGGCGAGATTCAAGCGGAACGAATCCAACTCTGCGGCAAATTGCTCAATCGACAAATTGGTAGCCCAGATAAGTCGGCCCTGTTCATTGTGGCTCCGATTCAGGCGCTCCTTCAGGCCGTGCCGTCACCGGACACCCTTCGAAGCTGTTCGATTCAGCTGAAGGTAGCTGGAGGAAAACGTGCGGCTGACGAACGATCGCCGGACGAATTCGTACGCTGGCTGATCGATAGAGGATATGAGCGACTCGATCGCGTCGAATCACCGGGCGATGTGGCTCAGCGCGGCGATATTCTGGACATTTTCATGCCGGGCGAGTTACACCCGCACCGCATTCAATATGACGGAGATTCCATAGAGTCCATTCGCCGGATTGATGTTACGACGCAGCGATCGATGGATTCGCTGGATCATCTCGACGTGATGGCCATGGTGGCTGAGGGCTTGGATGCCACCGCGCATCAGACAAACTTCTTTGAGTATCTCCCACCCGACACGCGCGTGGTGTTCGACGATCCCGCAGCCATCGATGAAATGGGTCGGACTTTTCTTTCACGGCTGGGTGATTCGCCGGGCCTGCTTCCCGTTGAAGATGTGCTCGGTGCGGCTTCGCGCTTTGGCCAGCTTCATCTTGCGAGATTTGGTTCTGCTGCGACCGAAGAAGAGGGGCGGTTTCATTTTGAGGTTAACTCGGTCAGCCGATTCGAGGGCTCGGCTGCAGACATAGTGACGGAGTTAGCTTCTGTCGCACACGAGCGAACTCTGCACATCGTTTGCGACAACGACGGCGAGCGTCAGCGGCTTCGTGATCTGGTTCAACATCAATCGCCATCTACTCTTTCGCGAATCGAGTTTCACATCGGTGTCATGCATCGCGGGTTTGAGTGGATGGCCGCCAAGACGGTCGTTGTCGCGCATCACGAGTTATTCCATCGGCAGCGGCAAAAGCGCCGCGTACGCCGCATTCACGCCGGTCGACCGCTCGACTCTTTCGCCGAGCTGACGATCGGCGAGCTGGTCGTGCACATGAATCACGGGATCGCGATGTATCGCGGTCTCAAGACGATGAAGAAGGGGGATTCCGACCAGCAGGAAGAATTTCTCACGCTCGAATTCGCGGAGCAAGCCGTCATTCACGTGCCGTGCTCGCAGATCGATTTGGTGCAGAAGTACGTCGGCGTTCCGGGTCGCAAGCCGAAACTCTCTACCATTGGCGGAAAGCGATGGAGCAAGACCAAGCAGCAAGTGGCCGATGCCGTCGGCGAACTGGCGGAGTCGATGCTGCGAATTCAAGCGATTCGCGATGCGGCTGTCGGAACCGCTTATCCGCCCGACACTGAATGGCAGCGCGAATTCGAAGCCTCATTCCTCTACGAAGAAACGGAAGACCAATTGAAGGTCGCCGATGAAATCCGTTCCGATCTGACTCGCCAGCGACCGATGGACCGCCTCGTCTGTGGAGACGTTGGGTATGGCAAAACCGAATTGGCCATGCGTGCTGCGTTCAAGGTCGTAGAGTATGGCCGACAAGTGGCTGTGCTTGTCCCGACGACAGTTCTCGCTGAACAGCACAATCAGACATTCAGCGACCGCATGGCTGACTATCCATTTAGCGTCGGGTGTTTGTCGCGGTTCCGCACGGCCGGGGAGCAGAAGAAGATCATCGAACGTGCGCGAAAAGGACAAGTCGATATTGTCGTTGGGACACATCGACTTCTCAGCAAGGACGTTTCGTTTTCAAACCTTGGCTTGGTCATCATCGACGAAGAGCAGCGCTTCGGCGTCGAGCACAAGGAGCGCCTCAAACAGATGCGCGAAACCGTCGACGTGCTCACGCTGACAGCTACGCCGATTCCGCGCACGCTGCACATGTCGATGTCAGGGCTTCGCGACATCAGCACGTTACAGACACCACCTGTCGATCGACGGGCTATCGCCACGCAAGTTCGTCCCTTCGCGGAATCATTGATTCGCGACGCCATCCTGCGCGAGATGAATCGCGATGGGCAAGTTTACTTCATTCACAATTTCGTCCATTCGATCGCGTCGATGGCTGACACTATCAAGCGTATTGTACCCGAGGCACGGGTTGTCTATGGTCACGGTCAGATGCTGGACGGCGAACTTGAGGACGTCATGCGTCGCTTCCTGAACAAAGAAGCCGATGTGCTGGTGGCTACCACCATCATCGAAAGCGGCATCGACATTCCCACCGTCAACACCATTTTCATCAATCGTGCGGAGCGCTTCGGCTTGGCTGACATGCATCAGCTTCGCGGGCGAGTGGGGCGGTCGCATCACAAGGCCTATTGCTATCTGCTGCTTTCGCCTGATCGCCCCATGACCAGCAAGGCCGCCAAGCGATTGAAAACCATCGAGGAATTCAGCGAGCTCGGCGCGGGGTTCAGGATCGCGATGCGCGACCTTGAAATCCGCGGCGCGGGAAATCTGCTGGGCAAGGAACAGAGCGGTCACATCGCGGCCGTGGGATATGACCTCTATTGCCGAATGCTGGAGCAAACGGTCCGCAGGTTGAAGAACGAGCCGGAGCCGGTGCCTCCGCCGTTGCAGGTTGATCTTGACGTGGCTGCATATGTGCCGCGAAACTACGTCGATTCGGATCGGTCGCGAATTGATATTTACCGGCGCATTGTGACGTCAACGACTTCGGAAGACCTTGCGCAACTGGAAAAAGACCTGGTGGACGCATATGGTGCGATTCCGCAGCCGCTGAATCGGTTGCTGCAAGTAGCGGAGATTCGAGTGCTGGCGCGGCGATTTGGCGTCGTGTCGGTGACCCTGCGTCCGCCGGATGTGGTGTTTGGCGTCGAGCATCTGCCGTCGGCAGAGCCGTTATTCAAAGATGCCCCGGGGACCGTTCGCATGCCTGATCCGCGAACGGTTCATTTGCGTCTGCCGCCGAAATACATGGAGACGGGAACGTTGTTGCCCATCCTGCGACGAATGTTGAATCGGGCGGTGGATCGCGAAAAGGTGAATGCATGACGTTGATGAAGGCAGCAGGTATATGCAACGCAATCATTCTCACGACGGGACTGTGCTGCATTGTTGGTTGCGCCACACCCGTCGGAAAAACGAAGAAAGCGGAGACCGCTCCGCGTCACAACGAAATCCCCATTGACGTTGTTCATTCAGAAAGCAACAGGCCGACCTCCATCGATACTCCGGTCGATCGCCTTGTCGTGAATCAGGAAGTGGTTCACGCGGCTGATCTGTGGGCGGATTCTCGCGATGAGGCCCTGCGAAAAGCGAAAGAACTGCGGCCGGATGAGTACCAGATGTGGCTGCATCAAAAGGCTGCCCAACTCATTAAGGACAAGATCGCCGAGATGCTGTTGTATCAGGCTGCCACGTCGCGGATCGACGACAGCGTGCAGAAGAACATCGACAAGTATGTCGACCAGGAGATTCGCAAGATCGTGACTGAAGACCACGGCGGCGTTCAGGGGAATTACGAGCGTTATCTCGCTCAGCGCGGGCAGAAGCTGGACGATGCGAGAAAGAAAATTCGCCGCGAGGTGCTTATTTCTGCGCATCTCGAAGAAGAGATTCGACCGAAAGTGGGTGAGCCGTCGCGCGCGGAGCTGATGGAGTACTTCGAGAAAAATCGCGATTCGTGGAAGAAGGAAGCGCGCCGGAGCATGTCGTTGATCGAAACGCGTATTCTTGATCGCATACCGCGCGACGTGACGACGCCATCGCGCGAGCAAATGGACGCCGCGCGGGCAGAAGCGAAATCGCAAATCGATGCAGCCGTTCTCGAACTGAAGAACGGAGCTGCGTTTGGGGATGTGGCAAAAAAATACTCAGACGGATCGCGCGCGCCCGATGGCGGCGCTTGGGGCTGGGCAACGCCGGAGAGCGTGACCGATCGGTATCGTGCTGCGGTTGAGTCGCTCGATAAACTGAAGGAAGGGCAAGTCAGCAACGTCATCGAGACATCCGACGGCTATTTCCTCGTCCGATGCGACAAACTTGATCCCGGATTTGAGCCGACCTTTGAGAACGTGCAGCCGGAAATTGCCAAGTCGTTTTCACAATTCGCCTTTAACAAGCTGGTCGGCGACTTCGTCGACAGCCTTGCACAGAGGGCTACGATCAAGCCGATCAGGCTTGAGAATTTCCACGCAGCGGTGGTGGCGGCAGTTCCAACTCCTTGATGTGGTAAAAGACAACCTGAACTGAGGCATCTGCCGCTATCGCGACAACACGCATTGGGCTTTCGCTCGAAATACCATCCTTATTCTAATGGCAACAGGCCAATTGACTTAGGCGATTCTGGTGCCGACCTGTGGCACCGACTTTGCCTAGTGGCGTTCAGCGATCTTGCGCGGTCGTGCCGGAAAACATGGCTTGGGTCAGCCAATGTCAGGAGTCGGCAAAAACTACCGATCGAAAACGAATACGGCCCAAATGTAGGGCCGATAGATCATTGATATTCAAGCAGGGCACCAAACTGGGTACTTGGGATGTATTGGTGCTGACTTTATTCAGGGGACAAAACATGCGACCGACATCGACTGACGTTCGCACTGCTGGCATCGCGGGATTCATCATACTGCTGGCTGTGCCGGTCTGGGCATCTGATTTTTCGATGAGAACGGCTGACCTGATGGCCACGCACGACCAGACGCCCGCCGGCGCTGCGACAAGTGCATCTACTGCAACTGCGACCGATGCAGCGGTGTCGAATCATCCTCAATGGGTGAGGGACATTGAATCAAAGACTTGGAAGGGCTTCATGACCGGTCTGTCGGGATACGAAGACTTCGTCATGCCTGTGGGCATGCCCGTGTATTTTGAAGACCCGTTTATCACAACTGATATGCGTTTGCTCTACATTTTCCACGACATTCCAAAGGACTCGTCGCTTCGTGGCGGCCAAGTCCACGTTGCAGCGGCACAGATACGGCTTGCGCTAACGGAACGTCTCGCGTTCATTGCAACGAAGGACGGATATAGCTGGGTCGATAGCCACATTACTCCGGCGGGCGACGGCTGGAATGACTTTGCCATCGGCCTCAAGTATGCGCTCTACAGCAAACCCGATGATCATTTTCTCGTCAGCACCGGTATGCGTTGGGAATGGAGAAACGGTTCAAGCGATGCGTGGCAGGGCGGCGATTCACAGGAACTGAGTCCCTTTGTCAGCTTTGCCAAGGGTTGGGGCAAATGGCATTATCTCGCGGCCATCAACGGTCGAATCCCGACAGATCATCACGACGCGAACTACAGCCTCTTGTGGAACATGCACCTCGACTACGAACTGACCGAGACCTTCAGGCCGCTGGTCGAATTGCACGGCATTCATTGGCTAAGCGATGCTGACAAGCTCCCTCTCAATGACGATTATCTCGACGTAGGTAGTCTAGGGGCATCAGAGGCAGAAGGGCATGACTTCTTTTCGCTAGGGGCTGGCTTCCGCTGGCAGATCATGCCAAACGTGTCATTCGGTCTAACAGGTGAGATTCCGCTCGAAAGCGATGCGGAGAATCTTGAGCACTATCGGATCACGGCAAACACGGTCATCAGTTTTTGATAGCTCAATGACAGAATTCCCTGCCGATCAGCGGCAGTGTATCTGGAAAGAAAGGGAGATGGGCATGCGGAAAACGCACATCATTCGAGTGGGCTTGTTACTCTGCAGCAGTGGGTTTCTCACTCTTTTCCCCGGTTGTGTTGAAGTGTATTTGTTGAATCTTGCGACGCCGTTTCTGTTGTACTGATTCGTCGTCGGCTCTGGTTGAACCATTTGAGATCAGTTGAGGCCTCAGTCTTGCTTATTGGAAAGGGCTGGTAGTCTTTCATGAAACGATTTGGCAAGAGTGTCATGGTTGTTTTGGCTGGAGTTGTCCTCGTGCAATTCGGCGGGTGTGCCGCAGCGTTGTTGGCCGACGTGTTTTTCGCTGTCGGGCCGTTGCTGCTCTGATTCAACACAAGTCGGCGGGGATTCGTGACCGGCTCGCTAACCTAGCCCTGCGGCGATGTCACGCCTAAAAACGGCATTCTCAAAGCGGATTTGGTCCAAGGTTGCATAAGCAGTCGTGCGTGCAGTTCTCATATCGGTGCCAACCGCTGTCACTCCCAGCACACGACCGCCATTCGTGACGGTTAAATGCTCGATGCGCTTCGTCCCCGAATGAAAGACCTGCACGCCCTTAACATTCTTGACATGGTCGAGCCCCTCAATCACTTTGCCGGTTTCGTATTTCTCAGGATAGCCTTTTGAAGCCATGACAACGCAGAGAGACGGGTTCGGGTTCCAGCGGATTTCAGTTTCGCCCAGTCGACCATCGACGGTCGCTTCGATGGCATCAAGAAAATCCGAATCCCAGCGCATGAGAATCGCTTGAGCTTCGGGATCACCGAAACGGCAGTTGAACTCGAGCACTTTCGGACCGGCTGGCGTGATCATGAGGCCGGCGTATAACACGCCGCGATAGTCCGCGTCGTCGTTGCGCAGCGCGTCAACGATCGGAACAAGAATTTCGCGCTCCACAATGCTCATCAGTTCCGGCGTAGCCAGCGGCGACGGACTGAACGCACCCATGCCGCCCGTGTTTGGTCCGGTGTCGCCGTCGCCGAGTCGCTTGTGATCCTGCGCCGTTTCGAGAACGTAGATCGTCTGCCCATCGACCAGCGCCAGAACGGAAAGCTCCGGTCCCTTCAGCAATTCTTCGACAACGACCGTATCGCCGGCTTCGCCGAACATGCGCCTGGCCATGATCTTTTCAACGGCAATCAACGCATCCGCCGGATCGGGGCAGACCATGACTCCCTTTCCCGCAGCCAGACCCGCAGCCTTCACGACCAGACCGACATCGCGAACAGCGACGTAATCGCGAGCCTGTTCATAATTCGAGAAGGTTCGCCCCTCAGCTGTAGGCACGTGCGCGATTTTCATCAACTTCTTGGCGTATGCTTTGTCGCCTTCGATGCGCGCAGCCGCAGCCGTGGGCCCAAAAATGCGAAGTCCTGCTTTTTGAAACTGATCGACAATTCCACCACAGAGGGGCGCTTCCGGCCCAACGATGGTCAGGTCTATTTCTGATTCGCGAGCAAATGCTACGAGAGCTTTAGTGTCCTCAACCTGTATCGCAACGTTCTCGCCGAGAGCGGCAATTCCCGGATTGCCGGGCGCGCAGTAGATCTTTGCAACGCGCTTCGACTGCGAGAGCTTCCATGCGATGGCGTGTTCACGCCCGCCGCTACCGATGATGAGAACACGCATTCGAAAAACCCTTGGATAATTAGCAGACGCCGATCACCGACGTTGCGCCTCGACTCTGCCCTCACGGCTGTCAGCAATGAGCTAACTGCAAAACTACATGACGCGTTGCGATTTGAACAGCTTCCGCCTTCCTGCTCTCGATTCACCTACGTAAAAGCGGAGCGTTCGCAATAGTTGAGGCGGTTAGGCTGCCGAACCAGGGCTGAATTCTTCGATCAGGCAAAGTACTCTCGTGGAGTCAGCAAGTAGAGAATTTGCCACTGGATTGCCTCGTCGTTTTGCGAAAAGGGCTGAAGCGACACAGCAAGAGCAGGTAATAGTCCCTTTGGCAGCATCTCATGATGTTGACTTCGCCCGCGCAAAGTTAGCAACTTGACAGTCGCACAGGAGAGCTATACCGTCCTCCCACTTGATTGCGGGGTAGAGCAGCTGGCAGCTCGTCGGGCTCATAACCCGGAGGTCGTAGGTTCGAGTCCTACCCCCGCTAGTTCACGTTGCAAAGCGAAATCCTACCGACCGAGAGGTTAACGCGAGAAGCCCGAGCGGAGACGTTCGGGCGACGTTGTTTTTACGCGAGTGGTGGCAAGGGTTTACGAATCAACCATTGAACTATTGTCTCTCTCGTTTTGTCTCGCGCGCATCACTTTCGCAACCGCATCCGCGTCCCGCCGCCGAACGATCCAGAAAGTCTCGGCGTCTCTCAACATGTTTCGCGTTCGGGTTATGACCCCTGTTGGGTTCGGTAAGGGAAACAGACGCGCCCCGAAATTTGACGTTGCTAGCCAAACATAACGTTGTACGGACGAGTCCGCGTTGCAGTGTCACCAGATGCCATGAATCTCCAAGTCTCGGTACTTTGGTTCATCTCCCAAATTTTGGATCACGGATGCTTCAATGTTGATATCTCGGCGAACGGTTATGTCTTCCACAACAGGGTCCTCATGAACCCAACTACGCCAGGATGGTTCTATATCTACGGGGCGGTTGAGCGACACTTCCGGGCCCAAGAAAGCTGTGATCGGAAATGGATTTCTTTCGATCGTCAAATCCGCTTCGATCTCCACTTGAAAATTGATTGGTTCTCGCCCCGGCTTGATTTCAAAGAAGATTGGCTGGGTTCCTGCAAACGCCCGCTTAAGTGAAAGTGGTCGAATCGCGTTCACTCTCCGAATGGTCGCGTTATAGAGGGGGTCATCTATGGGTGGCGTACCATAATTATGCCCTTTAATCGTCGCGAGGTTGACGCTGAAGTTGAGCAGTTTCTTAAAGATGGCTTCTTTCTGGCCTTCTAGGAACGCGTTCAAGACCGGATCGCCTTCTGCTAGAAAACGCTGGACCGCAACAATGCGTCGATTTTCGAGCAGCTTTCCGCCATTTCCGGGATCCGCGATCTCCCCTTTCAAACCTCTCTCGCTGAGACGCCGAATTCCTCGCTGAAAGCCTTTGTCCAGGGAGATAACTAATATGTCTGGGTGATCGTAATTCTCTTGCGCATGTGCGGCGATTGACTCAAGTATGACGGCATCTCTAAAACCTCGATCGCGATCCTCGAACGGACTTATGTGCCTTACAGATTGGTGTAGCAATTCAGTTAGCTCAAGCTTCGCTGTTGGGACAAAGAGAAAGCCAGCCTCATTGAGGCGTTGTGCGTGACGTTCAATCAGTGGCTTTAAGAGGCTTCTGCTTGGTACGGCAGGAATTTCAATAGTCAAGCCAACGAGTTCATTCACAAACAATGCCTTTGACTTGCATTCATCAAGTGCCTTTTGGCATTCCTGCTGCAGGTACCAGAGCCATTCCTCCAAGACCAATTCAGGGATCCAGAGATCGATCCCAAAATGTTGAGCGACGGCTCGAATGTTTTCCATCCATGCCTTCCGCAATGCATATCCGGCGTCGCGCATCGCGCTTGTATCGAAATAAATTGCAGTTGGCATTCTGCCATCGTTGTTTTCTTGCGTTTGGCTCATTACGCCGTCCTCCAAAGTCCTTGTTCGGTTGCAATGAAGTCTAGCAAACATTTCGACCCCGAAAATGGCCATGTGTAAGCGGCCATTTGAAATAATAACGGACATCTTTTTGACCCACGGCATAAGTAATAACTATGGCGGCTTACATGCTGCGCGAATTCGTAAACTCGGAGGTGGCATTTGCGGCACTCATACAAAGACGAATCGATTCCCGTTGCCAACCAGCGACGTGAAATTGCAGCGATTCTTGCCTATGGCGTGGTGCGCCAACTTCGCAAGATTGCCTATGGCGAAATCAAGTACAGTCGACGGAATAATTCCCTTGATTTCCTCGGCGAAACGAGGCTCAGTGTCTCTCACGGTACCCGCGATTTAGGGCTGCCAAATGAAGGAGCGGACGCATGAGGCTGAATATTGAAAAAGAACTTGCATTCCTTGAACAAATGACTGTCGGCCAATTGCAGGCGCGGTACGTCGAGGTTTTCGGTGAACCCGTCCGCAGTCGCCACCGGCAGTATCTAATCCGACGAATCGCATGGCGGCTACAGGCGAACGCCGAGGGCGGGCTTTCCGAACGCGCTCTACGCCGGGCCGAGGAATTGGCCAACGATGCCGACGTTCGGTTAACTCCGCCGAAGTGGACGAGGCTGCCGAGGAACGACACAAAGCGCGATTCGCGAACCATTCCTATCGCCATTTCCAAGGACCGCCGCCTGCCATCCATCGGTTCGCAGGTTACCCGCCAATATAAAGGTAAGAAGATCGCAGTCACCGTCCTGGCCAACGGATTCGAATACCTCGGTGAGCAATACAAATCGTTGACCGCCGTCGCCAAGGCCGTCACCGGCTCGCACATGAACGGCTTTCGCTTCTTCGGGTTGGAGTCGAAGGAATGACTCGGCGGAACGGCCAAGCCACGTCGAAGGGCGCCACGATTCGTTGCGCCATCTATACCCGCAAGAGCAGCGAGGAGGGGTTGCAACAGGAGTTCAATTCTCTCGACGCCCAGCGCGAAGCCGCCGAGGCGTTCATCGCGAGCCAGAAAGCCGAAGGCTGGGTCGCGCTACCTGACCGGTACGACGACGGCGGCTTCACCGGCGGCAACACGGAGCGCCCCGGGCTTCAACGCCTTCTCGCCGATGCCAGCGCCGGGAAAATAGACTGCGCCGTTGTGTACAAAGTCGACCGATTGAGTCGTTCGTTGCTCGACTTCGCACGGATCATGGAGACGTTCGACAAGAACAACGTCTCGTTCGTTTCAGTGACCCAGCATTTCAACACGACCCATTCAATGGGGCGGCTTACGCTTAACATCCTTCTGTCGTTTGCCCAATTCGAGCGCGAAATCATCGGCGAGCGTATCCGTGACAAGATTGCGGCATCGCGGCAGAAGGGTAAATGGACCGGTGGAACTCCCGTTCTCGGATACGACGTCGATCGAACGGGTGGCAGCCCGAAGCTTGTCGTCAATCCAGACGAGGCGGAACGCGTTCGTCAAATATTCGAACTCTATCTCGAAGCGGGAACCCTATTGGCTGCTGTTGCAGAACTCGAACGCCGAGACTGGCTCTCAAAGACCTGGTTTACGCGGGCAGGAAAACAACGGGGTGGTGAGCCGTACGACAAGTGCCGACTTCACGGCCTGCTGACCAACGTCCTGTACATCGGGAAGACGACGCACAAGAAGGAAATCTACGCCGGAGAGCACGAGGCAATCGTGCCCGTCGAATTGTTCAACCGCGTTCAGGTGCGACTTTCGCAGAATCGAAACGGTGCCAGCACCGAGACTCGTAATCGCCACGGTGCGCTCCTTCGGCGATTGCTCTATTGCAAGTCCTGCGGCCGCGTGATGGCCCATACATATACCACGCGCGATAACAAGCGCTACCGCTACTATACATGTACAAACGCGATCAAGAACGGACGGCGCAAGTGTCCGACGCCATCACTACCGTCGGCGGAAATCGAAAAGGCCGTTATCGATCAGATTCGTTGCATTGGTCAGGATGGTGATTTGATACGCGAGACGCTGGAACAGGCGGGGTCGCAGACGAAAGAAGCGGTGGGGCGGCTTGAGCGTGAACGAGGGACCATACAACGCAAACTCTCGCGACTTAGAGCGAACTTGAAAGGACAGGTGGCCCAGGATTCTTCGAACGGCGCGGCCACGCGAATTTCCCAAATCGCTGTACAACTAGAGCAATTCGAGCGGCGATTGAGCGACGTGGACGATCAGAAAGCAGTGCTGCAGCGAGAGTCGTTGACTGAGGAGGATGTGACGAAATCGCTGGCTGATTTCGACAATGTCTGGTCGGCGCTGACCCCGCGAGAACAGGTACGGTTGATAAACCTGCTGGTCCACCACGTGGAGTTTGACGCGACGGAGAGCAGCATCGAAATCTCGTTTCATCCCACCGGAATCAAGGGCCTAGGTCAGAATGAGTCTGACAAATCCGACTCGGAAGAATTGATAACTGGCGGTGGTTCGAAGTCGCTTACGGCGATCAGACCTGATGCGCAGCGCGCGTCGAAGCGTCTGCGCCGATCCAAGGAGGCTGCCGCATGATTACCGTGACAAGGAAAGTCAATTTCGTTCGCCGAGGAAGAGGACGCAAGACTATCGCTGGCAAGCCAAGTCCGCCGCCGCCGACAGCACCCGGGCGCGTGCCGCGAATCTCACGCTTAATGGCCTTGGCCATCCGCTTCGACCGCCTCATCCGCGAAGGAAAAGTCACAGACATATCTGAGTTGGCCCGCTTGGCTCACGTCACACAACCGCGCATGACCCAGATCATGAACCTCAATCACCTGGCGCCGGAAACCCAGGAAAAACTTCTTTTTCTGCCTTTAGTTACGGCAGGTCGATGTGCGATTTTTGAACGCGATCTCCGGCCACTCGCGCGCATCGCTTGTTGGCGCGGTCAACGCGTATTGTGGAATTCAATCGCGTAGCGTTTCTAATCGAAGATCCCACTAGACATAACACGCCGGTCAGGTTACGTTTACTGTTCACTATACGCGTGTCGGATCGGCTAGCACGGCTTCCGTCCCTAATTTTGGAAGCTACTTTGATCAATTAATGAAAGTTGATAGTTGCGCACGTTTAGGGAAGAGTTCGAGATGAACGGAGGAAAGGCAACATCGAACCAATTAGAGGCGCATCTCTGGGAGGCAGCCAACATCTTGCGTGGGCCGGTCGATGCGGCCGACTTTAAGACCTATGTATTCCCGCTACTGTTCTTCAAGCGAATCTCCGACGTGTACGACGAGGAATACTCAGCGGCGATGGTGGAATCCAGTGGGGACGAGGAATACGCCCAATTTCCACAGAATTACCGGTTCCAAATTCCGAAGCGCTGCCATTGGACAGATGTTCGAAACGTCACAAGCAACGTGGGGCAGGCTCTCCAAAGGGCAATGCGGGGAATTGAGAAGGCAAACCCCGAAACCCTATATGGGATCTTTGGCGATGCAGCCTGGACCAACAAAGAGCGGCTTTCGGATTCGTTGCTCCGCGACTTGATTGAGCACTTCTCGCGCATCTCACTCGGAAACCAGGCTGCACAGGCTGACGTACTCGGCCAATCCTATGAGTACCTCATCAAGAAGTTTGCAGATGTTACGAACAAGAAGGCAGGTGAATTCTACACGCCGCGTGCTGTCGTGCGACTGATGGTTGACATCCTGAATCCCAAGGAAGGAGAGTCCATTTACGATCCTGCTTGCGGAACCGGCGGCATGCTGCTTGAAGCCGTTCACCATATCCGTGAAAGCCAAGGAGATGAACGCACGCTTTGGGGAAAGCTCTTCGGGCAAGAAAAGAATCTGACCACATCAGCGATCGCGCGCATGAATCTGTTTCTACACGGCGCATCGGATTTCCGGATTAGTCGGGGGGATACACTTCGCCAGCCGGCGTTTTTCTCCGGCGACAATCTAGCCGAGTTCGATTGCGTTATCGCAAATCCTCCATTTTCGCTGCAAAAGTGGGGGGAGGAAGTGTGGGCTGGCGATCCATACGGACGCGCTTTCGCGGGTATGCCGCCTGCCAAAAGCGGAGACTACGCTTGGGTTCAGCACATGATTAAGTCGATGGCACCGGCGACGGGGCGCATGGCCGTCGTCCTGCCGCATGGCGCAATATTTCGCATGGGAAAAGAAGGCGAAATTCGACGAAAGATCCTCCAAATGGATATCGTTGACGCGGTCATTGGATTGGGACCAAATCTCTTCTACGGCACAGGCTTGGCGGCGTGCATCCTCGTTCTACGCCAACGCAAGAAGCGACACCGAAAGAAAAAAGTGCTCATCCTTGATGCGTCGCGCGAGTTTAAAACGGGACGAGCCCAGAATGAACTACTCCCTGAACATGTGGAGCGCATCTCCCACTGGCATCGCGAGTACCAAGACGTCGAGGGCGTTGCCCGTGTTGTCAGTCTCGATGACATTGCGGTCAACGAATACAACCTAAACATTCCGCGTTATGTCGAACCAAAGATCGAACAGGCGATGATCACGGTCGAAGAGGCCAACAAACGACTGCGCGAAAGCGCGAAGGCAGCCTTTGAGGCCGATAGCCGGCTTGTTGAGATTCTGAAACGTGAGGGATTACTGGTATGACGCCTGAGTGCATTGGTCCACTTGTAATCGTGGTGAGTCGCAATGAGATTGAGCGAAATGACACGTCGGCTGCAATGGCCACACTAAAGCGGCTATTGTTGAATCGTGAAAATATTCGAGCATTCTGCACTCGGGTCGACCTTTGCTTTGATGGATTTGATCACACTCGTGAAGAGCTTTTCGAGATTCCGCAAGTTAGAAACTTTGTTTACGCGCTCAACGAGCAATTTCCTTATTGGCTCTATTTTCTGTCGCGGGAATTTCTAGGACTTCATTGTCTGGCTCACTGTTTTCTTCCCCCGCATCTAACTGCAAAAGCTCGGATGATGGTTCACCCGGAGCGGCTTTCGGCACTTATTGATAAGCGCTGGGGCCCGGCGTTGTTTCATATTTGCACTTTGGCAGATCAAACTGAGGCCGAGGCGGATGAACTGCTCCAATCGGCCCTCCAATATTTTGCCTCCGGACCAATCAATTGTCGGCACACGCGCAAACAGTCACAGCGGAACTCTGCAGGCATCGAGACGTGAACGGCATTTCCCAGCAACAACTCGAATCCTACCTCTGGGGCGCGGCGACGCTTTTGCGCGGCACCATCGACGCCGGCGACTACAAACAGTTTATTTTCCCGTTGCTGTTCTTGAAACGAATCTGCGACGTCTTCGATGAGGAGACCCAAATCGCGCTCAAAGAATCCGGCGGCGACAAGCGATACGCTGCGGGTCGCGAGCAGCACCGCTTCCAAGTTCCGCGCGACGCACACTGGCGCGAAGTACGGAAAGCTGCGAAAAACGTCGGCGCAGTTCTTCAGTCTAATATGCGGGCGATCGAGACCGCCAATCCCGACAAACTTTTCGGCATCTTCGGCGATGCGCAATGGACGAACAAAGACCGCCTTTCCGACTCAATGCTGCGGGATCTCATTGAGCACTTCTCGACGCTCGATCTCACCGTCGCCAATCTGCCGGAGGACGAACTTGGCAATGGTTACGAATACTTGATCAAGAAATTCGCCGATGACTCGGGTCACACCGCCGCAGAGTTTTACACCAATCGAACGGTTGTGCATTTGATGACCGAGATACTTCAGCCGCGACCGGGAGAATCGATCTACGACCCGACGTGCGGGTCAGGCGGGATGCTACTCTCATGCGTCGCACATCTGCGCCGGCACGGGTTGGAGTGGCGCAATGTACGACTTTACGGACAAGAACGAAATTTAATGACGTCCTCGATTGCACGGATGAACTGCTTCCTGCATGGTATCGAGGACTTTCGCATTGAGCGAGGTGACACCCTCGCCGAGCCCAAACTCGTTAATGGCGACCGCCTAATGCAGTTTCAGGTGGCATTAGCCAATCCGCCCTATTCAATCAAGCAGTGGAATCGGAATGCGTTCGCCTCAGACCCATGGGGCCGCAACCTCTACGGTACGCCTCCGCAGGGACGCGCAGACTATGCATTCTGGCAGCACATACTTTGTAGTCTGACACCCAAGACAGGCCGCTGTGCCATTCTCTTTCCGCATGGCGTGCTCTTTCGCCAGGAAGAGGTTGAGATGCGGCGCAAGTTGCTCGAGGCTGACGTGATCGAGTGTGTACTCGGACTGGGTCCAAACCTGTTTTACAACTCACCTATGGAAGCCTGTGTAGTGATTTGCCGCGCCGCCAAGCCAAAGACGCGCAGGGGGCGTATCCTCTTCATCAACGCCGTAAACGAAGTTACACGCCAACGCGCCCAGAGCTTTCTCACGGACGACCACATCGACCGCGTTGTTCAAGCATACAAGAATTTCAAGGACGATCTCGGTTTTGCTCGGGTCGCCACACTGGAGCAGGTCCGCGTCAAAGACGCCAATTTGAGCATTCCGCTCTATGTAACGTCGGCGGTCAACGTCAATGGTGGGCCAGCACGGAAGCAAGCTAGTTCACTTCCCACTGCGCTCTTTGCATGGTTGGAAAGCACTCGTGCAATACGGGCGGCTTTTTCGGGACTCGTGGCCCATGATGAAGTACAGCAGGTAAGCCGAGAATCGTAAACATAAGAAGCAAAAAGCATGCGCAACGTCTACCCGCATAACACATTCTCGACCCACGATGTATCGAGTTCGTCTCCGATTGGTCTGCAATGCTGCAGGAGAAGCGTGATTCCGAAGAGACAAGCAGAGAAATTGGCGGCAAACTTTCGGCGCGCATGAAACCATGAATAGGTTCTCGTCAACTCTAGATCTACTTCAGCCCAATGCCAAATGGGCCAAGCTCCCGCTCTTTGATCGCAAGGCATGGAAGACCGTGCGCTTCGGAGACGTTGTGGATAATCTCAACGAGAGGTGCGATCCAATAGAGGCTGGATTGGACCGGTTCATCGGCCTTGAGCATCTTGAGCCGGGCTCGCTGCATGTGCGCAAGTGGGGCAATGTCGCTGACGGCGTCAGCTTCAACCGTCGGTGTCGACCGGGACACGTACTCTTCGGCAAGCGCCGCGCGTATCAGCGCAAGGTGGCTGTGGCGGAATTCCACGCAGTCGTGTCCGGCGACATTTATGTGTTGGCGCCGAAGGACAGCCGGCTGCTGCCGGAGCTTCTGCCGTTCCTGTGCCTCTCGGAGCGGTTCTTTCAGCATGCGGTTGGCACTTCCGCCGGCTCGCTCTCGCCGCGCACGAACTGGAGCAGTCTCGCGAGTTTCGAGTTCGACCTGCCACCGCTCGACCAACAACAGCGACTCGCGCAGCTTCTGATAGCTGCTAACGATACGACTACCGCGTGGAAAGCAACAGCGGATCAGCACTCGCGAGCCTTGTTCAACTTCGCTTCAAGAGCCACGCTTCGTGGGCTCCGCGATGAGGCGACGAAGCATACGCAGGTTGGCGAGATTCCAGTCTCCTGGCGATGTGTTCGTATCGAAGAGCTTACGGAACATTGCGCGTACGGTCCTCGCTTCCCAAGCTCCTGCTACAACGCAAATGGCAATGCATATCAGATCCGAACGACCGATTTTGACCGCAACGGTGGCGTTAATTACCGCGAGGTACCGGCGGCGACACTCGACGAAAGAACCGTCTTAGCTCATCGGCTGAGAACAGGGGATTTTCTACTGTCCCGCTCTGGTGAGTACGCCGGCTTGACGGCTGTGTTCACCGATCCTAACGATGGTCGTGCCTACGTGGCGGGTGCGTTTCTCATTTACTATCGGCTCGCCAGAGAATTCGATTCGGCATATTTGCTTGCGCTGTGCAACAGTGCGTTTGGTGACTGTTGGGTCAAAGCCCTGGCAACTGGAAGTGCACAGCCAAATATCGCGGGAAGTGCGTTTTCGGGGCTGTACGTGCCGGTGCCACCGATTAACGAACAACGGGACATCATCGAGGTAATTGCCGAGTGTCGGCGCACCGGCGACACGCTGGCGAGACATGTAATGCGGTCGCAGATCACCTGCGCAGCTCTGTTAAACGCCGCCTTGTGAGCACGCTATGGGCTTTACCGAATCCAACACTGTCGAACAGATGATCCTCGACGCGGTCAGCGCGAGAGAGATCGCCGGGTCGCCATGGGCGTATATGCAGGGCGCGGAACTTCCCCGTCAACTCGGCGATGTGATGGTGGAGCCGTGGCTGCGGGAGGCTCTGATCCGGCTGAACCCCGAGATCGCGGCACAGCCGGACCGCGCCGACGAAGTCATCTACAACCTTCGTGCGTGCATCCTGTCAGTTCAAGCGGACGGCGTAGTGCGGGCCAACGAAAACTTTATGGCCTGGCTGCGCGGCGAAAAGACGATGCCCTTCGGCCCACACGGCGAGCACGTTTCCATCCGGCTCATAGACGCTGCCAACCCTGCCAACAATCACCTGACGGTGTGCAACCAATGGACGTACCAGGCCGGCGCCGTCGAAAAGCGCTTCGACGTGGTATTTCTGGTCAATGGTCTGCCGCTGGTCATAGGTGAGGCGAAGGCGCCCACGCGCAGCTCGGTGACGTGGTTCGATGGCGCGTTCCAGGTCAATGAGATTTACGAGAAGCAGGTGCCGGCCATGTTCGTGCCGAATGTTTTCTCGTTTGCCACGGAGGGGCGGATGTTTCGTTATGGTTCCATTCGTATGCCGATTGAGCTCTGGGGACCGTGGCGCGACGAGGAGAACCAGGAAGAAGGTCAGCTTCATCATGTAAGGGCGTCAGTCTCGAGCATGCTCAAGCCGGAAGTGGTGCTAGATATCCTGCAGAACTTTACGCTCTTTGCTACGGACAAGAGGCACCGCCGGATCAAGATCATCGGGCGCTACCAGCAGTATTTCACGACGAATCAGCTCGTCGACCGAGTCGTCAAGGGGTACCCCAAGAAAGGCCTCATCTGGCACTTCCAGGGCAGCGGAAAGTCGCTGTTAATGGTTTTCGCCGCGCAGAAACTTCGCATGCATCCCCGCCTGGGTAATCCGACGGTAATGATTGTCGTGGATCGCATCGACCTCGACACACAGATCACTGCCACTTTCAATGCCGCTGACGTCCCGAACATGGTAGGCGTGGCTACGCGACAGGAATTGCAGAAGCTGCTCGCGCAGGATATTCGCAAAGTGCTGATCACCACAATTCATAAGTTCGCGGAGGCCGCCGGGAGGTTGAATGAGCGGTCCAATATCATCGTGATGGTGGACGAGGCCCATCGCACGCAGGAAGGTGATCTCGGCAGGAAAATGCGCGAGGCACTTCCGAATGCATTCCTATTTGGTCTGACCGGCACGCCCATCAATCGAGCCGACAAAAACACGTTCTGGGCATTTGGTGCTGACGAGGACGTCAAAGGTTACATGAGTCGGTATTCGTTCCAAGAGTCCATCCGGGACAAAGCCACACTGCCGCTGCATTTTGAGGCACCGGAAGTGAAGCTGAAGATCGACAGATCTGCTATTGACGAAGCATACAAGCAAATCACAGGGAATCTGAACGAGCAGGATCGCGACGACCTCGCCAAGCGCGCCGCCAAGATGGCCATATTGGTCAAGAATCCGGAGCGCGTAAGGGCCGTCGTTTCGCACGTCGTCAAGCACTATCAGACCAAAGTGGAGCCGAATGGCTTCAAGGCGCAAGTAGTAGTTTTTGATCGTGAATGCTGCGTTCTCTACAAGGCAGTGCTCGACGAACTCGTCGGTCCTGACGCAAGCGCTATCGTCATGACGTCGGCCCAGGACGATCCTCCTGATTGGAAGCAGCATGTCCGTGACAAAGATTCCGAGGAAAAGTTGCTTGACCGATTCCGTGACCCGGCCGATCCGCTAAGGTTCGTCATCGTAACGAATAAGCTATTGACGGGCTTCGACGCACCAATCTTGCATGTGATGTACCTCGATAAGCCAATGAAGGACCACAACCTACTGCAGGCGATCTGCCGGACGAATCGAAACTTTGGCCAGGAGAAGACGCATGGGCTCATCGTGGACTACATCGGTATTTTCGACGATGTGGCCCGCGCATTAGATTTCGACGAGAAGGCAGTACAGCAGGTAATTTCTAATATTGACGACCTTCGAAAAGCGCTGCCGCTCCAAATACAAAAGTGTCTGGTGTTCTTTGCTGGCGTGGATCTCCACCTGGGCGGATATCAAGGTTTGATGGCGGCGCAGGAGTGCCTGCCGAATAATGAAATGCGCGACAAATTCGCAGCCGAGTACTCCGTGCTCGGGACGATCTGGGAAGCACTTTCCCCAGACCCTATTCTCAGCCCGTACGAAATGGAATATCGCTGGTTAACCCAGGTATATGAATCGGTTAAGCCGCCAAGTGGCAACGGAAAGCTTCTCTGGCACGCGCTCGGGGCGAAGACGATCGAGTTGATCAATGAAAACGTCCATGTTGAATCGGTTCGCGATGACGTCGAAACTCTCATCATGGATGCTCAGGTCTTGGATCAGATCTTGAAGGATTCCGCCCCGGAAAAGAAGGCGCGCGAAATCGAGATCAAACTAGTCGCGCGGCTTCGGAAGCATCTTGGTAACCCGAAATTCACCGAGCTCGGCGAGCGACTTGAGAAGGTGAAAGAGCGCCACGAGCAGGGCTTTCTCACCAGCCTGCAATTCCTGAAGGCGATGCTTGAGCTAGCGAAAGAAGTCGTCGAAGCCGAAAAAGAAGTCGATCCAATCGAGGAGTGCGATCGGGCCAAAGAAGCGCTGACGGAACTGTTCAAAGAGGCAAAAGGAGCAAACACGCCTGCCATTGTAGAACGCATCGTCACAGACATCGACGATATCGTGAGAAAGGTACGGTTTCCGGATTGGCAACGCACCAGTCAGGGCGAGAGACTCGTGCAGCGGGAGCTTCGCCGTACGCTGCTCAAGTACAAATTGCACACCGATCAGGAACTATTCGACAAAGCGTACGACTATATCCGGCAGTACTACTAATGCAGGGATTGAGAGGGGCATGAAATGATCGCCAACGGAAGTTCAAGACTATGGCGAACGACGTTACTCCGATGTGAAATCGGATTGAAAGTCTGCACATGAGCAAGAGAGGCGAAACGTTTGGTCGGGTTCTCCGTGAGCGACGAATTGCAAAGGGAATTAGTTTGCGCAAGTTCGCCGGGTTGGTTGATGTAAGTCCAACCTATCTCTCGCAAGTAGAACAGGACAAAGTCGAATCACCACCAACGATAGAACGGCTCAACCGCATGGCAGACGTTCTTGGCGAGAGTCGTGACGAGTTCGTGTCGTTCGCCGGTCGGGTGCCGGAGGACCTGCCGGGCATTATTCAGGGCAGGCCGAACTCGATTCCGGAACTCCTTCGGTCCACAAAGGGCCTTACGCAAGATCAGATTCGACAGTTGGTCGACAGGGCCAAGAAGATGAAGGAGCAGAAGTAGAAATGGCCCATCCGCGAAAATCGCTCGAGCGCGAGGCAGTACCATACCTCCACGAAAAGGTCATCGAGGCTGAAGCGAAATTTCTCCTTGAAGAGTACGCCATCGAAAAAAAGTGGGAGAAAGCGGCTCCAGTCCCCATCGATGATATCATCGAGTTCCATCTGAAACTCCAGTTCGGGATCGAGGACTTGCAGGCAATACTCGGGGTACCTGATGTCCTAGGTGCGATCTGGTTTGACGAGAAGCGAGTAAGCGTTGATGTGCGACTCGACCCGTCTTCGAATCCACGGCAACTCGGAAGATACAGGTTTACCCTCGGCCATGAGGCTGGGCACTGGCGCCTGCACCGAAAACACTTCCGCGAAAATCCAGAACAAATAAAGCTATTCGATGGCCGTGGGCAGCCAGCGTTCATTTGTCGATCGTCATCAAAGCCTCGTGAGGAAATTCAGGCCGACATGTTTTCCGGATTCCTGTTGATGCCGCGCGAACTCATCCGGTCAGAGTGGCTAACATGGCGCGGCAATTTGGACCCAGTCGCTGTACAACAACTTCCAGCCGTGACAATTGGAACGAACCAAAAAGAAAATGATGACACAACGCTTGAACGTTTTTGCCGACCGCTAGCGGACCGTTTTGAGGTCTCGGCGGAAGCCATGAGGATTAGGTTGGAGAGCCTGGAATTCATCGTCGATGATCAGCGGAGGCTGTTTTGAAACACAGCCTGTCGACGAATCAATGGTAGAGTTCTCGGAGGGACAAGCGAAATGGAATCAATTTATGAATCGGCCCTTATTGCGAAGATCAATGCGTTCATCAAATTGGCCGACTCATTTACTTCTCTCAAGTCAGTTTCTAACAACAACGAGGCGGCTTGGAATGAAATACTTCGGCGCCCGATTACCGATGGTGGTCATTCTGCTGATCTAATGGAGCGTGAAATCCAAGGACTACGCAAAGATCTGGCGATCTACCGGAAGCCGCTTGAAGATTGCGGCGAGGACATCGCGCTGCAGATGGAGAAGTCTGGTTTGGATTCGACCATTGTTTTTACTACGCTGCAGAAGTCGCGAATCTGTCTCTCGGATTACGTCGATTGGTGGCGGTACATTGGAAAGCCTCAAATGCGCAGGCTGGTCGCTCAACTTATTGCGAGCTCGGAAACAGAAAAAACCGATTCGATTTCTAAAGTGGAAAAGGGTATCGATGCAAAGCTCCCCCAAGTGCCGAGAGAACATGCGAATAATGAGGAAACCAAGAATAGCGTAACAATCCTCAATCGCGACCAACTGGCTCTACTAATTCGGCAGCAGGTGAAGGCCGAAGCAAAGTCAAGCCTGAATGACGACGTCTTGGTGGCGGCCTATCGCCAATTTGGATCAATGCGAAAAGCCGCTGAATCCCTTTCTAAAGAGACTGGCCAACAATTCTCGAAGGATCAAGTTCAAAGGGCCGTTTTGAGAGCTGGTGGTGTTCAGACCGTCTTGAGGACAGAGAGCAGCGATTCGGTTCAACGTACTGTCGCGTCGCAGTCTCGCGACAGAAAAATGAAATTTGCCTCTCCAACACAACCACTTGAAATGGATTGACTTGCGCGGCATGACAGGCCGCGACACTTCCAATTTCACTGTTGAAAAATGCGACACCGTGACCTGCGGGTAAGGCCATGAGGCCATAACCCAACGGTCACAACACGCGCCTGTGCTTTTGCAACTGCGGCATGCGTCGCAGCACAGAGATTCCCTGCGCGCACGTAGTGAATAACCAGCGGGTGGATGCCTCCGGCTTCGGAGGCATCAATGGACTATTGTCCTACCCGCGACGCGGTTCTTACCGACTATGCAAGTTCACTAATCAAGTACAAAGCCCGACAACTCACTCGCAGATCGGGATTCAGTCGCTCCGATGAAGAAGACATTGCCCAAGATTTGACGCTAACACTCTTGGCCAAAGCATACCTGTATGATGCGAACCGTGCTTGTCAGAACACCTTCGTCGACCGAGTGGTTCGGTCGGCTATCGCAATAATCCTCCGTGATCGGCGACGTCTCAAACGTGCTGCTGGATTCACAGCCCAATCGCTTGATCAACCGCCATCGGGCGATGCAGACACTACTCCCTTGCGGGACTCGTTACCGGCATCAGGCCCAGGTGGGCCCAAGACTGTTGAACAGTCAGATTTCGTTGCCGCAGTGGTGAATGTCGTTGAGTCTCTGCCGCCCGACCTCCAGGAAATCTCCCGCCGCTTGAAGACAGACGCCGTCTCAGCAGTTGCCCGCGACATGGGCATTTCCCGCCGTCAGATTCGCAACGCCATCGAACGCATTCGCAAACACTTTGAAAGCAAGGGTTTGAGTGATTTTTGAGTGGGGCGGACACGCTGCGAACGGACGGCATAGGTAATAGTTGGCGACGCAACGCCATGTAAGGAGTTGATCGTGGTTGCAAGTGCATTTCGATTCGAGTTCCAACCGACTGTTTCACTTGCGGAAGCAGAGATGTCTCTTCACTTGGCCATCTACGCGGTGGAAGGCCTGTTCGGCGAAGCCCGCGTGCGGCTTGAAACCGGTTACGAGTTGGATGCGGCCAGCCGCGTGCTTGTCGTCAGCGCCGACGGTGAGATTGGGGCGTCGCTTGTGCAAGTGTACACGCGATTGCTCACCCGCGAATTCGGCGAGGATGCGTTTCACGTGCGGCGGCACGATTCGCGGACAGGCGAAAGGTCGCATTTGGATAGCATTAAAGAAACAAATGCGGCGCGCGCGGTGGCAACGTAAGGCCAACAGCGCCAGTCGAGGAATTCAAGCATGGGCGACGGCATTCAGGACTACACGCGCGAGAACTGTCCAGTCTGCGGCCATCGCGGCTGGTGTGGTCGTCGTTCGGATGGTCTTGTCCTTTGCAAGCGCCCGCCGGAACCGCGTGATGTTCCAGGATACAGCTTTCAAGGAATAGGGTCAGACAATGCGACTGGGATGTATGTCGAGAAGGGGCGGGAACATACCAGTAATCGCGTGGCGACGACACGGTCGTTTCGGAAATCGAAGCCAACACCTGCGAACATGAACGAGCCAGAATCAATTCAAGTACTCCATGCGAAGTTTGTCGAACAGTTTGTTGACGATCGACGTCAGGCATTGGCCGAGGTGCTCAAGCTTCCATTGTACGCGCTTGATGCTCTCGATATTGGCTGGTGTTCGGACCGTCGCTGGTGGAATCCGGAAACGCAGCAGGAGGAAGGCGATGCGGGATGTTGGACGTTTTCAGAGTGTAATGCTCAAGGTCGCGTCATTGGCATCGGTCTGCGGTTTCAAAACAGTAAAAAAGGGCAAATAACCGGCGGCAAACGCGGTTTGACCTTGCCCAATAGTTGGAAAGAAAAACCCGATCCCATCATCGTCGCGGAGGGGCCGTCGGACGTCATCGCCGGATGCCACGTTGGGCTTAACGTCATCGGTCGACCGAACAACAGCGGTGGCGCCGAGTTGCTCCTTCAACTACTTCGCAACCGAAAGGTAATCACTCTCGGTGAAAACGACCGCAAGCCGGACGGCACGTGGCCGGGGTCGTCTGGTGCCAAGGCCGTGGCATCGAAATTACAGTCAATGTGGGAGCGTCCCGTCCCTGTTGCTTTTCCTCCAGATGGGGCAAAGGACCTCCGCGAGTGGTTCCTTTGTCACTACGTAGGACGGGATCAAGAAGGCCTAAAGGCACTGGGTGTCGAGTTCTTGAGGACTCTCAATATTCCCGAAGTGCAGTTCCTCGCGGGTTCACGTTCTCGCCGTTCAAACCGTGTGGTCGTCAAGGCGTTTCGATGGACAGGTAATGTCGCCGACGAACCGATCCATACCGACCGGATTGATCCGGCTGAGAGTCGAGACCGGAAACGATTTGCGAAGGCCATCGCTCAGCAGGAACCCAACGTCGACACCGCGGAATTAGAGTTGCGGCTAGCAAAGGTAGAAGTTCCCACTCCACGGAAGAGAGTACCCGCATTTCGAGTTGCTCATACGGATGTGCAAGCCGAAGTGCCAAGCGACGGAACTAAGATTTCCGCACGGCTGCGCATCCAATCCAACGAGCGTCAATTGCATCATATTCGCGACGACGCCGTCAAGGCGGTGCTACGCCACAATCAACCGCCGCGGCTTTTTTCGAGGGATAGCGAGATCGTGCGTGTAGTGTCGACGCGCGATTCGCTTGGTCAAGCCGTCCCCATCATCCAATCGCTTGATGACGTGGCGCTCCGCGGAGAGCTATCAAACGCCGCAGATTGGTATTTGATCCGACGGACTCGCAATGGGGAGGAAATAAAAGTCGATGATTTACCACCCATGGCGGTTGCTCGCGATTTGCTTAAGCTTCCACAATCTCTCCTGCCGCCACTTCAAGGAATCATTCATTGTCCGACGTTCACAGTCGACGGCAGCCTCATCCTCAATGCGGGATACGATGCCGCGAGCGGGCTTTGGCACCATCTTACGCTGACCGAACTTCTGCCGGTTCCTGAGCGGCCCTCTGCTCATGAAATCACGCAAGCGCGCGACTTGCTGCTCGACCTGTTCGTGGACTTTCCATTTGTAGATGAATCAAGCAGCACCAATGCACTGAGTTTGTTACTTTTGGCATTCGCTCGCCCCCTGATTACGGGGCCGACACCTTGCTACGCCATCGATGCGCCCACGGCGGGAACGGGAAAAGACTTGCTCGCAAAGGCGGCCACGATACCGGCGCTGGGACATGAAGTCGGTGCGATGACGGAAGCGAGAGAGTCTGATGAGTGGCGCAAGAAGATCACCGCCGCTCTGGCGGGTGGAAATTCCGTCATCCTTTGGGGCAATATCGCCTATCGTCTGGACAACGAGCACTTCGCGGCGGTCTTGACCGAAATGATATGGCGTGATCGCGAACTCGGTTCTTCGCGAAACCTCGTACTCCCCAATCGGGCCATCTGGATAGTAACGGGCAATAATCTCTCCTTCAGCAAAGAGATCACTCGGCGCGTCGTTTGGATTCGCCTTGATTCAAAACTGGAGAATCCTGAAACCCGAAGTCGTTTCAAACATACTGATTTGCTTTCACACGTTCGCGACCAACGCGCCCAGGTGGTTCGTGCTGCGCTCATATTGATTCGAGCTTGGTTGGCCGCTGGGCGCCCCATGGGAACTCAGGTCATGGGCAGTTTTGAATCCTACGCGAGAGTGATGGGCGGAATTCTCGACGTAGCCGGTGTTCCCGGCTTCCTTGGAAATGCGGACACACTGCGTCAGCGTACTCACGGCGAGTCGAGTGAATGGCGCGCCTTTGTGCTCGCTTGGTGGGAGCGGTGGAAAGACGGAAAGTTGCGGGTGAATGACTTGGCCAAGCTTCTTTGGGATGGAGACTTCAAACGAACCGATTTGCTCATCACGGTGGTCACGTCAAGCAATGAACATGGAGCGGTAACGCAACTTGGTCGCCGATTGGCTGCGAAGCGCGACTCTGTGATCGGCGGGTTTCGAATAGTGTCGGGCGAGGAAAAAGACCACTGTGGTCGCCTGGTATATCACTTGGAGCCGTGCGCCCCGCAGGCTTTGGCAACCAACGGGGGAAGTCTGCGGGAAGTATGCACCGAAGTCTGCACGCATAAGTCCAGCAACGACAAGCCGTTGGATGAATCGGCAGACTTTCGCATACTTTTTCCGGGACCCTCCGCGTGTGCGAGAGAACATTACAACGCAAATTCAGATGCATGTGTAAATGGTGCGCACATATGTAGAGAGGAAGTACCAAAAAAGTCTGCGAAAGTATGCACTTCAACACAACCCGCCCCGCCACATGAACTTACCGTCGCAGACTTGCCCGCAGACTTCGTGCAGGCTTCATCTAATGACACTCAAATGTCTGCGGTCCTTCCGTTTGAGGTTCAGGACACATGGTGCAAGGGTAACGCCAGCGAACTGTCGCGGGAACTGGTTGCCTTGACGCGCGTGCGTGATGGATGGACTTCGACGTCTTGGCGCAATCGACTTCTCCAACTCGCGGATACTTGTGAATCCACCAATCCCGACCGCGCCGTCGAATTGCGCCAAGCGGCAGCGATGATGAGCTCAATCGAGGAGCAATCACATGATGCCTGAGCGTCAACAACGATTCAGTGGACGCGAGCGGACTTGGCCACCGTGTGGCCGCGCGAGGCGGGCGCTTATGGTTACCGTTTCGCTTCTGCGTCGCGCCACGCGGCGTTTGATTGCGTTTGGTGGCCAACGGGGCGCGCGTGGCGGCGAGCAAGAAGTCAAATCGCAAAACACCTTCCAACCGCTGGAATGGTTTGTTCCAACGTATGGAATAATGCGCAGATGAAGTTAGTGCACGCCGGAAACATGGAGGTGACGCTTGAAGATTGAGTTGTGGCCCATAGGTCAGGTCAAGCCGTACGAGAACAACCCACGGTTGAATGATGCGGCGGTCGATGCGGTCGCGCGGTCGATTGCGGCATATGGCTTCAAGCAACCGATTGTCGTCGACAAGAACAGCGTGATCATCGTCGGTCACACGCGGCTGAAGGCGGCGATGAAGCTCGGGCTGGAGCAAGTGCCCGTGCACGCTGCCGACAACCTCACCGAGTCCGAAGTCAAGGCGTATCGCATCGCCGACAATCAAACTGCGACGTTGGCGTCCTGGGACCTCGAAAAACTCCCAATTGCATTGGAAGAACTCCGCGCGTTGGATGTCGACCTCAGTTTACTCGGCTTCGACGAGGATCAGTTGGCCAAACTGCTTGATCCCGGTGTCAAGGAAGGGTTGTGCGATCCGGACGACGTGCCCGAACCGCCAGACGCGGCAATCACCCAACCCGGCGACTTGTGGGTGCTTGGTAGCCATCGATTGCTTTGCGGTGACAGTGCATCAGCAAGTGATGTCGATCGCTTGCTCAATGGCCAGTCGATTCACTTGGTTAACACTGACCCGCCGTACAACGTCAAAGTTGAGCCGAGAAGTAATAACGCGATCGCCGCCGGTCTCTCGTCGTTCGGCGAACACGGTCTAACGCATCATCAATCGTTCGACCTGCATCGCGCGCAGAAGCGAACGGCCTCGCGCTATCATGAGATGGACGTCGCGACCGGTGCACAGTCTGGCAAGCCGACACATCGCAAACTCCGCCCGAAAGACAGACCATTGGCCAATGACTTCGTCTCCGACGAGCAATTCGATGAGATGCTGCACGCTTGGTTTGGAAACATCGCCCGCGTGCTCGAACCCGGTCGGTCATTTTACTGTTGGGGCGGCTATGCGAATCTTGGGAATTATCCACCGGTCTTGAAAGCACACGGCCTGTACTTCAGTCAGGGCATCATCTGGGACAAGGAATGGCCGGTGTTGACCAGGAAGGACTACATGGGCGCATTCGAGATTTGTTTCTACGGTTGGAAGGAAGGCGCGGCGCATTCGTTCTTCGGGCCGAACAACGCCACGGACTTGTGGCACATCAGGAAGATCACTCCGAACTCGATGGTGCATCTGACCGAGAAGCCGGTCGAGTTAGCCGTTCGTGCGATTCAATATTCCTCGCGCGTGGGTGAGAACGTCCTCGACCTATTCGGCGGGAGCGGCTCGACGTTGATCGCCGCCGAGCAGACCGGACGCAGTGCGTTCCTAATGGAACTCGATTGTTTGTATTGCGATGTGATCGTTCAGCGCTGGGAGAAGTTCACCGGTAGGAAAGCCGAACGAATCCCAGCCAATTCCCATTCCCCCAACAACCAAGGAGGTGAAAGCCATGAATAATGACAATGTAGGTTCCAACGCTACGGCCTTGGCCAAACTGAATGGCGCGGTGAAGGCGCTGGCTGCGGCCTCGACATTGGACGAGGTCAAGCACATCGCCGACGTGGCCGAGGCGGCCAAGGTCTATGCCAAAGCCGCCAAGCTCGGCCTGGAAGCACAGAACAATGCGGCGGAGATTCACGTTCGTGCCCAGCGGAAAGCGGGCGAGTTACTCGCATGCATGCAACGTCAAGGTGCTGGAAGGCCTGCGGATAATGGTTCCAGCGTGGAACCATTTCCGAAACTCGCCGACATGGGGATCACCAAGCAGGACTCCCATCGCTGGCAACGACTGGCTTCGCTGCCTGATGAAGCGTTCGAAGAGCATCTCCGCGACACCAGGGATGCCGGTCGTGAGATTACGACCGCCGGTCTACTTTCCAGGGAACGCGATCTCGCCAACGCAGAACGCAATCTCGGAATGCAGCCTCTGACCATCACCTGTACCGAATCGCTGCAGGAACTCATTGCCACCGGCACGACCTTCGCCACGATTTATGGGGATCCGCCGTGGAAATATGACAATCAGGCCACCCGCGCAGCCACGGACAACCACTATCCGACGATGACCGTCGACGAACTGTGCGAATTGCCCATCGAGAAGCTGGCAGCGCCCAACTCCCACCTGCATCTGTGGACGACGAACGCGTTTCAGTTCGAGGCCAAGCAGGTGATGGAAGCGTGGGGCTTTGAGTACAAGAGTACGTTCGTTTGGGTCAAACCGCAGATAGGCATCGGGAACTACTGGCGCGTGGCGCACGAGTATCTTCTCCTGGGCGTCAGGGGTTCGTGCACGTTCATGGACAAGTCGCTGAAGAGTTGGGCAGAGTTGGAGCGCACGGAGCACAGCGCCAAACCTGAAGCGGTGCGCGAGATGATCGAGCGCGCCAGTCCAGCGCCTCGATTGGAACTATTCGCGCGTTCTCCTGTCGAAGGTTGGACGGTGTGGGGCAATCAGATCGAGCAGGGAATCGTTTGCAGCGTAGACGATTGTCCCGGGGAGGACGCGCCATTGAACCACAACCATTGAGCGACCACCATGAAAGTTCCAGTTAAGTCCAAACATGATCGGCCACGCCTGACGACGGTGACGGTTGAACGACCGCGCTGTCCGAAATGCGATGGCACCAAGTTGCGTAAGTACCGCTCGGTCGCTGACCAAGGCGACGGCAGTGGGCTGTCGTGGGTCCAATGTAAATGCGGATGTCGCTTCCGTGTCGTTTTTGAATGATGCAACTTCCAGCCGTTGGAATCGCGACGTTATCCCATCGATAGGATTCGGTGAACATGAACGGCACCGAACTACAATCAGACCCAATCACCGAAGCGCTGGCTGCGGAAGTGCCAGTCCAATCCGAGGCATCGTCAACGAACGGTGAACGTGCGCCATGGCTAGCGCCGCATCGCTGGCAGCCGGGCCAAAGCGGCAATCCTACCGGTCGACCGCGAGAAAGCGGTTCGTTGTCGGCTGCGCTTCGCCGTGTAGGTATCAAACCCGCGAAGACCCGTGCGGAGTTGGTGAAGATCGCCCAGCAACTGGGCATGGACGCCGACGAAACCCAAAACATCGACGTCATCGCCGGGTTGATGTACGACGGAATCACTCAACTGCTGATTCGCACCGTCAAAGGCAGCACCACCGCTGGCGACAAGCTCGTGGGGCTTCTGCAACTTCTGCACAAGGCGCTCGACGGCGACGAACGACGTATCACACTCAGTGGTCCGGGCGACGTGCAGACGGCGCTGGCCAGCGTGTCGGCGGTGCTGGGATTCCGTTCGTCCGCGCCCGTGTCCATGCCGCGTGAAGAGACTCAGTTACCATGATCGCCGATGCATCACTGGAACCAGCATTTCATGATTCCTCGATTTCCACCGCCGGTAAGCCTGCAGGCTCCGCCAGTGCTGAGCCTGCGTGCTCCGCTCGCCCTGAGCATGAAGGCTCCGCCAGTGCTCAGCATCCATGCTCCGCTTACCCTGAGCCTCATGCTGAGCATGAATGCTCCGGCTGGCATTCCCAATCGGAAGCGATCAGTCTCCGCTGGTGGGCGCACCAGCGCCGTTGGCTGGAAGACCATTCTCGTCTGCGCGTCTGCTGCAAGGCGCGACAGATCGGCATGTCGACAGCAGTAGCCACCGAAGCCTTGCACGCGGCAATCTACGGCGAAACGACCGTTGTGGTCAGCGCCAGTCAACGACAGGCATCGGAGTTGTTGCGCAAGGCAGGCCAGTTGCTGCCACTGGTGACCGCTGCAGGCGATGGCATCGTGCAAGTCGAGAAACAAAGTGCTGAAGCCATCGAGCTATCGACCGGCGGTAGGGTGGTTTCGTTGCCTTCAACCGCCGCCACCGTTCAAGGCTACAGCGGCCACGTCGTCATTGACGAAGCGGCGTGGATTCCAGACGTCGACCAACTCTGGCTGGCCATCGTGCCAACCATCTCGACCAACAAGCAGTTCCGATTGAGCGTTGTGTCGACGCCGGGCCCGAAGACCGGGATGTTCCACAAGCTCTGGCATAACGGCGATCCCGCGTGGTCACGCCACAAGGTGAGCGTCTACGACGCCAAGAACGGCGGTGCGCCGCATGACATCGCCGCTTTACGCGCTGCAGTGGCCGACGAGGTCACCTGGAGGTCGGCCTACGAATGTGAGTTCGTGGACGAAGCGCATGCCCTGTTGCCGTACGACCTGCTGCTCGCGCGGGTCGATGAAACGTTGAACTATCACCTGAGCATGAACGGATTGGCCGAAGCCAAGAATCTCTTCGCCGGGTATGACGTGGGCCGCAAACACGATATGTCTGTCTTGGTCATGTTGGAGAAGGACAACAAGACCATCCGCTGGCGCGGAGCCGTGGAGTTACGCCAAACACCGTTCAACGAACAGTCCGCCTTGCTGTCCAGCATCCTGAAGCTCGGTTGCCTGCGGAGGCTCTCCATTGACCAGAGCGGACTGGGCATGCAGCTGTGCGAAGAACTGGTGAAAAAACATGGCAGCCGCGTCGAGCCGGTGACGATGACCGCACCGGTGAAGGAATCGCTGGCCTCGCGGATTCTGGCGTATTTTCAGCGCGGGGATCTGCTGATTCCCAACCATCGCCCGTTAATCGACGACCTGCACTCCGTGGCTCGCACCGTGACGACGGCGGGCAATGTTCGCTACGCTGCACCACGCGAAGCGGGCAGCCACGCCGATCGCTGGACAGCGTTGGCGCTGGCCTTGGAAGCGGCAGATAGCAAATACTGCGGCCCAACTTTGATCACTCACGGCGGCGAACGAATCTCGGCCCAGTTTCGCCATTGGTGATCGTTCCGCCGACACCGGAATGATTCAGGTTCCGCCTATTTTGATGCTCGCAATTCCTTCCTTTCCATAGAGTTACGTTCTTCCCCGTCTGGCCACCCCGAGGTAGCACTGAGTTACGCTTTGCAGGAAAAGCGTAACTGGGTGTCACAGCGTGACACTCGGAAGTTTGCTGAAAAACGGATAAGTTTTATCGGGAGAAAGGCATGTTCAATGGATCGATCTATGTGAGCAATGGACAAAAATCACGACGGCACAAGCATCTGCCGCCGGAAGTGCTGACAGAAGAAGAAGTCTCCAAACTCATGCGTGCGTGCAGCCATCGTGCGCCGACAGGCATTCGCAACCGCGCGTTGATTGCGTTGCTCTATCGCTCAGGCCTTCGTATCAACGAAGCGCTGTTGCTCTATTCGAAAGACCTCGAATTGGACAAGGGTGCCATCCGCGTTCTGAATGGGAAGGGCGGACGCTCACGAACTATCGGAATCGACCCGGGTGCAGCAAGCATCGTACAGCGCTGGCTCGACAAACGACAAGTGCTCGGTGTGAATAGTAGGCAACCAGTCTTCTGCACGCTCGAAGGCGAATCAATGTACGCATCCTATGTTCGCATCATGCTCAAGCGACTCGCATTCAAAGCCGGAATTGAAAAGCGCGTCCACGCCCACGGCTTCCGCCACACTCACGCGGCACAACTTCGCGCTGAAGGGGTCGACATCGCGATCATCTCCAAGCAACTCGGACACTCCAACATCACGACGACTGCTCGATACCTCGATCACATCGCGCCGACGGCGGTAATTGAAACGATGCGATATCGTAACTGGATTGCCAGTTGATATGCTGCTTTGAACTTGTATTGCAACAGACGAGTTTCGGATATCTATCCTGTCGTCCTCGCCCGCGAGCAAACAGACATAATCTATTGATTCTGCGAGAGTAATATTACTTGTGCGATTGCGTGAAACGACGAACACTTGAATCACTTGCACATCCTCAACGAATGCACAATGTGAATGGCTTGAAGACCTTTCTATGAATGATCGCTCGGTGAGTTCAAGCATTCATATCGATCAATGTCATCGCTTAAGCGTACTCATTGGACCTGAAAAAATGGACTCGCTATTGACTTGGATTTTGCGATGTCTACTATTTTGGCGAACCAATACCCAATTTCAACGTATAGAGTGTTTGAGGCCGGTCGCAAGGTAAATCGCCATTGAGTCGTTGCAAGTCGGCGGTGAGCAACGTGCGGCAACAATGGACGGCGTGTAGTAGGCCGTGCAGACTTGTTTGTGCGGCACGATTCGGGTTATTGCCTGCGCCAAAGAATCTACCGGCATTAGTGTTCGAAACCCCAAACTTTGAAAGGCAGTTCGCGATGTCGAATCAATTCGGTATCTATCGTTGTGGTTTCGTGTGGATAATCGCGATCTTAGCCTTCGCCTTTTTAGTTACACTCAGTAGGGCAGATATTCCCGCGGTAGCTTGCCCTGGTGAGTATCAATCGGGCGAGATCTGCGCCCCATGCCAGATGGGCGTGAATTGTCCAAGTTGGTTCTCGCCGCCGACGGAACCCGCTATCGTCCCCTGCAGAGTCGGGTGCTTTAACAGCCCGTTGAAAAAGTCCTTGACGCCCACGGTATCATGAGGTTCGCG
>CAZBRD010000016.1:0-112136 GCA_964494205.1 uncultured Phycisphaeraceae bacterium | reverse complement strand
TCCAACCAAACAACTACATTGACTCGAAACGGGCTTTCATAGAAGGGTGGGTGCTTTGCACCCACCTTCTTGGACCAGTACCGGAAAAAGGAATCACCGGATTACAAACAAGACTATAATGGAGTGACGCGGGGACCGAGGGCTTCTCGGTGACATCAAGAACGTCTACGGTGAGCCGCAGACTTCAGACTGCTCGGGCGTCCGCGCGTGCTGAAGACCGCGGCTCGCTTTGTAAATGTGCTCGCGAACGTGTGATAACTGATGACGCTGCCGATTGACAAAGACCATCAACGCTTCCGCAAGATCGTGAAGGGCAAGATCCGCGAGGACCTTCGCCGTTTTCTCACGCGCGGGGAACTGCTTGGCCGCGAGGGCAAACAATACATCAGCATTCCGGTGAAGGGCATCGACACGCCGCACTTCCGCTACGGCGACAACAGTGACGGCGGCGTCGGACAGGGCGATGGAAAAGCCGGCGACGACGTCGGGCAGGGCGAGGGCAACGGTCCCGGCGGCGAGCAGGAAGGCCAGCACATCCTTGAAGCCGACATCTCGATCGACGAGCTAGCCGAAATCCTAGGCGAAGAGCTGAAGCTGCCGCGCATTCTTCCTCGCGGGCGCAATCGCATCACAGCAGAGAAAGACAAGTACATTGGCATCCGTCAATCCGGCCCGGAATCTCTTCGCCACTTTCGACGAACGTTCCGCAAGGCCCTGCGCCGGCAGATCATGCTCGGCCTATACAACCCGGACAACCCGCGAATCGTTTTCGAACGCGGCGACAAGGTCTATCGCAGTTGGCGTACAGTTCTCAGCCCGCAATCGAACGCGGTGATCGTCTACATGATGGACGTTTCCGGCTCGATGGGCGACGAGCAAAAAGAGCTCGTGCGACTCGAAGCCTTCTGGATCGACGCATGGCTGCGGAAGAACTATCGCGGCATCGAGAGTCGCTACATCGTCCACGACGTTCGCGCCGGCGAGGTCGATCGCGAAACGTTTTTCCGCATCCGCGAGGACGGCGGCACGCGGATCAGCAGCGCGTTCAAGTTCGCCCGGCAGTTGATCGAGACGCACTACGCGCCGACCGAGTGGAACATCTACCTGTTCCATTTCTCCGACGGCGACAACAGCAGCGAGTCAGACAGCCGCGAATGCTGCACGATGTTGAAGGAGCACATTCTGCCCTACGTGAACATGTTCGGATATTGCCAGGTTGCGAGCGCTTATGGCAGCGGCAATTTCATCAACGTGCTGCACGAGCAGTTGGGAAACCACGAGGCCGTGCTGACGAGCCGCGTGAATTCGAAAGACGACATTTACGACAGTATCAAGACGTTCTTTGCGGCTGGAAGGTAAGGAAATTACGAATTACAAATGACAAATTACGAAACCAATGGTGTGCCATTCTTGTAATTGGTAATTCGTAATTTGTAATTTTGATGATGTGTAACGGTTCAGTGCCGGTATGAATGCATGACGACGAAACTGCCACGCGAAATTGAAGAACAGGTAGAGATCATCGCCGAGCATGCGCGGCGAGAGGGACTCGATTTCTACCCCACGCTCTACGTGCTGCTCACTGCAGAGCAGATTTCGCAGGTGGCTGCCTACGGCGGTTTCCCGCAGCGGTATCCACATTGGCGCTTCGGCATGGAATACGAACGGCTGCGCAAATCTCATAAATACGGCTTGAGTCGCATTTATGAGATGGTGATCAACAACGACCCGTGCTATGCGTATTTGCTCAATGACAATCTGATGGTCGATCACAAGACGGTCATCGCACACGTCTATGGCCACGGCGATTTCTTCAAGCACAACATCTGGTTCAGCAAGACCAACCGCAAGATGATCGACGAGATGGCCAACCACGCCACGCGAGTGCGGCGATATGTCGAGCGATACGGCGTCGAGCGCGTCGAGAAGATGATCGACACGTGCCTCGCGCTGGAGAATCTCGTCGATCCGCACTCCGTCTTCATTCGTCGCGAAAAAGGCGGCAAACCGGAAACGATCGAGGAACGCGACCATCGCGAGCAATTGCCCGCAGCCAAGTACCCGGCCAAGAGCTACATGGATCGCTACATCAACCCGCCCGATCGCTTAGCCAAAACGAAGGCGGCGGAAGATGTGGAGCACAAGAAAGCACGCACGCGTTTTCCGGAAAAGCCGGTGCGCGACATCCTGTGGTTCCTGCTCCAGAACGCACCGATGGAGGACTGGGAAGCCGACATCCTCGCGATGATCCGCGAGGAAGCTTACTACTTCGCGCCGCAGGGGCAGACCAAGATCATGAACGAGGGGTGGGCCAGCTACTGGCACTCGACGATCATGACCAACTACGTGCTGCGCGACCACGAGCTGATCGATTATTGCGAACATCACTCCGGCACGCTCGCAACTTCGCCGGGCCGCCTCAATCCCTACAAGCTCGGCATCGAGCTATTCCGCGACATCGAGCGGCGCTGGAACACCGGTCGATACGGACCGGCCTACGACGCTTGCGACGACATGGCTGAGCGACGCGAGTGGGGCAAGGAAAAAGCACCGAAAGGTCGCGTGGTTGGCCGCGGGTCGCCGGGTCGCGAAAAAATCTACGAGGTCCGCCGACTGTATAACGACGTGACGTTTCTCGACGAATTCCTCACACCGGAGTTCGTCGACGACCAGAAGCTCTACCACTATCGCCAGGACCCAGCCACCGGAAAAATGGTGGTGGTCAATCGCGACTTCGACAAGATCAAGCAGCAGATGCTGTTCATGCTCACCAACCACGGCCAACCGTACATCTACGTGATGGACGGCAACTACCGCAACCGCGGCGAACTATACCTCGGCCACCGCCACACCGGCGCCGACGTGGAAATCAAACACGCGGTCGAAACACTCAAGGAAATCCACCGCATCTGGAAGCGCCCCGTGCACCTGCAGGCGCGAATCGACGACGATCAGATTCTGTTCACCTTCGACGGCGAGCAATCAACACAACAGCACGTAGACGATGGCCTCGAAGTACCGGCGAATCAATTCTAGATCGCGCCACACCTGAGTTGAACCACCAAGACACCAAGGCACAAAGCTAAGTGCATACGACTGGCCATCCCTCTCCCTCTTTAGGGAGAGGGCAGGGTGAGGGTCTTTTTCTTACGTGTCTTTGTGGTTTCCTTCCCGCACTCCGAGCAAACCCCGCTCACGTTGCCGCGCAAATCGTAACCGCATCCCTCGCATAGCCCGCGCTTCCGCCGTCGCTTGCGCCGCAATGGACCCCGCACAAACACGAGCAACGGCAGGAAAGCAGTAGCTGGAATTGCAGCCCAGAGTGGTGCACAAAAATCGACAGACGAGAATCGATCTTGCCAAAAGCGCTTTTCTTCTTCGCTGGTGAGAGATCGGCCAAGCGAATCTTCCATCAGGTCCGGGAGAACTAAGATACTACACCCATCTCGCTTTTCGTAGGCCCATCTAAAACCGAAGTCGAACTCCCCATAGCTAACCCTGCCACCCCACGACTGAGAGCCAACGCGTAGGTGAGTCATCGACGCATAAACGAAGTACAAATCATCATCATCGTGGCTAATGGCATAAAGTCCCGCCGACAGCTCGAGCGACTGACCTAGCACAACGCCAAAATTGTGGTCGGCCGGCGACCTCGAGTACACAATACCATGGTAGACTTGTTTGCTCTTCTCGCCCTGCCGAAAGTGCCATCGCGGTGCGTGCACCTCAAACCCAAATGCGATCCTGGCCGCAATGAGCACAACGCAAATCAAGCTCAGACCGCCCAGTAGCGACACCCAAGCGACGCGAGCCAGGAAACGAAACAGGTTGCCGATGCGTGCCATCTTACGGCCTCTCTGTCGAGCATTCGGACAAAATTCTGTTCATAGCTCCTCTTTGTGCCTTGGTGTCTTTGTGGTTTCTCTCCCACACTCCGAACAGACCCCGCTTACGTTCCCGCGTAAATCATACCCGCAGCCCACGCACAGGCCGCGCCTCCGGCGCCGCTTCCGCCGCAATGGGCCCCGAACAAACACAAGCAGCGGAAGGAAGGCAGTCGCTGGAATCGCAGCCCAGAGCGGTGCAACAAAATGAACGGAAGAGAATCGATCACGCCAAAAACGCTCCGCCTCCTCGGGTGTCAGAGGTCGGCCGATCGAGTCCTCAATCAAGTCTGGCGTGACGAGAATGCTACAACCACCCCGTTTCTCGTAGGCCCACTTGACTCCAAATTCGAAGTCTCCGTGACTAACTTGACCACCCCATGGCGGCCAATGTGAACCAAGTCTAAGAAACGTCGCGGAAGTGTAGACAAAGTAGTGCGGGTCATTTTCGTAGTTGAATGCATAGATGCCACCTGACAGTTCGAGGGACTGGCCGACTACAACGCCAACGTGATGCCGGCCGGGTTCCTTCGACAGCACAATGCCGTGGTAGACTTGTTTGCTCTTCTCGTACTGTCCAAAGTGCCATCGCGGTGCGTGCACCTCGAGCCCGAATGCGATCCGGGCCGCAATTAGCACGATGCAAATGAAGCTCAGCCCGCCCAGCAGTGACACCCATACGACGCGGGCAAGAACACGAAACAAATTGCCAATACGTGCCATCCTATGGCCTCTCAGTCGTGCATTCGGATAGTGCGTTTCCGCCTTTCGCAATCACACTCTTGCCGCACTCCGAACAAACCCCGCTCATATTGCCCTGCAAATTGTATCCGCACGCCACGCACAAGCCCTTCCTCTTGCGCCGCCAACGACGAACCGGCCCGCGAAGAAATGCGACGGACGGAAACATTCCACTTACGAGCGAAACAAACCAGAGCGGAAGTCCAACGCTCAAGTAGACTCTTGGAATATTCACAAGTTCTCGAACCTCTTCGAGCGAAAGGCCTGTACGATCCATTTCCATCTGAATAGAGCTGACCTCGCCAGGCGGACGTATAAACAAGTCGAAGCTGTGGCTGCTGTATGTGCCCGAGGCTCCGTAATGGAAACTGAACCCTCGTCCGTTCAGATTCCGCGATTTTCCTATGTGGAGCCCATCGGCCGGAAAGCAAAGGTTGCCCTCAATTCTACTTGGCCCGCCGCCGAACTTATTGTCAGGTCCAATTGAGAAGCGAAGCTCGACGGTTACTCGCTGAAATATCGTCACGTCGAGCCAGCGACCCCACTCATTGGTGTGCAAATGCGTGGTCCCGAACTCATCGTAAATCCCGCGAGAATATTCGTCCTTCCATCCGGTCGGAGGCAGTGCCAAGTCAACGAAGAGCCAACAAGCAAGCGCTCCCAGGCAAGTCGCAGTGGAGATGATGAGAACAGAAATATAGGCTATGCGACGAACAACACGAATGAGCGGACTGAGCCCGTTAATCGCTCGCATTCTCTGATTCCGATTCGCGCTCACCCGTAGGGGGATCACTTCTCAATTCGAAAACCCTTCCGCACTCCGAGCAGACCCCGCTTACATTACCGCGCAAGTCATACCCGCAACCGACGCACAGACCGCGTCGCCTCCGACGCCGACGACTGAATGGTGCAACGGAAATCCTGTATGTTGGATACGCTGCAAAGGCGAACACGGCGAACCAAAGCGGCGCCGAAACTTCGGTCGTGGAAGTGCTTTGCGAAAATCTCGCGACCATCTTGTCGGCAACATAGCATTGTCCGTGTCTCAATCGAAACCCAGCACATTCCCAAAGAGTTATGGGCTCGCCGCGAATTCGGGATGGTATTGGAAGACTCACCGAAATAATTAGCACGCTGTGGTTACGCCTGTAATCGAAGGGCTCGTCCACGCTCATTTGAACGTTGACCTCAATAAACTCGCTTCGCGGAAACAGAAAGCCTCCAACATTCTTATCATATGAGCCGTCAGCCCAATCTTGCGTTGTCCAGAAGTACGCACAGTAATTCTGGCCCTCGTGACATGACTGCGGATTCGGCCATAACGCCAAGAAATCCCACATTAACGCAGTAGAAACAGCTAGGGCGATAAGGAATACCAAGATCGCAGTGTGCATGACTCTCCATGTCCAACGCAAGACAACTTCAAACCTACGGAGGATGATCGTGTTCATGAACCCCTTACAGCTGGTACTGGGCAAATTCGCTTAAGATTGATTATCTTGCAGTCATCGCACACGCATTTATTGAACAATACGGTTTCGGTAGGTGTCACTGCACAGACATTTTTCAATCACGAAAATACGGGTTTATTGCCCAATATTGCCCGTTAGCTATACTCCAATAATGCCCCTCGACCCCCTCATTTCCCTTCGCGCCGGCGAGTCCATCGGCCAGCGCATCAAACGCCGTCGCAAGCAGCTTCTGCTCACCCAGATCGACCTCGCCCGCACAGCCAACATCAACCAGGGCTTCCTCTCCGAAATCGAACGCGGCCAGGCCACGCCATCCAAGCGCACGCTCGACGCACTCGCCGTCGCGCTCGATATGCCGCAGGCAGTGCTCATCGGTGGCGGCCCCGACCACGACACACCGCAGCCGCTCGAAACGCGCGAGCTGCCACTGTTTGGCACTATCCCCGCCGGCCCGCCCGCCGAGTCGCAGGACCAGCTCGAAATGTTCCCCGTCCTTCGCCACCAGTGGTCGCCCGACTTCTACTGCCTCCGCCTCGCCTACGACAGCATGGAACCGACCCTCAAACCCGGCGACATCGTCCTCGTCCACTACCGCCCCGCCGTCGAGCCCGAGCACGTGCAAGGCCGCATCTGTGCCTGCCTCGTCAACGGCCAACCAACGCTCAAACGCGTCACCGTCGAATGGCACGACACCCGCCGCCTCGTCATCCTCCGCGGCGACAACCCGCGCGTGGCCCCAACAGCCTTAGCCGACTCGGCAGATTTCTCGATTCAAGGAATCGTCGTTCGATTGGTGTGCAGGGATTTGTAAGCAATAGAGCTGATTAACAAGAACCGTTCATCAGTAGAGCCCTTTGCGCAAGCAAAGGAACAAAACATGAATACCAGAATGAATGTGCTTCCTCTCAGACTGGTATCGCTCGGGATACGAATCGAAGCGTCACAACTCCATCGCCACGATCACCCACTCACCATGATCGTCAGTTGAGTACTCGTGTATCACTGCGAACCCAGCCTTCTCATGCGCTCGAATCGATCGCGGATTCGCGCGAGCAATCTCGGTAACGATCAGATCGAAGTGCGGCGACATCTGACGTTTGTGCTCCGCATACAACCGCTCAACAAGCCCGCGCCCGCGATGCGCCTTGGCCACGCAAACCTGGCCCATGACATAGAATCGAAACGAGTTCAGCGGCTGACCGCGATAGTCGAGTCGATCCAATCGCTCAAACATCGGCTCCAGCACCGGCAAACGCTCCCGAAACTCGCGAAGCATCACCAGCGCATAAGCAACGACCTCATCCGAATCCGCCCGCACCGCAACCACATGCGGCCACGGCGAGTTCATCTCCCGCAGCAACGCTAGATCATGCGTCAGCGTAACGAACCCCTGCCCCTGCTGCTCAGCCGCATCGAGCGTCGTCTTCAGGTTCGCGGCCTGCAATGCGAGTATCTGCCGGAAATCGTACTCCGAAACCGCCTGCCTGATCTTGTAATCCCCGCCACTGTGCACGGTGCGATCTTCGACGATCAGCTTCGATTCACCAAGCATCGCCAAGCTTGGCCGTATTCACTAGGCCAAGGGACGCATGTCGGCATAACTGGCCTTCCCAAAAAGACTTACGAGAATAGAAATCGTCCGCAGCAATAATAATATTGCCGCACTATTGACTTGGGCGTGATTGTGTCGATATTCTCTTCTGTTAGGGCAATGTAAGGCTTAAGTACTCACCAAGGTCAACGGCGGCACGGATGCCTGAACGAGGTGCAATTATGTGCTTTGAATCCAGTGCAAACCGCGACGCAGACAATCGATTGGTTCTTGCCAAAGACAAATCCGGCCCGATGGAATTGAACATATCGTGTCGTAAGACCCCGCGACTCGGCCGCCCGACACGTCGTACAGCCGAAGTTGCGACACGATTCGGAATCCCCCTTCAGGCATCGACCGTCACGATTTTGGAATCCCTCGCGATCCCCATTCGCCCGCGAACCATCGTGCTCATTCTTGGCCCATCAGGTTCTGGCAAGTCGAGCGCGCTGGCCGAAATCGAGCGGCAATTCCCCACGGGCCACGCCGTGCATCGCGTCGACTTTCGACCTGATGCGAGCATCATCGACGAGGTCGCGCCGAAAAGCTCCTTCACCGAAGCAGCCAATCTTCTCACCGCCTGCGGCCTCGGCGAGTCGCGCCTCTGGCTTCGCACGTTCGACTCACTCTCCGAAGGCGAACGCTTCCGCGCCCGCCTCGCTCGCACCATCGCCGTTCAACAAGCCGAAACGCCTCATGTAACCCCACACGACTCGACACAGCCCAATCGACATTCGGAAATCGACAATCGACAATTGCCACCGCTTCTCTGCGACGAGTTCTGCTCCTCCCTTCATCGTCGAGCGGCTCTCGCGATCTCGCACAACCTCCGCAAACTCGTCACTCACCGCAATCTCTGCATGATCCTCGCGTCCAACAACGACGACATCGTTTCCGATCTTCAGCCCGACATCATCGTTCGCTTGCAACAACAGGGTCTCGCCATTATCGAACCGCAACGCGTCGCCGCCAACCGCTCGCTCAGCCTCCGCAAGAAGCTCGTCATCACCCCAGGTCGCAAAGCCGATTACGACGCTTTTGCGTCGATGCACTATCGCGCCACCGACGAACTCGGCTTCGTCGACCGTATCTTCACCCTTCGCGAGCGTGACGGCGACACACTCGGCATCGTCGTTTACTCGCACAGTCCGCTCGAACTTTCGCTTCGCAATCAGGCGACCAACGGCTGGTTCACGCGCAGCGCACGCCGCGTGAACAAACACCTCCGCATCCTCCGCCGCCTCGTCATCCACCCGGACATTCGCGGCTGCGGTCTGGGGCATTACCTCGTTCGCCAAACAATGCCACTACTTGGCACTCAATACGTAGAATGCCTGGCCGCCATGGGCGAGCACAACCCCGTTTTCGAGCGTGCGGGCATGACCCGCGTCGGCCAATATGACATCAGCCCGCAACGCAAAGCCGCACTCGACACGCTTCGCAAAATGGACGTCGACCCCAACCATCGCGATTTCGTGCAGGAAGTCTGCCGAAAACCAACGGTGCGCCGACTCGTCGCACAGGTCGTCCACGACTGGTACGCAGCCACCACCGCCGGCGGCGAATCCCGCGTCGAGCGACAATCGCCCGAGTTCCTCGCCCAGACTTTCCACAACCTAATCACCACGCGCCCGGTGTATTACCTCTGGAAGCGCCCGAACCTCAGCCGAAAAAACGTGAAATCAGATTTGATCAGAGCAAAGAAAGTGAGGCACAAAATGAAGATGAACCCCACCAAAATGCGAGCGACAAAAACAAACTCGCGCCAATCGACCAGCGCAAGCACTCGCCGCAAACGCGACCGCCACAATCCATTCAAATGATTATCTTGATGCCACACCATGGCACCAGAGTACACATTACCGTTTGGCAGCGCGCGCCCCGTACTTCCCCCCTTGGCAAGGCGGGACCGAGGGGGGTCAGGCATGATCAACCGAGCGAATTGCCTCCGACTGTTCGACCCGCTCGTTCGTTTGCGGAATCACGACTCGCACCGTCGTCCCCTCGCCCACGACACTCGTCAGCGAAACTTCCCCGCCCATAGCCACCACCGCGTGCCGCACGATCGACAGACCCAGTCCCGTCCCGCGTTCCGAACCGGACCGTGCACGCATCACCTGATAAAACCGTTCAAAAACCCGCGACTGTTCTTCCGGTGCGATGCCGCAACCGGTGTCGCTCACGAGAAACTCAACCCCGCGCGAACTCCGCTTGACGTCAACGCGAATCGCCCCGCCCGCGCCCGTGAACTTGATCGCGTTCTCCACCAGATTCGTCAGCGTCAGACGAATCAGCACCGGATTCACCAGCAACCGACCGCACTCGGACGAAATCTGCGTGTCCCAGCGCATATCCTTATCCAGAATCGCCCCGCCAAAGGCCTCGCGTATGTCATCGAGCAGCTCGCGCGTCGAAACTTCCTCACGTTCGAACCGCGCCCCCGGTGATTCGACGCGCGACAGGTCCAGCAAGTCCTTCACCATCTCTTCGAGTCGCCGACTATGCCGCGCGATGACATCCAGAAAATGCACCGCCGGCGCCGCATCCTGCGCAAGGTCCATCGACTTCAGCGTCTCGACCGCCATGCGAATGGCTGACAACGGCGTCCGCAACTCGTGTGATGCGTTCGCTGCAAAATCGGCCTTTACCTGAATTGTCTTGGAAAATTCCGTGATGTCCGTGAGCACCAACAAACGCCCCGGGTGCGAGCCCGCATCGCCACGATCATCCGTCGCCGCAAACCCCGGCAACACAATGTCCGACGCCCGCGCGAGCAACGATCGCTCGCCTTCCTCCGACTCTACGCGCAGGTTCAATTCGCGAACGGGCTGCGTTCGGCCTTTGTTGTACCCGCCGGTTCCTTCGACACTCACGGGCACCGCATAACTCTCATCACCCGACTGGCGCAACAACAACTGCTGCACGTCATGATCAAGCACGCACTGCTCGACCGGCATCCCGTCAAACGACTCATCCTGTCGATTCGATCGCAAATCCAACAGCCGCACGGCCGCCGGATTCACCGTCACGATCCGCCCATTCGGATCGACCACCAGCACGCCCTCGTGCACCTGCGCAACAAGCGACTCAAGCGTCAGCCGCTGCCGATTGATCGTCTCAAGGTGTCGGGCTAACCGTTCGCGCATTCGGTTCATCGCACCTGCCAGCGAAAGAGTCTCCTCAGTGCCGACCATTGGCACTTCCTTTGAAAGTTCTCCTCGCGCCAAATCGCGGGCAGCCTCGGTGATTTGCTCCAACGGTTGCCGCCCCGCCCGCGTAGCCCAGACCGAATAGACGACCGAAACCACGATGGCCAGCGGGATAACCATCCACGCCGCGGTTCGTATCGCATCCCTAGCCAATGGTTCAACGGGGCTGTTTGCGTTGGCCTCATTTCTTTCAGCCAACTGATGAACTTCTCGTTCAAACAAACGAACGCCGGCGAAGAGAATCACCGACAGGAGCAGGACTTGTCCGATGAAGAGCTTCCAGAAAAACCCGCGTTGATGCATCGCAGGCCAACCCTCCGCGACCGCAGAGGCAACAAGCTAGGTCATCGCTCGAACAGCTATGGCCTCAAGTGTGGCACGATCAAGCATCAGCTTGCCCGCAGCCTTTTTGTGCTGATTTTGCCTTGTCGCAATTACGGCGTCGGCGGTCGAAACGTATAGCCTACGCCCCGGACCGTCTGAATCCAAGAGGCTGGTTGTATCTCTGACTTGACGCTGCCGACCTTGCGTCGCAGCGCGGTGATATGAACGTCAATCGTGCGATCCGTAACCGCTACTTCCGTCCCCAGTGCCGCGTCAATCAGCTGCGACCGATTCAGCACACGACCGTTCGCCCCCATCAGCGTCCGCAGCAGGCGAAACTCGGTCACCGTTAGCTGCACCGCTTCCCCGTCGATGGTCAGCTCATGTCGACTCAAATCCAGCGTGAACGGCCCCGACTTCACCAGATCGCGCGGAGCCTCATCCTTCTCCGATCGCCTCAACCTCGCCGACACACGCGCCAACAACGGCTTCATCGAAAACGGCTTGGTGATGTAGTCGTCCGCCCCCAGTGCGAACCCGACCAGCTCATCCGCCTCGTCCGCCTTAGCCGTCAGCATGATGATGGGAATGCGGGCCGTCTGCTGGTCCGCCCGTAACCGGCTGGCTACTTCGTCCCCCGACAAACCCGGGATCATTCGATCAAGCAGGATCAAATCCGGTGCGGCCTTCTTCACTTCCGCCAGCGCCGACGCACCATCGTTCACCGCCCGGCAAACGTACCCCTCGCGCTCCAGGTTGTAGCGCAGCATGTTCGCCAGGTCCGCCTCATCCTCGACCACCAGAATCGAACGCTTGATGTTCATGGACGCAGGCCTCGATGGTTCCTGGGTTCGTAAGCCGATTGGAAATGTATCCGAAACGCGATTCACCGGGAAAGTTTTGGTCATGCTCATGGCCTGACAGACTATCAAAAAAGGCCCGAAAAAATAAGGGAAAGGCTGTTAGTTCCGCGCTTGTTCATTGTTAAGAATGGGTGAGCAAGAACGCCGCGATTAGTCCACATCGCACCCATCTTGAACCCTTCTAAGACGTCTAAGAGTAGCTTGTTGCGCTCACTTCCCCCCTTACTAAGGGGGGATTGAGGGGGGGCAGACTTAGTCCACTTCCTTCGCTGCCCCAAAAACTTGCGGCCCATCAGCCGCCTACTTAGACTTAACCGTCTCTTAAACAAAGCCTGTAACGTGACTTGGTTCGAGCGAACTGAAAGGGGTATGTGCCCATGTTTGGTTGGGTTGGCTGGATAGCGGTGGTCCTCGGCGTGGTCTACTTCACACTCTTCAATTTCGTCGTCCAAACGGCGTAGAAATGCATTCCAAGGAGCTTCGGGGCCGCTGCATGGGCGGTTCGACCGAAGTCCCGGAAGCGCGCGAGCCGATGAGTAATTGGGAGCGCAACAGGAGTTGCGACCGTTAGAAAAGGAGTTCTATCATGCCAAATCTCTTTGTCTGGTTCGTGGCTTTGGTCGGCGCGGTCTACTTTGGCCTGCTGGATTTCGCAATCCAGACGATGTAACGGCTCGATTTGCAGTCGACCCACTGAGTCGAACTACCCACTACTGATGCACCTCGCTCCACCCGCGCCCGCACATAAACAACCGCGCGCGTATGCTTCTCATCTCCAATAAGCGGTTACCCACCACGAGTGCCTACCACAGGTTCTAATGCGAACCATCGTCCAGATAATCGCATGGCCATATTGGTTCCAGCATTTGTTTACCCGAATGCAATCGTCCCGTCAGGGACGAGCTGAAAATAGCCCAGCACGAAGTGCTGGGTAAAGTGCTAATGACCAAGAGAACAAGTGCCGTAGGCACGACTGAGCCGTGCGCCTTAAACGCGTAGGATGCGTATTAGTCGGGGCCATAAACGTAATTTGCTGAGGTTACTTTGCCGTTCGCGAAGTTAATCCGTATTCCAGTCGTAACCATGTCCAATTCCAACGTGGACTCAATCAATCTATTGCGCGTGCCCGCACCGGCCTGCCTCTCCCGTCTATTTCTGAAAAACGCTGAAGACCTCGCAGGATCGCCAAGCCATTCCAGCACCTTCTTGCGCGGAATGTCTGATTTGGCGTCGTTGATCGTCGTCATCAATGAATGCAACATCTCTCGACGTGCCTTATCATCCGCCTCGCGCCACGCTTCTGGTTGGAGTTCGATTCGTCCGTAGACGCCCGCACTATTTCTGTCAGCGGCCCCAGATGCCGTCTCCATGTCATAATGAATTTCTAACTCAACTGGAGCACCAACCGGAAAAAAGTCGGTCCGATACAACGCCCAATTCCCTCCGAAAATAGCACGAATCTCTTCTTCTGTTTTTCCTACGAACAACAAACGGCTGGCGGCGTCTTCCAGCATCCAGGTCTGTTCGATTTCGGAAGCATTGCGATAGGCTGTCGGCTCAAACTTGATCGTACTCCGATGAACAATAGCCCACGTCAACATTACGCCACAAAACACAAGCGAGGCCGTCAAACAAACAACGTAAACTCTGCGAACCTTCTTCCGCAAATCTCCGCTTGTGTCAGTTGAGTTCCCCTGCTCGAGGAAAGGACTCGTTCGCCCGGTAGAAACCGGATAATCCCCGGAGAGTACTTCCGGCGCGATCCGACTTGCGACGATCGACACGAGAATGGCGACAGCCCCGCTTGTGATCAACAACCAAACAATCGAAGGCACAAGAAACGGCATAACACACACCACCGGCGTGACGACCCCAACAAGTACTTCCTTGCACACAGCTCGATCGCGACCCAGCATCCACGGCAGCCCAAAGCAAATGCAGAAAAACCCGACGAACATGCCGAGCATGACGACGGCCATGAGTGACGAGCAAGGGTCATACAAGAACCGTTCGGGCATTCCCGAAATGAGCGAAAGTAATCCCCAGAGTGCTCCCCATCCAAAGAAGAACCCAACTCCGCTCTTGGCTGTGACTGGAGAAATCATTCGAGCCGAGGCCAACGTCACGTTAGTTCCTCAAGCAATTGAATGGCCACACGGCCGTCTCGAATCACGTCAATTGTTACCCGGTATCCAAGCAACAGCTTCATGCCCACAAGGGGACTTCCCTCCGCTTGAAGCGCATCCACGCATCGAATCCTGCCACCGAACTCTACGTTGGCTTCAAAGACCGAGAGGTGAACACTTTGGCCATCACCGAGCACGACTTCGGTTTCGCCCGCAAAGGAAAGCTGCAATTCATTGATCAGAGTACGCGGAAGGCAAAAGGAACCGTCAAAGCCAGTGTCGATGATGGCGTCGATCTCGTGTCCGACCCCAAGAGAATCCCGCAATAGAAGGGGAACGCAAACGTCCAGCGTCGAGGACACTCGGCCCTCGACAATCATTGTCTGGCCTTTCTCGGTCCACCGATCTTGTAAGCTGTCGGGGAACCAACTCGCACGAGGAAAACAACAGCATTAGGAACCCGCGACCTTAGTCGCTTGGCAGCCTCAACACCTTCATCGCCGATGTCATAGTCGCCGCTTACGACATCTACCGCCAGCAGTTTTCCCTTGTATGCAGGATCGACATGACTGCGAATATCGCGCTCGTAAATCTCGCGACCACGCTCTACCACTTCAACGCTGGAATATCTGGCCGGTGTCATAGGTGAATCCTAACCTGTGATAGGGTCGATTATACTTGCCTAAAGTACATAAACAAAGCAATGGCAAGGGCAACAAAATCAGCGTACCTCACATCTTTCCCACCTTATGCATCACCATCAACCGAATTTCCGTCATATCCTCCATCGCGAACCGCACGCCTTCTCGCCCCAGCCCCGAATCCTTCACGCCGCCATACGGCATGTTATCCACGCGGAAGCTCGGCACGTCGTTGATCACCACCCCGCCCACCTCAAGCTCGTTGAACGCATAGAACGCGTGATCGAGGTTCTTCGTGAACACGCCCGCCTGCAGCCCATACACGCTGTCATTCACGATCGCGATCGCCTGCTTGAACTCGCGAAACGGCTGCATCGTCGCCACCGGCCCAAACGCCTCAACGCAGCTCACCTTCATTTTCGAATCAACATTCTCCAGCAGCGTCGCATCATAGAGCACACCGTTTCGCTTGCCGCCGCAAACAACTCTCGCCCCGCCCGCGACAGCCTCATTCACCCACGTCTCGATCCGCTTCGCGTCATTCTCCGAAATCATCGGCCCAAGAAACGTATCCTCCTCGCGCGGATCGCCGGCCTTCAGTTTCGCCACCCGTTCGACAAGCTTGCGTTTCAACGAATCGTATATGCACTCGTGCACCAGAATCCGCTGCACGCTGATGCAACTCTGCCCCGATTGGTAAAACGCCCCGATGATCAACCGATCAGCCGCAAAATCCAGATCGGTCCCCTCATCCACAACGCAGGCCGCATTGCCCCCCAGCTCGAGCACGACCTTTTTCTTCCCGGCCTTCGCCTTCAACCCCCAGCCCACATCTGGCGATCCAGTGAAACTCAGCAGCTTGATCCGCTCATCCGTCGTGAACAACTCAGCCCCCTCGCGCGAACAGGGCAGAATGCTGAACGCACCCTCAGGCCACTCCGTCTCCGCCAGAATCTCGCCGAGAATGATAGCGCTGATCGGCGTCAGACTCGCGGGCTTCAACACCCAAGGACAACCCACCGCAATCGCCGGCGCGACTTTGTGGGCCACAAGGTTGAGCGGAAAATTGAATGGCGTGATGAAGCTGCACACGCCGATCGGCACGCGCTTCCAGATGCTCTCATATCCCTCCGCCCGCTTGCTGATATCCAGCGGCAGATACTCGCCGGTCATCCGCACCGACTCTTCGGCAGCCACACGAAACGTATCAATCAGCCGCGTCACCTCACCGCGCGCATCGCGAATCGGCTTGCCCGCCTCGACACACAAAACCTGCGACAACTCCTCGTGCCGCTCCGCAACACGCCGCACGACATGATTGAGGACCCCCTGCCGCTGATAACTCGGCATCCTCCGCGTCTTCTCAAACGCCTTCACCGCAGCCGCAATGGCAGCATCAATTGCCGTTGCATCGGCCAGCGCGACCCTCGCGACGGTCTCACCGTTGTACTTATTGGTAACGACAAGGTCTCTGTTGGCGTGGACAGGTTTGCTGGCCAAGTAATACGGAAATGTCTCTCGAATCATTCTCGTATTCTACAGAAGACGTTTGGAAACGTCTGGGTGGCGAGGGGCTATTCGTTCCTTGCAGGGTGGCAGGGCCAAGCGTTAGCGCCGCCATGCTCTTTCAGTACAGGTCTTACTCTCTCATCAATCACTCGATCGTAAACAAGAACCAACGCTGCTTCGGGTTCCCCGTCTTCGGAGTCTGCCTCGTGCAATACACCGTCCAGCAACTGCCGTCATCCATGCGCAGCTCATAGCAATGTCGCCGCAGATACAATTCACCCTGCGCATGACTGCCCTCGCGCGAAGATTCCTTCCACGCGCGAACGCACTCCACAATCTCGTACGACTTGTCTCGCCACACAAACCCGGTCGGCAATCCCGGCTCACCCCGCGCCATCGCAGCCGCATCAAATGTCTCCGCGTGCGGTTTGATTGGCTCACTAATGAGTTCAGACATGGGTGTCGCATCGTGGCACTACCCGAGCGTCTCGACGGGTGGCACGGTCAAGCAGCAGCTTGGCCGTGGCGGCTGCGGGGCTCGATGACAACTTTCGCTGTGCCGAGAATCCTTTCTCGGCACCAAAGATCAAGAGAATCCCTTCTCAATTTCACCAATGGCTGGCGTATACCCTACTTCTTCTTCGCCTTCGCTTTCGCCTTTGGCTTTCCCTTCACAGCCTTCTTCACCACCTTGGTCGCCTCCGCCAGCGAATCCGGCGATTCAAACGCAAAATACGTCACGCACTTCTTCCCGACCGCCGCCGCCGACACGCCGCGCAGGTTAATCCCCTTATCCGCCACCGCCCGCGTCACATCTGCACCCAGTCCCGCACGGTCCGGCCCCTCGACGCGAATCGCGTGCATACCCGTCGCCGGCACCAGCCCGACATCCGCGGCAGCCTGCTTCTGCTTTTTCCCTTTGATCGGCGCGAGAAACACCCGCGACGTCGACTCAGCCGCCCGCCGCGCGATCACAAACTCCAGGTTCGCCCCCGAATTGTTCAAAGACTCAAGCACGCGCGCCAGCGTCCCCGGCTTATTGAGAATGTCTCCCGCCCAAACTTCCACGCCGTTCACCTTGTATGACATCGAATAACTCCCTTATTGAAAACTGACTCGTTTCTTCAACTCAGTAACGCAATCAAATGACCCAATTGCGGCACCACCAGCTTGTCCATCGCCAGTCGCACAGCCGACGGCGAACCCGGCATCGCGAAGATGACCGTTCGCCCGCGCGTGCCAGCCACCGCCCGCGACAGCATGGCCGCCGCACCAATATCCTCGAAGCTCAACATGCGAAACAACTCGCCAAAACCGTCGAGCCTTTTTTCAATCAAAGCAGACACCGCTTCATACGTCGTATCACGCGGCGAAATCCCCGTGCCACCAGTCAGCAAGACCGCCCGACATTCGCCACGTTCGCACAACGAAAGAACATGCCCACGGATGCGCTCCGGTTCATCGCGCAAGATGGTGTAATCGACAACGACATGCCCCGCCGCCTCCAGCCTCTCGCGAATCGTGGCCCCGCCCGTGTCATTCTCCTTCGTGCGAGTGTCACTCACTGTCACTATCGCACAAGGAATGTTCGATACCACGCGAGCTGCATGTTTGGCATCAGGCATACAGGATCATTATGAGCAGCCGCACTTGAATTGTCGATCGATACCTAAACAGCCGCGGTAGCGGCGACACGCGGTCAGCCCACGGCGGAAGCCGTGGGAATCGTCGCCCATAGAATTAGAAAAGCCCCAGCGGGGCGATCGAAACGCAAACGTATTGCTCGCGAATGGCGCACTCATTGTTTCAATTTGATAAATCAATTCTCGAATGACTCACGCCATTATCACCGCAACGGCTTCGCCCCCACCTCCGCCCGCAGCTGATTCACGCGCTCCCACACCTTCTCATCATCCTGAATCAACTTGACCAACTGCCCCGTCGACATCCCCAGCACCGTGCACGCTTCACTCACCCGCATTTTGCACGCGACCAGCACATCCAACACTTCGCGAATAACAACATAATAATTCGGATCGCGAGGCCCCACCGTCACCCCCGTCGGCTTCAACAACGTCCGCACGAACTCATCCATCTGATAATCCGCCAACTCGACCGGTCGCCTTACATTCAGTGCAATCGCCTCGCGCAATCGTCGAATCGCCTTCTTCTTGTTTACGTGCTGCGATCGATCCTCGACAGCCGTCACCGACAACCCCGTCGGCCCATGTCGCAACCGCACCGCCGAACTGGTCTTGTTTCGCTTCTGCCCGCCAGGCCCGCTCGAACGATAGTTGTCCACTTCGCACTGTGCGACCAGCGCCTCATCATCCAGCAATAGGAAGTCCGTTCCCATCAACCACACCTTGAAGAGTACTTAGTGCAGGCAACAAGCCTCCCTCTCCCTCTTAGGGAGAGGGTTGGGGTGAGGGTCTCTCTGGCATTCATCATTCACCATTCTGCATTCCGCTGCAAAATATCGGACCTCAACCTCCTTGTATTTCAACGCCCGCATACTCACAAGTCGAACTTGCCTTCAACCGATAACTCTCCGGGGTTTCAACAACAGCGGCGCGACTAATCGGTCGGTCCGATAGCCTATTCGTATCCGCGATCCCGCGAGGCGGTCGCACGAGGAGACCATGATGAAATCGGCGATGGTGAAATGGACATTGGTAGCGGTCACCGTGATCGGCGTGGTGATCGGTTGCAGCACAGCCTTCAACAGCGGCGACGAACCAAGCGTGGACACAAGCGGCGGATTTTCGCGAGTTGAAAGCGAATTCACCACCGCTCCACAATCCCCCGGCGGGTTGGGCGGCGGAATCATCCCGGATGACGACGACGTCGTCATCATCGAGAACGTGCCGCAGGTCGGCGAAGTAACCCGAAGCTTCTTCACCGCCTACCAGATCGACCCCGTCGCCGAAGACACCGCAGGTCCGAAGTTCGTCACTTATGGCGACATCGATCAGGACGGCCTCATCGATCTCGTCAGCGCGTGGAACCAGTCGCAACCGATTCAGTTGCACATCCAGCGCCGCGACAACAACAACAATATCTCGTTCCGCACCATTACAATCGCCGGCACGACTCCGGTGGCCGTGGTCGCCGGTGTGCAACTCGGCCAAATCAACGACGACGGCTTCCTTGATATCGTCGTCCTCGCAAAAGCGACCGGCTTCGCGACGTTGTGCCCACCGCCCGCACCCGGTCAGCCGCCAACACCACTCGGCGCCACTGACGGCGAAATCATCATTTACTTCAACCCGGGCGTCGGCAGCCTGATCGCAGACGGCGATTCATGGGATGAAATCACGCTTTCTAATCCGTTGGTGCAAGACCCCTGGATTCACGATCAATTCCCGGGAGTCGAGGAAGTCGAATACGAAGAAGCCAAGGTCAAACCGGAATACAACGGCTTCACCTCATTGCAAGTGGCTGACATCGACGGCGTGCAGGGCGACGACATCATCGTCGCGCTCAATCCCGCCGAGTGCGAACAACTCGGCCAATTGCCGCCAATCAACACCGTTGACCTCTGGATCAACCCCGGCGCCGACATCGCCGAAGACCCGGACCTCTGGGGTATCCCCATCGTCACCGATGACAACCCCAACGCCCGTGTACCGATCGCGCTGCTTCTGGACGCGCCGCAAGTAAAAGACATCAAGGTCACTGACGTGGACCGAGACGGCGACCTCGACGTGATCGCCACCTACACCAACGCCACGAGCCTGAACCTCCGCTGGTCGCGCAACCCGCTGATCCCGCACGACGCCGGTACGCCCGGTGGCGTGTCGCAGGTCATCGCAGGCTCCTCAGACGGCTGGCGATATTCCGCCACCGAATGGGAACGCCGCCCGATCGGCCAAGTGGATACAGCCTCGGACATCATCGCCCTCGGCGATATCGATGACGATGGCTACGAAGACATCGTTGTACGTTCAACAACCGGAAAAATCGTTCAATGGTTCCGCCATCCGAACCCGCTGTCGGTTCAGCCGGAGTTCCCGCCGAACGACGAAGTGCCCTCGCGCTTCAACTTCCCGTGGCCGGTCTACACTCTGACTGAGTTCGCCGCACAGGAACCCGAAGCCATCGCCGTCGGCGATATCACCAACGACGGAAAGCTCGACGTGCTGGTAGCCGCGGAAGGTGGCGTGTTCTGGTACGACGGAACGGTGAGTACGTCGGTCTATGACCCGTGGTTCCCCAACACCATCATCGAAGGCGTTCCACCCGTTAGCACCGACCCAACCGCAGCCGCCGCACCGGGCGCAGGTGTCGGCGTTGAAATGGTCGATACGTCCACCCACATCAACTGCCTGTTGATTGTCGACCTCGATGACGATGGCCGCAACGACGTAGTCGGTACCCTCGACCGCCGCACCGGCGCAGGCCTGAGCGACGACCGACTGGTCTGGTATCGCAACATCCGAACGATGGAAAATCCATAAGTGCTTGTAACCTCCCTCTCCCTATTAGACGGAGAGCGACCGATTAGGGAGCACGACGGGGTTGGGGTGAGGGTCTCTTTGGCATTCGACACTCGGTATGGTCAATTACGATTCGTATCGTTCAATGAAGTAGGCGAAACACAATCAGAAAAACAACGCGGGCAGGCCTAGGCCTGCCCGCTTCCATTTCGACAGCCCAATGCGTTCTCGCGATACACTTGACTGTTGATCGCCCAATCCGCAGATCAAGCCGCGGGAGCGGCGTTACGCGGTCAGCCCACGGCGGGAGCCAATGGTATCTACACAAGTCGCCAATCTCGTTCGCCCGGACGGGCGCACGACAGTTGCCAGTGACTTCAGTCACTGGATTCGAGCACTTTTTCTCAACTTTCCGCCCGGATGGGCGGACGAAAGATGCCCGGAACTCTCCGCTCGCACCAAGAAAACGGGCTCGCATCGTCTACAAAGTTGTGTAGATACCATTGGCGGGAGCCATGGGTATTAGTGCCACCGATTGACACAAAAGCCCCAGAGGGGCGACCGTTTGGGAAGCACAACGGGGTTGGGGTGAGGGTCTCCTTGGGATTCGTCACCCAAACTAGTCGAAAATGATTCGCTTACTTCAATGAAGTGGGCGAAACGCAATATAACGCTTTCATTTCGCGCAGCAGAATTCCTCCAACCCGATCTTCTTTGCGTCTTAGCGGCTTTGCGCGAAACCCACAGCCCCAGCGATCACCGGTGTTGTTATTGTGGTATGACAACGAGTTGCCTAAACCTGAATTCCGCAATTCGCACGCGCCGGGTGCGTCCGCCAGAAAAGCCCTCTCGGCCAACCATCACGATCCTGCGCTTTTTTGTTTTTTGAGAGCAAAAAACAACACCAAAACCGCGATTCTGAAGCGCCAATGCGGTTTTCATTTTGCGTCGCGCAGAAACACGCGAAAACCAATCTCGTTTCTTGACTTGAAAATGAGGGTACGCAGGTAAGGCGCAATGTTACGCAGGTCGTCGCGCAACAAAGCCCACCGCGATCGCGATCAACCCGACCGACATAGCCATCAGGATCGAGCTTGTCTTCTTGTCACAAAAGATCTGATCGTAGTCGATGCTTGGAAGATGCTGCGTAATGCGACCAAACCAGGATGGCGGCGTGACAGGTTGCGGCACAAAGGCCGCGGACTCCGATGCATCAAACGCCGCGCCGAGATCTACAGGAACCGTTTTCTCATCGAGTCGCTTGTATCGCAGGTCGCGCTGGGCCAAGCGAGCGATCACAGCCGGGTCGCTGCGCATAGCCTCAAGGAATTGGCGATCCTTCTCCAGCCGGCCTCGCAATTGATCGGCGCGGTGCTGCTCGCTCTGCTCAACCATCGAAAGCTGCTGGTAATGTCGCCACTCAGGAAGAATGATGCACGGCGCGAACGTGGCCACCCCCATGAATATGAGAACCCAATAAACCATCGTCGCCCCCGCGCCGGGTGTCTTGGTGGTCGAAAGATCATTGTTTGGTTGCGTCGTACTCATCGATCAAAACTTCTATCGGGTGGCACGGTCAAGCCGCAGCTTGGCCGTGGCGAAATACAAAGTAGGGTCCGCCATGCGGACCACTTATCATCTACTTCCGATTCCAGAACTCCCCACCATACACCGCCGACCGCCCCAGATGCTCCTCAATTCTCAACAACCGGTTGTACTTGGCCGTGCGATCGCTACGACACAGGCTGCCGGTCTTGATCTGCCCCGCGTTCGTCGCGACAGCCAGATCGGCGATGGTCGTGTCTTCCGTTTCGCCGCTGCGATGGCTGATGACCGCCGACCAGCCGTTTCGCATCGCCAGCTCCACTGCTTGGAACGTCTCGGTCAGCGTACCGATCTGGTTAAGTTTAATGAGAATCGAGTTCGCCGACTTCTTCTCAATGCCCTGCTTGAGTCGCTTCGTGTTCGTGACAAACAGATCATCGCCCACGAGCTGCACCTTCTGCCCCATGGAGGCCGTCATATCTCGCCAACCGTCCCAGTCGTTTTCCGCCAGACCATCCTCGATGCTGCGAATCGGATACTTCTCGCACCAGCTCTTCCAAAACGCGATCATCTCAGCCGACGTCACGCTCCTGTCAGGTGCCGATTTGAAGAACTTGTACTTGCCCGTACCGGCGTCAAACATTTCAGAGGTCGCAGGGTCGAGCGCGAAATGGACATCCTTTCCCAAGGTATACCCAGCAGCTTTGACAGCCTCCGCCACCACTTCCAGCGCTTCTTCGTTCGACTTCAGATTGGGAGCAAACCCGCCTTCATCCCCAACGTTGGTGTTGTACCCGCGCTTCTGCAAAACCTTCCGCAAAGCATGGAAGCATTCGCTGCCCATTCGCAACGCTTCGCTGAATGAAGGAGCCCCCCATGGCTGAATCATGAACTCCTGAAAATCGACGTTGTTGTCGGCGTGCCTGCCGCCATTGAGGATGTTCATCATTGGAACCGGCAGTACGTTCGCTTTCGGTCCACCCAGGTATCGAAACAACGGCAGATTGCACGACTGCGCCGCAGCCTTCGCCGCCGCCAGCGACACCGCCAGAATCGCATTCGCCCCCAGTCGCGATTTGTTGTCCGTGCCGTCCAACTCGATCATCACCTGATCGATCTCTTCCTGATCGGTCGCATCGAGCCCGATGACAGCTTCGGCAATTTCAATGTTGACGTTCTCGACGGCCTTCAGCACGCCCTTCCCGTGGTATCGCTTCGGGTCGCCATCACGAAGTTCGACCGCCTCATGCTCACCCGTCGACGCACCGGAAGGGACCGCCGCCTCACCGTGACTCTGATCCTCCAGCACCACGGTCGCTTCGACGGTCGGAAACCCGCGCGAGTCGAGCACTTCGCGGCCTTCGATATGGACAATGGTGGTGGACATAACAATACCTTCCTGAGCGCGTTGAAATCAGGTATGGACACTATCGGTCAGCGACGCCGAACCGCTCGACCGCACCCGGTGGGAACATAGTTTTGACCGCAAAACGGGTCAAGCATATAACCCGATGCTCCGGCTGGACTTGCAGTTCCACAAGAATCGACAACGGCCTGTGGCGAAAGGCGACGTACAAAGAACTAGTGGTTGATCCTTTTTCCAAGTGCCTAATGCCTATTGCCAAAAGCCTCCTCCTAGTGTGACTCTACTATGCCTGTTCTGCTTGATGCCCGAAACATTCGCGTCGAGTTCGGCTCCCTGATAGCCGTCGACGACGTTTCGTTTGAACTTTCGGGCGGAGAACTCCTTGGCCTAGTCGGACCCAACGGTGCGGGCAAGACAACGCTCATGCGAGCACTGGCTGGGCTGCAAGCTCCCACCAGCGGCATTACCTATGTACTGGGTCAGCCCGTGCTTGGCGAACATGAGATCGTGCGGCAGCACGTCAGCTTTGCACCGGACACACCACCCGCGTACGAAGAGCTGACCATCGATCAGTTTCTGCGGTTCATCGCCGGGTCGTATGACCTTGGCAAATCCGCGACCAACGAGCGAATCGACTTCTGGTTGGAGCAACTCTGGTTGCAAGAGAAGCGGCACACTCTGATCAAGAACCTCTCACGCGGAATGCGGCAAAGAGTCACGCTCGCTCGTACATTCATTCCCCAGCCGCACGTGATCCTGCTCGATGAGCCTTTGTCCGGCCTCGATCCCGCGGGTCGAATCCAACTACGCAACGTTCTCTCTATGCTTCGTCAGCAAGGATGCGCTCTCATTGTCTCCTCGCATATTCTCGCAGACCTGGAGGCTGTCGCGACGCACATCGCCATCATTGAGCGCGGACGTGTCCTGAGCTGGAACAAAGCCGAGGCACTGCACCATGAACGAGAAGAGAGACGCACGTATCGCGTGATGCTTCTTGATGGTCGAGCTAACGACGCGGCGGCCACGTTGAAGTCGATCGAAGGCGTGAGCGACATTCGTTGCGAAGATCGTCAGGTCACTTTCGACTATCACGCCGAAGAACCGCGAGCGGCGGAACTCCTGAAACAATTGGTTAACTCGGACATGCCTGTTATTTCCTTCGTGGTCGTGAAAGCAAGCCTGGAAGAAGCGTACCTTCGAGCCGGCGTGAAGCAGGTGGACTGATGGCTGAATCGTTTCGACTACCCTGGTGGTTCTGGCGACTCCAGTTTCAGTTACTCGGAGGCTATCGCCGAGTTGGCGCCATTACTCTTGGTTACGTAGCGCTCCTTGGACTCGGCGCCTGGAGCTGGTCACGAACAGGCACCACGTTCGCGTTCATCGGCGGCCAATTGCTGAACATGATGATCCTCATTCAGAGCGGAATGCTTGGGTTCGGCGGTTGCACCTCCATTTTCCGCGCCGTTCTGCGAGATTACCAGTCAAAGATGTTTGAATCGCACCGCATGACAGCCATGACCAACATGTCTTTGGTCATAGGTTACTTTGGTGGTGCAACGCTCCAAATACTAGCCCTCTATCTCGTGAACTTGATAGCGGGCACTGTCATCAGCTATTTCGCCGGCGCTCCCATCGCACAATGGGTTGGCGGCAATTTGATGCTGCTGAGCGGCTCCGTCACGATCTGGGCGATGACCATTTACGCGGGCGTTGGATTGAACAAGCCGATCAACCCGGTGCCGGGGCTTTTCGGCATTGGAATACTCGGTTTCGCATTGGCCCTCATTCCTGCGGCTGCGGTCTTCTCCGGAATCTACTCCGGTATACTCGGAGTTTCGCTGGTGCTCGGCAGGGACGTGCTCGCCAAGCTGGGCATATCTTATCTGGAAGACCATGTTTCCTTCGGCCTGAGTGCCTTTCAATTGTTGATGACCTGCTTTTGGCTTTGGGCTGCCTCTCGCAGATACCGCCGACCGGATCTTCCGGTGTTCAACGCGAAGGGCGGTCTGCTGCTCCTGTTGATGTGGGTTGTGATCAGCCTGATCGGGCTTCGCCTCATGGATGAAATGCTGCGCGGCGGCAATGTGTTCGACGAACGGACCGTCCGATCGGTGCCATGGATTGGCACCATCATTGGAGCATTAATTATCTCCGTCATCGCGATTGCCTGCGCGATTGAAACTCGCGCCGTTATAGATCGCGGTCGACAGCCCCGCGACAAGTTGGATCGCAAGTCTTCGGTCACCGTACTACTTGTTTCGTTGGTGCTGGCGATCGGCGGGTTGAGCCTTTACTTACTCTATGCGTGGAAGGAACCTCAACCGACCTTGATCTTTGGACCATGGGCGTCGCGGGATGCGAAGCGACTGCTCATGTCGTGGCTCGTGCATACAGCCATTCCCTTTGCCCTAGCTTTGATTTCGGCGCAAGGAATCATGACGTACTTCCTGTTGCGTCCCATGCCTATCAAGCGTCTTGGCGGCATTCTGATACTCACGTTATGGACCGGGCCCCTGGTGATGGACGCCATGAACATGATCTATCAGGCCATGAGCGAAGTCCGGCACATACAGATTTCTTGGATATGGAACTGCTCACCGCTCGGGTCGATCTCCAGCGCGTGGCAACGAGACACCGGCGCTTCGCCGTGGGTCGGACTCACGGTTCAAGCGGTCGTGGCGGTTGTCGCACAAATCGCAGGTTTTCGTGCGCGATGCGCGTGGAAGCCGAAGTTGCCCGCGAAGCAAACCGCACCGGCGAGTTAGTAGTAGTCAATGATGAAAAACACGGCGGTTTCTAATGTCGACCCGCCTCACCTTACAAATCCGTTGCAGCCATGTCAGGCATTGTCGGACCCGCGTTGGTTCTTGTGGATGTTCTAACCAGAATGGGTATCCTGTTGTCGATGATGGATAGAGGAGCCAGAATCAAAAGGTGCAGGATAACCTGTAAGGGAGACACGACCATGACGACTCTGCCTTTGAAATCCAATCTGTTGCGATCCATGTTTGCAGTAACCACGGCGATCATTCTCTCCGGCGCTTGCGTTCATAGCGCTATGGCTGATGGGCCGCATCGTTACAGCCAGAATCCAAACTACGGTCGCGTGTGGATTCCTCCGGTTTACACCAGCACGCCCAAGGTCGTCGTCGTTCCTGCGGTGTACGAGGAACGCACGCGACAGGTGTGGCACGAGCCAGTCTATGAAACCCGTCGCGTACTGGTTGAGGAACCGGCGGAAGTCGTGCGCGAGCGCGTGCCCCGCTATGACCGCCATGGCCGATTCGTCGGGTATGGCACGGTCGATCGAGTTGTGCGTCCCGCGCGAAAAGTCTGGCGCGAGGAAAACGTGCTCATCAAGGCTGGTCACTATGACACCGTCGTCGATCGCGTCTGTGTGCAGCCCGAACGAAAGGACGTCGTCTATGAGCGCGTTCTGCTGAAGCCCGGCTACTGGACTTATGTGCGATCCGCGAACGATCGCCCAAGATATTACTCACGAGATCGCGGCGGACTGGATATCCGCGGGCACTATCGCGATTCGGATGACTGGGGCGTCTCGGTGCGCGTGGGCAATTGAAGGAACGCGCGATCACGAGTAATAGTTGAATCATAAAAACAAGGGTGGGTTTGAATCCCACCCTTTGCATTTGGAATTGAAAAGCAAACTTGCGGAACTCTTGATCATTATGCCCATCGCCAAAGAAGGACTTCGAGAAATACTCCTTTCGACACTGTTCCTTGGACTTGTGGGAACGGGTGTAGGCTGGCTGTGGTGGCCGCTCTCGATTCCGTTTTTCGTGATCTGGATTTGGGTGCTCTCCTTCTTTCGCGACCCACGCCGCGTTCGAACCTACGCTCCCGGCGACTTCTGTTCACCGGCTGACGGCACCATCACCGAGATCAAAGAACTCGAACAACACGACGCCATCGGCGGACCAGCCATTCGCGTGGGCATGTTCCTCAGTCTGTTCAACGTGCACGTCAATCGCATGCCATGCAGCGGTCGAGTTAAGGCGATCGATTACAAGCAAGGTGAGTTTCTCGACGCGCGCCATCCCGACTCCGGCGAGCGCAACGAATCTAACACACTTGTAATTGAACCGGATGCTCCGTTGGCCGGCCCCGTTGTGGTGCGGCAAGTGGCTGGGCTAGTCGCGCGGCGCATCATTTGCCACGCACGCATCGGGCAGCATTGGGCGATCGGGTCGCGTTTTGGCCTCATTAAATTCGGGTCAAGAACGGAGTTAATTGTTCCGAAGCAAGCTGGTACGCAGGTTCTCGTATCGCTCGGCGAGAAGGTTCGCGGCGGACTGACTATACTCGTAAGGCAGGACCTTGCATCAGCGAATGCTTCAAAGGCAACGCTGGTCGCCAAGAACTGATCGAAGGCGGTTTTCGTAGACACAGAGTGAAACGCATGAGCACGTTGTCATCCATGTCCGATCCGATGTTGCCACGGCGAAAGCGCCGACGGCTGAAATCGCTCGCGGTCGTTCCGACGATGATCACCCTCGGAAACCTGATCTGCGGTTTTGCCGCCATCCACTTCGCCCTTCGCGCGATGTACGACCTCGGGAACAATCCACCGGTCGAGCAGTTGAAAATGATGCAGTCGCTGGAGCGATTCCTGCCATCGTTCCTTTCGCTCGCCGCGTGGTCGGTGATTCTGGGAATGATCCTCGATTGCTTTGACGGATTGATCGCGCGAATGACGCGCAGCACGACGGATTTCGGCGGACAGCTTGATTCGCTGGCAGACGTCGTGACATGCGGCGTAGCCCCCGCGGTCATCATGGTCGCCATGATGCTGCAGCACGTGAACATCACGCTGGTCGTCCCTTCGCCCATCAGCGAGCATGTTCTTGGTCGATTTGTCTGGGTAGCAGCCGCGGTTTATGTCGCTTGCACCGCTATTCGACTCGCCCGCTACAACGTCGAACACGACAAGGCAGACTTCGACTACAAATCGTTTCGTGGATTGCCAAGCCCCGGCGCAGCCGGCGTGATGGTGACCTTGATCATTCTGCATGATTGGCTCCGCGAACGCCCCGCCACCGACGCGGTCATACAGGCGACGATCTATGCCATTCCGGTTGTGACGATCACGGCCGCCTTCCTCATGGTCAGCCGCATACCGTATCGCCGGTTCTATCGCATGTACCTTGGCCGCACGCCGTTCAGTCGCGTGCTGATCCTCATGGCTGTGTTCGTCGTGTTCTGCCTGTGGCGCGCGCCGACGCTGTTCGGCCTGACGCTTTGGTATCTGCTGAGCGGGCCGGTGGAATACATGATTCGATCGCTGCGCGGCAAGCGTTCGGTCGCGCTTCAGCCAGCAGGCACTGACGAGGACCAATCGGAACGACGATTGGCCTGACTTTTCGCTCGTTCCGCCCAACGGATCGTCTCTCTGCACCGCGAACACGTACTACACACTCACCATAAATACCGTTAGGATACGCCCCTTTGATGCGTCGGCGCGATTGCCGACGCTCGTATTTGATTTTGCTTTTATGACTGATTCCGTTCGAGTTAGATTCGCTCCGTCGCCCACCGGCTATCTGCACATCGGCGGTGCGCGCACCGTTTTGTTCAACTGGCTGTACGCGAGGAAAAACAACGGCACGTTCATCCTGCGAATTGAAGACACCGATCAGTTGCGAAACATTGAAGACTCCGTCGGCAAGATTCTGAGCGACCTTCGCTGGCTCGGTTTGAACTGGGACGAAGGCCCTGAAGCTGGCGGTCCCGTCGGACCTTATTTCCAAGCTCAGAGGCTCGATATTTACAACGAACACTTGCAGCGACTTCTCGAATCCGGCCAAGCGTACTATGCGATGGAGTCGCCGGAAGAACTCGACAAGATGCGCGCGGATGCGAAGGCCAAGGGTGCTGGTTTCAGGTACCCGCGCCCCAATCCACTGCCGACGATCGAACAGGGTTTGGCTGCGCGTAAGTCCGGTCGCCCCGTGGTTGTGCGACTCAAGATGCCGAACACGTCGATCACGGTGGTTGATCGAATCCTCGGCGAGGTCACGGTCGGTGCGGACCAGCTCGAAGACTTCGTTATCCAGAAAAGCGACGGATTCCCCACGTATCACTTTGCGTGCGTGGTGGATGACGCGCTGATGAAAATCTCCGACGTGCTTCGCGCGCAAGAGCATTTGATGAACACGCCGAAGCACATCGCGATCCAGTGGGCGCTGGGCGTCCCGACGCCGCGATATGCGCACCTGCCGCTGATCTTCAACGTCGACGGCACCAAGATGAGCAAGCGCGACAAGGAGAAAGCCATCGCTAAGGGCGAGAAACCGCCGGAGATCGACGTGCACGATTTCCGTTTGAGCGGCTACCTGCCCGAAGCCATCTTGAATTACATCGCGCTGCTCGGCTGGTCGCCGGGCGACGATCGCGAGAAGTTTGAAATCCCTGAGTTGATTCAGGCGTTTGAGGTTGAGCGTATCGGCAAGACGAATGCGCGATTCGATCGCGCGAAGTTAGCTGCGTTCAATACGGAATGGGCGACGAGAGTATCGAAGGCCAGATTGCTGGAAGCGTTCAAGGACTACATCGCGGTCAACGGTTCACCGATGAAGTCCGCGGATGATGCGAAGCTGGCCAAGCTACTCGACATTTGTCACGGTTTTCGCATTTTCTCTGACGTCGAAAACAAGGTGCGTTTCCTGTTTGTGAACGACGGCGACATTGAGTTCGACCCGAAGTCTGTACAGAAAGTTCTCGCCAATAAAGATAGTGCAGGGTTCGCGATGCTTGAAATGTTGGCACCAAGACTGGGCGCACTATCGTCTTGGCGTGCGGAACAGATCGAAGCGGAGCTAAAGACAATCGTAGAAGAAAAAGGTGTGAAGCTCGGGGACGTCGCCCAGCCGATTCGCGTGGCTATCACCGGCTCGACGATCAGCCCCACGATTGGCGAAAGTCTGGAGCTATTAGGAAAACCAAGCACGCTGGCCCGCATCGAGCGATGCCTTGCGCTTCGAGCAATCGTGTAGGCGAATGGTCGTAGGGCGGGTTCCACTCGCCTTTCCGTAACAACGATGGCACGGCGGGTATAACCCGCCTTACTCTTGGAAATACGCGGCGGGTAAAACCCGCCCTACTATTATGGCTGACCCAAACACAAAAAAACCGACGAAACCGGAGAAGTCCGATGCGAGTGAATCAGCCGGCGATTCCGCGCCGCGCATGCACTTCATCGAACAGATCATTCATGAAGACAACCGCACGGGGAAGTTTGATCAACGCGTGCACACGCGGTTCCCACCGGAGCCGAACGGCTACCTGCACATCGGCCACGCGAAATCAATCTGCCTGAACTACGGCCTCGCAGCCAAGTTCCCCGGTGGCAAGTTCAACCTGCGCTTCGACGACACCAATCCCACCAAGGAAGAACAGGAATACGTTGATTCGATCATCGCGGACGTGAAGTGGCTCGGCGCGAACTGGGAGGATCGACTCCTCTTCGCATCGGACTATTTCGATCAAATGTATGAATTCGCCGAGCAGTTGATTCGCGCGGGCAAGGCATTCGTGTGCGATCTGAAAGCCGAGGAAGTCGGCAAGCATCGCGGCACGCTCACACTGCCCGGCAAGAACAGCCCCTATCGCGATCGCAGCCCCGACGAAAACCTCGACTTGTTCCGCCGCATGAAGAACGGCGAGTTCCCCGACGGCTCGCGCACGCTACGTGCCAAGATCGATATGGGACACGCCAACCTGAACATGCGTGACCCGGTGATGTATCGCATTCTACACGCCGAGCATCATCGCACCGGCAAGAAGTGGTGCATCTACCCGATGTACGATTGGGCGCACGGGTTGGAAGACTCACTCGAAAGAATCACGCATTCCATCTGCACGTTGGAGTTCGAAGACCATCGTCCGCTGTACGATTGGTACATCGATCAGTTGGGAATCTACCATCCGCAGCAGATCGAGTTCGCTCGTCTCGACCTCACGCACACGGTAATGAGCAAGCGAAAGCTGCTGGAGCTGGTCAAAGGCGGATTCGTGAACGGCTGGGACGACCCGCGCATGCCGACCATTTCTGGTATGCGCCGTCGCGGGTTCACGCCGGAAGCCATCCGCAATTTCTGCGAGCGGATCGGCGTCGCCAAGTTCAACAGTACGATCGATGTCGCGTTGCTCGAGCACTTCATCCGCGAAGATTTGAACAAACGCGCGCTGCGCGTGATGGCTGTCCTTCGACCGTTGAAGGTCGTGATTGAAAATTACCCCGAAGGTCAGAGCGAAGAGCTCGATGCGGTGAATAATCCCGAAGATTCGACAGCCGGAACGCGCAAGGTGCCATTCTCGAAAGTGCTGTACATCGAGCAGGACGATTTCCGCGAGGACCCGCCGAAGCAGTTCTTCCGCCTCGCACCCGGTCGCGAGGTGCGATTGCGATACGCGTATTTCGTGACGTGCACGGGCGTCGTGAAAGACCCGTCGACGGGTCAGGTCACCGAACTTCGCTGCACGTACGACCCAGCCACGCGCGGCGGCGATTCGCCCGATGGTCGTAAGGTGAAGGGCACCATTCACTGGGTGTCAGCCAATCACGCCATTCAGGCTGAAGCAAGATTGTTCGAGTATTTGTTCGCGAAGCCTGACCCCAACGAAGTGCCCGACGGCGGCGATTACAAGGACAACATCAACCCGAAATCCCTTGAAGTCGTTCAACCGGCGTACCTTGAGCCCAGTCTACGATCGGCTGTTGCCGGTGTGCCGTATCAGTTCGAGCGATTGGGTTACTTCTGCGTCGACTCGCGCGACTCAAAGCCGGACAAGCTGGTTTTCAACCGCACGATGACCCTCCGCGACACCTGGGCGAAAGTCGAAAAAGCGGGTTGATCGATTCCTTGGCGAAAAGTTGAACCACAAAGACACCAAGGCACAAAGGTGAATTGGCTGAGAGATTGCCGCGCAGATTTCATTCAACCCGCTTAGACAACTTGCTTGGTAGATTCCTGCGAAACGATGCTGTAGCGTAGCCCTATCTTCCTCCACCTTGGTGACTTTGTGCCTTTGTGGTGAAAATCAAAAGTCAATCGTGGTCGGCGCGCGAGCTTCGCAGTGATTTCTTTTGCGAGCGACTACGCTTTTCTTCCAGCCTCCGCCGCTTAGAGCCTGCCGTCGGCTTGGTGCGCGTGCGGGCCTTGTGCACGTGCAGTGCATCCGCCAGCAATTCATAACAACGCTCAACCGCCGCCTTCCGGTTGGCGATCTGCGTGCGAAACTTGCTGCTAACCACACGAAAAGTGCCATCCTCTGACATGCGATTGGCCAACTTAGATGCGATCCGTTGCTTTTCCATTTCAGTAAGCGATGACGACCCGAGCAAGTCAAGATACAAAGTGACTCGCGTGTTCACCTTGTTCACGTTCTGCCCGCCGGGCCCGGAGCTGCGGCCGAATGAAAACGTAAACTCCGATTCCGGCAATCGCCCCTTGAGGATTTCAATGCCGTGGACGGACGAGTGGTGTGACGAAGAACCCGGCGTCGCGCTCATCGGAACCATCGTGAAAGTGCTAGCAGATTGGACAGCAGCGAAAGAGGACCGGTTCGAAACACGGTCGGGGTGCTCTCGCCCTTCCACGTGGGACGCTGCATGACCGGGTGAGCAGCCGAGGAGTTGCCGGACGAAGTCGGCTCCGCCTTCTTGGCGTTCGCGTCGGTCTGCGTGCCCTGTACATCCGTCGGCGGCGATCCATTTCGCATACGGTTTTGCTCGAGCATAAGCGGGATCAACAGCGCCGGGTTGTTGCCGATGATGTCGATCGCTTTGCTGTAATCAGCCACCGATTCGTTCACGTGGTTCAAGGCCTTATGCACCTCCGCACGGGCGGCGTATGCGTCTGCATTGCTCGGCTCGACTTCAATGACGTGCGTCAGATCGGCCAGCGCGGTTTCAAGGTTGCCCATGCGATGATGGGCGGTCGCTCGACCAAGTAACGCAGCGGGCAGATTTGGATGCGCCACAAGCACCTGATTGAAGTCCGACATGGCCTCTTCATTCTTGCCAAGCTGGACCAGACTCAGACCCCGCAGAATGCGCGGCCAGGGAGACGACTCATCCATTTCCGAGGCACGGCCAAAATCGACCAGCGCACCCACCGCGTCGTCCGACATCAATCGCCCGATCCCACGCCAGAGGTATCCGACAGATTCAGTGGCTCGCAGGCGGATCAGTTCATTCGCATCCGTGTTCAGGTCGTCGAACTTCCGCTGTCCCGCGCTCACTGCCGCGTGCAGATGACGGGCATCGAAATCATCCTGTCGAACCCTCAATACCTGCTCCACCAACGCGCAGGCCGTCTGCATGTTCTGCGGCCAATTGCTTAGCGCACTCTCGAAGAGGTTGGCCATCAGGTCGGTGGTTGGATTGCCTGGGGACGCCGCGTTGTGGGGACGCAACGACGAATACAGATCGTTCGCAGTCCGCAGCGCGATGCCCTGCGCGTTGAACGGGTTACCCGCGGGGCTGGCAGGTGTATTGGAGCGAGCCGCAGCCGCATTGGCCGCCGCCTTTTGACCGCTCTCCACCAACTCCTGAACAACGGGCTTCACCTTCTCTGCCACCGGCACGAGACCGCCGATCTCCGGAGGCAGCACGCCGCTGGCCATCTGCAGCATGGACCACAGTCGACCCGTATCCGCGACAGCCTGCTTGGCCGTTTCTTCCTTTTCCTGTCGCGCGACCGTTTGCTCACGTGCGACCTGGTTCGTGTTAACCAGCGCAGCCGTAAGCGCGACCGCGATGACCGCGGCTGCGCTCGCCAGCGAGGCAAGAGGATTGCGACCCACAAACTTGCGAATCCGCACAGCCAGGCTTGCGCGCTTGGCCTGAATCGGGCGACCCTCGATGAATCGCTGAAGATCGTCGCGCACTTCGCAGGCATGTTGGTATCGACGGGCGCAATCCCGTTCGATGGCTTTCATGCAGATCGTTTCGAGATCAACAGGAATGGCCGGGTTGTGCGAATGCGGGCTCGCAGCCTCCGACGTCAGCAACAGGCTGATCACGCGATCTCGCGATTCGCCAGGATAAGGTGTGCGAAGCGTCAACCATTCGTACATCGTAGCGCCGAGCGAATAGATATCTGTGCGGTGATCGACGTGACCCGGACCCGAAACAATCTGCTCCGGCGACATGTAAAGCGGCGAACCCATAACCTCGCCGGTCATCGTCACGCCCGGCTGCTCCGCAATTCGCGCGAGGCCAAAGTCTGAAACACGAACGCGACCATCGTCACCCAGTATCAAGTTGTGCGGTTTGATGTCGCGATGAATGACGCCTTTTTTGTGTGCGTAATCCAGGGCATCAGCCACCGCAGCAATATGGTGCGCAACCGCGCGGAAGAACTCCGGCGTACGATAATCGCTGGTCGCATGGGTGAAGAAGATGCTCGACCCGCTGGTGGAAGGCGAATGTGGCGCCGTTTGAGCGCGCGATCCGCCGCCACTCGAAACACTACCCGCGCCAGATCCCTGACGATCGATGGCGATCGTCTCCGCCGGCTCGTCTTCCGAGCTCTTGATGCCCGCCTTCACACGCAGGTCGGCGATTACATAGTTGAGGCTGCGGCCTTGGACGAGTTCCATCGCGTAGTAGTAGACCGTCTCCTCGTTGCCCTGAGCAAAAATGGGGATGATATTGGAATGTTGCAGCTTCGCGGCTGCCTGCGCTTCGCGCTGAAAGCGAAGTACAGAGGACGGCGACGACCCGATGTGCCCCGCCATGATCTTTAGCGCGACAGTTCGTTTCAGTGATGTTTGCCACGCCTCGTAGACGGTCCCCATGCCTCCGCGACCGATCTCGCGGCGGATTTCAAAATCGCCGAACGATTTCAACGGCGACTTGGAACCTGATTGGCTTGGGTCTGGCATGTAGTCCGCCTGCTTCGTTGCTCTACTATTCTACTTTCGCAATTCAACGGATGGCCCGGCCACCCTATAGACGATCATCTCGCCCGAACGTTTGTCGCCCTATTGTGCTTTCGCATTAACTAACTCAGAAACTAATGTCGCGGCCCGATGAAGTCTTCTACACGTTCATCGAACCGCAATGTGCAAAGAATCGAGGACATCGGCAAGTTGAAATCGTAACATCGATTATAACCACTTTGGAAATCGAACGATATCGACAGATTCCTACTCAAGCTGACATGCATTGCAATCGTTCAAGCTCCACTTACAGGGCCCTTCCCTTGTGGATTCGGCGGCCAGGGCGCCATATTCGGGAAAATGCCCGCTGCGTGCTTTTTGCCCAGCTCCTGATAGCTCGCCACCACGTGGTCGATGGCCTTCAAATCGGCATCGGTCACGGTTCGGACGATCTTGCCGGGCACACCCATGATGACGCTTCCGTCAGGCACTTTCATCCCCGGCGGTACCACGCACCCTGCCGCCACCAGGCAGCGACTTCCGATCTCCGCGTTGTCGAGAACGATGGCACCCATGCCGATCAGCGTTCGCGGGCCAACCCTGCGACAGTGAACGATCGCACGGTGGCCAATGCCGACGTCTTCCGCAATGTCCAGCGGCACGCCGGTCGGGGTGTGAACAACGGTCCCATCCTGAATGTTAGTACGAGCGCCGATGCGGATCGGTGCGATGTCCCCGCGAATCATGACATGGTGCATCACCGTCACGTTGTCGCCGAGCTCAACGTCGCCGGCGACGTAGGCCGTGTCGGCGATGTAAACGCCCTTTCCAAGTCGCGCGATCACTGGTTGAGTCATGCTGACATTGTACCTTTTGACGCCAAAAGCGGCACACAAACAGCAGAGTAACAAAGGGTCCGTTTCACTTAGAAAGTCGCGTGCCCGTGTGCCACTGCTCTGTGAGCAGTGCGTGATCCAGTTGCGTGACCCGCAAACGCAATTGGGTTGAGAGATTAGCAGTCCGTTGCATCTGAAAAGTTGGGGGGTATGGCCAAGCGAATCGCAGCCGCTCAGAGACCGATTTTCTTAGTGATTCGCGTCAAAACTCGATTTCTTGACAAGCGCCGCCCGCCTGTCCAGAATCTGGGTTTCGCCTGCGAATTCGCTTGCGCCGACATAGCTCAATGGTAGAGCACGGCTTTCGTAAAGCCGGGGTTGAGGGTTCAATTCCCTCTGTCGGCTTTGTCCTCGCACTTGCCCGGTTGGACTTTGCGACAACTTCACAAACACGCCGTCGTTGCCGCTTGGTCGTCGCAGGAATACGCTATCCATCGATGAACGGAGAGCCGCATCGAATCAATTCACTCTCGCTGGTCGCCATTTGCGCGCTGGTCTTCCTGCTCGTCTGGAATCTAGTGAAATCCAACACCGGAGGCAGCCTGACCAACCCGCATTACAAGCCGCAGCCTGTTGCTGCCCGTGGCGATTTGGCCAGCGACGAGAAGGCCACGATCGACGTGTTCCGCCAATCGTCACCGGCTGTCGTTCAAATCACAAGCCTGAACGTCCGGCGGAACATGCTGAGCCTCGACGTCTTCGAAATCCCGCGCGGGTCAGGTTCGGGATTCGTGTATGATACCGAAGGTCACGTCGTCACCAATTATCATGTGGTCTACGGAGCCGACGCCATTGAAGTCACCTTCGCCGATCAGACCTCTTATCCTGCGAAGATTGTGGGACGCGCCCCCGACAAGGACATCGCGGTCCTGAAAGTGGATGCGCCACGCGACAAACTCACGCCGCTTCCCATCGGCCAATCCGACAACTTGCAGGTGGGCCAAAAGGTCATTGCCATTGGCAACCCATTCGGCCTGGATCAAACACTGACGACCGGCGTGGTCAGCGCATTGGGTCGTCAAATCACGTCCGTCAACGATCGCCGGATCTCCGACGTGATTCAAACGGACGCAGCCATCAACCCGGGAAACTCCGGTGGACCGTTGCTCGACAGCGCGGGTCGGCTCATTGGGGTGAACACGCAGATTGCGAGCCCGTCGGGCGTGAGCGCGGGAATCGGCTTCGCGGTGCCGATTGATACGGTCAACCAGGTTGTGCTCGAGATCATACGATTCGGTCGCGTGACTCGACCTGGCCTGGGCGTAACCACCGTGCCCGACGTGTACACAAGACGAATGAACATCGTGGGCGTGCTGCTTCTGGAAGTCTCGCCCCAGAGTGCAGCCGGTCGCGCGGGGCTTCGCGGTACGACGATTGCGAATGGCTTGCCGTCGCAACTCGGCGACATCATCGTTCAAGTTGCGAATGATCGTATTCAGCAACAATCAGATCTGCTCGACGCATTGGCCCGCTTTCAGGTCGGTGACGAAGTCGCGGTGACCTACATCCGTGACGGCAAGGAGCGCCAAACCAAAGTCACGCTTCAGGCGCTAGACAATTAGGCTGGAATTTCCTTCAAATCAGCAGAAAAATACGTACCGCGTTTTCAGTATTGGGAAACGCGTTCGCGAAAAACTGAGATCCATCGAGATTACGACTAAATTACGCTTCTATGAAATCGCGGCAATTTCCGCCGCGCGAAAACGACATAAACCGCAATATCTCGTTGGAAACAGCGATTCTCCTTGCTAGGTATTGTGTGTCGCAATTGTGAAATCATGTCAGCTTTGTAGTTTCGTTCAAGCGCGAAAAACCGCCGCGACGATACTAGAAACAGCGTTGAAGCAATATCGGAACTCCCGCGAAGACGCCCGACACACTGAAGTGCTGAAACAACCTGGGTAACCAACAACGCGTCTTCGAAACGAGTCGAATTGCCCGCAAAAATGAGCAGAATTTGCCTCGCGAAATGTGCTTGCAAAAGGGAATCAAAGACCGGCAAACTAGGTCAGCACTACAAGGTCCACCGGCAAGAGTAAGGGGTGTGCAGTCATGAGTTATTCGATCAGCTTGAACTACTCCGGTATTGCAGAATCAACTCCTGCGATCAGTCTTGCGAAGTCCACATTACACCCCCACCCGCGCCCGCAGCCCGTTGCAGATGCGCGCAAATTGGAACAAACCGAGCAAGATAATCTCGCGCCATCCAGCTTTCGAAACGCATGGGTTCAATCCATTCGTTCGGAAATCAACGAAGGCACGTTCGAAACACCGGGGCGCATCGACGGCACCGTAGAGCGCTTGCTCGACATACTTGCTTAAGACCCACGCTTCCTTTCAGAACGCGCGCTTCTTATTCACGGTCAGATTGCCGCTTCGCTTTCAAGACCGCGCCATTGCATCGCGTTTGACAGAAACCGTATCATCAATCGCAACGTATCAGTTTGAGCCGTCAGTTCATTGCTGAACGCAACACGGTTGGTTGATGCCATGAAATGCACGCACATCGCTCTGCAAGTTCGCGACGCCGATGCATCGATCGCCTTTTACCTTCGATTCTGCAACATGCGCGTCGTTCACGATCGCAACAGCACCGATGGAAGTCGCGTCGTCTGGCTCGGTTGGGGAGAAGACCCACCCAAATTCGTGATCGTGCTGATCGAGGAGGCCTACGAGAAGAACATTCAGCCTCGCTGGCAGCACATCGGCATGGCTGTCGATTCGCGGAGTGAGGTCGACAACGCTTACCGCAAGGGCGAAGCCGACGGAATAACGGGCCTTTGGCCGCCGATCGACGCGGGCCCGATTGTCGGGTATTACAGCGGCGTGCCTGATCCCGACGGAAACATGGTGGAGTTTTCGTTCGGGCAGAGGATTGGATGAGGGGTGGGATTGACCGGTCGCTTGCGCTCCCGGCTCTGATGTGTTGACGTGCCAGACTACAAAGTTCAACTCGACGTCTACAGCGGCCCGCTCGACTTGCTGCTCTATCTCATCCGCCGCAACGAGGTGGACATCTACAACATTCCCGTCGCAAAGGTCACCGAGCAATACATTGAATACGTCGCGCTCCTGCAACACCTCGACCCGGAGGCTGTCAGTGAGTTCCTCGTGCTTGCAGCTACTCTGCTCGAGATCAAGTCGCGCATGCTGCTGCCGAAGCCGCCACCGGAGGAAGCCGACTCGATCATGCTCGACCCCCGCGCGGAACTCGTGCGACAACTCCTCGAATACAAAGACATCAAAGACGCCGCCCGTGCACTCGAACACGCTGCCGACGAACGCGCCATGCAATGGTCCCGAACGCCCGTGCTGCCTCCGCGCGACGAAAACGAAATCGAACTCGACAATGTCGACATCTGGGACCTGTTCGAAGCTTTCAACAAACTGCTAGAACAGACGGGCAAGACCGGGCCGTTCCATCAGGTCGGCGTTGATGACACACCCCTGGCACTTCATGCAGCCGACATTCTCGATTCACTCGATCGCTCAGGCGGGCAGCAGAACTTCGAAGAGATTTTCCGCGGCCGCGCTCGCCCCGAAATGATCGGCCTCTTCCTCGCATTGCTCGAATTGATCCGTCAGCGAAAAGTACGCGCGGAGCAAGATCGATCTTTCGCGACCATTCAGCTTCGCCGCCTCACGGAAGAAGAAGTGGCTGCCCTCGGTGCAGCCGAAGCAGATCGACCGGAGTACCACGAGTTCGATCGCTCCAAGTTTGTCGCGACGGAAGAATCGCACGAGCTTGAAATAGGTGATGATGAAGATCGCTTCGAAGAATTGGACAACATTCGCGAAACATCCATTGACGACCTCGGCGTTGATTCCGATTTTCTGCGCGGCGGGACAAATGGAGCAAATGGGCACAAAAAGCGAAAACGATCGACGGAGAAGCTGCATGAAACCGAGTGACAAACTACGCGAGCTGAACATCACGTTGCCCAACGTGGCTGCACCGATCGGGATGTATGTGCCCGCATTGCGCAGCGGCCAGCATGTTTTCACCTCGGGCCAATTGCCGTTCATCGACGGCTCGCTCCCGCACACGGGGAAAGTGCCGGGCAACGTCAGCGTCGATCAGGCCATCGAATGCGCCGCCCAAGCAGCCCTGAACGGACTCGCAGCCGCCGCTCAGGTGGCCGGCGGGGTGGATCGCATCGCGCGCGTGGTCCGAGTTTGTGTCTACGTCAACAGCAGTCCCGGGTTTTCCGATCAACCCAAGGTGGCCAACGGCGCCAGCGACTTGCTCGGCAAGATTTTTGGGGAAGCGGGCAAGCACGCGCGATCGGCTGTGGGCGCTGCGGAGCTGCCGCGTAACTCGCCGGTCGAGGTGGAGCTGGTGGTTGAATTGGTCTAACTATTAGAGCGTGTAGCGGTCAACTATAGCGTCAGGGCTTATCCCCGGCGCAACGTCGCCCACAAAGGACGACGCTCCAATACGAGGAATCATAATGAAGTCTCTTCGAATCCCTTTTGCATCACCGTTGATTCTCACCATGTGTGTTTCGCTGCTGTGCCCGATGGGGCTTGGCTCATCCACCGCGCATGCACAAGGTTCGGGCAAATCCCTGACAGTCACCGGCAAAGCAGCGGGCACAGACCTCAAGGCGCAGGATGAAGCCAAGAGAGACGCAAAGCGCAATGCCGTGTCCCAAGCCTGCGGCGAGTACATCAACGCACAAACCGGCGTTCAAGACTTTGAAGTAAAGAAGGACCGCATTCTCTCCACAGCCGCCGGTTACATCACCGACTTCAAAGTCCAACGAGAGTGGAACGACGGCCAGATCTCCTATTGCGAAGCTTTCGTCACCGTTTCCGTCGGCAAGTTCATTGTCGATTGGGCAGCCATGTTCGAGCACATCCGCGAGGACGCGGGCAACCCGCGCTGCGTGGTGGTAATCACCGAAGACAACGACATCGACGATCCCATCCCACCGAAAATCAACGGAGTCACGCAGTCGAAAATCGAAAACTTCTTCGTCAAGAACAACGTGCAGCTGATGGACAAGACGACGATCGACAGCACGAAGAAGCGCGACTTCGACCTAGCTGCCACCGAGGGCGATTCCGCCCGGGCAGCCGCCATGGCTGCAGGATTCAAAGCGGACGTGCTCGTCATGGGCCAGGCAGAAGCGCGTCGCGGCGGGCTGGTGAGCTTGAACGGTCACGACCTCTATCAATGGGACATCACGCTGACCGTTCGCGTGTTCCAGGCTGATTCCGGTCAGATGCTCGCGTCGAATACCTATAAGCCAATCAAGCCGTTCATGTCGACGTCACCCGGCGCATCGGGCGACGGCGGCTTTACCAAACTGGCTGAAGAGAAAGCGCCTGAGATTCTTAACGACGTAGCAGTAGCATGGAAGAAGAAACTGACCTCGTACCAGATTTATGAAGTCCAGTTTGATGGATGCTCGCGCTCTGACTTTACGAAGAAGGTAACTCCGGCGTTGCTCGCGCTGCGTGGTGTGCAGCAGGGCTCCGAGGGCGTGAAGTTGCGCGAGTTCGTGAACAACACGGTCAACGCCCAACTCTATTGGGCGTATGACCTGAATGCGCTGGCCAACGAGCTTGAGTCACTCTCTGCCAACGGATTGTCCTTCGAAATCGTAGAGCAGAGCGGTAACCGAATTCGCGCGAAGGTCATCACCACGATGGCCCCCAGCGGCTCGCCATGATTCCGCTCGCCCCTTTTTGTGGTCGGGGCATTATTCTTGAGCGAATGCCACCAAAGGACAACCTGTTACCTGGGTATCAAAGTTGCCCGACGATTACTTTCCCTTGATTCCTTATCCAATTGCGCAAACTTTGTGATGAAAAAGTCGAAAACAGGCTAAAATCCGTTGATTCACTACTATTAACGCGGGTTGCGCTCGCTTGACTTGACGGGGGGGGCAGGCTACTTATGTCCCTTACCGCAGACTCATCAGCCGAGTGGTCGAAATCGAATCCTGAAACTTGGCGCGGACGAAGCGGTTTCTGTATCCGCACGGGTTGTTGCCCGAGCTGCATGACACGACACCGATGGCCTAGCTATTCTCATCCATCCAATCAATTGTATCGAGTAAGGTTTGACTATGACGAATATTCACGAATCTGCGGGTGAAAGTTCTTCGCTTCATCCCGGCTCGCCGTCTACACCCGCCTCCGGCACCAAGAGTTCGCATTCGATGATGGATGAAATCGATCGCGAAGTGGCTGCCGCGATGGCTCAGATGGATGCTGGCGACCTTGCGGAACTTTCCGGTGGTGCAGTGCCCAGTGATTCAGCCACCGAAGGCGCGGAGATGATCGGCACGGTTGTCGGGATAACCGATGATGACATCTTCCTCGAGTTCGGCGCGAAATCGCAGGGCGTGATGCCGCGTACGCAATTCGGCAAGAAGGAACCGATCGAGATCGGCCGCCGCGTGGATGTCGTAGTCGAAGGGCTCGATTCCGAGTCCGGCATGCTCAAGGTCAATCGCAAGGGTGCAGCCATCCGCGCGACATGGACGAACATCGCGGTGGGAACAATCGTCGAAGGTCGCGTCACCGGTTTGATCAAGGGCGGTCTCGAAGTTGATCTCAAGGGCATCCGCGCGTTCATGCCGGGTTCGCTGGCTGACGCGGTGCCGATGAAAGATATCTCCGTATTGCTCGGCCAGAACATCAAGGCCGAAGTGATCGAACTTGATCGCAAGAGCAAGAACGTGCTCATCAGCCGCCGCAAGATCATGGAGCGCGAGCTTGCGGAAAACAAAGACAAATTGCTGGCTGAGCTCGAAGCGGGCCAAACACGAAAAGGTATCGTTGGAAACATTACTGAGTTTGGCGCGTTCGTGAATCTCGGCGGCGTGGATGGCTTGATTCATATTCGCGATGTCAGCTGGAGGCCCGTCGAGAAAGTGTCCGACGTTCTGTCTCCCGGGCAGGAAGTCGAAGTGCTCGTGCTCAAAGTCGATCGCAAGCGCGATCGCATTTCGCTTGGTCTTAAGCAGGCACAACCCGATCCGTGGACCGGTGTCGAAAATCGATTCACTGTTGGTCAACCGATGAAAGTGCGCGTCACGCGAATCGCCGATTTCGGCGCGTTTGCGGAATTGGAATCGGGCATCGAGGGTTTGATTCCGATCAGCGAGATGGGCTGGTCGCGCGTGCGGGCTGCGTCGGATGCGGTGAAGCCCGGCGACTTGGTGGACGCGGTGATTATCCGCGTCGAGGCTGACAAGCGGCGCATCGCGCTCAGCATGAAACAGGCACAGCAGGATCCGTGGGCGAATGTGCTCGACAGCTTCACGCCGCAATCGCTGGTGAGGGGCAAGGTCACGCGACTCGCTGATTTCGGCGCGTTCGTCGAACTGGTCCCCGGCGTTGAGGGCATGGTGCACATTTCCGAAATGTCGGACAAGCGGGTAAGAACCTGCGCCGACGTCGTCAGCGAGGGACAGGAAATCGAAGCCCGCGTGCTCGGCGTCGACAGGGAAAACCGGCGAATTTCGTTGTCCATCAAGCAAGTGGCTGCACCGACTGCGTCTGGTCCAAGCCACGATGACATTGCGATGGCGGAAGCCCAGAAGCAACATCAGGCGAAGAAGCGAAAGAAGCAGCTTCGCGGCGGCTTGTCGAGCCACTTCGACTGGTAATAGAACAACATCGACGCTCGCATGTTGAACCGATCCGAGGTTGATCACGGCACTGGCGGCAATGAAATTCGGATTGGTTGACAGCATCGTCGAGTTGGAACGTGGGCAGCGGATTATCGCGGTCAAGGCTGTCTCGCTTTCCGAGGAATATCTGGCGGACCATTTTCCTACGTTTCCGGTGTTGCCCGGTGTGCTGATGCTGGAGGCGCTGGCTGAATCAGCTGCGTGGCTTGTGCGGGATGCACAGGACTTTGCGAACAGCGTGATCTTGCTCCGCGAGGCGAGAAACGTAACATATAAGAGCTTTGTGAAACCGGGCAATCTGCTGCGGATTGAAGTAAACTGTCGTCGACTGGAACTGGCTGAGAGCGAGTTCGACGGCGTCGGGTTTTGCGGCCAGCAGGAAGTGGTCCGGGCGAAATTCGGGTTAAGGCATTTTTGCCTTTTCGAGAAGGGAACCGGGAGCCGGGAGCAGGACGCTCGAATGATTTCGGCGGCCCGTGAGCGATTTGCTTTGATTCGGCCAAGCGGTCGAATTGTTTGATTGATGACGGAGGTAGTTGGCGGATATGGCAACAAGCCGAGACGAAGTGTTTGAGAAGGTTCGGGCGGTGCTGACCGACGCGCTGGGCGTCGACGACGACGAAGTGACGCCGGAGGCTACGCTGTTTGGCGACCTGGGAGCGGAGAGCATCGACATACTCGACATTGTGTTCCGCCTGGAAAAGGCCTTTGGGTTCAAGATCCCCAAGGGCGAGTTGTTCCCCGACGATGTGCTGAGCAACGCGGCCTATCGTGAGGGCGACCGCATCACCGAAGCGGGTATGGCGAAGATCAAGAGCGCGATGCCGCATACTGATTTTTCGCAGCTCGAGCAGCAGCCGCTGGTGGCGAACCTTTCGAACTTGTTCACGGTGAATGCCGTGGTTAATTACGTCAACAGCAAGCTGGCGACGGTTGGGGCGTAAACTAAACGTCCAAACGTCGAAAAGTCTAAACGTCCAAACACTTTTTGGGGGTGGGTTTTGCGAACCCACCCTGCATCTTTTCCGGCCCAGATTAGCGACTCTTCATGGCGGGGATTGAACCTCGCCATTTTTGTTTGGCTGGGCCGGATTTTGTAAAGCGGTGCATGCAAATGGCTAAATGGCTACGCGTGAAAAATTTCGTTAAGTAGTGACACGGTGTGGCACTTTTCAGAATTACGAATTACTAATGACGAATTACGAAGAGCCATTGAAAACCTAAAGCCTAAAACCAAAACGCCTAAAGTCGGAGTGTTGGCGATTGATAATTGGAAGTACATAACCACAAAGGCACAAAGACACCAAGAATAAGTGACCGGATGGAGATCACGTCGAAGAGTTGGCGTTGCGCGGCGTTGAAGAGAGCTTGTTCTTTCGCTGAAAACGCGGGTTTTTGTTTCTGCCTTCTTGCGCGGCGCAAGCGAAATTCGCGGCTGGGAGGTTGGAAGCGAGGAATTTGAAATGAGAATTCTTTTTTCGCGCAGAATTTCGGAGGCGATGTTGTGGGCGGGAGATAGTGAGGTTCGATGAAGCGGCGGTTGGCGCATGGTGGTGCCTCTTACGATCGAATCCAGTAGACGATTCAAGCAGGTGGGTTCAGAGAACCCACCCGACATCCCGTTGGGTGCGATCGGTGAATTATCTTCGCATATGTGATAACAACATCGGTGATCGCTGGGATCTTCAAAGATGGGTGAGCGGACGGTTAGTAACAGCTCGATATGTGCAAGAAGCGGATGTGTCGGGTCTGCGGACCCGACCTACATGGCTGCGCCTGTGCGATAACAACACCGGTGATCGCTGGGGTGTTTCAGGGGAGGGAGCGGGCGGGGAAGTAACAGATCGACGTACACAAGAACAGGATGCGTCGGGTCTGCGGACCCGACCTACATGGCTCTCGCAAGTCTTATTCTGAGAAATTGCGCTGGAGTACGGCGAAGTCCTGCAAGTCCATATCAAAGTCGGGGTGCGGATCGAACTCGGCGCAATCGTTATTTGTCGGGTTCGGACCGTTGAAACAATTGGTCAGTACAGCCAAGTCGTCGAGTGCGACATGGCCGTCAAAGTCAAGGTCGCCGTGGATTGGTTGGCGGACATCGCAGCCCCACTTGGCAAGTCCTACAGAGGGCCAGCCGTCAGCGGTCTTGAAAGTGCCGCCGAAGAAAAGGGCATTCCCGGTTCCATCGTCGAATGTGGCGGCTCCATAAACCATTGGGGCTGTACCAGAATTACGATGCCGCAGGCCGCCATCTAGAGTGCTCCATTGCGATCCGTTCCAACGAACGATGCCGTTCACATTGAGGTCTCCCGTCGTGAAGCCGCCCATTCTGCTGACAGGGCCCATGGCATAGAGCGCGGAGCCGCTGCCGTCATTGAGGACTTCCAATGTAAGCACTGTCGGGCCTAAGAAATCACTGCCCCTAGTGAAAGTGCCGGGCAGTGCGGACCATTGTCCATCGGACCATTGAAGCACTCGTGAAGTCCAACCACTCTGGCCCGACTGATGCGGTTCACCTGCGGCGAACAGCTTCGGTCCGCTGCCGTCATCGTATGCTGCAAGCGAACGAACAGGCCCCAAGCCCAGTTCCGAACCCCATGTACCAAAAGGTTCCCAGTGTTCTCCGCTCCAGCGATAAACATATACCTGCTGGCCCCAAACTCCGCCTGCATAGATTTTGGACCCGGTCCCATCATCAAAGACGGCCAAGGTGTATAAATAACCGAGCGGCAATCCTTCATAAGATGCGTGCCAGGTTTGACCATCCCACTTTGCAATACCGTTCGCGTGTATGTCACCCGCCTGTTGGAACCCACCAGCAACAATGAGTGCGGGACCACCTCCGTCGTCAAACACAATCATTGCGGCCACGGGACCGTCGGTACCACCACCGACGGATTCCCAGTACTCACCGTTCCATTTCGCGATATGCGAACCGGGTCGATCACCTGTTACGGAGATATCTCCGCCCAAATAAAGGGCGCTTCCTGTTCCATCATCAAATTCAGCGAAAACAGACTTGCGGTTATAGGAATTGGAATTCCAAGTGATTCCTTCATTTGCCGGCTCCCATGAGCGACCGTTCGATTTTGCAATGATCGCTTGCGAGGCATTTTCGAATCGCGTGGTAAAAAGCGCCGTTCCTGAGCCGTCATCAAACGCCTTGAGACCCGTAATGACTTGATACAAATCGACGAATTCCTCGGACCTCAGCCCTAGCCCGACCGTTTGCCACTCAAAGCCATTCCAACTGAGAATACTGAGGGCGTTTCCGTTACCACCGAAGTCTTCAAAATAGTGAAACTGGCCGACAGCGTATTGAGAATCCGATTGGCCATCGTTGTAGCTCCCTACTTGCCTCACTATGGGATAACCGTCGATCACTGGTTCCGGCGACCAAGCATGCCCATCCCATGTCGCAGCGCCCTGCACATCGATTCCGCCCGCGTGATTAAACTGCCCGCTCGCTAATAGCCTTGATCCTTGACCGTCATCGAAAACGTTGAGTGAATAGACAATATTATTGATTCCGCTTGCGAGCGGTTCCCACGTTTTTCCATTCCACTTGGCGACTCGTTCGCAAGGAACTTCGTCCGCAAGCGTGAACGTGCCCGCCGCAAATAGTGCCGGACCCGTGCCGTCGTCAAACCAGGCCAGCGCGAGAACGTAGCCTTCCATTCCCGAACCCAAGGGTGACCATGTGATACCATCCCATCGGTCAACAGAACCTGTCTGAGTGGTTGCGAAACGACGTGCCGCAAACAGGAAGTCGCCTTCCGAATTTGAAGTCGAGATCAGTGCTGTGAGGGTACCGCTGGTAAGACCTTCGCCGAGGTTCGACCAAGTCTGCCCGTCCCATTTGGCTACGCGATTTGCCATCGCAGCTCCTGCCATGGAAAAGGTGCCGCCTACGACGAGCGATCCATCGAATGTGGTCATCGAAGAGATTGCCCCGTTTACACCCAACCCAAGAGGCGTCCAGTTTTGGCCATCCCAGCGGGCGATGTTGTTTGCTGGAAAATCTCCAGCTATGTCGAAATTGCCGCCCGCATAGAGCGCCGCACCGGTTCCATCATCAAATACAGTCAGGGCATTGACAGGAAATGAGTATGTCGTGAGGGGTGAATTGTTAGACATTCCTCCGCCGACGTTCGACCAAATTCGCCCATCCCATCTTGCGATTCCCGGGGCAGGCAGCCCAGAAGCTGTGAGACCGCCACTCACGAAGAGCATCGGGCCCGCTCCCTCGTCATAGACGGCCAACGAAAACGCACCTCCTGATGGACCGGGGAAACCAAAGAGGCCCGCGATCCATTTGGGGGTGTCGCAAGATTCAGGGTCAAGTTGTGGGGAGATGGTCAGGAAAGGAACAATAGAACTTTGGAATGCAAAACTCATCATCAGCATAATTGGCGACATGGCTTCGCTCCAATGATCAGGACGCAGGCGTCCGCGTGGAATCTGCTTTCTACTATGCGACGAATTGTGACGCGTGTACAGGAAACTATACGATGGTTGTCGGCGGTTTGTTCTGCGATGCAGGTTGGAATTTACTGCGCCCCGATTGGGGCTTGGCGTTTTTGGGGGATTGATGTCCAGGGGTTTCGCTGCGCTCCACCCCTGGCTACATGCCTTTGCCCCCGTTGGGGGCACAGGAGCGGCGAGGTTAACGCTGGCGAGAGACCCCCACCCTGCCCTCCCCCTAAGAGGGGGAGGGAACTAGGTTGCTTGCTTTGATGGTGGATTTCGCGAATCTCGTCCTGTTGAACCGGTCGCTTGCGCTCGCGGCTCTAATGGGACCTTTGCCTGCGCAAAGGGCTCTGATGAATACGCTGCTGGCTAAACACCGAAAGCGCTGTTCGTGCAGGCGGATTCGCCGCCTTGATGGATCCTTTACCTACGCAACGAGTTCGGATTCTTACGCCCAAAAGTCGACGTTAGTAGCAGGACTTTCCTGCGCAATCCAATTAGATATCTGCGCTCTTATCGCCGCCGTTCAATCGTGCCTACGGCACTCAAACTTGTTGCGCCGTATGCTTACCCAGCATTGAAATGCTGGGCTATTTTCGGCCTGTCCCTAACGGGACAGATGACGCATACGCGCAAACAGTTGAAACAAACTCGTTGAGTACAGGATATGGATACCGCACCCGAGATCCTTCGCCCCGATTGGGGCTTGGCGTTTTTGGGGGATTGATGTCCAGGGGTTTCGCTGCGCTGCACCACTGGCTACACACCTGTGCCCCCGTTGGGGGCATTGGGCGTGCGAGCATAAGCACCGTGGGAGAGTAATACGCACTCCATTAGGGAACGGCGCTCTTATTAATCGATCTGTCGTGCCTTTGGCACTTCGGCTCGCCTATCAACGCATTACCCAGCCTTGAAAGACTGGGCTATTCTCGCGCTGTCACTACGTGACATGACTTGGCAACCAGCGAATGAATACTGGGATTCGTATAAGGCACATTCCGCGAATCGCGAATCAAGACGTGAATATGATGCCAAATCGAGTCTTCCAATGGATTGATTCGTTTCGGTCTTGCCCCATCGTGTTACGCCGAACTTGCGCTCTCGCTCTTTCAGAGCGAGAACCGTTGTGCGAGGCGACCCAGGGCGTTGCCCTGGGCTGGGCTACCAACGCACTTTCAGTGCGAATGGGGGCTGTGTCTCTACATCGCAGACACCTCCCGAATGGGCCGATTGATTGACAATGAATCGGCATGTTCAAACGAGGATTGGCAGAACCGGTCGCTTGCGCTCGCGGCTCTGATGAATACGATGCTGGCGACATTTCGAAATCGCCGTTGGCGTCAGATTCTTACACCTCGAATTCGCCGTTCGTGTCTGCCGATTCGACGACCTCTCTGTTTTTGCCCCAGCCGCGGGGGCGGCGTTCGAAGGAGAGGTCGGACGCTTTGAGGCCGGGGATGGTGACGATTTGCGCGCGGGCGTCGGTGCAGGTGATTTCGACCTGATCGCTGGTGAAGCCCGGGTCGCTGCGGACGATGATGGTCTTGCCGGTTTGGGTTTCGATCTCCGCAAGGGCGGCGCGCTTGGTGTTGAGCAACTGGAACGCGACGGTGCTGGCGACGGCGGCGGTCACCTTTTGCACTTGTTGCTGATGCGTGGCGAGTTGGATGAGGCGCATCACGTCCAAGATGACAGACTCTGGCATTTTCACCTGGCCTGCACCTTTGCAATGCGGGCAATCGAAGTAGATGTTGCGCTTGATGGATGGGCCTTGGCGCTGGCGGGTCATTTCGATGAGGCCGAAGGCGCTCATGCGGAGGATGCGGGCGCGCTCCTTGTGTTTCTTGAGTGCGTCGCGGAGGGCGCGTTCGACGTTACGCTTGTGGCGATCCTGCCGCATATCGATGAAGTCGCAGATGATGAGGCCGCCGAGATCGCGAAGGCGGAGTTGGCGGGCGATTTCCTCTGCGGCTTCGAGGTTGAGTTTGTAGGCTGTTTCCTCGGCGTCTTCGGGTGAGCGGAACTTGCCACTGTTTACGTCGATGGCGACGAGGGCTTCGGTGCTGTCGATGACGAGCGAGCCGCCGGACTTCAGCGGGACGTGACGCTGGTTGATGCGGTCGATTTCGTCTTCGATGCCGAAGCGGTGGAAGATCGGCTCGCGCTCGAGGTATAGCTCGACGACGGTTTTGGCGCGAGGCATGGCGATCTGCAGAAACTCCAATGCTTTCTGCGCCGTTTTGGCGTCGTCGATGACGAGACGCGTGAAATCGGCGGAGTAGACATCGCGGATGGTGCGCGTGACGAGGTCGGATTCGCGATAGAGCTCGGCTGGGGAGGGGTTGGTCTTGACGCGATCGACGACTGTTTTCCAGAGGCGCATGAGATAGTTGAGGTCGCGCTGGAGCTCGCGCTTGGTGCGGCCCATGCCGGCGGTGCGAAGGATGAAGCCCATGCTCTGCGGGAGTTTGAGCTCGTCCATGATGACGCGCATCTGGCGGCGGGCGTCTTCGTCTTCGATTTTGCGCGAGACGCCGGAACGACTCATGCCGGGCATCATGACGAGGAAGCGGCCGGGAATGGAGAGGTAGGTCGTGAGCGTGGGGCCTTTGGTGCCGACGCCTTCCTTAATGATCTGGACCATGACCTCCTGGCCGCGACGGAAGCAACGTTGAATGGGTGGGCGGTGGTGTCGCGGGGTTTTGCGGCCGACCTCTTCGGGTTGGCCTTTGCTGTCGGGGAAGTACTGCGGCTGCACGTCGGAGATGTGCAGGAAGCCGTGCTTGGGGAGGCCGAAGTCGATGAAGGCGGCCTGGATGCTGGGCTCGACGTTGACGACGCGGCCTTTGTAGATGTTGCCGACGTGGGATTCGGTGGAGCGGCGCTCGATGAAGAGTTCTTCGAGACGGTTGTCTTGAAGTACGGCGATGCGACATTCGTCGGTGCCGGAGACGTTGATGACCATCTCGCGGATGGATTGACCGCCGCGACCGGGGGCGCTGGTGGTGACGAAGCGGGAGATTTCGGTCAGCGTGGGGACGTCGCTTTCGTCCTCGTCGACGGGTTCTTCGACCGGAGTCGGTTCTTTCTTGGCGGCATCGCGGCCTCGACCTCGACGACCACGACGGCGCGGGCCGCGGCGATCGCGTCGATCGTCCCTGTCCGGCGGTCGGCGATCGGTGGTGGACGGCGCGGCGGGTTCGTCGGTTGGCTCGTCATCCACGAATTCGGCGGGGGCGTCTTCGAGGGCTACGTCCTGACCGTTGTCGTCGGGTTCGCCGCGGATCGGGAATTCGAAATCGTGATCGGTGCGATCGTTGGGCGCTTCGCGGTCGAAGTCGAAGCGGGAAGTGCGATCCATCGGCGCGTCGACGATGATGTTGGTCATGTGCGCGACCATGGCGCGAGCGTCTTCCATTTCGTCATTTTCGTTCATGGGCCAGACGACGACTGGTTCAGATTCGACGATTGGCGCTGCGGTGGTGGAAACATCCGCGACGACTGGTTCTGTGACTGCGGCTTTGGGGTTGCGGCGCGTGCGACGGGCGCGCGGAACCTTCACGGGTCGATCTGCTTCGGTTGTTTTCTTGCGTGAGGCAGGCGCAGCGACTTCCGTTTGCGCGGCTGTTTCCTTTACTGCTTTTGTTGTGGTGCGCGTGGTTTTCTTGGGCGTTCGCGCCGTTGTCTTTTTTGCTTTTGTTTTATCTTTGCTCGCAGGGGCGTCCTTTGCCCCATCGGTGTTTAGAGCCATTGAATCTCCATCCTGCGGATTCGATGATTGATCGAAACCGCGCTAATTCCCAGAAGCTCCGCAATCTCCGCGGGTCTGGCAGTGCCTGTTGTTGTCACTCTTAACGTAAACTCGACGGCGTTGTCTTTGAGGCTGACGTTAGTCAGATAAGGTCGCACGTCGATGGTTTTTTTTGTTTTGTGTTTGTTGTCGACTCGTGTGGCGGGAAGCGAGTCGGCGGTGTTGCAATGGGCGATGCGGGCGAGGAGGTCGTTCCTGCTAACAGGCTCCTCATTCGAGAGCCCCTCACCCCGACCCGTCGTGCTCCCGCTTTGGTCGCACTCCGTCCAAAGGGGCGAGGGAGAAAGAACTGCATCAACGGTAGTAGGAGTCCCTTCGGACAAACTAAGTTGAAGTTGATATCTGACGAAATTCGGGAGGAACTTCTCGCCCAGAACAACTTCGCGCGCGCTCAGTAGTGTTATGTCGGCCGGCATCTTGGCGGCCAAGGCTTCCATGGCGCGCTGGGGGTCAATCTGTTCGGCGTAGTCGATCAAGACGTATTCCGCGTCTGAGGCGATGCCCACGGGGCGCGGCAGCGGAAACTGAATGCGCGAATGCGGGTTGAAGCCTTCGGAAAATTTCACTGGTAAATCCGCGCGGGCGATGGCGCGCTGGAACATGCGGACGGTGTCGTGATGCGAGATGTAGCGAAGGTCGCCGTCGATGCGATAGCAAAACAGGTGGCGGAAGCGAGCCGCTGGTGGTTGCGGTTTGTCCAGGGTCGCCACGTCGACCGCGGGTTCCGTCTCGTATGACATGCGCCGAACTTTCTGACTCTTGCTGTCGCCGATTTCAACCGCAGCATCGCGGCCCATCATGGACGCGGCGCGGTATGGTCACAAATCGGTTGATGCGATCGTGCGAAGGGTTACCCCGGAAGAAGCCCTCGGTTCGCGATCAAGATGAGCCTGACCACGCAACCAAAGGCCAAGAGTTCCTGGCGAATCACACGCCCGAGCATTGCTCAGGCAAGCCACTTGGGCACGGTGTGGTGATCAGCGTGACATCGACGGGGTATTGAAGGCGTTATTGCGTTCGCCATGGCCAAGCTGCGGCTTGACCATGCCACCCATCGATACGCGACTGACGGAACACTAAAACGGATCCTCGGGAAGAAGCTTCTTCGTCTGGTCGCGCAGATAGTTCGTTACCTGACGTTCTGTTTCAAAGCTAAGCGCGCGTCGAGCGACCCGTTGTGCCTGTGGCAACCGTATCAACCGAATCAATTTTTTCACTTCCGGGATATTTCCCGGAGCCATGGACAGGTTCCGCAACCCTATGCCGAGCAAGAACATCGTGTAGAGCGGCTGCCCCGCCATTTCACCACATAGGCTACAGTCTATGGAAGCCGATGTACATGCCCGGACGACGTCTTTTAGTACCCTCAACACCGAGGGGTGTGAGGGGTTGTAGAAGATGCTGACCCGCTCATTTCCTCGGTCAACGGCGAGTAGATATTGAACCAGATCGTTGGTTCCGATGCTGACGAAATTGACCTCGCGACAGAATTCACGGATCTGAATGGCTGCGGCGGGGGTTTCGAGCATCATGCCGACCGGAATATCCCGTTTGAACGGAACTCCTGAATCCTCAAGGTCTTCCATCGCGTCGTGCAGGGCCATTTTGGCCTGGCGAAACTCCATCAGGCTGGAGATCAGCGGGAACATGACGCGAACGTTTCCAAAGACGGATGACCGCAAAATTGCGCGGAGCTGAACCTTGAAAACGTCAAGGTGCTGGAGGCTGAAACGGATCGACCGAAGCCCCAGCATCGGGTTTCGCTCCTGTTCGTAGTTTCGCTGTTGGGTGTATTTGTCGGCACCCAGGTCGAAGGTGCGGATGGTCACCGGAGCGCCCTGCGCACCGACGATCGCTTCCTTGTAGGCTTCGAATTGTTCGTCTTCTGACGGGGCGCCTTGCGGACGAAGGTAGAGAAACTCGGTGCGGTACAGGCCAACACCGTCAGCACCCTTTTCGATGCCGCTGGCGGCCTCCTGCGGAAACTCAATGTTACTGTTGAGGTTAATGCGCTCGCCGTCGCGAGTGATCGCGGGGAGAGTTCTTAGTTCATCCAGCTCGTGCGAGAGGCGTTCGAAGGCCTCCTGCCGGACGCGATATTCTTCCAGTGTGATGTCAGTGGGATTGGCGATAATCAGCTGGTTCGAACCGTCGATGATGAGCGTATCGCCGCCGCTGATGCGCGTGGTCACGTCCTTGAGTCCGATGACGCCGGGGCGACCCCATGAGCGAAGGAGAATGGCGGTGTGTGACGTCGCAGCACCCACATCCAATGCGACGCCGAGGACTTTGGTGCCCGCGAGCTGGGCTGTTTGCGTCGGTGTGAGGTCGTGCGCGACGACGATGACCGATTTGGTCAAGTGCGCGAGGTCTTCGCGCGTATCGCCAAGAATGTGCCGAAGCAGACGTCGCTCGATATCCTGAACGTCGCGAATGCGCTCGACCAGCAGCGGATCGCTCATCTGCATGAAGCGGCGCTGGTAGTTGCGCATGATACTGCTGGTGGCGTAAGCGGCTGCGGCTGATTTTTCACTGATAAGTTGTTCGATGCTTTTGCGGAGACGTTCATCATTGAGGACACCGATGTGCCACTCGAAGACATTGGCGGCGTCCTTGCCTAACTGGTTGCCCAAAGAGGAGGTTTGTTCGTGCAGTTCGGCGACGGAAGTTTTGAAGGCTTCGTCGAGTTTGGCCAACTCGTTGGGAATCTCGGTCGAGGGGACTGTGCGATAAGGGATGCGGTAATCCTCTGCGTCAAGAATGACCGCTTCGCCAATGGCGATTCCCGGGGCGACTGCGGTTCCGCGAAGGATTTCCATGATTGATACTCAGATTCCAGAACAACGATCCTGCATTCGCTATGGCCATTTGCCATGGCCAAGCTGCGGCTTGACCATGCCACCCTGCGTCTAACGTGGCGCGGGGGGACTCGACGCATCCATTCTTTGCCTGCTGCGTCTCGACACACTCACGCCCCATTTTCTCGCTTCCTTCCCGTGCCTTGCGTCCGGTATTCGCGACCGGCCGCCGTTCACGGATTTTTGACTTTCTCCGGATCGAAGCCGGAGGCAACGAGGGCCGATAATGCCTCAACCAATGCTTCTGCATCCGCCCCTTTGGCTTCGATTCGCAGAACATTGTTCTGCGTGGCTTCCAGCAACATCATCTGCATCGGACTTTTTCCGTCTACGGTTTCCTGGTTGCGGGTGATGTTGGTCACCGACACAGATGCCTGAAACCGGCTTGCCACCTCGACAAAACGCATAACCGGGCGCGCGTGCAACCCTTCCCTGTTCGGAACGGAGACATCACGGACGGCATGGTTTTCGGTGTTGGACAAGGATGGCAAGCCTTTTCTGATTCAAGTTTGAGCATTGGCCGGTTCGCATGGTTCGTCGAGAGGCGATCACCCATCTTGCTGGTCGTCGGCCTCCTTGATGAGATCAAGTATGGCTTCGGCGGAGTCCGCCTGACGAAGGAACTTTCGAAAATTGTCGCGCTGCAAATAGCGAAAGATTCGCTCCATGGCGGCTAAGTGCTGCTCGGGAGCGTTGGTTGGGCTGAGCAACATGAACACTGTATACACGGGGGCGCGATCTAGAGCGGCGAAGTCGACGCCCGCACTGGATCGGGCCACCGTTGCAAACAGCTTCGGCAAGCTCTCGTGCTTCACGTGCGGGACGGCTACGCCCTTGCCGAAACCTGTGCTACCCTGATTCTCTCTGGCGATGGCAGAGCGACTGAGCGTTTCGACATGCTCCTGCGTGATAGCGCCGGAGTTGGCCATCGCCTGAATCATCTCGCGAATGACGCCGTTGCGTTCGGTGGAAGCCAATTCGGGGATGACCGCTGTTTTTTGGATTACGTCGGAAAGTCTAAACCCTGATGCCATAGTCCGCACTCACCCGGTGATTGCCTGTTGACCCACGAGATGGGCACTTCGCACGCTTTCGACCATTAAGAACTGGGGCGCGTCGACTTAGAGCCTCTGGGTATCGTTGCCAAAGAGACCCTCACCCCAACCCCGTCGTGCTCCCTAATCGGTCGCTCTCCGTCTAAGAGGGAGAGGGAGTATTGTTACACGCTCTTAGTGCGTTGTTCCATCCGCGGAGACGCCGCCCTTTTTACTTCTGCTCTTTTCCTTGTGCTTTTTGATCTGGCGCTCGACTTTGTCCACGCATAGATCAACCAGCGAGAAGGCATCGGGACCCAGCTCCTTGGCTACGAACGTGTTCTTATGATCCACACGCACGATCAGTTCGCAGGTGAACTGGTCGGACTCGTGGTCGAAGATGGCTTCGATTTCGTGGATACGGTCGTAGAAGCGGGTTAACTTCTGGACTTTTTCGTTGACTTGAGCACGAACTTCGTCCGTCATTTCGACATGGCGGCCTGTGATAATTGCTTGCACGGCTCAATCCTCCCAAAGCGAGGCGTCTTTGACTTTCAGTGAGCGAAGACGCACCCCGACGCGTGCGACATTCAGGTCGTGCGGCACGGATACGGAGATAAGTAATTTAATCATCGAAGCTTACAAGCGATCCGCCCCTACGGCGGCCCGCACTTAGGGTCGAACCCCGCGACTTTCGGCAGGTTCTCTAGAGATCCTATCCGCGCGGTTTAGCTCGCTGCCGAACTTTAAGAATCTATGCAAGGCGCGTGCCGCCGTCAACGCTATCCAAAGGGACTAATGTGGCCGTTACTGCTGCGTGATCCTACGCTTGTTTGCTGCCTCCTCGCAGCCTAGCATCGCGCCATGCTCATTACGGTGCATTCCACTCTGAAGGAGGCCAAGCCAAGGCGTGCGTTACTGATGGCGATCGGGTTGCTAGTGGTAACGACGGGGTTGGCGTATCGGTTGACGGAAGAGCGGCGGAAGAACCCGCTTGGGGCTGCGGTTTCGCTTCACCCCCTCCCCATTGAGTTCAATCCCCCCAAGGGGTTCAACCGTATTGGCATCGACTTGGAGCGACGTCGCGCCACCTTGGTGGGTTATGCGAATCAAGGCGATTATGCCGCTATCACGGTCTGGTATCTACCGAGCGTCGAGCCGGCTGAATTGCATGAACTGGCCCGTGACGCGATCCTCGGATTGCCTGAGGAGTTGGGCGGCGGAACACGCGACATTGCGATCACTGATCGCAAAGGTGAAATTGGCAAAGACACTGGCGTGGAATTGGCGGGATTGGCTGATGGTGTAGTCGCACGAATTGCCGCAATTAACTCGCGCGCGACTTGCATTGTTTGCATGTCTGTGAAAAACGGGGCAATTGATCAAGCATTGTATGACGTATTTGATTTGAGTTGTCGATCCGTACGCCTAAATACTTCTGGCAAGCGATAAGCGCGTTTGTATAATTTCTCCTTCGCGACGGGCGCGGTCGCATCCTTTCTGAAAATCACTTGCACTTTCGCGGCTAATGGAATGGCACGATGTGCGCATTGCTTTAAGGAGTGTGCGTGCATGTTTATGGTGAATGGGAATTCCGTTTTAGGGAACGGTCGCCATCGTTACTTTCGCGGATCAAGAGCGAATCAATATGTGCGCAGCGGATTTACGCTGATTGAACTGCTGGTGGTTGTTGCGATCGTCGCGTTGCTCATTGCGATATTGCTGCCCTCGATTGGGCGGGCGAAGGACCAGGCGCGGTTGGTTCTCTGTAAGACGAACCTGCGTCAATGGGGAATCGCGATGTACCAATACCGCTGCGACAACAAGGATTTTCTTCCCACGGAAGGATCGGCGATCCCTACCGTCGAAGCGATCAACGATAAGAAGGCCTGGTACAATCTGCTTCCGCCGTATCTGGAGATGCGCAAATACAAAGACATTGAAGGCGCGGGGATAGACATTCGCGAATTGCCCGAGGCGCACGTGTGGATTTGTCCTTCGAAGAACATCAGTCATTTGAACACGAGTGAGTCGGGGAAGAATCAGTTCCACTATGCGATGAATCGCGTACTCGACGGAACGGGCGGCAGTGACGGTTCGGGGATTACGCCGGGGTTTCCGGATGCGGTCGGGCGACACGTGCGCGCGTCGGACTTTGATCGCAAACCGCACACCGTGTTCATGCTGGACACTTTGCCGAATACGCCCAACGGTGATCCTGCGAGCGTGGGGGATACATTCACCGGTCATGGGACGCTGCATCGCAAGGCTGCCAATGTGCTGTATCTCGATGGCAGCGTCGCGGACTTCAAAGACAAAGATTTCGTTAAGGACGCGAAATTCCGCAATCCTGTGCGCATCTGGGATCACCCGAAACTTTATTGGGGATATTTGCCGGAGAATGATTGACCGGAGTGGGTCGGGGCGTGGTAGACTCGCGTCATGTTGGTTGGGATTCTCTCGGATAGTCATGGGAAGCGCAAGGCTGTGCGGCGTGCGCTGGAATTGTTCGACGCAGAGAACGTCGAAATCTTTGTGCATTGCGGAGATGTGGGCGATCGTGCGGTTTTCGATGAATTCGTAGGGCGCGATGTGCGGTTCGTGTGGGGAAACACGGACGATCCTGATGGTCCGTTGATTGCGTATCTTCAAACCGTGGGAATTGCCATTCCGGAAGAAGTCCCGTTGCGTTTTGAGATCGATGGCAAATCGTTCGCCGTGTATCACGGACATGAGCCCGGGTTTGACCACGCTGTGCGGACGATGGACGTGGATTATCTGCTGCACGGTCACACGCATGTGTGGCGAAATGAAAAGATTGGTCGGCGGCGGGTGATCAATCCGGGCGCGCTGCAGCGAGCGAATCCGAAGACGGTGGCGATTTTGAACACGACCACGGATGAAGTGTTCTTTCATGAGGTTGTGAAGGAATGAGCGAACGCTTATTCATCTGGGCGATTTTGTGAAGAGGCAATTGGGATTGGGCAGCAGGCCATTGAGCTGGGTGCGAACGAACCTGGTTATTATTCAGCTGACACGCATCCCATCTGAAACTGGTGCATTGAGCAAGGACCTTCAGTCGTGCCTACGGCACTTCTGCTCGCGTATCGACCCAGTACCCAGCATTGAAATGCTGGGCTATTCTCGCGATGTCACTACGTGACAGTACATGATAACGCTATTGCTACTTCAAAGAGCACATAGTCGATTAACCTGATCCGCCGGTTTCAAGGTACGGTGCATGTATCTGGACAGTTGGGCGGAAGTGTGGTCTGGCCGCTGAAGGCGTTGAGGACTCCCAATATGTCGTCAATGCTGATGACCTTGTTGGGGACGCAGCTTGGACCTTGTAGATCGACGCCGTAGAGCGTGCAATTCACCGGTGGGTCGCCGAAGGTTCCTGAGAATCCATTCAACATGCAGAGGACGTCATCGAGCGTCACAGTTCCCGTATTGTTTCCGTCGCCATATCGCCAGGTGGTGATTTCGGTGATATCGGAGTACCGGCCATCTTCGCAGGTGGTGCAGACGCGGTACTTTTTTCGAGGGCGAATTTCCAGATCGGCGACAATCGTGGTGGCCCATTGATCGGGCGTTTGCATGACGGGAATGTCGCCGAGCAAGCCGCTTGGCTGAATGTACTGCGAAAGGCAGGAAATCGTTTCGTCGGTGGCGTCGCCGGTGACGAGCATCAGGATGGGATTGACCCCGGGTTGTGCGGTAACGGTGAAGTATCGGGGGCCTACCGCGGTTACAGTCGGGCCAGGGCAATAGCCGCACGTGAGCTTGGTTTCGTTGCACGAATCGGGATCGTGGCAAGGGTTGCCGGTTGAGGTGCAATCGTTGACGGGATGGCAATACTCGGGGCCGTTACAGAAGATGCCGTCATCGCAAATCGAATGGTCGGTGAAATTGATGCATTGGCCGTTGTTGCAAATGTCGAGCGTGCAGTCTACGCCGTCGTCGCACTCGGCAACTGAGAAACACTCGAAGCAAACGTTGGTTGTTTCGTTGCAGAATTTGCCGGGGCAGGGGTCACTGCCTGCATTGCATATTCCACTGATACAATGCTCGACGCCGTTGCAGAACACGCCGTCGTCGCATTGAAAGTCATTGAGACATTCGGCGCAGGTGTCGGTGGGCTCGGAGCAATAGGGTGTTTGTCCGAAGCAGGGAGGCGTTCCCGAGACGCACGCGTTGTTGCTGCAGGTTTCCAGTCCGTTGCAAAAAAGAGTGTCACTGCATGACACTTCGACGACCGAAGGCGGGCCGAGCGTTCCAGTGATCACAAACCCTGGAACCTCGCTGTCGAGAACGCGAGACTCGGTGTTGGGGCCGCCGGTTGCGGCCAGGACCAGCGATGATGGGCCGCAGTTCATGATGGCGCGAAAACGAAACGTGACGATCAGCAGGCCCTGCGGCGTGGCGATCGGCGGTGGATTGGGCTCGAACGCGCGGCTCGCCTGATAGAACGCGTCGCCATCGTTGGCGGGGAGAAACGGTGACGGACCGGTAAATGGTTCGTTAAGGCCATCGAGTGCGGAGTCATTTGGAAAATCGGAGACGGTCCAGTTGTATGCGTTGTTGTTTATCTTGGCGTTCAGCTGAAGCTTGGTCGGGTCCCAATGAAGCACGGCGTCGACGAAACCGAACGGCTGATTTGTTCCATTGTCAGAGACTGCGTAAAGGCTGATGTCGACAAGCTGATTGTGCGAGGCGGCGCGATAGGCAGGTCGCCACTCGAGATTGACGTCGGCTCGTACTGGACGAATTGAAACAAAAATTGTGGCGGCGATGAGAGCGGCTACAAACTGAGCGACACGCACTTCGCATTCCCTCCCCCCTGCCAAACCGCGCGACGCGGTAAACCTGTAATTTAGCGTATAAATCGCAGATCGTCGATGACGTGACGGATACGGACCCATTACAATGATGGCACTGGTGATCGCATCGGTGATCGGCCACGATGGTCTAGAGGAGGTTGGAAACATGAAAGCATTTCTGGCTGCAATTATTCTGTTCGGCGTGAACTCCGCGGCACTTTTCGCACAGCAGACCTGCGTCGGGCTTGGCGACCTGAACGGCGATGCCGCGGTTGACCTGGGCGATTACTCATTGATCGCGAGTTGCCTGGGCGGTCCGCAGCAATCGGCTGTCTGCAACCCGACGGATGGGCAGATTGCCGACGTCGACGATGATGGCGACGTGGATTTGCGCGATTATCGCAAAGAGCTTGAGTACTTTGGTTTGGATTATTTCGATTACGGGTTGGCTCGCGCCAACGCGGAAGCGGAACAACTGGCGATGGCTGTCTCGGGCGAATTGCGAGCGCCGGATGAGGAATACGAGCGCATCGTTGAAGACCTTGCGTTGATTCGCGAAGAGTATCCGGCGCTGGTTTCGGTGGTGGACGATGAGGACTACGTTCCGAACGAGATGATCGTAGCGTTGATCAACGGGCAATCGCTGCTGCAATACAAGGAGTTGAACCGGTTCTATCAGGTGACTGAAGAGGATGTGTTGTTCGGCACGACGTTTGTGTTGACTTTCTGTGGAAGTCTGAATGTGCCGTTGCTGGCGCAGGAGTATACGGCGTTGGCGGCAGTCAACTATGCGGAGCCAAACGGGTTTATTGGATTGGATGATCAGATTACGGTGACAGCACTTGGCACGACGTATCGCTACTCGATTGATGACGGCTTCTGGGACTGCTTCGACGGTTGCGATTGCCACCGGTTGTGGGAGATCGAAGTGAACAGCAACGGCAACGTTGTGCTCATTTCGTATGAGGAGCAGGGGTTTGAATGGTGCGAGTTTTAACTATGGCGCCGGCGTTCGTCCGCCCTGCCGGGCGGGGAGATTTTGGGGCGATGACTCACATCCAGTGACTGAAGTCACTGGCAACTATCGATCGTCCTCCGGACGACTAGCGGTTCCGCTTCGGCGTCGTGCGCACGATTTCTTTTCTTAATTTGAATAACTCGCGAAAGGCGCGGAGGATGACGCGGATATTGGCGCCGGTTTGTTGGCCTGCGGTGCGCGGATAATGCGTGACGCCGATTTGGCCGATGGTGTAGCCGAGCCTTCGAGCGCGGGCGAGCATTTCGGTGTCGATCAGCGCGCCGGTTGATTTCATTTCGATCTCATCGATGAATCGTTTCGGGTAAATCTTGAACGCGCAGTCGACGTCGCGGATGCGCAGGCGGAAGAGTGCGTCGACCAGCAGGCCCCAGCAGAAGGCGTTGAGCTTGCGAACCCAGGAATCCTGGCGGTTGATGCGATAGGCGCTGACGATGTCGTATTGGTCGAGCACGGGGAGCAGCTTGTCGATTTCCTCGAAGTCGAATTGGCCGTCGCCGTCGGTATAGAAGATGAAGTCCTTGGTGGCTTCGCGAAAGCCGCGCTGCAGCGCGCCGCCGTAGCCGCGGTTTGGTTTGTTGTGCACGGCGCGGACGTGGGGATTTTCATTCGCAAGCCGATCGGCGATCTCGCCGGTGCGGTCCTTGCTGCCGTCGTTGACGATAATGACTTCGTAGTCGTCGCAGACACGGCTGAAGGCTTTGACGGCGGCGAGCGTGACGCGCTCGACGTTGGCTTCCTCGTTGTAGCAGGGAAAGAAGGCGGTGAAGCTGCGACGGGTTGAATTGGCGCTGTCTTTCATTAGCTTTGTTTGCAGGCGCGAGACAATTGAAAGCGTGAGTTTGACGACATACGGAGACCCTCACCCCTGCCCCTCTCCCTAAGAGGGAGAGGGATTGAAACGTGATCGCAAATAACAAACCTCTCCATCCGCTTCAACTATTCACTCGGCTTACATAGGCGTGATGGAGCGTAACCTGCCAATTTGAAATTCACAATCCGAGAGAGAAGGTGTCGAGGCGAGGTTACGCGACGGAGTGGGCGGCCACGGTGTTCTTGCCTCTGCTCTTGGCGGTGTAGAGGGCTTCGTCGGCGGCGGTGATGAGTTTCTCTATGTCGCCGGATTTGATCTGGTCGAGGGTGGCGACGCCCGCGCTCATGGTCATGGGCTTGGCTGAGGAAAAGCGCGAGGCGTATTGGGCGAACATTTTGACGATACGCTCGACGACGGAGGTGGCCTGTCGCTCGTTCGCGCCGAGTAGGAGCAGCGTGAACTCGTCGCCGCCGTAGCGGATCGCGTGATCGACGGGGCGGATTGCGCCGCGGAGCAACTGGCCGACGAATCGCAGGACTTCGTCGCCGGCAGCGTGACCGCGCGTGTCGTTGTGGTGTTTGAAGTTATCAATATCGATCATGACGAAGGTCATGTCCTCGCCCGTTTCGCGCTGATGCTCGACGATGGTGGTGAGACTCTCGTCGAGGAAGGCGCGGTTTCGTAGCTGCGTGAGCTGGTCGGTGGTGGCCTGAGTCTTCACGCGGCGAAGCTGAGAGTTGAAGCCTTCTTCTTTCTTGAGCATTTCCCATTGCTTGGCACGCTCGAGGCGGGCGGTGCGGTCGCGACTTTCTTCGAGCTCCTGCAAGAGTTCATCGAGACGAGTGGCGATGCGTTCGGTTTCCTCCCAGCCGCCGTTGATGTGCTTGCCGTTCTTGTCGCCGATGGGTGTGCCGTGTTCGAGCAGGCCGGCGAGGTTGCGCAGCGGGCGGACGACTTTTCTTTCGAACCATCTTGAGGTGAGGCGGCTGACGCCGAGCGCGAGGACGACGACAACGGCTGCGATGGACGTAGAGATCAGCGCCCAACCGGCTAGATGGGTATGGCGGCGAAGCAGGAATACGACGGGTATGTTTGTGCCGTCTTCGCCGACGACGTTGTCGTGCATGATCCACGCGGATTGAAACACGCCATCGACTTCGACGCTGGCGGCGAGTGGCCTTTGTTGTCGAGTGGCTGCGGAGACGGCTGAGCGAAAAGCGATTTCGTCGGGATAGACAGCTTTCACGGTGCCCGATTCGTCGAGGGTGCCGATGGCGATGAGGCGATCGGTCTGTGAGTGGATGCGTTCAAAGGACGTGGTCAGACCGCCGTCCGCGTCGGGCAGCATAGCGATGGCGAGGAGTCGCGCCTGCTCGCCCGCTAGTTGAACGCTGAGGTCGTTGGCGAGACGTTCGCCGGCGATGCTGAAGGCGAGCACAGAGACAACGAGAACGAAAAGGACCGCATAGCGCGTGGTGCGCGCAATGGCGGGATGCATGGATGACGTCGTTGTACTGGCCACGATTCTCGGGACCTTTCTGTGGACGTGGACGGACGCGAATCCAAATCCGACTTTGGGCGCGGACATTTCCCCAACTAGAAGAAGCGGGGTTTTGCGCTTGTTGTTATTGGATCGCCCAAGCGGAAAGAGGAGATAAGTTCGGGCGCGATGGGAAAGTGCGGCTGAGTCCTATAACCGGTCCGGCTGCTCTTCTTCCGGTGACTTAATGCGATCAGGCGCAGTTCAGGTTTTCAAGAAGGTGTTGGGTGCTAAGGCACCCGGATCGCTACGGGACCTTATTTTTTGGCAGGTAAGAGAAACAACCCACTTAGCTGTTATTGTTCAGAAAACCGGAGACCAAGGACGACGATGTAAATGGGTTACCGCCGCTGCGTGCGATGAGTAACGCGGTGAAAGCTTCGATCGCGGCGTTCAATTCCTCGAAAAGCGTGCTGAAGACTTCGACGAGTGCGGCGGCGCGGGGTGATGGAGCTGGTTCTTCGGTGATGCCGAAGTCGAAATCCGTGAATTCCTGATGGCGAGCTACGCCTTCCTGAACCATATTGCCGGGTGAACGGCCTCGAACGGCCCCGCCGCCTGCGTCTTCTAAGGCTGTGGTGCCGGGAGGATTGACGCCGGGCATTGACTGAGCGCGGACTGGGTTTGTTGTGCCCCATGTGACGGCGACAAAGGCCAAGATGAATAGAGTCGATTTCATGCGCGTCATAGTCAATCTCCTTTAGGAAGCAGTCAGGTTTGTCCAGCTCATTGTATGGAAAACCGCGCGTTCCGATGCAGTATTATTCGGCAGGCGGAGTGGCTGGGCAAGAGCAGGGTTAATTGTAACAGCCGTTCAGGCGGTTTGTTACAAACGTTCTCGGTTAATCCTGCGGAGTAGCTTCGCCTGGGCCATTTCCTTCCGGGCTCGATTCAGCCCCGGTTGAGCCTTCTGGGGTTTCGGCAACTTCATCTTCCGGCGCGAGCTTGGCGACAGCGACCACTTTGTCGTCTTCATCCAGCTTGATGAGGCGGACGCCCTGGGTCGCGCGGCCGATTTCGCGGACGGCGGAAAGATCGGTGCGGAGCATCATGCCCTTGGCGGTGATGAGCATGAGTTCATCGGTGTCAACGACGGCGCGGATGGCTACCACGTTGCCGTTGCGCTCGGTGGTCTTGATGTTGATGACGCCTTTGCCGCCGCGTTTGGTTTTGCGGTATTCGTCGATGCTGGTGCGCTTGCCGTAACCGTTTTCGCAGACGGTGAGCAGCGAACCGCCGGCATCGATCGCCACCATGGAAACGACCGCATCGTCCTCTTCGAGGCTCATGCCGCGGACGCCGTGTGCGTTGCGGCCCATTGCGCGCACGTTGGCTTCGTCGAAACGAACGGCCATGCCGTTGCGCGAGCCGAGAACGATTTCGTTGGTGCCGGTGGTGCGCTCGACGTTGATCAGTTGATCGTCAGCGTCGAGGCCAATCGCGATGATGCCGCTGGGACGCGGGCGACTGTAGGCTGCGATCGGTGTTTTCTTGACGGTGCCCTTGGCAGTCGCAAAGAAGACGTAGGACTCTTCGAACTGCTTGACGGGCAAAATCGCGCGGTGCGACTCGCCGTCCTGCATTTGCAGGAGGTTGGCGATGGATCGACCGCGAGAGGTGCGGCTCATATCGGGGATGTCGTAGACGCGGGCCCAGTAGATGCGGCCTCGGTCGGTGAACACCAATAAGTAATCGTGAGTGGAGACAACAAACAGGTGTTCGAGGAAGTCACCCTCCTTGGCGGAACTTCCCCGAACACCCTTTCCGCCTCTTCCTTGCTTGCGGTATTCGGTGACTTCCGTGCGCTTAATATAGCCTTCGCGCGAGATCGTGACCACGACCTGCTCGTCGGGAATCAATTCTTCCATGCGGAATTCGCCGACGGCTTCGACGATTTCCGTCTTGCGCTTGCTTGGGAACTTTTTCTTCAGCTCTGCGAGATCTTCGCGAATGATGTTCAAAACAAGTTTCTCTTCGCGAAGGATGGCTTCGTATTTTTCGATTTCTTCGACGAGTTTTGAGTACTCGCCGGCGAGCTTTTCGATTTCCAAGCCAGTGAGCTTCTGAAGCTGCATCGCGAGAATGGCGTTCGCCTGCACGGCGGTCAGGTGATGCACGTTGGTGGAATAACGATCGACGAACGTCTTCGGCAACAGTTTTCGCAGTTGCGCGTGCTCGACGAGCTTGAGCGGACGGGCCATGAGGTTGGCACGCGCGGCGTTGGGGTCGGGCGACTTGCGAATAATCGCGATGATCTCGTCGATGTCCCCTACCGCGAGGATTAGACCTTCGAGTATGTGCGCTCGCTGTTTCGCGCGGCGCAGCAGGAACGACGTGCGACGACGAATGACATCTTTGCGATGCTCAACATACAGCCGCAGCATTTCCTTGAGCGTGAGCGTACGCGGCTGGCGATCGACCAGCGCGATGTTCATGATGTGGAACTGCGACTGAAGTGGCGTGTATTCGAAAAGCTGGTTGATGACGACTTCTTCGTTGGCGTCGCGCTTCAGATCGATTTCGATGCGGACGCTGGCTTTGCGATCGGAAGCATCGTTGACGCCCGACACATCCTTGATGTGCCCGGCTTTGACACCGGCAGCCACTTTTTCAACGATCGTGCTGCGGAGGACTGTGTATGGCACTTCGTCGATGATGATCGTCTTCTTGCCGGTCTTGCTCTCTTCGACATGGCAACGGCCACGAATCGTGACGCTGCCGCGACCGGTGGAATAGGCATCGACGATGCCGCGACGGCCGCAAATCTGGCCTGCGGTTGGGAAGTCAGGTCCGGGGATGATCTTCAATAATTCAGCCAGCTCGATTTCCGGCTTGCTGATGTAGGCTAGCAGTGCGTCGCACACTTCACCCACGTTGTGCGGGGCGAGGTTGGTGGCCATGCCGACGGCGATGCCGGTGGTGCCGTTGACGAGCAGGTTGGGGAACTTGCCGGGCAGAACGGTCGGTTCTTCGCGCGAGTTGTCGTAGTTGGGAACGAAATCGACGGTCTCGAATTCGAGATCGTCCAGCAGCGCGACGGCCGCCTCGGTCATGCGGGCTTCGGTGTAACGCATGGCTGCGGGTGGGTCGCCGTCGATGGAGCCGAAGTTGCCTTGGCCATCGATGAGCGGTTCGCGCATGTTCCAGGGCTGGGCCATGCGGACGAGGGTGGGGTAGATCACGGCATCGCCGTGCGGGTGATAGTTACCGCTGGTATCGCCGGAGATTTTGGAGCATTTCTTGGTTTGCGCGCGGGGGGTGAGGTTCAGGTCGTTCATGGCGACGAGGATTCGTCGCTGGGAGGGTTTCAGGCCGTCACGCACGTCGGGCAGGGCGCGCGACATGATGACGCTCATCGAGTAGGTGAGGTAGGAATCCTGCATTTCATCGACCAGCAGATGGTCGACAATGTTCTCCTGAAACGGCTGCGGGGTGTCTGCCATGAAGTCTCTCAATTCGCTTTAAACCGACTAGCGCAAAACTTGCGAGTATTGTATCTGAATGGGCATTATAGCCAAGCCCTTGCATTGTCTGTGAGCCCGGCGTCGAAACATGGTTTTAGTTTAAGGGTTTACAAGCTTAGGAAATCGATTGACATTATGTCTTGGGGGTAAGCCGACATAACGCTTTGAGCATGATCCAAAATGTCGGAGACAAACCGCTCTAGGGATACAACAACCTAGCCGCTATACCAATAGTGCCGGGACAGGATGTTCCGGTGGAGATTCGAATCGCCGATGAAACGACAAGCCGCACCTCGTCGACAGGAAGTCCCTGAAACGCTCCTGGTGGAATCACAGGATCAGATTGATCAATTTGCGGCTGAGGTGCGCACGCTCGGCCGCTTCGCTTTTGACACCGAGTTCGTGATGGAGGACCGCTATCAGTCGGACCTCTGTCTGATTCAGGCGGCTACCGAATCGAGCGTGGTCATCATCGACCCCAACCTCGGGCTGGACCTCAACCCCATCTGGCGACTGATTCACGACGACGAGATCGAGACGATCGTCCACGCCGGACAGGAGGACCTCGCCTTGTGCGTGCAGCATTCGAATACGGTGCCGCAGCGCGTGTTCGATGTGCAGATCGCGGCTGGGCTGGTGGGAATCGAGTATCCGCTCAGTCTGCAGAAGCTTGTGCAATCGATACTCCACATCCGACTGCACAAATCCAAGACGTTGACCGATTGGCGACGTAGACCGCTCACGGCGGAGCAGATTCGCTATGCGGCTGAGGATGTGGCCTATTTGCCCGCGGCGCACAAGAAACTGGTTCAGCAGCTCACGAAGCGAAAGCGAATCACCTGGGCGCATGAAGAGTTTGCCAAGTTCGAGGTGATGTCGCTCTATCAGAAAGAAGATGAGGATCGGGTTCGGAGATTGAAAGGTGTCGGTGCGTTGCGTGGGCAGCATCTGGCTGTTGCGCGGGAGTTGGTCGTATGGCGTGACAAAGTCGCCAAGAAGTACAACCGACCGGCGAGGATTCTGCTCAAGGATCATCTGCTGGTTGAGATCGCGAGGCAGGGTTTGACGACGCGCGACGAGATTCGCCACTTGCGCGGGATCAATTTGGGCGATCGCGACGTGGTCTCGCTGGCGCAGGTGGTCAAAGAAACAATGGCCAAGCCGGCGGAGAAGTCTAACGATGTGGAACATCGTGAGATCGAGACGCCGGGCGAGACGGCGCTGATCTCGCTGATGACGGCTGTACTAAGGAGCTATTGTCTCGAACAGAACATCGCTTACAGCCTGGTGGCGACGAAGCGGTCGATTCAGGAATTGATCAGGCATCGTTCGCAAGGCGAAACACCTGCATCAGCCCGAGCAGTGGCAGGAGACGCAGACGCCCCGACGAGTTCAGGTAAGTCTCGTGGAAAAGGCAACAAGACTCAGCAGGCTGACGTTGAACTGCTCACTGGATGGCGCGGCGAGGCAGTGGGCGTGATGCTCGATGATATTCTCGCAGGACGGCGGTCGATTCGGGTTGAATTGCACAACGGGGATGCTTGCGTGCGATTGGAAGCGATTGAAGAGAAACCTCGATCAAAGCCACGCGACTAGTGTCAATATTGTTATTGGTAATCTAGAAAGCTCTGGCGCTTTAACTTGTCGGCTCGCAAGGGCGGTTGCGGGAATCGACATGGGGTGGATAATAGGTTTCAGCGCGGACAGGGATCTACAGAGTTACGCATTTTCCTTCAGGGAGGACTTTATGACAGCATCACGTGCGAGTTTGCTTACTTTGTTTTCGGGGTTGTTGATCAGCGTGTGGGGATGCACGCCGGGCGCACCGACCGGCAACGACAACACCGCTGCCAATCAGAATGAGAACCAGTCGAATGACAACACCGGCGGCGGAAACGTCAATGAGAATACCGGCGAGAACGTAAACGAAAACGGCGATGAAGAGCCCAGCGCTTCGTTTGTGGCTGAGCTTTCGGGAGGCCAAGAGGTTGCACCGGTCGAAACCGAAGCGGTCGGCGCGGCGGCGCTCTTCTTGAATGCATCCATGACGCAGGTCACGTTCCAAATCAGCGCGGCTGGCTTGTCGGGAACAATCGTGGGCGCACATTTCCACATGGCTCCGTTGGGTGAGAACGGAATGATCGTGTTCAACTTCACCGATCTCGTGCAGCAGCAGGACGATATGGTGACGATCAACGGCGTGTGGGACCTGGAATCAACGTCTGAGACGATCTCAGTTGAAGATGCAGTTGCGGCTTTGTTCGCCGACGGCTTGTACGTCAACCTGCACACCGAGAATAACCCGACCGGCGAGATTCGAGGACAGATTCTCTTTCCCGATGATGACGAATAGTTCTATGTGAGCCAATTCGCGCAATGGTGAGTTGGTCGACGATCCGAAGTTTTCGAAAGCCCCTGGTCGAATCAACGGCCGGGGGCTTTTGGTTTTTACGGAAGCGCGTTTTTGTGGGATCATTTGATTCGGTAGGCATTAAGCAATTGGCATTAGCATTAGAGCCTGAAACAAGAACGGGAGCCTAATTCCAAAGAGACCCTCACCCCAACCCCGTCGTGCTCCCTAATCGGTCGCTCTTCGTCTAAGAGGGAGAGGGAGGTATTGTTACACACCCATCGGCATTAGCCGATCGGCAACAGGCAATGGATGGCGTCAGTACTCGCGGTCCTCTGGTACGATTTTCTAAGTAGGGCCAACCTAGGAATCACACATGGCAACAACACCTCTTCAATCGGTTGGTGAAAACATTCGACACCTGTGGCGGAATTCGCTGACGGTGGCCGGCGGATTGATCAGCGGGGTTACGACGCTTTTTCTCCTGAGCTTTCTTTTCTTTGATCTGCTCGCGCCGAATCCCAACCCGTATCTGGGCGTGTTCACGTACCTGATTTTCCCGATCATCTTGGTCATCGGGCTGCTGATGATAACGATCGGGTTGTGGGTGGCGCGAAGGAAACACCTGCGCGAGGGAATCAAGGCGACGGCTTATTACCTGCCGCGCATTGATTTCAACGACCCACGACAGCGGCGGGTGCTCAGCCTGGGGGCGGCGACGACGTTGGGTTCGCTTCCGATCATCGGGCTGCTGAGTTATCGCGGTTATCACTACACCGATTCGAACGAGTTTTGCGGCAAGGTGTGCCACGAGGTGATGGAGCCGCAGTACACCGCCTATCAGCATTCGCCGCACGCACACGTCGATTGTGCGGAGTGTCATATCGGCGAGGGCGCCACGTGGTATGTGAAAGCGAAACTGTCGGGATTGCGGCAGGTGTGGGCGGTGGCGCGAGGTTCGTTTCCGCGACCGATACCGCCTGCGATTCACGAGTTGCGCCCTGCGACGGAGACCTGCGGGCAATGCCATTGGCCTTCACGGTTCTATGGCGATCAATTGGTGACGCAGAATCACTACGCGTCGGATGAAGCCAACACGCGTGGTCAACTTCGCATGTTGCTGAAGACGGGTGGCAGCGATCCGCGCATGGGCCCGCCGTCTGGAATCCACTGGCATATGGCGGAGGGATTCTCGGTGGAATACGTAGCTACGGATCACGATTTGCAGGTGATTCCGTGGGTGCAGATGGTGAACCACAACACGGGCGAGAAGCGAGTGTTTCGATCGGACGGCAAAGCGCACACGGAAGCACCTCCGGAAGGAACGCATCGCACCATTGACTGCATGGATTGCCACAATCGGCCGACGCACATTTTCCACCCGCCGGACCGCGCGGTGAACAAGGCGCTGGATGTTCACCCCGCACTGCAAACGATGCCGTTCGCCAAGCGCGAGATGGTAAGCGCATTGACCAAAGACTATGCCACGAAGGATGAGGCGCTGAAGAGTATCGATACCTCGTTGAGGGAGTTTTATCAGAAGAACCACGCGGGTATCGCGACCGATCGCGCGAAGGACGTGGATCAATTAGTGGCCATGGGGCAATCGGTTTACTCGTCGAACATTTTCCCTGCGATGAATGCGTCGTGGGAGTCGTATCCGAACAATATTGGTCACATGTTTTACCCCGGGTGTTTTCGATGCCATGAGGGGAAGCACGTGGATGACAAGGGTGTCGCGATCACGCATGAATGCTCTGCCTGTCATGAGTTCATCGTGCCCGCGGCCGGCGGGGCGAAAGGTGTCGAGGTCGGCGGGTTCACACACCCGGTGCCACTGGAAGGCGTTCACGCGACGCTGCGATGCAATGAGTGTCACACGGGCGGGTCTGCGCCGGTGAACTCCTGCGACGGTTGTCATGCGGCCACCACAGCGTTTCGCAACGGAAACCTGATCGGGTTCGAGAAGTTCAAGCGCGATGCGGAACCGATGGCTGAGATTGTCACGTGCGACGGTTGCCACGATGTGTCGAAGAAACTGACGTTGGCGGCCATCGACGGGCTGTGCATGGAATGCCATGAGGATGAGGAGGCGAAGTACAAGGGCATGCTCACAACGTGGAAGAGTGACGTTGAGGAATTGTTGCGGCAGGCGGAGACAAGGACCGATGCGCATGGGCGGGAAGTTCTGGAGGCGTTGCGCAAGGCCGGTCCGTTGCACAATGTTGAGGCAACCAAGTCGATCCTGCGCGAGTTGATGGGAACTACGGCGTCGGCAGCCGGTGCCAAGAGTGAAGTGAAATAGGCTGAGGGCCGCCGGTGATAAGGCGAGCGCTATAGCACGGTATTTGGCCTATGATTGGTTGGCGTTGAGTCGAATGCGCTGCTGTACGAAGTAAGCGCGCCATTTGTTTGATGTTAGCGGCTAGCGATGCACTTGAGCGATCAACAAGAGGAAACTGTAGAGGGACGAGAATTACTCGCGCCCATTGGATCCGTGTCGCCCGTTAATTCGGAAGCGAGCCAGCCCGAGTTTGTGACGACAAAACGCGTTGAAACCCTTCAGCCATTCCACCAGCGCGTCGTGTTCACCTTGCACTCGGGCCAATTGTCTGGTGGACATCGGTTGCTCGCGGCGCTTTTTGCGATCGCGGCGGTTCTGCTGGCGATTCCTTTCTTCCTGCTTGTCGTTGGTTTTCTGGCTGTGGTTGTCGCGGGCGGCCTCATTGCCTTCTCATTGAGCTGGATGCGGAGCAAGTGGTTCGGCGGGGGAGCGAAGCCACTTCCCGTCGCGCGCACAGGGAAGGATCTGTAACTTCGCGAACCAAGACTGATCTGAATAGTGAATTGCCTTTTTTGTTTCTTGATGTGACTTCGACGAGCTGTGATGGCGTATGAGCAGTTTTTGATTTGGTTGTTTGAACATGCCCCATTCTGAGACTCGGCCCTCGGGCGACACGCCGGCTGAAGGCACGCCGGTTTGCCTGAAGTGCTTCACTCCGTACCAGCCGTTGCAACACTACTGCGAGGAATGCGGCGAGACGGTGGGCCAACTCAGTCCCTACATTCCGTTCGTCAACATTCGGCATAACTACGGCATCTTTGGAACCATGTGGAAACGAACATGGTTTGACGCCGATGTGACGAAAGGTCGTAAGGTGTTCTATTTCTTCATGATTCTCCTCCTGGCTCCCATCATGATTTTGGGACTGCCGTTCACGATTTGGGCCAAAGTACCGGAAGTTGGATTCGGAAGACCCAATCGCCCCTGAAACCGATTCTCAATGATCAGAATAGGCATATTTTCGGACTAAGGTCTATATGTAACGGATTTTGCTCGTTCCCTAACCTCGGTTCCCAAGGACTGTCTATTAGAAAGTCACTACTGCGGTGGAACGATGTGGGAAGCCCGGGGGTGATTCGCAAAGGCTAAAGAAAGCCAAGGAGTTAGAACCATGTTTAGTATGAGCTGCAAGAATGTTGTGGTGATGGCCCTGGTGGGCGCGGCTGCCTCGATGTTCGCAGCCAATACTGCTGAGGCTGGTCGTGGATATAACGGTGGTGGTCGTGGCTATCATGGTGGCGGAGGTGGCTGGGGTCGTCCGGCTTATTCGCAAAGCTACTATCGCCCGAGCTACGGACATGGGCACGGTTACGGTTACGGTCACGTGTACGCACGGCCGGCCTGTTACCCACAGCCAATCGTCTACTCGCGACCGGTGTACTACTCCGCGCCAGTCGTCTATAGCGCGCCGGTGTACTCGCAACCGTACGTAGCTCCGGTTTACTCGCAGCCTTGTGCGACTCCGGTGTACACCCAGCCGTATGCGGCGCCGGTTTATTCGCAACCGTATGTCGCGCCGGTGACCTATAGCCCGGCGTACTACAGCCGCCCGTATTATTCGTCGGGCATCAGCTTCGGGTATGCGTCGAACGGCCACGGTCGTCGCGCATGGGGCTTCTCGCTCGGTGGATGAGAATAAAAACCTAAACGCCTAAAGCCTAAAACCTAAATTTCTACGCGGGGTTGAGATTGATGATCTCAGCCCCGCGATTCTTTTTACATTGATTGAATGCGGGGAGTTGTTTGCCGGCGGAAATCGAGAATCGTCGCGGTGGGTGGAACCCGCCCTACCTGCTTACCCCCTGCTGAGCAAAGAACTCAACGCTCGGGATCATCAGCCGAGCCTCTCTGCTTATTGCATTCGGATTGCGTTGTGACCTGTGTTGCACGAACAGATGAAACAGATTGAGTGACATTGAAAACGCGGCTGCGAAGTGATACTTCGGAATTGGTCAAGGATTCGTCGCAACCATGCCGAATGTGGGCGGGGTGAATTGTTTTCGGGTCTGAGTGCGACACTAATCGGTGGTGGTTGTCCATGATTGAAATGCAGGCAAGGGCCAATGGTTTGCATAAGGGATTGACCGCTGCCGAGGAGGCTGACCGAAAGACGATCGAGCGATGGGGCTACGAAGTTGTCTTGGATGATTCGGCGATTGAAACGGCAGATATTGCTGATAGCGAGTTCTGGTTTTTGCGGGTCACGCTGGAGTCGAATGAAAGGGCCAGTGTTCGGTGCGGCGAGCTGGTTGAGCGGTTCGGCTCCGGCATTCGCCTTCTGCAATTGGGTAGCGACATTCGCGACGCCGGCCGTCGATGCATTACACTGCTGGTCAAAGATGACGTGATGCTAGAGGTCGTTGATCGGCTGTCGGAGATGATGGTACGCCGGATTTTGCATATCCCGGTGGCCCGAGCGAAAAGCAGAGCCGTTGGAACCTCGACTTGTCCCACGACTACGCCGACGACAGGGACTACAACGCGATTGGCTGGCGTCATTGAGAACACATCAACAAAGATGCGGCGACTACATAGGCCATCGAGGATGCGAGTGGCGGTTTGACGGGCCTTAGTTAAGCCGATTTACCAAGCAACCGTTTGGTCAAAGTGGAATCAACCTGATTTTGGTTGCCGTAAACAAAAGCCCCCTGCTTGCGCAGGGGGCTCTGGTTAGTTTGGATATATTTTTGTCGAATACAAGACGGGCACGACCCGGCTTTTCGAAATCGACGCGACTAATTCGCGCCGACGGCTTCGAGTACGGCAGCGGGCTTTTCGCCTGGCTTCTTGGTGAACTTCTGGATGGCTTCCGCCACCAGATAGAAGGAGCCGGTGATGCAGATCAGGTCCTCGCGGGTCAGAGCGCTGGTGGCGATCTGCATGGCATCTTCAAGTCGGCGAGCGACCTGGGCCATCTTGCCGGAGGAACGATCGACATATTCAGCGGCTAACTCTGCCGGGTCGGCTGAGCGCGGCGAACCGGTGCTGGTGAAAATGATCTTATCGGCGCCAAGCTGAATTCGGCGGATCATGCCGGAGATATCTTTGTCTCGCTGGCAACCGAAGATCACGATCATGGAATCGTACGTGACGTTCTGGCCGATGGCTCGCATGAGCGCGTCAATGCTGGCTGCGTTGTGTGCACCATCCACCAGAATACGCGGCGACTCGGAGATCAACTGCATTCGGCCCGGCAGTTCAACCCTTGTCAGGCCGGCCATCGCGAGTTGATCGTCAATCTTGAAGCCGCGTTGCTTCATGGCATCAAGCATGTTCAAAGCGAGGCCGCAGTTGGCAGCCTGATGCTCGCCGAGCAGAGGCACGTGCAGGTGCTCGAACCGGCTGGTCGGTGTTGTCAGGCAGATGCGTGCGTGACGACCGATGGAGCGTGAGAACTCGAAGCGATAGCTGAAGTCGACGCCCTCATCAGAGAATCGAAGAGGAGCGCCCACTTCGTCAGCGACGCGGCGAAAGACCTCGCGAACGTTTGGACGCTGCGGGGCGCTAACGGCTGGGATGCCCTTCTTCAGGATGCCTGCCTTCTCAGCGGCGATCAGCTCCAGCGTGTTACCAAGCTGAGCCATGTGATCAAAACTGATGTTGGTGAGGCCAACGACTTCCGGAGTAATAACGTTGGTGCAATCCAACCGGCCACCCAAGCCTGTTTCGACAACGGCGATCTCGACGCCCTGCTGCTCGAAATAGCGGAAGGCGGCGGCTGTCAGCACTTCAAAGTAAGTGGGCGCGGTCAGCTTGGCCTTCGGCAAGGCAGCCATGACGGCGCCTATGGTTTTAGAGAAGGCCGCTTCTGAAATCAGTTCGCCGTTGACGGCGATGCGCTCGCGGATGTCCAAAATGTGTGGAGAGGTATAAAGACCGACCTTGTAACCGCAGGCCTGGAGCATTTGTGCGAGCATAGTGCACGTGCTCCCTTTGCCTTTCGTGCCCGCGACATGGGCCGACTTAAAGGCGCGATGCGGATTGCCCATCGCCGCCAAAAGTCGGGTCATGCGTGTGAGACCGAAGTTCTGACGGTTGTACTCAACGCTACGGACGCGCTCGTAATTTGTCAGCGAATTAAGAAACTGCAAAGCTGACCTGAACGAACGGCCGGGCTCGGGCGGAGCTTTGGCGACCGTCTCCTTGCGAGCTTTGGGCGCGGGTTTGGCCTTAACCTTTGGCTTGGTCTTCTTCTTGGGTTTAGTTATTGTGACCCTACTCATCGGGGCGGATTGTACCTTTCTTTCACGAATTCGTCAACGATTTTGAGCCGATAATGTATCGGCGGAATATGCGCGAAACCTGGAATTTGTTCTCCATAACATCAACATTTGTATATGTTTACGTCAGTCCTTCCTGGCGGGCCTGTGGCGGTAGGCGTCGCGGTCGGCGGGAACGCCAAACCTTGCATTCGGCGAGTGTTCCATTGTGAGAATTATAGGCGAAACTGCCTTAGAAATAAACGGAGGTGAGGGGCTTTCGGGGGTTGTTACTGTGTAAATGTGTCGGACGGTTGCATTCGATGGAACATGCTTACAGCCAGTGTGCGCGACGAAACTGGCGGTGAATCATTCAATGACCGGCACTGCTCACAGAGCAGTGGCACACCCGCCGTCCGCAACTTGGCCGGCGTCAGTTCAAAGTGTAAAGGGTGACGATTGTTAGACCAGGTTTTCCAATTCGGGGAGGCAACTACCAGAGTTGTGGTCGAAGCGGACGCGTTGGCGCGGCTGGGAGCGCTGATCCGCGATCAAATCCATTCGCACACACGAATCGGATCGGTCCTAGTGGTGACGGATGCCAACGTGGGACCGAAGTATGGAGCTGCGTGCGTTCGCGCCATTCAGGAAGGTGGGTTTCGCGTTTCAGAGTGGATCGTCCCCGCCGGCGAAGAAGCCAAGAGCCTTCGGGTAGTTGAAAACACCTATTCGACGCTTGTATGGCGAGGTTTGGGTCGGGACGCATTGGTTGTCGCGCTGGGGGGAGGCGCGGTGAGCGACTTGGCCGGTTTTGTAGCAGCCACATGGATGAGAGGGGTCAAGCTCGTGCTCTGCCCGACGACGGTCGAGGCTGCGGTTGATGCGGCCATCGGCGGCAAGAACGCGATCAACCTGGACGGCGCGAAGAACATCGTTGGCACCTTCAAGCAGCCGGAGATGGTTGTTGTTGATCCCGACACGTTTCGATCGTTACCCGCGCGGGATGTGCGGGCGGGGCTGGCAGAGTCCGTGAAGCATGCGCTGATTACTTCAGAGGAGTTCCTTGGGTGGCATGAGAAGTCGGCTGACGCGCTACTCCAGTGTGATAAGCGTGTCATGGAGGATTTCGTTGCACGCAACATTCGCATCAAGGCGAGCTTTGTGGAGCGCGATGTGCATGACGAAAAAGGGATTCGGGTTGCGCTGAATTTCGGACACACGATCGGCCACGCCATCGAAGCTTGTTGCGATTACCGATTGCGTCATGGGGAGTGCGTTGCGTTGGGGATGGTCGCAGCGCTGGAGATTTCGCGACGGCGCGGGCTTGTTCATGACGCTCTGGTTGCCCGCGTCGTGAAGTTGTTGGAGGCTCTCGGGTTGCCGACGCGATTAACGGAACAGGTTGCGCCTGCGCGGATTATTGACGCGATGCAAAACGATAAGAAGAACAAAGCAGGTAAGCTGCGGTTCGTACTGCTTGACGGGATTGGCACCCCAAAAGTTCATGATAACGTCAGCGAAAATGAAGCGATGGCTGCCTTTGCAGTCCTTACCTAGATAGACCTCACGTCGAACATACAGGACAAACGCATACCAACCGGTCGCTTGCGCTCCCGGCTCTGATGCCTTTGCTTGCGCAAAGGGCTCGGATTGGTAAAGATCCGATTGCCGACCTCGAACGGACGAAATAGAGTTAACGAGGGATCACGCCGACACGGCTGAGGATTTCCGTGACCAACTCCATAGGCAGGCCGACGACGTTGGTGAAGCTGCCTTCGACGCACTCAACAAACGGATCGGCCTGATCCTGGATGCCGAAGGCCCCGGCTTTGCCTTGCCAGTCTCCGGTGTCGAGGTAGCGCTCAAGGTCGTTTTCACTCATGCTTCTCATGCGAACGCGCGTAACGTCGTGGGTGATGATGCGGTCAGCCGGGTTCGCCGAGGGCAGCACTGTCACGCCGGTGATGACTTCTTGCGTGGTGCCGAGGAGTGCGGAGAGGATGCGGCGTGCGTCGGCGCGATCGCGCGGTTTGCCGAAGATTTCATTGCCAAGTGCCACGAGCGTGTCGGCTGCGAGAATCACAACGTCGGGAGCGTCGGCTGCGACGTTTCGCGCCTTGAAATAGCTGATCGCTTCGGCTGTTTGGGCGGGGGAAAGGTCAGACGACAAATCGCTTGGCTCGTCGAGCGTGGACGGTTGCACGGTGAAGGAATAACCGGCGTCGCGAAGAAGCTGAGCGCGTCGCGGGCTGGCTGAGGCGAGGATGAGGTTGGGTTGGTTACTTCGAGTCTGGTTCATATTTGCATTGGCGGATGAGCAGACTGTTCTGCCTTCTAGGATTTCGTCCGTCCTCCGGACGCAGCAATTTAGAGATGACATCTGACCAGAGGCTGAAGCCTCTGGCAACTATCGTGTGCCCTGCCGGGCGGAAGCACTGAACAACTATCTAGAACGATTACTGAACGCACGAATTTGGGGACGTCACTTGAAGTGAAGGGTTTTGGATCCTGCAATTCAACACCGCAAAATGGGAAGTGCTCCATCTTCGGCATGAAAACAGATCAATTCCTGCAAAATGCCGGATCTTTGAATAGTGTAAGCGGTTCAGAGCAGTTCGTTCAAGCAGCCGCTGGTTCGATCATGGCGGTCATGCTGCCTTTGCAGCGGTCGAGGCGCCAGTCGCGGCCGAAGGAGATGATCTGGTCGCGTTTCAACTCGGCGCGTTCCAGCGTTGTGGTTTCTAATATTACTTTGCCGTCGTCGTCGATTTGGTTGGCCAGCTGGATGGCTTCCTCCTGCGAGCGGCCAAAGATCTTGCGAATCATGCCGACAACGTACTCGTAGGTGTGGTCGTCATCGTCGAAAAGAATCACGTGATACGGCGGGACGAATTGCGATTGGTCGCGTTTCCGTACGTACGGTTGCACGGGAGAATGCGGCATGGGATTCGTCGTCGAGAGCATGTGCTCATATCTACCGATGCGCGCGAAGCGATGCAAGAGGTAGGCGCGACGAACAAATTTTGTAATTCATTTCGCACACTTGACAGAAGGGCGCGATGTGCGCTTTTGTGCGGCGCGAATTAGTTAGGAACGTGGTTGGGACGAACTTTGCAAAACGACATTGGCTGACGCGCAAGTGAATTCTGCTATCGAGGAAAGTTATCTTTGTTGAACCGAGATGTAAGCCTATTGGCAAGCATGTGTTGACCCGCGACTCGCGCAGCTTCGACTGAATCTACGCTAGCAACACTTCGAGATCGTCGAGATTCTTCACGACGTAATGTGGTTCGCCCGACGCGGCGCTTCGCACATCGCGGTACAGTCCGTCCGCGCGAAGGACGCGGATCGATCGCCACCCGAGTGCGTTGGGCGCGACGAAGTCCTTGCCGGGATTGTCCGCGACATACGCGCAAGCGGCATGTGGAACGTGGAGTTTTTCTGACATCAATTCAAAAGCTCGGGCGTTCGGTTTGTGGAAGCCTTCGCCTAGATCGCTGGTGACGATGATCGCATCGATTCTCGTTCGAAGATCGAGCGCGTCGATCTTGCTCCACTGTCCTTCAGATCGGCCGTCGGTGATGAGGCCGAGGCGGTGGGTTGCACGGAGTCGCGAGATGGCTGCGTCTGCGTCGGGGTGGAATTCGAGCGTGGGTTTGTGCGCACGATAGGCTTTCAACATCTGCAGAAGGACGTCTTCGCGGTCTTGCGTCGCGCGTTCTTCCAGGAACGCATCAAACACGCGGAATCGATGCGGCGAATCCAACAATGCAGTCAGGCGTGCCAGCGTCACAGCGGGGTTTCCGAAGCGATCGACAAGCTCATGTGCGACGGCGCGATACCCCCCCACCGCATACATCCGTTCGGGATAGAGCGTGTCATCCAGGTCGAATATGACTGCTTTTATCGCACTCAAATCTAGAGACTTTCCAAGTTGCTCGCCTTCAACAAGTCGGCACATTCCAACAAGACGCCACAAGGAATTGTCCGGCGTGGGTGATCGTCGTCAAATGCACGAGTGAATGTCCGATAGTCGCAGGCTTTACGGTCGCGTCCCGGGGTGCTTGCGCCGAAGGCTGAAACGAGTGTTCAGCCCCGGTGCTGAAACTCGTTCGCCATTCCCGCCGCACAGGCGATCATCTTAACACAAGATCACCCCGGATTCGTTCGATGTAATGGCGACCATGTCATCTTTAGGGTCATGGTGAATACTACAAGTCTTTGGGTAGATACATATGAGCACCCTTCAGGCGGCGGGCAGCGCCCTGCATGCACGAAATACAGGAACTGACACTCTTCGTACGGAGAGCGGAATGACGTCGCAAGTCGTCAGCTTTCGGCTTGCGAACGAGGAGTACGGCCTCGACATCATGGCCGTCCAGGAAATCATCCTGATGGGTGAGATCACGGCCATTCCTGAGGTTCCTGACTATGTTCGTGGACTGATCAATCTGCGCGGGAAAGTCATTCCCATCATTGATCTGCGCAGACGATTTGGACTTGGCGGCGGGGAAACCACGGAACACACACGCATTGTCGTTGTGAACGCTGCGGGCGCTACGTTTGGTGTCGTCGTCGATGCCGTGAACGAAGTACTTCGCATCGAGGCGGGACAAATCGAACCGCCGCCTCGCGGGATCGTCGGGCTTGAGCAGGCGTACATTAAAGGCCTAGTCAAGATGAACGACAAAATCATGATTCTTCTCAATATGGAGTGCGTGTTATCGCAGGTTGAGCACGCATCGCAGGGTGAAGGCGCTGAGGTCGCCGCCTAGAAAACCGAACGCCGGCGCGAGGGTCATTGCCTCTCGACGAAACGCCCGGTGTCGGACCGAGTCACATTGGTTCTTTTTGAGGTAACGCATGGGCACTTCAAACAGCAAGAAAGCAAACGCAAACAACGGAAGTCGATTTTCACAGTTCATCGGAGATGACGGGGCGGCAGCCGGCGCGTTCAAACGACTTCAGAACGCCGTTGATGCTCTCGGTACAAACGTGCTGATCAGCAACGCCGATCTAGAGCTCGTGTACATGAACGAACGGTCGGAAGAGACGCTGCGCTCGATCGAAGACATCATCGAGAAGGAGCTGGGGCTTTCCGTTGACGAATTGGTCGGCGGTTCGCTCGATCGCTTTCACGGCACGCGCGCCAAGGAAATTCGCAAGATACTCTCCAGCCCGAAGAACCTCCCCATTAAGGCGGACATCAAGCTTGGACCGTTAACGCTTGCGCTGGAAGTGCACGCGCTCCTTGACGAAGAAGGCGAGTATTGCGGGCAGATCGTCAACTGGGAGGATGCCACCCAGCGCCGATCGCTGGAAGTGAAAAACGCAGACTTCGAGGAACGCGCGAAGGCGCTGAGCAAGTCGCAAGCGGTGATCGAATTCAATCTGGACGGAACCATCGTTGATGCGAATGAGAATTTTGTCACCGCGTTGGGATACTCGCTCGAAGAGATCCGCGGCAAACACCACAGCATGTTCTGTCTTGCGGAATATCGCACCAGCACTGAGTACCGCGAGTTCTGGGCGAAGCTCAATCGCGGCGAAAACCAGATTGGCGAATTTGAACGAATCCGAAAAGACGGCAAGGCCATCTGGATTCAGGCTTCCTACAGTCCCATTCCCGACATCAACGGCAAGCTCTTCAAGGTCGTGAAGTATGCGATTGACATCACGGAGAAGAAAGTTCAGAACGCGGATTACGCCAATCAGCTGAACGCCATCAGCAAATCGCAGGCGGTCATCGAATTCAACCTTGACGGGACCATCATCACCGCCAACAACAATTTCTGTGCGGCTGTGGGTTATTCACTCGAAGAAATTCGCGGCAAGCATCACAGCATCTTCTGCCCGCCCGCTTATCGCAACAGCGCAGAGTATTGAGAATTCTGGGCGAAGCTGAACCGCGGTGAAAACCAGGTCGGCGAATTCGAGCGTGCCCGCAAAGATGGATCGTCGATTTGGATTCAGGCGTCGTACAACCCCATCGCAGACGTAAAGGGCAAGCTGCACAAAGTGGTCAAGTACGCCTCGGACATCACGGCTGCCGTTCAGCAGCGGGCTGAGGTTGCGAAAATGCAAGCTGAGTCCAAGGCGATGGCTGACGATCTGCAAGCAAAAGTCGCTCGGCTGCTAATTACCGTGAAGGCGGCGGCGTCCGGCGATCTCACCCAAGCGGTAACCGTCAAGGGGTCGGACTCGATCGGTCAGCTCGGGGAAGGGCTCGAGCAAATGATCAATGGCCTCAAAGCGGTCATCACGCAGATCGTTGAATCGGCGGATCAGTTTGTCGAAGGGGCGCGCGTCGTCTCGGAAGGTTCGACGTCACTCTCCGATGGCGCTCAGACGCAATCGGCCAACGTGGAGCAGATGTCGGCAGCCATCCAATCACTCAATAGCAACATCACGGGCGTGGCTAAGAATGCCAATGACGCCAACGGTATTGCGCGGGATACGAGCTCGCGTGCTGAAGAAGGCGGCGCGGCGGTCAGCAAGAACATCGAAGCGATGAAACTGATCGATAAGTCGGCGGAACAGATATCCGAGATCATCGGCGTCATTTCCGAGATCGCGGCGCAGACGAATCTTCTCGCGCTCAACGCGGCGATCGAAGCCGCGCGGGCGGGCGAGCACGGGCTTGGTTTCGCGGTGGTGGCTGATGAAGTTCGCAAGCTGGCGGAGCGATCAAGCCAGGCAGCGAAAGAGATCAACACGCTGATCAAGGAATCGACGCAGCGCGTGAAGGAAGGTGCTGCGCTCAGTGAACAAACCGGAGCGGCGTTGCAGAAGATCATCGAGGGCGTCGAGAAGACGGCCAAGGGAATCGCGCAAATCGCTGAAGCGACCACCGAGCAGTCGCAGACCGCCAGCGAGGTGAACACGGGCATTCAGAACATCGCGTCGATCACCGAGAACAATGCTTCGGCGGCGGAAGAAATGTCCGGCTCGGCAGAGGAATTGGCGGGGCAATCGCAGCAACTGAAGGAGCTGGTCGCGCAGTTCAAGCTGTAGGCGGACGCAGGCACAAGAACTTGCTTTTTGATGAGACCATGGCCCGTGATTGGCGGGTCATGGTCTTTTTGTTTATGGAGTATCTTTCGATCTCGCGTGGCGGCACCCCCGCACGTTCCTCCCTTGCCAAGGGGGGATAAAGGGGGGTCTGAATGCGCGACGATTACGCCGATTGCTCCATTAGCCCGGGATCACGCTATGATTCGAGCATGTCTATCGAACGACGTGCTTTAGCACCTTCCATACTTCACCTCGACGAAGCTTTGATCGTTGTTGAAAAGCCCGCCGGCCTTTTGTCGGTTCCCGGACGCAATGATGAAGCGTGCATCGCGGACTTGCTTCGGGGGCGAGATGGGATTCCCGCGGATGAGGCCTTTCGATCGGTTCATCGATTGGATCGGGACGCGAGCGGTGTGATTGTGTTTGCGCGCACGCTTCGTGCACAGCGACAGCTCACTGAACAATTCGCTTCGCGCACGGTGGAGAAAATCTACTGGGCGCTAGTTGATGGCTTGTTGAAGGGCGATGGGCAAGTCGACTTGGCGTTGGCTGTCGATCGCAATCGTTCGCGGGCGAAAGTGGCTGCCGAAGGTAAGCCTTCGACCACGACTTATCGCGTTATTGAGCACGTCGCCGAGCACACGCTGGTGGAGTGCAAACCGCTGACGGGCCGGCTGCACCAGATTCGCGTGCACCTGGCTGCCATCGACCACCCGCTGGCGATCGATCCGATTTACGGGAGTCCGAAGCCGCTTTACCTGTCGCGACTAAAATCGAACTATCGTGTGCATTTCAATCGCGACGAACGGCCGCTGATTGATCGGCTGACTCTGCACGCGCTGCGCATCTCGTTTGACCACCCCACAACCGGCGCGCGAGTTACGTTCGAAGCCGCGCCGCCGAAGGATTTTCGTGTGACGTTGAACCAGTTGCGAAAACTGCCGCATTGAGCGAACCCTAAAGATCGAAGTTTTCCACGTAGCGATTCCAAATCACCTTTTCATACGTCAGCGCGTATTGCTCGGCGTAGTTCTCGCCGCGCGCGGCTTCGCGCTTTGAGCGAGTCGTCATTCGATCGTGATGATGCCCAAGTTCATGAAGCAAAATGTGCAGCAATTGATAGGCTTTCGCCTGATTCTCAGTGAAGCGACAAAGCATGCCGTCTTCAACCGGTTCGTATTCGACGCCGATTCGATCGTACACGCCCTTGTGCTCGTTGAAGAACTCAAGGTCTTGTTCGACGTGCAGTTCGCGCTCCCAGGCGCAGATGCCTACGATTCCCGGCGTGTGCCAGCCGGCTGTGCCTTGTTCGTACCGGGCGAGCAGGATGGCATCCAAACCCTTGGACAATTCCGACCAATCGGGCAGTATGCTGATGAAGTTCTCGATGTCGCGTTTCTTGAGCAGGTGTCGATGCCCCGGCCCGGGGCGCTCGCGATCAATGACGGGAAATTCCTGCGGCGTGTTCCAGTAGCTCGGCGTGAGTGCGGAGCGATTCTTACGTTGGACCTTTCCGTCAACAACGCGCGGTGTGGTTTTGCGATTGACGCGTTGGTTTCGCATTACGGACAACACGGGCACATGATTCGCCTGTATTCGTCAGAAATATCTTCGCCGTCTTGCATATACGTGTATTCTGGAAATGGTGGAGCTTCAACACCGAACAGTCTTCTTAAGACTGCGGCGCGAGCTTGATCATGGTATTCATAGGCTATTTTGGGACCAATTAAGGATCGGGAGTTTGGATCGCCGTACCACTCCTCTGCAACGAGCACAGCGTTATCACAATCTCGTAAAGGTAATTCATAGGCATCAACTGTGGTTGAGCCGTCGGTCCATTCCAGGCACGTTCGAAGCGTATCGAGGTCAATCGTTTTTGACTCGTCATCCCACATGATGCCGTCGTATCCACAAAGATTGTAGGAACCGCCTTCAGCTTGAGGGAGCGTCCTACAAATCGAGAGCTTATGCGTCGTCGGCTTGGGTTTGGGACTGTTCAGTGTTTGCGAGGTCGTACATCCCGCACCAGCCAGCACGAGTAGGATCGCTGAACGCATTCTTCACCTTCAATTGCGGGTATCAATTTGTCTTGCGCACCGGGTCCGGAAAGTCACGAAACAACCCGCTGCGGAAGTCCTTCACGGCTGAGTACACGCGCGCGTGCAGGGATTCGATCTCGCCCTCGCGGGCGGCGGCTACGTCGAACGCGCGGTCGAGTTGTTCGAGGTCGCGGGTTTCGATCACGATGTGAAACTCGCCCAATTCCGGCGGGCCGAAGCCGAACTTGCGGCGCGAGAGCTTGAAGCTTTCGACGGTTCCGCGTTGCTTCAGCGCTCCGAGATAGGCGTCGACAGCTGTGGCGAATTCCACGTCGGAGAGTCGGCCACTCAGGTTGCACCAGATGTGGTAATAATTCATGCGCCCGGCCCTTTCGTATTGGCAGGCGGCGAACAGTCGCCTGCTTACACGCAGCTACTAGAGATACGACGAACCCGCGGGGCGAGTTCGCTTGTTTTGGATTCTACGTTGTGGTGAAGAAGTGTTGAATTCCCCTGCTTGCGCAGGGGGCTCGGTTGAGTTGCGATCGACGTGAGTGAATTAGGCGCAGTAACAATGACTAAATGAAGACAGCCCGAGAGACCCTCACCCCTACCCTCTCCCTAAAAGGGAGAGGGAGCAGTTATTGCATGCTTTGAGGCTGTGTTGTGCAAGACGAATGGGCGAACGATGTGTGAGTGGGCTGTTATGGTTCTTCGCCTTCTGCTTCCGCTTCGCCCTCTTCCGGTTCTTCAGCCTGCGGTTCGCCTTCTTTTTCTTCCGGCTGGGCGGCTTTGATCGCGACGAGGTCCATGAACTGCATGCCGTCTTTTTCGTAGAGCTTGCCGCGTACTTCGACTTCCTGTCCGGCTAATGGCATGACGAGCTCGACCGCGCCTTTGGCGCCTTTACCGAGAACGATTAAAGAGTCATCGGTTTCCAGACAAGCCGGCACTCCGTTCTTGAGGCTCTCGCGGGTGAGCTTCAAGTGATCTTCTTCGCTCTTGGCGGCTGCAGCACCCTGCCCGGTCATGTAGGAGTAGAAATCCACGACGGTGCCATGCAGCGTCACCAGCTTCACTTTCGGTTGTTTTTCCTGGCGCGGTGGAAACGCGAACGATGTTACTACCAACGCCATCACGACGGTGCCCGTCGCCAACTGCCACCTATTCCTCGACGTCACGTTCAATCTCCTTGCTCTCAACCCTTAGGCGATGTGCTCGCCCGTCGATCGCGCGGCCTCGCTGAAAAGTCCGAAACAATTGGCTGACCGGATGTACGGTATGCCGAGCCGCACGAGGCTATCGACCTACTATCAAGCTATCGGCGGAGTGTCGTCCCCGATGTTCCTGATCCGCCAGTGTAACCTAATCCCTCTAATTCTTGAAGTCGCAGGCGTTTTCGTGGCGTTTTACAGGCCGTTGCAAGGCCGACCAGACTGCGGCACATCCCACTGAGGCGGTTTGATGGGTTTCGGCTTGGATGAGCAACCGTTCACTGTTGTTACAAAGCGCTGACCAACTGACCTGCGAGCCGCAAGCTGTTTTCGGGGGCTATAATCTGCTAAGCTAGGGGGCGAGTTCTCTCCCACGAATTCCGCTGCTGGCGGATCCCGCAAGAAAACATGCCCGATGGGGCGTCATAGTGTACAGGAGGGTGCCGAGTGATCGGTCTATCAACTACCGCAGGGACGACTTCGATTCTTACAAAGTGCCAGATGCTTGGCATTGCTATTTTTGCGTTGGCGGCTGCCAGCGCGTTCGGACAGAACATCCTGACCGCGCCGGTCGGCCAACTTCAAGATTATCCGCTCGATTCGGGTCCGCTGGATAATGCCTCGAACGATCCGCAATCGGTGTTTCGAGCGGTTGTTCAAATCGAAGGCGCGGCCTGGCTGCGGTTGTATTTTGACGACGTCACGCTGCGGGAAGGCAGCACGATGATCGTGACTTCGCTAGCGGACAATGCGAAGCAGCACCACTCAGCCGACACGATCGCGGAGTGGTACAACACGTCGGCCTATTTCAACGGCAACGCGGTTGAGATTGAATTGATCGCTGGGGCCGGCACGACCGGAAATCGTTTCATTCTCGGTCAGGTCGCTTATCAAATGGCCGGCGGATCGGTGGCGGGAAGTTTGTGCGGTATCTGCGATGTTGATGATCGACTTCCGACAGAAGAGCGATGGACCGGCCGTCTGATGCCTGTGGGTTGCACGGCGTCGATGTATAACACGTCAGGTTGTTTTGTGAGCGCAGGGCACTGCATGGGGTTCGCGTTTGTGCAGCAGTTTCAGGTCCCGCTGAGTAACCCTGATGGTTCACTGCAACACCCCGGTCCCGAAGATCAGTACATGGTGCGCGAGAGCTCGATCGCTTTCATCAACGGCGGCGTGGGTCTGGATTGGGGTTATTTCACTTGTTTTGCCAACACGGAGACGGAACTGACAGCCATCGAGGCGCAAGGCGATTACCGCCCGATCGCGACTGAATTGCCCGATGAGTTTCCGGTGGAGATTGTTGTCGTTGGCTACGGAGTGGCAGAGGTTGGCGAGCTGAGCCAAGCCCAGAAGCGCGGCGTGGGCGCGCTCGCCGGCATCGAGTCCGGTTTCGGTAGTCAGGAGCCTGCGTGGTATCACCGCGTCGACACGACCGGCGGCAACTCCGGCTCATCGATCACCTACAACGATAAGATCATCGGCATCGTTTCACATTGCACAACGGATTGCCCCAATATCGGCACACTGATCAATCAATCCGACTTCGTGGATGCGCGAAGCGCCTGCCCTGCTCGCCGCGGCGATTGCGATCTCGATGAAGACACCGACGCGTTCGACATCACCAACTGGGCTTCGTGCGCGACAGGCCCGCGCGTCGGTCCGCCGCCGTCATCGTGTTCGTGCAACAATTACGACGGCGACACGCACATTGATTTGTTCGACGTGTACCTGTTGCAGAACGGCCAAACGGGCAACCTGTGCACGGTTCCGGAAATCGATCTTTCATCTCAGAGTCAAATCGTCTGCGAGTTCAACAATCTGGTTTTGTTCTCCGACGCCACCTCGAATCACGAGCTGACCTACGCGTGGTGGCACGACGGCGTGCCGATTGAGGGGGCTGATGGGCCGACGCTCGTCATCGATAGCGTGGAGGGTGACGGCGGTGGTAATTATTCATTGCTCACCGCCAACCTGTGTGGCGAATCGCTCAGCGAGTCGGCTGAGATCACGCTTTGTTCGGCGCATGTGTTTTCAGCCACGTTTGCGGAAGACACTGATTGGATCGTCGTGAGCGACCCAAACATGATTCGCGGGCAATGGTTCCGTCACAATCCGACGCAGACGTTGTTTAACGGTTACGTTGACCAGATCGTGCAGCCCGGTTTCGACAGCCCGTACGATGCGGACGGCCGCTGTTACGGCACTGGACCGTTCGGCGGACAGGCCGATTCCAACGACGTGGACGGCGGCCCGACCGTGCTTTACTCACCAATGATCGATCTCACGGGACATGCGAACCTTTCGCTCATCTATGACTATTGGTTCTATCGCGACAACGACGACGGCGACGACGGGCTGGAGGTTTCCATCTCCAACGACGCGGGACAATCGTGGACTCAGCTCATTCGCCATGAAGAAAAATCTCGCGAGTGGCGATCGCAGATTTTCAACGGTGTGCCTTCGGTGATAACTCCGACGAACCAGGTGCAGCTGCGCTTCTCCATCGAAGACGCGGGCGGCGAGACGCTGCTTGAGGCGCTCATCGATAATGTGCGAATACTGGCAGCGGATTAGGGTGGCACGGTCAAGCCGCAGCTTGGCCGTGGGAATTGTCTGAAGGGTGCGAATGTACCTCGCCGATGGCAGAGTCAAGAAACTTCGCCGAAGTGAGAGTTTCGCCGGCAATGCCCATGAACTGACATTTTCTTGTTATCAGCGACTTCCTTTGCTATCTCGCGATCGTACGCGCCAATGGTTTCTCGAATCCTTGGATGCGGCGCGTCAAAAACACGAGTTTGAACTTTGGGCTTATGTTGTTATGCCCGAACATGTTCATGTGCTTCTGCTGCCACGACGTCCCGATTATCGTGTGCCTGTCTTATTGCAATCCATCAAGCAGCCTGTCGCGCGGAAAGCGATTGCGTTCCTGAAACAATTGGAATCGACTTTTTTGAAGAAATTGGAAACACGAGACTCCAATGGCAAGTCGTCTTTTCATTTTTGGCAGATGGGCGGCGGTTACGATCGAAATATGGTTAATGCGAAGACGGCATGGCAAGCAGTTGAGTACCTTCATCGAAATCCTGTCAAACGAGGTTTGGTTGCGTCACCTACGGATTGGGTTTGGTCGAGCGCGCGACAGTACGCGGGTATGGATGGTGTGGTGCTCGAAGTTGATTCGGCGCCACCTGTTCCTTGAAAGGCTGACTTCGATCACCACGGCCAAGCTGCGGCTTGACCGTGCCACCCTTTACACATTCTCATCGAATCAATTCGAGAACACTCCCAACACTGCCAGCAAACCCGCGACCCAGCAATACGGCGCGAACCAGTGCAGGTGGGCGCGGCGGACGACGCGGAGGAGTAGCCAGAGGGAGAGGATTCCCACGATCATCGAGATCGCGCTGCCCCAGATCATGGCTGACCAGGGTAGTTGTGCGAGTTGATCCTTGGGAAGTTCGAGCACGTCTTTCATCTCCAGCGCGAGCGCGCCGAGGATCGCTGGGGCTACGATGAAGAAGCTGAAGTCGGCTGCCCAGCGGCGCCGGATGCCGCAATACCCAGCGACACTGATGGTGCAGCCGCTGCGCGAGATGCCGGGGATGAGTGCTGCCCCCTGCCCCACGCCGATCAGCAACGCGTGAGTCCATTTGAACTCCCGCCAGCCGCGCTTCCCGCGCGGCAGCATGATGACAACGACCAGCAACACCCCGCTGATGATGAGCTGAAACCCGACGCTCTTGATGTCCGAAAGCGATTCTTCCAATTGATGTTTGAACGCAAGACCGATGGCGGCCGTCGGGATCGATGCAATGATGCCGAGGATCATGAATCGCCACGCCAACCTTTCGCGCGTCCACGCGGGTGACGATTCACGCACGAGCCGCTTGAGATAGAGCATCAGCGTGTGGCCGAACACGACAGCCATCGCGATCAGCGTGCCGACATGCGCGAGGATGTCGAACAGGATGAGCGTATCGCTCTTGGGGTCGAGGTTGAGCAGCTTCTGCGCGAAGACGAGGTGGGCACTGCTGCTGACCGGCAGGAACTCGGTCAGGCCTTGCACGATGCCGAGGATGATGGCTTTGGTGAGAGTGAGGTCGGACAAACGACTCGGAGTCCTTTCCGTTTGCGAACCAAGGTTGGTCCGCACGGCGGACCCTACACACTAACAACCGATGCCCCATCCGGGGCATCCGCTAGTTCATCGGCGTTTCAGGCGGCGATTGTTCGAATGAAGTTCCGCATTCCGGGCAACGCTTCTCGGATAGGCCGAAGAGACTGTAACCGCATTGGCGGCAATTGTGCGGGCTAAGCTGTTCGAGGAGTTGTTTCTTGGTCGGCCATTTGGTAAAGCCGTAAACGCTTATGACGAACAATGCAACGCCGATGAGGCCGATGGGAAGTTGAGAAGTAAGCCAGAGAATGATCATTGTAGCGTCGGGATTGATACCAGGAACGGAACGAATATTCGGAATGGTCGCGTTGAAGAAATAGCACATCGATAGAAGGCCGATCAATCCGATGGCAATCGAATCACTCTTTGCTTCACGCGGTTTCAGGCCGTACTCGTTGTCAGGAATGACCTGACCGATTTTTCTCTCGATACTTAGTTTCCGCCAACCCATTTTTCCCGAGCATGCCAGCGCCGAGACGCCGAAAACGGCAGCGAAAAACCATGCGAAGAAGAAAACAAATGCCGTTCCAGAGCCAACGAATGATCGCATCGGAATAAACATTAGAAAGAACGGGATGATTGCATAATACGCCGTTGCTACCAGAAGGATGACTAATGCGCGTTTCATTTTCCTTATCTCGTGATCCTCCCTGCTAATAGACTCCAGCGTTCGATAGGCGATCAATTAAGCGGAGTACCACACGAAGGACAACGATCATTGATTGCGGTGAACCCCTGAGCACCGCATGCGTGGCAGGCAAACTGATGGGATCGAGGCACCACGGTTCCAACATTGTCGAGTCTCTTGAATAGACAATAGAGTCCGGCAACTCCGAAGAATGCGCCGATGGGCCAGCAAATGACAAAGAGGAAGGCACTGGCGTCGATGATCATGATGCTGGGCTTGCTATAGCTAGCAATGATAATAGGCACCACGAAGAAGAACAGACTAACGAGCAAGAGACAAACTGCGGGGATGATCAGACGTCGGTCGCGTCTGTGAGACCTAGATTCGTCCTCCACACTACTGATCGGCCACCGGACTAGGCCGTAGACTCCAACGAGCATACCTCCGCCGCTCATCAGTCTTACGTATCCCGCCAAGAGCACCATGGAAGAGCCCGGGGCAGGTGGTTTCGGTTCTTTGGAAATAAGAAATACCAACACGAAGTATAGGATCAACAACATTCCGGCAACGGACAATATGACAGCGGCGTGCGCCTTTGAGAGTCTCTTCGGGCTGTGACTATGATTCACTTCGGCGCGCTTTCTTCGAGCATCGGCTTCGCGAGCATGATGTATTGAATGCTCGACAACGCTGTCACGATGACCGTGATCCAGACGAAGAGCGTCTTGAGTGTTTCGCCGACTTCATGCATGTGGCCGCGGACTTGCAGGCCGATGATGATGAGAATCGCAGGTGCGGTGATGCTCTGCACCCACATTTTGAGCTTGCCGTGCAGGGTGGCTGCGAAGGATTTTCCGCCGGATTCGCTGAAACCGCGCAGGCCGGTGACTAGCAGTTCGCGACCGACGATAACCACGACCATCCACGCGGAGACGCCGGTTACGTTATGACCATTGACGTCGACGAAACCGTGGCCCGCATAGAGGATGAACGCACCACACACGAGGACTTTGTCGACGAAGGGATCGAGCACGCGACCCAGCGGCGTCACGAGGCCGCGACTGCGGGCGATGTAGCCGTCGAGAATATCGGTGACCGCAGCCACAATGAACAGTACGACCGCCAGATCAAGCATCAAAACGTCGGGCGAACGTTGCGAGTATTGGGCGACGAGGATGAAGAAGATAATCGCGAGCACGAGCCGTGCGAGCGTGATCCGATTCGGAAGGTTCAATTGCCGCATCATGCGTGGAGCATTGGTAGTGAGACGCGGGTGGGCGTGGTGATCAGGTCATAGTTGCTTCTCGCCACGCAGCGAACTTGCACGAAGTCGCCCGGGTTGGCATCGCAGCTTTCGATGATGCAGACGCTGTCCACGCCCGGCGCCTGACCCTGGTGACGGCCGCGAACGACGCCCTCCTCGATGCGCTCATCCACCAGCACGTCGAACTTCTTGCCGATCGCTTCGTCGGCCAGAGCAAATGCGACATCCTGTTGTGCGAGCATGAGAGCCTCGACTCGTTCCTTCTTCACCTTGTCGGGAATCTGATTCTTCATTCGACCGGCGGGCGTGTCCGGCTCCAGCGAATACGGGAAGACACCCAAGGCTGAGAATCGGAAATCCTTGACGAACTGAACAAGCTCCTCGAACTCCGCGTCTGTCTCACCGGGGAAACCCGCGATCATGGTCGTGCGAATCGTCACGCCGGGGATGCGTTTCTGCAGCCTCTCCATCAGCTTCACTGTGTCTTTGCGATCAATGCGGCGGTGCATGGCCTTCAACACGCGATCGTTAATGTGCTGCAGCGGGATATCGATGTACTTGCAGACGCGGTCGCTCTCGGCGATGGCGTCGATGATGTCATCGCTCATGATCGATGGATAGACGTACATGAGTCGCACCCACGCGAGACCGCCGACCGTGTTGAGTTTGCGAAGCAACGAGCCGAGGCCACCTTCGATCGGGTCGTCGCCGATGCCATAGCTGGTCGTGTCCTGTCCGATGAGGCTGATCTCGACGGCACCGTCGGTAACGAGTTCGCGGGCTTCCGCCATAACCAGCTGCGGCGGCTTGCAGTGCATGGGGCCGCGGATCGACGGGATGGTGCAGAACGTGCATTTCTGATCGCAGCCTTCGCTGATTCGGAGGTACGCGTAATGTTTCGGCGTGATGCGGAGTCGCGCCGTGTCCATCTGCACGAAGGGGTGGTAGTCGGCGAGATAGATGTCGGGTTTCTTGCGCGAACGTGCAAGCTTGCCCGATCGGCCGCTGCCGTTGGCACTCACTACGGCCAAGCTGCGACCCGATTTTCCCGTACCATTCTTGGTGGCGCCAGCTTCCGAATCCGATTGAGTCGGGTTCCCAAGCACCGCGCGCACCACGTCGTCGCGATTGTTCACGCCGACCAGCGCGTCGATGCCTTTAACGCGTTCGAGAATGGCTTCTTTGTCGCGCTGCACGAGGCAGCCCGCGACCACGATGCGTTTGAGATTGCCTTTGCGTTTAAGTTTGACCGCATCGCGAATGACGTCGTCTGCTTCGATTCGCGAGGCTTCGAGAAACCCGCAGGTGTTGATGACCATCACGTCGGCGTCAGCCTCGTCTGCCGTCAATTCACAACCGGCTTCGGCGAGCTGGCCGAGCATTTTTTCCGAATCGACCACGTTCTTAGCGCAGCCGAGCGAGACAAAGGCAACACGAGTAGGTGAGTTCACGGGGCGAGCAGGCTCCTTGTTATTGATAGACGTGTAAGTATAGCGATTACGGGGTTTTGCCAACAGCAACCATCTTGGCACTCAACCAAGATAAAGCATCACAGTATTTTATTGCGACAAGTTCGCGGTTAATTATCATATTCATCCGTCGGGGCCGCATGTTTTATAGAGAGGAGTACCTAATGAGACAAGTAATTGTGTGTGTAGCCATGACGTTACTGTTAACTGGCTGCGTCGCTCGTCGGCGGCGCGAACAGTATTTCATGGTGGTGGAGAAGGCAGAAGGTGCGGGCGCGATCATGCGTGCGACGGCCACGCTCGAGGGATGGGGTGGTGTCAAGTACAAGCTCAACGAAGGCTACGTTCCCATGAACGTCATCGACGCCCTTTCGGGAAAAGTTGGTGAGCCGCCCGATTTGTTCTCGACGACGTCCCTTTCCCAACGACAAGCTGAGCTGAATGACAAGCTTGAAGAACAACGCGGCGAAACATTGAAGGAACTGCTACCAAAATCAAAAGACCTTGATGATCCCAAAGCGGTGGACAGCGCGCTGCTGAAGATCGACAACGCCATTCGAGTTTTTGGCGCGCTCAAATCCGCGGCCGCCATGTCCAACAACGAACAGATCAGCATTGGACAAACCGGCAGCACTGATGTCTACGCGTATCGCAAGCTCGTTTTCTATGCGAGCGCGGAAGTGATCAAGCTGCAGGAATTCGAACAGGAACTCAACGAACTAGAGAAGTCGACTTCTGATCTTGCCAAGGCATTCGTTCAGGCGAAGCAAGCAAAAGCCGAAGCCGCCAAAGCGAAGGCGGAACAGCGCGGCAAACTGCGACAAGCTTTGTTCGGTCAGGTGCAATCGATAATCACCAAACACGCCGCTGACCCTAAGTCCGTGACCGCCCATGATTTTCTGGGACTTTTCGCCACTGCCGGCCTGGGAGGTGCTTGATGAAGCGAATACTCAATCTTGAATGTTTCGCGGCCACGTGCTGCTTGTTCTTTGTTGGCGCGTGCGGTCAGACGCTCAAGGTGAAAGTGGAGCGAATCTGCGACGCCAACGTAGACCCCTACGTTCGTGGACAACGACTGGCTGATAACGAGCAGGCGCCGAACACGGCGCGCACGGCTGCGGCGCAACTGTCGCTGCTAACGATTGAATCCATCGATTCCATCAACGAGACACTCGATGGAGCCTATGGCGTCGGTGCAAGCAATCCGCTTGCGAGGTTACGCGCGCAGGCAGAAGGCAATCGAGAGGCCTTTCTGAACTTGGCATCGCCGCTGACTGTTGGGCAATTGCAGCAGCTGGTCAATGAGGAGCGTGATCGGCTGAAGAGACTGTCAAAATACTCCGACCCAGCGAGCTTCTTCCGGGCACTCGGCGACACGGAAGATGTAATTGCAGAAAAGACCGCCAAGTTTACCGAGGGCAGCAAGAAAAATGAGCTCGATGAAACGATGAAGAAGATCGAGCTTGCTATGACGAGGTTTATCATCGTCGAAGGCGAAATGAACAAGCGACTGAAGTACGGTGGTTTCCGGTCAGATACCGTCTTTCTGATCAATCCCGGTTCTCGCGAGTATGAAAAAGTCACTTCCGAGCGCCGCGCGCAAAAGCCGAAACTCGTTTTCAGCAAGGTGGAAGCGATCGCCGCAGGCGACTCCGTCCTCCTGGCTGTGCAGGAGAACCCGGCCTATTTCACCATGCGATATGTCAGTGCCGATCCGACCGAAGTTGTTCGAAACATGTTGATCGCCACCAATCGCATTCTTCGTGTAGCCACCGCGTTCGTTCCAGCGGTGCAAGGCGTGGGCGCTGCGCTGGGGACTGCCAAGCCAGGTACAGGCGGCGCGGCTTCTCCAGGTGACTCCGCTTCGCCGGAAGCAGCAGAGTCAGCGATCGCCATGTTCGATGAAGCTTTGAACAAGATCGATGATCCGGAACTCAGGGCGATCATTCAGAAAATCAAGGCGAACCCCTCAGCTCCCATATCGCCGGACGATTTGGCGAAACTGCTTGCCAAGTTGAAACAACTGGAATCGGTCGTTGCAAATCCAACTGCGCCCGCGCCGACTTCATGACGGAGCGCAGAACTTGACCGATCAACCGCTTCGCGATGGTGAATCGCAAGGCATTCTGAAAACTAGAATTGAACAAAACCGAAAGGAAGAACATATGGCGTGGGTAAGCCCCAAAAGCTCGCTCGGCGTTACGACCGTGACTGCCGGAAGCAGCGTGAGGATTTTTCCGGAGTCCATGTTGGATGGACTGTTGTGGGTCGCTGCCGTTTCATTGACCGAGACGGCTTCGAACAGTGACCTAAAAAAGAACGCGAAGCCACCACCTGGCACCACTGGTTGGCTGAAGAAGAAACTGACGAAGGACATCGGGTTTGAGATCAACGATCGCGCCCGCGGAGAAGTCAATCAAGATCTGGGTGGCGGCGAGGTTGTGGTTGACTTCAAGTTTGTGTCTGCCGTCATCGGCAAATCAGACTTCGAATAATTCGGTTAGATTTGCGGCGGCCCGATTCGACTCACCGCAAACGGATCGGGCCGCTGCATTTATTCCTTCTGTTGCGTCGAACGTGGTGACAAGTCCGTAACCAACTTCTGGAACTCCGGATTTGCGGCCAGACACTTCTTTCCCACATCGATCAGTGTTTCGACATCGTCCTTTGACAGAAACAATGTCGTCGGCATGGTGAGGCACCTGCGACAAACCTTCGGGTCCTCGATGCAGCGGAAGTTCACCTCAATCAGATAAGTTTCGATCGGTTTTCCATTGGGCGGCGCGAGCGGCAGGCACTCTGGGCATTTCTTGGTGATCTCCGCTTCGTATTGTACGTGCAGCTTTTTCGCTTCCGCCGGCTGCTCGCGGAGGAACAAGCGCAGCACGGCCGACATGGCTGTCGTGTAGTTGTAAACGCCGATCTCACCTGCCCGCATACCCATCATGAATAAACCCGGGGCGGAGTTTTTCTTTTCAATTTCATTTGGCTCTTCGGTGCCGGCGTCGACGACGATGACCACGAGCTTCTTGATTGACCCATTGTTGAACTTCTCGCGCAGGACACCGTAGCGATATTCGTCAATCACCCAGCGGGAACCGAGGTTGTCCACCACGCCGCCGTCCAGCAGATAGAGATACCGATGATTGGCGGCGTCGAGATGCGGCTGTTCCGTGCTGGAGTCGAAGGAATCAGAGCACAGGTTTCTCGCCCAGCGGAATCGGCGACGGTTCCGCAAGTGAGCATCCTCCGGCGCGAGAGTGGCTGCAATCGCCTGATCAATCGGCTCGCCTTCGTGGTATTGAAGGCGAAGCGGACTCAATAACACGGGAAACGCTGATGACGCAGCCACCGCGCGCGATACCGGCACGGTGGTCAGCTCTGAACCAATCAGGTCGAAGTCATCCTGAGTGAACTCGAAGCGCTCGCCGCGCGACATATCGGCTGCGTTGATCACCACGAACGGCCGATAGCCTTGCGCCATCAGGTCGCCGTATGTCTTGTGATCGAAGACTTCCCGGTCGTAGTAGTCGGCGGCCAGATCGGTGCGATCGAACACGGAATAGACAATCCGCAGGAGATTGAGCGGCTCGAATACGAGATTGAGAAGTCGTCCCTGAATGTTCTGCGTCAGAAATCTCTTCTCAAATCGCCCATCAAAAATCGCGTCGCGATTCAGCGCGTAGTACATGGCTGTGAACGAGCCGCCCGAAACCGACGAAATGACGTCCACTTCATCCAGCAGCCGAATGTAATCGCGTTTCTCGATGTCTCTTCTCACCCCATGCAGCGGAATGACCGTGTCGCGCAAGCCCTGCAACACGCCATAGGCCACGGAAGCAGCGCGCGTCCCGCCGCCGGAAAACAGCAGCACGACAAAAGTCTCATCTGTGTTCCCCGGCCCGGGTGGAATGTTCTCAAGGCGATAACCGGATTGGCCATCGTAATTGAGGAGTGGGCCGTTCTTGGTAATGGGGCGCGTGCATGCAGAACCGCCAATGACAAACGTAACCACAAACAGGTAATGAAATGCTCGCAGATGAGTCCTTGCCATGATCATGGAATATACAGGCAAATCATCGTGCACAAAGCGTTTTCTTACACACTTCACGGTGCTCGCGCATGCTTCGTCGATTTGCTTGTTTACGGTTTGCAGCATACAAAGCAGGACTAGCCAGCCTTGTTTCGCGTCTGGTTACGACAGAATCCAAACAATCAAGGGAGTACCCACGGGTTCATGCAAGCAAACATCCGTAACGTCGCCATTATCGCTCACGTAGACCACGGCAAGACCACGCTGGTCGATCAGATGCTCCGTCAATGCGGGCAATTTCGTGATGCCCAGCTCAAGGGCGAGCGCATTCTCGACTCCAACGACCTCGAGCGCGAACGCGGCATCACCATTCTCGCGAAGAACATCGCCATTCGTTACAAGGACACCAAGATCAATCTTATCGATACGCCGGGTCACGCGGACTTCGGCGGCGAGGTCGAGCGCGTGCTCAAGATGGCTGACGGCTGCCTGCTGCTCATCGATGCCTTTGAAGGCCCGATGCCGCAGACGCGATTCGTGCTGCGCAAGGCGTTCGAATTCAAACTGCGTCCGATCGTCGTTATCAACAAAATGGACCGTCCCGATGCTCGCCCAGCCGAAGTGCTGGAAGAAGTTTTCGATCTGTTCATCGAGCTGGGGGCTGATGACAAAGCCCTTGATTTCCCGGTGGTTTACGCATCCGCGACCAAAGGCTGGGCGTCGAAATCGATGACGGAGCCGGCGACCGACGTGTACGCCTTGTTCGACACCATCATGGAGCGAGTGCCCGTGCCGGTCTGCGATCCCACGGCCCCCGTCCAGATGCTGATTACTACGCTGGATTACAACGATTACGTGGGCCGCATCGGCATCGGTCGCGTTTTCGCCGGCACACTACGGGCCGGCACTCGCGTGACGGTGATCCACCACGACGGCACACAAGCGACGGAGACGTTGAACGAACTATACCTGTTTGACGGCCTGGGAAAGGTTAAGACCAACGAGGTTACAGCGGGAGATATCTGTGCGGTTATCGGGCTGGGCTCGGTCGACATTGGGAACACCATCGCCGATCCCGAACATCCCGTCCCGCTTCCGGTGATTGCGATCGACGAACCGACCCTCCACATGACATTTCGCGTGAATGATTCGCCGTTTACTGGTAGATCAGGCAAATTCCTGACAAGTCGCCATATTCGCGATCGTCTTGAAAAAGAGCTGCAAAAGAACGTCGCGCTGCGCGTGGAGCCGGGATATACGCCCGAAGAGTTCCATGTGTCGGGCCGCGGCATGTTGCATCTTGGCGTGTTGATCGAAAACATGCGCCGCGAGGGCTTCGAATTAGCGGTCGGAAAGCCGAAAGTCATTTTTCACGAAGAGGCTGGAAAAAAGACGGAACCAATCGAGTACTGCGTGATTGACGTGCCCAGCAACAGCGTCGGGGCTGTCATGGAATTGCTCGGCGGCCGTCGCGGCATTTGCTTGAATATGGAGTCACGCGGCGAAAGTACCCATCTTGAATTTACTGTGCCCGCGCGCGGACTTATCGGCGTGCGCAATCGCCTCATGACAGCCACACAGGGCACGGCCATCATGCACCACAATTTCTATGAGTATGAGTTCCTTCGCGGCGCCATCCCCGGACGCGCCAACGGCGTGCTGGTCGCCAGCGAAAGTGGGCAAGTGACTGCTTATGCTCTCGAAGGTTTGGCGGATCGCGGCGTGTTTTTTGTCGCGCCGGGTGAACAGGTATACACAGGCCAGATTGTCGGAGAGCACTGCCGGGAGAATGATCTCGATATCAATGTCTCGCGAGCGAAGAAGCTAACGAACATGCGCGCGGCTGGGGCTGATAAGACCGTGGTCCTCAAACCGCCACGCATCTTGACTCTCGAACTAGCGCTTGAGTTCATCGAAGATGATGAGCTTGTTGAAGTGGTTCCCGAGGGCATTCGCCTGAGAAAACGACTGTTGACCGAGAACGATCGCAAGCGGGCTTTGCGGAACAAGTGACAAGCTTCCATGGTGAGCGATCCATGAGGTCCGGTAGCAAGTTTGGGTTGCGGTAAGACATGAGCTGATTCCAAGCGCCGGACCTAGCGGACCAACCGATAACCAGCCCACAAATCATTTATTAGAACGAACTTAGAGATTCCTCGCGGCCATATCGGCACTCTCGAATTGCAGGCAGCGGGTTGCCGACGGGCGCGTCACAGTCCGCAAATCCGCCTCAGACTGATAAGGCTGTAAAATTTTCTTCGTGGAATTGGATTTCAAGTGCTTGACTTATCTGGTGCTGCTCGATTAAATTGGCATACACATAACACGAGTGCGCTTACCCGTGTGGGTGGCGTCCGTGATGTGGTCGTGAAAGCTTGGGCGTTAGCTTGCACGCATAAGGGGGTTACCTGTAAAGTAAACCGAATGTTTAGAGGGGAAGAGTCGCCCTTGGGTTTGGGCTGGCTTTCCCGAACGCTAGAGCGACTTTTTTGAACTTTGTGAGGAGGTAGAGGTAATGTTGAAGCGTGGTTTGTTTGCGTGTGCAGTGCTCGGGATTGCCACGAGTGCGTTCGCCGGGTTGCGAGTCGACCTGCGTCCGGTGCAGGCTGGTCCTTATGCACCAAACACGGTGGTTGATGTGAACGTGTTCTTGGTGGACACGGGCAATCCGCAGGGCCAGATTCAGCTCCGTGGTGCGTTCCTTGATTACACAGATTCGGCTGCGGAATTCTCTTATCCGGATCCGGACGGCGCGGGAGCCTTGGGCGACGGCGACTTCTCTTGGATCAATCCGTTTGCGATTGGTGCGGTGTTCCCGGATCTCCCGCAGACCTCGTGGGTATATCCTTTGCCGACCGCGAACCCGTTGTTCCAGATCACCGTTCCGAACGACGGCGAAGTGCAGCTCGGTTCGTTGAAGGTCAACGTCGGTGCGGCTCCGCCGGCACCGGTCGATCGCATTCTCGATGCGATGAACGATGATGTGGCTGACCCGAACTTCGGCGCTCGCGTCGACTTCGGTTTCGGTGGCGCTGGTGACCCGGTCACCACATGGCGTGCATTCTCCGGTGATCTCACCGGTGGCACCCTCGCCCTGAACGTTACTCCGGAGCCCGCTACCCTCGCCCTGCTTGGTCTTGGCGCGGTGGCCGCTTTCCGTCGTCGTCGCACTGCGTAAGGTAAAGCCCCTTACAAGGTAATCCAAATCAATTAGACGGGTCCGAGTGAAAGCTCGGACCCGTTTTTATTTGCACCCATTTTACCATCTGAACCGCGACCGCAAGGAAGCGGCCTGTGTCGGTCGACACGACTGTTCTTGCGGTTGGAATACCTAACGAGAAGCACTGCTCACAGAGCAGTGGCACACCGCAACCCGCAATACTTCCCGTGTCAGTGCACTAATCTCTAACGCGGGAACTCACTTCGCTAAAACCGTCTTAGGTTTTCCGCGGCCGATAGGCCTTTCTTGGACAGTTACTCTTCTGGTATCATGAACCGGCTCGCGCGGAGGGTCTCATTTTCGGCTGCGCGGGTGGGTGTGGAACGCGGGTAGACTCAACGTCACATTCGAGTCGTGCTCGTCAAATTGGGGGGCTCATTTTCAAAGAAGGAGTATCCATGTCTCGAATTACCACTGTTTTTCTGATTTCAACCATCACAGCGACGAGCGCCTTTGGTGGCGCACTTATCGAGCTGCGACCCAATCCACCGATTCCGGAGTTCGGGTATGACCTGAACCAGAACATCACGGTGGATGTGTTTCTCGTCGACACCGGCAACCCGCAAGGGGACATTCAATTTCGCGGAGTGTTCCTCGACAGCTCCGACACGGCTCCGCAGCTAACCGTTGGGCCGCAGTTCAACTGGGTGAATCCTTTTACAATCGGTGCTGTGTTTCCCAATCTGCCGCTGACATCGTGGGTCTATCCGTTGCCCTTGGCCAATTCCATGTTTCAAATAGTTCTTCCCAACGACGGCGAGGTTCGACTTGGCGACGTGAACGTCAACGTCGGCAATACTCCGGGCATTTACAAGCTCGATTTTTCTAACGGCGATTCGCAGGATCCGGCTTTCGGCGCGAGAGCCGACTTCGGTTTCGGTACCGCAGGTGATCCCGTGACAACGTGGCGTAGCTTCACGGGTGAGATCACGGGTGGGAGTATCCAGATCCCGGTGGCTATCCCGGAGCCGACGAGCTTGTTGCTTCTGGCAGGTGGCGCGATCGCATTGTTCAAGCGCCGCACTGCGCCATAGTTAAGAGACCATTCGATTAGAATCCGGTTCCCGAGCGTCGTACCTGCGCGGCGCTCGGGTGCTTGTTGGTGCAACATGGCAATCTCTTGGACGATCCATTCCGGTTTCGAGCGTTAATCGAAGAACCTAACTTCATGGAGACATTCAAATGGCAAAACGCGTATTACTCGCCGTAGCGGTGCTGCTTTCCGCACAACAAACACTGAATGCTGGGCTGCGAATCGACCTTCGGCCCGTGCCGCCAGGCCCTTACTACACAGGCAACACTACCGTAGAGGTAAATGTATTTTTGGTCGACACGGGTAATCCTCAGGGAGCCATTCAGCTTCGCGGAGTCTTTCTCGATTTTTCCGACTCACATCCTGATTACACCTATCCTGATCCGGATGGCGCAGGATCATTACCTGCTAACACATTCGCGTGGATCAATCCGTTTATGATTGGTGCAACGTTTCAAACACTTCCTCAAACCTCCTGGGTCTATCCATTGCCGACACCCAATCCTTTGTTTCAGATCACAGTGCCCGACAACGGCGAGGTGCAGGTCGGTTCGATGAAGGTCCATATTGGCCCTGACAATGGTCAATTCAAATTTCTTGATGCGATGAACGATGATGTGGCTGACCCGAACTTTGGCGCTCGTGTCGATTTCGGTTTCGGCGGACCGGGCGACCCGGTCACGACATGGCGGGCGTTCGATGGGCAAATCACTGGTGGCGTTACTGAACTAACGCCCGTTCCGGAGCCAGCGAGTTTGCTGCTGGGTCTGGGTTGTGGGTTGGTTTTCTTCGCGCGCAGGAACCAAGTGAACTGAATCACGGTATGCAAAGGAACACAACAATGTGGAAGTCTGCGTTTGCATTCATGGTCGCGATTCTCGCGGCCAATCAATCACTCTTGGCCGGGTTGATGATTGACCTGCGACCCGTGCAGGCCGGCCCCTACGATTGCGGCACGGTGATCGATGTGAAGGTCTTTCTGGTTGACACGGGTAACCCGCAGGGCGCTATTCAGCTTCGCAGCGTGTTTCTTGATTTTACTGATTCAGATTCGGCGTTTTCCTACCCGGATCCCGACGGTGCGGGACCGTTGGTTAGCAACCAGTTCTCTTGGATAAACCCTTTCACTGTTGGTGCGGTGTTCGAAGACCTACCGCAAACATCACGGGTTTACCCGCTGCCGACCGCGAACCCGTTGTTCCAGATTACGGTGCCGAACGATGGTGAGGTGCAAATTGGAAGCCTAAAGGTCAATGTTGGCCATGGTTTCTTGGTGAATCGAACTCTGGATGTGATGAATGACGACGTGGCCGACCCGAACTTCGGCGCGAGAGTCGATTTTGGGTTCGGCGGTCCCGGCGATCCTGTCACCACCTGGCGTGCATTTGATGGTCAACTCACTGGTGGAACTGAGGCCATACAGATCACTTCTCCCGAGCCAAGCTCGTTGTTGCTGATTCTTACTGGTGCCATGTGTTTGATTCGCAAGCGAAACAACACTGCGAGAACCCGTTGAAGGTGAGGACATGATGCTAAAGATATTTTCGGTGGCGAACGTCGCGGTTTTGATGTTGCAATCATCACTTTTTGCTGGGCTGAGAATTGATCTGCGACCCGTGCAGCCAGGCCCTTACGTTCAAAATCAGATTGTGGAAGTCAATGCATTTCTCGTTGATACAGGAAATCCGCAGGGAAACATCCAACTTCGTGGGGTGTTCCTCGATTTCACTGATTCGGATCCCAGTTACAGTTACCCTGACCCGGATGGTGCGGGGCCATTAATCGCTGGCGAATTCTCGTGGATCAACCCCTTTTCACTTCCCCGCATTCCGAGCCTCCTTCCGCAGGTCTCATGGGTTTATCCATTACCGACACCAAATCCACTCTTTCAAATCACGGTGCCCAACAACGGCGAGGTGCAACTAGGCTCCTTGAAAGTCAATGTTGGCACTGCCAACGGGCAACAGAAATTCCTAGACGCCATGAACGACGATGTGGCTGATCCGAACTTTGGCGCTCGTGTCGATTTCGGTTTCGGCGGACCGGGCGACCCGGTCACGACATGGCGCGCCTTCGATGGACAACTTACGGGGGGTGTTGTGGAGCTTACGCCTGTGCCGGAACCCGTGAGTTTGCTGCTGGGTTTAGGTTGTGTGGCGTTCTTGTTCGGGCGAAGACCAGACGCTCATTAGCAGAGCCAGACCGAACGGTCGCCAGTTGTCGCGTGACTAGGTATGCCGCCCCATAAATGAGGTGCGGAACTCACGACGAGTCGTCTCCGAACCGCGACCTTCAGGTCGCGCGGGGGCGCCCCGTGAACGGGGCGGCTCGGAATAGCATCGGTCGTGCTGGTCCAGCGAATTCCATACCGCTTTTCTGCGGCGGTGTACCAAGTGGATTCTGCGAAGTCCTACCCCTCTACTTTCAACCTCAACGGCCTGTTGAGGATGGCCGGTTGCGATTCGTTGCGCGAGCCCCAGTTGCCGAAAAAGCTCTTGAAGAGGATGCCGATGCGGTAGAAGTGCCGCTTCCAGTCGAAGTTGCCGCTGAACATCATGAACACAGCCTTCGACAGAATGCCCGAGCGAAGCAATCTCATGCGCGTCTTTTCGGAGATGCCGATCGGCCGCAGATCGATGCCGAGGTAGTCCTTGTTGCGGTTCCAGTTTTCGAGCACATGCTCCACGGTTTGCAGGCCGTGACGCTCGACGATCTCCTGTAGCGGTGCGCCGGGCATTGGCGTGGCGATGGACCATGTCATGTAGTCCATACGTCGCATCAGGAACTGCTTCCATGCCCACCAGAGCGAATGACGCACTTCTTTCGGCGTCTCGCATTGCAGCTCACCGTTCTCCTCCCACAAATTGAACGCCATCATGAACAGCAGCACGTGTACGTCGTTCTTCTTCAGGAACTTCAGGCAGCGTTCGACCTCAGCCACGGTGATGTGCTTCTCGATGCCCTTGAGCACGCGATCGTTCGCGCTCTCGACGCCGAGGTGTACGAGCCACATGTTCATACGCTTGAAGAGGAACGCCAGCTCGTCGTCGATCTTGTCGGCCCGCAGATTCGACTGGAAATACAGGTCTTTGTGGCCAAGGTCGCCGATCGCTTTGCACACGGCCTTCGCCCACGGCAGCGTGACGTTGATTTCGTCGGAGACGATTTTGATTTCGCGCACGCCGAGGGTGTAGAGCCAATCGACTTCGCGGGCGATGTTCTCGGGCGAGCGCATGCGCACGTACGGCTTGGCTGCACGCCAGACAGGCAATGAACAGAACGTGCATTTGTACGGGCAGCCGCGACTGATCACGATGCAGGTTTGCTTGTGCGACTTGCAGTAATGTTGGCCGACGTAGCGCGAGAAATCGATGCGGTCCCAAGCCATGAAGGGGAGTTCGTCGAGGTTTTCGTAGGCTCGCGGCTTGCCTGTGTCGAGCGGGCCGTCGGGCGTGCGCACGAGCAGGCCGGGGATCTGACTGAAGTCGCGGCCGCCGTAGAGCATCTCGTTGAGCATGTCGACGATCACGAGTTCGCCTTCGCCGATGCAGACCACGTCCGCGGTGGTTTTCTGCATGACATCGCGCGGCACTGACGTCGGGTGCGGGCCGCCGGCCAGAATGATCATCTCGGGGAAGCGCTTCTTGAGCTCGTTGATCGTGTGATACGCTACGCGCTGCGTGAGGAACGCAAAGCTGATGCCGTACAACTTCGGCTTGTGTTCTTCGACGATGCGAATGTGGTCTTCGAGCGAGTGAAACTGATCGAGGAAGATAATGTCGTTGTCGGTCAGCGGCGTCTGCTCGCGGACGTAGGAAATCAGTTGGATGAGGCCGAGGTTGGGGTATGCCTTGTCGTAGTCGTCATCATGTGCAGGCGGGTCAGCCAAAATGATCTTAAATGGCGAGATCCGATTCCGCGTCGCGGTCGCGCGGTCGCGCACGGGTGAGGCCGGGAGGACTGTTAACGACTGATTCATGGGCATGTGGTCCGCAATTCAGCCAGCACCGCGCCCGTCTCTAAATTTACGGCTTCTGCGCAGGGAGGCCTTACTGCTTATCGGAAATGGTTATTCGGTGCTGAATGAGTTGCAGGAACAGCTGGATATCGGACGCACCGCGGTATGTCTAAAGGGTAGAAACAAGCCTTTCGCCTATGTTTCTGACCTAGTCTTGTGCCGCCAGTGCTTTGCGAGCTTCGTCTAATTGTCTTTCCTTTTCCTTAGAAAGCTGCGGATAACGAAGATCCAACGCCTTGATCCGCGCCGCGATCACGTCAGCCACCACCGCGCGCATGAACCACTTCTTGTCGGCTGGGATGACATACCATGGTGCGTGCTTGGTGCTCGTGGCGTTGAGCATGTCCTCGTAGGCCTGAATGAACTCTTCCCAGTGCTCGCGCTCGTTGATGTCGTTCGGATCGAATTTCCAGTGCTTTGTCGGATCATCCAGCCGCGCGAGCAAACGCTTCCGCTGCTCATCCTTGGAGACGTTCAGAAAGAACTTAATGATGCACACGCCGGCCTGCGAGAGCGTTTCTTCGAAGGCGTTGATGTCGTCGTAGCGCTGCTTCCACAGTTGCTCGCGCGGCGCGTCGCGTAGCGCGGGCGGCAGACTTTGGCGTTCCAGAAACTCCGGATGCACGCGCACGACCAGCACTTCCTCATAGTACGATCGATTGAAAATGGCGATCTGACCGTAGGCCGGAACCACCTTAGCCGGTCGCCAGAGAAAATGGTGCTTGCACTCTTCTTCCGACGGCGCGCGAAAACTATACACCGTGCATCCTTGCGGATTAACACCGGACATGACGTGCTTGATTGTGCCGTCCTTGCCGGCTGCATCGAGCGCCTGAAAGATGATCAGCACTGCGTGCTCGTTCGAGGACCAAAGCAAATCCTGTGCTGCCACCAGATCACTGACGTCGGCTAAGAGTGCCCGCTGTGCTTCTTCCTTGTCGGCGAAGTCGGCTGTGTAAGCGGGGTCGAGCTCCGATAGTTTGATGCGCTTGTGATGCGGCACTAGAAAATCGTCGTGGTTAAGTGTGTGATTATCCTTCATCGTGTTTCACGCTCCTTGCGACATGGTACCATGACGAAAGATGTTCAGAATAGCTCCCGAGCTTACTTGAGCGGCCACACAATGGAGTTTTGCCATGCCGACGTTCACAAGCCTCTCGCCGATGCTGCGCACCGATGACATTCGAAAGACCATCGACTTCTACACCGTAAACCTCGGCTTCCGCCTCGATAGCGCGTGGCCGGAGGATAAACCCTGCTGGTGCTCGCTGATCCACGATTCTGTGAACATCATGTTCTTCACACACGATCCGCACGACTCGTCGGCGTTGAAGATGACCGGTCGACTGTACATCCGCACGGATGACGCGATCGGGTTGTTTGAGCGGATCAAGAATCGCGTGAAGGTCGTCGAACAGCCGAAAGTGCAATTCTACGGCATGCACGAGTTTGCCATCGAGGATAACAACGGATATGTGCTGGCCATCGGTCAACCCACCGACGCGCCGCCGACATGCAAAGAGCATTGACGTGCGCGGCCATAGTCAAACACAACGCATTACGTTCGATAATCCATGCGTTCGCGGACCCGTTATTCGGGTATCCGGGCGATAACTCAGTCCTGCTTTCACTCCATCCGATAACGCAGAACAGGAGTGAATCGCTATGTCAAATCGAAGAGTTGGATGGCTGGCGTGCCTTGCGTGCTTCGCGATGGTGTTGGCTTCGACGGGATGTACGAGCCTTGCGGTGTCGAATGCCGCACGCAGCGGCGTGGCCTCGTTCATCAACGGCGTGTTCAATGCCGCGGTGTATGACGCCATTGGACCGTGACGGACATCTGAGCATCCGAAACTAACGGAAAACGGCGAACAGCGTGTGCAGATGCATCGCGCGATTCGCCGCTTCTCGTTCGGACACTTTCGATTTGAACTATGAAGCCATCGCCAGCCCAATCTCTAACGCCCACTTCATGACACCCGATGCCGGGTTGATCCATTCACAGCGAACGGAATCACCCACTTGAAAAGTCCACGGTGAGGGCTCCAGATTTTCATAACCGGGCACCTTGAAGAGGACATCCGCGCCGGTGCCGCGCGCTGCGATCGTTTCAAGAACCGCGTCCCAATCGGCGCTGAGTCTTGACTTCACACGTAACCTAAATGTGGCTGTCCCGGACCCGCCGGAAAAATGACAGCGCACATACACGAGGCGGTACGCAAGGCCGAGCGAGAATTCGTGCGCGATGTCGCCATTGCCGCCGTCCGAAACAGAATACACACGTCGCAGGTTGCGCGATTCACTCGCGATCAACTCCGCATCAAGTTGTCGAAAGCCCGCCTGTGCTGCGTTCATTACTTGCCCGAGCTTGGTAGCCATCGTTTGCCCCTCGTTATTCATTGGCCTTATTCAAACCGTCTCCAGACACCTTTCATAATTACTAATTGCGAATTACAAATTACGAACTTGCCGCCGTAAGGACTACCGAGCGGCTTTATCCATCATGAGAGGATAACTGACCATCTATCGTTGCCCCCTCATCATTTTGTCATTCGTAATTTGTCATTCGCAATTTCTTCACGCATCAACCGTGTCCGCGATGTGGCCCGAGAGGGTCTCACCGACTGGCAGCTGTATGCGAAACGGAACGCCGATGAGCTCGGACACACCTGCATTCAACGATGGAACGGTTACGATTGCATCGCCGACGAAGATCACGTCGGAGAACGTTCGCTTGCGAATCTGTTGGTTAGCCCGGTAGCGCACGACCAAGTCGAGGCCATCGCCGCCCAGCAACTCTTCCGCGACGGAACCGTGATACGAGAAGACAAACCCCGATACGCGGTGGGCGCCACTGCCAAATGTTCCTTCCGGCCCCTCCTCGCCATCCGCGCCGCTGTAGGCGATCGGTGCGATTCCAGGTCGATAAACAACGCTGTGCACGCCTTCGATGGCCGTTTCGGTAAATGGCGATTCGCGCAATTTCGTCGACGCTCCACGCGTGGCAAGAATCCAAATCATGAATCATTCCCCATTTCAATTCGCTATCGTACCCAAGAGATTTTCCGACGAGCCTCTCTCGCTCTTTATGGAGAAAGAGAACGCGCTGCACGGACAACCATGCTCACGCCGGCACTCGATTGTGTTGCCGCTGAACTTTCACAATGCACGTCTGAGCAGCCTCGGCCACAGCCACTCGCGCGCCCGACGTCGGCGTCGGGTACGAGAAGAGCCACTCGCGATCGTCGAACCCTTCCGCGCCGTCCAGCACGCCGGTGTTGCGAATGCTGTCGAGGTAATCCTCGATGGCGCCGATTTTATTGAGAATGTCCCCGTGCGCGTCGACAGCCGTGATGTCCGTGACCAGCCGCAGCTTCATGCTGATTTCAAAGAGCTTGTCGTCATTGGCCGTGCCGATGGGAATCGCCTTCGTCAGTCGCAGCGTGAGAAATGGCCGTGCATATTCGTCCGCACACGCCTCGCCGACAGCCACGCGTCGAAACGGCTTCGTGCTCGTCGGTGGCTCCGCGACCAAGTTGGCTGTGAGCTTGGTGACGAGTTCGTCAACGGCAGCTTTGATGGTTGTCCGATCAGCGGTTGGCATTGTTTACTCCTAAGAAACCACCAAGGCACAAAGGCACCAAGGAAGAGCGGGAGAGAAGTCCAATTATTGAGCCTTCATTTTTTTACTTCTTTGTGTCTTGGTGCCTTTGTGGTTCATCTTCTACAAATCCGACAATTCATCACGATTCAGAAGTCGATCTTCGCCAATGACCATCGCGATCGTGCCGCGCGAAGTGTTGGCTGCTACGCCCGCGATAGAAGGCAGCTCTACTGTCCCGTCAGCCAGCCGCCGCAACCACGCTCGGGTTTCGGTGAATCGCCGTACAAAATCAGCCGACATCGGCGGTCGTCGCGAGCGCAATCGATCCTCGGCGAGATCAAGCGTGAGCGAGGCCAGCATGTCCGCCAGCTCGGGATGCACCGTCAGGTTAATCGGCACCGCGTACCGCGCGGCCAGGTAGCTGTTGACCTCGGCCTCAGCCCCCAGCCGCGCTTCATCGATGACGCCCGTGTCCGCCGTCCCGTTGCCGTCATCGTCGGCCAACTGAACCAGTGTCGCGCTGCCCAGACGCTCCGAAATGTCCGCGTTGGTGATGTAACCCATGATCCTCTCCTCCAAGCAAATCAGGAACGAAAGGGAATTACGAATTACAAATTACGAATGACAAAAGCAGAAAAAGAGAGAGTGTCTGCGATCGTCAACCTGTAATTTGTAATTGGATTAGAAGTCCACGCGCACGGCATACTGCCAATACCCATACGTGAGTCGATATCGCGCTCGCACGCCGTAGAGGAACTTCTCGCGGCGGAAGCCTTCGTCGCTTTCTTCGGACAGCGCCGTAAACTCCACCGCCTCGCGATCCTGGAAAATGAACGGTCGAATCACCCCGTCGGTCTTGAGCAGATACCACTTGCTCGCATCGGTCAGCCAGGGGAACAGTACGACACGAGCGACGCCTTGCAGCACGTTCGACGTGTTACTCACCACCGTTGCACTCACAGCCTCAAGCGCCGTCATGAACATCGTGGTCGGCACGACACAGACCAGTCCCGTTGCGCTGGTCGACATGGGTTCGCCCTGATCATCCTTGAAGTTCATCATCGCGCCGATAGCCGAGCGCAGCGCCGTCTTGAACTCGTCGGTCGTGGGATTGTTCGGGTTGGATGCGGTGGCGGTGAGGTTGTTGTCCTGTGAGCCGGATGATCCGGATAGGTGAGCATCGTTGAAGAAGCTCACGCCGTCGTAACTGTTGAAGCCGCTGGTCTCTCCACTGGTGAGCAATTGTGAGATAAGAAAATCCTTGTGCGTGGCCGCCCGCTCAGCCAGCTCCGCGATGCGAATGCGAATCTGCCCCGTCTTGTCATCGGAGATTTCGTCGCGATCGACTTCCAGTGTGGCCTCGTACTTGAGGTTCTCGACTGAATAAGACTCGGTTCGCATGCCTCGCGCCAGCCGCCCCGTCCCCCACTCGCGCATGCGCGGGATGGCGCCGAGCCACTTATCAGCCCGTTGAAAAAGTCCTTGACGCCCACGGTATCATGAGGTTCGCGGAAG
>CAZBRD010000015.1:0-116077 GCA_964494205.1 uncultured Phycisphaeraceae bacterium | reverse complement strand
AATTGCGCGAGACCTTAATGGAAGCCGCTCATCGTCTGATTCGTTACGATGATCCGTGGAAGGAGTTTGCAGCCAAGTTGTTGAATCGCGGCAAACCGAAATGCGTGGTAGTGGCCGCAGCCGCCAATCGCTGGATGCGCTGGCTGTTTCACCAGATGCAGCCGGACAAACTCGCGGCGTGAGAAAAACGGAACATTCAATGAGGTGAACAACAGAAAACAAGCGTCGGTTACGATGTCCCGTGCCGGCGAGGATGTGCTCGACCCGTGGCTGGGCTTTAAAGGCTCGTCTGTTAGATGGGGCAGTCTTCGCTACCTCGAAAGCGCCCATAGATAGGGGCTATCCCGATGACCCGGGAGATGCTCGGATAGAAGATTGGGACGAACGGCCGACGAACCAAAGAACTCGCTTCATTGACAACAAACGGGCTTTCATAGAAGTCACGGTTACATGGCATTTAAGGGCTAGTTTAGATAGTCGCCAATGTTTCGGGTTTGGCTGAAGCGTCATTCGTGAGTTGTTGTTGGGCTGCTTCTGATGCATCTGACTACCCATATTGTAGTGGAACGCAACGGCAATTCTTAAGTGCTCTGCCAACGTTCGTAAAAGGTTACACTCGGGGAGCGCAAAGCCTCATAGCGAAACAGAACAGACCTGCCCCAGAGTTGTTGGTCAGTCATTCGCACATGCGAACGCCCCGACAGCCGCGAGGGGATCTACAGGACGTCGTTTTCGATGTTGTTGTCGGGATGGTTCTTGAGTATCGCTTCGGCGTCCACCTGAACAGCACCAGCCCCGCCCGAATTTTCATTTTGCCGCCCTGTCTTACTGGGACCGCGAAGTTGGCTGTCGATCGCCATGTCCGATCGCATATACTGGATTGGAAGTCCGCGGTACAAGTGTCGGGGAGCAGGTTCACCAAGATGGCCAAGAAACCAAACGGAAACGGCGTGAGCACTGAGCAGGCTGTCGAGGAGCGAATCGAAGGGATCAAGAGCGCGATTGCTCAGGCGCTGATCCAGCGGAATACCCTACCGAAAACGGCATCCGATGAGCAGAAGGCCGCCGTGGCCGCGCGTGTCGAGCAACTGCAAACCCAGCACCATGAAGCGGTGCAGCATTTGCTGGCAATCAGACGTCAAGAGACTTCCAAGCTTGAACGGGAACACAAAGAGAAAAAGCTGCGCCACAAGCAGCTAAAGGCATCGCGTCAGCCTGGTGGTCACGCGGTGCCGCATGAAAAACCCGCAGTGCCGCCGCGCCGCTCATCCGCCCGTCAGCCGATGGATCGCGACGCTGAGGAAGCTCTCATAGACGCGGCAAACGAGGAAGACTTGTTTCTTCTACGGCAGCAACTGGAAGAACAGGACAACGGAGGCGCTGACGAATTAGCGCACCAACGGGACTTGGCGAAATGGAAACGAGAGAAGGAAGAGTCTGCTGCACGCAAGGAAGCCGAGAAACGCGAGAGGGCGAAGGCGGAAGCAGAGGCCAAGGCCACGCGGCTCAAAGCGGAAAAAGAAGCAGACGCAAAGATACGACAGCAAGCCGCGCTGCAACGCGCGGAGGAAGCAAAAGCCATCAAACGCAAAAAACGCGCCGAACTCAAAGCTCGCCAGCGCGCAGCGCAGAATGCCCGGTCGTCCGGATGGTTCAGCGAAGTAGTGCGACATCTGAAGGCGTTCTTCGGGGGACGTCGGTAGTCGGCTCCGTTTCGGGATCAAACAACGCGATTGCAATTTGGACGCGGAAGGTGAATGTCCTGCTTGAGTGCAGTAGGGGGATAGACCCATTATTTATTGCGCGGTCAAAACCGCGCAAATAGGTACAAACAGACGCAAATCACAACAAAACTTGCAATACTTGCAAATCATAAACCGCGCTGGTAGCGTTGTTTACGCGTTTCAGGCTTAACGGAGGGCGGTTCCCAAGCTGGACGTCGTCGGTTCGAATCCGATCGCCCGCTGTGATATAATCCTTTAGCCGAACGCGATTTAGCGTACCTGCCCGCGTGGGGCGGAGCGGCTCTGAAAGCCTTAGAAAAGTGGTACTACCACCTTACTACCACTTTTCGCAGCCGAAGGAGCCTGAAGATGTCCGCCCGTACCCATGTCCGCGTTCCCAAGTATCGCCTTCACAAACCAACCGGTCTCGCGGTCGTCCGGCTTAGCGGTCGTGACCTGTACCTCGGGCCGTACGGCACGCCCGAGAGTGAAACGCGATACGAATCGGTGGTCGCCGAATGGCTGAAGCACGACCGCCGGCTGCCTCCGAAGCCGGAGCGTGTTGCCGAACGCGAGAACCTCCTCGTGAACGAGCTCATCCTGGCCTACGTTGAGTTCGCCAATGGCTATTACGTGAAGGGAGGCAAGCCTACGGGCGAATTGCACAACGTCCGCGATGCCCTGCGCGTCGTGGCGACGCACTTCGGATCAATGAGGGCCAAGGACTTTGGCCCTGTCGAGCTTCGCAAGGTAAGGGATGCGATGGTGGCGGCGGGGCTCTGTCGCAAGGTCGTGAATTCGCGCATCAATCGAATCCGCCGGATGTTCAAATGGGGCGTCGAGCATGGCCGCGTGGATCCGGTTGTCCTGCATGGGTTGCAAGCTGTGTCGCCATTACGTGAAGGCCGGTCCTCGGCGCGAGAAACGGCGCCGGTTGCTCCTGTGCCGGAGGAGCTGATCGAACCCGTTCTTCAGCACGTTCCACGTCAAGTTGCGGCCATGATTCGTCTCCAATACCTAACCGGGATGCGGCCAGGCGAGGTCATGTCCATTCGAACGTGCGATGTCGATCGAACGGGTCGGATTTGGATCTATCGACCCAGCTCCCACAAGACGGAACACTTCGGACGTGCGCGTTTGATCCACATCGGGCCACAAGCTCAAGCGGTCTTGGAGCCGTTCTTGAAGGAACATGTTCCGGAGGAGTTCGTTTTCAGCCCACAGGAAGCCGTCAGGGAATTGCGAATTCAGCGCCGACTGCGACGGAAAACTCGTCCAACGCCAAGCGAGTTGGCTCGCCGGAGAATGTTCCGGCCGAAGGAAATGCTAGGGAATCTTTACACGCGTCGAAGCTATGCGGTCGCGATCGCACGGGGCTGTCGCAAGGCATTCCCCATTCCCAAAGGCCTAAAGGAATCGGAAAAGCGCGATTGGGTCCGGAGCCACCATTGGTCACCCAATCGGCTACGGCACAACGCCGCGACATTCTTGCGAAAGCAGTTCGGCATCGAGGCGGCGCGCGTTGTACTAGGTCACACCTCCGCCGGGACGACGGAGATTTACGCGGAACTCGACGCAAGAAAAGCTGCTGAGGTCATGGAGAAGGTGGGCTAGCCGTGGGCTAGCCGGCTCCGAGGCTGATACGTCGCGGGGCAGTCACGCGCGGCGGTTGTGCGCCGCGGGAACTGGTACCAGTGGGTTCCGCTACCCCGCGACGAAAAAAGTTGCTGAAAGTAGTGACTTGCTTTTTCTGTTGCGCTATTCTGGGCAAGTGAAACGATGTTTGTTTCACGATCGTCATGATCACGTGAACGCGTGGCCTGACGTCTGAATCGTGGGGTCGGACATCCGGTAAACCTGTTCACCAAACAGGCTAAGGAGGCGGAGTTCATCACCCGCCATGTTCGAGGCTCGTAGCGCTGGATTGCCATGAGAGTGGCTCGTCCAGTGCGAGGGAGGCTCGGCAAAGTAATCCCGATTCTGTCGGAGTAATCTTGCCGTTCGATCCCATATACATAATGGGCGAGTTGCTTGCACCTGGTCTTGCCGTGGCGTGTCCATGGGACATGGACGTGGCTGCAGAACTCGCTTCGCTCTTTTATAGAAACTGGGCGACCGGGACATATTCGCGCTCACGCGCGAGCCGGATCAGCCAAAGTGGGTGATGTTCTGATTCGTCAGGACTAATCCCCTTGCGGGGTTCGAGCCAAACTTTGAGCACACGCTCGAAGACGGCTCGCTCAACGCAAGCCCGGGCAGGGAGCTCGGCGGCAGCGATGCCGACGACCGGAGCGATGACAAGTTTCGGCATTCCACGTCAGGTCGTGGATGGTGAAAAGCTCAACTGCGAAAGGCGGGAAACCGCTTCTGGGTAAGTTTGGTCGGAGACGGTGCCAAACCGCGATAGAACGACCTGCGCTGAGGGTAAGGGGATCTTCTAGATTCGTACCCCGAAATCGTTTGCGCCAGCGCGAACGGAAACATGCCAATCGGCGGAAGCCGGTAGGTGATCAGCGTTGTGAGCATCGCATACGGGAGAGACGTACGCGATGTTTCCAGGTCCAGCGACGTGACCGATCAGACGGAGACTGATTCTAACCGGGGAAGGACTTTGGCGACCGGAGTGATGACCGGTGCCCGCGACAAGTCGCGCGGGTGCTTGAAATGCCGAAGTCTGGGAGCGGAGCCTGAGTAGGAGCGTGCGGAAGCGCGGCAGCATGACGGCAAGGCAGTCGTGATGCTGTTCGTGTACTTACGGGTGGTGCCGGGTACGAAACGACGACGAAAGGGCTGACGAGCATTTCCCATTTTTCGTGACGTGCCGACACGTGGCCGGGGCAGGGTTCGCCTGTCTCGGCCCGTGTCGTTGGTCGGAAGACAACCAAGCGGCCAGACGAGGACCGTCGGGAGACGGCCGTCCTCTGGCAGCGGAATGACGATGCACAGGCGAGGTGTATCTCGGCGTGCATCGAGGTTGCATAACCGCAACTGCTATAAATTGGGCAACGGCAATAGATGAATCTAGCAGCATGGTGCGAACGGATGTCAATCGCGTGAAAGCGAACAGAGAAGCGGTTCGTTGGGGGGGCGAGCGATGACATCGAATTCGCGGATTCGGTAACAGATTCGGAAGGGGCAAGGCGCGTTGCGGTACGCAGCCTGTTTTTCGTGGAAGGAAAAGGTTCTGTACGCCGGGCCGGTGACGTGGGCGACTGCGAGGTCGAGCGTGCGCGAGGCTTTTGGTTTCGAGCGAAAGGAGGTGATTTGCATGGGTTGGTGGCGCACAGGTAGCGGCGGAGTAATTGGCGATGGGCCGGCCAACATCATCGATGAATTCGATGAGCGGTGCTGGCTGGAGACGACGAACATTCCGACCGACGTGCGGGCACGCATTAACGCGTGCTATCGCGAGGATTTTGATCGGGATCCGACAGAACAGGAACTTCGCGACCTGTTGGAGTTCTGTGGACCGGGTCCAGAGAAGGATAGAAGCTCGAACGAAGGGAGTTCTATACAGGCTTTTTTGGGTTGTGCCTTAACAACCCACACTTTGGAGGGGGGAAAAGGATGGAGTATCGTTGCGTGGCAACGTCTGAGGAGGGGCTTGTCCAACAACTTGCAGTTGCGTACATCACGCATGGCTACTGGTTCTACGTTGCTGGGGAAATTCCGGAGGGAAAGGAGCCAGCCGCCGTCGATCCGAAGCTCATCGAGCGTTACGGCATCGCAATCTCGAAGTGGGCTCGTTGCCGCCGGAAGAAGCAAGGGCTCGCAAACGTGCAGTACCTTAGGCACAAGCGATTCTTTCTTCTCTTGGCTACGAAGGGCCGTCACGAGTTTTTTGAGCACGAACGATCCACCATACGAGATGTTCGCCGAGTACCGATCAAGTTCGCCGGGTATAGCATTGGATGCCGAAGGGGTCGTGACGGACGGTGGCACGCGTCCGTGAGAATTGAACGCGCAAACTTTGATGGAATGAAGTCGATGATGTCGGATTCTGCCGCGCGACTCGGGGGGCGTGCGTTGGCACGGGAGTTCGCGGATTCGGCTCATCTCCCGTTCGCGCCGGTGCGGCGGCAGTTGCACGAGATTTGGCGAGCGGCAAACCGTAAGCGACGTACCGCCGGACTGAGCGCCATTCCTGTCGAGGTCGTGCCGTGGAAGCGACGGATAGTTCAACCCTTTGGGACGGAGGGATCATGAGGCAAGAGAAGGGGCGAGCAACTCGTCCTGTTAAAGTTGACGAGGGGCCTTCCTCGCAAGGAGATGAAGTATTCGGTGGGACGGCCGAGGAGACCCAAAAAGAGCGTGGCTTCTGGGACATGGTGGCAGCCGGACGGGACCCGTGGTATGGTCTGAAACTCGCAAGGTGCGGCATGGACAAACGAACAGCAGAACAACTCGCGGTGCTCGTTGGCGGAGAGGCATGGCAGAGCGGTGGAGGAATCTATCTCGTCACCGTCAACCGGGAAGACGGCTCGCTGGTAGTGTTTTCAGGGGATGCGATCTGCGAGTATGAGAATGACGAGGCGTTCGATGCCGGTCGCGCCAGCGCTACTATCCTTCTGGACGTCCCAGAAACAGAGGATCTCTACGTGATCGTGGATCTTGAAGGCAACGTGTTTTACGAGGACAACGCGATGGAGCGCGGATGGCGGTACGAAGAGGATGCGCTGCGCGAAGCGCGTGCGTTGGAGTCGAGAGGCGAGGGGAGGTTTTCGATAGTGCGGCAGAGTGAGCTGCCTGCGTGATACAGCGTCAGAATCACAGGCGGCGTACGCTGTTCGAGTCAGGTAGTGGAAATTTGATGGTCGGCGGTAACGGTCCCGAATCAGGTGGTAAGTCGAGTTCAACGGGACGTGGTGGCCACCAATAGCGCGAAATAGTCGAAGTTGATTGACCTGTGACCTTGCGAATGCTCGATTCCGTTACGGGCAAACCTGCCTGACCAAGCATCTTCACTGCTAGGCGAACCTTGTCGCGGGCCACTCGGTCTTTGTAGGTGCCGTAAACGCCAAGCCCTTCGCGGCCTCCAGATCCAGATTCAGAACGAAGTCTGTAATATTTGTCCATCGTGGACCTTGTCATGGCTTCGGTGCGAGTGCGCCACAACGCGGCAACTTCTTCCAGACTCATTCCACGTTTTACTCGTATCATGATGCCGCACTCCTAAAACAGTTGAAGGAAGACTCGTCTGAGCCAACCCGACAAACTCGCTTCACTGGACAAGTTGGGCACTTAGGGTTGCGCGACGCGCACATCGTTGCAGCGAGGTCAAGCATCGCCCAGTTGATTTCCTTAGCCTGGGGGTGATCCACTACGCGTTTGGCCAAGGATTGCAACCACGGGTCGTATCTTAGGTCCACGAGGTCACGTGGTGCAAAACATCGCTCCAATACGCGAGTCATGTTCACGTCGAGCAGCGGTTCTCGTCCGCCGTGGCAGAACATCATGGCGGCGTTCGCAACGTACTGGCCAACTCCAGGTAGGGATTCGAGTTCATCACGCGAGGCAGGAAAGCGTCCACGCCTCGATTGCATCTCGGTGGCTAGGGCATGAAGGGAGGCGGAGCGACGGCGCCATAGGCCGATCGGTTCAAGGAAGACACGAAGTTCGTCCTCGCTAGCTTGGGCGAGTGCGTTCCAATTCGGAAATCGCCGGATGAATCTTGGCAAAAACGCCGCCACGGTTTCGGCACGGGTTCGTTGTAGAAGCAACTCGGAAACAACCAAAACATAACGACTGGCGCGCGCATTGCGCCACGGAAAATCACGTCTCGATCGGCGGAACCAGGCAAGCAGTAGGCGCCGAAACGACCGGATGCGCGCATCTTCGCGGGCAAGTCGTGACTCGATGCGATGCGAACTCATTGGGGTCCGCCCCGCGCGCGGTGAGCAATCAGGTATTCGCGACCCTCGTTGGTCAGTTCGCGTCCCCGAGGGCCGTGCCTGATGAAGCTATGGCGGACCAGGAACGGCTCAACCTCGTTGAGGATGCGGTCCTTGTCCACGGTGCGAATCAGGTTCAAGATATTCTGTTCACCGACAGGTGTATTCGAGCGTTCAAGAATACCGAGATACTCGAAGTCCATGCGCGTGAGTCCGCGTGCATCTATTTCACGTGCACGGCGTACGTCTTCAAGATGATCAAGCGTCGGCTTGGCTTGCTCCGACACCATGACTGCCGTTTCGAGCGCCTCGGCCAACTGGATGGCGATGCGCGGAACACACCGGCCGAGCCGAGCAACGACCTCGTACACCTGGTCCTGCCAGTCATCGTGCGGCACCTTCCAGCGCGAGATCCTCGCTACCTCGGCTTCGGTGTATTCGCGGAGCTGGATTTCGTCACAGCGACTGGCAAAGGCCGCATCAATGTCAGAAACACGTGTCGTTGCGAAGAGGAACGTGGCCCGATAGACGCGCGCCACTTGGTCGCTGAGGACCACGGTCCGATCGGCAGCCTCAAGCATCGTGAGCAAAGCCTCCTGGAGCGCACGGGGCACGAGGTGAATCTCGTCGATGAAAACAGTGAGCGGCGGGTATTCCAGGATGGGCAGTCCCACTTGTTGGCCAACATGCGATGGGGCAAGGTTGTGGGAAGAAAGCTCACCGTTGACGAGTTCGAAGAGTTTGTCACGGCTGGACACTCCTCGGCCGTCGAGCTTGATGAATGGTAACCCAAGCGCGCGTGCCATGCGGCGCGCGAGCTCAGTCTTGCCAGTGCTTGGCAAGCCAGTGAAAAGGTAGTTCTTGGCAAGATGTGGCGGGTTCTCGATCAAGGCGCGGAGCAGGTCGTTGGTCAGGCGGATAACGGCCGGCTCGTTGCCGATGAATCCCTCGAAGGCTTCGCGCACTCGCTGGCGAATTTCGGGCGGAACGCGCGAGGCTGTAGCCGACTGCCCCGCGCTGCTGGGGGCGGTGCCCGTGGGCTGGGCGGAGTCGGCCTGCGGAGTAGATACCGGTGCTGTGTTAGTCGGGGCCGGTGGAGCGGATGGTAGTGGCTGCGGGGGAGGCGAAGTTGAGGTCGCGGCCTGCGCTGCAGCGGCCGGAGGTTGCGTTGCAGTGGCAGCAGGCGGCGCAGGCAGCATAGCGGCTGGTGCACTGCAGCCCGGAAAAGAGAAATCGAGCTGCAGGACCGCGGAGTCAGCTGCGGCACTTACTCCAGCGCCTCCTTGCAAGAGGGCACGGGCATCGTCCTGTGAGACAATGAGTGTGTCTTGCCGATGGTCGCCATCAAGGTCCGCGACTCGAGTCGTGGGCGAACCGTCGAACACAACCAGTCGGCCCGCCGTTGCGATAGTGACGCGAGCAGAGCCCTCGAGTACGTCCTGCATCGTGCGCTGGTGGACTGCGGCCCATTCGTTGTTCCCGTGATGGTGCAGCCAGTTAGCGGCGTAAATCCGGAACCCGAAATCGAGGATCTGGGCGAGCAGCGCATTGGCGCAAGTGCGCCAGAGATCCGTAGCTGGCGTCTGAACCCACAGGGCCTGCAAGAGCCCGCCCAGCGTGTGTGCTTGGGTCAATGCGTCGCGCATGTCCGTGGCGGCCATGCCGGTGGCTCGGTATTTGATCTCGACGGGCGTGATCTTGATCGCAACTGGTTGATTGGTTGCCAGCTGAATGGCAACGACCAAGAGGTCGGGCCGTTGTGCGCTGGCCGAAGCCGGAAGGATGGCGCGACGTAGCCGATCAAACAGATCCTCGTAGGGGTCGACGGGAAGGACCAGATGGATGCAGTTGCCTATCCAGACGGGTAAACGTGCCACGGTCGCGTGCGGGCGAAATGAGTCCTGGAGCAGGCGGGTGGCAAGCAAGAGCCCGAGTTCTCCTCGTGATCGACTACCACCACTGGCGAGGCGCTTGAGTATTGGGATTCCGTGCCGAGAAACTTCTTCAAGCAGGCCGGGAATGCTCGGCGGTGGATTTGCGACGAGCGAGGCAGCATGTTCTACGGCATCGCACATCGCCGTCGTGGGTTGCGCGACAAGGTAGTAGCCAAGGCTGCTCTCGCCGCCGCCGAGAACGCCAGGTAGCTCGTAGTCCCATAGGTAGCCGCTTTGGCCGACCGTCCCCCTCACAATGCAAGCCGGGTCGATCTGGCTCGAAGTAAGGGAGAGGAAGATTGCGTCACGTAAGCGGCTTCCAACGGCATCCTGGTTGGGTGTGAAGCGGAAATGGGTGTGGTGACCGTCGGCATCTACTAGTTCTTCGTAGGCCTGCAAGGTCTGTGATAGGAGCGCCCCCAGATCGTTGCCAGCGAGGCGAGTGGTCGACACACGCGATTCCAAGATTGATCGCGCGTCCTGGAAGTCTTCGCGAACGCGCGCACGGTAAAGTGCGCCCGGCGCCGTGGCGGAACGAGTCGCACCGATGGCTGCCTCGTGCGAGCGCACACCTAGCTGGTCAATGATGGTGAGGTCGAGCTTGGGGACAGGTGCAGCGGCGGCCAGCTTGAACCACCGAACTCGCTCGCCAGTTGCCTCGGAAAGGTCTGCGAGTTTTTCGGGCGAAGGATCGGTCGCAACACGGGTGTCAAAAACCTCGACCCGGAGATTGCTGGACGCGGGGACCCAGTCCAGCGAGTGCTGAGCCTTGCTCCAGCGAAAGACACCATCGCCGCACTCGCTGGAAGTTTCTGAGTCGCCGACGATGCCGACGCGGAGCGTTGCCCGCGCCGGAAGCAAACGATTGACCTCAGAAAGACTGTCTTGCGTCTGTTGTGCGGTGAACCCACCAGTGATCGCTTGAACATCCAGCCCGAGCTCGGAAAGGCGGAGCATGGTTTCAGCGCGTGGTCCCGGCTTGTCGAGGAACATCGTGTTGATGAGAACCGCCCAGTGCGGGTGTTCGCACGGGAGTGAGAAGAACGCCCGCGGCTTTGGAGCGTGACCATCCCATAGTTGGAGCAGTGCGGCGTCTGGGCAGTGGGCTGGACTCAAGAGGCCAGCGCCGGGGCAGGGCTGACTCAATGAATCTGCAAGCTGGCGCTGGGCAATCACATGCCAAGCCAAACGGAGTGGGTGAAGCGGAGATAGCAGGATGACGACGGGCTCATCAGTGGCAACATGGCTGCCTGCCTGGGCATTCCACTCGGCGGCATGAATAGCGATTACGTCAAGCCAGCAGGCGGCTGAGACGTCTTCGGTCAGCCAGTCCCGGTAGTGCCGCAAGTAGTCCGTCACGAGCGGCGCCAGGGCGGGCGCGTCTAAGTGGATCTCGGAGAGACATCGCTGCTCCTGGAACAAAGCGAGGCGAACGGTGTCACGGGCCCGCAGGAGTGCGACAGGTGGCGTCAAAGTCGATCTTGGGTCAATTTGTGGCGCTACATCACCGAGTGTGCGTGAGCCAGTCCAGTCAACGGAGCGGCAGCCCGCGCCTGCGGAGGTCCAGCACGCTAAGACCGGACGCCAGCTCTCCGCCGAGCTGAGGTAGGAACCAAGCTCAAGGCGGTGCAGGGCCGTGTCTGGAGCGTGCGGGATGCATTTTCGCTTGGGAGTCCGGTGCTCGCGAATCAAGGCCTCAAGCCGTGACTCGGCGACTTCCGCAAAGTCCTCGACAGTCGCTTGGATTGTCCACTCGCCGACAACGGCGCCCGCTGCGTCACTAAGCGTCACGGTGAACACGTCGTTATCTTCAACGTCAACTGTGATTGCGACGGAGGAAGCGCCGGGAGTCGTCGCCTGCACCTGCGGCGGTTCTCCTGCGCGGCACACGTTCACTTGTGCTACGCGGCTCGCGTGGAACACAGTGAACTCAGTGCTTCCGCCTCTCGACAGCGTGAGTTCCTGGGTCCATGCGCCGCTACGCGCGGCGTGAACGGGGATGCCGTTGCGCTCCGCGTCGCGCGCGACGACCATGCCGCCGCAGGCAAATGACTCCAGGACGATCACGTCAACGGTGCCCGCGCGGAAAGTTGGCGCTTCAGCTTTGTACTTGATTGGTTTCCGGTGGTTGGGAACGGCGGCATCCGTTGCTTTGGAGGAGTCCATTGGTAATGGCGCAACGGCCGTCTCTGGTGCACGGTCAATCTTGCGCGAGAACGTGACGCCCGCGGGTAACGGTCCTGGCGATGTGGATGCTCGCAATTCAACGTCGCTTGCCACGACAAACGGACCCTTGCGCACCGGGTTAGCTCCTGGCAGTCCGTTCATGCACGTCAAGGCAAGCCGACCTTGCTGCGGTCCCTGATCAAGCTCGGCAAGAATCTCGCCCAGTATAGTCGTCGTGAGGGCGTCGTACCAAGGCGGTGTTGGCATTGCGACGCGGTAATACCGGGAGGGAGCAGTTTGCAGCAGCGTGGGTGAGAACAAACCGCTTGACAGATGGACGTACAACGCGTCTAGGCTCGGACCAACACCGTGCGTTTGCGCGGCGGCTGTCTGTTTCATCTGATCCGTCGCGTCGCGAAGCCCCTCGGTCGCAACGAATCGCCCAAGGCTCGATAAGATGCCATACGCCTCGCGGTAGCCGATTCCACTGTTGGCAGTCACCGGCAGGCCGGCGGCGCGGCACGCTGTGTCAATGGCGGATGGACCCGGAGCAGCCGACAACAGCCGCTCCAATACCTCCCAGGCCATGGCATCGCGAGCAGCCGGTTCAAGGCTTGCGGACTCGGCGCGAATAAGGCGGATCAGGTCACGCGCCTGGGGCTCTTGGAGACCGACACGCGCCGTAACGGCGGCAGCGAGATGCGCCTGGAGCGGGTCGTCGTTCGATCGCCCGGCGCCGATCTCGCCAATCGTTTCTGTGGTGTTTGCGAGTGACTCCGGACGGTTGTCCCATGCTCGCCGGCTCGCCAGAATCAGGACACGTTGACAGCTGTTGCGAATGGAAACGGCATAATCCCAGCCACTTACTTGGGAAAGAGTCGTACCCCCCGTGGGTGCGTCGGGGACTATCAGCAGAACCACCACGTCGCGCGACGGTGTGCCCGGAACCGGTTGCCAATCGTGCTGTCCTGCGCCAGTCAGAATAGAAAACAATTCGCGAAGGGCGGCGTCGGGCGGGCCCACCATTACAGGACGAACGAAGGCACTTGGGTCGCGCCCGACTGCCGCACCAAAGTGCTGCTCGACGTAGGTCTTCAGGCATTCGGCAAGGGCGCGCATCCAAAATCCTCTTTCGCGGTTTCGTCCTCTAAAACGGCTTCACCAACAACCGGCCTCCGGCTGCGTCAGGGCTATCGACCATCAGGCCGAGCATGGATAGATCGTGCCCGGTCTTACCATGCACGAGTTCGCCCGCCGGTACGCGAAGCCCGTAATCACCGAGGTGCCTACGGAAATCGTCAAGGCTTACGGGGATGTCAGGATTTGCTGCGCAACAGGCATGCACAAGCATCACGAGCATCGCTGGTCCCGGTTGTACCGGTAGCGGCCTTCGTTCGTCCGTGTAGGCGAGCAGGTACGAAAGGTCGTAGCAACGCTGATCTGGTTCATCTGCCTTCACTTGCCCAAGACTGTGCCTCGCGAACTCGAAGAGGTTCTTGGTGTACCCCCCCTTGCGCTGTGCCAAGGCTCGAAGTTCTTCGCGGCTGTCGAACAACGCGCATACTCGGGCGCGCAGCCACTGGCCCGCATCATTCGGATCAATCGCCTGACGGTGCGCGTGAACGTGTGCTATGAACTCGGCCACTGCCGAAGGCGCGAGCCTTGGGGGGTTCGAGGCAAATCCAATCGGCAAAGTATCGGGCCAGGCAGCCCCGGCATCATCCAAGCGGCAGAGCAGCAAGTTCAAGCCCGTGCGCGCGCACGCGTACTGCTCAATCAGTCGTTCGATCAGTGGTTTGGCGTTTGTGCCTAGCTCTAGTAGCGGGGTTGCGTCGTCGTGCGTCTCCCAAAGCATAGCCTCGATCGTAGTGGCGCTTGGCGGGGCGTTGCCAGAGGCAACGGCGAGGACCTGATTCCACACGAGGATATTGGCACTACACGTCCAAAGAACGTGCATCCCCAGCCCAAGGCGAAGCGCGGATTCAACGAGGACAGTCCATTGGCGACGGGTGAGCGCCCCCTTGGTGGTCAGAACGGTCGGAAGATCGGAACAGAAGCGCTCGGCAGGAGAAAGCCGCCTCGCCGTTTTCGCGACACCGCGATGCGCGCGGAGGCAGTCATCGGGGAGCGAAAGCGATCTGAACGGTGCCGGTGTTATCGGCACAGGATCAATGCCCTGGAGGCCTTGTTGTAGGGAGTTCTCCACGAAGCGAGCAAAGACATCGTCGCGTGCCGAGATCTCCAATGCCTCGCCAAGTGCGATGATGAGGGCTTCTCCGCTCGCTTTTCCCTTGCCTGCGCCGATCGCTTCGAGAAGTAGATTCGACGGATTCCAGCGGCTACGCGGACGTTTTCCGAGTACACCGGCGATCCGCGCAACGGAGGGCACAAGCGGCATGAGCTGCCGTGACGCCGTTGGACTGAATTGTCCATGTCTAAGCGGGCTTGAAATGCCGCCACGCTCGGTAAGCAGCGGGGTCCAGACATCGCGTCCGCCCACGGCTGTGGGCATGCGCGGTGGCGTGCGAGCGATGTTCTGTAAGTCCACCGCGCTCTCGTTGACTCCCAGTACTAGGCGCCTGCATGCTGCGGCTAGTAGTACTTCCCCGGTGGACCATTCCGGTGCGGTCGTATAGAGGAACGAGCCCTCGTACACAGGGTGCCGCACTTTCGTCGGCTCGCTCTCAAAATCTTGCAACGGCAGTGGCATGCGGCGTTCTCTTAGTCGGTGGTAACCGTCGGGCTTCCGCCGGCAACGGGGAGCGTTAGCCGCTTACTGGCAGACAGCGTTATGGATGCGCGACCGTCTACGAAGAAGTCGTCATCCCGGCACAAGCCGCCCGCGATGCGGTGGCGGACACGGTCGATCGCCGCTCGGACGCTGGCCGGTAGGCTGCTACCCGCACAACCGTCTTTCCGCAGACGAACCGCCATGAAGAAGTCAAAGGTCAATGGGATTCGGTAGTTCAGGTTCGTGAACTCGATGCAGGGTACGTCGTGCCCCGGCGTCGCGTCATCGCCAACGGGAGCGGGCACTGGGCGAATACCTGGCCCTTGGCCATTCAGGCTCACGAGCGGCTGGCGCTCTGCCGTGGGTTGCCCCAGAATCTCCAGCATGTTGAATCGAGGTACGGTCTCACCGAGCAATGGCTGGAGTGCACCACGGATTTGGGCGAGTCGTTCAGCGTTTCGGAGTGATGCCTCGTAGTCGGCTAGGTACTCGTCAAGGGCATGGTGCCCTTGGCGAAGTCCAGCGCTGCGCTTGGCGATCATGGCGGCAATCTTGCGAAGTAGGCATACTGCAGCAATGGCTGTCGCGGATTCGCGACCCAGTGTGTCCCACTCCTCCTCGGCCTTTTCAAGAAAATGGAGCAGTCGGTCCTCAACAGCGGCGGGAGAAGAATGAAGCAACTCCGATCGTCCCTGCTCCACAGACTGGCAGAAGGCATCTTCGATGACCCTGAGCGTGTGCGTAGGAATGGCCGGCGTGTAGGCCGCCGGGTCTACGCGTGCGTAGTCCCTTGCGAGAATGTCCCGGATCGGCTTGGAGGGCGCACGGCTATCGCCGATGCTTAGGCCAGAAATGAGCGCATGCGTAAGCGGTTGCGTTTGCGCAGTGACTGCTCGTTCTTCCATAAACGTCGTGGACGCCTTGCTGGATTCTCCACCCCGGAACATCGCGTGGGGATAGAGGTGAGTCGCGAGTGTCAATACGCTGCGAGCCTCACCAGCAGTCGCGCCAGTCGTCGCGAAGTGTTGGTGAACCCACTGGCACGGGTGAGTTGACGGCTCAAAGTCGCTCCACTGGCCGACGAGCAGTTCCGCTACCAGTGAGAACGCGTCACGGAAATTCCAGCGTTGGCCGCGAGCCAGTTCACCGCGACGGAGCAGGGTGAGCAGGTTCGCGCGCTGAGCGTCGGTGCGTAGCCATTCCGCATTTTGGCGGAAGGGACAGAGAGTTCGAGACGTGCAGTCGTGACAGCGCCCAGCTGTCTCCCATCGGGCTACTTCAACTGCCTGACGAAGAACAAGTTCGAACGGATTTGTGCCCTGACTGGCGGAGAGCAAGCTCTCTACGTCCAGTGGCCAGCACGCGAATCCTTCATTGCCCTCAAGGGGCCAGCAGCGCTTGCGGCCGGCAAGCGTTTCGTGGCCAAGACTTGACGCCTGAATGACGTGGGCAAGTAGTTCTCTGACGGGATTGCCGGGGCTATACATGCGTACCGCTTCGTTCATTGCCCGCGCGAGGAGCCCGCGATTGGCGCACGCGACGAATACGGGAACTGGAGGCGTCGAATGGCACGTGAACAAGTCGGCGATGTCGTTTGCCAACTCCTCGGCAGCGTTTCCAGTAGCCGTCTCTGTTGCTGTCGCGTCTTGAACAACAATGAGGCGACCGACCTTAGCCGCGAACTCCTCCGAACCTCGCGTAAGATTTTCCGGGAGGATTTCGACCTTGCGCGGGAGCAAGCCTGGACGCGTGAATTGCCGCCTTAGGGCATCGACGAGTCCTCTCTGGGCTCCAAGTCCGGCGTCAAGGTGAGTGAGAAAGTCCTGCACCGTTTCGGACTTCCCGTTCCCCGGACCACCGACCAGGAATATCCATCGCGGCTGCGACGTCGCATTGGCAGCAATTTCCCCGGCGAGCGCGCGAAGTCGGCGCACGAGGCCTGTCTCAATCACTTGGCCAACGGGGTTGGGACGCTGTTGAAACGGTACGTGAACCCCACCCGCTGAGTGGCCGTGCCAAGTCAGCAGGTCAATCACTTGTGGATTTAGGTTCGCCGGCATGCCGCCTCCTGCGGTAAAAACGTCCGTCGCAGATCAGCGATCAGCACGCCGACGAACTCGGCAAGGAACGGTGGCACGGCATTGCCTGCTTGCGTGTAGCGCGGACATTCCCGCAAGCGTCGGTCACCCCCGGTCGTATACTTGCCCTTGAAGTCGTACCAATCGGGAAAAGATTGTAGCCGGGCGTATTCACGAACGGTTAGGATGCGCGGCTCGGAGTAGTGAAGCAAATCGTCGGGGAGTGTGGTGAGCGTGTGTGACGGTTTGCTGGGATGAAGCGGTACGACACAGTGCTTTTTGAGTTTGAAGTGCTCACGGTCACCCGCGGATAGCTGGACGCCCTTTCGACAGGTCAAGAGGATCTTCTTGAAGCGCGCGGTGACCTCGGAGCCGTGCCTGGCAAGGCGGAGACTGTTGGGTGCGGTCCCGTTGAGCGTGCCGTGCAAGAGGCGCTGGTAGCGGCTCACCGGCCGCTTGTATTCGATCTGCTTGAAGCCGGGCGAATCAACGCACTCGATGATCTTCTTATTCTTCTTTTCGAGGTCGGAAATTGATTGCTTCACTGTCACAGGCCTGTCGGTAGGAAGGCCCTTTCTCGTCAAAAACTCCTTCCGACGGGCATCGAAGTCCATGAAAGGATCGAACCCGTGACGTTCCTTGAGCAAGTCGCGCCGAATCGCCAGCATGATGTACCGTGGCCGGAACTGCGGCACGCCCACGTCGGTTCCATGCACGAGCTTCGTAAACACGTGGTACCCGGCCCTTTGCAAGTTCGTCTTTATGCGTTCCGAAAAGGGCCTTGTCGGATGCTTGCTTCGTTTTTTGCCCTTCGCTGGCTTGCGGAAGGCAACAGATATGCCCTTGACATTCTCAAGGAGTAGAATTGGCGGCTCCAGGATCTTGACGAGCTTGACGTAGTGCTTAAAGAGCTCGTTGCGAGGATCGTTGCTCTTCCTGCGGCCTGCGAGGGAGAATCCTTGGCAGGGCGGCCCGCCAGCAAGTAAATCCACGGTTCCCTTCAACGAGGCAAGGTCCGCACGGTGTTGCCTAATAAACTGGCTGATCTCGATCGGGCCTTTTTCAAGCCAAGATGGCCACTTGTACGAGTATGGGCAGTGCGGCTGTCGATCGACCAGATTGTGCCTGAGCGTCTGGAACGCCAGCGAATCCTGCTCGACCGCGAACAGCCCTTTCCACCCCGCAGACATGAGGCCAAGCGAAAGGCCTCCGCAACCTGCAAACAAATCCACGAAATTGCCTGGTAGGGCCTCACTTTCGCGGAACTTTTGCGCCAGAACGTTCATACTCGCCCTCGATGGCGCTTGCGCGAACCGCCTGGACCGGTCCTTCCCCTACCAGGCTGCTTATCAAACCATGCGTCGACCTCGTCTTGCCGGAATTTCCAAATTCGACCTACTTTGCGGCCGGGAAGGCCGTGCCGCTCGATCCACTTGTAGACAGTGTCGGGCTTGATCCCAAGAAACTTGGCCACGTCGCCAACCGACAACAGGCGATCATTCATCGTACCCACCTTGCGCTCGCCACGTTTAGCCTAGCCTTGGCCGGTAACAGCCAGCGAAAGCGATTCTATTGGACAGGCGTTGGGCTGTCCAAGGTCGAGCGTTCGGCACTGGAGTGGGTTTCACGACAGGTATTACGTGCCTTCGGCTCGCGAGAGTCGGAACTTGCTTCAAACAGTGCTCCAACGGCGCTCAGAGACTCGCCAGGCCGCATGCTCTCAAGCTAAGAGCACGCGGGCACCTTAACTCGCCATAACGCTGGTCAGGGTCCACGGATCCGATGCATATGGCGAAGTTTGTTCAGTTACAATTCGATTGGTCCACCGTGCCGCGCGACAGCTCGGTATTGCCGCTCGCCTATGACGGCGGGGCAAACCAGAACCCGGACGGGACAGCTACGGGGCCAGCGGGCAAGCTGACAGATAATGCTGACGAGGACGGGTTAGCACTCTCCCTCACGCTTTTCGCGAGACGGGTCGCATCGCATCTGGAAGCCGAAGCGGACGTTATGCTCGACAGCCGGATGCTGAACCAGGTTTACCGCGAGACGGTCGGCCGTTCGGCGGGCCACGCCCGCAACATGTTCGATGCCGCCGAAGCTGGAATGAACATCTACTTAGCGCGTACCGGCATTGATTTTGGAGACGTACTTGGTGCGCTGAAGCGACTTGCGGGAGTCGAGAGTCGAATGCCATGGCAAATCCGGCGGGATTCTATTCAGGTGGAGCTCCAGCAGTTTAGCACGCCGCCGTCGGAAGCTTTCCTCGTCATCATGATCGCTGCGCTACGGCCAGGGATGCGTGTGCTTGAGCCGAGCGCTGGAACCGGCAACATCGCCGTGCTGGCAAGGTTGGCGGGAGCCGATGTCCATGTCAACGAAATCGACAAGAGGCGGAGGACTCTCCTGGAAGTGCAAGGGTTCTCACCGATGGCCATCGACGCGGAACGCCTCGACAACCTGCTTCCATCCGACAAATGCTACGATGCGGTAGTGATGAACCCGCCATTCTCGGCGACGGGCGGACGCGTTCGTGGGCACAGTACACGATTCGGGGCAAGACATGTTGAGCAGGCGCTTCTGCGCCTCGTACCGGGCGGTCGCCTAGTCGCCATCGTCGGGCGTGGGATGGCGCTTGATCGGCCCCGGTTCAAGGCGTGGTGGGCCGACATCGCCGGCCGCTATCGCGTCCGTGCGAACATTGGCCTCGACGGCAGAACCTACGCGAAATTCGGCACGTCATTCGACCATCAAATCCTCGTGATCGACCACACCGGCCCGACCCCCGACAGTCGCGACATTATTACTGGAGACAGGCTCTCGCCACACGAAGCGTACGAGCTACTGAAAGTGCTTTCACAGGAGGACGTTCATGGGCGAGTTCGTAAAAGAAGTGAAAAAGAACGCGAAGCTGGTCTTGCAGGAGATCTTTTTGCCGAGGTTCGAACCCGACATGGACCCGGTGATCGAACTGATCACGGCATTGCTGGAGGACGGGGCGGGTGGTGTGCGGCCGACCGCGAACGTTACGGTGACGACGGAGCAATGGCTGGCGTGGAATTGGTTGGCCACGATGCAGGAGCGTCTGCTGGTTCGAATCTTAGCGAACGAACTGGAGCGCGAATGGACGGCGCTTCCCAGGGAACTCGACCCGATGCGAGCGTGGGCGGCGAGGTTGATCCTAAGCACGCTCGACCGGTTCGAAGTGATGTAGGTCAACTCGAACAAGCGGCCACACGGCACGCAATTCGCGTCAACGAAGGAACTGTTTTCGCCGAGTATCGCGTGCAGAAAGCGATCGTTCGCGGTGCACACCTGCACCCTGCTAACGTGGTCGAATCGGCTGCAATGGCGTCGGTTGAACCACCGGACCCCAACTATCAACATCACCTTTCGCAGGAAGTCGTCGCCGAAGGTCGCATCTCCGACTTGCAGCTTGAGGACGTGATTTACGCCGGCCAGGCAACGGAAGCAATCCTGCCGGATGGTTCGCGCAAAGGGCATTGGAACGGTGACGGCACCGGAATTGGAAAAGGGCGCGAGATCTATGCGTTCATCTTTGACCACCTTCAGCAAGGTCGGTGCAAGCATGTCCACATTTCGGCGTCGCACCAACTCGTGGCTGATGCCGAGCGCGATCGCGACGCCGTGGGCGTGCCGCTTCCGATCATTCACCAGGCACGGCTCACGGCCGTGGACCCGATCGGCGTTGATGGTGGCATCTTCTTCACGACGTACACCATGCTGAGCATGGACTTTGACGGCGATCGCTTGCGGTTCAAGCAACTGACCGACTGGCTAGGGCCAGACTTTGACGGAGTGATTGCCTTTGACGAAGCGCACCTGATGAAGAACGCGGCGGCAACGCCGCACGGCGGGAAGGCGACCGTAGATGAGGGGACACTGCGCGGGAATATGGGCATCACGCTGCAACGCACGTTTCCCCAAGCGCGTGTGCGCTATTTCAGCGCGACCGGTGCGACCGAAGCTCGGCACATGGCTCCGTACGAGCGCTTGGGTCTCTGGGGCGTGGGTGCACCGTTCCCGGATTTCGCAGCCTTCCTGGTCGCGATGGAGCGCGGTGGCGTGGCCGCGATGGAAATGCTCTGCCGCGACCTGAAGAGCGCGGGCACTTACCTATCCCGGACAATCAGCTACGGACCGACGCGCCTACCTGACGGTCGTATCATGCCCGATAGTGCGGTCGAGTACGAGCCGCTGCTTCATCAACTTACCGGTGACGAGCGTCAACAGTACGACCAGATTGCGGATCTATGGGCGGAACTACTACAAGCCTTTGAAAACGCGGAAGAGAACGCCTGCCAAAAAAGAAGCGGCGGGCGCTACGCTCAGTTCTACGCAGCTCAGCAACGCTTTTTCTTGCAACTTATGATGGCATACACGCTACCCGACGTGCTTCCTGCGATCGAAACGGACTTGGCCGCCGGTCGTTCCGTCGTCCTCAGCCTCTTCAACACCGGCGAAGCGCAGGCGGACCGCAAGGTTCGCGACGCCCGGGCGCAAGGTCTTGAACTGTCTGAACTCGACGCCACGCCACGCGAAATGATCGTACAGCTCATTGAGAAGCAGTTTCCGATTTACCAGTATCGAGAGGAAACGGATCTAAAAACAGGCAACGTGATTTGCGTACGCGTGCTGGACGCCGCGGGCAACCCAGAGATCAACCGCGAGAATCTCCGGTACCAGCGAGAACTGCTCGACAAGGTGGCCGACCTCGATATTCCGCACAATCCGCTGGATGCGATCGTTACCCGATTCGGTGTTGATAATGTGGCCGAAATCAGCGGTCGAACGCATCGCTGGGAAAAGGGCAAGTATGTCCGTCGAAAGCTCCACGGCGTTCCGCGCCGGCAACTCAACGAATATGAAACCCGGTTGTTTCGAGCGGGCCACAAACGCTTAGCCGTGATCTCCGGAGCCGGCACGACGGGTATCAGTGTGCATGCCGACGCCACGGCAAAGAATCAACGGCGGCGCGTATTCTACGCCTTTCAACTTTCCTGGTCTGCTGATCAGCAAATGCAAGCATTCGGACGCGTTCACCGGTCGAACCAGACCTCGGCGCCGATCATACGGCTTGTCCTGCTCGACTTGGCCGGCCAGAAGCGCCTCGTTAATGCGATTTCGAAACGACTGGCTGCGCTTGGTGCCCTGACCAAAGGTGAACGGCATTCATTATCGAGTGAATTGTTCCGACCGGAGGATGTGACGGACGAGTACGGTAAGGCTGCGCTCACCCGCTTGTATCGTCAGATCGAACGGAACGAGCATGTGGGCATCGGGATCGGCTTGCGCGTCTTGGAGCGGATGGGGGTATTGAACAAGGAAAAAACCGCCGTCCGGGACAGTTACGCACGCAACGTCGACCAGTTCCTCAATCGAATCATGGTGTTGCCAGTTGAGAAGCAGAATCAGCTCTTCGAGCTGTTCTATCAGCGCTACATGGAAGCCGTTGAGGCTGCCAAGCACGCAGGGGCCTTCGATTTTGGCGTCGAGGAAATCCGGGCGCGCGACCTACGAATGATCGCTGAGTCACAGGTGCTCTTCGTTGATACACAATCGGGCGCGAGGACGATGCTCCACGAACTGGAAGGCGAAGTGGACGTAGTGCGTCACACCTTCGCAGGAGCGCTAGCCAGCTACGCGAGCGAAGGCTTTATTCGCAATCGGCGGAGTGGTCGCATCTACGCAGCCGGTGCGCATTTCGACACGCGTCCCAACGAAGTGCTGCTCACCGCCGTGAAAGGACCACGGCGTGGTATTGACCGCTCCGATCTCGCCGAGAAATACGACGACGTTGCCCGAGAGACAGCACGGGAGTGGTGGGAACGCGAGTATGAGCAAACGCCAGCAACCGAGCCGAAGCGCTTTCACATTCTCAGCGGCGCCATCTTCCCCGTCTATGACAAGATCATGGGCGCATCCGGGATTCAAAGCGTCAAGATCGCACGCGCTGTGCTCGCAGACGGGCATGCACTGGTGGGATTGAATCTTGGAGCCGCCGACGTACCCAACGTGAAGCAACGCTTGGGGATTGGCACGCCTCTTTCGGCGGCATCGCCGGTGGACATTCTCTCCCTGCTAGACGGCGGCGGCGAAATTGAGTTGGACAACGGCTGGCGGCTCGCAAAGGAGCGCCTGGCCGGGGACGATATCGTCGAACTGGTATTGAACGGAGTCCCAGCGAATCGCGCCGAGTTGGAGGACTGCGGTCTGAGTGAAGAAATCGTGCGGTTCAAGCGACGTTGGTTTGTGATTCGGGAGGAGGCTGAGACGGTTCTTCCGAAATTGTTGGCCCGGCACAAGCCGGTCCGGGACGTTACGCAGGCCGATGCGACCGTAGGCGAGAGTCCTGAACCCAATGAGACGCCGTTTGATTAACGGTTTGGAACTGTGATAGGGTCAGCTTGTGGAAAGATGCCGTGGCCCACCTCGAATCGCAGGTACGCAATTCTCGGCTGTCCATCGATAAATAGCTTTGGCTGTTGGTCGCCAAGACCTTGAACGCGTTCTTCACCAATCAAGTTCACGAAGTGGCGTTGGTCTTGAGGCAGGCACAAAGCTATTTGTCGTAGGGCACGGGTCGTGTTCTGCATTTGAATCTTGTTTGACAAATCGGTCCTGGATGATGCGGCCCCTGAATGCGGCAGCGTCGAGAGACCGGTGGTGCGGTTTCTGGTTTTGAGCGGTCCCAATGATCGCAGGAGGTTGATTCAATGCAGACACTGATGAAGGCGAGTGATGAACTCTTTCGGCGTGATCCGGACGAGTGCTTCGCGACGTTCGATGACCTCTGGCGTCACTGCCAGGAGGTCAAGACAAGATCGATCGATCGCTGGCATCCGCCCGGCGAAATCCGCGTAGGGATAGGCAGCGGCCGACTTGGGGTGACGTTGGGTAACGATGGGACATATCCACTCAACGAATGGAGCTATTCGCAGCTTTGCGGGTTGGCGGGGGTGAACAAGGCAACGATCAACAAGTTGTCGGCTTCCACGGCAAATCAGGTCTTCGCCGAGACTTTGCCGCGCAATGGCGACAAACCCTTGCAGGTGCTCACCACAACAGGGGAGGTGGCCGAGCCGATTCGCGCGATACACGCGGCCAGCTACACGCGACTCTTCGACGCGGATTTGCTGTCGATGGTGCGTGAGTTTGCGATGGATTTTCAGCCGCCGCAACAGGGAATGACACCTGTGGGAGCTGAGAGCACGCCGAGCGACGACGACATCCCCTTCGAGCCGGATCCGGAACCCGCGCAACAGCGAAGCACGGGTTTGTATCGCGGAGAACAGGACATGTTCGTTTTCCTGATCGACCCGACAGGCTGGACTGAGATCGACGGGGAAGCGTTTGCGCCGGGGTTCTTTTTGTGGAACTCGGAGGTCGGCAAGCGCACCGTGGGGATCCAGACGTTTTGGTTCCAGGCGGTTTGTCGAAATCATCTCGTTTGGGATGCAGTCGAGGTCGTCGAGTTCAGCCGCAAGCACACGACGAACGTACACGATGCCTTCGGGGAGATTCGGGGGATTATTGAACGGCTCGTGAACAAGCGCGACGAACGGAGGGATGGATTTGTTAGGGTGATTCGACGGGCCATGGGGACTCGGATTGGCGAAGTCGCCGACGAAGTGCTCAAAGTCTTGACCCAGCGGGGCATCACACGTGTCCTGGCCAAGGAAGCTCTGGAGTCCGCGAGGCGTTCTGGGCGCTTCACGGTGTTTTCGCTGGTCGATGCCTTAACGCGCATCTCCGGCAGAATGAAGTTCGCTGGCGAACGAACGGAGGCGGACGCAAGGGCATCCGCGCTGCTGGCGCTGGCGGTATAGTTTCTTGCGACGGCGATTGGCGTCGTTGAAGGATTTGAGGCTTTGCACCACCGGGCCTCTCGCCTTTCAGATCGCAATACGTTCCACGTCATCCAGCGTGATTTCATCTAAGCGTCGGTCGTACAAAGAAGTCGTTCGCGAGGACTGATGTCCGGCCATGTATTGGGCCTTCTCCAAAGTGCCACCGTTCTTCAGGTACGTGGTGATACCGGTCGCTCGGAACGTGTGGCAGCAGATTTCGGGCGGCAATTCCGCGAAGCGAGCGCGACGCTTGATCACGGCCCAAATCAACTGACGAGTCATGCCATCGACGGTCAAGCGGCTATGATCATTCTTGGCCGCTCGTCGGAACAACGGGCCTCGCCGATCGCCACGAATCCCGGCTGCATCGGTGTATTCATCCAAGTATGCCTCCAAGTTGTGGTGGACGCGCATCTCGACCAAATTGCTGTTCTTCTCATGTAGACGCACCGACCAGCGCTTTCCCTGTTGGAAATAGTCCTCAACCTTCATCGCTGCAACGGCGCTAACCCGAGCGAAAGTGAAGACCATGATGGCGATGAGCGCTCGGTCTCGCAGACCGATCAGGTTTCCTGTATTTATCGAGTCAAGCAGGTGACGGGCCTGTTCCGCATCCAGAACCGGGGTCTTTCCCCGACGCAGCGAGTATCGCGGACCACGCACCGACGATGCCGGGTTGAATGGAATGACGTTCCCGGTGACGAACCAATCAAACAGCATACGGATCGCAGCGAGCGCCTGCTTAACGCTCGGTTCGGGGCGCAGTTTCTGCAACTCTTCGATGTAGGCGGCAATCCACACGGAATTAAGGCTCGTGACTTCGAGGCGATAGGAACTACACCAATCCGCAAATCGACAAACCGCGCGGTGATACGCCGCGCGAGTGTTCGAATTGCGGATGTGGGCAGCGAAGAACTCGACGAAGCGGAATCGCGTCCGGGCGCCCGCTTCCGCGAAGAGTCGCGGGATACGGCACGTGTCGAACTCACAAACATCGTTTTGAACGCTCGATACTGGCAAATTCAAACATGGTTCTGAAGTCTGTGCGTGGGAATTGCCGGCGTCGGACATAACGTCCTTTATGACCTACGCCAAGTCGCACGAAAGCGCAAGCGGAAAACTGCCATGGGACTGTCGTTGTGCGAACGAGGTTTTGCTGTTCAAAACGCCATAATCGACGATCGCACCGGGGCGACCGCGCTAGCTAGGTCGGTGCGAACAACTCACCGGCATCCAGCTTTTTCAGTTCATCTTCGATCCAGCGCAATCGTCCCCGTGCCAGGCTGACGTGTCGGTACTTGAGCGATAGGGCTCCCGCTCGTGCCATCGCGTCGCTTGTGTAGGCGATTTCACGGTCGTAGCGGCTGAGCGCCTCCGCCCCTCGTTCGACGATGTCGGCGTAACGGACCTTGTCGGCTTCGAGTTGCTCCTGCTCGCGTGTTAACCATTCGCGCAATCGTGCGATTCGCTTGGCTCGATTCTTGGGAAGTCCTGGTTCAAGGTATTGGCCGGCGTCGTCATCGGCGGGAATCTGTTCGACGGGCACCGGCGGTGCGTTGTCGCCCGCGTGAAAGTAATGCCAAGGGTGGCATGGTGGGTAGGGACTCTTGTGCGCTCCCGCAGCTACGATGCTGCGCACCCAACGGTCAAGTTCCGCGGCAGCCGATTCGCCAAAAGCATCTGCGTACACGTTCAACGCGTCCGTGTACGACCCGACGAGCCGCTCCTGCTCCTTTTGAAGCGATTGCACGAGGGAATTGCGTTTCTCCGGAGTGACAGGAATGCGACGGGTAGCTGGGTCGTAGCCAAATCGCAACGCATCCTCCACTGCGTGGGAATCGGAAAGCAGAACAATCATTTCGTTGGCGTGTTCGGCGGTCAGGTCGGCGACTTCCTCGTCGTCGGGTGCAATAGGACCCTCCGTCGTCCACCCAAACGCCCCAGCAGCCACAGCGGCCGGGAGGGGCTCTGCTGTAGGAGGATCGTCGGGTACGCGGGCCATGCCCGGTTCGTCGGAAACCACCGTCCTGGCGGGGGTGGCAAGTTCCTGAAGGTCTCGCGGTGGCAAGTCATGATCGAACACCTGATTAAGGGCCGGCGAGGCAACTTCGTTGCTTGCCGGATCGGGAGGGTTTTCGTTGTTCCAGAGAAGAAACTGTTTCATATCTGATGGTCGGGAGGCGGCGGACTTGCTCCGCCGAATCTCCCTTCATCAGTTATGCGGAGTTCAACAAGGGATGTGCCATAGTCCGGTCACGAGCCAATTAGGGATTGGTCATGCGCGGTGTCCAGATGGCGCTTGGCAACGTGAACTGCCGCAGATCGTCAAATGCAATCTCCGGGCTGTGGAACGATAGTAACAGGAGATTATCTCGCGGCGCGCTAAACGTGTGCATAAGCCCGCGGGTAAAGACCAGCACGTCGCCAGGTCGAACTTCAACTGACTCAACGTGGAAGCCGCTAAACGACTCAAGGCCTTCCTCGGACCACCAAAAGCGCCCGCTGCCGGCGGCCACGACGATGAACCGATCCGAGTGCTCATGCACGTGCATGGGAAGATCCAGCGTGCCGGCGGAAAAAGATAATTTGGCGAGCGCGTCTTCGAATGCATCTCCGAAAAGCGTTCGCCCTGACCAGAGTCCGCCCGCGATGGAGGCCGTGTTTTCGAACGGCGATTCCAACCGAATCGGGTAATTTGCGAGCAGGTCGTCGATGACGATGTTGCTGACGCCGACGTCGGTTGCGCGACCCTTCAGGAAGGTCCGCGATTCGAGGCAGCCGGCCGCAATCTCCGCCGTGACTCGCCTCAAAACCTCGCGGCTCACGTCGAAGATACGAGACAACGAAGCTGACCAGGTCGAACGGGTTGCAGGTCGTCGTCCGGCTAATACGCTCAATTCAGGTGCGGCCGCTGAAACCGTTGCCAGCATCCTTCACCGTTCCTTTCGCATCGAATCAAAGAGTACCTTGGCGAGATTCCTACACGCGCTTTGCAGCCTCGCCCGCTACAACGACCACGATGGACAGCAGCAAGATCACCGAAGTTTCCAGTTGGAACCGCATTCAAATCCTGACCGAAGAGTATCGGTCCCTCTACGCATTGCTTACTTTCCGGTTGGGTGTCATCGACCAACGACTGCCGCTCGCCGCCGGAGCCCTGGCCGCTCTCTTGGTTACGTCATCGTCGCTTCCAGAGTGCCAGCGCCAATTGCTCCTTTGGGTCGTGCCTGCCTCGTGCGTTTGGCTGCACCGGCTCGTCTTGCTGCACATCCAATCGAAGGAGGACGTCCTGCGGCGCATCGGTGAAATCGAGCGCCAGGTCAATGACCTTGCCGGCGATGAGTTGATGGTGTTCCAGTCGCGGCATCCAAACCAAGGGCATGCAGTTGGAGGCCGCTCCGGTTTTGGAAGTGTCTTAGCCATCATGATTCTATGCTTGTTCGCCATCGTGGTTTCGGCGGCCGTCATGGCCTGCGAGTTCGGCTCCAATCGCATTGCCGCCGCCTACTCTCTTTACGGCATCGCGGCGACGGCCGAGTTGATTCGCAGCACAAGGCGTTTGCGCCGCTATCGCTACAGGCAAACGTTGCCTGTTGATGCCGATTGACTCTTACCTGAGAATCGCTGGTGGCGCAGTGTGGCCGCACGGGGCAAGACTTGCCATGAGCACGTTGTATTCGTATTGGATGTTCATGCGCCACGATATAGATTGTATTCGCCCATCCCGCAAATGCAAGGCGCGATCATCGCGGTCCACGTTGTCCATCGCAGCGTCCCAGAGTGAGTGAAATATGTTCGATGAACTACTGAGCGATTTTGGTGCCCGGATCAAGGAACTCCGGATACGGGAAGGTCTAACCCAACGAGCACTGGCCACACGATGCGGCGGTGGCTTGGTGCTTCAGCGTATCGGCGAGATTGAGCGCGGGGAGGCAAATAGTACGCTCAAGACCATCGCAACGCTTTGTAAGGGGCTACGCTGCAAACCAGTTGACCTGTTCTTGTTCCGCCCAGAAAGGCTAGATAGGGCGCCCCTGTTGCCAAACCGCCGTCTGGCTGACCTGTGGAAGGCTGCTGACGAAAAAACCAAGGCCAAGATTTTGCGTGTGCTTGAGGAGTTGATGACCTGATCGGCTGGCGGCCTCACATTCGGCGGTGGCTGAGGGGTTCTGTATGACGATGTCGGCGCGCATCGCTGCGCGACGGCATGTCAACTGACCGCAGCTCGGAAAGCGGAGAAGCGTCCCTTACTCACTATTTGCTCAGCTTTTTGAGTTCCACGAGTTCTACGCCGAAGTCACGAAGGTATGCTTGCGCTTTCTTGATTTCCTCCCGCTGCTGCTCGGAACACTTCCGCCATATCGGATATCCCCAATGCGGACGGTCGTTACGGCCATCCTTTCCGATGTCCATCAGCTTATCGAGACCCTTGACCGTATCCTCAAGCGCGCCTGTCGCCTGAAGTGCGGCCAGGGACATCGGAGTCTTATCCTTGCCCACCCCGATTCCTGGTTGCCAATATCCCCCTGAAACAAACGGTTTCAGAAGGTCGCAAACTTCGGGCCGTTGAGCGTTTGCAATACGTTGCGCCTTGGCGGTAGCGTCGTCTGTTTGCCGGATCTGAATTTCCGCGTGCGTGTCCTCTTGCCGACGCCTCGCTTCGGCGAGTTTCCGAAAGCGGTCCAGTTCGGCAAGTGTATCAGCTTCACGGATGCGGGCCGATGTAAGTGCAATCTCGCGTTCCTCGTTCTGACGTCGCTGACGGATTTCCTGCTCAGCATTCATCTGCGCCATAGCGCTGCGCGTCTTAAGGAGTTCTAACTGGGCTTCGAAATGGGCAGACTCCAGCGTTTGTTCGTACGTGCTCTTCTTGATGATTTCTCGTCGCTTGCCTTGCGCATCTACGATCCCTTCTGCATGAGCCCGAGCGTCCTCTTGTGCCTGTGTTGCCCGGAATCGGTCGATCTCAATTCTCAGTGTCGAGAGACCGGTGGTATCAGGGAGAGGAGAAGTCAAACAGGGGAGGAGCATCCCGTCGATCGCACTCTTGAGTTCGCCGTAGGTTTGTAGCCTTGAAACGGCCCAGGCATACGAGTCGTCCATCGCCTTGATGACGTCGACGGTGGGTGGAAGGCCGGGAGGCGTGCGGTCAGCTTCCGCTTTCAGCCGTGCTTGCCGGTCATCTGCGAGTCGTTTTTCGGTCTTGATGGTCTCGATGGAAGCGGGCCGGTTATCGTAACGAGCCAAGAATGCAACGACGAATAGCTTATTGGTCGCCAAACATTTTCCCTCGTCGCTAGTAAGCAGGTTCTCCAGACGTGTGTGAGTATTCGTAGCGATGCTCTCCAATTCAGTGAACTTTGTTTGAACCTCGGTAGCCAGCGTCAGGGCTCGTCCCAGTTGCTCCTTTCGCGACTCAGCCTGCTCCTCCTCCTGCAGCTTCTTGCGGTCTGCCTCGGCCTGCTCGAAAGCGAGTTCCTCGGGGCTTTTCTTTTCTTGTCCCGGTGCGGGTACCGCGAAAACGGTCAGGTACGCCCATACGACCGCGGCGACGCCGCAGCGCCCACCCATTCCTATCCAGCCGTTGTTCATGTATCTCATGGCGTACCTCCTCTCGAACGGTCCAGCGCCTGTTTTGTGCGCTGGGTGTCCAGAATCTCAACAATATGGTTCATGTTTCCGTATTGGGACCGGAGCTCTTTCTCCTGGTCCCTGATCCATGATTGAATCTCGTCCAGTTGAGCACCATCCGTAGCGGCACAGGTGGAGGCGGCAACGCACTGCGAAATCCGCTTGAGCGTGTCTTTGCACGCCGCAAGCCGACTGGGATCAATCCGAGAATTGTGAATGGCCGCCCATGCTTCGCTCACCGACCTGTGCGCCAGGATCGCATCGCCCACGATACGTGGGCGCTGGCCTGCCGGCGCTTCGAGTGCGATTCCGACTGACCGCTCGAAATCAGCAAGAAGCTTCCGCTCTAGCCCCTCCAGTTCGGCCAATTCGTTCGCCGTCCGCGCCTGGAGAGCGTGGATTTTCTCATTTGACCGGATCTTGGCGTTTTCAGCGAATGCAGTGGCACCCCAGCGAACGGCCCACCCACCGGAGAAGATGACGACCAGGTAGAGGATGGCCAGCGCGAGCTTCTGTTCGGGAGACTTTCCGCGGAAGCACTGCAAAAAGAAAACCGCAACAGCCGCCTTCCGCAGCCGCTCCCACACTGTCGGCGGTGGAACGAATCGCTGGGCGGCCTCGTCCCACCGAGGAGGCTCTTGCCAATGGGTTCGGACAAGGAACGCGTCCTTTACATCCCTGTCCGGGTAGGGTTTGAGGAAAGCCAATTCGCACATTCGTTGAAAAGCGAGGATTTCATGCGGACGGACCGTGACCGGGTGTCCGATTGCTGCCGCCCGGAGCATGTCCGTGTACCAAACGCGCCGACCGGAATCCTGGAGCAATTGATACGCGTGTCGCACTTCCTGAGGCACGCGCTCATGGTCCGCGTCCGCGTTGAGAAAGTGGCCCTGCCAGGCGCGCTCGACCTCCTCGTCGGTGGCTTCGGGCTCGACCCCCAGAATATCGAATAGCGTTGCTCGTCCAACCATGTCCCGGTCCGAACCGGCGAGAGTCCACTCGATCGCCGGTAGTACCGGACGGCCCTCCCGCAAACGGAGACTTTTCTAGCGACAGGCGCCGGTTTTCGCAACGTTCCGGGCAGCTGCAATCGGCGACGCCCCTGGAAATGCCTCCTGACGCCTCGTACAATTCAAGTGCTCGGATTACATGGTCGTTCCGCAGGACCTTAAGCGCTGCGGCCCGTGCTCCTTCGGGCAAGACGTGGACTCTGTCCACCCGCCCGGATTCTGCACGAACCTGAGGCTCGCGACGATGCCGAACCGCGAGCAGCTCTTTGACAACGCAAGACTTCCGCGACACGACCCGCGTTGACCGCCTTCCAGGTGGTGAACGGGGGTGTGCTTGTTCGGACTTCCTCCCCGGTGAGTTACTTGCCGGCAACTTTGCTGAATGGAGGCAAAAATGGAGCCTGAACCCAACATCGCGGAACGTAAGTCTCGCGTGGTGCATCAAGGAGCAGAGAAGAAGACGGAGTGGCGAGCGGTCGGAAGTATCACGATCTTCGCCCCGGAGCTTGACGCCCCCTTGATTCTGGACGGTGCCAACTACATCGTCTTTTTCAAGGAGGCACAGCGTGACGGCGACTTGCGAGAGGCGTTCGTCATGCTCAAGGGCCGGCCTGTGATCGCGCGGACGCTTTGGCTAACGGTGGGCGTTGCGATCGGCATGATATTGCTCGGCATCCGCATGTGGTTAGCGAGATAATCACGAGGGCACCCTAATGCCCAAGCCTCAAGGATTTCCTTGAGGCTTTTTTCATGCGCAGGCCAGCAAACCTACAACGCGCCAGTCAATTCGACGATGACGAGTACACTCAAAATGCCCAGCATGAGCCAGGTGTATCGCTCTACGCGAGGCAAGTCAGGGGTGTATGCGTCGCCGAGAACCCGGTCGGTGAAGAATCGAGCAAATCTACGTTTTTCCATGCCTCATCGTTAGCACGAGCCTGGTATCCGGATCAAGGACTCTTTGCATTTGTCCGGACCGGCGGTAGAATAGCCGGGCGCTTGGAATGATATTTTCTTTGCGTGCCCCTTGATGACCGGACGAAAGTCAAACACGGTTTTTTCAAGGCCGAGCTCGGGACAACCAAAAACACTGAGCCGCACGCTAAAAAACGACAACGGATCCTGATTTTTCAGGGTCCGTTGTCTTTTGCAGGAGTGCCGTCGGTCTTGCCAAGGAGGTGAGCAAGCTGCTCCACCTGTTGGGGAGTCAGCTCTGTTTCGCCACTGGCGATTTCGATCTCGTGCGCTCGGGCCAGGCGCTTTAATGTATCCATTCCAACCGAAAATCGCCGGGAAAACCTTCTTGCGGTCATGGGCTGCCCAAGCATATGGGCTGCAAGCTTGTCGGCCAGCGTGTCGATGCGCTTTTCAAGGTGGCGACGTTCACCCTGATTGATCGCCCCAGCCGATGCTGTGGCCGATGATTCCACCGATGGAAGCACAGGCGCGAGGCGACTCTTGTCCGTGTGGGCATCCGTCGGCATCCGGCCGTCTTTCTTGCCGTAGAAACCCTCTGGGTCGACTTTCTTGAGCGGCCACAGTGCCCGGCTCATCTCTTTGAATACTGGCTCGCTGACCGGGTACAAACCCTGAACGAGAATCGGAATCCCCCTGGATGGCGTGAGACACTCCTCGCCAACGCCCTTCACATGGACCAGGGACAGAAGCGGCACGTCATTGATCTCGGTAATCATTTCCGGCGTGAGCGCTGAACCCATCTCCTCCTTCCAGCTCTCGGCTTTACCGACGCTGCGTGACTTTGACGTGCCGCCGGTATGCCCCGAGGCTGATCCGTGCGTTTTGCCTGAAGTCGCGCCTGCCGCATTGGCACCCTCGGATTCAGATTCGCTCGAAGAGCTTGTCCAGCCCTCTTGTTCCGAGGTGCCGTCAGTGTAGGTTGTGGAACCACCGCGGCGAATCTCTGTCACCCGGCCGGCGATCCCCTGGAATAACTCAATGACGCGTGGATCCTCAAGCGTCAGGCACTGCTTGAAGCTGCAGTTTTCGAAAAGAATGCCATACAAATCGGCGTCGCGTGTCTGGAGTGAACTCGACGACTGATGAGCCAGCATGAACCCGACGCCGGCGGAGCGGGCATCCTCAAGCATTTCCACGACGTTCCGAGCCGCCAAACGATGAAACTCGTCGATGGCAACAAATGCCTGTGTCTTGGTGCCGAGCTTTTCGCGCTGCGATGCGGTTTCGAGGAGCGAGAAAAGAAGCAACCGGCCCACATCTCGCGAAAGCAGGTGCATGGATCGCGAGTCGAGGTGGGCGTAAAGAACTTCACGTTTCTCGAAGAATCGCTCGAAATCAATAAGCCGTTCCAGCTCAATCTCGGTCCCATCCGTGTGGACATGCGCCGCCTGGCCAAGGACAGCCATGGCGCTGTAAAGTCCTCGCGCGTCGGTGTTGCCGCCCTTTGGACGTGTTGCTGCGCGCATGTATTCGATAAGGTCGTTCATCGTCGTGGGGCGGCGTGCTACGAGGATCTCCATGAGCTGCGTACGCTGCTCGGAGGTGAAGAAGTCGGAGCCGTATCCTTCCGGATAGATCAGGCCGAACGCCTTCATGAGCGTCTCAAGCAGCTTGATCGGATACCGAATCGAACGTAGGCAAAAAAGTGGATCAAAATGCAGACTTTCGTAATCGGGGTCGACGGAAAAGAATCTGAGTTTCTGGCCGCGCGACGCAGCGATGCGTTCCGCTAGCGATCTCAGGTAACGGTCGCCGTTCTGCTTGAGGTCGATGATGAGGATCGGCGGCGCGGGGTGTTGTTCACCATCCACGTCTGGCCACGGGCAGGCGAGCTGGATCAAGAGTTGCGCTAGCGCCTGCGTGGTTTTTCCCGATCCCGTCGCTCCCAGCACGTAGCTGTGATGGCTGAACAGCTTGCGCGGCACGAACAAAGGTCGGTTGGTATTTGGTTCCAACCCAATGAAAACTTCTCGGCGGTACCGGGGCGATGATCGAGCGTGAACTTCGAGGTATCGCTGAAACTCGCTTTTGTGATTGTCCGGAAAGATTTCATTCATCCGGCGCCTATCCAGCACCTCCCAGGCGCGCTCTCCAAGCGCATTCCAATCATTCTCGCGGTCAAGCTGCCGAAGTTCACTCGTCGGATTCGGGGGCGCTGGAAGAGCCGGCCCGAACTTGCTCATCTGGTTGAAGTCGACCTTCGGCATCTTCGCGAGGTAGGACGCCATGGGGGCGTGGTCTATCTGCTTTGGTTTTTTCCGCCAGAACACGTAAAGACTCCTCCAAGTTTCCGATGCCGGGAACGGATTCTACATTAACAAAGACGCGTTCGCGATTCACCGGGCCCGCTTCGGCGCGGCCCGATTCCAGAGCCCGGCGGATTTCATTCCGCCGGTCCGGAGAGTGAACCAGGACCGCCTCGGCAAATAACCCGCTGCGAATCCACGGGCGGAGCGCGTCCACAGTGGAGATCGTGTTGATGTGGGCACTGACATGGGCGACGACATCACTTGGCGTGGTGATATCACCCGGCACATACACGTTGTAGACCCTCTTACGTTCCTTGCTCCGCTCCAGGCAGTAGTACCGGCCAGGCGGTTCAATGCCGTCAAATAGTTCTTTGAGCTCGGCGGGTTCGAGTCGAATCCGGGGCAGGCCGCGCAAGAAACAGAACGAGTAGATCGCCAGGTAGGTCGGAAACGCATCCGACCCCAGCGCATCGGCCCGGCGCCGTCCTTGGCCGATCGCGGAGGCGCCCTTCCGAAGCAGCTGATAGCAGCTGCGATTGCCTCCGAACCCTTTGCTGACGCCAATGTAACCGTCGGTGCGCAGCCGGTTTAGCGTCTTCTGTGGGTCCGCACCCCGAAAAAAAAGACCCCGCAGCACCTCCTGGAAAGCGATGCGATGGCGGCCCAGATGGCTGAGCACGGCCCGGTCGCGTTCGGTTAATTCACCAGAGCTCATACTGAAGGTCCCGCCCCTTGCAAAACTCGTGGAAGAGCTTCAGCTTCGCGGCGGCGTACGCACCGCCGAACTCGATCACCACCGACCGGCCGCCCCTTTCTACAATTGCATCGGGCAGCATCGCATTGTCGCCGAACCCCCTGTGCCGAAGCTTGCTCTCGGCTATCCAAGTCTGGGCGACCAACGGCTCAATTTCAAGCAGCCGCAGATACACGCCTGCGAGGCAAACATCGTGAGTGGCTTCACTCCGGCGGGGCTTGCGACCCCCGAAACCTCCCGACTTTATGCCGGCGGACCGGGTGGCAATGAAAATCGTGGTCGGAACCGCTGGCCGCGTCCATCGCGAAACCAACTGGTAGGCCAGCTTCTCGAAGGGCGGTGCTGCCTCTCCGGGGAACCACCGTAACACCGGGACATCCGCCACAAGCTCCGGCCGGGCAAGGATGGTGGATCTAGCGACAAGCTCGGTCCGTTCCAGAACTCGCATCCGGCGGCTCGCGTTTGGCTTTGGATGGTCCCCGTCCGGGAACCAGGTGCGGGCGACTTGCTCCAGCGTCAACACGCGGACCCGGTGGGTTAGCGTGTCGATCACTTCCAGATCGCGTTCAGTAAGATTAGCGCCTTCGGGAACCAATTCGGGTACAGACTCCGGTCGTCTTCCAAGTACAAAGGACGGAACATCCATTCATCCACCAACGTCTGATTCTACCGGGAGTTAGCAAGCGATTGGAGGGTGGAAACGGCAGCCGGAACGACGCAACCGAAACGGACTGGGAATCGTCCGGAACAGAGTCAGGCCATCAGAATGGTTTCGAACGGTAGCCGGAGCAGCTCCGGATTCTTGTCTGGTTCGTCGACGGCACCGTTTGAGAGGTACCGTCGTTGAGTGGGCGGCGGTGATAGTGTGACTACGGGAGGTTAGTCCGTTGCTGTATCGGGAGGCTGGGCGGCGGCGATTGCCTCGATGATTCGGGCGGCGGTTTGTTGGATTCGAGTCAGCGATGCGGCAAGCGTTTCGGGGTTGCCGCGGTAAAGCTGGATATAGTCTGAAGCGGCACCGTTCGTATCGAGTTCCATGGCATGAGAAACAACAAAGGCGACGGCTTCGGCTTCTGTTTCACGGACAGTCCTCTCAGGACGAGCATCACGATCTCGGTGGTGAAGCGTCTCGTGAGCCAGCTCATGCACCAGCACGTGAAACTCATGGGCCGGTTCAAGACCCTGTTGAAGAGTAATGCTCGTACTTGACGATACGCCGTCGGCACCTCCAAGCGTGGCGGCGTATTCGAGGGTGATGCCTTCGGCGGCGACGAAAGCCTTGAGCTTGTCGGTCAGTTCTCCGGGGTCGCCACGGACGCAAGCGGGCTCGGGTAGCGGCTCGCCTTCGGTCTGGGCCACGTCGAACACATAGACAGCCTTGAAGCGGGTAAAAGCACGGTTCTCATCGGAGCCGCCATCGGTATCGGTACCGGTATCGGTCGATTTCGAACGGATGGTCATCGGAGCCATGATGACGATACCTTTCTCGCCTTTCTTGACCCAGCGGTTGAACTTCTTCCAAGTCCGAAATCCGGCAACATGCGTCGCGTCGGGTCGTTGCAGAGTGATGAGCATGATGTTCCCGAAGCTGTAACGATGGAACCTACTCATCGCCGCGAGAAAGTTCTTCATTGTGTCGCTCGGTCCTCGCTCCAGTTCGGTTGCGAGTTTCGTCAAGGCATCGTCGGCTAGTTTCTTGGCTTGTTCGGCTTTCATATTCTGTCCTCCTTAAAAGCTCGGTTCCTTCACTGCTCCTGAGGAACCGAGCTTGGAGGACAGCCGCTTCGAGAACACGGCGACCAAGGGACAAGCGGCAGGCAGCGGGCGTGACACGCCTCGCCGCAGGCGACTTTGCTTGGGCGTGGCGCGACCGATGCCGCTTGGCCCGGTCCGCCCAAGGGCGGATGGTCGGCGTGGATTCGAAGCGTTCGAAAGCCAACAGGCCCGAAGCCAACAAATGGATGAGGAAGCGACGCCGCCGCCCGGTCCTTGGGCGGGAGCGTCGAAGAGCGTTTTCTCCTCACGCGGTGGTTTTCTTAAAGATGACGCAGTACTCGTGCTTGATGGGCACGTCCTCCATGCGGTGGTAGACGGTTTCGTCGGACCGGCAATTATGCTGAGCCTTGATGATGACCGAGCGAAGCTCACCTATTTCAGAGCTTAGAAAAGTCACCTCACGAACCAGCGGGAAGTACACGCCCCTTTTCCGTACATCCCCAACCAGCACGGCCAACCGGCCGCCGGGTATCAATGCCGCCGAACACCGCTTCAGACAGGTGAAAAGGTTCTTCACGAACAAGCCGTACGGCACGGCCGCGCTGAGGTCGTCGGGATGGTCTGAGTACCGGACGATGTCCCAATACGGTGGGTGCAACCAGATGAAGTCGAATGTCCCCGGTATGCTCTGCTTAACCAGGTTGAACCCGTCTTTGAGGTCACCGCCCCAGTAGTCAATCGCGGTTCCATGATTCCGATTCAGCCAGGCGATAACGTCCCTCGTCGTGCCGGAGCCCATCATTGGGTCGCCGACTCGCTTAGCGTTGTATCGCTGGACCAAGCTCAAAAACAGGCGCCCGTCACAGTTGCCTCGATATCTTCCGTCGCCCCACAGGTTGCATCGTTTCGGGTAAGACACGATGGATGTGAATTGCGATTCTTCCTTGATTTCTGCTTCCATGCTTCTTTTTCCTCAGTATATAGACCTGCCGGCTCAACTGGCCGGCAGGCGTGTTGAAGTTCAGTAGTCATCGGGCAACAGGACCGTCGTGACGCTCCTGTCGTGCTCGGTGATGACGTAGAACTTGTTTTGATTCGAGTCCCGGTACACTGACATCAGCCGCAGATTGTTGTCGAGGCTGAGGTCGTTCTCCTTCTGGTCTTCCGCACAGCAGTCGCCCCAGTCGCCGCTCGCATGCCGATGCAGTGCAACGACGACGTCGTGCGACACGAGTCGCTCCGCGGCATTCCGCGTGATGACGGTTTCGCCAAGTTCGAATTTACGATTCATGGTTCATGTCTCCGTGAAATGCGCTGCCGGAAGTCCCACCGGCAGACCGCGTTCGCCCTTCGCCGGTTGCTGCCTCTGGCAGCGTTCTTTCCCGGCGGAGACTGGGCTTTTTTGCCTTAGTACTCGTCGAGAAGGGTTACTTTCGTCTTTGTGCGGTCGTCCTCCGTGTAAATATGAAACTCAGTACCCTTCGAATCCCGGTAGACGGCCTGAACCGCCAAGCCGTAATCAAGACAGACTCTGTTTTCCAGGGGTTCCTCCGGATATACGTCCCCCCAGTCGCCGGCCGCGTGTCGTCGAAGGGCCAGCATCACGTCGGTGGATACAAGCCGGTCCGCGGCTTCTCGGGTGATGATGATTTCCCCAAGTTCAAATTGTGTTCTCATGGTCATGTCTCCGTGAAGTGCGCTGCCGGAAGTCCCACCGGCAGACCGCGTTTACCCACCGCCGGTTGCTGCCCCTGGCAGCTTTTTTCCCCGACCGGGACTGGGCTTTTCGTTCACTCGTGCCACGAAAAACCAGTCCCGGTTCCGGGGAAAAAGAAAAAAAACGGATCCGCCGCAGGCGGATACCGCTGGATGCGACAAGGTCAGCGAGCGGCGGGAAGCGGTGGCCGGCAAGGGACGTGACACGCCCCCGCCGGGACGGCGGTGCCTTCCGGGCGTGGCGCGGACCTTGTCCCCACCGCGACCAGAGCCGATGAGCTTGGCGCGATTCAACGAACCGGGCGAGGCCCGGACAACACCCTGTCGTTGACGGGGCAGAGCGTAAGATTCATGAACATTCCATGGATGCTCGCTGAGCGTAGTTTTCGCGTAATCGTGGCAAGGGTAGCGGACTACCGCGCAACAGAGGTGCCTCCGAGGTTACATGGAAGCCAAGAGTTGCCGTGCTTCGATGATGTCCTGTGATTCTTCTTTTTCTTGAAATGGAGCGAGACCGTCGGAGAGTAAGAGTGGAACCTCGTCCAAAGCGTTGGAGGAGATCAAATACTTGGCGAATGCAAGCCTGGCACGCAGTGCCAGGGAGTGCGCGCCCTGCACACTGGCGCATTCAATCGCCTGCCGGTGGCCGTTCGCTACTTCCGGATTGTTCGCCGGCGAAGACCCGTGTAGCAACTCGGCACCCAGACTCAGTGCCTCGGATTCGTGCAGGGTGCATCCCATTTGGCGGATAGCGGCCAGTGCTGATGCTGCTGTCTCCGATGCACGCTTGAGTTGGCCCGCTCGTGCCAGTGCGCGGGCTTTGACGATCAAAAAGTAGGGCACCGAGATTCGTGCCCCGATGCGTCGGCAAGCGTCAATGCCCTCGCCGATCCAACGAAGCCCTTCCTTGTGATGTCCCTCAACTGACCGGCTATCGCCGTACACAACCGCAGCTTCGCCCCACCAAACCGGTAACCGGGCTTCTTGCGCAAGCTGCATGACTTGCAGCGCGAGTAACTGGGATTTCGCATAGGCACCGGCAAGGTACTGGATTCGAGCCGCAAAACAAAGGGCTTGCGCCATCGACCAAGGTTCTTCGAGATCCCGGGCTAGGCCGATCGCAGAGTCGATGCACGCGCTGGCATAACCAATTCGCCCGCTGGCCCAGTGTAGCAATGCAGTGTATGCAAACCAGGTGACCGTGGCGTTTGCATCGTACAAAGTGCGGTATCGCGGCTTGAAGGCGAGCGCAGCGTGCAACTCCCATGCAACTTCCCAATGCTGCATCGATGTCGCCATGTCCCTCTGGTACACGCTGGTTGCAAGGAGCGCGGCGTGCGCGTAGGCAAACGCCTCGGGATATTCTTTGTCGCGAGCGTGTTCCAACAGCTGTTGCCCCGCCTCGGCAGCTTCGCGCAGCTCGCCCCGAAGCAGATGGTATCTGCAGATTGCCCAGGCAGCGGGAAGGTATTCTTTCGGATCCTGGACCTGACGCCAGATGCGGCGTGTCGCGGTGTAGACCTCTTCGACCTCGGGGGCCGCAAAGCCCTTGCAGCCAGTTAATATCCTGCCGAGGGCGCTGAGTTGATGGAGCTCCCGGCTGTACCCGTCCGCGTTCCGGGGCTGACGCCGGATCTCAGAGATTTGTTCCTTGATTTTTGCAACTTCGATTTGCAGATCCGGTGGGACGGGCGACGCCGGGCCACTGATTTCCGGAGCGGCGTGCAAGGGTCGAACCATGTCATCGTTCTCGAGCCTGGCGCCCTTCTCGATGGTCGCAACCTCCTCGGCCGCCGCGCGAGCGACGGCGCCATTGTCCGACCCGAATTCAAACTTGAATTTGGCGGCTAGAAATCGCTGCAATTCCGCAGGTGACATTTCACGGCCATCGAGCCGAAATTTCAGGTCCTGCCCCTGCGGCCCCTTGAGCCCGACCTGCAAGTTCTTAGCCGACCCGTGAAGGTGCAGGAATCGCTCCAGCGGGCTGGTGTTATGCCCAGCTTCGGACGGAAACCCCGCGAACACGTTCACGGTCCAGTGGACGCTGCCTGAGTGATTCGGTGCGTTCCAAAGTTTCTGAAACTGCGTTCCGAGCTTGTTTTCGGCTTGGCTAAGGCGGGCATCCAAGAGATGTGCATCGCCCTTTGGATTCCGGAGTTTTAAGACCGCGAGGACCGCGGCGAGGCAGGGCACCCCCGCCCGCGCCGTCCAGTCGGTGCCCCGCAGGCGGTGAATCGTATTGCCCGCAGTCGTCGTCAGGCTGATCCGCTCGACGGACCAGGATCCGCCAATCTCGCTGAGTTCAACCTCGATCATGGGACGAGTCGCTTCGCCGGTCGTGCTCTCCCCGGTCCAGAACATGTCCTGAGAATACCCACAGAATCTCTTCGCAGACCGACCTTAGCGTAGGGTTTAATACTCCGAGTTCGGACGCAGTTTTGCGCGACCGAACATGCGATTCACCCTCGGCCGTAATCGCGGCCAACGCGGTGCGATCTGCCAGCCTAGAAGGAAACGACAGCGCCTTCAAGCAGAAGCGCTTGGGGAGCAAAGGGCAGGGTCAGCGAAAAAAGGAGAGCACACGAAAACAGCGGGCATGCATAACAAGGTAACCAGGTCGAGGTCGCTCAAGGTTAGGAAGGAGGTTTTGCCATGAGCGAAACCAGCAGCAAGTCGTCGAAGAACAGGCCGGTGCACGAGATCCGCATCGGCGCAATCAAGGCGGTGATCTGGGCCAACAAGGTGACGAACGGCACGATGCACAACGTCAACCTGGTGCGCATTTACCGGGATGACGAGGGCAACTGGCACGACACCGATTCGCTGGGTCGCGACGATCTTCTCGTCGCAGCCAAGGTGGCGGATATGGCTCACACATGGATTCTGGAGACGGAGCACAAGTAGCGATTCCGCGTGTGCGGATCGGTGTTCCGGACCCCTTAGGAAACCCACGCGACCCGACCTGGTTTCCTTCTTCAATGCATGCCCGTCCGAAGTTTTCGTACCGAAGTGTAAGGAAAAGAAGGCTGCAACGTGATTGACATTATCGAAGAAAAAATGATCGCTCTTCGCGACGTACCGCGGCATCTGCCCGCCCGCCCGAATGGCAAGCGGATCCATGTCAGCGCTATCTATCGCTGGTCGTTTCGCGGGCTTCGCGGAGTGGTCTTGGATACGGTGCGCGTCGGCGGCACCCAGTACACCAGCGAGGAAGCCTTGCAGCGTTTCGCCGAGGCCCTGAGCGCAGCGCGGCTGAACCCCGCCCCGCCCGTCCCGGTTCCGACCCGCAAGCGTCAACGGCAGGTCGAGCGCGCCGAACGCGAGGTCGCCGCCGTCTTGGGTCTGCCCACGGCGGCTGGCAAGACCACATTGGTCAAATCACCGGCGGCAAACCCTTCGGCAGGCTCTGGATCGCCGAATGGGCGTCGAGAATAGCCTTGGCCAGCAGCGGAAGATCCGATTCGCCAAAGCTCGTCGAGTCCAGCCAATTCTCTCCCTCACGATAGCGCCGGGACATGGTCACGTTGTAGAACGGTCCGGTGGCGGATTCGTTTTTCCAAACGGCAACCTGCACGTTTCCGTACCTGATCGAATGAACGGGTCTTGTTTCAGCCATACATACCTCCATGAAAAAGATTCACCTCCGTTATGCGCCTCGCCGGCGAGCACGTCTCCTTTTTCCGAGCGGAGCGACGCTCCCGCCGCCAACTCCTCAGCGCCATAGGGCGCACACCCCTCCTCCGGGAACCTGCCGTAATCGGCCGTCATCGTCGCGGCTCGCCCCGTCGAGGCCGTCAGGCCCTTGGCCGCGACGAGGACGGACGTTAGGCAGGGGCCCGCTTCTCACCTGCCGGGTCGGTCCCGAATCCGAGCGGACTCATCCGCCCGGACAGGCAGCGCCGCGGCCGGCCGGATACCTGCTGCAATCGCGGCAGCAAGCCGTTGCTCGAAAGCTTCGCGCTGCGCATGAGCGTTTCGTCCATTCCCCGGCATCCGTTGCGGCCCCAGCTGATGCGCTTCATAAGTGAGCGACGGCATACTCCACGCCGCCGCGTTGAGCATCGCCCGGAAGAGTTGACTTGCGGTGAGTCGGCATCGCGTGGTGCGCTGAAACATCGCCAGGATGCTGCTGAACGTGTCTTCCGTTTCCGGAGTGAGGGTGAATTCTCTCTTGATGCGCGGCACGACGTCGTCACGTGCGTGTGACTCAATTGGACTTGAGCCCAATGCGTCGGGCCACGCGACCGCAGGTGCGTGGGTTTGAAGTGCCCGGTTGGCGGCATCCCGGTCCAAAAGTCGAGCTACCGAGCTGGTAGGGGTTGAATCGCGCAGCGTCTTGGCCATGCATCATCCCATGATGTTCGCTTCAAGAGGTGCGTCCGTGGGTTGTTCTGGAGCATGCGGTGTCCGGCAGGTGGCGGCTTGAATGGGCGGCAGCGTGCCCGCGAGGAAGGCCTCGCGGTTGAGTACGCGGTGTTCCACTTCCGCAGCGAGTCGCAGGTATTGTTGGGCGGCCGGAATGCGTGTGTACATGGGCACCTGAAAGAGCGTGCGTCCCTTGCCGGAGAGTTCTGGCAGGATGATGGCCTGCGAGATGTAGGTGTCGAATTGCCGTCCGGGCAAAGCCTCGCGGACCACGGTTTCCAACTGTGTACGCAAACGAGTCGCTCGTCCGTCCACGTTGCTGAACACGACGCCCAGAACCTCCAGGCGTGGATTGCGACAGCGGCGCACGTCGGCGATGTCGTTGAGCGCTTCGGTCAGTCCGCCGAGGGACAGTGGGTGCGGAAATGCGGAGAGCAAGAACCACTCCGCAGTGGAGTACGCGGCAACGGTGGTGATGTCCGCCGCTGACGGGGGCGTGTCGAAGAGAATGAAATCATACAACTGGCGGGCCTGTTCAACGGCCCGGTCGAGGATCCGAGTACGGTCCACGTAGCGTGAGAGCAAAACATCCAACTCGGAAAGTTGGGGCCTGGAGGGTACAAGATGAACATTGGCAGGCATGCGCTCAGAGATCACAAGCGCTTCGAGGTTCTCGTCGGTGGTAAGCAGTTCCAGCGTGCCGGCGAAGCTGTTCACCGGGACGCCCAAGTGCTTGGTGGCTCCCGCCGCCGGGTCAAGGTCCATGATCAGGCAGCGGTAACCGCCGAGTCCTAAGGCTGCTCCGAGATTTACGGTGGCTGTCGTCTTGCCGACGCCGCCTTTCTGGTTGCCGACGGCAATGAGGATGCCGAGTTTCTCCTGATGTGCCATATCGTGTCACGTCACGTGTTTTCAAACATTGTTTGAGCCCCGATGGTCTGCCCTCATGCGGGCATGCCCCGCCGCCGGCGGAACCGCCTGCGGGAAACCGTGCCCATCGAATAGCACGCACGACGGCAATGAGGCAAGCCCAAAAACGTGGGTCGGGCGAACGCGGTGTGCCGAGAGCGCGAGCAGGCACAAGCCCGCCCAACCGGACGCATGCGTGCGGGCGAGCCGGCACGCGGGCAGGGCGGCTAAAGGACTTGGGAAAGTGAAGGATTGCGCGACGGTGTGGCGACGCGGTAGCGTGCATCAAGTGATTGAGGCGCTCGAATACCTCGGGCAACTCAGTTCGTTGTTGAAGAAGGACTACTAGGCAGGAACCGCTGGCAACGCTGCCGGCTGGATGACGCCATGCGCGGCAGCGCCCGGTTTGAACTCGCAATTCCAACCTAGCGCAAGCCTCACGCAACGTCAATCCCGATCCGGGTGCAAATTGTGCCACGTGGAACGTTGCCTGCGGGTAGCTCGGAAGCCCGTCGTGTTTCCGATGACTTGAGGCATAAATCATGGAGAACATCGCACGTTCAAATTGTAAGAGTTTTCGCGTTGTGCGGCGCAAGCCGCACGGTGGGTATTGCATCGTGAGTACGCATCTCCTTCTGAACGCCTGGACGGCCTACAGGCAGGAGATCATTGAGCTGATGGACCTGCGGGTATGGTTGGCGTGCTTGGAATTGCTGGCGAGGCGCTGCGGCACCCAGAAGGGCCGGCGACCGCGGTACCAGACCGACGAAATCCGAAGCCTTGTCGGCGGCACCGAACGCCGCATCCGAATTGCCCTTGGTCGATTGGAGCGGACAGGCTTGATCCGGTGGCATGAGTCCGCGCTCTGGGTTGCTCAAAAGGCAAAAGATTTCACAAACTTGGCCCCAGTGCCGTCGATTTCCGATCGACCGGTCCCGGTGCCGCGGCGGATTCTCCGGTACCTGGCCGGCTTGCATCGCCCGGTGATGATCGCAACCACGGTGGGACACCTGTTGCGGGGGCTTTTCCTGAAGGACGGCGCGTGTGTTTCCGGTGGACGGTGCAAGGCCTCGTGGATTGCACAGGTATTCGGCGTCGATGTGCGAAACGTGAAGGCAGCTCGACTGGAACTCGTGGAGCACGGCTGGGTTGTCAAAGTGGTGAGTGCTCAGACTGCCATGAACCGTTGGGGGCAGGCGTTTGTGCTCAGTTTAGAATGGTGTTTTGAACACAGGGCCAGCGCGCTGAGGATACCACCCCGTCGTGGGGCGTTTGTACCCCAATCACCACGCCCAGAAAGAAACAAGGAACTCTTAATCAGATCTGGAACCCAGAAACCCGCCCAAGGCGGACGCGCTGGAGCTTGCAAAGAAAAAAAACATTCTCGTGCACCGAGTTTTCGCAATGTTGTTTTCGCTGACCTTGAACAGCCAGCGCGAACGGCGGGCCTTTTCGTAGATGCGGTCCGAATAGGGAGCGTGAAAAACACACCCAGCGAGCGGCTGCTGGTCTTCGCTGCCGCGGCTCGTGCGAGGTCGAACCGTGTCAAAAATCCGGCGGGGCTGTTCGTGTGGCTCGTCAAGAACCGGCGCTGGTCGCACATCAATCAACACGACGAAGATCGCGCTCGCATAGCATTGCGTGCGGTGGAGGAAGAATCAGCGATGCCCAGGGGATGTCGGCAGCCCGCCCCCGCCCATAAAAGCGGTTCGGCCTCCCGCACCGCGAAAAACGCAGGGCCGGAGGCCGCTCGGCAAGTTCTTGCCGGTACCGGTGCGGCAGCGTAACCGGTTCTTGCTTCATTGTCAGTAGCGCTGCTCGGAACACCCGGATGTCTGGGAAAACAGTGATTTCTGTGGAATTGGCTACCCGCCGAACAATCGGCTATTATTCGGCTACTGGGAGTTACAGGAGTTGAAGCATGGCGACCTTGAACCCGGAACGGATACGCCAGATGACCGTTCCCCTGAGCACGACCTGGCTGCTTTCAGGCTGCACGGAGGCCAAGGGCAAGCAGGACCTGTGGATCCGGCAGAAGCCCGAGGTGCTGGAGGCGCTGCGCGAACAGGCGATCGTTCAAAGCGTCGAATCTTCGAACCGTATTGAGGGCGTAACCGTTGAAAAGGACCGGTTGCGCCCGCTCGTGCTGGGGCATGCGAAACCTCGAGATCGCTCGGAAGAGGAAGTCGCCGGTTATCGCAAGGCGATCGACTGGGTGTTCACACGAAAGCGCCGAGTGGCTATCGAATCGCGGGTGATTCAACACCTCCATGCCTTGGCCCAAGGCGGCACGTCCGGCGACGCGGGGAAATGGAAGCGGAAGGACAACGAAATCATCGAGATTCTGCCCAGCGGCGATCGCCGTGTGCGTTTCAAGCCGACGCCCGCGCAGGCGACGCCCAAGGCTGTCGCGAAGCTTTGCCGCGATTATCACGCAATTTGCGATGGGGAGCCTGCACCCGCGGTGTTGGCGGTTGGGACTTTCGTGTTCGACTTGCTTTGCATTCACCCTTTTCGGGACGGCAATGGTCGCGTATCCCGGCTGGTCACCACCATGCTGCTTCTGGAGCACGGATTCGAAGTGGTCCGGTACATCAGCCTCGAACGGCTTGTCGAAAAAACAAAGAAGGACTACTACGGCGTGCTGGAGCGATGCTCGGCCGGTTGGCACGCGGATCAGAACGAAATCGTCCCGTGGTGGAACTATTTCCTCGGAACCATTCGTGAGGCGTACGGAGAATTCGCGGCGCAGGTCGAATCCTCCGATCAGCGATCGGCCAAGGGCGATCTCGTCCGGCAAGCAGTGCAGGCGCAGGTCGGGCCTTTCTCATTGGCGGAGCTGCACGGGCAACTTCCGGTCATGAGCGTCCAGCTCGTCAAGAAGGTCCTAGCCGAAATGAAGGCCTCAGGCGAGATCCGGCTTAAGGGTCGAGGGCGCGGGGCACTTTGGCAGCGCATTGAATAGCAAGCGGTCGGCGTTTCGCACGAATGCTGTAATCGTGCTGAAGCGCAACCCACCATATCGACAAGATCAGTTTTGGATCGTGCTACACCGGAGAACTGGCGATGCTCCAACAAGAGTCCTCCACCGTCGTACTGACGCGGCAACAACTTTTCGAGAAGGTCTGGACTACCCCGATGATTCGGCTGGCGAAAGATGTTGGCCTTTCTGACGTAGGGCTCCGCAAAATCTGTCACGGCTACAAAATTCCCACACCGGCCGCAGGCTACTGGTCGAAGAAACAGCATGGCAAGGCCGGGCGTGTGCCGGATCTGCCGACCGCGAACGATGACTCATCGGACACGATACGCTTTGAGCCACCTACTCTGATAGATGCAGCAGAGTTGCACGATGAAGAAACACCCAAGCACGCTGAAGTCGCCGACGCACTGGAGCGGGAAAAGAAAGCGCCGCGCATCGAGGTCGGCGAACTCGGTGGGAAAATGCCTAAAATCGTGGCGAACACGTATCGTGCGCTCAAGGACGCAAAACCGGATCACTTCGGGGAATCGTTTGGTCGCGTCGGTACTTCGTCGCACTCCGGAGAGTTCCTGAGCGTGAACATTGGTCCCGACAGCGTCAACCGCTGCGTACGATTTTTCAACACGTTAGTCTGTGCGCTGGAGAGCCGCGGTTACGAGTTTAACTACAAGGATCAGGGATACGATAAGGGACTTTGCCTCAAGATGCTGGGAGAAGAGCTCTCTTTTCACATGTTCGAGCGATCTAAGCGAAAGCAACATGTCCTGACGGCTGAGGAGCGCGAACGGAAAAAGAAGTATCCGAGTCTGGAATGGTACAAGAAATGGGAATTCGAGCCGTGCGGTCAAATGGAGTTCACTGTGGCGGGGCATGGCTTCTATTGCTCGTCGGCGACTTGGCGCGACAGCAGTCGAAAGCCCTTGGAGACAGTCATCAACGACGTCATCGTCCGCATGCTTTGGATCGTCGACGAACTGAAGACGAAGCGTGAGGAGAAAGTGCGAGAACCGGTGACATCGCGATGCCAATGCCCGACCGCGCCAAGCTCAACGCGATTCGGGCGATGAGGCAGCTATGCGCTGACTGTCCGATCAGTGATGCCCGCCCCCGCGGTGCCCGCCTCGATTAGCGTGGTTACTCCTGAAACCAGGGCTGTCGCCCCAATGACGACCGCCGTAACCGAAGTTCACCCCGAAGGAATACGAGCGGTACACGGGCCGCGACTGAGTGTAGACCACCACGGGTGGCGGGTAGTTCACCGGCGGAGCGTAGACCCCAACTGGCGGATAATAGGCTTGCGGATAATATGCGCGTGGAGCGTACCCTCCCGCCGGACTCGAGCCGCACGTTCCACTCACGTATTGGGCGTTGGCCGTCGATGCCAGCGTGCCGATTGCGACTACGGCCAGCCCCGCAACCACCAAGGTACGAATTCTTGTACGGATCATGACAAATCTCCTATAGCTCCCGCGCCCAGCATGCCAGCCGAGTCCCTACGCAGGCGCTTACCGCATCTAGACACATCCGGGGCGGTTGCGTTGGGCTGTGCGCGTGCTGTTGCAAATCGGTTTCACATGGTTGACGGTTCGGGTGTAGCGGATTCGGCAGCCCATCTTTTCGGACATGTATCAGGGTTCAGATGAGCCCGCGTCGTTCGATGTAGCCGAATCTGGCCTTTAGATATCGGGTCCCCAGGTAATTCGAACTGTGCTATTCTTGGGAGGAATTCTCGCCAAACCCACGGAGAATGACCCGCCGCCCCTTCTAGGGAACGAGAGAGCTGGTAAACGCCTGAGGCCTCTTCGAGGATCGCGCCGTCAGGCGAAACGACGCTGATACGAATGGTTCCCTTCTGTTCGATGGAAGTGTCTGATTCCGCGCGCAACCGCCCCTGGATAAACAGTGAATCGCCGCGAGGATGGGCGTGGGCGAGGAGAAGGGACGTTTCGGCTGACGGACCTGTTTCGAGGCGTAAGGTCCCCTTGCTGAAAAGATCGGTGTCGCCGGGCCGGAGAAGAAAGAAAAGCAAGACCAACAGGAACTGTGATCCCACTAGGATCCCCAGCGTCCAAGTCATGGACTTTTCCGTGCGTTTCTTCATGAGGGACCATCCCCCGCCAATCTGGGCTGGTCAGGTCGACCGTGGGCTACGTATCACGGAACGCGCTGGACGAAGCTGCCTTAGACCATTGAAGGTGACCAACAAGGACGCCCCCATGTCGGCTGCGATGGCGGTCCAAAGCGTTGCGGCGCCAAAGATCGCAAGCGCGAAGAAGATGAACTTCGTGGCAACCGAAAGCGCGATGTTCTGCACGAGTATCCGCCGGGTCCGCCGGCTCAAGCGAATGAACTCCGGGAGTGCGTGGAGATCGTCGGCCATCAGGGCCACATCAGCTGTCTCCAGCGCCACGTCCGTACCAGCGGCTCCCATGGCGAATCCGATCGTGGCCTTGGCCAGAGCCGGGGCGTCGTTAATCCCGTCGCCTACCATGCCGACGCTCCCCCAGCGAGCGACAAGCTCCTCGATCGCGGTTAGCTTCTCCTCGGGAAGAAGATTACCGCGGGCGTCGTCGATGCCCACGGTCTTGGCAATCGTGTCAGCAGTCTTTTGATTGTCCCCCGTAAGCATGACGCTGCGCAGACCCAAGGCATGCAGGTCGCGCAGAGCATCCACGCTCGTTTGCCGCGGAGTATCGGCAACCGCCAGGACCCCCAGGACCTCCCGCAACGATGCAGCCACGATAGCGGTCTTTCCTTGTGATTCGAGTTCGGCCAAGGCGGCTTCGATCTCAGGCGAGCAGACCCCGCGCTCCTCGGCCAGGCGGTGGTTGCCCACAAAATGCTTTTCGCCTTGGATGGTCCCCTCAACGCCGCGGGCCGTGAGGGACATGAACCCGTCAACGGGCAAGAACGGGCCGCGGGAGGCGGCCTTGGCTTCGTCCCAGGCAGCGACGACTGCCCGGGCCACGGGATGGTCCGAGCCCGCATCAAGGCTTGCCGCGATGCGCAGTACTTCGTCGGCGTTTCTTTCACTTAGCGGCATGACGTCGGTGAGCTTTGGCCTTCCTTCCGTGATGGTCCCAGTCTTGTCCAAGGCAATTACCTTGAGCTTGCGCCCTTCCTCCAGATACACGCCGCCTTTAATGAGGATGCCTCGACGTGCGGCTACGGCCAGACCGCTTACGACGGTTACGGGAGTCGAGATCACGAGGGCGCACGGGCACGCGATGACGAGGAGGACCAGGGCCTTGTAAAGCCACGGAGTGAACGGCTGTTTGAAGAAGAGCCAGGGGACCACCGCGAACAGCACCGCCAGGACGAAGATGATCGGGGTGTAGAAGCGGGCGAAGTTGTCTACGAAGCGCTGCGTTGGGGCGCGGCTGGCCTGGGCTTCCTGCACCGTGCGGATGATGCGAGCGATGGTCGTATCGTCCTTGCCGCCGGTGGTGCGGAACTCCAGAACGCCGTTGCCGTTGATCGTTCCCGCAAACACTTGGTCTCCCACCGATTTGTCCACGGGCACGCTTTCGCCGGTCACCGGCGCCTGATTCACCGCCGACGCGCCCGCAACAATCACCCCATCTAGAGGTAGACGTTCGCCGGATTTGACGCGGACAATGGTGCCGACAGCGACCTCGCCGGCCGGGATTTCCTTCCACGAATCGTCCGGTTGTCTGACTCTGGCCACTTCGGGGGCCATCTCCATCAGGGCCCGCACCGCGTTGCGGGCACGGTCGAGCGAGAAGCGTTCCACAAGCTCGGCGAGCGAAAAGAGAAAGACCACGACCGCGGCCTCAGGCCATTCGCCAATGACGCACGCGCCAATGACCGCGACAGTCATAAGAGAATTGATGTTGAGGGTAAGGCTCCGCAAGGCCAGGAGACCCTTGCGCAACGTGGGCAGCCCGCCCAAGAGAATGGAACCGATTGCGAGCCCGATGATTAGTCGGGACGTTTCCGTTCCGCTCTTCCATGCCACAAGCTCGGCGGCAAGGGCCATGATGCCTGAAAGGGCCAGGATCACAATTTGACTACGAGTTGCGTGCGCCGGTGTGGCGTGCTTGGGTTCAGTGCGCGAAACTAAGCCGCCTCCAATCACTGCTGGTTCAATGGACTTGGCCGTCAGGCCTACTTCGCGCAGCGCGATGACGATCGGACGGTCGTCGGGAAGTCCGTGCCGAACGGTCAGCTTGCGGTTGAATATGTTGAATTGAAGTTCTTCCACACCCTTGAGGCGCAGAAGCCGGGCGCGGGCGGTGGATTCCTCCGCGGCGCAGTCAAGCTCCTCAATCACGAACGTTGATTTTTTGCTTTCCATGACTTGAGCCAATCGTCAGGGAATCGATATCTATCGGCGGCGCGCGTTTAGGGCATGCCCCCTATCTCTCGTGCGCGCGGCTGAAATAGCTCCGCACGCTTGGCGTCCCGTCGTCGCGGCCCACTAAAAACCTTTTCCCATTCGCCTGTTTTAGTTACGGCTTCTTCCCTTCCTTGCCATGGTCGTGGCCCTCGTGATCCCCGTGGGCCTTGCATTCGCCATGCCCTACACAGCGAAGCTTCGTGCCTTCACGCACCCAGAGGTGGGAGTCATCGCCTTCGCCGGTCACGAAATACTGCGTCTCGCTCTTGACCGGTTGGGCTCCTGTTTGAGCTAAAAGATTTCCGCCGATTGCGGCAAGGGTGATGCCAATCGCGATGCCGGCGACGAGACCAGAACGATTCAAACCTCTCATACCATTCCCCATTTGAAGCAACGAACGTGTAACACTTGTGAACAGACCGCCGGCCACACGCCGGCGGAGACCGTCAACCCCCTCCCTTTTTCCGGCGACGATTCGAGCGTAGAGGTGTTCATCGCCGGAATTGCGTCGCCGGAGGCCTCCCAAGCCTCCGGATGAGGATGTGGCCGACGAGCGGAGTGCTTTCCAATCAAGTTGGGATTATGCGACGATGACACGACAATTCTAAGCAGCGCGCTCGCACTCGACGCATTCATCACATTCCCTAGCAATTGAGCAGCAGCGTGCATAGTCCACCCTGTCGCAACCCGCGGATCAAATTCCGGCGCTGCGGCTCGCTTGGCCAATGGAGCCCACTGCCAGCTACGCCTAATCGATCCGTTCAAGCCGGTCACCTGTCCTGATCTTGAACACTTCGGGAACGTCGTAAACGAAGATCTTTCCATCGCCGGGGCTGTGTGTGCACGCGGCCGCTTGGATGATACCCACGACCACGGGGACTTGGTCGTCGTTCACAACGCATTCGAGTTTAGCCATTTCGACGGTCCCGAATTGAATGGGAGTCTGTGCGGGAGTTGTCGAACGTCCGACCGTGCGGCCGAAACCGCGGACAAACGAAACCGTTACTCCCGGTAGATCGGGATGCGAGTGTAGGGCGTCGAGCACCGCGTCGAGTCGGTAGGGACGAATGATCGCTTCGATCTCTTTCATGCGACGATCCTCTCGGGGTGAGCCAAGGTCAGATTTCCACCTGTACCCGCGCCGGCGCGAACCACCGGTAGAGCGCGGGGAGAACGAGCAATGTCAACAACGTCGAAGAAGTCAACCCACCGACGACCACCGTCGCCAAGGGGCGCTGGACCTCCGACCCGATTCCCGTTGAGAGCAGAAGCGGTATCAGCCCGAGGCTTGCTACGGTAGCGGTCATTAGCACCGGTCGGAGGCGGAGCATGGCTCCCTGCGTCACAGCCTCATCGAGCGACATGCCCTGGAGGGCAAGCTGTTCGAAGTACGACACCATCACGACTCCGTTGAGTACCGCCACACCGAATAGGGCAATGAAGCCCACCGAGGACGGGACACTCAAGTATTGGCCGGACACGGCCAGCGCAAAGATGCCGCCAACAAGGGCGAACGGCACGTTGAGGATGATGAGAAGGGCGTTCCTGACGGAGTTAAAAGACATGTAAAGAAGAAAGAAGATCAACCCCAGGCACACGGGCACAACGATCATCAACGTTTTCTGCGCGCGCTGCTGGTTCTCAAATTGCCCGCCCCAGGTCACGAAATAGCCAACGGGCAAACGCACGCGATTCGCAACGGCCTTCTTTGCTTGGGCGACGAACCCCCCCATGTCCCGACCGCGCACATTGCACTGGATCACGATTCGGCGTTGCGCATCCTCGCGACTCACCGTGGGGGGACCCTGAAGCAGGTGTATGTCCGCCACTTGGGAGAGCGGTACGTGAACCCCGTCACGGCTGGACACCCATAGGTTCCCAATGGATTCCAGATCGTTGCGGTATGGCTCGGCCATCCGGATGTACACCGCGAATCGCTTCTGACCCTCCAGCACATCGGTGACAGCCTTACCGCCGACCGCTGTCGAGACCACCTCCATGACCTGCCCCGCGTTCAGTCCGTAGCGCGCCAGCGCATCGCGATCGGCCCGCACGACCAGTTGTGCCTCGCCGCTGATCTGTTCCATCTGGACGTCCGATGCACCGCGAGTTAACTTGATCGCTTCCTCGATTTCGCGGCCTTTCTTTTCGAGTACATCCAAGTCCTCGCCAAAGAGCTTGATCGCGAGCTGGGCCTTCACGCCGGAAAGGAGTTCGTCCACCCGAGTTGCGATGGGCTGCGAGAAATTAAGCAGGATGCCCGGGTACTTGCCCAAGTCGTCCGCGAAGATCCGAACCAGTTCCGATCGCGAGTGAGCGGTGGTCCACTCGGCCTGCGGCTTGAGTCCCACGTTGATCTCGTTGTTCGCGATGGGCTCCGGGTCGCCGCCAAGTTCGGCGCGCCCGATTTGGCTGAAGGCGTACGTCACCTCGGGATACTTCATGAGCTTTGCCTCCAGGTGATTGGCGATGCGCTTGGATTCGTTCAAGGAAATGCTGGGGTTCATCGTCACCCGGATGCTCATCGTGCCCTCATCAAGTTCGGGCACGAACTCCGTCCCAAGAAACGGCACGACAGCCAACGAGCTGGTGAGCGCCAGCACGGCGATTCCGCTCACGCTCCAGCGATGTCGCAGCGCCCAACCCAGGGCGGGCCTGTAGATCATCTTTACGAAGCGCATGAGAAAGTTGTCCTTCTCGCTGAACTTCCCGCGCAAGATGATCGCCGAAAGCACCGGCACGATGGTCAAGGCCACAACCAGAGAGCCCAGCATTGCAAAAGCAATTGTGAAGGCCATTGGGCTAAAAAGCTTGCCCTCGACCCCTTGGAGCGTGAAAAGCGGCAGAAACACCACGATGATGATGAGCACTGCGAAAAATACGGGCTGTCCGACTTCTTGCGCGGCCTCCCGCACGCGATGCGCCAGCGGTTCGCCGCGGACGTTCGGCTCGGCCAAATGGCGGATGATGTTCTCCATCATGACGACCGAGCCATCCACCATCATGCCGATGCCGATCGCCAATCCTCCCAGCGACTGCAGATTCGCTGAGAGGCCGTACCACCGCATCATGACGAAGGCAATCAGCATTGACAGCGGAATCGAGCAGACGACCACAAGCGCTGACGGTGCGTTCCACAGAAAGAGAAACAGCACGATCACGATGAGCACGGCTGCTTCAGTAAGCGCTTTGCGCACCGTCTCGACCGCTTTCTCGACTAGATCGGCCTGGTCGTACACCGGGACAATCTGCACTCCTTGAGGCAGCGACGTCTGGAGTGACGCAACTTTATCGCGCACGCGCTCGATCACTTGCTTCGTGTTGGCGCCCTTGAGCTGGAGCACGATGCCCATGACAACTTCGCCTTTGCCGTTCATCGTGACTGCGCCCTGACGAATCTCGGCGCCGTACTCGACCTCCGCCACGTCTTCAACGTAAACCGGCGTTCCATGTTCGGCCTTAAGGACGACATTCTCAATGTCGACAAGCCCCTCGCGGCTGCCACGAATCAGACCCTCCCCGCGGACGACAAGCTGCTCCTGATCGCCTTCAATGTACCAGCCGCCCGCGTTGCGGTTGTTGGCCCGAATGGCTTCCTCAAGATCTTCCAGAGTCAGCCTGTATTCAATCAGCTTGTTCGGATTGACCCGAACCTGGTACTGGCGCACCTCGCCGCCGAAACTGAGCACGTCCGTCACGCCCGGCACGGTCCTGAGTTGGAATTTCACGAACCAATCGTTGATTGTCCGCAAGTCCATCGCCGACTTGTTTTCGCCGACCAGGGTGTACTTGTAGATTTGGCCGAGTCCGGTCGAGATCGGTCCGATCTCCGGCTCGCCCAGACCTTCGGGAATTCGGCTCCTCGCGACCTGCACCCGTTCGAGCGCCAGTTGCCGAGCAAAATAGATATTCACGCTATCCTTGAAGACAACCGTGACGACCGAGAGCCCCGTTTTCGAGATCGAGCGGACCTCGGTGACGTCGGGCAATCCGTTCATCACCGACTCGATCGGGAAGGTGACCAGCTTCTCTACCTCCACGGCGGCCAAACCCGGTACGGCAGTGTTGATCTGGACCTGAATGTTCGTTACATCGGGAAACGCCTCGATGTTGAGGCGCAGTGTGGAGTACACCCCGAAAAGGACTACGCCCAAGCCGCAGACGAGAACCAGGAAACGCTGCTTCAGGGCGCCTTGAATAATGCTGTTGATCACGAGACAAGTCCTCAGCTCGGCTGCCCTCAGTCAGGCAAACAACCCGGCTCCTGTGGCCGCGTCAATCTCCAAATCCCGCCTTTTCGAGTTCGGATTTCAGCGTGAACGCGTTAACGCTTACGAAGCGCTCGCCGGGCGTCAATCCAGCAGTAATCTCTACCCGCTTGCCATCAGACCGACCGACTGTGACGGGGCGCGCCTTGAACTCTCCGCCGGCCTCGACGAACACGCAGCTTTCGTCCTGGATAGTCTGCACGGCGGCCTTCGGAACGAGCACCGCGGCGGCGATCATGCTGGTCCGCACGCGCGCCGACACGAACAGTCCGGGGCGCCAGTTGCCTTCGGGATTGGGCAGCGTGATGCGCGCTATCGCAGTTCGCGTGTCTTCATCGACCAGCGGGCTGATGTAGTCGATGACGGCGGAGGTTTCCGCAGCACCGCGACCGGCGATCAGCGTGACTGACTGGCCGACCCGAATCAACGGCAGGTGCTGGGTGTAGACCGTTACGTTGACCCAGACCGTGGAGAGATCCGCCAGCCTAAACGCATCTGACTCCCCATTGAGGACCTCACCGAGGGAACAGTGCTTCTCGACGATGGTGGCGGCGAAGGGTGCGCGCAGTTCGTAAAGTGCCAGTCCGGCTGAGTGGCTGGGCGGATCTTTGACTTGCGCGTCCCTTACCCCCAGCGAGTGGAGCTTGTTGTCAGCCGACTTGAACTCGATCGTCGCTTCCATCTGAGCCTTTTGGACGCCCAGGTAATCAAGATCGGCCATGATCTTTTGGGCATGCAACTTCTCCGCGCTCTTGAGCGTTTCCTCGGCCAGCAACATCCTCTGCTGCAAGGCAAGGTAGGCTACGTTTGCCTCCGCCAGTTCGCGGCTTTCCAGGACGGCCATCACTTCCCCCACCTCGACGTGTTCCCCCAAGTACTTGTCTACGCGATGGACAATCCCCGCTACACGCGGCACGATGTGGGCAACCTTGTCGGAGTTGAGGACGATCTGCCCGGGCAGCGTCAACGTCTGCTCAAGCTCGCCGCCCGCGGCCGCGGCGACTTCGATGCCAAATTCTTGTGCCGCATTGGGCGACAGCTTGACGACGCCTTCTACGAGCGCGTTTTGTCCGTCGTCGGCGGGCCCGTCGCCGCGCACGGGACCCGCTCGGTCGTGCTCATCGGTTGCACGGCGATCGTGAATGTCGCTTGCCCGGGTGAGAGAACCCCAACCGGGTTTTCTGACCCAGGTATACGTCGAACCGATGCCCAGCGCTGCGCCGATGACGAGTCCAGCGAGCAACAGACCTGTTCGTTGAATGTTCATATTACTTGCTTCGCGTGCGCGACCCTCCATAGAGGCGTCGCGTCCGGCTAAGTGCGGTTCTCGCAAACCGGTAGACCGGGGCATGAGGCATGGTTCGCATGCCCCGCGCCCCGGCCCCGAAATGCTCTACGACTATGGTTTCTTGCCTTCCTTTGCATGGTCGTGCCCCTCATGATCCCCGTGGGCCTTGCACTCACCGTGACCGACGCAGCGGAGATTTGTCCCTTCACGGACCCAGAGATGGGCATCATCACCTTCGCCGGTCACGAAATACTGCGTCTCGCTCTTGACTGGTTGGGCTCCGGTTTGAGCCAAGAGACTGCTGCCAACCGCGGCCAGGGTGATACCGATCGCGAGACCGGCGACGAGACCAAAGCGATTCGAACCTTTCATGTTACACTCCTCTTGAACATTGACCGTACACTGCTTGCGACAGACCGCCGGCCACACGCCGGCGAAAACCATCAGAATATCCCCTTTGCCGGTGACGATTCCGGCGTAGAGGCGTTCATCACCGGCATAGCGCCTTCGACTGCTTCCCAGGCTTCCGGTTGAGGCTGTGGGCGGCCGCTTGGATGTTTCCCCGTAAAGATGCGATAGAGCGCGGGGAGTACGACAAGCGTAAGCAGCGTGCTGGAGATCAGACCGCCAATGACCACGGTGGCAAGTGGTCTCTGAACCTCTGCGCCAGTGCCCGTTGCCAGTGCCATCGGAACAAAACCGAGTGACGCGACCAAAGCCGTCATGAGCACAGGCCGTAAACGAGTCAGTGAACCATGAATAATGGCATGCTCGACGGATTCCCCGCGATCTCGAAGCTGATTAATGAAGATGATCATGACCAGACCGTTGAGCACTGCGACACCGGAAAGAGCGATAAACCCAACCGCGGCGGAGATAGAGAACGGCATGTCACGGACCCATAAGGCGACAACCCCGCCGGTAAGGCCCAAAGGAACGGCGCTGAAGACAAGGAGTGAATACTTGACACTCTTAAACGTGGCAAACAGGAGCAGAAAAATGAGGAAGAAGCACACCGGAACCACCACGGTGAGCCGCTGTTTGGCGGCCACAAGGTTCTCATAGGTGCCGCCCCACACGAGCCAGCCTCCCGGTGGGAGTTGAACGCTCGCTACTTGGGCCTGAGCTTCCTGCACAAACGACCCCAAGTCACGACCGCGAACATTGCATTGGACCACAATGCGTCGTTTGCCGTTTTCCCGGCTGATCTGATTCATTCCTTCGGCGACTGACACATTGGCGATGTGACTCAAAGGGATGAACCCTATCTCCGTTCGCTCCGCCAAGCCTCCGAATCGCTGAGAGGCCAATTGAACGTCTTGCTCAGGTTCCTCTCGACTTGGCAAGGGGATCGGGAGTGTATCAAGAGTTTCGAGCTTGCCTCGAAGCGCCTCTGGCAGACGAACAACCAAGTCGAAACGGCGGTCGCCCTCAAAAACCAAGCCGGCTTCCCGCCCGCCCATCGCGGCTGCGACGACGTCCTGAACGTCTGCCATGCTGAGTCCGTAGCGGGCCACGGCGGCGCGGTCGATGTCCACGGTAAGTACTGGCAATCCCGTGGTTGGTTCGACTTTGGCATCGGCGGCCCCACGAATGTTTTGCAATACGCCGAGTATCTGCTCGGCGGTGCGCCGCATGGCGTCAAAGTCGTCGCCGTATACTTTGATGGCCACGTCGCCGCGCACGCCGGCAATCAACTCGTTGAACCGCATCTGGATGGGCTGAGTGAACTCATAGTTATTTCCAGGTAGCGTCTTCACTGCAAGTTCGATCAGCTTGACCAGCTTGCCTTTGTGACCCTCCACCTTGAGTTCACCATGCCCATGACCACCCTCACCGCCGTGCCCGTGGCCATCCTCGCTGCCACCATGCGCGCCCATCTTCTCCATTTCTTCGGTCTTTTCGGCGATAAGTTTGTCGAGTTCAGCCTCGCTGCGCCACTGCTCCTGCGGCTTGAAAATCACAAAGGTGTCGGAGATGCTGGGGGGCATCGGATCCGAGGCCAACTCCGCCGTCCCCGTCTTCGAGTAAATAAAAGAGACCTCGGGGAACTGGCTGACCGTGCGTTCAAGGTCAAACTGCATCTTCTGAGATTGGGTCAAAGACGTGCTGGGCATGCGCATCGCCTGCAGTGCGAGGTCTTTTTCATCCAACGTCGGGATGAACTCCTGACCCAGCGTGCTGAATAGCGCAAGTGAGCCCGCGAAAGCGAGGATGGCGGCGCCGACGACCAGGAACCGCAGGCGCACGGCCGCGCGGACGAACGGCTCGTAAATCACTTTCGCCCAGCGCACGAGAAACATCTCCTTTTCCTTGACCCGGCCTCGAACGAGGATGGCCACCATCGCGGGAATGAAGGTTAGAGACAGGATGAATGCCCCGATGAGCGCGAAGATGACCGTCATGGCCATGGGGTGGAACATTTTTCCCTCCACACCCGTCAGCGCCAGAATGGGGAAATAGACCGTGATGATGATGGCCTCTCCAAACGCGGTGGCTTGCCGGACTTCCTTACTGGCGTCGAAAACGACATGGAGCCGCTCCTGCAGGGTCAACAGCCTGCCTTTGTGATGCTGCTCCTCGGCCAATCGCCGCAGGCAGTTCTCGACGATGATGACCGCGCCGTCGACGATCAGACCGAAGTCGATCGCGCCCAGCGACATCAGATTGCCGCTGATCTTTCCTTGCACCATGCCGGTTGCGGTCATGAGCATGGCCAGGGGTATGGCCGCAGCGCAGATGAGCGCGGCCCGGATGTTCCCCAGCATCAAAAGGAGAACAACGATCACGAGGATGGCGCCTTCAACCAGGTTTTTTTCCACCGTCTTTATGGTGGCATCGACGAGCTTGGTCCGGTTCAGCACGGTCTTGGCTTTGATGCCGGGCGGGAGGCTCTTCTGAATCTCGGGCATCTTCTTGTCCACCGCCGCAGCGACGGTACGGCTGTTTGCTCCCAACAGCATGATGGCCGTACCGACGACAACCTCCTCCGTGTTCTCACTGGCCGACCCGGAGCGAAGCTCTCGCCCAATGCCAACGCCATCGGGTGGAACGATGTCTCGGACATAAATGGGCACGCCGTTGCGGCTGCCGACCACAATGTTCTCAATCTGTTCCACGGACTCGATGCGCCCCGTAGCGCGAACAAGGTAGGATTCACCTTTGTGCTCGATGTACCCTGCCCCCGTGCTGACGTTGTTTCGCTCCAGTGCCTCTATGACATCGTGAAAGGTAAATCCGTAGGACACGAGCTTCATCGGATCAGGCTGAACGTGATACTGTTTGACGTATCCGCCGATGGCGTCGATGCCGGCCACTTCTTTTACGCCCTTGAGCTGCGGACGGATGATCCAATCCTGCACCTCCCGGAGATAGGCGGCGCGCTCCAGGTCGTTGGTCAGCCGCCGCCCTTCCGGCGTGAGATACGAACCGTCGCTTTGCCAACCCGCCTCCCCGTCATGGATCGGCGCGCCTTCTCCCTTGGAGTGCTCAAACTCAACGGTGTACATGTAAATCTCGCCGAGACCGGTGGCGATGGGCCCCATGATCGGCTCTACACCGGGCGGAAGGGATTCCTTGGCCTCACCCAGGCGCTCCGCGACCTGTTGACGTGCAAAGTAAACGCTGACCTCGTCCTCAAAGATCACAGTGACCTGCGCGAAGCCGTTGCGGGACAACGACCGCGTGGAAAGTAAGCCCGGGATTCCCGCCAAGGCGTTCTCCATCGTGAAGGTGACCTGCTTTTCGACTTCGATGGGAGAGAGCGACGGTGCCACGGCGTTGATCTGCACCTGGTTGTTGGTGATGTCCGGCACTGCGTCAATCGGCAACCGTTGCAGGGAATGAACGCCGATGGCCGCCGCTACCGCAGTGAGGATCACGATCAGCCATCGGTTGCGTATCGAAAAATGAAGGACATACTCAAGCATGGAAATGTGCTCCGTTGGATCAGTGTTCGTGCGCCGCAGAGCCCTTGCCAAGTTCTGCCTTGAGGATGAAACTCCCCGCTGCAACGTACTGCTCCCCCTCGACGAGTCCGCTGCGGATCGGAACCAGGCCAGACACCGGTTTGTCGATGTTCACGGCGCGCTGGACATAAGTGTTTTCCTCATTGGGAACCGGAACGAAGATCACCGAGCGGCGCTCAATGGTCTGAATCGCCTCTTCTGGAACCGCGATGACCGGCGCCGGGTCCGGGTTGTTTCGATCGATCGCGGTAATCTCGACTTGGACGAACATGCCCGGCCACAGCGAGCCGTGTTCGCACTTGACCGCGATACGGACCTGCGCCGTGCGGGTGCGCGCATCGATCATGGGCGCGATGTACGAGACGGACCCTTCGTGCTTGTGCGCTTCCAAGCCGCCTGTCTTGAGCCATGCGACCGCTCCCATCACGACACCAGGTAGCCGCGCTTCAGGCACATCGGCCAACACCCACACCGTCTCTGTATCCGCGAGCACGAGCAGAGTTTCTTTCTCCGGACTGACCAGCTCGCCAAGCGTTACCTCCCGCTCGACTACCGCGCCCGGAACGGGCGCGCGGATGGGGAATCGGGATTGTACTTCGCCACTTTCGATCAGGCGTTCGACGGCAGCTTGGTCCATACCTAACAGATGAAGCTTGTTCTCCGCGGCGATCACAGCGGATTCGGCTGATTTGTGCGCGGCCATCGCCATTCGATACTCGGCTTCTCTTTTCTGAACCTCATCCAGGGCAATGCCGCGATTCTGATCGAAGAGCTTGGTCGCGCGATCCAGGGCATTCTTCGCAAGATCCACGGCGGGCACAGCCGTTTGCGCTTGGATACGCTTCTGAAGGAATTCGCTCTGTGCCTCGCCCAATTGAGGGCTTTCTACTTGGAGAAGCACGTCTCCCTTTTGCACCTTGTCACCCAAGCGGACTGGGAGTTCCACCACGCGGCCGGGAAGGGGAGAGCCCACGTGGGCCATGGTTTCGGCGTTGAAAGCGACGCGGGCCGGCGCCATAAATGCAGGTTGGAGCTTCCAGAGAGAAGCGGACTCGACCTTGATTCCATACCGGGTGATAGCGTCGCTGGTCAGCTTAATTTCACCGGAGTGCCCCTCTTCGCCGTGAGCGTGCCCCTCGTGCGCATCGCCGTGGGCGTGAGCATCGGTCGACTTGGCTGCGACAGCGTTCGTCGTGCCCTTGTCACGGCAACCGAGCGGGAAGTTAAGGACAAGGATGGTGAAGGCCGGAGCTACAATGGCCCGGCCGCCGTTCCGGATCGCTCGGCCGATCATTGCCCCGTGGCGTTTGAGAAAGCACACTTGCATTCGATGTCTCCAAGAGTACACGGACGGCTCCTCTCTCCGCCGTTCCTCATGCGAATTCAAAACAGCCATGCGGCAAGCACCTCCCTGGCAAAGTCGACGGTGAACTCGGCAAAGTCGGGCGCGTTGGAGCCTGAGCAACCACTGGCAAGCACGAGCACAACAAAGGTCAGATTTGACAGGCGTCCGCGGCGTTTAAGTCGATTCATCTGGGAACTCATGGTTGACCTCCCTCGGGATTCCCTTTGTCTGACGGATTGGACCTCACGGCATCCGGCGGCTGAGGCGGAGAAAGAATCACGTCGATCGGCCTGGCGACCGCGCGTTCCAATTCTACAAACGCGTTGGCCGCAGTCTGAAGCGCAGCCACGTACCCTCGCCTTGATTCCAAGAGTGACCTTTGAGCGTCGATGACATTCAGGATCGGCGTGTTGCCCGCCTGGTAGGCCGCTTCGGAGATGCTGAGCGTATTGCGCGCCTGCGGCAGTAGCTCGCCCTCATAAAGCGTTGCGACGTTCCATGCGGTGGAGGCCCGGTCGGCGGCTTCGCGCGTTTCCTGCACGATGGCGCGATCTATCGCTTGGAGAATGGCGATGGCCTGTTCGTGGGCGAATTGAGCCTTCGCAATTTGGGCTTGGTTTTGGTCGAAGATGGGAAGTGTGACGCCGAATGATGGACCCATGATCAAGTCGATTTCTTCGCTCCGCGCTTGGTTTCGTTGCCCACGAGATTCGATATCCGGAGCGGTGAGACCGCCGTTGGCCACAGAGGCGCGGGCCGTGTCCGCGAGAATGTTCCGCCCGGGTAGCGCACGGCGTTCGGGTCGTTCAAGTTCCAAGCCCACGTCCACGTTGGGGAACACCTTGGCCTGTTCCGCCTTGACCCGCGCCTCTGCCGATGCGACGTTGTCCTGCGCGGCGTGAAGATCGAGCCGGGAATCGCGAGCCAGGCTAACGAGTCTCTCGGCGTCGATGGCATGCTGATGCACGGATGGGAGCGGGTCCGTGAGCGAAAGGTCATCAACAAGAGTCGTCAGGGCCAGGGCTTTGGCCAGTGATCGACGGGCGGAAGCGGCATCGAGCCTCGCGGTGCGATAATCAACCTCGGCTCGTAGGGCCTGCCCCTTGGCGAGGTTGACATCGAGAGCGCCGACGGCGCCGGCCTCAAGTCTGGCCTCGGTGACCTCCATGAGCTTCTTCGTTAGAGCGACGTTGTCGCGAGCAATGCCGAGCGCTTGGTCGGCGGCTACCGCGTTGAAGTAGGCCGTTCTTGTATCGATTGTGAGGGCGACAACCTCGCGGGCCACCTCGAGGATCGTCCGGTCTAGGTCCTTTTCAGCGGCGCGTTTACGTGGGGGAATGAGCCATAGATCCGCGATATTCTGGGCCACGCCGGCTTCCAGGTTCGATCGTCCTCCGCCCTCCGGAAAGCGAAACGAAAGTCCCAGCGTGGGATTCGTAAACAACCCCGCCTGCACCGCGTCGGCTCGTGCCATCCCGACTCGCGCCAGGGCGGCGCGCACGTTGGTGTTATTCAGCAGAGCGATCTTAACGGCCTCATCGACGGTCAAGCCGGCGGCAAGAAGTTCTGCAACGAGTGCGTCTCGCGTCGCCGCGTCGTCTTCGAATCGAGGAAGGGACTGACCGGTGGCCTTCTCGACGTTTCCTGACGTGCGATCAAAGTCCGGCCGCGGATCGACTGTCGCACACCCGCCTAGGGCGAGTGCTCCAATGCAAACAAGAATTGCGAATAGGCGTCTATGACGCATGCTAATCCTTCCTGGAAAAACAACGTGACCCGCGCGCAGCGCGTTCGGGCATACCCTGCCGATTGCGTTTGCGACAGGGGTGGACGAGTCGACAGTAGGTCAGAATCAGATCAGAAGCGGCAAGGTGCTTTCAGGACAAGGCAGGTTTGGCAGCGCCAAGCTCAGGAGGGGGAACGCGTGCAATGGGTCGCGGTGCTGGACTTGGTCACCATGCGGCAGACCCACGGTCAGAAAGACCACCGTAACCGCCAATACCTGGGCATGGGAGTCTTCGCCTTCATTCCGGGCGGTCAACGTGCTACAAGGATCCTGGGAGCAGTCGGATTCATGCGGACAGCCATGATCACTTTCGCCAGGTTGATGTGCCGGTTGCTGCGATCCGTGCGGTTCGCACGCGTGCGTCATGACACCTGCGGTGCATAGCGCAGGGAGCAACACCAGTGCCCAAACCGGAAAGAAGATTGTCCACGCACGGCGAGTCATTCTGGTCGATTTCTAGCCTCAATAGGGCCGCCCTGCAAGGGGGTTTCGATTCTATCGGCCTATTGGATGCCTGCCATGTATCTCGGGGGCAACATTCTGAACCGCCGAGGATACGGCTTCCGGCCCCCAAAATACCCCATCCGCTTCTGCCTTGTCCTGCGTGGCGCAGCACCGAGTCACATCGGGAGCTCACCAGCCCTGTCCACGTTTAGCCCCCGACTAGTGCTCCGTCGCAGCTATAACTTCGAGTGGCGACCATCCGCTCCCTTACGGTCGCGGCTCGGAAAAGCCCTGTCCGGCACCCGTAGATTAAGGTGCGACGGAGCACTAGCCCTGGCCTTTCGGCTTCATGGCCTCGAACTTCTCCTTGAGCTCCGGATGGCATTGAAGGCATTGCGACTCCGGCAGATCATGCTGCTTGCACCAGTCGCCTTTGCTCTTGAAGCCCTCGACGAGCGCCGGATTGCATCGCGTGCAAATTGACTCCGGCACTCCATGCTCCGGACACCAATCTGCAATCTCCTGCTTCTTGATCAGCGGCTCCTTCGGTTTCTCTTTCGCCTGGGGCTGCGTCGTAGAGCCCCCCGTGGCGGGCGGCTTCTCCGTGGCCTTTTTTTCGCAACCCGCCACGATCAATGACAGAGCAAACATGCCGGGGACAAAGAAAGCAGAGAACTTCTTCATACAATTCATCGTTGTCTCCTTAAGAATCAACCACACCAACCAACGTCGCGGATTCTGCCTCTGGGCGTTCCACGACGACGCTTCCAACGGAGTTATCGCCTACTGCCTGCCCACGCCGGCGAGCCGCAGAGGCGCCAAAAACGAGGTAAATGGCCGGCAAGACCAATAAGGTGAGCAAGGTGCTGCTGATCACTCCGCCGATGACCACCGTCGCCAGTGGTCGCTGAACTTCGGCGCCGACCCCTGCACTCACGGCCATCGGAAGGAATCCGAGCGAAGCGACAAGGGCAGTCATCAACACAGGCCGCAGTCGTGTCAAGGCGGCGTCGTGAATGGCTTCACGCAGCGTGGAGCCGCGTGCCAGTAGTTGCCGGACGTAAGAGACAAGCACCATGTCGCCGAGAACGGCAACGCCGGACAACGCGATGAACCCAACGCCTGCCGAAATCGAAAAAGGCATGTCGCGGAGCCACAAGGCGGCGACGCCGCCGACGGCTGCAAAGGGAATGCCCGTGAACACGCGAAGCGCATCCACGACCCGGTTGTAGGTAATATAGAGGAGCACGAAGATCATCGCCAGCACGACAGGGACCACGATCATAAGGCGATTGCGAGCCCTTTCGAAGTGTTCAAACTGGCCGCCCCACTCGATGCGATAGCGGCCTGATGGCAGCGAGACCCCCGCTGCGATCTTACTCTGAGCCTCGGCCACATAGCTGACCACGTCGCGGCCGCGCACATTGACTTGCACAGTAGTGCGTCGCTGGCCCCACTCGCGCAGAATGGTCGAGGGACCTTCGACTTCCTCGATGTGCGTGAGGTTTGCGAGCGGAATGCGCTGGCCGTTGGCTGTGGAAAGTAGAATGCGACCGATCGACTCCGCATCTTGCCTGGCGGAATCGGGAAGCCGGGCCACGAGTGGAAAGCGAAGCTGTCCTTCGACGACTTCGCCGAGGGTCTTCGTCCCGATGGATTCGACAAGCTGCATGACCGCCCTCGCAGGCACGCCGTAGCGGGCAAGCGCTTCCTGATCCACGCGAATCTGGAGAACCGGTTGACCGGTCAACTGCTCGGTGCTCAGGTCGGCCGCCCCTTGGATGGAACCGAGAATCGCCCCGACTTCGTTTGCCTTCTGAACCAGCACGTCGAAATCATCGCCGTAGAGCTTCATGGCCACGTCGCCACGGGCGCCGGCAATCATCTCGTTCATCCGCATCTCAATCGGTTGGGTCATGGCGATGCGTTGCCCGGGCATGTCTCGAAGTTCCCTTTGGATCAGGGCTACGAGTTCCGCTTGGTTTGAGGCCTTTTTCCAACGAGATCGAGGCTGAAGGGAAACAAAAATGTCCGTTAGCTCAACCCCCATCGGATCCGTGGCGACCTCGGCCGTGCCGATGCGACTCCAGACGTGGCGTACCTCATCGGGGAGGGCGGCCAGAATCGCCCGCTCCATTTGCGTGTTGTAGCGCACGGATTCGCTCAGATCAGTTCCCGCGAGTCGAATCACGTTGACGACGATGGCTTCTTCGGAAAGTCGCGGAATGAACTCCGAGCCGAGCCCTCGGGCCACAATGAGGGTGGCCATGAGTGCGCAAACGGCGACACCGATCGTGGCGTAGTTGTTTCGCATGACCGTCCGCAGTACAGGGCGATACAACCATGCAGAAATCCGAACCAGGAGCGGATCGCGCTCTTCCAGGCGGCGTGGAAGGATCATGCTGGCCAGCACCGGAATGAGCGTGACTGACAGAATCAAGGATCCTGCGAGCGCGAAAATGACGGTCAGCGCCATCGGTCGAAAGAGTTTGCCCTCAACACCTTCCAACGTCAGGATCGGGACGTATACCAACATGATGATCAATTCGCCGAACATTGTCGGTTTCCGAACCTCGATCACCGCGTCACGCACTACGTCGATCAGCTTGCGTTTACGGCGGTCGTGAGCGATGTGCCGCGTAGCGTTCTCGATTTGAATGACCGCGCTGTCCACCACGAGGCCGAAGTCGATGGCACCCAAACTCATCAAACTTCCGGCGATTGCAAACTGAAGCATGCCCGAAAAGGCAAACAGCATGGAGAGAGGGATGGCCAGGGCGACGATCAGTCCGGCTCGCAGGTTCCCCAGAAACATGAACAGGATCGCAATGACGAAGAGCCCGCCCTCGAAGAGGTTTTTGCGGACCGTGTCGATGACGTGATCGACTAGCTCTGTGCGATCGTAGACCGCCTCGACCCAAACGTCGGGCGGCAGATTCGCCTTGACCTCCTCCAGCTTCTCCTTGAGCCGAGTAGTGACTTCATGGGTGTTTTGGCCGATCAGCATGAAGCCCAAGCCGAGCACGGCTTCGCCCCTGCCGCCGTAGCTCACCGCGCCTCGCCGGATTTCTGCTCCGATTTCGAGGTCGCCCACATCATGCACGTGCACGGGCACGCCGTCCTTGGCTTTGATGACGATGTCGCCGATTTGATCAAGGTTGGTTACTCGGCCTATCCCTTGGACGAGCTGCATGGCGCCGCTCGCGGCGACGCTTCCTCCGCCGGCATTCAGATTGTTGGACTCGATGGCCTCGATGACCTCGTCGTAGGAGAGCCCGAACTTGATCAAGCGTGTCGGGTCGATGCGGACTTGGTACTGTTTCTCAAAACCGCCCCAGCTGTTGATCTCCGCCACGCCCGGCACCGTCCGCAGCGCGGGCTTGATGACCCAGTCCTGAATCGTCCGCAACTCGGTAAGGTCGCGTGTGTCGGAGGTTACGATGTAGTGAAAGACCTCGCCCAGACCCGTAGCCACCGGTCCCATTTCGGGCCGCTCGATACCGGCAGGAAGTTCGACCGTGCCAAGTCGCTCGCTCACCAGCCGGCGGGCGAAGTAGATTTCCACCCGATCCTCGAAGGTCACGACCACCTGCGATAGACCGAACTTGGAAATGGAGCGAACATTGACCAAGTCGGGTAGACCGCTGATGGCCTGCTCGATGGGCATCGTAATCTGTCTCTCGACTTCCTCCGGGCTGAGCGCGGGAGCAACGGTGTTGATCTGTACCTGCACGGGGGTCGTGTCGGGAAAGGCATCGATATTCAGGTGAGCCGCGGCGAGCATCCCGAGCACGAGGAAGGTCGCAAACGAGCCGAGCACGAGCCAGCGATGGGATAGCGACCAGTTAATCAGCCAGTTCAGGAACATTTGCTTGCTCCACTACTCGCAGGTGCAGCCGGCCCCGAGGTTGCTCTTGAGAATCTCGGATTTCAGAACGTGACTACCTGTCGTGGCAACAACCTCGCCCGGTACCGCGCCGACCAAAACCTCGGTGAACCCGCCGCTGCGTGCTCCGACCCTGATTTTCCGCGGCTGGAATATCTCCTCGGAAAGCCGCACAAAGACCAGGTGACAACAGCCTTCCCATTGGACCGCCTCGTCTGGGACGGCGATCGCCGTGGGCGATTCGCGGATTGTGATCGCGGCTTGGCCGAACATACCGGCACGCAAGCGACCTTCGCTGTTGTCCACGTCCGCACGGACCTTGATTGTTCGCGTTTGGTCATCGACCGCCGTGCTGATCCATGCGATAGATCCCAAGGCGGCGTCGTCGGAGGTCCGCTCGGGGCTGAAGCGAACGCGCTGGCCGAGGGCGACTCGATTCGCCAGTGCTTGCGGGACATCGATCATCACCCATAAGCGACTTGTGTCCGCCAAGGTAAACAAGGGCTTGGACGTCTCAACGATTTCTCCGGCTACGATATTCCGGGCGGTGATGACCCCATCCAAAGGGGCCGGAATGGGGAGCAGGTTGGCCGTGGCGTTGGAGGCGTCGAGACTCTTACGCACCGTCTCCGGCACGCCAAGTAGTTGCAGGTCGCGTTCGTTCGGGATGTCCGACGGCCCATCCAGGTTCAACACGAAGCCGAAGTTGATCAATGCCTGGCGGGCATTGAATAGCCGGATTTCGGCTTCGCGTAGCGCCGCTTCATGCTCCTGAAGCTCGGCCTGCGGGGCGATATTGCTCAGACTCCGCGTTCGTTCGAGGGTCTGGGAACGCAGGTGCCGATTCGCCGCGGCTTGCAGGAGGTCGGCTTTGGCTCGTCCGATGTCCGCGGAGTCCACCAGGGCGAGAATTTCGCCTCGGGTGACGCGGTCGCCGACTTCCTTACCGACCCACCAAGCAACACCGGCGGCGCGGCTGGAAACCTGCGCAAGCTTGGTGCGGTTGTAATCGATCTCGGCGTTAACGGTCAGTGTGTCCGCCATCGGGCGCTCGACCACGCTGCCGAGTTTGACTCCGGCCTTTTCGACGCTTGCCGCTGAGGCAAACTGTACGCGCATCGCGTGCGTTTGGCACGTCGAAGGATCCTTCACGCGTGGTCCGACTTTTGCCGTGGTGAGTTCGCCCTTCGACTCCGTCTCGTCCTTCGCTACGACGACGGAAACGTCGGGATGTTCCTTCGGAGCCAATCCCTTCACAGCAATCTCGGGATGGCAGAGCGTGCAGTTGCTTTCGGGAACCCCGTGCTCCCTGCACCAATCTCCGGCAACACCCTTTGTGAGGATCTCCGGGTGACAAATCGTGCATTTGGATTCCGGAACGCCGTGCTCCTTGCACCAATCGGCGCCGCTTTCGCCGGCCAGTTCCGGGTGGCACTTGATGCACCGTGAATCAGGAACTCCGTGCTCAACGCACCAATCTTCCTCCTCTGGCTTGCTGGTTGTGCCGAACACTTCGGAGAATTTCGGCGCTTTCCAGCCGGTGTGGTGTCCCCAATAAGCGATCCCCGCCAGGCAGGCGAGCACCAAGAGCGTGGGTAGCGACCCCGCGATCGTCTCCGGTATCCGACGCGGATGTCCGGGAGTGGACACGTCAGCGCTAGACCGCCGCGGGTTATCATGGGTGGCGAGTTTGTCTGTCATCGTTGGCCTCTCGCTGCAATGAGAACAAGCAGAAGGGCTGTGATCGCAAGATTACGCAATAATAAGAGTGCAAGAACGCGCAGCCCAAAGATCGAACAAATTACTTTCGATCCGCAATCGCGGATCGTGCGGCGTGGGTCATGAAAGTGCAGGGAATCAGATGAGTAGAACGGTCGTGCGGAGAGACGGTTCGGGCGGGCGCAGGCTTATCAACAGGTTGGTTGCGCTGTGTGCTACCTCAAGGTCATCAATCGGGATGGGCCAGGGTAGCGTGAGAATGATCTCGAACGCCAGGTGGTCCAGTGTGACCGATTGACTCACGACGGCACCGCTACAACAGCACGTTAAGCAACAATCGGGACCATCGGGCGAATTTGCTGGTACTTGCTTGGTTCCGCCGCAGCAAGGGTCGAAACCGGCATATTCCGCAGTCCTGGAGTCGTGAGAAGAAAAAACGCGCTGTTTGCCCCGGGCGTCCAGACAGAGCATCTGGCACGCTAAGAAGCTGCCGATCGCCGCCAAAGCTAACACTGGGGATCGCATGATCACGCACATTCTATAGCCTTCATCGGCTCGGACATCAAGGGAAGCGACCACCGTGTGCTGGCGGGGTTTGTTTCTCGTGGAGGGTGACATTGGCTCCGTTGGAATTCTCGGCCTAGTCGTCTCCGTTGGGTCCGCGCGTAGATGGCTTGCAGCGGCCCGTAAACCGACTTGTTGCAGGCGGTGGAAGGCGATGCCAAAAGTGGTAGTACTACCACATTTTGCTCCAAAACGGGCCAAAATGCGACGATTTGCGAAAACGCCGAATGTCGCTAAACTGCTGCAAATAAAGGCTTTCCGAGCTTTTCGGAAGAAGTCAAATGGTGGTTCCCAAGCTGGACGTCGAGGGTTCGAGTCCCTTCGCCCGCTGTTCGCAAATTGTTATCCAGCAAGGTGTTATGCCGAGCCGCCTGAACGCTGTGAGCTAGCACTTATGTGGTAGACTACCACTTTCACCCCGCAAAACTCCATCTCTCGCCGACTGAAGTAAAGGTTTAACCGCGTTTTTCCGTATGCCGGCGTGGTTTTCGAAGAAATGGAACGAGCGATGTCCAGCCGCATCGGCAGGGCATCAAGCATTTGCCTGCATCGTCAATGGTTGCGTCGAAGGCCCGTTCCAATTCGTAGTAATGCAGACAATGGAATACGATCGTGCGACCGGCCACATCGGATATGGCAACGGTCACGTGTCTCGGTTTGGCGACGACGATTGCTCACGCCTCCTCTTCGAGTATTTCGAGGCAGACGTAGTGAATGACTTCGTAGCAGAGAACTTGTTCGCATAAAGGCTAAAGTTTGCAACGGATTGGTGCCTGGTTGTGTGCACACGGCATCAAGCCGGCGATCCCGCACAAAGGCAACGAAAAGGCGCGGCATGACGGTCGCACCCGGTTCGATAAAGAGTCCTACCGCCAGCGCGCGGTCGTCGATCAAGGTTCGAGCATGCCGTGAAAGTTGACGGCGCGTTTGTCGAATCGAGTGCCAATGCGCCGACTGGCTATGATCGGAAGATATCTGAGAATCCTGTCTTGAGACAGGGCCTAGTTCAGGCCGGATGTCGCTCGGCGAATTTGTTCAACACCAATAATTGCAACTGCTACAATATCCCGCATGTCGAATGAAGCATCATTAGGCCAGCGTTATCGCGGTGCTCTTCTGGGCTTGGCGATCGGCGATGCGATAGGAGCATCCGTTGAGTTTGAGGCCCCTGGAACATTCCCGACCGTCACTGGCATGACAGGTGGTGGACCGTTTGGGCTAAAGGTCGGTGAATGGACCGATGACACAAGTATGGCTCTATGCTTGGCAGAGAGCCTTCTTGAGTGTCAAGGCTTCAACCCTTCGGATCAACTCGCTCGTTACTGCATGTGGTATCGAAACGGGCACTTAAGTAGCACAGGGACATGCTTTGACATTGGCATGACCGTACGCGGCGCACTGGTCAAATTCAAACAAACGAAGCAGCCATATTGTGGAAGCGCGGATCCTCGGTCAGCGGGGAACGGATCGATCATGCGCCTAGCTCCCATACCGATGTACTACGCAAAGAACCCTACGGCAGCGTTGAATCACAGTGCGCTCAGTTCGCGCACAACGCATGCGGCGGTCGAGGCAGTCGATGCATGTCGATACTTCGGCGGCCTCATTGTGGGAGCCTTGATTGGTGTCCCCAAGGACGTGCTTTTAGCTGAGCGATATTCACCGGCGCCAGAATGCGACTCGACGAAACTTGCCACGAAGATTGACGAAATCGCCTGCGGCTTATTCAAACATAAGAATCCTCCTGAGATAAGAGGAACTGGTTACGTGGTGAATTCGCTCGAAGCATCTCTGTGGTCTTTCTATCGTTCATCGACCTTTGCGGAGGGATGCCTGCTTGCCGCCAATCTCGGAAATGATGCCGACACAACGGCCGCCGTCTATGGGCAGCTAGCGGGCGCGTACTACGGAGAAGCATCTATCCCGCACGAGTGGCGAAAACAGCTTGCTCATCGGCCAATGATCGAGCAATTTGCTGATCGACTCTTTCAGTCGGCGGGCTGGACTAAGGTTTGACCCTGCGGCACTCCATTCGCCTCTCGTCATTTGATGTGTGGTGACACTATCATCTGGCGCTGGTAATGCCGTTCGGATACGCTAAAAAACGCAGGCGATCGCGAAGAATTGCAAGAGTCGCACATTGTGCTGATGCTCGATTGGATGCGGCGTTCAACGAGTACCTGGAATATTCGGGACGGCAGGTTGAACTCGCACTTCAGCGCACAGCAACTGTTGGGTAATCTACTGCGACCGGCGGCGAAAGGTGAACATTGCGCCGCTATCCGGCGATCTCGAGTGTTTGCTTAACTTGTGCTGGCCTAGCGTCTTGTTGCTCGACTCGGCCTCGCAGGGCAGGATCACCGAGACGCAGACGGGCTTATAGTGCGATTCAACGGCGATCCCGAGAGTGTCGAGTTTTTTCGCTGAATTACCAGGCAACAGAGGCCTTCCTTTCATTTTGATTGGGAGAGCCGCTCGGCGATAGAAGATTCCAGGACAGCAAATCTGGAGGGCGATCATGAGAATCAGCGGAAAGCACTACCGCACGGTTTGGCGCGAGGCAGACGCGTTGTGTATCATCGATCAACGCTTTCTTCCGCATCGCCTGGTGATTGAGCAACTGCAGACTGTCCAGGAAACGGTCCAAGCAATTCGCGACATGCACGTCCGCGGCGCAATTCTCCTTGGATCAATTGCCGCCTACGGAATGTATCTCGTCGTGCGCGAGGCGTTTGCGAAGAGCGGAGGGCAGCGTGAGGAATTTGACCGACTGCTCCAGCAAGGCTCTACAGCGCTCAAACTTGCTCGCCCGACCGCCGTAAACCTTGCTTGGGGAGTCCATCAAGTACTGGCTGCGATGGACAACGCAGACACCCCCGAGGAGCGGCTCAAGCTTTCGCTTCAATCGGCTGATGCCATTGCCGAGGACGAGGTGAACCGTTCACGGGCAATTGCCAATCACGGCTTAGAAATCATCAAGGCAATTTCAAGAAAAAAACATGGGCAACGAGTGAACATCCTTACCCACTGTAATGCCGGTTGGCTTGCGTGCGTTGATTATGGTACGGCCACTGCTCCCATCTACGCGGCATTTGACCAAGGGATCAATATCCACGTATGGGTCAGCGAAACACGTCCGCGGAATCAGGGTGCCAGGCTTACCGCCTGGGAGCTCGGCGAGCAGGAGGTTCCCCATACACTGGTGGTTGATAGTGCTGCGGGGCATCTGATGCAACATGGGATGGTCGATTTTGTCATTGTCGGAGCCGACCGAGTGACGCGGCAAGGCGATGTGGCCAACAAGGTTGGCACCTACCTGAAGGCCCTTGCGGCGCGGGCCAACGATATTCCTTTCTATGTCGCGTTTCCGTCTTCCACGATCGATTGGACGATGCGCGACGGGTTGCGGGAGATCCCAATAGAAGTGCGAGATGCAGATGAGGTGAAGTATGTTGAGGGTCTAGTCGATCAACGCGAACAAAGAGCGCTGATTACAACAGCGCAGACCGCAGCGATGAACTTTGCTTTTGATGTCACGCCAGCATCACTTATCACTGGATTCATATCGGAGCGAGGAGAGTGCCCGGCGACCGAACCGGGCCTGCTCGAGCTGTATCCTGAGCAGCGAGTGGCGAGCAGGTCGTGAAGGGACCAGCATGACCCACGATGGATATATCAAGTTCCAGTGCGAACTAACAGGTGGTCCACCACCGGAACAGGCGCAAGTGGAAGATTTGCTCGTTGTACGACAAAAGCTCTTTCTCGTGCAACTCATCGGACAAGACACAGACGGTGTTGGTTTCGGAAACGTTAGTAGACGCATAGTCGGATCAGACCAGTTCTATATCACTGGAACACAGACGGGGGGATTGGTTACGCTTCGTCCTGAGCACATCTCTCTCGTTGTCACTGCGGATCTTCGGCAAAATCGTCTTCGATATTCCGGTGCAGCAAAAGCGTCGTCTGAGTCTTTGACTCATTGGGCGATTTACGAGTCAGACCGACGTATTCAAGCGGTGATTCACGCACATCATCAAGTCCTTTGGCGCCACCTGATTCGCGAATGTGTGCCGACGACTGATCGAGCGGTTCCCTACGGCACGCCGGAGATGGGAGAAGAGGTCAAGCGGCTTCTTGCTCCAGATTGCGGCCGCGTGTGTAAGATCATTGCCATGGGCGGACATGAGGGTGGAATACTGAGTTTTGGTAGCTCGCTTGAAGAGGCGTACTCTATTCTGATGTCCTGGTATGGACGAGTTGTCCAATAAGAGCACCGGCTGGAGTTCCACAGGGCGATAGGTACCGTTGAAACCGTTTTGCCTCGCCGCGCCCTCTGATCCGGCCTGGCCAATTCGTTCCATTCCGCAACATGATCGACGCCAACTTGATACCGAACGGAGCGCGTGAATCACGGGCTGAGTATCGAAAGCGCGCGGAGCGGCTTCGGAGACGTCGACGCAGCGCCATCAGACTGTCATCTATCCCCCAAAACCGGCCAGTGATTATCAGTTGAGAACCGGCCATATCGAGGAGGCGATGGTTCGCCGGATACGTTCTTCTGCTTTGGAGCGGGAGGACGATCATGGCGAACCAACTCGGGATGGCGGAGCAGCAGGCAATTCTGGTTTTGGTCCGGCGCGGCTGGTCGCGGCGACGCATCGCGCGCGAGCTGGGCGTGCATCGAGAGACGGTGTCTCGCTATGTAAAACTGGCTCGCGGTGAGCCGACCCCGGCGCATCCGCCGCCCGAATCGATTTCAAAACCGACCATTCCGATCACCGGCTTGGATGAACGGGAGTCCGTGGCTGTCGTTGCGACTCCCGGTGTCGAAGAGCCAAAACCGGCCATTTCGATCACCGGCTTGGCGGGTCGCCAGAGCCAGTGTGCGCCCTATCGGGAGGTCATTGTCGGCAAGCTGGAGGATGGGCTCTCGGCGCAGCGCATCTGGCAGGATCTGGTCAGCGAGCACGGCTTCGCCGATGGGTATCAGTCCGTACAGCGCTTCGTGCGGCGGTTGCAGTCAAAAACTCCGCTGCCGTTTCGGCGCATGGAGGCGCCGCCCGGTGAAGAGGCCCAGGGCGACTTCGGCGCCGGCGCGCCGGTAATCATTCCCGAAGGTGAAACACTTCCTCTGGGCGTTAAGACGCGCCGACGCAAGACCCACGTCTTCCGCATGGTCCTCAGCGGCTCGCGCAAGGAACCCGACCGAAAAGCCGAGGCGCTGACCGCCGAGGCTTGAACGGAACCATTGACATGAGGTATACCCAAGGCACAAACCCTGGCCGGTTTTGATTCGATAACACACGGCCGGTTCTCAACTGATAGATGACACTCCGCCAATGACGTAAAGTTACGCACAGCGCTTAGGGCTATCGTCCGCCGGCGCTAGAAGCGATCGCCATCGAGCCGCGGCGGGCAGAGCTACGCTGCGCAGTGACTTCGCTTCGCCCGCCGCTCGACATCGAAAACGGACGCGCGGACTAACACTTGAGGTGGTATCATCCGTGGGGGCAGGTCACATCGGCGGTGTTTTGAGCATGTCTGGCATAGACCATTCCCAAACCGGTTCTCCCAATGCCGAGTATTAATAACCCAACCGTCGCTGTCATCGCTGCAACCAGAGCTCGGTGTCGACTCGAGAATTTCCGAAGTTGATACATCGCGCTGGTGGTCGTGCGGATATCGGTTCGCGTCGAAGGATTTCGCCTATGCGGCGCCTATCAATTTCTCAATCAGCTCAGACAACTTGACGCGGACAGACTCGACAGTGTAAGGGTCGGCAGGATTCGGCGAAACGCCTTGTTGCTCGAAGTAGGGCCGTTCGCCAACGATTTTACCCCACTCGGTGTCAACCTCACGTACTAAGTCTTCTAGGAGACCATCAGAGTTGATGATCGACTGGAGACACATGGACAATACGACAAGCGGCTGATCATAGTTGCTGAGCAGAGCTTCGCTCTCCTTCACATGTCGCAGGACAACGACACCCAAAGCATCCCCAGGATCCATCAATTCTCGTCTCAGCCACTCTCCAATTTCCGTTTCAACCTGCTGCTTGCGTGCGATCGGCGACGCGCCCTTCATTATTCCTGGACCCGCCAGACGGCCGATGGCTGCACCCATGGAGAATTTCTGATCCTTGCGGATTTCCCGTTCGAGTTCGGCCTCCGCATCGAAACCATCTTTTTTCTTCTCGTCGCTCATCTGCTTGGCGTCTGTGCATCACGAGGAATTTGTTGCTCGGGACGCAACTAAGTACTCAGTATAGCTGGGAAAAAAGCCGAAAGGAACCCATTGCGGCAAGGCGCCACGGGCTTCAATACCTTGAAAGGCATCCATACATTAACAGAGCGCGACCGAATGTCGCGGCAACTGACCGGGACCTGCATTTACGGATGCAGCTAAGCGATTGCAATCAGGCGAGACGGGACTAGCGCCTCGCGGGTCAGACCCACGTGCTCCCTATCACTTCTTGTTCATTGCTTGCTTGATGATCGAAACAATGATCAGAAGGATCGCGCCGCCCGCGCCGCCGCCACCTACGTTGGTGGCGATCGACGCAGGATCCAGACCACCGCCGGCATGACCAGCCAGCCCCAGAACCTGCAAGATGACACCGCCGATTCCGCCGCCGAAGATGCCGGCGAGCGAGTTACCGGCTGTTCCTAGGCTTTTGTCTTTCATGGCGGCGCCTGCGACGTTTCCGCCTACGGCGCCACATACCAAGCTGATAAGCAAGCTGACGATATCCATGATATGGCTCCAAAAAGTGAAGGCGCTTCAGCGCCAGAGTCGACGAACTGAATGTGCCAAGGTCGAAGGCGGAGATACCTGGTTTTCGCAAGCGATTGCAATGTCGTCTCCTAGAATCGCAAGAACTGAGTACGTAATCTAACGCGCCTATGTAAACGCTGCAACAGTTGCGATAGCCTGTGCTAGAACTGAAAGTCAAGTGTCTTATATCTTCTAAATGCGAACTCCGCCCAAGTCGAAATCTACATTGGATGTACTGCTTAAGATAAGTGGCCCAAATTGCTGCAATACTCGTTCCTACAGTGTCCGCAAGAACGCGATCAGCGCGGCCTTGTCTTCATCTGACAGGTCATGGCCAAACGGATGTCCTGGCACGGCGCGCGCGTTGATCCCCGGTCCGCGCCAGCCGCTGGGCACATAGTCATCCCGCAGCCGTCTCGGATCAAACCAATCCTCTAACGAGCCGATGGATCCCGAATGCTCAAACGATATGCGATACCAAGCGCCGCGAAGCGAAGGGATTCTGTAATATCCCGTTCCTTTTCGGGTCTGTAGAGCGAGGCCCGGATCGGTTCCTACGCGGCGCGTCGAAATATCCAGTCGATCCGATTGTAAATCATCCATCGATGGCTCGAATCCAGGCACCGCTACAAGTTTGTTGTTTGTATAGGTCGGCGGAGTATGACACTCATTGCAACCTTCGGACTCGAAAATCGTCTTTCCTCGTTGCGCGTTTGCGTTGAATGGATAAGGACTCGGCGGCGGTTTGAGCGAGTAGAGATACAGTGCCATAGCATACATAGCCTCATCCGGGGGGCGGACTCGAAGCACACCCTCCGGGGTCACCATGTGATGAGATCCGAAGGCGCCGACGTCGGCGAATTCGACAAGCGTGCAATACCTTGCAATGTCTGCCGGTCCTCGATTCAAGTGTGTAGCCGTCGTTTCCAGGTAGCGGTAGTCCTTTACGCCAATGAGGTCGCCCATTCGAGTGGTGAAGAATGGACTGCCGTTGAATCGAGCAAAGTACGAGCCGACCACGCCACCGGACTCCAGAGTCCTGAAGGTCTTCAGGTCTTCATCGCTCATTTCTCTGAATCGCGCATGGATGTCGTCCTCGCGCCAAGGAACGCCGAATTGGGCATAAAAGTTTTCCCCTTCTGACACGGTGCTCTTCTTGAGTTTCGCCAGGAGGAAATCCGCCGCCGGCGAAAATGAAAGATCATAGTTTGAAGGAGCCCCAGCTAGCAGACTTCCGTCGGGCATCAACTGGGTGTGGCATGAGGAGCAGCTGGAAAGACTTATTTTCAGCTTGTTGTCTGTGTCTACGACCCAACGGTATGTGAGTATGACTCCATTCTTGTCGAGGACGTCTCCATGTTCATCTCGATAAAAGTCGATGGCTGCTGCATCGCTGAAATGATCGAGCACGATGGGGTCGTCTGTGCGCGAGATCGCGATGTCGAGTTCTTCAAAGACTCGCTTTCCTGCAGAGATCCAATCCAAATCAGTCTTAAGCCTTTCGGGCATGATGAGCGGCTGCGGGCCCTGTTTTTTGAGCCATGCGCGATAACCGGAGGGTTCGTAGTCGGGATGATAAACCGGGTATGTGCGAAGATTGTCGACAGGAAGCGCGTAATATTCTTTTTCACTCAGAAAACTCGGCGGCACACCGAGCCCGGCGACCGACACTGCCCACGTTGCGAGTTCATTGTCATCCCAAATCTTGGGCGATGTGACAACTTGTGCCGACTGATTGGCATGCGACCCCTGTAATTGCGCGGGACCCACTGGCCGAGAACAATTCGTCAGCGCGCATGCAACCACGATCGGCGCGATATTTCGCAAGACGACACCCAAGGTGCTCCGTACCGTGGCGTTGGCGTAAGACATGGCGATGCCCGTCTCAATTCGCGACATCGTTTGCACGGCAATGAGCTATGCGATTTTGGAACGAATGCCCCTCGACTCGCAGTAGCACTGGATCTCGCAAAGTAGGTTTCCTAACTGGTCGCTCAGCAGATGGGTTCAGCTCTTGCGCGAGTTTATAGCCCGTAGCCAACGACTCATGGTGGTTGGACTGCCGTCAACGTTTCGCCAAACCATAAAGATCACTCGGCTCAATAGGCACTTTGCACCAGTTGCTGTGATCTATCGTCGGCCACCGCCACGACCTCCCCCACGAGAACCTCCGCCTCGCGACATACCTCCACCGGAAGCGGAACGCGACCCTCCAGTCCGTGATGGGCTGGAACGGCTCGCCTGGCCGCGTTGACTTTCTTTTCGGGTGCTGCTTCCCTTTCCCACATCGTCAAACGCGCCCCCGCGGTTTCCCTGCCCTTGGGCGGATCTGTCTTGTCCGCCCGCTCTATTCCGATCCGCTGACTGTTCGCGATTGCCGGGGCCGCCTCGATCGGATACGTCTCTTGTGGCTGCAGATGGTGATTGTCCACCCTTGAACTGATCGGCCCCTCCTCGGGCGATATCCTGTCGTCCGGATTCGGCGCGCCCCCGGAATGAATCTCGCGCCTGTGCAACATCTTTTTTGGACGCGCCGCCGAACTTATTTGCAGTGCCTTGATCGCGATACGAGGTTCCTTTTCGATGGGAAGGATCGTGCTGCCAGGAGCTACGATTGCCCTGCCTGTTGGTATTTAGATTATTCACGTTCGAAGTGCGGGAGCTGTTAACCCGGTTGCTACTGAATGACCGGGAGTCGATATCCACATCCACGTCACCATGCCCCCAGTTGCACCCTCCGTACGCATGACTCCATGCGGCACCGGCCGACACACCCAGCCCGAAGGAAAGGGCCGCAGTACCGGCGACATAACCTGGTGGATAGTAGTAATAAGGGGGGTAAGCGGGGTACGGCCAAGCCCCGTAGACGACGGTTGGATTGTAGGTTGGAACATATACGACCTTGGGATCTGCCGACTCGATGATGTATGTCTCGGTGACCGTCGTTTTTGTTGTCGTTGATTCGCCGGCAGGCGCTGAAGCCGCGGGTTCGACAATGACTTTTTGTTGCTCATTCGATTCGAGATTTCCGTTTTCCTTGGCCTTTCGCCGAAGTCTCTGGATTGCGTCCATGACTTCTTTGCGTTGGGCGAGAAATGCATCACCGAGATTCGTGGTCCAATCGAGCTTCTCACTCATCATGGAGAGGACCTGCGGGAAATTAACTAATGACTTGACGCTATCGTCCCACGTCTGTTTCTCCAGTTCACGCGCAAGCTCATCTCCTTTGAGCTTGTTCTGGCTCGCCCAACGATCAGCTTGAACTACTTCCAGGGGGTAAGTTGAAGCCATGAGGATTTGGGCGATCAGTGAGTCCGGATACAACGAGATCGGCGCTGCGAGTTGATCCAGTTCCTCCTGTTTGAAAGCGGTCTCTTTGTTGCTGCTTGTTGGTGGGGCCGATGCGGCGGGGGCGGGGTCTTTAGTGCCGGCATTCGGCGCCTGTGCAAAGACTGTCGAGGCCGCGACCATGAGAATTCCTAAACCCGTGCGCAAAGATGAGTTAATGGCCATGAGAATTTCCTTTCAGATCAGGTTCTCACATCGATCATCAAGACCTGATGTCATGTCGCCGTTCACTAAGAAAGTCGCCCCAGTCAACCTCGGTGCGAACGACGATGCAAGATACGCGCACGCAAAGCCCCCGTCCATAATGGCGAAAAGTACGCCGCCGAAATCGTCAAAAATCGGAGGGATCAACAGAGGACGACGTTTAGCGCTAGTCCACCTTTACTCGTCTCTTTGTATTTTGTGCTCATATCCCGACCTGTTTGGGCAAGAGTCGCGATCGTTGTGTCCAAGTCGACCCTATGTCGCGACTCGATCTCGTTGGTTGCGATTGTAAAGGCGACCCAGGCCTTTACTGCACCGAAAGCACATCGCTCGATACAAGGAACCTGAACATAGCCGGCCACCGGATCACAAGTCATGCCCAGGTGATGCTCAAGTGCTGATTCGGCAGCATTTTCCAGCGTTTGCGGTGTGCAGCCCATAGCTTGAGCGATGAAAGTGGCGGACATGGCTGAAGCAACACCGATCTCAGCTTGACAGCCGCCCTCCGCGCCGGAAAGCGTTGCGTTAAGTTTGCATAGGAATCCAATCGCGGCCGCCGCGAGAAGTCCTTCGCGCACTTTCTCAATTAGCAACTTCCGCTTGCTTTCCATCAAGGCATAGACAATGGCTGGCATCACACCAGCTGATCCACAGGTACTCGGAGCCAACAAAGACATGCTTCGCCTTAAGGAAACTCCCCACCTCCAATTAGAAGCTGTTCCAAGAGTCGGTTGGATCTCACGAGATGCTATTCTTGAAACGCCAATTGAAATGCGGCGAAATCCAAGATGTCGACGTCGGCGCCTTCATTGTCCAAATTGAAGCAGCCACAATTGTTGGGGCTAGATCCGCCGGTTGGACCAGTCAGGCAGGTGTTCAGCGAACTGTAATCGCTTAAGTTGGTTCTCCCGTCGCTGTTGCAGTCGCCAATAACTAGTCGAAACCAAAATCCGCCAGTCAAGGAGAAGTCGCTTCCTGCCGAGAAACCAGCATCGGGTTGGCCAATGGTTCCCGACAGTTCGAACTCTCCTTCAGTACTTCGCATAGCGCCGCCTGAGTCGATCGAGTATCGGGAGATTTCAAATTGCCCGGAGAAAGCGTATGTTGTCGCAGTGGCGATGAAAGCGAATGTAATACTTCTGTACATAATCCTTACTCCATTCCGACTCGTATCAAAATTCAGGGCAGCGCTCTCGCACAAGTGGAAAGCAAAGAAATCAGCGATTTCCTAGCTGGTGATAAACGACGATCCGGCCGGTGAGACAATCGTCATGCCCTTGCCGTCAGCTCCGATCACAATGGGAATCCCTCCATTTTGCTGTGTAAAAAATCCCGGAACGAGGCTGATAGTCCCGTTATCCAGGACAGCCCCGATCGCCTGCATAATATTATGAAACGGTTCGAACACGCCGCCGTTACTTGGTAAGTCGTAATCGGACGTGTCCACATATATGGGGTTCGGACCAGCGAAGTTTCGGATCGCAGTTTCTAAAACGGTACGACTGAAACGAGTGCCGTTGTTGTTGCCGGGCCCAGCAGAAGCACATCCGCCCGCGGTGTGTATGCCAATCGTTAGGCCGTTCAATTCCCATATGATGGGACTGCCGGAGTTTGCGGGCATGGTATCCACGCTGTGCGTGATGAGGTTCACATTCGAACCGGTAAGCGCCCCCGTAGTTGTCTGCTGTGTCTGTGAAGCGGAGTTACAGTTAGACCCACATGGCGCTGGACCCAGGCCGTCGGGGTCGCAGCAGGCCACTGTCATGCAAGTCCCTCCCCCGGGACAGCCTGAGTCTGTTAGGCAAAAACCATTTTGGTTGTTCCCACCCATGCACACAGAGGTTCCGGTTCCCCCAGGGGAATTATCGAGGCCAAAACCTGTGACGCGGATAGTCGTCCCGGCGGCCGGAATTGATTTGGTCATCCGGAAGAACCCTTGGACATTGTGAGCCGTTCGATTTGTGGTTGTATTAGCATTCAGGCGAAAAACCATCCAATTTTGTCCTATACTGTTGTTCTCGTTAACCACGCTACCAATGTTGATTGGGTACTGATTCAGTGGCGATGCGGGAAGGTCGACCCCGTTGACCAGCGAAGTTGGAACGCCGAATTCAACCACATCGCCAGCCGACGGAATGCAATGCCCCGCGGTCAGGACTGCTCCGTTCGAAACCAGCCAGGCTGTGCAATATGCACCGCCGGCGCCTCCTGCGGATACGCGACCGACTCGCGCGTCTCCGGACGCGACGCGATCGTCATTGGCTCCGCAAATAGAGGCGACGCCCCCTTGATCGGGATTTTCGATGATTTGCGGAGTCCGCATGCGGTCGATTTCGACAAACACGCCGGTGTCGCCCGGCGCCACATGCAATTCCACATCGACGGAATCCCCGATGAATATGGCACTCCAGTTGTAGGAATCGGCGAGGCCTCTAGTATCGAGCCGTTGCTGCGCTTCGTCTTCGACAGACGTCAGCATAAGGTAACTGGATCGGCCCAGATGATAGTCTCCGATGCGGATTCGAATGGTCGCAGCACCTGAAGACGTGAACGTCCCCACAAATTCCGTGATCGCTTCGCTCGAAGGATTATCAAAGGCCTCCGAAATAAACTCGACGGTGTCATCCTGCAAGAACGTTTTATTCATCTGGCCCAGTGCCGAGGAACACCAGACCAGCGCAGGCAGTACCATAAGGCGAAGTTCGAATCGATTCGTATTGTACTTTGCGGTCATTGCTAGTCTCCTCAATTGTTCGTCTTACTGAAGATTGACCAGCACAAGGACCAGACCGCGCTCGCCTTGCGCGAGGCCGGTCATCGCTTTGCCCAGCACAGCCCCAGTCGAACGCTCACGATCGCTGGCCTTCATCGCAAGTCCAGGCGACGATGACGTGGTCAGCAGGTTGCCCGCCTCTATAGCGGCACTGCTTGCCTCACACCGAACCCACACTCGGCCCGAGAGTGCGATGGCTGGGGCATCGTCATGACCCGGCAAATTGCCCAACACCGCACCAACGGGGATATCACCAGCACCGCTCACGACGCCGGCCACCCGTGGACTGTATGCATCGCGGGCAACGCGAAGCTTGCCGGTATTTTCAGCATCGATTTCCATCACTGTGCCGGGTTCGACATTCTTGTCGTCGCTGAGGAATTTTTCGGCCACGTCTGCGCCGGCGATTTCCAGAATATTCACTCTCACGCGACCACTATTCAGCACGGACAGCGGGGCATTACCGGTTGCGAAAGAGGATTCTGGGTAAAAGTACATGCTTCCACCGACATTTTGTATCCGGGCGCGAGCGTTTGCTGCGTTGGAATCGCGCAGAGTCATGAACGGTTGAAATCCGGTAATTCCCAAACCGTCCTGACCGACGATATCGAGACGGCTAATGGGCGCAGTGTTGTTGATACCGACTCTTGGATTAACTGTATCGGTTAGGAATGTGGCCACATTTGTGCCATTGGCCGCAGTAATCTCAAAGTTCTTCAGACCGACAGTTGAATAGAGCTGCAGACCAGCGGAAGGTCCGCTGTAAATCTGACGGAATACCCAAGGTCGCTCCGTGCTGAAGCGCAGCAACTCCGTGCCTTCCCCAGATGCCGCGATGTCGAGCCTCGACAACGGCGCCGTCGTACCGATGCCCACTCGCGGATTGTCATTGTCAGTCAGGAAGGTCGCGACGTTTCTGCCGAGCGAACCGGTAATCTCAAAGTTCTTCAAGCCAACGGTTGATTGAAGTTGAAGTCCCGTCGATGGCCCCGTGTAGATTTGGCGAAACACCCACGGACGCTCGGTGGTAAACCGCAATAGTTCTGCTCCTTCACCTGAAGCCGCAACATCGAGCTTGGCGAGAGGCGCGGTCGTTCCGATGCCGACGCTTCCTCCATTGTTGTTGTAAACGTTTGCACCGCTGGGAGACCAGTATCCATCCCCGCCGCCCAAGCCTGCCGCTGTGGTTTGAATCGAGCCGTCGGGGAACATGACTCCGTCAATGCCCGCAACGCCGCCAATATGCAGCCTCGCTTGCGGGTTATCCGTCCCCAGTCCAAGGTAACAGTGCTGGTCTTCGAACCGCGCACACTCCATGTCCAGCGGATTGACCTTGAAAATGAGCGGGCTATTGCTGGTGTACGCACTAGCGGCTACTTGCCCCAGCGCGTGAACGTCACCTTCAATTTCGACGCCCTCATCATTCATTGCGAGCCCCGGAACGCTTAGCGCGAACGGCGCGGCTGTAATGTGTTGCCTCGGTGTGAGCGAAATGTATGCACCGCCATCTGAAGGATCATGCGGTGATCGGACCTGTACTTCCAGCCATTGGCCGAGTTGTAACGCGTCTTCTTCAAACGCCAACTCGACGGTAAACAGCCCTTGATCTACCTGGATCGCAGGTAGATTGAAATCCTGACCGTCAAACACAAGCGGGCCTGCTATTGGCGACTCTGCCGTTTCAGAATCGAATAACAAGTAGCGCATATCTACCAATTGGGTGAGGGGCGCTCCCTGTTGCTTAAGTTGGCCTTGATAAGTAAACGTATTTGCTTGGCCCAATGCGGAAGGGTAGGACGCCCCAAGCAACAGAATCATGCTCAGTACAAGTGACTTTGGTTCGATCCCCGGTTTCAGCATCGCAAATCTCCATTTTTTAGCTTACTTGAACGCCTCAGCCATAAACGCGACAATCGAACTGAAGTTCCATCACGAAGCCCGCAGATTTTTTTGAGGGGGTAACGCAGGAAGTATATGCCGCAGGATGTCACGCAACTCTTGCAAGCCATCTCGGACGGCTCTGACCCCAGGGCGAATGACCTTCTTCCACTCGTATATGACGAATTGAGGAGACTGGCGGAGAGTTTTCTCGCCCGGGAACGATTTGACCATACGCTTCAAGCAACCGCTCTGGTGCACGAGGCATACCTTAAGCTCGTGAATCAAAACGCCGCCCGCTGGCAGGACAGAGCGCATTTCTTTGCCATCGCGGCCAGTGCGATGCGCCGCATCCTGGTGGACCACGCACGAACGCATGGCCGTGAAAAACGCGGAGGAAAACTTCAGCGGGTTTCGCTAGATAGTCAGGCACAACTCTCAAACATTCCTGAAATTGACTTGGTGGAATTAGACAACGCTTTGCAGCGGCTTGGCGATGTCAGCTCCGGCTCAATCCGCGTGGTGGAGATGAGATACTTTGGCGGCATGACGATTGACGAGACTGCCGCTGCACTCGGAATGTCTACCAGCACCGTTGAACGTGAATGGCGTTATGCACGTGCGTGGCTCTATCGGGAGCTTGGCAGCAAATCAGCCGACAACTGAGCATGCGAACATGGCGGATCGGACACAGCAGCGAGCAGCTGAGATTTTCAAGGCCTGCCTGGATATAGAGCCTGCGCTGCGGGCTACGTTCATAGACGATCAATGTCGTGGCAACACATCACTTTGCCGGGAGGTCGAGTCCCTTCTGAAGTCCGACAGCTGCGCGACGGAGTTTCTGGAGACGCCTCCCCAAAAGGTTCAACCGTTTTCTTCGGCGGGATCAAATCGCCTCATCGGGCGAATCATCGGGGGCTACAAAGTTGAACGACTGCTTGCTTCGGGTGGAATGGGGACTGTATACGAGGCGACCCATCAACGTCTGGGACGCCCAGTCGCACTCAAAGTAGTCCGTTATGGTTCGGCCTCCCCGGAAATACTCCGCCGATTCGAATTCGAAGCGAGGTTACTTGCCCGCTTACGACATTCCGCCATTGCACAAATCTATGAGGTAGGCACGTACATTGATCACGAAGGCGTTCTCGGTCCGGCTAACTGCTCAGTGCCTTTCTTCGCAATGGAATATGTCGCAAACGCGCGGACGATCATCGACTTTGTTCGTGACGAGCGGTTGTCCGCGAATGATCGACTGATGCTATTCGCCCAGGTTTGTGACGCCGTTCATTACGGCCATCAGCACGGCGTAATTCATCGTGACCTTAAGCCGAGCAACATTCTCGTAGGTAATGACCGATCAAAGGTCGATTTGCCGCTGCCGAAAGTAATTGACTTTGGCGTCGCGCGTGCTTCAGATGGGGATGCCGTCCTCACAACACTCCACACGAGTTATGGTCAGCTCATAGGCACGTTGCAATATATGAGTCCCGAGCAATGTGTACCAACACTAGATGGCGGAGAGCCACTCGATATCGACGTGCGCTCCGATATCTATTCGCTGGGTCTGGTTCTTTACGAGCTCCTTTGCGGAGAGCCGCCATACAGTGTCCAGAAAATGACGCTGCTCGAGGCGACCCAGGTCATACGTGAGCAGCCTCCGCCTCGGTTGAGCGCGATCAACCGAAGCTTTCGTGGTGATCTCGAAACCATCGTTCGCAAAGCACTTGAGAAAGAGCGAGAACACCGTTACCAAACAGCGGGAGAGCTGTCGGACGACGTCCGCCGTTTTCTGGCGAAAGAGCCGATTTTAGCGCGGCCCCCCAGCTTACTCTATCAGTTTCTTACGCTCGCACGGAGGAACAGAGCAGTTGTAGCGGGTGTAGCCGCGGTATTTCTCGTACTAATAGCCGGTGTGGCGACAACCAGCTGGCAGGCAGTTCGTGCCCGAGAATTCGCAAAAGACGCCAAAAGCTCAGAACATGTCGCAAACTTGCGACTGCGGGAATCGCTGGTGGCGCAAGCCCGTTCAACGCGCCTCACTGGACTTATGGGGCAGCGGTTCGATTCGCTCAATGCACTGGAGAAATCGGCGAAAATTGAATCAACCACCGATGCGCGAAGTGAGGCCATCGCCGCGATGGCTCTGCCCGATCTGCGAGTCGCAAGCAGTCTCAAGCGGCAAGGCGCGAGTTACTTCGATGCGACCCTCGAACGCTTCGCTGGAATGGATTCAGAAAAGGGTGAAATGACGGTTGTTCGTGTTTCTGACGAAAGTGAGCTGGCAAAGATTCCAGCGCCCTCGACGGGTTGGGTGAATATTTTGTGGGTGTCGCTGGTTGGTAGATATCTTACGCGCGCCTACGACGTACCGGATATTGAAGCAATCGGCCATTCAAGCCGACGTCTGGAACTGTGGCTGCTGCCTGTGGGCCTAGATGTCACGCGAACAACTAATACAGATGGCTTCACAAACTCGATTGAGTCAGCTGTTCCACTCGCTTCATTGCATATGGAATTCGACGATATGACATCGCCAGGTCGACATGATATTTCTCCTGATGGCAAACGGTTGGCCGTTGGACGGTCCGACCGGGCAGTGCATATCTACGACCTTTCAAGCAGGCAAGAGATTCAGCGAATTGCCGTGGATCGCGACCCATCGTATCTGACGTTTGATCACTCGGGACATCGACTGGTCTTGTACCATGGAAACTACCAAAGCGCAGAGATTCTGAACCTCGACACCGGTCAAACAGAGCCGGCGTTTGAATCGCACAGTATCACCTGGTCAGTGGCTTGGCATCCAGATGGTGACTTGTTGGCTGGGGGGTGTGGAGTTCAGATTGAACTTTGGAATAGCAAGGACCATCAGAGCGTCGGTCAGTTCGTTGGTCATCAAGCCCAAATCGTTCAAGTCCAATTCTCGAACGACGGCACAAGACTCCTGTCATACAGCTGGGATGGCGTGGCGTTCCTTTGGGACGCGAGAACTTTGCGGCCGCTGCTTCGCTGTAATGTTAGTTGGCCTGTCTTTTCGCCGGACGGAGAAGTGGTGGCCGGTGTCACATCTGGCCACCAATCAAGCGAAGTTCAACTGTTCGAATTAGATGCAGCCTTAGAGCGACGTACACTTTGTGGCAGCGCAGAACAGCAACCCTTCTTTGTGTCCATGCATGGCGCCTTTGTGCATGACGATCGCTTCCTTGTGACCGGGGAAAATTTCGCAGAGCAATATGCTCGCTATCGAGCATTCGACGTCGCCACAGGTCGCGAAGTTGCGGTGGGCAATACAGGAGCACAAGGACCACTTGCCGTTGATCCGCTGGGGCGATTCTTTCTTACGGGCAACAAGGACGGCGTGTATCGTTGGCCGATCAAAACTGTTGCGGGAAATCTGACGGTCGGTGCGTCTGAGAATGTATTTCCAAGCGGGCCGATTTCAACCTTAGAGTTCATGGCCAACGGGGATTCTATTGCCGTAGGTGGGTACAGCGCGCAGGAGTTTGCCATACTCGATCTTCGCGAAAGCGGCGCGGTGCGCCGGATTGAATGCCCGGTCAAAGGGGGCATTCAATTCAGCCCGGATGGTCGTTGGGCTACTGTCATCACGGGAAAAGGGTCCGGCATGGAAGTCCGAGACCTGCAAACCGAAACGATTGCATTGGAACTTGCGGCGGCCTCAGCGGCGTTTAGTCCGGATGGACGATGGTTGGCAGTCAGCGATACAGACGGATTGTGCATCCGCGAAGTGGGTTCGTGGCGCGTGCTCCAAAGAGGCGCACGTCGCTTCGGTCATCTTCGTTTTTCTCCTGACTCTCGTATGTTGGTCAACATACCGGGGTTGAATGTGATTGAGCTGATTGACACCCTGACACTTGCACGAATCGCAATCCTAGAGCCACCGGAGAACTTTTACACAATAAATGTGGCATTCAGCGAAGACGGCTCGCTTCTGGCCCAGCTTACGAACCACGCAGGGTTTGTACACGTGTGGGACCTTCGAAAGATACGCGCTAAGCTGCACGCAATGGGTTTGGATTGGGAATAGCGCTCGCCGCTGGCGCATCGATCGTCTTGGACAATGCGCGCGTTTACTACGATGAATTAGTGGACAGCGGCGCGACGATCACAGCTAGGCAGTTATGAAACAGCTTCTAGATAATATCCAGAGCGATCGGGTCTTCTGTACGATCGTTCTGGCCATAGTCCGACCGGCTGAATTCGCGAACTACCGTACCAAGCAGCTTGCCAAATTGAGCTCACTTGTGTAAACGACCGCGATGAAAAACGGAGTATCAGAATTTGTGGCCACCGAGCGAGAAAACAAGTACCCGTTTAGCGAGTTTAATTTCGTCGTGTCGATCAACGGCGAAACCGTCGCCGCATTCCAGGAAATCAATGGCTTGAATAATGAGAACTCGCCCATTGAGTTCCGTGAGGGCCCGGATGGGATGAATACCGTTCGCAAGCTGCCTGGAATCGAGAAATACTCGAACCTTACACTAAAGCATGGTTTGACCAGTAGCATCTATTTGCTGGGCTGGTGTAGGGAAGTTCGCGACGGCAGCACCGCCTTCCCTCCGGTACGTGATGTGACCATTCAGCTTCAGAACGAAATGCATGAGTTCGTCTACAAGTGGAAACTGACAAACGCGTGGTGCTCCAAGCTGACTGGCTCAGCGTTGAACGCAATTGGTAACGAGATCGCCGTCGAGACGATGGAACTGGCCTATGACCGCATTGAAATTGAATAGCGATTTGGTTCTCAGTGTCACGGGTGTCTGCGTCCATTCGTGCTTAAGACATGAGAAAAGCGATGGATCAATCACGCGGAACATCGGTCACGAAAGGCTCAAATGAAAAATGTCGGATTACGGCCGGCGGGGAAAGCAAAGAGCGCACGCAAACCAGTGGCACTGGTGACTTGCGAGGCCCATGTCAATCTTTATGAGGACGACCTACTCCTGGTGCCGGCGCTCGCAGACATTGGGATTGAGTCGGTGCCGGTGGTGTGGAGCGACGCGAGTATTGACTGGACTTCGTTCGATGCACTGGTCATGCGCTCGCCATGGGACTACTTCGAGCGCGCCGCCGAGTTTCGCGCCTGGCTTGATGGGCGCATCGCTGAGCGAGTGCTCATGTGCAACCCACGCGAGATCCTCGAATGGAATTTCGACAAGGGTTATTTGCAAGATCTCGAACGTGCTGGAATCGCGATCGTACCCACAATTTTTATCACGCAGAATGGCAAGGTCGACATCGCCGCCATGGCCCGTGCCCGCGGTTGGCATGAAATCGTAGTCAAGCCAACCATCGGCGGCGGCGCCTACGGGTGCCAACGTTTTCGCCTCGAAGAGCTGGACCACTATGCTGCTGACATCGCCAAGACGCTCCAAGATCGCGGTGTACTGGTGCAGCCTTTCTTGCCCGAGATTCAAAGCGGCGGCGAGCTGTCGCTGCTGTTCTTCGACGGCGTCTTTAGCCACGCCGTTTGCAAACGCCCGAAAGCCGGCGACTACCGCGTTCAATTTCAATTCGGCGGTAGCAACGAGAACGTGCAGGTGAGCGATGCGCTCGTCGCGCAAGCGATCTCTTGCGTGGAGCACGCGCCGGCGACACCGGTTTATGCGCGCGTCGACGGCGTGGTAAGAGATGGAAGGCTTCTCTTGATGGAGCTTGAGATTTTCGAGCCGCTGATGTTCTTGTCGCGCCACCCCGAAGCGCCGGCGCGTTTTGCGCGTGCGATTGAAAGGCGTTTGCTCGCGCCGCGAGCGTAACGTAGCAGGCGATGGTAACTGATAGGTACTTGAAAAATGCGGTGTAAGCTACGGACCGTAACAGTAACCGCTCGAAGCCAACCGACGTGAAGTGCACGAATGACCGGCGAGTGCAGGCGAGTAATTGCGCCTACGGATCCGACCGCTCGAACCGTTCCTTGTTCTTCTCCCACCATTCGCGCCACTCGGCCTGCGGATTCGAGCAGGAGGTGATCTGTGCGAGCGACGGTCCGCGCCGGTCGTGGCCATCCCGACCGGTTAGTCGGACCAACGATGCCTCAGAGAGAGAGCGAATTTCAGGTGAAGTATCGCCAAGCAGTTCGATGAGTGTGGGGATATGCGATTTCTCCGCCAGGTCACAGAGCACGCGTGTCGCCTCCAGCCGCTTCGCATCGTTCGCATCACCAACCCAGGTTCGCACGACATCCGCAAGCGGCATCACGCACGCCGATCCCTGCGACCGAAGACGCAATTCGGTTTCGTACGATGCGTCGCCTTTTTTCCACTCTTCCACCATGGTGAGTACTTGTTTGTTCTCGTGTCGACCGCTCGACCCGATCCACGTGCGCGATCCGAACAGAAGGAGTGCCAGCGCGAACCCGGCGGCAACGGCCGACGCCCATCGCAAGTGAGCCCACCGGCGAGAACGCAGCGGTGCCTCTTCAAGCCACGATTCCATCACTCGGTCCGCCACTGCGGCAGCCGAGCGCTGGCGTACACTAAAGATGCGCGCCAGTTCGCGATCGACCCGCTCAAACTCGTCCACCGATATCCGACAGGCCGCACACTCGTCCAAATGGACCGTCAGGCGATGCTGATCTTCCGCCGACAGCTCGCCGTCCATTCGAGCGTTGAGAAGTAAGGACCCTTGTTCACAGTCCATCGTTCAACTCCCAGCCTCTGCCAGTTGGTGCCGCAGCAGCTGGCGCGCCTTGGTCAGCCTCGCGTTGATCGTTGCAGCGGACACCCCCAACATGTCGCCCAGTTCCTGGTATGTCGAATTGCTGTAGTAATACAACATCAGCACGTCGCGATACTCCACCGGTAGTCGTTCAATCTCCTGATACAACAGGTCCCAGGTTTCGTCGGCGGATACTCCATGGGGCTGATGGTCGGCGGGCGTTGCTTCCACATGATCTATCGAAACTTCGCTTCTCTGTTTGGACTTGAGCCAGTCAAGACAAGTTCGCGTCGCAATTCCGCAGAGCCAGGAGCCGAAGCGCTCCGGTTCCCGAATGGAACCAAGAGTTCGGAGGGCGCGCAGCAGTGTTTCCTGCGCGAGTTCTTCTGCCGAAGAAGCGTTACGGACCCGTGCGTGGCAGACCGCCAGCACGCGCGCACTCCATCTGTGCACCAACAGCGCGTACGCATTTGTGCGTCCGGACTGGGCGTCACGAACCAGATCGGCGTCCGATTTTCCATCCCCCACAGAGCTACTCCGAAACCATTCCGGACGGTTCTATCTTATTAGTAGATTGAAAGCGCGCACCTATTAGTGACCAAACCAGAAAAAACTGGCTGGGGCGATTACAATGGCTTCCAGCTTAGCATGATGCGTAATTCTCAAGACGTGCTCCATCGCCCGCCCTCGCTCCACTCCACAACCTGCCCCCTCGTTTCGGAAGTATTCTTATGGCTCCGAGAGCAACGCCTCGATGGCCGCGGTGATGTTCACATAATCCTGGTTGAGTTGTCGTTTGGTGGGTTCATCAGTGGGTCCAAACGCGGGTCCAGGGTGCACGTAACGGATGACACCTTTTCGATCGAGCAGGAAAGTTACGCTGGTGCTACGACGCTCGCCGATGCCAGGGATTACATCCTGTAGTGTTTTCCATTTCAGATCGGTCGCCACCCACCCTGTGTACCCGAGCGCCTTTGCCATTCGAAGGACTTCATCGGCAGGCACGTCGCGCGGCGGTTTAGGATGATAAACCGCTAACGTCTGAAGCCCTCTTGTTGTGAACCCTTCACGGAGTCGCTCTATGGCAGGTAAGGACATGGCACACCAATGGCATGTGCCCGTCCACCAGCGAACGAGCGTGACCTTACCCTCCAGTTGAGTGGATTCGTTGTTCGGTGTATTGAGCCAAGCGAGGTCGTCCAGCACGAGTCGTTTGCCAAGCAAATCCGCGCCTTCGGATGACATCGGCACGCTTCCGACCAGGCTGGGGACAGTTCCTTCGGATGAACCCTCTTTACGTTGATTTGATTGCCGCTCACAAGACACGCCGAAGAGGGCTGCTGTTATCACGATTACTGCAACGACGTATTGCATTGGTTTATCACTCTCTACGTTGAACGGGGCATTCAAGCCTGATTGTGCATGCGAGATTCTACGACACTTATTGCGGCCGTACCCGTCACACGTTCGTAACCGTCGACATACTTGTCAACTTCACCGCGAGAAGGGCTATTAACTGGCGCTGTTTGCTCTACTACCTCTTGGTTGAAAATCTCAATTTCTTTGAAAGGAAGGCAAATGAAACGTTTTCTTGGATTGTTCGTGCTTGCGGCGTTTTCGGTTTCTCCAACGGTCCGTACAGTTGTCGCGCAGTGCGCCGCGCCCGAAAACCATCCCATTGATTTGGCCATCTGCCTGGACATTTCCGGCAGTATGTCCGACCTGCTTGATTCCGTACGAGGACGCGTCTGGGATATCGTCTCTGACCTTTCCCGAGCCAAGCCGACGCCCCAGTTACGGGTCGCCCTGATCACCTTTGGTGGCGAGGAGCCTGCCGGCGACGGTTACATCGTAAAGCACACCGACTTCACCGGCGATCTCGATACGGCATACAGCAAACTCATGGCACTGAACACGAATGGCGGGGAAGAGTACGTCGGCTGGGCCATCGAGCGTGCTGTAGAGTCCTTGAATTGGTCAACGGATCCCAATGCGTTGCGTGTCATTTTCCTAGCCGGCAACGAATCGGCCGACCAGCGCGCCGCCGAACATGACTTCCGTACGGCCGCGCGCACCGCAACGGGCAAGGATATCATCATCAACAGTGTGTACGCCGGCAATCATGAACAGGGCATCGCGGAAAAGTGGGATCGCGTAGCTCAAGTGGCTAAAGGCACGTACACCGCGATCGACGTGGTAGCCGGCACCGAGCAAATCGAAACTCCATACGACGTAGAGCTTGTTGAACTTAACGGCGAACTCAATCGCACCTACATCCCGTACGGCAAACATGGAGCTGAGGGTCTCGCGAATCAGATCGCGCAGGACGTGAATGCCGGCAAAATGGGTGCCCAATCATGTGGCAGTCGGGTCGCTGCTAAGGGTTGTGCGCTTTATAGCGCCGCCACCTGGGATCTCGTTGATGCGGTTCGAGAGGAGGGCTTTCGGCTCGAAGGTGTTGAGCCGAATGAACTCCCGGTCTCCATGAGATCGATGACGCTTGATCAGCGACGGGCGTTTATCAAGGGTATTCAGGATATCCGTGATAGGGTGAAACTGGAGATTGCTGAATCCGATAAGAATCGCCGCGCCTTTATTCGCGCGAAGCAAACCAGGAATTGTGGATCTGGACCCAGCTTTGACGATGCATTGCTCACCAGTCTTCGCGCCCAAGCGGCCGCCAAGGGCTTCACGTACCCGGCGCCCGCTCCCGAAACCAAGGTTGAAGTGGTAGCGGAGCCGGTGGGACCCATGCTCCCCCGTCCGAAACTGAAAATCCCCGTACAGACCAACGTGGATGCACTCATGGCTGCGATGCCGGCGGTGGAATACGGCATGGATGGCTATCGCACGCGACGCGTCGCCTTTGCCGAGCGCCTTGCCGACAGCGTCCGTTCGCCCGCGAGCATGTTCGTGGGCGATCGAAAATTCACTTCCGCCGGCTTGGCGACCGAGGCCCTTGTCGACCTACTTCGAATTCAGGTGGACGAATTACAAACCATTCGCGTGGTGAACGCCGCTCCTGCGCCGTTCGCGTACGTTTTACCTTCCACTGCCGAGGCCAAAGCAAAAGGCGATGCAACGTGTTACCGTGTCGGCGGCTTCGATTTCGCGGATCGAGCGATCGCCGAGCGCGTCCAAAACGATATTCGCGACGCCTTAAAGTCACTTGACCAAAATCAGGGATGCAAGGGGCCCGATGAACCAGCGCAACTGGTGTCCTTGAAGCAACCCGATCCTGCCACATTGCAGCGATCCGTCGAAACCTACCGTGAGAAAATCAAGATCATCGCCGAAGCGGCTGGATTGGCGTACACGATGCTGGTCGAAGGGTGTTGAAGCACGAGGACTGCCCACTCGTCGTCAAGTGTACTCGAAAAGTTAGTCCGGGCGGCCAACGGAAGCGCTATCAGCGTAACCGTTGGCCCGCCTGGCTTGAGGACAGATTTGGGCGATGTCAGTTGGCTCGACCCGACCCTCCATATCACTGTCATGACTGCCACAATGGACACGCCGTGGCATTCATGGCCGGATGTGGCATGCACCGGAGTGTCCATCGGACACAAGTGAATGTTGCATGCTGCCAAATTATTGGCGGTCACCGCCATCGATCTCTACGAAGATTCGGCAACGCGCGATGCGATCCTTGCGGAGTTTACAGCACAAGCCCAACGCGTAGTGCAAAAACCGAATATTCCACCTGGCCCGCCTCCTGTTCCAAAGGATTTAGAGGATTCCCATTGGAACCTCAGTTAACGCTGCGTTGCTCCCTTTTTGTGTCGTGCGCGGAAAGCAGCCTGCGAAGCCAATTTTGCGGGCCTTATTTGGAAACTAGGCTACCGTAGACGCCATAACACAGTTCGATCATTACCAAGTGGTAGCACTACCACTTGGCGGTGGTAATACCACTCTGAAACGTTAGAAAACGCGTTGCATCGTGATAATTTTCGAAAAACGAGAATTGCAATAAAATGCTAGAAACAAAGGCATTTAGGTGCCAATCGGTCCATGCAAATCAGGCGATTCCCAAGCTGGACGTCGAGGGTTCGAGTCCCTTCGCCCGCTATAGTCATAAGTAACGCCCCCTCAAGAGATAGAGTGACCTGCCGGTGTTCGGCAGTGCGGCCTGAAGCGAATAATTGCGCGGTTTTTGGCCGCGCAATTCCCTTCGGGAGGTCGCACATGCCATCATAAGTTCGTTTCCGTATAAAAATTCCATCCTATGGACATCGAAAAGGTCAGACACAGGCCATCGTTACGCTTACCGATGCGGCGACGCGCCAGACGAACACAATCGTCGTCTGGGGACCGCGGCGTCCGCGCGACCCGGATGTTGGTCGCGGTCCCTCCTTACGAGAAGTCCACGGCTTGTAAAGCACGTCCGGAATCTCTCCAATTCAACCTAGTCAAACGAATTGCAAACCAATCTTCTGCATAGAGTTACGTTCTTCCCTGTCTGGCCACACCGAGGTAGCACTCAGTTACGCTTTGCAGGAAAAGCGTAACTGAGTGTCACGACGTGACACTCGCGAAGAGCTCCGATTGGAGGCTGGTTTTCAAAGGGAGGAATGCATGTTCAATGGGTCGATCTATGTACGTAATAAATCAACCGACGAAGTGGAGCATGGGGGTCAACGTCGAAGGAAGAAAAAGACAGCGGGCAATCCGCGCCGTCTTCCTCCGGAAGTGCTGACTGACGACGAAGTCGCGAAGCTCATGCGTGCTTGTAGTCACCGAGCACCAACGGGCATCCGTAACCGCGCGTAGATTGCATTGCTCTATCGCTCAGGCCTTCGCATCAACGAAGCGCTATCGCTTTACCCGAAAGACTTGGAGTTGGAGAAGGGCAGCATACGCGTCCTAAATGGAAAGGGCGGTCGATCACGAACAATCGGTATTGACCCTGGCGCAGCAGGCATCGTTCAACGATGGCTCGACAAGCGACTAACGCTTGGCGTCAACGGGCGACAATCAGTCTTCTGCACGCTCGATGGCCAATCAATGTCGGCGTCCTACGTTCGCGTGATGCTTAAGCGCCTAGCCTCCAAAGCCGGAATCGAAAAGCGCGTCCACGCTCACGGCTTTCGTCACACCCACGCCGCTCAACTTCGGGCCGAAGGAGTCGACATTGCCATCATCTCGCGCCAACTCGGGCATACGAATATCACAACGACTGCTCGATACCTCGATCACCTCGCGCCGACGGCCGTTGTCCAGGCAATGCAACTTCGACAATGGCACGGTGCGTAGTCTATCGCTGGTGAAATACTGTTGAGCAGCACTCAATTTCCTTTTGGGAGGGGGGGAATTCTGTAATTCCTCCCAGAGAATCGAATAGTTTCGTGCCGTTGAACCGGGGTTAAGTCACTCGTACCGGCTCCTTTGGAGCCTCGGACGGAGCAACGCGGCTAGGCGTCAACTAGACTGCGCGAAACCCGTACACACGCATGCCGAGAGAATTAGGGCACGCACCCGCACGGATCTTGCCCAGCAAACGCACCGAGCACCGCGAGAATGTCATCGAGATTAATCAGGTCATTCCCCTGACACGCGAGCGGCCCGGTGGTCGGCGCGAGGTCACCATTGGGGCAGTTGGCGAAATTGGAGAATCCGGAAAGTACGCACAGAATATCGTCAAGGTTCGGAGTCTGAGCCAATGAACAATTGACGTTGCCGAACTCCACGTTCAGCGTCTGGCACGACCCGGCTGTACACCGATCACATGTGCAAACGTTGTTGTCGAGGCAAGCAAAATCGTTAGCGCAATTACACCCAACCTGCGCGGCGCAGTCCGAGTCCGCACAGTCAGTGAATCCGTCGCAATCGTTGTCGATGCCGTCCAAGCAAGTCGCGTTGACGACTTCAGCACCAACAGGTGGACCGCAATCTGCCGAGCAGTTGCAGGAAGTTTCGCCGCTCTCGCAATTGGTGTTACCGCAAGCTGGGCACGCGGGATGACCGGTACAGCTGCTATCCATGCAATCGGTCGCCAGATCGCAGTCGTTGTCAACTGTATCGTCGCAGACCTCAAGGAATCCCGGATGAATCGAGTTGTTGCCGTCATCGCAGTCCGGTCCCAGGCAACCCGCTCCCACGCCGTATCCGTCGCCGTCCCCATCAGCACAATTCACGGTCGTGCCAAGGCTGAACACCTCGATGACGTCGATCTCGCCGCTCGCCGCGCCGTCGATCTCGTAGATGGCTTCAACTTGGGTGATGCCCAGCATTTCATTCAGGTTGTCGAGGTCCAGCAGGTACACGTAAAGCAGCGCGGTGGTCTGATCCAGCCTTGGATCGATGTCCGCACCCTGAAATCCGCCGGTGAAACTCAGGAATACAAACTCACCCGGCAGAATGGGCGAACCGACTGCAGTCGCAGCCACCTCAATCGCCAGACCGAAGTCGTCGGTCTTCGCTGACTCGACGCTGCCGTCCGAGCGCACGTTGGTGTCGACAACGGCAATCTCAAAAGTACGCGTTGTGGTTGCGTTGGCCAACCCGGTTCGCAAAGCCCCAAACGCGCCAATGTCGTCAACGAAGAACAGCGGTTCGCTCGGCGTGTATCCGCCGTTGACCGTTTCGGTGTCCACGATGTTGTGACGATTAGCTTTGATGACGGTGTTGATCCCGCATACGCCGATGCTGTCAAGGTATACGTCCGGGTCAAGCGTGTTCTCCGCCGACTGTACGATTGTCTGAGGAAACGAGAGTCGCCCCGGCGGACCGGGATCGTTACGCCACGTCGTACACTCCTCGCCGACGTTCGGAAAACCATCGATCATCCCCGGAGTCACCGCCCCACTACTGAGATTCGTGGCCGGGTTAATCAGCACGGGCCCATTCCCGATGGATTGAACCGCGGTTATGTCAGGGAGCGACGCCAGGTATGTACCCAGACTGCTCGAACGAAACTCATTGGTCACGACGGGGCTTGAGTAGATCGGCAGCACAGCCACGAACACGGTCGTTTGAAAAGGCGTGCTGGCAGCGTTCTTTCCGGTGGTAGGTTTGAGCACAGTGGCCGTGGCGGTCGTGGTCTTCATCGTCGACACGACCGGAGGATCGCCGCTGTTGGTGTTCGCGGCTGTGACGGTAACCGTTGTGTTTGCGGTCGAAAGATGTGCCGCCGCGCCCGCTGGCGTGATCGAAATTGTGGGCAGGCTGATGGTCTGCCCTTGAACACTGTTGCCGGGCGATCCCGAACCAAAACTGGCGACTGCCGGGTTACTCGAAGGCCCCCCGGTCGCACTCATGTTGATCGGGAAGTTTCCGCCCGTATTGGCTGAGAGTATGCCTGGACGACCCGTCGTTTGCGCGAGGACGTCGAAATTCTGTTCTGCAGCCAGCGCCACGCCAAGATCAGGCGGCGATGTCGTCAGGTGCGCCACGCCCGGGGTCGGAAAAAAAGGACCGTTGTTGCGAACATGACGGTATGACACTTGCGCATCGGTGACCGGGTTGTCAGCCGCCACCGTCTCGGTCGTTTTCGGCGCATTCAGATATCGACGAGCGTATCCGTTGGCTGCGCCCGGATCTGGTTGCGTAATGGTGTTCTCCGGAACCTGGCATGCAAGCAAGCTGAAGGCGCCAGCGGGCGGCAACGATTCTCCGAGGTCGATACCGTCACCATCGGGCAAGGGTTGATCAAGCACGTCGAAATTGGCGTCGTCGTTCGCCCCAAAGGCATCGTGCAGACAGCCTGTATCGAGCAGGCTACCTTGCGTTGGAAGATCGGGGAACGCACCGGATGCGCAGTCGCCCGCGTGTTGATCGTCGCACAGTTGCACGTACCCCGGACGGTCGCGATTCACAAGCAGATACGCGCCGGAACCGTTTTGAATCACGCCTGAGCTTGCTTCGCTCGGCAAGTCGATCAGATTTTCCGCCGCCACCACCGGGAAGTTAGTGGTTCCGGTGAAATGACTTCCGTTAATCGCGATGAAAATGAATGTTCCATCGGTCGACGTGATACCGCCGTTAATCAGCGCGACGCGCGTGGCCGGAGTTCCCGCGAGACCGGTCGGCGGATTGCCCACGTAGTCAACCCAACCAAGCACAACCACCCCGCTGGGCGGTCTTGCGATCGCACCCGCCGTGATGCCGTTGCTCAAATCAAGGTCAAAGGTCGGCAGGTCAAACCGATAGTTGATCAGATTGACTCCGGAACTGTCGGTGTCGCCCTCAACTTCGTAAAATGTAAGCCGCAGTGAGTCTTTGTTGAACAGCGGATTCAAGCTTGCAGAAGTAGGCAGATAAATCTCGATGTACTCTTGGTTCGTGCTGGACGGGTCTCGTGCCACGGGACCGTCGTTAAGGCCAATGGCGTCCGTATACACTTCAGTGATGACGGGATGATCCGGCAACTGTGCGTGGCTAGTTTCTGTTCGAACCGCCAGTGCAATAACCGAAACAATCAGCCAGATTCGAAGACCGCGCATGGTTTCGTACTTCAGCATCTTTCCCTCACTCAAATGCTTATCTCATGACAGAGCATCCATCGCGCCGCCACAAAGATGTGCTTGAAGTTAACTTCCTCAATGAATACTCACCGTCGACCGTCATGTTTCGGAAAGCAATCAATACCCAACCGGAAATCAGACGTTGCCGATCCAGTGAAGTTGTTTGGAGAGCAATCGTCGTGCCAGTCCGTCCGACCGGCAAACTAGTTCGTCCCGGGAACAACAACTCAACAGGAATTGCTTTGAGGTTGGTCGCAATGCACGAACTAACAGAACGTTCAGTCAATCCTGCGACATACTTTAACTTATTTATTTGAAATCAGTTACATTCAATTCGAGTGTGTTGTTCCAGCCTTTGACTGGATGGCGGTTTGAGATGGGAGTGGATCAACAACGGATTAATGAGCTAGACTTTTCGGCCGTGCGATCACTCTTATCTTCGCAATCATAATCCCAAGGCGATAAATCAATGATGCGCAGATTTCAAACAGAAACGCGAGTAGCCTCGCGTAATATGGGTAACTTTCGCGTGAATACTCTCGAAAGCTGAACTTCCCCGATGAAGCGTTGACCGATACAGCCGCGCAATAGAATAAAAGTAATGGAAGCGTTAATAATGAAACTGAAAATGTATGTAACCGAATGGTACAGGTGTTGCTATCGAAACGGTGCTCTATGGCACGACATTCGTTAAGTTCGTGTGGTATTGAACGAGTTTGAACCGAAGCTCCGAAGGACCCAAATCGCGTGATCAAATACATGAGAAGTAGCCTAAGTGATCATGCATGGGCAGCCAGTCGTTGCCTTTTCGCGGTGGCCTCCGGGCACGGGTTCATGCGCTCGCCGAGCCTGATCCAATGTAATTCCCTCGAAAGACCGCTGTGAGACTTAACATCCATCATGAACATCGGGTGTTCGCCTACTGTCATGACAGTGTGGGCATCGGACATCTCTCACGCACCTTAACCATATGCGGCGGTATTACCGGCGCCTTCGATTCCGCGACCTGCCTCATCGCGACCGGAACCCCATACGCCGCCTTGTTCGGTCCAATACCCAGGGTTGACTATGTTAAGCTCCCTGCGTTGACCAAAACCACCAACAAGCAATACGGAGGAAAGTTTCTGGATGTCAGTCCCGCAGAAGTTATTAATTGTCGCAAAGCGCTCCTTCAGGCAGCCATCAGGCATTTCGAACCGGGCGTATTGTTGATCGACAAAGCTCCCTTGGGCGTCTGTCGAGAAATGGTTGACTCCATTCGCTGGGTTCGCAAGAACCGACCCGAAACACGCATCGTTTTCGGCATGAGGGACGTTGAGGATTCGGGCGAACAGACGGTAGAGCAATGGAATCGTCTGGGCGTCGTACCGATGCTGGAAAACAGCTTCGACGAGATCTGGGTTTATGGTTCGCGCGACGTTTTTGATGTAATTCGAGAATATCGGCTCCCCGATCAAGTGGCGGAGAAAACCCGTTTCATGGGGTACGTCGCGAGGCCTACATGCCAGCACACCAAGGCGGCGACATCAGGCGCACCGATGGTGCTGGTGACGGTCGGCGGTGGTACCGATGGTGAATCCCTTATCAATACGTACCTTGATGAAGCCGCTCACACGATTGCGGCTATGGGCGGTCGATCGTTAATCGTTGGCGGTCCGGATTTGCCAGCGGACGCTGCTCAGCGGTTGCGTGAGAAGACGGCTCGCATCGAAGGCGTCGCGTGGGAAGACTTTGAACCGTGCGTTTCGTGTCGAATCCGTGAGTCGTCATTGGTGGTAACGATGGGGGGATACAACACAATGGTTGCGCTGGCTCAGGAACACAAGCGTTGCCTGGTCGTTCCGCGTACGCAACCACGCCTTGAGCAGATCATTCGCGCTGATTTGTGGCAATCGCGCGGTGCGGTTCGGATGGCTGACCCTGCTCAACTTACAGCGGCGTCACTCGCGGGCGATGTCGCGTCTATGTTTGTGGAAGCGGACGCGCCGACGACACACGAACTTGATCTTGGCGGTCTCGAGCGTGTTACGGAACGGTTTGGCATGTTGAGCCAGGGGGGACGCACCTGTGCGAATTCTGTATGTGTGCAGTGATTTCGGCATTTCGCCCGACGGAGTGAAAGGGGCGTCCATCCACCTTCGCTCGATCACCAATGCCCTGCGAGCACTGGGTAACCAGGTCGAGTTGATGTGCGCCCGCTCGGGCGGCAACGAGCACCCCGAACTGCAGCCGATTCTCGCGCAGGAACGGACTGCGGTTGAAACCACCGGTCAAACGCTGCATCGCTGGCTGGTCGATCGTGAAATGGATCCCGCCCCCGCCGCTGAATTACGCTCGCTGTTGTTTAACGCTAGCGTTTTTCGCAACGGATTGGGCGCGCTTAAATCGTCTCCTCCCGATGTCATCATCGAGAGACAGAGCCTGATGGGTCATTTGGGTGTTGACTTCGCGCGTGAGCTGGGCGTTCCGCTATTGCTGGAAGTGAACGCACCGCTCACGCGCGAAGCAAGCACCTACCGTTCGGTGCATCACGCCTCGCTCGCCGCCGACGTCGAGGCGCGCGTCCTGCGTGAAGCCGACGGCGTCATTGCGGTCTCAGCACAGCTAAAGAACGAACTGGCGACCAACGGTGTCGATTCCTCGAAAATCGAAGTGGTTCCCAATGGATTCGATACGCACGCTTTCTCGAGTATTCCTACAAGGCATGCCTGCCGCGCACGCCATGGGTTGGCTGACGGACCCACGATCGGTTTCGCCGGGAGTTTGAAACGCTGGCACGGGTGTGACGTTTTGCTTCAAGCCTTTGAAGCGATCGCAGCAAATGATTCAGACGTGCAACTACTGATCGTCGGCACCGGACCGGCGGAGCAGGAACTAAGGGAGACCGCCGAACAGCTTGGCCTGAAAGATCGCGTTCGCTTCACCGGAGGCGTGGATCACGCCGAAATCCCGACCCTGCTAGGCGCGATGGATATCGCCGTTGCGCCGTTTCGAACTGTCGAGAAGTTCTACTTTTCACCCATCAAACTCTTCGAGTACATGGCCGCCGGTCGCTGCATTGTGGCCTCGCGACTGGGACAGATCGGCGAAGTGATCGACGATGGAACGACCGGATTCCTCTGCGAGCCCGACGACCCGCAAGACCTAGCGGCGAAGCTGAGCACCGCACTGCAATCGCAATCCTTGCGGGAGCAGATGGGCGAAAAGGCGAAGGAAATCGCTCGGGACCGCTATACCTGGTCACAGGCGGCACGAGCTACGGAGTCCTTGGCCCGTCGGTTGATCAAACCGCGCCGACCTTGCCTGAATGCTTCTCCTGATCTTGCAAAACCAGAGGCCTTGGCGAGGGCACATGCGTGAGTTCCGACCGTCAGCCATCCAAACCCGCACGCTCACGGCTGGGCTATCTGCTGCGCATGTACCCGCGCTTCAGTCAGACGTTCATCGTCAACGAGATTCTCGAGCTGGAACAGCAAGGCGCCAATCTTGCGATTGGTTCCCTGCGCAAACCCAACGAGGGTTTGTTCCATGAGTCCTTCTCGCGCGTGAAGACCCAAACGGATTATTTTCCGGAGACGATCTTCGAATCCGATTCCGGCCATTGGAGGGGTCAATGGGAGTTGCTGCGTGAAGCCCCCGCTCGTTACACCAGGAACCTTGTCGCCACAGCCGGTCGGCAGAGCATCGGCTGGATCGAGTGGCTGCAGGCGTACCACGTCGTTCGATGGGCCGCCAAACGGCGCATCGGCCATCTACACGTACATTTCGGCACGGAAGAGGCGAGCGTCGCGATGCTCGCGCGGCGCCTCGGTGGTCCGCCGTACAGCCTCACGCTCCACGCTTTCGACATCTTTCGCGACAACGTGGACAAGAAACTGCTGACTGAGAAAATCAATGAGTCGGCCTTCACCGTCACGGTGTGCGAGTCGAATCGGCAATACCTTGTAAACACCCTCCGCGACGTGATTCCTTCGCGAATTCGAATGAATTACAACGGCGTGGACCTATCGCGTTTTCGCGATGAGGGAAGGTCGCGCGAGCCCAAATCCATCCTCACCGTGGGTCGCCTGATTGAGAAGAAGGGTTTTCGATATCTCATTCGCGCAGTCGGCTTGCTCCGCGATCAGGGCCTCAACGTCAACTGCACCATCGTCGGCGACGGACGGGAGAGAAAGTCCCTTGAGGACGAATGCAAACAGCTCAAATTGAACGGGCAAGTCCGTTTCGCCGGTGCGCTTACGCAGGACGCGGTGCGTGATGCGATGCAGCGATCGTCATGTTTCGTGCTGCCCTGCGTGCAGGCGAAGGACGGAAACGTCGACGCGCTTCCCACAGTGCTTCTGGAAGCACTCGGTTGCGGCTGCCCGTGCATCAGCACGTCGCTCAGTGGCGTCCCTGAAATTCTCGAACACGAGGTCAGCGGTCTGCTGGTCGAACCGGAAAACGTCGAGTCCCTCGCGCGATCCATTCGTCGCGTGTTTGAAGAACCGGATTTGGCCCGTCGATTGGCCGTGGCGGGGCGTGCGTTGGCCGAGCAGCGTTTCGACGTGACGCAAAACGTCTGCGTCATGCGACAATGGTTCACTGAACAACTGGAACCACATGCAGAGCGAAAGTCGGAACCGATTGAACCTGCGATCGCCCGGCAGCAGGTCAGCCGGATGGCGAGAGCATGACCGTGGCCCTTCCGAAAATCAAAACCCAACGAGGCAAGCTCGACCTGCAGGATACCAGCGCGATCTGGCGGCGGTTCGCGCATTACCTTCGTAGCGAGTCGACCGCAATTATTTTCGCCCTTGTCGCTTCGATCGGTGCGATGTTCGCCACCCTCGCCACTCCCTGGCCCGTTAAGGTGATCTTCGACTTCCTCTTGATGCCCGGTTCATCTCGACCCGACCCCGAATCGCTGTTGACTCGTGTCGTGCGTCTTGCCGAGTCCTCGCCCGGCGGGCTGTTACTCTGGTCGTGCGTCGCCATCCTGATCATCGCGCTTGCCGAAGCTTTCTGCTCGCACGCGCGCGATGTAAACCTTGCCTCCGCCGGCACTCGACTGGTGGGGATGATCCGTCGCGATCTGTTCGCCCACTTGCAGACGCTGCCTCCCTCGATTTTCGAACGCCGCGGATCGGGCGAATTGCAAAGTCGCCTCACTGGTGACGTTCAGATACTCCGCCAAATGCTCGTCGACACCACGGTCACGCTCGTCCAGAACGGGTCAATGCTGATCGCCACAGTGCTCGCGCTCCTCTGGCTCAGTCCGACGCTCGCGCTGGTCGGTTTTGCCACCATTCCCGTCGTGTTCTGGACCGGTTGGCGAATCTCCCGAAAAATCCGCCACGCATCCAAAGAGCAACGCGAAAAGGAGAGCGCCGTCGCAGACATCGCACACGACGTCATCGGCGCGATGTCGATCATCCAGGCCTTTAACCGCGAAGCCATCGAGCAGAAGCGTTTTGCGCGCAACAACCGCAGTTCCACCCGCGCCGGCGTGAAGACCACGCGGCTTGAATCGCGTTTGTATCGGGTTATCTCCATCGCGGCTGCGGCTTCAACCTGCGTCATACTCTATCTCGGCGTGCGCTTCGTCATCGCCGGATCAATCTCCGCCGGTGACCTGCTCGTGTTCATGGCCTACCTGCGCGGCATGAATCGACCCATGCGGCAACTGGGCAAGACCGTTGGCACACTTGCGAAAGCGACCACCTGCGGCGAGCGCGTCGTGGAAGTGTTCTCATGGCGGCCCGCCATCGAGGACGCACCAACCGCCGTACCGTTGGTCGAAGTGCGCGGCGACGTCGAGTTTGATCACGTGAGCTTCGAGTACCAGGCGGACGTTCCGGCACTGGTTGATGTGTCATTCCGCGTTAAAGCCGGCGAGCGCGTTGCGGTCGTCGGCCACACCGGCGCGGGCAAATCAACCCTCGCCAAGCTCCTGCTCCGGTTTTACGACCCGCGCGAAGGCTGCATCCGCGTAGATGATCGGGACATTCGTGACATCACGCTTGCGAGCCTTCGCCGCTGCATCGGCTGGGCCCATCAGGACGCCGTGCTGTTTGGCATGTCTGTTCGCGAGAACATCACCTTGGGGCATCCCGACGCCGACTACGACGCCGTTCGCGAGGTCGCCCGACGGGTCGCTGCCGATGTGTTCATCGATCGGTGGCCGACCGGATACGACACGGTGCTTGGCCAGAAAGGCATGACTCTCTCCGGCGGCGAGCGACAACGTCTGGCACTCGCCCGTGCACTGCTCCACAAACCGCGCATCCTTTTGCTCGACGAGCCCGCCACCGGGCTCGACGCCGTAACCCGCAAGCAGGTCGAAGAGGCGTGGCTCTCACCGACCAACCCTGCGACCACGATCGTCATCTGCCACCGCCTGCGTGAGATGGAGCGTTTCGATCGAATCCTGTTTCTCAACCGTGGTCGCATCGCTGAATCGGGCACGCATCAGGCACTTGTCGAACTCGACGGCGATTACGCCGCCATGTGGCACGCCCACGGCCGAACGGAGCGAACCGGTGACCGAACGGAGCGTCTGGCATGTTGACCACCGTGGCCCAGATTCCGCATGAGACGGTGATTCCGGCGTTTGCCGCCTTGCTCGACCCCGATGCGGTGCTCGCCGGCTGTCAATCGCAATGGTCGCGGGTCGACGAGCCCACGCGCTTTTCGTGGCGCTCCGCGCGTATGATCGAGGCGCTCTACCACCCGCAACGACACCTCCGAGTCGCCTACGTACTGCTCACCGACCCCGCCACGGACCCCAGCCGCTATTGGCCGGAAGGCCGGATCGTGTACTTCCACAGTCCGGTCCGTTTGCCTTTGTCTCGTCGTGGCGACTTGCTGTCGATCGACGGCAGCCCGGTCGAGATCTACGGGTTTCCAAACGATCGACGACTCAGGGGATTGCGCCAAGCCGCCGGTCGAATCCACGGCATGCACCAGTGGAGAGACTGGCTCATGCAATCGGGGAACGACGACAGATTCGAAGCCGCGTCAATGCAGCGCCTCATGGTTCGGTACGTTCCCGAACAAAAGTGGGTGGTGCGCCTGCGTGCGGTTTGGAATTCAAACGGTTCCACCGACGACGAGATTCGGCGATTGGCAGTCCGCGCCTGCCGATCCTCAACCTGCGAGAGGCTCGTACAGCGCCACCGTGAATTCGCTGCGATGAAGAATGCGGGGCAGGCGGCGTTTCGCATTCCCGAATTGGTTGGTCACTCCAGCGATCGAGGCCTTCTGGGTGTGGAGTGGATCCGCGGCGCGACGCTGATCGAAACCCTGCGCCAGCAGGAACCGTCCGTTGTCATGGGCGAAGTATTGCAACGGCTACAATCGTTCCGCGCCGCAAGCCTTTCTAATCTGGAACTGATGACCCACGAGCATTTGGCCCGAAAAATCTCCTTCGCCGCGCGCGATCTGTCGTTGGCTGCGCCAGAACTAATAGAACCGATCCGAAGAATCGCGGCGCAATGCGTATCGGAGTTGAGCAGTCTTGACGAGACAACGAGCCCCGTGACGTTGCACAACGATTTCCATTGGAATCAGCTGGCCATTAAAAAGGACCGGTTCACTCTTTTTGACTTAGACCGTATGGCGCGTGGGGACGCGCTCATCGACGTCGCCAACCTCGCCGCCCAGCTTGAGATGCTCGGTCGTCGACCAGATCTATTTGTCGCGCCTGAGGAATCGCGTCAATGGCGAAACGCGGTGCTTCAAACGTGGCTGCTCCAGAACCCGAAGAATCTCGACATTCGGCGCTTCCATGTCTATGCCTCGGTTGCCCGCTGGGAAGTGGCTCGCGGGCTCTTGCGTCACCTTCGCCCGGGCTGGATGACCTTTGCGCAGGCATGTCTCGAACACATTGAGTCGGATCTTCGGCTGGCGGGAACAGGAGGCTGGAGATGAAACGATTTCGCATTTCGACCACTCGGACCAGGGGCGTATTTTTCCACGCGTTCACGCTAATCGAACTGCTGGTCGTTATTGCCATCATCTCATTGCTGGTCGCTATCCTGTTGCCCTCAATGAGGCGCGCCCGCGATCAGGCCAAGGAAACGCTGTGCCGAACGAATCTGCGATCTATCATGCTCGCGCAGACCGTGTACCTCAACGACTACCATCGCTTTCCCAATTTGAACAACGATGAAGACGACGGATCTTGGCAATACAACTATTTGATTTTCGACGGTCGCGACTTTGAGGAGAATTTCGGTCCGCTTGTTCGCAAGGGCGCTTACCTTGAAGACGTGTCGATCCTCTTCTGCCCATTTCAACTCGACCCGTTCCACAGCTTCGCCACATCGGAGAACCCATGGCCCCATCAGCCCTTGCTCGACACGCGCGCAGGGTATGCCCGCCGATACCACCTGAGCGGAAAATCCCTATCCCAATTCCGCGGATCCCCCGCGATCTTCGCGGACATTCTGCACTACCCCGACGTCATCAAGACGTCACACAAGACAGGAGTGAACGCGGTCTACGCTGACGGCCATGTGAAATGGGTGAAGGACAACGGAAAACTCACGGACAATGACCTCACGCGACCCTTCACGCCGAAAGACAACGCCGCGATTGAAGAAATCTGGGATCTGCTGAACAGGGGGGAATGAGATGCTGGCCCGCGTATTCGAAGACGTCAACAAGCGCGCCGCGGTGATCGTATCGGGATTGATCGCCCTGATTACGATCTGCATCGTGTTCGCCTTTCGATCACCCACTGGCGATTTCAGGCCCAACGCCGAAGAGCGCGGCCTGTTCGCCGACGTCAAGCGCATCGTGAGCGGTCACAAGATCAAGCTCGATGTCGACAAACCGGAGGATGAATACCTTGTCTATGCGGGCATTCGCGCCCCATACCCCGGTGAGCCTTATTATGAGGAATCCCGCAAGCGAAACGCGTTGCTCGTCGAGGGCAAGCGCATTCGCCTGCGATTCGATAGCGAGGATCGCGACGAGGAGGGTCGCAGACTCGCCTACGTCTTTACCGATGACGGCTTCGTCAACGAAACGCTGGTCAGCGAAGGGCTTGCCTATGTCCGCATTACTCCAACGATGAACAGATTTGAAAAACAACTGTTAGCCGCTCAGGCCGAAGCAAGAAAAAAGAACCGAGGGCTCTGGAAACATCGCGTCGACTCCAACGAGTCGTCCTATCCGGCGGACCCGAAGTACGGCGCGTTCCACCGCCCCGCCTGCGAAGTCGTCGCAAAAATGCCCGCGGATCGCGCCCTGAGTTTCCCTAGCCGCGACAAGGCGCTCAGCTCCGGACTGGCCCCATGCTCGAAATGCCATCCATGACGACGACAAATTGCCCAGCGACCGTTCCACGAACCGAGTGCGATTGCGAGCACCCCGTGTTGCCGCGTCGACACGAGTTGATCGATTTCCTTCGCGAATCCGCCGATTGGCCGCAGCACCTGGAGGTTGAGGATGTCGTTCCCGCTCGTGTGTGGGTAAGCCGCGATCGCGGCATCACTTTTGAATTACGGGTCAAACTGCGGGCGAACGGGCGGGATCGATACGCACTCCTACAGGGCGGCGTCGGTTCCGCGCCGCCCTTGGCCGTTTCGACGATCGTGGAACTCTCTCCAGACGGGTGGATTACCGGTTTCCGAGGACAAAGCGAGCGCCTAAACATCTGGTGCCTCTCGCCGGAATTGGACAGCCATCTTCCGGCGATTGAATCACTCTGGAATCATGGCGGCGACAAACTAGCGAGTTCGTTCGATGTCGAACACGTCGACCCATTCCTGACTCTGCTTCGTTGTTCCCACGGTCAAAGTGACGATCGCAACGATCACCATTTGTCAGCTCGCTACAGCTCCACGACCGCAACGTGCTCGTGCCACCCAAATCCAACAACCGATTTGACAACCCGTCTGGTTGGTTACCGCACCGGAAAGCGCTGCGTCATTCGCGCAAGGTTCAGTGAGAATGGCCGTGAAACGGGCGTATTCATCAAGCACTTCCGCCGCCCGCCTAAAGAGAGCGTTCTGGCGGGCAGAGAAGAGCTCGCTCGGCAGGTCGCCGCCTGCACCAACGATCGCGTGCGCGTACCGCGACTCATCGCGTTCGGACAGAGTGAACGCATCGCCGTGTTCGAGGAAATCGCGCAACAACCACACCCCGTGGATTTTCTTGCGTCCGTTGACAACGTGTGCGAAGCCCTGGCCGCGATTCATCGCACAACCCTATTATCTTCACTTCCGGTTCACACGCTCGCCGATGAACTCGACACCGTCGCTCGCTGGCGGACCGGTCTAGCGGCGGTCTCCGCCGACGATCGCGATCGCTCCACGCTGGACCGGTTGGTGGATAGACTGGCCGACTATCATTCAAACTTGACAGACGGTGATTCGGTCGTCTTGCACCGCGACTTTCACCTGGCCCAGCTCCTGCGAACCGAATCGAATCTCTGGATCACGGATTGGGACACCCTGGCCGCCGGACACGCGGAAGTCGATCTCGCCACTCTGCTCGCACATCTGGTGCTTGAGGAATTACGCAAGGGTGCGTCGAAGAGTTGCGCCGAATTGGCCGAGCCTTGCCTGGCCGCCTACCGCAAGAACGGCGGTCGCGTAAATGCGGAACGCCTGCACTTCTATCTGCCGGCTGCGTTGGCACGACTGGGTGCGTTGCATTTGGCCCGCAGTTTGCCCGCGGAAATCGTGCATCGACTATGGTCCGACGCGGAAACGATGCTCGCGGGCGGCGAGCGAGGGCTCCCCAATGACTCGTAGAGCAACGGCATGATTAAGCACTTCCTGTTGATCGTCATCGATTGCCTAAGGGCCGATCACGTCTCGACCTACGGCTATCATCGGGAAACGACGCCCACGTTGGATGAGCTCGCCGAATCGGGCATCTGCTGGACGAACGCGCACAGCGTTTCCTCCTGGACGAAGCCGTCCGTTTCATCGCTCCTGACCGGTCTCTATCCGCGCGAGCATGGCGCGGTCCGTGGTCTCAAGCGCAGCAAGTTACGCGATCGCGCCACGTCCGACGTACTTTCCGATCGCGCCATGACCCTACCTCAGTACCTGTCCGACGCAGGTTTCCGCTGCGGTGGTTTCGTGAACAACGTGCAATTGGACGACCATTCGGGGCTGAATCGAGGGTTCTCGCATTACACGGCCAACGCCGGAAAAGCAGACGCGTTAATCACATCATTCGAACAGTGGTTAACCGAAGCGCCATTTGAGCCCTGGTTTGCATATTTGCACTTTCTCGAAGCACACTGGCCTTACAAGCCGCGCCGCCGTCACGTGCAACTGTTCGGCGGCAACCGCGACACCAATCCCTTTGCCGAGCTAAGCGCGCGCGACTTCGGGCGACTGAGAAAGTCGCTTCATCGCAGCGAATCCTCGTTAACCCAACAGGAGGTTGACGACATCAGAGTCCTTTACGACGCATCGGTTCGCCGCCTGGACGGAAAACTGCGTGGCATCCTCAAGATGCTGCGACGGTTCGACCTCGACACCGACACCGCCATATTCGTTACTAGCGACCACGGTGAAGAATTTCTCGACCACGGATCGATCGGGCACGGCCACACGCTTTTTCAGGAACTAATCCGCGTACCATTGATCGCGCGCGTTCCGAGCGCTCCCAGCGGTGTCCGCATCGAATATCCCGTCAGCCACGTCGACCTCGCACCAACTGTGCTCAAACTCGCCGACCTGGAGTCATCGTTACTCGGGCGCGATCTGACAAACCCTGCCAGTCTGCGCTCGCCCGTCGTCTCCGAGCTGGTAATCCGCAACAGAACGACACGCACCATCCGAATTGACGACTGGAAGCTTCATGAGGTTACGGTAGTTGATCCGGCGCAAGACGACGAGTCCGACGCCGCACCAGAAGCCAACCCGCTTTCGAATCGTCGCGCCTTCCTCGCTTTGTATGATCTTTCCAACGACGCGCTCGAGCGCAACAATCTCCATGACACCGAGGCAGGTCGTACCGTTGAATATCGATTGGCTGCTTCGCTCGAAGCGTGGAAAGATCGCTATCCACCGCTGGACGCATCGCCGCCCCGGGAAGTCGAAGTCGAGGAATGCGTGGTGCAGCGCCTTCGCGATCTTGGATACATTGATTGATGCCGATGACCAGCCCCATCCAATGGACTGTTTCATTCCGCGGGCGGCGCGGCGATCGGCAATCGCATGCGCAAGTGCAACCCCGGTCCATCATGCTCGACGATGATCAATTCTCCGCCGTGAAGTTCCGCGGCGCGGCGGGCCGTCGCGAGACCGATGCCCGTGCCCCCGGGTTTCGTGCTGAAAAACAGGTCAAAGACGTGCGTTCGATTCTCGATTCTGATGCCCGGTCCGTTGTCGACATAGTCAAACACGACGACCTGCGGCGCCGATGGATCGCGAGCACAAGTCAGTTCAATGCTCCCCTCCGTTTTGAGGTTGTCGAGTGCGTTGGTGAGGATCTCCAAAATGGCCAGCACCATCCGCTCCGGATCGCCGCGAACGACCGAGAGCTCGCGAGACCACCGGCACGATATCGCAATCCCCGCTCGCTCCAGACGCGAACGCATCTCATCCACCGCGCGATCCAGTGCGTTCTGAAACGGGTACTCCTGCACGCGTTCTCCGGGTTCAGCCGCGAACTGCAGCAGGTGCGTCACACGACCGCCAAGCCGGCGGCACTCCGTGAGTATATCCTCGATTCGGCGGGTCGATTTCGCGTTGAGCGCTTCGGTTTCGAGGATCAACTGGGCCGACGTCGAAATCGACGTCAGAGGATTACGAATCCCGTGCGCCACCGACGAACAAAGTTCGCCGACCGCAGCCAGTCGCTCGCGTCGCTCCCAAAGCGCCGACTGACGAGTCGTCAATATATCCGCCTGAACCCGCAGCAACCGACGACCGTACCACATCAGTCCGACCAGAATGCCGAACGCAAGCAGACTAAAAAGTCGACCAATCCAGGAGTAGACGCGCAGTCGCTGGCCGTGTTCATGCAGCAGGCTCCCGACGCGGGCCGTGGTCAGTTGCTCCAGCTCCGTCAGCGAAGCGGTAGCGTCAATCCGATGACGATCTATGGCAGCCATCTTGCCCGCCGTCTGCCGACACAACTGATGTTGTTCCGCCGCGTCGGCGTTGGAATCGTTCGCCAGGGCAAATCCGTCGATGACCTCCTTCTCCTTTTCCGCCATAAGCTGAAGGTGTCCGACGAACTCCGCGAGGTCCGCGTCGAAGTGTCTGCGACGCGTCATCAATTGTGTGAGTTCCGTCCATCGTTTCTCCAGCAACTCCGTGGCCTCCTTCGAGTCGTTCGAGTCGAGCACTTCTTTCCCCGTCGCGTCCAATGCGTCGACTGCAAGTCGCAGATGTGCGAGCCATCGTTGCTTATCGCGAATCCGCGCGGTCTGCTGCAGGACGTGTTCGTACGAGGTCAGACTCTGATAGTAAATGTAGGCGTGGGCCGCGAGCACGACGACGATAAACCCGGCCAACGCGAAATAGATTGAGTACCACGATGTTCGACCTGAATCGCTTGTTGAAAAAACAGGACCAATTGTGGCCCGTGGTGCAAAGGAAACGCGAGCGTCGGCTGAGTTTGATTCACGGGCAACATAGTCAGTCATTTCTCACCTTTTCTAGGAGTGTGACTAATGAAACGAATGGGAATCGAGCTTGTGCCCATCCGATCTTCACGCCGGATTCTACGATGAAACGCACTGCGGACCCACTCGAATGCGCGACGCGAAACCGCTTCTGTGTGGATGTGCAAATGAAACATCGTTTTGAGTACAATGTACGGAAAGGCGTTGACTGCAAGGGTACGCCGAACACGGTCGATCAAACCCATACCATTGGCTTAAAGGCAGGCAGGTGTATCCTTGGCTAGCATCCTTGTCATCGAAGACGAACCTATTCTGGCGCGGAATGTGTCCGATGCGCTCGCTCTTTCAGGCCATGAAACTCAGATCGCTATAACCGGCGAGGACGGCCTGCACCTCGCACGGACCACCGAGCCCGATATCATCCTGCTCGATTTTCGACTGCCTGGCATGGATGGCCTGGAAACGCTCCGACAGCTCCGACAAATCACCACCAGTGCGGCCATAATCTTTATGACCGCCCACGGCGGCGTGCGAACAGCCGTCGACGCGATCAAGGCGGGCGCCGACGACTATCTCAACAAACCCCTCGAACTCGCTGAATTGCGTCTGATCGTGGACCGGGCGAGAAAGAGCCAGTCTACTCAGGCGGAGATCTCCTACTTTCGGCGGAAGGAATTTGTCGACGGTTCCCAACGGGAGATGATCGGCGAATCCCCCGCGATGCAGCAACTCAAAGCCGTCATCGAGCGCATCGCAAGTTCACCCGCACTTCAGAACGCGCACGCACCAAGCCTCCTTATCACTGGAGAGACAGGGACCGGAAAGGACCTGATCGCGCGGGCGGTTCACATGGCTGGTCCGCGACGCAACGCCCAATTCGTTCACGTCAACTGTACGGCCATTCCCGATGCGCTTTTTGAATCCGAGTTGTTCGGGCACACGAAAGGCGCATTTACGGGCGCTTCCGCGGAGAAGCGAGGTCTCTTCGAGATCAGTGACGGAGGCACTGTTTTTCTCGATGAGATCGGGCATATGCCGGTCGCCCTACAGGCGAAGTTGCTCAGCGTCCTGGAGCGCCGCATCATTCGCCCGGTGGGGGCGGTGCGCGAACGACCGATTAACGTACACGTGATCGCCGCGACTCATCGCAACCTCGCTCAGGCGATCGCCGACGGAGAATTTCGTGAAGACCTGTTTCACCGACTTCAGGTCATTTCCATTGCCGTTCCGCCGTTGCGCGAACGGCGTGAGGACATCCCGCTCCTGGTTGACCGTTTTCTGCGACGATTTGTGGCGCAATTTCGCTCGCAGGTTCAGGGTTTCAGTCCAGCGGCGACGTCACTGCTGATGCGCTACGACTGGCCCGGCAACGTGCGCGAGCTGATGCACACGGTGGAAAGCGCCGTGCTAATCGCTGACGGACCGTTCATCACGCCGAACCATCTGAGCATCAAGTCCGTGAGATTAGCCCCATCGACTGGGGACGAGGCCAAACCCGCCTACCGAAGCATCCGGCTGGAATTCACCGAAACCGGACCTCGCCTCGACGATATCGAGTACGAAGCGATCATGGCTGCTCTGGAACAAACCGGCAATAACCTGACTCAGGCAGCGCGCATCCTCGGGATTTCGCGAGACGCGATCCGTTACCGCATAGAACGCTACCGCGACCGCTCCGGCAATATGGAGAATTGAGTTGCAAAGTGCGCGAGTCCTCGAGCTATTCTCCATGCCCGCTTATTTTTGTGGTGTCAGCTGCGCAGGGGGTTGTGTGCGCGCGCTAGGTGTCGCGATCATGGATTGCGCGAGTCGTCGTTCCACTAGTGGCGGAGGGAATTGGTGCGGCGTGACTGCGACGCGGCCGGAGCCCGCGCAGGAGCCCCAGGCATTGACGCTTGTCCCCGTGTATGTCACGACGGATCCATCGACCACTGGAAATTTTGACTCGTCGGCGTGGAACGGATCGCCTAGTCGAATCGAGATTGTTTTGCCGAATTAAGGTCGCGTCTCGCGGGCCCGTGCTTTTCAATACTTGTCTGGTTCTTCA